>NZ_JAOWDA010000034.1:290177-1073121 GCF_030336725.1 Citrobacter sp. Cb031
TGGGGGAAGGATTCGAACCTTCGAAGTCGATGACGGCAGATTTACAGTCTGCTCCCTTTGGCCGCTCGGGAACCCCACCACGGGGTAATGCTAGTTACTGGCCTGCTTCCGTTGGAAGCGGGGCGCATCATATCAAATGATGCGCCCCTGTAAAGTATTCCGTTGATAAAAAAGAACTGGTTGCCTGATTTTTACGCGTAAAGATGTAAAGGTAACCAATTCAATTATCAATCGATTACAGAATAATCGTTCGGTTACCGTAAACAAAGACGCGTTGAGCCAGAACCTGATACAGCGCGCGGCTTAATACATTTTTCTCAACGTCGCGACCCGCACGCATCATGTCTTCCGCGGTGTAGGTGTGATCCACATGAATTACGTCCTGCATAATGATTGGGCCTTCATCGAGGTTATCATTCACGTAGTGGGCTGTCGCACCGATGATCTTCACGCCGCGCTCATAAGCCTGATGGTAAGGGCGAGCGCCAATAAACGCTGGCAGGAATGAATGGTGAATATTGATAATCTTATTCGGGAAGCGTGAAACAAACGTTGGTGTTAGAACGCGCATGTATTTTGCCAGCACGACATAGTCAGGTTGGTGCGCGTCGATAGCGTCGGCCATTTTCAGGTCATGTTCGTCACGCGTTAAACCTTCGTGGCTGACCAGCTCAAATGGGATATCAAACCGTTCAACCAAAGGTCGCAGCGTCTCGTGGTTGCCGATCACAGCGGCGATTTCAACATCCAGCCCGCCATAATTGGCCTTCATTAACAGGTCACCCAGACAATGTGCCTCCTTGGTGACCAAAATGACGATACGGCGGCGTCCTGCTGGTGTTAATTCACGAATGGAGCCATCTGGAAGGGCACTATCCAGATCGGCAAGCAGCGTGACGTCGTTAAAAATACCCTCCAGTTCGGTACGCATAAAAAAGCGCCCGGTACGGTGGTCCACGAACTCATTGTTCTGCACGATGTTCAGTTCATGCTTGTAACAGATATTCGTAATGCGCGCGATCAGACCTTTTTGGTCCGGGCAAATAGTACGCAGCACTTTTCGTTGTAATGAATGCATTTGCAGCGGTGATCCTGTTGAGAATGTTTGCAAAATTGATACTGTCGGGCGTTGATTAGCCGCAGCACTTTTTAAATTTTTTACCGGAGCCACAAGGGCAGGTATCGTTTCGTCCAATTTGAGGGCGTGTACCGTCTATATAGTACCACTGACCGTTTTCTTTTAAAAAACGAGAGCGCTCGATAATTGCACCTGTTTTACCTTGTTCAGAAAATCGCGCAACAAAGCTGACATAGCCGATATTTTCTGTGTCTGCCGTTTGTTGTTCAAAAACGGTCAGCCCGAGCCATTCGGTGTGGCTAAATCCTGCGATAATGTCGTCGCGAAACTCGGCTGCATTACAGTCCGGATGCCAGGTCTTGATAAGGTAATCTGCGTCTTTCATCACAAAAGCACAGTAACGAGAACGCATGAGATGTGATGGCGTAGGTGCTACTTGCGCGCCGGACACATAACGGTAGCAACATAGGCTATACTCGACAGCGCTACCACAGGGACAAAGCTGAGACACAAAGTACTCCCTGGAATAAAAAAACGGCGTAAAAACGCCAGGGTAGCACTATGTTAACTGAGCGGTAGCGATGTTGCTACGTCTGCAAGCCAGGGGAAGTTTGTACGTACAATGAGAAAAATAAAAATTGGGCTGGCGCTAGGTTCCGGCGCGGCGCGAGGTTGGTCGCATATTGGCGTTATTAAAGCCCTAAAGCATATGGGCATTGATGTTGATATTGTGGCAGGGTGCTCCATTGGTTCGCTGGTTGGTGCAGCCTACGCATGCAATAAGTTACCTGCTCTCGAACAATGGGTTTGTTCTTTCAGCTATTGGGATGTCTTACGTCTGATGGATCTCTCGTGGCGCAGGGGCGGTTTACTGCGTGGTGAACGGGTATTCAATCAGTACCGTAATGTCATGCCGGTAGAAGCAATTGAGCAATGCACTCGCCGTTTCGCAACTGTGGCTACTAATCTGAGTACGGGTCGGGAACTCTGGTTCACGGAAGGTGATTTGCACCTGGCTGTTCGGGCCTCCTGCAGTATTCCTGGTCTGATGTCCCCTGTAGCGCATAATGGTTACTGGCTGGTCGATGGCGCGGTGGTGAATCCCGTTCCTGTATCCTTAACTCGCGCGCTGGGCGCTGACATCGTTATTGCCGTCGATCTGCAACACGATGCGCATCTTATGCAGCAAGATTTACTCTCCTTCAACGTCAGCAGTGATGCCGAAACGGGTGATGATGTCGACGCGCTTTCATGGCGTGCCCGACTGAAAGAGCGCTTGAGCAACATAACGGCCAGGCGTGCGGTAACCGCGCCGACGGCGATGGAGATCATGACGACTTCTATTCAGGTTCTGGAAAACCGTCTGAAACGTAACCGCATGGCCGGTGACCCGCCAGATATCCTGATCCAGCCGTTTTGTCCGCAAATATCCACGCTGGATTTTCACCGCGCCAGCGCAGCAATTGCTGCTGGACAACTGGCGGTCGAGAAGAAAATGGATGAACTTCTACCCCTGGTGAAAACCAACATCTAACGCATTTTTTATCAACACTTAAGCAAATTCTGACAGGCGTGAGTAGCAATAGCATGCCACTATTTACTAAAGCCAGTCAGGGGGGAGAATATGACGCAGCCATTGGTCGGAAAACAGATTCTTATCGTTGAGGATGAGCCGGTATTTCGCTCACTCATGGACTCATGGTTTTCCTCTTTGGGAGCGACAACGGCGGTAGCTGGCGATGGACTTGAAGCACTTGAATTACTCGGGCACTTTAACCCCGACCTGATTATCTGCGACCTGGCTATGCCACGAATGAACGGCCTTAAGCTAGTAGAGTATCTGCGTAATCGTGGCGATCAGACCCCCATCCTGGTGATATCAGCGACGGAAAACATGTCTGATATAGCCAAAGCACTGCGATTGGGTGTGGATGATGTGCTGCTAAAGCCGGTAAAGGACCTGAACCGCCTGCGCGAAACCGTCTTTGCGTGTCTGTATCCGAATATGTTTAATTCACGCGTGGAAGAAGAAGAGCGGCTGTTTCGCGACTGGGATGCGATGGTTGGTGATCCCGCCGCTGCAGCAAAGCTGTTGCAAGAATTACAGCCTCCTGTGTCGCAAGTTATTTCACGATGTCGGATCAACTATCGTCAATTGGTGGCTGCCGATCAGCCGGGGCTGGTACTGGATATTGCACCGCTATCGGACCATGACCTTGCGTTTTATTGTCTGGATGTGACGCGGGCAGGGGATAATGGCGTTCTGGCAGCATTGTTACTGCGGGCGCTATTTAACGGTTTGCTGCAGGAACAGCTCGCGCATCAAAATCAACGATTGCCGGAGCTCGGTGCGTTATTGAAACAGGTTAACCATTTATTGCGCCAGGCTAATTTGCCCGGACAATTCCCTTTGCTGGTGGGTTATTACCACAGCGGATTAAAAAACCTGATTCTGGTATCAGCAGGGCTGAATGCGACATTAAATACAGGTTCCCACAATGTACAAATCAGCAATGGTGTTCCGTTGGGAACCTTAGGGAATGCGTATCTTAATCAACTGAGCCAACGTTGCGAATCCTGGCAATGCCAAATTTGGGGGGCCGGTGGTCGGCTACGCCTGATGTTGTCTGCAGAATGAACAACCGAGTGGAGTGAGAATGAAATTGGCTCACTCCCCTCATGCTGTGAGTGCTACTATCAGCGCCAGATTTATTCGTATTTATCTTAATTATACCGACGCGCGTCCTTTTCAGACCAGAAGCTTGTCGCGGTACTGATATACTTGGATGCGATACAGATTGATGAACACGTTCAATACATGAACAGTCCAGGAGAGTTTTAAATGGCTGCCCTTAATTCAAAAGTCAAAAAGGCCGTTATCCCGGTTGCGGGATTAGGAACCAGGATGTTACCGGCTACGAAAGCAATCCCGAAAGAGATGCTACCGTTGGTTGATAAGCCATTAATTCAGTACGTCGTAAACGAATGTATTGCTGCGGGCATCACTGAAATTGTACTTGTAACTCACTCGTCTAAAAATTCGATTGAAAACCACTTCGATACCAGCTTTGAACTTGAAGCTATGCTGGAAAAACGTGTAAAACGCCAGCTTCTGGAAGAAGTGCAATCTATTTGTCCGCCACATGTCACTATTATGCAGGTGCGTCAGGGACTGGCCAAAGGTCTGGGCCACGCGGTATTGTGCGCGCACCCGGTGGTTGGCGATGAGCCCGTTGCGGTTATCTTGCCGGACGTCATTCTTGACGAATACGAATCTGATTTATCACGCGACAACCTTGCCGAAATGATTCATCGTTTCGATGAAACAGGCAGCAGCCAGATTATGGTTGAGCCGGTAGAAGATGTTACCGCTTATGGTGTTGTTGATTGTAAAGGCGTTGAATTAGCGCCGGGCGAAAGCGTACCGATGGTTGGCGTTGTTGAAAAGCCGAAAGCGAATGTGGCGCCATCTAATCTGGCCGTCGTGGGGCGTTACGTCCTTAGCGCGGATATCTGGCCTCTGCTGGCAAAAACGCCTCCGGGAGCCGGTGACGAAATTCAGCTGACTGATGCTATCGATATGCTGATTGAAAAAGAAACGGTTGAAGCTTATCACATGAAGGGCAAAAGCCATGACTGTGGTAATAAGCTGGGCTATATGCAGGCGTTCGTTGAATATGGTATTCGCCATAATACTCTCGGCGCTGAATTTAAAGCCTGGCTGGAAGATGAGATGGGTATTAAGAAGTAACCTGCTGGTATTATCAGGTCTGAACGGTGCTGTTAATCCAGCACCGTTTTTTTATACCTGAACTGGGTAGGGACTGTGCTAAGTACAGGTAAAAAAAATCCCGCCACTGGCGGGATTTTAAGCAAACTATTTCTGAATTATTCTTTGATTAAGAAATCGTCCAGTTGTTTACCTTGTTCTTCCATCGCTTTTTTGATCACTGCCGGTGTACGACCCTGACCAGTCCAGGTTTTAGTTTCACCGTTTTCGTCAACATAGCTATATTTCGCCGGACGTGCAGCGCGTTTAGCTTTGGTGCCAGATTTAACAGCAGCCATGCTATTCAGCAGTTCGTTCGGGTCAATGCCGTCAGCGATCAGCATTTCACGATATTGTTGCAGTTTACGAGTACGTTCTTCAACTTCAGCAGCTGCAGCGCTTTCTTCTTCACGGCGCTCGCTAACAACAACTTCTAATTTTTCCAGCATTTCTTCAAGCGTTTCCAGAGTACATTCTCTTGCCTGCGCACGAAGAGTACGGATGTTGTTCAGAATTTTAAGTGCTTCGCTCATTGTAGTAATCTCAAACTTATATTGGGGGTGGTTTGTTGAGCTAATAATAGAGCGATAAATTCAGTTGTGCAATAGCCAGGAATGTAAGGAATTCAAAATTGCGCTTTATTTAGTATCAGAATTAATTCATCTGTCTTAAATTCTCCGCGACGTTGGGCATAAAAAAGGCTTATTGGTGAGGGGGCTTCTCAGCGGCTGAGAGTAAAAATTCAAGATTCAGGTCACATTTTATGGTGTACAAATAGTATCTCTTTGCAGTGATTTCAACCTTTTGTATTAGTTTTGCTTACATGAATTCGCTAATACATGACGACAGTGGGTAGATTCAATAACAATAAGGGAAGGGTTTCTTTATTGCCGTAAGAAGATAAGAGGTATGGATAAATTTCATGAGCACTATTTGTGAAAGAGTGTGTATATACCCGTCCAGTTTCAGGCTGCCTGGGCCATGGCTGGAGTGTACTCACGCTCCCATGTCACTTAGAGGATCGGTTATTTAGGCGACACTGAGCGAGTCTGTACGCCTATTTATACGCCTATGCAGGCAACGCTACACCGACACGTTCGTGAAATATGGTACAATCCTGCCCATATTTATTTCCCCAGGTGAGGGCCTACGGTCAATGGCACAGCTATATTTTTACTATTCTGCAATGAATGCCGGTAAGTCGACTGCATTGCTGCAATCTTCGTACAATTATCAGGAACGTGGGATGCGTGCCGTGGTATATACAGCGGAAATTGATGACCGCTTTGGTGCTGGAAAAGTAAGTTCACGTATAGGTCTGTCGTCACCTGCAAAATTGTTTAACCAAAATTCATCATTGTTCGAAGAGATTCGGGCTGAGAATGAGCAGCAAAGAATTCACTGTGTACTGGTTGATGAGTCGCAGTTTCTGACTCGACAGCAGGTTTATGAATTATCTGAGGTTGTCGATCAGCTGGATATTCCCGTGTTGTGCTACGGCTTGCGTACCGATTTTCGTGGTGAGTTATTTGGCGGCAGCGAATACCTGTTGGCGTGGTCAGATAAACTGGTTGAATTAAAAACCATTTGTTTCTGTGGGCGTAAGGCCAGCATGGTGTTGCGTCTTGATCAGGCAGGACGACCTTATAACGAGGGCGAACAGGTGGTGATTGGCGGGAACGAACGCTATGTATCGGTGTGCCGTAAGCATTATAAGCAAGCACAGTCTGAGGGCTCTCTGACGGCGATACAAGAACGACACAACCACGACTAACTCTACGCGCTTCTGGGCGCTTATTAGCACAGGGTAGGCTGAGCATTCGCTAATGTTCGCTACCCTGTCAGACACTCTCCTGACGCTATTCTCGCATCCTCCTAAGCATCCTTTTACAGGTCCATCCTTTAAACGTCGCTGAATTGGTCATGTTTCGATTCTGATAACGTAAGATGCAAAAAAAAACGGCCCCAATTCGGGACCGTTTATGGTGAAACTAAAACTTATCTGGATGAATTAAGCGGATTTCTTCGCTTTCTTCTCAGCTTTCGGAGCAGCTACTGCTTCAGTCTTAACGGCGGTTTGATCTTCGCTGTATTCACGACCGTAGTAGGTATCCATCAGGATCTGTTTCAGTTCAGAAATCAGCGGGTAACGCGGGTTAGCACCAGTACACTGGTCATCAAACGCATCTTCAGACAGTTTGTCCACGTGTGCCAGGAAGTCAGCTTCCTGAACACCAGCTTCACGGATAGACTTAGGAATACCCAGTTCAGCTTTGATTTCGTCCAGCCAGCCCAGCAGTTTCTGGATTTTTGCAGCAGTACGGTCGCCCGGTGCGCTCAGACCCAGATGGTCTGCGATTTCAGCGTAGCGACGACGAGCCTGCGGACGGTCGTACTGGCTGAATGCAGTCTGTTTAGTCGGGTTGTCGTTCGCGTTATAACGAATAACGTTGCTGATCAGCAGGGCGTTCGCCAGACCGTGAGGAATGTGGAACTGAGAACCCAGCTTGTGCGCCATTGAGTGACATACACCCAGGAAGGCGTTAGCAAACGCAATACCGGCGATGGTTGCTGCACTGTGTACACGCTCACGCGCTACCGGGTTCTTAGAACCTTCGTGGTAGGACGCTGGCAGGTTTTCTTTCAGCAGTTTCAGCGCTTGCAGAGCCTGACCGTCGGAGAACTCAGAAGCCAGCACGGATACGTAAGCTTCCAGGGCGTGAGTGACGGCATCCAGACCACCGAACGCACACAGGGACTTAGGCATATCCATCACCAGGTTGGCGTCAACAATCGCCATATCCGGAGTCAGCGCATAGTCTGCCAGCGGGTATTTCTGACCAGTTGCATCGTCAGTAACAACCGCAAACGGAGTAACTTCAGAACCAGTACCGGAAGTGGTGGTGACGGCAACCATCTTCGCTTTTACGCCCATTTTCGGGAACTTGTAGATACGTTTACGGATGTCCATAAAGCGCAGTGCCAGTTCTTCGAAGTGGGTTTCTGGGTGTTCGTACATAACCCACATGATTTTCGCGGCGTCCATCGGGGAACCGCCACCCAGCGCGATGATCACGTCTGGTTTAAAGGAGTTAGCCAGCTCAGCACCTTTGCGTACAACGGTCAGAGTTGGGTCAGCTTCAACTTCAAAGAACACTTCGGTTTCAACGCCAGCAGCTTTCAGCACGGAGGTGATCTGGTCAGCATAGCCATTGTTAAACAGGAAGCGGTCGGTCACGATCAGCGCACGTTTGTGACCATCGGTAATCACTTCATCCAGTGCGATTGGCAGAGAGCCACGACGGAAGTAGATAGATTTCGGAAGTTTGTGCCACAACATGTTTTCAGCTCGCTTAGCAACGGTTTTCTTGTTGATCAGGTGCTTAGGACCAACGTTTTCAGAGATGGAGTTACCACCCCAGGAACCACAACCCAGAGTCAGGGAAGGCGCGAGTTTAAAGTTGTACAGGTCACCGATACCACCCTGAGAAGCTGGGGTGTTAATCAGGATACGTGCGGTTTTCATCATCTGACCGAAGTAAGCAACACGTTCTGGCTGGTTGTCCTGGTCGGTGTACAGGCAAGAGGTATGACCGATACCGCCCATCGCAACCAGTTTTTCAGCTTTAATAACGGCGTCTTCGAAGTCTTTCGCACGGTACATTGCCAGCGTCGGAGACAATTTTTCGTGAGCGAACGGTTCGCTTTCGTCAACAACTGTCACTTCACCGATCAGAATCTTAGTGGTTTCTGGTACGGAGAAGCCTGCCAGTTCAGCAATTTTGTATGCCGGCTGACCAACGATAGCCGCGTTCAGCGCGCCATTTTTCAGGATAACGTCCTGAACGGCTTTCAGCTCTTTGCCTTGCAGCATGTAGCCGCCGTGAGTCGCGAAACGCTCACGTACTGCGTCGTATACAGAGTCAACGACAACAACGGACTGTTCAGAAGCACAAATTACGCCGTTATCGAAGGTTTTAGACATCAGAACAGATGCAACAGCACGCTTGATATCAGCGGTTTCATCGATAACCACAGGGGTGTTACCTGCGCCTACACCGATTGCCGGTTTACCGGAGCTGTATGCTGCTTTAACCATGCCTGGACCACCGGTCGCAAGGATCAGGTTGATGTCCGGGTGGTGCATCAGCGCGTTTGACAGTTCTACGGAAGGTTGATCGATCCAGCCGATCAGATCTTTCGGTGCGCCAGCAGCAATTGCTGCCTGCAGAACGATATCAGCCGCTTTGTTAGTGGCATCTTTAGCACGCGGATGCGGAGAGAAGATGATGGCGTTACGCGTCTTCAGGCTGATCAGTGATTTGAAGATTGCAGTAGAAGTCGGGTTAGTGGTTGGAACGATACCGCAGATGATACCAATCGGTTCAGCGATGGTAATGGTACCGAAAGTGTGGTCTTCAGCCAGCACACCACAGGTTTTTTCGTCTTTATATGCGTTATAAATGTATTCGGAAGCAAAGTGGTTTTTAATCACTTTATCTTCGACGATGCCCATGCCAGATTCGGCAACGGCCATTTTCGCGAGAGGGATTCGAGCGTCTGCGGCAGCCAGAGCGGCGGCACGGAAGATTTTGTCAACCTGTTCTTGAGTGAAACTGGCATATTCACGCTGGGCTTTTTTTACGCGCTCTACAAGTGCGTTAAGTTCAGCGACATTAGTAACAGCCATAATGCTCTCCTGATAATGTTAAACTTTTTTAGTAAATCATCTGCTCGATACGAGAGTATAGACAGATCGACGAAAATTTGTGTAACGTTTTGAAAATCAAACGGTTAATTAACGTCCACTTTACCTTGATTTACTAAAAGAGCTTATACGCTAGCGCCACTTAATTCTAACGCGCTACCTCCAGGTGGCGTAAGCAAGATTACTCACTTCTGAGTAGTAATTGCGTGATCTGGATCAAAATTTCGCAAAGCTGACACCTTTCAGCAGGCCCTTTTAGCGTTTATCGGTAAGTGTTAATAAATTGATGGGGTGAATGTCATTAACATTAGCATATTTAATACATATTAATAACACTAAGTATTGGAAGTGTATTTACGTAGATATACACAGATAGAAGGTGAAGTATGCTGACAAAAGGCGTATCTTCAGCGCGGATTTTATCAATTTTTATGACTCATTTTATCCGGCTAACGCTTCGGAGCTAACCGTGATCCAAACGCTATTTGATTTTCCTGTCTATTTTAAATTTTTCATTGGGTTATTCGCATTGGTTAACCCGGTCGGGATCATCCCTGTCTTTATCAGTATGACCAGCTATCAAACGGCTGCTGCGCGAAATAAAACCAACCTTACGGCAAACCTGTCAGTTGCCATCATCCTGTGGACTTCGCTGTTCCTTGGTGACGGTATTCTGCAGCTCTTCGGTATCTCGATAGATTCGTTCAGGATTGCCGGCGGCATTCTGGTGGTGACTATCGCGATGTCGATGATTAGCGGAAAACTGGGCGAAGATAAGCAAAACAAACAGGAAAAATCAGAAACAGCAATCCGCGAAAGTATCGGCGTAGTGCCGCTGGCATTGCCGCTGATGGCGGGGCCAGGGGCGATAAGCTCAACTATTGTTTGGGGTACGCGTTATCATAGTGCGATTAACCTGTTTGGTTTTTTTGTGGCGATTGCGTTGTTTGCCCTGTGCTGTTGGGGACTGTTCCGCATGGCACCGTGGCTGGTACGGCTGCTGGGCCAAACCGGTATCAACGTCATTACGCGTATTATGGGGTTGTTGTTAATGGCCTTAGGGATCGAATTCATTGTGACTGGAATCAAGTCCATTTTCCCCGGTTTGCTTGCCTGATATTCCTCTTCGGCATCAACGGAGCCTCTTTCGGCTCCGTTTCCTTTCGTTATTAGTAAAACTTCTCACTAAAGTTGAAAATCAGCATAGAAATATAAAAAGATCTGATGGTTATTCATTAATTTATTCATTGATTTTATGGATATAACACTCAATGGTCCACCAGAGGGATCCCGATGTCACTGTTATTTTATTAACATCATACTCTGGGGCTTGCTGAAGGATTATCGAAATGTTATTAGTTATTTCAGCGTTTTTTTTAGATGAATGTGCTAATTAATAACCAATTGTTAAATTTATGTGCATTTTGGCGTGGTGTTGACACAGGACTGGGGAGTTAACACTGCGCGTTATGCAATATATTGATTTTTATCGTTTTATTGTCATAATCTTTCATTCGTAAGACTTTTTTAGTGAGATTTATTTCCAATAAAAGAGAATTGGTTAACAAATTTGTAAAATGTATTGGCGGTTAAGAAACGCATTTGATACTTTCCGGCCAGGTATTATGCAGAAGAATTCACGTTGATGAGAATCATTTTCAATTAGTTTCTCTCAACAGGGTAATAGCGTGTTTCCGGCAGGGGAGGCACGTAGATAATCGACGCAAGGCGATCATACGAATCGCCAGAAATAAATAAAGTCGGTGATAGCAAGCAGTAAAACAAGAAACTACCTGACGGCAGAAAATCTCCGGTGCCGTACAGGGATCCTGACAGGATTAACAGTCTGGTTAAAAAACCAGCCATAATAATGAGGGAGTACAAACACAATGACTAACATCACTAAAAAAAGTTTAGTAGCTGCGGGGATCCTAACTGCGCTAATCGCTGGGAATGTTGCTACGGCGGCAGTTGTGCCAGCAGGTGTGCAGCTTGCTGAAAAGCAGACTCTGGTGCGTAATAACGGTTCGGAAGTTCAGTCACTCGATCCACATAAAATCGAAGGTGTACCTGAATCCAATATCAACCGTGACCTGTTTGAAGGTTTATTAATCAGCGATGTCGATGGCAAACCATCGCCTGGCGTGGCTGAAAAGTGGGAAAATAAAGACTTTAAGGTGTGGACATTCCATCTGCGTAAAGACGCTAAATGGTCTGACGGCACGCCTGTTACCGCGCAAGATTTCGTGTATAGCTGGCAACGCCTGGCTAATCCAAATACCGCGTCACCGTACGCCAGTTATTTACAGTACGGTCACATTGTCAATATTGACGATATTATCGCCGGCAAAAAGCCGATCACCGATCTCGGTGTCAAAGCTCTCGACGATCATACATTTGAAGTCACCCTGAGCGAGCCGGTTCCTTATTTCTACAAATTGCTTGTGCACTCATCCGTTTCTCCGGTTCCTAAAGCAGCGGTTGAAAAATACGGTGAGAAATGGACCCAGCCCGCTAACATCGTCACCAACGGCGCCTATAAGCTGAAAGACTGGGTGGTCAACGAGCGCATTGTACTTGAGCGTAACACCAACTACTGGGACAACGCCAAAACGGTTATTAACCAGGTTACCTACCTGCCAATTTCTTCTGAAGTGACTGACGTTAACCGCTATCGCAGCGGCGAAATCGACATGACCTATAACAACATGCCGATCGAGTTATTCCAGAAACTGAAAAAAGAGATCCCGAACGAAGTTCACGTTGACCCGTATCTGTGCACCTATTATTACGAAATCAACAACCAGAAAGCACCGTTCAACGATGTTCGTGTTCGTACCGCCCTGAAACTGGCGTTGGATCGTGACATTATCGTCAACAAAGTTAAAAACCAGGGGGACCTGCCGGCGTATAGCTTTACCCCTCCTTACACCGATGGCGCGAAACTGGTTGAACCAGAGTGGTTCAAATGGTCTCAGGAAAAACGTAATGAAGAAGCGAAAAAACTGCTGGCTGAAGCCGGGTATACCGCTGAAAAACCGTTGACCTTTGACCTGCTGTATAACACCTCAGATCTGCATAAAAAGCTGGCCATCGCTGCGGCATCTATCTGGAAGAAAAATCTGGGCGCCAACGTGAAGCTGGAAAACCAGGAATGGAAAACATTCCTCGATACGCGCCATCAGGGTAACTATGATGTTTCGCGTGCGGGCTGGTGTGCGGATTACAACGAACCAACATCCTTCCTGAATATGGTGCTGTCTGACAGCTCCAACAACACAGTCCACTATAAGAGCCCGGCGTTTGATAAGCTGATTGCGGATACGCTGAAAGTGACTGATGAAGCGCAGCGCAGCGAACTGTATTCGAAAGCGGAACAGCAGCTGGATAAAGATTCTGCGATTGTACCGGTTTATTACTATGTTAACGCCCGCCTGGTAAAACCATGGGTTGGCGGATACTCCGGTAAAGACCCGATGGATAATATCCACGTTAAAGACTTGTATATTATCAAGCATTAATGGCAAGACGTGGGGCAATCATTTTGCCCCACAGTGTCTTTTTTCTTCGAACTATTAACACCACTTTACCTGAACGTCGGGGTAGAAGAGGTGTAAAGGCACACGCCAGAAGGTACGGGCAATGTTAAAATTTATATTACGTCGCTGTCTGGAAGCGATTCCGACGCTGTTTATACTTATTACGATTTCATTCTTTATGATGCGCCTTGCGCCGGGAAGTCCATTCACTGGGGAACGCGCGTTACCGCCAGAGGTACTGGCTAATATCGAAGCGAAATATCATCTTAACGATCCTATCTCGACGCAGTACTTCAGCTACCTCAAGCAGCTGGCACATGGCGATTTTGGGCCATCTTTTAAATATAAAGACTATACGGTAAACGACCTCGTGGCATCGAGCTTTCCGGTTTCTGCGAAGCTGGGAGCTGCGGCCTTTATTCTGGCGGTCCTCGTTGGCGTTAGCGCTGGGGTGATAGCCGCGCTGAAACAAAATACGCGCTGGGACTACACGGTGATGGGGGTGGCAATGACCGGGGTGGTTATCCCCAGTTTCGTGGTCGCTCCCTTATTGGTCATGATATTTGCCATAACCTTGAAATGGCTGCCCGGAGGCGGCTGGAATGGCGGGGCGTTGAAATTTATGATCCTGCCGATGGTGGCCTTGTCACTGGCTTATATCGCCAGTATCGCCCGTATTACCCGCGGTTCGATGATTGAAGTGCTGCACTCTAACTTTATTCGTACCGCGCGCGCTAAAGGGTTGCCGATGCGGCGGATTATTTTCCGCCATGCGTTAAAACCTGCGCTGTTGCCTGTGCTGTCCTATATGGGACCAGCATTTGTTGGCATTATTACCGGTTCGATGGTTATTGAAACCATCTATGGTTTGCCGGGCATTGGCCAGTTGTTCGTCAATGGCGCGTTAAACCGCGACTATTCGCTGGTCCTGAGCCTCACCATACTGGTAGGGACGCTGACCATCGTGTTTAACGCGATTGTTGACGTGCTGTATGCCGTTATCGACCCGAAAATTCGTTACTGATACTGGAGCTCGCTATGATGTTAAGTAAGAAAAACAGCGAAGCGCTGGAGAATTTCAGTGAAAAGCTGGAGGTCGAGGGCCGCAGTCTGTGGCAGGACGCGCGTCGACGCTTTATGCATAACCGCGCGGCGGTAGCAAGCCTGGTCGTGCTGGTGATTATTGCGCTGTTTGTGACGCTGGCGCCGATGCTGTCGCAGTTTACCTACTTCGATACCGACTGGGGCATGATGTCCAGCGCGCCGGATACAGCATCTGGACACTATTTCGGCACCGACTCGTCAGGTCGAGACCTGCTGGTTCGTGTGGCGATTGGCGGTCGCATCTCGCTGATGGTCGGCATTGCCGCGGCGTTGGTCGCGGTAGTTGTCGGCACGCTATACGGTTCTCTGTCGGGCTACCTCGGCGGTAAAATCGACTCCGTGATGATGCGTCTGCTGGAAATCCTCAACTCCTTCCCGTTCATGTTCTTCGTGATTCTGCTGGTCACCTTCTTTGGGCAAAATATCCTGCTGATTTTTGTCGCTATCGGGATGGTATCCTGGCTGGATATGGCGCGTATCGTGCGTGGACAAACGCTGAGTCTCAAGCGCAAAGAGTTTATTGAAGCAGCGCAAGTGGGTGGGGTATCTACCGTACGCATCGTTATCCGTCATATTGTGCCGAACGTGCTGGGCGTGGTGGTGGTGTACGCTTCGTTGCTGGTGCCCAGCATGATCCTGTTTGAATCCTTCCTGAGCTTTTTGGGATTAGGGACGCAGGAGCCGTTAAGTAGCTGGGGGGCGTTGCTGAGTGATGGTGCCAACTCGATGGAAGTCTCACCATGGCTGCTGCTGTTCCCGGCAGGATTCCTGGTGGTCACTTTGTTCTGTTTTAACTTTATTGGCGATGGCCTGCGTGATGCCCTCGACCCGAAAGACCGTTAAGGAGTGCAGCCATGAGCGTAATTGAAACCTCAACCGCGCCGCTCGCGCAACAACAGGCTAACGCACTGCTGAACGTTAAAGATCTGCGCGTGACGTTTGCCACCCCCGACGGCGATGTGACTGCGGTAAACGATTTAAACTTTTCTCTGCGAGCTGGAGAAACGCTGGGTATTGTTGGGGAATCCGGTTCAGGGAAATCGCAAACGGCCTTTGCCCTGATGGGCCTTCTGGCGGCAAATGGCCGTATCGGAGGTTCCGCAACCTTCAACGGACGTGAAATTCTGAATTTACCTGAACGTGAGTTGAACAAACTGCGCGCCGAGCAAATCTCGATGATTTTCCAGGACCCGATGACCTCTCTCAATCCGTACATGCGAGTCGGTGAGCAGTTGATGGAAGTTCTCATGCTGCATAAAGGCATGAGCAAAGCGGAAGCCTTTGAAGAATCGGTAAGAATGCTGGATGCGGTGAAAATGCCGGAAGCGCGTAAGCGTATGAAAATGTATCCGCATGAATTCTCCGGCGGGATGCGTCAGCGCGTAATGATCGCCATGGCGCTGTTGTGCAGGCCTAAATTACTGATAGCCGATGAGCCGACTACCGCGCTCGATGTTACGGTACAGGCGCAAATCATGACCCTGCTGAATGAACTGAAAAGCGAATTCAACACTGCGATTATCATGATCACCCACGATCTGGGAGTAGTTGCCGGTATTTGCGATAAAGTTTTGGTGATGTACGCCGGACGTACCATGGAATATGGCAGTGCACGGGATGTCTTTTATAAGCCCGTTCATCCGTATTCGATTGGTTTGCTAAATGCCGTACCTCGTCTGGATGCCGAAGGGGAAGAGATGCTGACTATCCCGGGCAACCCGCCGAACCTGTTGCGTTTACCAAAAGGTTGCCCATTCCAACCGCGTTGCCCGCATGCGATGGAAATCTGTAGCAGTGCTCCGCCACTGGAAGAGTTTAGTCCGGGCCGCCTGCGCGCCTGCTTTAAACCGGTGGAGGAACTGGTATGAATGCGGTCACCGAACAACGAAAAGTGCTCCTTGAAATTGCCGATCTTAAAGTCCATTTCGACATTAAAGACGGCAAGCAGTGGTTCTGGCAGCCGTCTAAAACCCTGAAAGCGGTTGATGGCGTGACTCTGCGACTGTATGAAGGTGAAACCCTGGGCGTGGTCGGCGAATCAGGCTGTGGAAAATCGACTTTTGCCCGTGCGATTATTGGCCTGGTGAAAGCCACCGATGGAAAAGTCGCCTGGCTGGGTAAAGATTTGCTGGGCATGAAACCCGATGAGTGGCGGGAAGTGCGTAGCGATATTCAGATGATTTTCCAGGATCCGCTGGCATCATTGAATCCGCGCATGACCATCGGTGAAATCATTGCCGAACCGCTGCGGACTTATCATCCGAACCTGTCTGGTCAGGAAGTCCGCGACCGTGTGAAGGCGATGATGATGAAGGTGGGGTTGCTGCCAAATCTGATTAACCGCTACCCGCATGAGTTTTCCGGCGGTCAGTGTCAGCGTATTGGTATTGCCCGGGCGCTGATCCTCGAGCCGAAGCTGATTATTTGCGATGAACCGGTTTCGGCGCTGGACGTATCCATTCAGGCCCAGGTGGTGAACCTGTTACAACAGCTCCAGCGTGAAATGGGATTATCGTTAATCTTCATTGCTCACGACCTGGCGGTGGTGAAACATATCTCCGATCGCGTGCTGGTCATGTATCTCGGACACGCGGTGGAATTAGGGACTTATGATGAGGTGTACCATAATCCGCTGCACCCTTATACCAAAGCGTTGATGTCTGCAGTGCCAATTCCCGACCCGGATCAGGAAAGGAACAAGGTTATCCAGTTGCTGGAAGGCGAATTGCCGTCGCCGATTAATCCTCCTTCCGGCTGCGTGTTCCGTACGCGCTGCCCGATTGCCGGACCGGAATGCGCAAAAACCCGCCCGGTTCTCGAAGGAAGTTTCCGTCACGCAGTTTCCTGCCTGAAAGTAGACCCGCTATAATCCTGAGGGCTGACAAAGGTCAGCCCTTCTTTTTGGTGAGGTATATGTGTCAGGTTTAGTCTCTTCTGTCCGCCGCGCGCTCTATCGCAAATTATTCGATTTAAACACCCGTTCAGGGCGTCGCATTGAAGGTATGTGTGCGCTGTTCGCCTTGCTCAGCGTTATTGTTATCTTCATTGAGTCCGGCGTCGGGACGCAATACCATTTAACCTTCGAGGAATGGCGCATTTTTGTCTGGCTGGAGGTCTTTATTACTCTGGTCTTTACCCTCGAATATTTTCTTCGCTTATGCAGCTGGGCCAATCCCGCTAAATATGTGTTTAGCTTCTGGGGGATTATCGATCTGGCCACCATTCTACCGCTGTACGTGATGTGGCTATGGCCTGAAATCAGTCTGAGCTATGTCTTCGCCTGGCGAGCGATGCGTGTCCTGCGCGTCTTGCGTATTCTCAAGCTGCTGCGTTTTATGCCTTCTCTGCGAGTGTTCTGGAATGCGTTAAAAAGCGCCCGTCATCAACTGATGTTGTTCTATTCCTTTATTGCCATTCTGATGGTTGTTTTCGGCGCGATGATGTATCTGATAGAAGGGCCCAAATATGGCTTTACTACGCTGAATGCGTCTGTGTATTGGGCAATTGTTACGGTCACCACCGTCGGCTACGGTGACATTACACCGCACACGCCGTTGGGACGCATGGTGGCGTCAGTGCTTATCCTGATTGGATACTCTGTGATTGCGATACCGACCGGATTGATAACTACACACATGAGCAGTGCGTTCCAACAGCGAGGATATCAGCGTAGATGTCCACAGTGTCAGCAGGCGCAGCATGAACATAGTGCGCAGTTTTGTAACCGCTGCGGAAGTAAACTGCCGGGATAAAAATGAAAAAAGCTGCGAGAGCAGCTTTTTTGTTTGTTACTCGCGCCAGAGAATATGGCAGAGTTTGTGATCTTTTTCGCGACATAATAAAACGCGCGCAAAAATATCGTTAATCTCGCCGTCTTCTGTATCTGCCAGACCAATCACCACTTCGGCAAAGAAGTCAGGGTTCAGGTCAAAATCAACATGCTCCTGCCAGTCTTCTGCCGGGTCGAATAACTCGGCACCACCGCGCTCTTCAAACTGTAAATTGAACAGAATGATGTCTGCTGGATCCAGGTTGTCCGCAGCCAGTTCGAGAAAAATATCGTAAGCCTGCTCAAGCGTTTCGTCTTCAGTCAGGCGATTGTTCAAATCCATATCCATAATGACTACCTGTTTACTGTCTGATGGGCACGTTTTACAGCAACGGACTAAAGAAGTAAAACAGTCGCTCAGCGATCCGCTGCCAGAGTGGTCGTTTTACCCACAAACGGGCATCAAGCAGACGGGAACGCGAAATATAATCATCCTGTACTGCCGCGAGATCGCCACCGAATCCGGAATCATCAATGACCAGCGTGATTTCAAAATTGAGCCACAGACTGCGCATATCCAGGTTAACGGTACCGACCAGGCTCAGCTCGCCATCGACCAGTACGCTCTTGGTGTGCAGTAAGCCACCTTCGAACTGATAGATTTTAACGCCAGCGGCCAGCAGCTCAGTGAAAAAGGCCCGGCTTGCCCAGCCAACCAGCAGGGAATCATTCTTGCGTGGAAGAATAATACTGACGTCAACCCCGCGCTGCGCCGCTGTACAGATCGCGTGCAGCAGATCGTCACTGGGAACGAAGTAGGGCGTGGTCATAATTAAATATTCACGCGCCGAATAAGCCGCGGTTAACAGCGCCTGATGAATCAAATCTTCAGGGAAACCAGGTCCCGAAGCTATAGTGTGAATGGTGTGGCCGCTGGCCTGCTCAAACGGCATGATATTGACGTCTGGCGGCGGGGGCAGAATGCGCTTGCCGGTCTCAATTTCCCAGTCGCAGGAATAGACAATGCCCATAGCGGTGGCTACCGGGCCTTCCATTCTCGCCATCAAATCCACCCATTGCCCGACGCCTGCATCTTGTTTGAAGAAACGGGGATCGACCATGTTCATGCTGCCGGTATAAGCAATATAGTTATCGATCATGATCATTTTGCGGTGCTGACGCAGGTCCATACGGCGTAAAAATACACGCATCAGGTTTACTTTCAGCGCTTCAACAACCTCGATACCCGCGTTACGCATCATCGCCGCCCATGGGCTGCGGAAGAACGCCACGCTACCCGCGGAATCCAGCATTAAGCGACAGTGAATTCCACGCCTTGCGGCAGCCATTAATGACTCGGCGACCTGATCGGCCATACCGCCCGGTTGCCAGATGTAGAACACCATCTCGATGTTGTGACGCGCCAGTTGAATATCACGGATCAATGCCTGCATCACGTCCTCTGAACTGGTGAGCAACTGCAGTTGATTCCCTTTAACGCCAGCGATTCCCTGACGACGCTCGCACAGCTTAAATAAGGATGACGCGACGCTGCTGTTTTCCTGCGCAAAAATATGCTTACAGGCTTTAAGATCGTTCAGCCACTTGGCCGTTGACGGCCACATTGCCCGGGCGCGTTCGGCGCGACGTTTACCCAGGTGGAGCTCACCGAAGGACAGATAAGCAATGATCCCTACCAATGGCAGAATATAGATGATCAAAAGCCAGGCCATTGCGGAGGGCACTGCGCGTCGTTTCATTAGAATGCGTAATGTTACGCCAGCAATGAGTACCCAGTAACCCAGAATGACCAGCCAACTCACCACGGTGTAGAAGGTTGTCATAAATTTAAAAATCCTTTTGAAAGCGTATTGTTAAGAGTTTACGCATCAGGATTAATCTGGCAAATAAAAACACGGGAAAACCACTGGTCTGCATTCGGTGTGGCGTTATAATGGCCGTTCAGTGACTGAAAGAGTAGTAAACATGAAGCGTAGTAGAACGGAAGTGGGACGCTGGCGGATGCTGCGTCAGGCTAGCCGCCGTAAAGCACGTTGGCTTGAAGGACAATCGCGCCGTAATATGCGTATCCATACCATCAGAAAGTGTATTCTCAACCATCAACGTAACTCGTTGCTGTTTGCGATCCACAACATCTGATCTCAAAAGGGCACCGCTGTCGGTGCCCAATGTCTGCTTTTCGTTTTGTTTTTAAAATACTTTTTTGTACGGTTTTACTGAAACCTGCGCGTAAACACCTGCCGCCACGTAGGGATCGGCTTCCGCCCACGCCTGCGCGGCTTCTAAAGATTCAAATTCTGCGATCACCGTTGAGCCGGTAAAGCCTGCGGCGCCCGGATCGTTACTGTCAACCGCTGGCATAGGACCCGCCGTGAGCAAACGGCCTTCGTCATGAAGGAGTTGCAGACGAGCCAGATGAGCAGGGCGTACGGAAAGACGTTTTTCGAGAGAGTCTGCGATATCTTGAGCGTAAATAACGTACAGCACGGGTAGAGCTCCTTGAACGGTAAAAGGTCATATTTACGTTATTGGAAAGGCCTGGTAACTGCAACGGAAAGATAACTAATATGTTAAGGCCATACTTTGAAAATGGTTTTTTATCATAAAATCGCGTTTTAAATGCCAGTTAGCTTCACGGTCTTATTGAATATGATTGCTATTTGCATTTAAAATCAGGGCCTGGTTTTTTTACTGAAACGATTATGACTTCAATGACCCTTGATTTACCTCGTCGCTTTCCCTGGCCTACGTTACTTTCTGTCGGCATTCATGGTGCTGTCGTGGCAGGTTTGCTGTATACCTCGGTACATCAGGTTATTGAACTGCCTGCGCCAGCGCAGCCGATCTCCGTTACGATGGTTGCGCCTGCCGATCTTGAACCGCCTCAGGCCGTTCAGCCGCCGCCGGAACCCGTCGTCGAGCCTGAACCGGAGCCAGAACCGATCCCCGAACCGCCAAAAGAAGCGCCGGTAGTGATTGAGAAACCGAAGCCCAAGCCTAAACCGAAGCCAAAACCGGTGAAAAAGGTGGAAGAGCAGCCGAAGCGTGATGTTAAACCAGCAGAGCAGCGTCCGACGTCCCCGTTTGAAAATACGGCGCCTGCGCGTCCAACAACCAGTACCGCTCCGGCAACCACTAAACCGGCGGTGAGCGTACCATCGGGTCCGCGAGCCTTAAGTCGTAATCAGCCTCAATATCCGGCACGTGCACAGGCGTTGCGCATTGAAGGCCGTGTGAAGGTCAAATTTGACGTGACCTCGGATGGCCGGGTTGAAAATGTGGAAGTTCTGTCCGCACAGCCTGCGAATATGTTTGAGCGTGAAGTGAAAAATGCGATGCGCAGATGGCGTTATGAAGCCGGTAAGCCAGGTTCCGGGCTGGTGGTGAATATTGTTTTCCGCCTGAACGGCACAACACAGATCGAGTAAGCATCAGGCCGGATTTGGCGTTACGCCGCCAAATCCGGCAGAATGATTGCCGGATGGCGATGCTTGCGCGTGCTATCAAGCCAGGGAGGGAATCGGCCGCGGTTTACCGTCTTTATCAACGGCAACGTAGATAAACAGGGCTTCGGTAGCTTTATAGCGCTGGCCGATAGGTTCTGAAGCGACTTTCTTCACCCAGACTTCAATATTAATGCTGATCGAGGTCGTCCCGCGTTTCACGCAGCGTGCATAGCAACAAACCACATCGCCCACGGCAACCGGGCGCAAAAAGCTCATTCCTTCAACCCGCACCGTTACCACGCGACCATGTGCGATCTCTTTGGCCTGAATAGCGCCACCTATATCCATTTGTGACATCAGCCAGCCGCCAAAAATATCACCGTTTGCGTTGGTATCGGCAGGCATAGCCAGAGTGCGTAAAACCAGTTCGCCCTGGGGAGTGTTATTCGTTGTTGTCATTGTAGAACCGACTATAGAGAAAGATTACAGGCGCGATGCTACTAGAATTTACGCGCTGAGAACAGAGGGGATGCGGCCTGCGGGGCGGAAGTACGCCAGGTTGATGGCAACAAGGAACGCGAAGGGATAAAAATTCGCCAGATCCGGAGATCTGGCGAGCATTTATTACGATTTATCTTCCTGCGGAAGGTGGCGGTAAATATAGACTCCGCTCAGTAACGTAAATAGTAAAGTCAGGGCGGTCAGGCCGAATACTTTAAAGTTGACCCAAATATTCTGCGGTAGCCAAAACGCGATATAGATATTCGCCAGACCGCACAGGATAAAGAAGACGGCCCAGGCGAAGTTAAGTTTTGTCCAAACCGGCTGTGGCAAGCTCAGCTCTTTACCTAACATGCGCTGAATCAGCGGCTTTTTCATCACCCATTGGCTAACCAGCAGCGCACCGGCAAACAGCCCGTAAATCACCGTTACTTTCCACTTAATGAATTCATCATTGTGGAAGAAAATGGTCAGGCCACCGAACACGGCTACCAGAACAAAAGTGATTAATGCCATCTTCTCGACCTTGCGATAGCGGACCCAGCTGTAAATCAAAACCACAGCCGTCGCAACAATCAGCGCCGAGGTCGCCGCGTAGATGTCATAGAGCTTATAAAAAGCAAAAAAGACAACCAGCGGTAAAAAATCAAGAAACTGCTTCATTCTTCGATTCCGTCATCAAAAGCACCGGGTACAAGCCCGGAATGCGTTCAGGGTTTATTGGCGAATTAGCATGTACAGGCGGAACAAATAGATCAGCAACACGGCGGAGATCATATTGCTCAGCGTATTCGCCAATACCGCGCCTACATTTGGCGTAAGTACCGCAAAACTTGGCGCAAAAAGCAACAACAACGTTTTTGCCAACAGCCAACCGATCACTGCTGGTGCAACCAGGCGCATATTCGACCACGCCAGACGCATACTGTTGCGCATAGCGGCAAAGACACCCATTTTGTCCTGTACTAACATCACCGGTGCAAGTGCCAGCAGGATAGCCAGCAGAATACCGGGTACCACAACCAGCATAATACCGATTTGCACCAGCAGAGTAGTCAGAAAAATCAGAATAAACAGCTTCGGCAAAACCGGCGCGCTGGCACCGATGGCGCGTAACGCGCTGACCCGATGACCGGCTGAAATCAGCTGAATCATCAGGATAATGCCTCCGGCGAGGATGGCATTACCAATCAGACCGGAAAACGTCGACGCCGCGGAAGCGCGTAGCAAAATTTGCTGTTGCTCCGGGGTCATGTTTTGCACCAGATCGAACAATCCCACGCTGCTGGTTAACTGATCGCCTTCACTGAGTTGCGCAATTTGTGCGTCGGTGGGAGAAAAGGCATGCCCTAACACCACTGTGATAAACGCGCACAACAACGATACCAGCAAGATGGTAATGAATTGATTACGGAAAAAGTTTCCCGTGTCACGGTAAACGGATTTCGCCGTGATAGACATGCACTCTCCTTGAGTTTTGCAGGTGTTCATTTGTGGGCAATTGTACCCTGGATAACTCTACAGTGGCAGCATCGCGCGGTGTATGGAAAAGCATATCTTTGTAAAGCCCCGGTAATTTTTGACTATGACTTCAGCGTCATGCAAGAACGTTGGTTGTTCTCTGCGCATCACGAACAAATAATCATCGCTATTCTGCAACGGAGGTCAGGTACTTGCGTGGCGAAAATATATCAAAATTGATCTGAGTTAGGTTAACCAGGATTTTGAATGCAAGTTCTAACTTAATCTGGATCAATAAATGTTAAATTATCAAAGTCAATGTGATCCAGGTTAGATCACTTATTACTCCAATGTGGGTATATTCGTTCCGCTTTTATAACCATAACGATGGAGCGGACATGAAAAAATTAACAGTTGCAGCAGTGGCTTTAACAACTCTTCTCTCTGGTAACGTATTTGCGCATGAGGCCGGAGAATTCTTTATTCGTGCAGGTTCTGCCACCGTCAGACCGACGGAAGGCGCGGGTGGTACGCTGGGAAGCCTGGGTGGCTTTGATGTCAGCAATAACACGCAGTTGGGTCTGACATTTACCTACATGGCAACCGACAATATCGGTGTTGAATTACTGGCAGCCACGCCGTTCCGCCATAAAATTGGCACTGCCACAACAGGTGATATTGCGACCGTTCACCATTTACCACCAACCTTAATGGCACAGTGGTATTTCGGCGATTCCAGCAGCAAACTGCGTCCGTACGTTGGTGTCGGTGTGAACTACACCACCTTCTTTGACGAAGGCTTTAACAATAACGGCAAAGAAACCGGTTTATCTGACCTGAGCCTGAAAGACTCCTGGGGCGCAGCAGGGCAAGTGGGTATGGACTATCTGATTAACCGCGACTGGCTGATTAACATGTCGGTCTGGTACATGGATATCGACACCACCGCGAGCTACAAACTGGCTGGCGCGCAGCAGCATGACAGCGTACGCCTCGATCCGTGGGTGTTTATGTTCTCCGCGGGTTATCGCTTCTAAGTCCGTGATTAAAATACTGAAAAGCTGATCGCTCCACGGTCAGCTTTTTTATTACCAGTTTATTTCTTCCTGCCTTTCTCCCCGTCGATGTAATGCTACTCTTTAAGCAAACTGGCTTTGAGGGCATTGACGATGATGTTGACTCGCCACCTGCTACAACAAAAAATCACACTTTTGGAACCATTCACCGGAGATGAAACGGCAGAGTTCGCCGTGAGCGCTGCGCGTGACTTATTGAATTTTATGGATAAAATTGAAGTGCTGGAGAAACGCATTGCGACTCCGGTTAAACTACCTTATTGCAGCGCCAGTCCTGTTTGTGAGATCGAAGCGGGCTATGCCGCAGGCGTGAGCGATTGTCGTGAGGCTATTCGTCGGGCAGGGTATCCGATTGAGGGTGATGATTAGTTTGCATTTATGTTAACAAAAATGTGCTTTTATTGTATAAGTCTGTAACTTTAGCGCACACAACGGCGGGCTTCTAAGGCATCAGCTTAGGGACGGTTAACATTCTCAATCAACATACAGCGCAGCTATGCAATGACAGAAACGGGTAACCGGTTTGGCAATATGTTAACTATCAGGGTGAACTCGTGAAGATTGTGCAGGACAAGCTCAGAAACAGGCAGGCACTGCTGGTATCAGGGCTCATTACGTTGATATTTACGTCGTTGTTTCTGTTTATAATTTATGAGCAGCGGATGGCTGCAGTCAGTGACGGTGTTAACCGCATGCAAGCGCGCATGATGGACATTTTTAACGATAATGAGCTGATCGCCGATGCGATTGGTGAGCGCTATCACCATATTAAATCGGGTGAGCAATGTGGCGATATTTCACAATTTGCTCCCCGCAATGAAATGGAATGGGGAATTAACGCCGACCCAAAGCGTCTGCATTCGGTAACGGGGACAATTATTGCCCAGCAAGCCAGCCACAACGCGCTGTGTATGTATACGGCGGCGGAGTTTATTCGCGGTATGGTTAATGAGCTAAATCCGGGCAGCTTCGATGCACATCGTTATATTATCGCCAAAAATTCAGATTATTTTTACTGGTTTATGGCTTCCGATTCGCGCAACTTCAGTTTCTCAAATTCTGAAATGGCGCGGGATCTCACCAACTTTTTCTATCCGCCGGTCGATTTCTATACCCGACTGTTGCAAAAAAACGTCAAAAACAAAGCCCTTAGTTCAACGAACTTCTATACCGATAAAATTACCGGTGAAAAAGCTTACAGCGTGGTGAGCTATATCTACGATCTGTCTGGCAAAGAGATATCAGACCAAATCGTGGCCTATCTGGTTTATGACCATTCAAAGCCCGAATTGCAGGAAGCGTTGGCTCAAGCATTTGACTACCGACTCCCACCAGAGCTGAATGTGGAATTGGTAAATTTGACCAACAATGAAAGTCTTTGTTTATCCGGTAAATGTACAGGTCAATCCCGTTTTTTAGTGCGCAATTTTTCGGAGAAATATGCGCTGCACTATTCGCTTTCATTAGGCCGTTTTATGACACGCGATCCCCATGCCGGGATCGTGATCCTGCTGGCACCGTTCTTTTTCATCATGATTAGTTTCTCGCTAAAATCATGGCTAAACGAAAGCGACCTGAAGGTTTATATAGACACCCTGACCGGTTGCTTTAATCGCCGAATACTCGACATCATCAAGCGCCGTGATTTATCCCACTGTTCGGTGGTGCTACTGGACTGCAATAAGTTCAAGGCCGTCAATGATACCTGGGGTCACGCGGCAGGCGATCGTGCGCTGCAAATTATCGCCAACAGGATGTTATCAAACACCCGCACCAGCCACGATATTGTGATTCGTACCGGCGGGGATGAATTTATGATCCTGCTGTTTCGCTCGCAGGCAACTGATGCCATCGCAATTGCTCAACGTATCAGCGGGCAGGTGACCAGTCATGTGTTTGTAGTGGACGGTCATACCGTGCCATTGTCAGTATCGTGGGGGATTGCAGAGGTGAACGGTGAACTGGATGTGGCTATTCAGAATGCAGATAGCGCCATGTATAAAATGAAGCACACGAAAGAAGCGTAAAACCGCCAGAAGTCTCTGGCGGTTGATTTAGCTTACTGCCGGGTGGCGGCTTTCATCGCGCTGACAAAAGCTTTCAGCTCAGCCAGCATCTGTTCCGGTGCCGCAACATTTTTCTCAATGATTTTCACAATTGCCGAGCCGGAAATAGCGCCGGCAGCGCCAGCGTCAATCGCGCCGGTTACCTGTTCAGGTGCAGAGATACCAAACCCCTGTAAAGAAGGCGGAGCATCATATGCTTTCAACTTTTCGACCAGGTGATGCAGCGGTAATGCCGCTCGATTTTCTGCACCGGTCACGCCCGCACGCGAAAGCAAATAGGTATAGCCGCGGCCATGAGAGGCGATCTGGCGCAGCAGTTCTTCATCAGCGTTCGGTGGGCAGATAAAAATTGGCGCAATGTTGTGGCGGAGCGCCGCAGCTCTGAATGGCGCGGACTCTTCAACGGGAACATCGGCTACTAACACGGAATCCACGCCCACTTTTTCACACTGGGCGTAAAACTCGTCAATGCCCTTGCTAAACACCAGGTTGGCATACATCAGCAAGCCAATGGGAATCGTAGGGTGCTTCTGGCGAATCAGCGCCAGCATTTCAAAGCATTGCGACGGCGTGACGCCGGCGGCAAACGCACGCAGGGTGGCTTCCTGAATGGTTGGACCGTCAGCCAGCGGATCGGAGAACGGAATACCGAGCTCAAGGGCATCGGCACCGGCTTCAATCAGCGTATCAATGATTTTCAGTGACTGCTCAACAGACGGATCGCCCAGGGTTACGAAGGGGACAAAAGCACCTTCTTTGCGGTCCTTCAGCTGTGCAAACAGGTTTTCGTAACGTTCCATCAGATTTCCCCTCGCGCTTTCAGAATATCGTGTACGGTGAAAATGTCTTTGTCGCCGCGACCGGAGAGATTAACCACCAGTAACTGCTCTTTTTCCGGGTTTTCACGCATCATTTTCAATGCGTGTGCCAGGGCATGGGAGGACTCCAGCGCCGGAATAATCCCCTCGTGCAGACACAGCGTTTTAAAGGCCTCGAGCGCTTCGTCGTCGGTGATCGAAACATAATCGGCGCGACCAATGCTGTTCAGATACGCATGCTGCGGCCCGACAGACGGGAAATCCAGCCCCGCGGAAATAGAGTAAGACTCTTCAATCTGTCCTTCTTCGGTCTGCATCATCGGGGACTTCATGCCGAAGTAAATCCCGACACGACCATGCTTCAACGGTGCGCCATGTTCCCCTGATTCAATCCCATGACCGCCAGGCTCGACGCCAATCAGACCGACGCTGGTTTCATTAATAAAGTCCGCGAACATACCGATGGCGTTAGAACCGCCGCCCACGCAGGCGATAACCGCGTCCGGCAGGCGACCTTCTTTTTCAAGGATCTGCGCTTTAGTTTCCTCGCCGATCATGCGCTGAAATTCACGAACAATGGTCGGGAAGGGATGTGGACCCGCCGCCGTACCGAGCATATAGTGCGCGGTATCGTAGCTGCCAGACCAGTCGCGCAGCGCTTCGTTACAGGCATCTTTCAGCGTTGCAGAACCGCTGTGAACCGGGATAACTTCAGCCCCCATCAGACGCATACGGAAAACGTTTGGCGACTGGCGTTCAACGTCTTTTGCACCCATATAAATACGGCATTTCAGCCCCAGCAGTGCGCTGGCGAGAGCTGATGCAACACCGTGCTGGCCCGCGCCGGTTTCGGCGATGATCTCCGTTTTCCCCATACGTTTCGCCAGCAATGCCTGGCCCAGCACCTGGTTGGTTTTGTGCGCGCCGCCGTGCAGCAAATCTTCACGTTTGAGATATAGCGTAGTGTTGGTGCCTTGAGTAATGTTCTGGCATTTGGTCAGTGCAGTTGGACGACCAGCATAGTTTTTCAGCAGGTCTGTAAACTGCGCCTGAAATTCAGGATCCTTTTGCGCGCTGACAAAAGCTTCTTCCAGCTGGCGCAGGGCAGGCATCAGAATCTGTGGCACATACATACCGCCAAATTCACCAAAATACGGATTGAGTAATGTTGTCATGTCCTTTTCCTTAATATGCGCGCAGCGTCTGAAAGACCGAAGCCAAAAGACGTGCATCCTTGATGCCCGGCTGTGACTCTACGCCAGAATTGAAATCGAGACCGGCACAGCCGGTTTTTGCCGCGTCAACGCAGTTATCAGCGCCGAGTCCGCCAGCCAGTAAAACGTTATCCAGCGATTGTCCGCCTAAAAGTGACCAGTCGAAGCGTTGACCGCTGCCGCCTTGACCATTGTCGAATACGTATTTATCGACGTGCTGATAATCACGAGTTGGCAACGTTTCGCTGACGCTTAATGCCTTCCAGATTTGCACCTGTTCGGGTAGCGCGTCGCGCAGGGCGTCAACATAGGCCTGGTCTTCGCTACCATGCAATTGCACGGCTGTTAGCCCCAGAGCCACCGCTGTTTCGCGCACGTCGGTGATCTCTGTGTTGCGGAACACCCCGACATATTGCAGCGGTGCGCCGGTCATGACCTCGCGTGCGCGTTCAACGCTGACCGCGCGTGGCGATGTGGACACAAAAATCAACCCGCCGTATATGGCACCCGCTTCGTATGCCGCGTTTGCATCCTGAGCCCGGGTTAAACCGCAGACTTTATTTTCGCCGAGCAGAACGCGACGCACGGCAGCATGCAGATCATCATGCGACATCAACGCGGAGCCAATCAGAAAACCGTTGGCGAAGTGGCTGAGTTCTCGCACTTGACCATAGGTATTGATACCGGACTCGCTGATGACGGTTACGCCATGACCCAGTCGCGGCGCCAGTTGGCGGGTGCGATTCAGATCGATCGACAGGTCGCGTAAATCACGGTTGTTGATACCGACGACTTTGGCACCCAGTGCGATAGCACGCTCCAGCTCTTCATCGTTACTGACTTCAGTCAGTACGCCCATTTTCAAACTGTGGGCGACGGCGGCGAGTTGACGATATTGCTCATCATCAAGCACCGACAGCATCAGCAGACAGGCGTCCGCCTGATAGAAGCGCGCCAGGTAAATCTGGTAAGGATCGATAATAAAGTCCTTACACAGAATCGGCTGCGGTGCGATGCGGCTGACGATGGGCAGGAAATCAAAGCTCCCCTGGAAATATTTCTCATCGGTCAGTACGGAAATCGCGGAAGCATATTGTTTATATACGCCCGCAATCTGTGCCGGGTCGAAGTCATCACGGATCACGCCTTTTGACGGAGACGCTTTCTTGCACTCCAGAATAAAGGCGGTACGTGCACCTTGCAGCGCATCGTAGAAATCACGAGAGCTGGGTTGAACATCATTCTGAAAGCTGGCCAGCGGTTGTTGTTGTTTGCGGGCTTCTACCCAAATCGCCTTGTCTGCGACAATTTTCGCTAAAACGGTTTGCATCATTTACCCTCTTGCTGCCAGTGCAGTGACACGGTCATAGGCCGCACCGCTGCGCAGTACATTAATCACGGTTTGCGCATTGGCTTTTAAATCTTCTTCACCGTGCAGGCGCATTAACATGGCGACATTCGCGGCAACAGCAGCTTCATGAGCGGCTTCACCTTTACCTTGTAACAAGCGACTAAGAATGTCACGGTTTTCTTCCGGCGTGCCGCCAGCCAGCTGTTCCTGGTGGTAAGGCGTCAGGCCAAAGTCTTCCGCCGTCAGTTGATAGCTCTTGATTTCGCCATCATGCAGCTCTGCCACAATGGTCGGCGCATGCAGGGAAACTTCATCCATGCCGCCGCTGTGCACCACGGCTGCCCGCTGATACCCCAACACGCGCAGCGTTTCGGCAATTGGCAGCACCAGTTCCGGACTGTAAACGCCGATCAGCGCCAGCGGCGGATGTGCCGGGTTAATCAACGGGCCGAGGACGTTAAACAGCGTACGGGTTTTCAACTGTTGGCGTACCGGCATAGCATGGCGAAAACCGGTGTGGTATTTCGGCGCAAACAAGAAACACACACCGAGGTCGTCAAGTGCCTGACGGGATTTATCGGCGTTCATATCCAGATTGATGCCAAAAGCCGCTAACAGATCAGAAGAGCCCGACTTGCTGGAGACGCTGCGGTTGCCGTGTTTGGCGACTTTCAGTCCGCAAGCGGCCGCCACAAAGGCGCTGGCGGTGGAAATATTGATACTGTTGCTGCCATCACCGCCGGTACCGACAATATCGGCAAACAGATAATCAGGTCGCGGGAACGGGGCGGCGTTTTCCAGCAACGCGGTTGCCGCACCGGCAATTTCATTCGGGTGCTCGCCGCGAATTTTCATGCTCACCAGCGCCGCAGCCAGTTGTTCCGGCTTCAGTTCACCGCGTACCACGGCGGAGAACAGCTGGTGGCTTTCCTGCTGAGACAGCGTCTGGGCCTGATACAGTTTCTCCAGAATAGGTTGCAGCGTATTAGTCTGTTCGAGTTTCTGTTGCGCCCAGGCCAGCGTTTGCTCCAGCAGACGTGCGCCCTGGGTGGTCAGAATGGATTCTGGATGGAACTGGAAGCCACATACGCGATCGGTATCGTGACGTACCGCCATCACCATGCCGTTAAAGTGGGCGTTGATGGTCAATCCGGCCGGAACGTTGCTGCCAACCAGCGAGTGATAGCGCGCCACCGGCAGCGGATTTGCCAGACCGGCGAACATTGCCTGACCATCGTGTTCAATGCTGGACGCTTTACCGTGCAGGATTTCCCCCGCCTGTCCCACGTATCCACCATAGGCCTCGACAATGGCCTGATGCCCCAGACAAATGCCGATGATCGGCAGCTTGCCGCGCAGGCGGGTTAACAGCTCCGGCATGCAGCCCGCTTCGCTTGGCGCACCTGGACCTGGAGAGAGCATCAGCACCGGATTTTTCATGGTCGCTAAGCGGTCTATTAATGTCTGGGCCGGAATATGGTTGCGGTAAATCACCACGTTATGACCGTTAGTACGCAGCTGATCTGCCAGGTTATAGGTAAAAGAGTCGATATTATCGAGCAGCAGAATATCAGCCATTAGAAGGTCTCCTGTGCGTGGTGTGCGGTGGCGATAGCACGCAGAACCGCACGCGCTTTATTACGGGTTTCATCGGCTTCTGACTGCCCAACGGAATCCAGAACAATTCCGGCGCCAGCCTGTACGGTGGCAATACCGTCTTCCACGAGGGCGGAACGAATCACAATACAGGTATCCAGATCGCCATGGGCCGTGAAGTAACCCACTGCGCCGCCATAGCTGCCGCGACGACGGCCTTCGGCCTCGGCGATAAGCTGCATGGCGCGAACTTTCGGCGCGCCGCTTAGCGTGCCCATGTTCATACAGGCGCGGTAAGCATGCAGCACATCCAGATCGCTACGCAGCTCGCCGACTACGCGGGAAACCAGGTGCATAACGAAGGAATAACGATCCACTTTGGTGAGGTCAGCAACGTAGCGGCTGCCGGGCGTACAGATGCGCGCCAGGTCGTTACGTGCCAGGTCTACCAGCATCAGGTGTTCGGAAAGCTCTTTATGATCGGTACGCATCTCCAGCTCAATACGGCTGTCGAGATCGCGGTCCAGCGAACCGTCCGCACGACGACCGCGTGGGCGGGTCCCGGCAATCGGGTAGATTTCAATCTGCCGGCTGGTGGCATCGTATTTCAGCGAGCTTTCCGGAGAGGCGCCGAACAGTGTGAAATCGTTGTCCTGCATAAAAAACATGTACGGGCTGGGGTTACTTTTCTTCAGCACATAGTAGGCCGCCAGCGGTGACGGGCAGGGCAGCGAGAAACGACGGGATGGAACCACCTGGAAAATTTCGCCAGCGCGAATGGCTTTTTGCATACCACGAACCACGGCGGCAAACTCTTCATCGCTCTGATTGCATTCGCAGCGCATGTGCGGAACTTCAGTGACGGGCAGCGGCGGCGCAGGTTCGGTAAGCTGCTGGCTCAGTTGCGCCAGACGGGCATTAAGACGCTGTTTTTCTGCATCGCTGGGGGTAAATATGCTGGCCTGAATGCGGGTGCTTTTCTTCTGATGGTCGATGACCATGAGCGTTTCTGCCAGATAGAAGCAGTAGTCAGGGCAACGGTTGCCCGCTTCAAGCTGAGGTAAATCTTCAAAACCGGCAACCAGGTCGTAGGAAAACAGACCGCCGAAGAACATCGCTTCACGTTCTTGCGCAGGAACATTAACCAGCTCCTGCAATAAACGGAAGGCATCAAATACGGACAGGGAACATAAGCGGGCGTCTTCATCCAGCAGCGGGCTAACGGCAGGGAATCGCAGATGGCGACCATTCGGCTGTTGTTTGTTCTCAACGCCCGCGGGCAGGGCAGCATCCAGCAGCGGCAGCAGCGATGCGCCGTTAGCGGATAATGCCTGAATGGTGACAGTGTCACCGATGGCGGTAATGCGTAATGCACTGTCGACCAGCAGCAAGCTCTTCAGATCGTCTTTGCTGTCGATATCGGCAGATTCCAGCAGCAGCGTTGCTGGACGTGCGCCACACACCTGATGAAACAGCGCCGTCGGATTTTCACGGTAGGCGGCATCGCAGGCAAGCAGTTCGAGTGTCGGTTTTTGTGTTTGCATCGTTATTCTCATTAATTTTGTTCAAAAAAAAGCCCGCTCATTTGGCGGGCCGGGTATCTGGTTGCATATTGCAGACGTAAGACACTGCCCGAAATCAGGAAGTGCGCCACCAACCGTGCAGAACAAATGTTGCTTTCATCTCAGATACCTTCTTCATGTGAACTTGCGTACTAGTTAACTAGTTCAATGGAATAAAGTCAACACCTGATTTCAGTATATTTGTCTAAACCGCTATGATGAGCGGGTTAAGACATTTAGTGAAACGGGAGCCGCATTGAGCGACACGAATTACGCAGTGATTTATGACCTGCACAGTCATACTACAGCCTCCGATGGGCGATTAACGCCAGAAGCCTTAGTACACCGTGCGGTAGAGATGCGAGTCGGTACACTGGCGATCACCGATCATGACACCACGGCGGGTATTGCGGCGGCAAGAGAAGAAATTTCACGTGCGGGTTTAGCGTTAAATTTGATCCCTGGCGTCGAGATATCAACAGTCTGGGAAAACCATGAGATCCATATCGTGGGTCTGAACATTGATATCGCCCATCCAATGATGTGCGAATTTCTGGCGCAGCAAACGGAACGTCGTCAGCAGCGCGCGCGCCTGATTGCTGAACGACTCGACAAAGCGCATATTCCCGGCGCGTGGGAAGGGGCATTACGCCTGGCTGATGGCGGGGCGATCACTCGGGGGCATTTCGCGCGTTTCCTGGTGGAGTGCGGAAAAGCCACAACCATGGCGGATGTCTTTAAAAAATATCTTGCTCGTGGGAAAACCGGTTACGTTCCGCCACAGTGGTGTACAATAGAACAAGCTATTGATGTCATTCATCATTCTGGCGGTAAGGCAGTTCTGGCTCATCCTGGGCGGTACGATCTTAGCGCTAAGTGGCTGAAAAGACTGGTTGCGCATTTTGCTGAACATCACGGCGACGCGATGGAAGTGGCACAGTGCCAGCAGTCTCCCAATGAACGCACCCATCTGGCGACGCTTGCGCGTCAGCATCAACTGTGGGCATCGCAAGGGTCTGATTTTCATCTACCCTGCCCATGGATTGAGCTGGGTCGTAAACTCTGGTTGCCCGCAGGCGTAGAAGGCGTCTGGCAACTTTGGGAACAGCCCGAGACCACAGAGAGGAAAGTATGAGCCAGTTTTTTTATATTCATCCCGAAAACCCACAGCAGCGACTGATCAATCAGGCCGTTGAAATCGTGCGTAAAGGAGGGGTGATCGTCTATCCAACTGATTCCGGCTATGCGTTGGGTTGCAAAATTGAAGATAAAGGCGCAATGGAGCGCATTTGTCGCATCCGTCACCTGCCGGACGGGCACAACTTTACGCTGATGTGTCGTGACCTGTCCGAACTGTCGACCTATTCGTTTGTCGACAACGTGGCCTTCCGTTTAATTAAAAACAACACGCCGGGCAACTACACGTTCATCCTGAAGGGGACGAAAGAAGTACCACGTCGACTGTTGCAGGAAAAACGTAAGACCATCGGTTTGCGTGTACCCTCGAATCCGATTGCGCTGGCGCTGCTGGAAGCGCTGGGCGAGCCTATGCTCTCTACATCACTGATGCTGCCGGGCAGCGAATTTACCGAGTCAGATCCGGAAGAAATCAAAGATCGTCTGGAGAAAGTGGTGGATTTGATTATCCACGGTGGATATCTCGGCCAGCAGCCAACCACGGTTATCGATTTAACCGATGATTCCCCGGTGGTATTGCGCGAAGGCGTCGGCGACGTTAAACCTTTCTTATAAGGGCGCGAACCGCTATACTACGCGGCCTTAAAATGGCGCTGACTGGCGCCGTTGATTCTCCTGTTCGACGCCTGTGAAGGCGACATCTAAAGGAAGCTCTATGAGCGAAAAGTTACAAAAAGTGCTGGCGCGCGCTGGCCACGGTTCTCGCCGTGAAATTGAATCCATAATTGCCGCGGGTCGCGTGAGCGTTGATGGCAAAATTGCCACGCTCGGCGATCGCGTTGAAGTTACGCCGGGTCTGAAAATCCGTATCGACGGTCATCTGATTTCGGTGAAAGAATCTGCGGAGCAAATCTGCCGTGTTCTGGCTTATTACAAGCCAGAAGGTGAACTGTGTACCCGTAACGACCCGGAAGGTCGTCCGACCGTGTTTGATCGTCTGCCAAAACTGCGCGATGCGCGCTGGATTGCCGTGGGACGTCTGGACGTGAATACCTGTGGTTTACTGCTGTTTACCACCGATGGCGAACTGGCGAACCGTCTGATGCACCCAAGCCGCGAAGTTGAACGTGAATATGCGGTGCGTGTGTTTGGTCAGGTTGATGACGCGAAACTGCGCGATCTGAGTCGTGGCGTGCAGCTGGAAGATGGTCCGGCCGCATTTAAAACGATCAAGTTCAGCGGCGGTGAAGGGATCAACCAGTGGTATAACGTCACGTTGACCGAAGGGCGTAACCGTGAAGTCCGTCGCCTGTGGGAAGCCGTGGGCGTGCAGGTAAGTCGTCTTATCCGTGTACGTTACGGTGATATCCCACTGCCGAAGGGCCTGCCGCGTGGCGGCTGGACGGAACTTGACCTCGCGCAGACCAACTATTTGCGTGAACTGGTGGAACTGAAGCCGGAAACCACCTCTAAAGTTGCCGTCGAGAAAGATCGTCGCCGTATGAAGGCAAACCAGATCCGCCGTGCGGTGAAGCGCCACTCGCAGGTTGGCGGCAGCCGTCGTCCGGGCGGTCGCAGCAACAACGGTTAATCATGAGTAGGCCTGATAAGCAACGCGCCATCAGGCGTTAGCGTGGAGCCGGATGCGGCGTAAGCGCCTTATCCGGCCTACTATCAGTAATCGATCCCCATCTGGGCTTTCACGCCCGCTTCAAAGGCGTGCTTAACCGGCCGCAGTTCGCTGACCGTATCCGCTAACTCCAGAATATCGCGATGACATCCACGACCGGTGATAATGACCGTTTGATGGGCAGGGCGCGCGTTTAGGGCATTGATGACCTCGTCGAGTGGCAGATAGTCGTATGCAACCATATAGGTCAGCTCGTCCAGTATCACCATATCCAGCTCAGCGTCGGCCAGCATCCGCTTGCCGTGTTCCCATACGGCCATGCAGGCTGCGGTGTCGGACTCGCGGTTCTGCGTTTCCCAGGTAAATCCTGTCGCCATGACCTGAAACTCAACGCCGTGGGGTTCGAGTAAGTTTCGTTCACCGTTTGGCCATGTCCCCTTAATAAATTGCACTACGCCGACTTTTTTACCGTGGCCTACTGCGCGCGTGGCGGTACCGAACGCGGCGGTGGTTTTACCCTTACCATTTCCGGTGAACACAATAATAATCCCGCGCTCGTCTCTGGCGGCGGCAACACGGGCGTCAACCCGGTCTTTTACGCGCTGCTGGCGCTGCTGATAGCGTTCTTCACTCATTGGGCGATTCCTGGTTTACGGCCCGGCTGGGCATCGAAAGTCATACCGGTTTTACGGCGGCTGTCATCGCCCATCAGCCACAGGTAGAGCGGCATAATATCGGCGGGGGTTTTCAATTTTTGCGGATCTTCCGTCGGGAACGCGCTGGCTCGCATGCCGGTACGCGTTCCACCAGGATTGATACAGTTTACGCGCAGGTGGCGGTTCTGATATTCATCAGCCAGAACCTGCATCATTCCTTCGGTAGCAAATTTGGAGGTGGCGTATGCCCCCCAGTTGGCGCGCCCCTGGCGACCGACGCTGGAGGAGGTAAAGACCAGCGATCCGGCATCGGATTTGAGCAACAACGGCAGCAATGCCTGAGTCAGCATAAAGGTGGCGTTCACGTTTACCTGCATCACGTCCTGCCATACCTGCGGGTTTTGCTCGCTCATCGGGCAAATGTCACCGAGCAATCCGGCATTATGCAATACGCCATCCAGACGCGGGAAATGCGCGGCAATGCGCTGTGCGAGCTGGTGGCATTCGTCAGACGTACAGGTGAGCAGATCCAGCGTGAACCAGTGTGGTTGCGTACCTTTTTCTTCGGCGATGGAGCGGGCAACCTGACGCAGTTTTTCTTCGTTACGCCCTAACAGAATCACGGTCGCGCCGTAACGCGCGTAGGTCTGTGCGGCTTCACGCCCGATACCATCGCTGGCACCGGTGACCAGAATAATGCGGTCCTGTAGAAGATCTTGTTTCGGTTGATAATGCACGGCTACTCCTCGGCGACGTCCTGGCCATCTCGTTCGCGATAACTTTTGGGCTTTATGCCTTAAACCCTGTTCTTTTTCAATCAGCCAAAGGCAATAACACCGCAAAATGAACGCGTTGTCATGCTTTTTACTGAATGGATGAAGCAAGACGGGTTAACAAGGCTGTTGTACACTGAGCGAAAGTAGCGTTGTTTAACCAAGGTGGGTCACGTGGAATTGTTGTCTGAATATGGGTTGTTTTTGGCAAAAATTGTCACTGTCGTGGTGGCTATTGCGGTGGTAGTTATGCTGATCGTAAACGCGACACAACGCAAACGTCAGCGTGGGGAATTGCGGGTTATTAATCTCAGCGATCAATATAAAGAGATGAAAGAAGACCTGTCGCTGGCTTTATTGGATGGGCATCAGCAAAAATTCTGGCATAAGGCGCAGAAAAAGAAACACAAACTTGAGGCGAAGGCCGCTAAGGCAAAAGCGAAACTGGGAGACAGTACGTCATCTCATAAACCACGGGTATGGGTACTTGATTTTAAAGGCAGTATGGATGCCCATGAGGTCAGCGCATTACGCGAAGAGGTGACGGCAGTGCTGGCGGTCGTTAAACCCCAGGATCAGGTCGTGGTTCGTCTGGAAAGTCCGGGCGGCGTAGTACACGGCTATGGCCTGGCCGCGTCCCAGTTACAACGTCTGCGCGATAAGCAGATCCCGCTGACCGTTACGGTAGATAAAGTCGCTGCGAGCGGCGGATATATGATGGCTTGCGTGGCGGATAAAATTGTCTCGGCGCCGTTTGCTATTGTCGGCTCTATTGGCGTTGTGGCACAGATCCCGAACTTTCACCGCTTCCTGAAAGGGAAAGATATTGATATCGAACTGCACACCGCCGGACAGTATAAGCGTACGCTGACCTTACTTGGTGAAAACACGGAAGAAGGGCGGCAGAAATTCCGCGAAGATCTGAACGAAACCCATCATCTGTTTAAAGATTTTGTACAGCGCATGCGTCCGGCTCTGGACATTGAACAGGTTGCCACGGGTGAACACTGGTTTGGTCAACAGGCGCTGGCCAACGGGCTGGTGGATGAGATCAATACCAGTGATGAGGTGATCCTCGGACTGATGGACGGTCGTGACGTATTGAACGTACGTTATCTGCAGCGTAAAAAACTGATGGACCGTTTTACCGGCAGTGCCGCCGAGAGCGCCGATCGTTTACTGATGCGTTGGTGGCAGCGAGGACAAAAACCGCTGATGTAAAATTGTAATTGCCGGATGAGGCGCAGCCGTCATCCGGCAAATCATTTCTCGTGTTAATCGATCAAGTGATACTTTTCAGAAAGTACGTGCGCCAGATGTTTAAACATATTAAACACCGCCGTACTTTTGGGCGTCGGTAGCCCTTGCTCGTCTAAAAAGTAATCTCCGCTGAAAACCAGCACGCCATTTCGCTGCGTTACGCCGGTGGCGACAATCCCCGCCAGCGTGTCCTCATGCTCACGAATGATTTTGTTGGCTTCAATCAGCAGTGTTTCGCGATCGATGGGTTGAGTGTCTTTATGCATTATTTACTCCTTAAACAAGGACATTAGTCTACGCCGAGCCCGGCTTATGGGCAAATATTCCCTGACTTAAATGAAGGTCTTACGACAGTGTTGCAAGTGGCGAGATTTGTTTTTGCATGCTAATAAAGTTGCGTAACGCATTTTATCAGGTACAGTGTGACGCTTTCGTCAATCTGGCAACAGATTTGCTTGACATTCGACCAATACTCCGTCGTGCTATAGCGTTTGTGAGCGAAAAAGCCTGTTAACTCAGTTACATGAGAGTTACATTACAAGCGCGAATCAGTTTAAGGGTTGATATCCGCCGACGTAGAGACCATATCGATGTCTCGTCGCCAGTGGAAGGTGAATCAACGTGCGACGCATTCTGGAAGAATCAAATTAGGTAAAGGTGAATATGGGTAAAGCTCTTGTCATCGTTGAGTCCCCGGCAAAAGCCAAAACGATCAACAAGTATCTGGGTAATGACTACGTGGTGAAATCCAGCGTCGGTCATATCCGTGATTTGCCGACCAGTGGCTCAGCAACTAAAAAGAGCGCCGACTCAACCTCCACCAAAACGGCTAAAAAGCCCAAAAAGGATGAACGTGGCGCTCTCGTCAATCGTATGGGTGTTGACCCGTGGCACAACTGGGATGCGCGCTATGAAGTGCTGCCCGGGAAAGAAAAAGTTGTTTCTGAACTGAAGCAACTGGCTGAAAAAGCCGACCACATCTATCTCGCAACCGACCTTGACCGCGAAGGGGAAGCCATTGCGTGGCACCTGCGGGAAGTGATCGGCGGCGACGACACCCGCTACAGTCGCGTGGTGTTTAACGAAATTACCAAAAACGCTATTCGTCAGGCGTTTGAAAAACCGGGTGAGCTGAACATCGACCGCGTCAATGCGCAACAGGCGCGCCGCTTTATGGACCGTGTTGTGGGCTATATGGTGTCGCCGCTGCTGTGGAAAAAAATTGCGCGAGGCCTGTCAGCAGGCCGCGTACAGTCGGTTGCCGTGCGTCTGGTGGTTGAGCGTGAACGCGAAATCAAAGCATTCGTTCCTGAAGAGTTCTGGGAAATTGATGCTAACACGACCACGCCAGGCGGTGACGCGTTACCGCTTGAGGTGACGCATCAGAATGATAAACCGTTCCGTCCGGTCAACCGGGAACAAACGCTTGCCGCCGTTAGCCTGTTGGAAAAAGCGCGCTACAGCGTTCTGGAACGCGAAGATAAGCCGACCAGCAGCAAGCCGGGTGCGCCGTTCATCACCTCCACGCTACAGCAGGCCGCCAGCACGCGTCTGGGCTTCGGCGTGAAGAAAACCATGATGATGGCGCAGCGCTTGTATGAAGCGGGCTACATCACTTATATGCGTACTGACTCAACCAACCTGAGTCAGGATGCGGTGAACATGGTTCGCGATTACATCAGCGATAATTTCGGCAAAAAGTATCTGCCGGATAGCGCGAACCAGTACGCCAGCAAAGAGAACTCGCAGGAAGCGCACGAAGCTATCCGTCCTTCCGATGTCGCCGTTCAGGCGGAATCGCTGAAAGATATGGAAGCCGATGCGCAAAAACTGTATCAGCTGATCTGGCGCCAGTTTGTTGCCTGTCAGATGACGCCTGCTAAATATGATTCCACCACGCTGACGGTGGGCGCGGGTGATTTCCGTCTGAAGGCGCGTGGTCGTATTCTGCGCTTCGATGGCTGGACGAAAGTGATGCCTGCGCTGCGTAAGGGCGATGAAGACCGCATTTTACCTGCGGTGGATAAAGGCGATACGTTGACGCTCATCGAACTGACACCAGCGCAACACTTTACCAAACCGCCTGCGCGCTTCAGTGAAGCTTCGCTGGTGAAAGAGCTTGAAAAACGTGGTATTGGTCGCCCATCCACGTATGCGTCGATCATTTCTACGATTCAGGATCGCGGTTATGTTCGCGTTGAGAACCGTCGCTTCTACGCTGAAAAAATGGGTGAAATCGTCACCGATCGTCTGGAAGAAAACTTCCGCGAACTGATGAACTACGACTTTACCGCGCAGATGGAAGACAGCCTCGACCAGGTGGCAAATCACGAAGCCGAATGGAAGGGCGTACTCGACAACTTCTTCACTGATTTTACTCAGCAACTGGATAAAGCCGAGAAAGATCCTGAAGAGGGCGGTATGCGTCCGAACCAGATGGTGCTGACCAGCATTGATTGCCCAACCTGCGGTCGCAAGATGGGTATTCGTACCGCCAGCACCGGCGTTTTCCTGGGTTGTTCTGGCTATGCGCTTTCCCCGAAAGAGCGTTGCAAAACCACCATTAACCTGGTGCCGGAAAACGAAGTGCTGAACGTGCTGGAAGGCGACGATGCGGAAACCAACGCTTTGCGCGCCAAACGTCGCTGCCAGAAGTGCGGCACGGCGATGGACAGCTACCTTATCGATCCTAAGCGCAAGCTGCATGTATGTGGTAATAACCCTACCTGCGACGGCTATGAGATCGAAGAAGGCGAATTCCGCATCAAGGGTTATGACGGTCCTATTGTTGAGTGCGAGAAATGTGGCTCTGAAATGCACCTGAAAATGGGACGTTTCGGCAAGTACATGGCGTGTACCAACGACGAGTGCAAAAATACCCGTAAGATCCTGCGTAACGGTGAAGTTGCTCCACCGAAAGAGGATCCGGTTCCGTTGCCGGAACTGCCGTGTGAAAAATCTGATGCGTATTTCGTGTTACGTGATGGCGCTGCAGGGATCTTCCTGGCGGCAAATACGTTCCCGAAATCACGTGAGACACGTGCGCCGCTGGTTGAAGAGTTGTACCGCTTCCGCGATCGTCTGCCGGAAAAACTGCGCTATCTGGCAGATGCGCCGCAGACTGACCCGGACGGCAACAAGTCGATGGTTCGTTTCAGCCGTAAAACCAAGCAGCAATACGTTGCTGCGGAGAAAGACGGTAAGGCGACCGGCTGGTCCGCGTTCTTCGTTGACGGTAAATGGGTAGAAGGGAAGAAATAACAGCATTCCGGCTGAGTTTCTCCTCAAAGGGTCGCGTAAGCGGCCCTTTTTGTTTCTGGCGTATTATTTTTTGTCATCCCTATACAGCTCACATAGAAATGATATAGTGGTTATAGTTAACACACTTTTTATTATTAAATCGTATTAGCAGCGCCAACGAGCCTGCTCTGAAACGATGATTTGATGGCGCAAATCGGGATGGCTTAACATGAAATTACAGCAGCTTCGCTACATTGTTGAGGTGGTGAACCACAACCTTAATGTCTCCTCAACGGCGGAAGGGCTTTATACCTCGCAGCCAGGTATCAGTAAGCAAGTTCGTATGCTGGAAGATGAACTTGGCATCCAGATTTTTGCCCGTAGCGGTAAGCACCTGACCCAGGTTACGCCAGCGGGCCAGGAAGTCATTCGAATCGCGCGAGAAGTTTTGTCGAAGGTGGATGCCATTAAGTCCGTTGCTGGCGAACATACCTGGCCGGACAAAGGCTCACTGTATATCGCCACCACGCACACTCAGGCGCGTTACGCTTTGCCGAACGTTATTAAAGGCTTTATTGAGCGTTATCCACGCGTCTCATTGCATATGCACCAGGGATCGCCGACGCAAATCGCCGAAGCCGTCTCGAAAGGGAATGCCGATTTTGCTATCGCGACGGAAGCCCTGCACCTGTATGACGATCTGGTGATGCTGCCTTGCTACCACTGGAACCGTTCGATTGTCGTTACGCCGGACCATCCGTTGGCGGGCAAATCCGCCGTATCCATTGAAGAACTGGCGCAGTACCCGCTGGTGACCTACACGTTTGGATTTACCGGACGTTCGGAACTGGACACCGCGTTCAACCGTGCGGGGCTTGAGCCGCGTATAGTTTTTACCGCGACCGATGCCGATGTCATTAAGACCTATGTACGCCTGGGCCTCGGCGTGGGGGTAATTGCCAGTATGGCGGTTGATCCTGTCTCCGACCCTGACCTGGTGCGCGTTGATGCCCATGATATCTTCAGCCATAGCACCACCAAGATTGGTTTTCGTCGCAGCACTTTTTTACGCAGTTACATGTATGATTTTATTCAACGTTTCGCGCCGCATCTGACACGTGATGTGGTGGATACGGCGGTGGCGCTACGTTCCAACGACGATATTGAAGCCATGTTTAAAGATATTAAATTGCCTGAGAAATAATAACGGCTGTTACCTCGTCGGTATCCTCAAACATAAAGCGATACCGACGGCAGAGTCTGAATCTATTCAATATTTTTCCTCTATATATTAACCATATATTGTTTATGGTAAACACTTGCTAAAGTAGTTTCAAATTAGTAAGGTCGCCAAAAATCCCTCTCAAATATTTATAACCGATCAAATAATTAATTTATTTATCAGGTCGAGTATGAAAATTAACTGGCTTTTTTTGACCTTTTTTATTAGGATTCCTCCTATCTGATGATTAATTGTACCGATTGTTTGGTGCTTAAATGATAAGTGATTTCGATAGTATGAGGTTAGCGATGCCTTCAGGAAACCAGCCAGCACGCCGGGATCCCGTCATGAAACGTAAAGCTTGGTTCGCTGTGTTTCTTGGCTCTGCCGTGTTCTGGGTTATTGTCTCGCTCGTGGCCTGGAACGTGTGGGGGTAGGTCATGTCCACACTGGAACAACGCTCCACCGTGATGCCATCTCCGGATGACCCTGAACAAGAGAGTCAACGCAGCGCAGAGAATAAGCCGAATATTCCAGCGACCTGGAAACTCTCTCCTGAACAACGGGCGTTTATCGATCTGTTTGCGGATGATGATGAACAGAAACAATAATTGATACGAATTTTATAATTATTATTAGTCTGTTGTCTTGTACTGCAAATATTTTATTCCGGGCAATCGTGATGAGCCATGCTTATCACCGTATTAACCTTGACCGCTTAAACCTTTCTCCTCGCCAGATACTTCAGTTCCCCCTTTGTAGCTCTTCACTTTTATCAATTTGAGTTGTTATCAAAGCGTTACATTTTGTTTGTGTTATCTTTAATACTAACCCTGAGGAAAATCAGGGGATCCAACCCTGTCATTAAGGAGGAGCTATGTCGTCGACTCTACGAGAAGCCAGTAAGGACACATTGCAGGTTAAAGATAAAACCTACCGTTACTACAGTCTGCCGCTGGCCGCTAAATCACTGGGTGATATCACCCGTTTACCGAAATCGCTAAAAGTTTTGCTGGAAAACCTGCTTCGCTGGCAGGACGGTAATTCCGTTACCGAAGATGATATTCATGTGCTTGCGCATTGGCTGAAGACCGCCCATGCCGATCGAGAAATTGCCTATCGACCTGCTCGTGTTCTGATGCAGGATTTTACCGGCGTGCCGGCGGTGGTCGATCTCGCCGCCATGCGCGAAGCGGTGAAACGTCTGGGTGGGGATACGGCAAAAGTGAATCCGCTTTCGCCAGTGGATCTTGTCATTGACCACTCGGTAACGGTGGATCGTTTCGGTGATGATGATGCTTTCGAAGAAAACGTGCGCCTGGAAATGGAACGTAACCATGAACGTTATGTGTTCCTGAAATGGGGACAGCAGGCATTTAGTCGCTTCAGCGTTGTACCGCCGGGTACGGGGATTTGCCACCAGGTTAACCTTGAATATCTTGGCAAAGCTGTCTGGAGCGAGTTACAGGACGGTGAGTGGGTGGCTTATCCCGATACACTGGTCGGTACCGATTCCCATACCACGATGATTAATGGTCTCGGTGTGCTGGGCTGGGGCGTTGGAGGCATTGAAGCTGAAGCGGCAATGCTGGGTCAACCGGTCTCAATGCTGATCCCGGATGTTGTGGGCTTTAAACTGGTGGGTAAACTGCGGGAAGGCATCACTGCCACCGACCTGGTTCTGACCGTCACTCAGATGCTGCGTAAGCACGGTGTAGTCGGTAAATTCGTTGAATTCTACGGTGATGGGCTGGACACCTTACCTCTGGCCGATCGAGCAACCATTGCGAACATGGCTCCGGAATACGGCGCAACCTGCGGTTTCTTCCCGATCGATGACATTACCCTTGAGTATATGCGTCTGAGCGGGCGCAGTGAGGAACAGGTTGAGTTGGTCAATGCCTATGCTAAAGCGCAGGGAATGTGGCGTAACCCAGGGGATGAACCTGTGTTTACCAGTTCGTTGGAGCTGGATATGGGCAGCGTAGAGGCAAGCCTTGCTGGACCGAAGCGTCCGCAGGATCGGGTGGCGCTGGCTGATGTGCCGAAAGCCTTCTCGGCGAGTAATGAACTCGAGGTGAATAGCTCGCTGAAAGACCGTCAGCCAGTGGACTATACCATGAGCGGTCAGCAGTATAAGCTGCCGGACGGCGCGGTGGTGATAGCCGCTATCACCTCTTGTACCAACACCTCAAACCCAAGCGTATTGATGGCGGCGGGGCTGCTGGCGAAAAAAGCCGTAACGCTTGGTTTGAAACGTCAGCCATGGGTGAAAGCCTCGTTGGCGCCAGGATCGAAGGTGGTTTCCGATTATCTGGCAAAGGCAGGGTTCACTCCGTACCTTGATGAGCTGGGATTTAATCTTGTGGGTTATGGCTGTACCACCTGTATTGGCAACTCTGGACCCTTACCCGATCCTATCGAAACAGCTATCAAAAAAGGCGATCTTACAGTTGGGGCAGTGCTTTCTGGAAACCGTAACTTTGAAGGTCGTATCCATCCGCTCGTGAAAACCAACTGGCTGGCATCTCCGCCGCTGGTGGTGGCCTACGCGCTGGCGGGGAATATGAATATCAATCTGACGAAAGATCCGTTAGGCCATGACAGAAAAGGCGATCCCGTTTATCTGAAAGATATTTGGCCGACAGCCAAGGAAATTGCCCGCGCCGTTGAGCAGGTCTCTACCGCCATGTTCCATAAAGAGTATGCTGAAGTCTTTGAAGGCACGCCAGAATGGAAAGCAATCCAGGTTGATCGCGCTGATACCTATGGCTGGCAGTCTGACTCGACCTATATCCGTTTGTCACCGTTCTTCGATGATATGCAGGCTACGCCGGATCCGGTTCAGGACATTCACGGTGCGCGTATTCTGGCGATGCTCGGAGATTCTGTTACCACCGACCATATTTCTCCTGCCGGCAGTATTAAGCCAGACAGCCCAGCGGGGCGTTATCTGCAAGGCCATGGCGTTGAGCGTAAAGATTTTAACTCCTACGGTTCACGACGCGGAAATCATGAAGTGATGATGCGTGGTACCTTTGCCAATATTCGTATTCGCAATGAGATGGTACCCGGCGTGGAAGGTGGCATGACGCGTCATTTGCCGGGAACCGAAGTGGTGGCTATTTATGATGCGGCCATGCAATACCAGCAGGAGAACGTGCCTCTGGCGGTGATTGCCGGGAAAGAGTATGGATCCGGCTCCAGCCGCGACTGGGCGGCGAAAGGCCCACGTTTGCTGGGAGTTCGCGTGGTTATCGCAGAGTCTTTTGAGCGAATTCACCGTTCTAACCTGATTGGCATGGGCATTTTACCGCTGGAATTCCCGCAGGGCGTCACGCGTAAAACGCTGGGAATAACCGGTGAGGAGGCGATCGATATTACGGACCTACAACACATTAAACCGGGGGCGACAGTTCCGGTGAGTATGGTACGCGCAGATGGGCGTAAAGAGGTGATTCTATGCCGCTGTCGCATTGATACCGCGACGGAGCTAACGTATTACCAAAACGACGGCATTCTGCACTACGTGATTCGTAATATGTTGAATTAAAATTAAAAAAAGCCTGCGAGAGCAGGCTTTTTGATAGGCGGTGACAACGATTATTTGCCCAGCAAATGTCCCATCTTGGCGGCTTTGGTGTCCAGATAATGTTCATTTTTTGGATTACGGCCCACGATCAGCGGCACGCGTTCAACAATATTGATTCCCGCTTCGGTCAGGATTTCTACTTTCTTCGGGTTATTGGTCAGCAAACGTACCGCATCCACGCCCAGCAGCTTGAACATATCGGCACACAGCGTGAAATCGCGCTCGTCTGCCGCAAATCCCAACTGATGATTCGCTTCAACGGTATCATAACCCTGGTCCTGCAACGCGTAAGCGCGGATTTTGTTGAGCAGGCCAATGTTGCGTCCTTCCTGACGGTGATAAAGCAGAATGCCACGCCCTTCTTCTGCAATGTGGGTGAGGGCCGCTTCGAGCTGGAAACCGCAATCGCAACGCAGGCTAAACAGCGCATCACCAGTCAAACATTCGGAGTGGACGCGCGCCAGGACAGGTGTTTGGCCTGTTATATCACCAAAAACCAGTGCGACATGATCGTGTCCGGTTGCCAGTTCTTCAAATCCCACCATCAGGAAATCACCCCAGGGGGTTGGCAGTTTGGCTTCTGCCACACGTTTAAGCTGCATGTAATTCTCCAGATTATGCTGGCACTCGTCGTGCCTTCGCCTGTCGGCTTCTGTTCTGTATTACACTATTTTGCCATAAGGCAACGACGTTCACCTAATCGCGACCACGGATTCGCTTTTGGAATGGCACAAAATTGTCAATTTTCCCGACGTGTGAATTTTTCAGTTATGATTGTGATACTTATCGACGAAAGGAGAGGCAATGCTGTCTATTGCAAAGCGCACCGCAGTGGGGACCGGACTGCTACTTATCATGCCGGTTGCCGTATGGGTATCAGGCTGGAGCTGGCAGCCGGGGCACAATGTCTGGTGGTTAAAGTCCTTGTACTGGGTAACGGAAACGGTGACGCAGCCGTGGGGAATTATCACTCACGTTGCGCTTTGTGCATGGTTTCTGTGGTGCCTGCGTTTTCGTCTTAAAGCCGCGATAATGTTGTTTGCTATTCTGGCAGCGGCGATTTTAGTGGGACAGGGCGTGAAGTCCTGGGTAAAAGACAGGGTGCAAGAACCGCGACCTTTTGTCGTGTGGCTGGAAAAAACGCACCATATTCCGGTTGATGAGTTCTACACTTTAAAACGTAAAGATCGTGGGCATTTAGTCAAAGAACAATTGGCTGAACAGCAGGATATTCCAACGTTTTTACGCAAGCACTGGCAAAAAGAAACGGGGTTTGCCTTTCCGTCCGGACATACGATGTTTGCCGCCAGTTGGGCTTTATTGGGCGTAGGGCTGTTATGGCCGCGCAGACGTACGCTGACGATTGTGTTTTTGCTGACCTGGGCGACCGGCGTGATGGGCAGCCGCTTGCTGTTAGGCATGCACTGGCCCCGTGATTTGGTGGTGGCAACGCTGATTTCGTGGCTGCTGGTGACGCTGGCAACCTGGCTTGCACAGCGGGTATGCGGACCATTAACCCCACCAGTGCAGGAGAAAAAAGAAATCGCGCAGCGAGAACAAGAAAGCTAGCGATGATTGATTTTTCAAATTTTGCCCTCAAATCAGAAAGTGGAAAGCGCTTTTCCGTTTCGCACTCGTTGTGAAAATGGTAATTTAAAGGGCTCAACGCGGTAAGTTGGACACGATTTATTCGCTCAAACCACATAACGGGAAGTAATGTGAAATATTTACTCATTTTCTTACTGGTGTTGGCGATTTTTGTTATTTCGGTGACATTGGGTGCGCAAAACGATCAACAGGTTACGTTTAATTACCTGCTGGCTCAGGGTGAGTATCGTATCTCTACGCTGCTTGCTGTATTGTTTGCCGCAGGGTTTGCGATTGGTTGGCTAATTTGCGGCCTTTTCTGGCTGAAGGTTCGTGTGTCTCTTGCGCGCGCCGAACGTAAAATCAAACGACTGGAAAACCAGCTTGCGCCTGCGACCGACGTTGCGGTATCTGCCGATTCGTCGGTTGTGAAGGAATAATTATTTATGTTGGAGTTGTTGTTTCTGCTTTTACCTGTAGCCGCTGCCTATGGGTGGTATATGGGTCGCAGAAGTGCGCAACAAACCAAGCAGGATGAAGCTAACCGTCTTTCTCGTGACTATGTCGCCGGGGTTAACTTCCTCCTGAGCAACCAACAAGATAAAGCGGTGGATCTGTTCCTTGATATGCTAAAAGAGGACACAGGCACCGTTGAGGCTCATCTCACCCTCGGAAACCTGTTCCGCTCTCGCGGTGAAGTCGATCGCGCAATCCGCATCCATCAAACGTTAATGGAAAGTGCCTCGCTGACCTACGAGCAGCGTTTGCTGGCCGTGCAACAGCTGGGGCGCGACTACATGGCCGCGGGACTGTACGACCGCGCGGAAGACATGTTCAATCAGCTTACCGATGAAACTGATTTTCGGGTTGGCGCATTACAGCAACTGTTGCAAATTTATCAGGCCACCAGCGAATGGCAAAAAGCCATTGATGTAGCAGAGCGTCTGGTAAAACTCGGCAAAGACAAGCAGCGTAATGAGATAGCCCACTTCTACTGCGAACTGGCCTTACAGCAAATGGGCAGCGACGATATGGATCGCGCCATGACGCTGTTGAAAAAAGGCGCCGCGGCAGACAAAAACAGTGCACGTGTATCCATCATGATGGGTCGCGTGTACATGGAAAAAGGTGATTACGCGAAGGCGGTTGAAAGCCTGCAACGGGTCATTTCCCAGGACAAAGAGCTGGTCAGCGAAACGCTGGAAATGCTGCAAAGCTGCTACCAGCATCTGGGGAAAAACGATGAGTGGGCGGAGTTTTTACGTCGGGCCGTCGAGGAGAATACTGGTGCCGCCGCCGAACTGATGCTGGCTGATATTCTTGAGGCGCGTGAGGGGGCTGATACCGCTCAGGTCTATATCACTCGTCAGCTGCAACGTCATCCTACGATGCGCGTGTTCCACAAGCTGATGGATTATCATCTCCACGAAGCCGAAGAAGGGCGTGCCAAAGAGAGCCTGATGGTTCTGCGCGATATGGTCGGAGAGCAGGTACGCAGTAAACCGCGCTACCGCTGCCAGAAGTGCGGTTTTACGGCGTATACGCTGTACTGGCACTGTCCATCCTGCCGTTCATGGTCAACCATTAAGCCCATTCGCGGACTTGATGGGCTGTAATTTTTAAAAAAAACTCATTTTAGTTACAACATACTGTTGATGTGTAATAGATCCATCCTCAACCTCCGTTGCCGGCTCGCCTGGCAGAAATGTAATCGCGCCTGTTAATTTTCTATTACCGCAGGTAGAATGCACGCCGTTTACCCATTTCGCGCCGCCGTGGGCGCCCATCCTCAAGAAGGTCTGGTCATGACGTTTACTGCTTCATCTTCTTCTCGTGCTGTTACCGATTCTCCTGTCGTTGTCGCTCTCGATTATTCTAATCGTGATAAAGCATTAGCTTTTGTCGACAGAATTGATCCTCGTGATTGCCGTTTGAAAGTGGGCAAAGAGATGTTCACGCTTTTTGGACCTCAGTTGGTTCGCGATCTACAACAGCGTGGTTTTGACATCTTTCTTGATTTGAAATTTCATGATATTCCCAATACCACCGCACATGCAGTTGCCGCTGCTGCCGACCTTGGCGTCTGGATGGTTAACGTTCACGCTTCTGGCGGGGCGCGTATGATGACTGCAGCCCGTGAAGCCTTAGTGCCTTTTGGCCAGGACGCGCCGCTGCTGATTGCCGTGACGGTTCTGACCAGTATGGAAGCCAGCGACCTCGCCGATCTCGGCGTGACGTTGTCACCTGCGGATTATGCTGAAAGACTGGCGCGCTTAACCCAGAATTGTGGTCTGGATGGTGTCGTATGCTCAGCTCAGGAAGCGGTGCGATTCAAGCAGGCGTTGGGCCAGGCATTTAAGCTGGTGACGCCGGGGATTCGTCCAGAAGGCAGCGAGGCGGGCGATCAGCGTCGTATTATGACACCGGAACAGGCGCAGTTAGCAGGTGTGGATTACATGGTGATTGGTCGTCCGGTCACCCAGTCGGCTGATCCCGCGCAGACGCTGAAGATGATCAATGCTTCCCTGAAACGAGGTGCGTAAATGAACGACTCAAACTCTCGTCTGGTCTACTCTACCGACTCCGGGCGTATTGATGAACCGAAAACAGCGCCTGAGCGTCCAAAAGGCGATGGCATTGTTCGTATCCAGCGCCAGACCAGTGGTCGCAAAGGGAAGGGCGTGTGCCTGATTACCGGTATTGACCAAGACGATGCCGAACTGACCAAATTAGCCGCAGAACTGAAGAAAAAGTGTGGTTGCGGTGGAGCAGTGAAAGATGGCGTGATTGAAATTCAGGGGGATAAACGCGACCTGATTAAATCGCTGCTGGAAGCTAAAGGAATGAAAGTTAAACTGGCTGGCGGTTAATAAAAAAGCCACGGAAAATTTCCGTGGCTTTTTAATAATACAGACCTGAAAAAGTAAACGTATTATTATATCGAGCCGTTTAACCGTAGATTATTTACCCACCTGGTGGCCAATAATACCACCTACTGCAGCACCACCCAGCGTACCCAGCGTGCTACCGTCAGTCAGGACTGCACCACCTATTGCACCTGCACCAGCACCGATTGCGGTGTTACGATCTCGTTTGGACCAGTTAGAGCAGGCACTCAGCGACATTGCCAGAGTAATCGCCAGAATGGCAGCGGTCATTTTTTTGCTCGTTACTAACATAATACTTTCTCCTGAATTATTGATTCACGGAATCCAGTGTTCTTTAAGGATAGCGTCAAATTAAGACTATCGAAGATATTTCCGTGAAACCGTTTAGCGAAGTCATTACAAACACTATCCTGAAGTTGGAGGTTCGTTCCTGTTATATCGCTAACATTAATTTTACGACTTTATCCTGTTAACGACAGGTAAAAAGTCTTAATTGGATTGTCAGATAACTCTCAGAGAGCAGATGATTTGTCTGCTGACAAACCATCTACTGAAGATTTTATGCGTGGGCATCAATGATATTGACGATTAATCCTGAATGTTCGAGCTGCATTTGTACGCTGGCGCTGAGTCTGGAGTCCGTTACTACGCGGCTGAATCGCTCTAATGGACCCAGCGTGTAAGGGTGAATGGCGTCGAATTTTGAGCTGTCGGTCAACACAATAACTTCTGCGCCTTTTTCCAGCACCGCGTTAACCACGTCGGAACGCATCATATCGCGTCCGGTAAAACCGGTATCAGCCTGCCAGCCGTCAATGCCGATAAAGGCCTTACTGAAGTGTACCTGCTGGATAAACTGGCGAGTTAAGGGGCCGACCATGCTCTCACTTTTTTTCTGGTAAATTCCACCGAGAAGTATCACTTCACAGGGCGTTTCTTTGAGCAGATGAGCAATGTAGCTGCTCACGGTGATGATGGTGACATCTTTTTGCTCTGCCAGCGTTCTGGCCAGAAGTGCATTGCTGCTGCCATTCTCAATGAATACGGATTCGCCTGGACTGACCAGAGATGCAGCGAATTCAGCCAGTTCACGTTTCAGAGTGAAATTGGTCATCATGCGCGTTTCAACATCATCGCTGTTCAATGAAACAGCAAAACCGTGGGCTCGGCGTAAGTAACTCAGTTTTTCCAGCGTGTTCAGATCCTGTCGAATCGTCACTTCGGAGACACCGGTGACTTTTGCCAGATCGGCGACGCTCATCTGACCTTTATCGGTCACCATCTGCAAAATAGATTGTTGTCGGGAATTCATAGTATTAATTTTATTGCGATATCGTATCGGAAATTAAACGGAAACTGCATTATCTGCAGTTTGCTGATAGCAGCGACATCAAAAGATCACTGTCATCAGATCTCCCATGGCGCCTTCTGCTTTTTCGCCAAAGATTCGGCATCTTCTTTGACCGTGTTTAACAGTTCAGCTTTCAAAATTTCAAGATTGTGGATGGCTGAGTGGTAATCACCTGCAACGAGGATATCCAGCACGGTATCAATACGTTCGGCCAGACGCTGAGCGTCGATATCAGACATGGTCGTCATCCTAATGGCAATAGAGTGTGAATTTCATGATGCAGAATTTCATGGCAAAAGAGAAGGGAAAAATAGTATTAACCTGAACGATTGAAGAATATTATATATTCTGTGATTACATGCGGATAGCGTCGTCATGTAATGTCCATTTATGGCTATTTATCACCTTCATTCTCTCTGCATTAGCGCATTTTTTTACTCAGATGGCGGCGATACCAACGTTCAAATGCGGCGGCTGGCATTGGTTTGGCGAATAAAAACCCCTGACGCTCATTGACGCCATTTTTGGTCAGAAACGCATCCTCTTTCGCGCTTTCCACGCCTTCGGCGATGACCTGCAGGTTGAGCGCCTGCGCTACCGCAACTATGGCCCGTACCAGCGATTGTGAAATAGGTTGTTTGTGGATCTCTCTGACAAAGGTCTGATCCAGTTTAATGGCATCTAGCGGGAAGCGGGCCAGTTGAGACAGCGACGAATAACCGGTACCAAAATCATCCAAATGGATTTGCGCTCCTAACTGGCTAAACTGCTGAATGACTGACAACGCCAGTTGCTCATTTTCTATCAAACTGCTTTCCGTTAATTCAACATCGATGGGGCAATACTCAAAGTTGAGCTCGTGAAGTACCTGCTTAAGTGCGGTAAACAGCGTCTGGTCGGCGAGCTGGCGGGCAGAAACGTTTACCGCCACGCGCAGGTTTATTCCCTTGTCGCGCCATTTCGCGACCTGGCGCACAACGTCGAGAATAACCCAACGCCCCAGCGGGACGATGAGCCCCGATTCTTCGGCGTAGGAGATAAACTCCAGCGGTGGAATGAGGCCGCGTTCCGGAGATTGCCAGCGAACCAGCGCCTCCAGGCTGCGCACTTCACCGCGCCAGGTTATCTTTGGCTGATAATGGATAACCAGTTGATCGTTATCCAGCGCCTTACGCAGATTAGTATCCAGCCACAGATATTCAAATACTCGCTGATTCATTTCCGGAGAAAAAACACAAAACTGCCCACGGCCGCCTTCTTTCGCGGTGTACATGGCTGTATCCGCGTTACGAATGACGCTCTCGCAGTCCTGACCATGCTGAGGTGCGAGGGATATACCAATAGAGCATCCGGTATAGACTTCAATCAGACCGATGCGGAAGGGCTGGCGCAGGCGCGTCAGAATGCGTGATGCGGTGGCTTCCAGTGTGCCCTGGGATGTTTCGGTGGCAAGAACAATGAATTCATCACCGCCAAATCGCGCCAGGATCTGGTTGTCTTCGAGGCAACTGAGGATTGCCAGCGACACGCTTTGTAGTAGCTGATCGCCAAACATATGCCCGTAGGCATCGTTTACCTTTTTGAAGTTATCCAGATCGAGGTATGCAATACCGACCTGCGTATCGCCCGCGTTCTCAATTGCATTGCTGATCAGTTCATGAATTGCGTTGCGGTTTGGTAATCCAGTGATGGAGTCGGTATTTGCCAACACCCGCAGTCGTTCCTGCGCGCGGCGTTCTTCAGTGATATCGGTCCCGGAACAGATCAGAAAAATTTCGTTCTTGCCGCTACCGTTATGCACAAATTTATTGCGAAACAGAAACAGACGCTGGCCTTTGCAGGTCTTGACCCAGCGTTCAACCTCATACGAGTTACCTTCGCGAAAAAAGACCTCAATATTGCGCCGTGAAGCCGCCGCTTCACGACGGCTCATAAATAATGTGAATACACTTTGACCAATGACTTCACGTTCTTTGAGGCCGGTGTACTCTTCGCACAGGCGATTAAACCGCTGAATGTTGCCCATGCGGTCAAGAATGACAATAACGGAATTGGCTTCGGAAACGACTTGTTCGGCAAAAGAGAGGCCGTGGGCCAGATCGCGGGCGACGGAGGGGGTGTCATCCCAGGCGGATGCGCTACCAGCCCATTCGCGCTTATTGATTTTTCGACCGACCAGATGCACGGGAATGTCGTCATCTTCAATGGGCAACGTCATTAACAGACTTGACGTGATCACCGTCATCTCGCGAATGCGATCGGCTTGTTCAGGTAATAATTCGATGGTCTGATCAGCTTCTGACGCTTCGTCGATAGAGAAATGCAGGATGTTGCAATCCTCTGACAAACGCCAGTAGGGGTTATGAGTGCCCACATAGCTATACAACGTAACCAGCTCCCGGACGTCTTTCATCATGTGTACTATCCCGTTTAAAGCGCATAGAGCCTCAAAAGTATGGGTAGCCATGATTCATTCGGGGTGATTATGGCTGAACGTATTGTTTTTTTTATATATTTATGTTTAATCCAGAATCCGTAAAAAGCAAAGCCAGCGGAACTGAAAAAAGTAAAAAAATAAAATTGACCGAATGAAAGAAGTGTAGTGCGGTGGTGGGAATTTGGGCGGAAAAAAGAAACGACCTTTCACAAAATGAGAAAGGTCGCTGGATTGATACGAGTTACGCGGCTGGACGCGCGATAACGCTGCGGGTTTCCATGCGAACTTCGGCGATGGTTACGTCAATCACATCCGTGACTTTGTAAACCACTTCACCTTTAATTTGCACCGTGCCGCTTTCCTGGCTGCATACCAGCTCGTCCCGAACGGCGTGCAGGAATGGGGCAGGAATAAATGCGACTGCGCCATTATCAACTAAACGTACGCGCATACCGCCGCGGCTAACGTCAATTATCTCGGCCGCAAAGCGGGTATCGGTCCCGGCTTTGTCACTCAGGAAACGGGCATATAACCAGTCGCCCACATCGCGCTCAGCCATCCGGTTCAGGCGACGACGTTCCGCCATTTGCACCGTGGTATCATCCCTAGGGCGGGCGATGGTTTCACCTTTGATGACGGCCTTAAGCAGGCGGTGGTTAATCATATCGCCATATTTTCGAATAGGAGAGGTCCAGGTGGCATAAGCCTCCAGACCCAGCCCAAAGTGCGGCCCTGGCTCGATACTGATTTCAGCGTAAGACTGGAAACGGCGAATTCGGCTGTCGAGGAAACCAGAAGGCTGCGCATCCAGCTCGCGGCGCAGTTTGCAGAAACCTTCCAGCGTCAGGACTTCCTCGGCATCAACGTGCATACCATGGGTTTTTAGCAGCGCGGCCAGAGCGTCGGCGTTGGCCGGGTCGAATCCCATATGGACGTTATAAATACCGAAGCCGAGCTTGTCGCGAAGCACGCGGGCGGCGCAAATGTTTGCCGCAATCATGGATTCTTCCACGATTCGGTTTGCGATGCGGCGTGGCTCAGCGACGATGTCCAGGACTTCACCTTTTTCACCAAGAACAAAACGGTAATCCGGGCGATCTTTAAATACCAGAGCATGGTTATGACGCCATTCACCGCGGCTCAGGCAAATACGGTGTAGCAGACGGATTTGTTCAGCAATCGCGTCATTTGCAGGCTGCCAGTCGCCGGCGCCTTCCAGCCAGTCGGAGACGTTGTCGTAGACCAGCTTCGCTTTCGACTCAATCGTCGCTGCGAAGAAGGTGATGTTGTCTTCAATCGCGCCATCCGCGGCGATGGTCATACGACAAGCCAGAACCGGACGCACTTCGTTCGCGCGTAAAGAGCACAGATCGTCAGACAGTTCGCGTGGTAGCATCGGGATGTTGAACCCCGGCAGATAGTTAGTAAACGCGCGAATTTTTGCTGTTTTATCCAGCTTGCTGCCTTCTGCAATCCAGGCCGTAGGGTCGGCAATGGCGACAGTTAATTGCAGTTTGCCGTCGGCCAGCTCTTCAGCATAAAGCGCATCGTCCATATCTTCGGTGCTGGCGCTGTCGATGGTGACAAAGTTGAGGGCGGTTAAGTCCTGACGAACCAGACCTTCATCCAGCATCTCAGTTGCCACACCGTCCGGCGCTTCTTTTTCGAGATTATGGCGTGCCAGCGTGACCCACCACGGGACAAAGTGGTCATCAGCAAAAGTGATAAATTGGGTTAACTCGGCATAGAAGGTGCGATCGCCTTTCAGCGGGTGGCGACGCATTTCAGCGACGGCCCAGTCACCTTCTTTAAAATCGTGCTCAACGCCGCGGGCGGCACGGCAAGGGATCGCTTCTTTCAGTAACGGATGATCCGGCACAATGGACAGACGATCATTTTTGCCCTGAACTTTACCCACGAAGCGCGTCAGGAAGGGTTCGATCAGTTCTTCCGGCTCGGCAGATTCACGATCTTTTTCTGTATGGATAACCGCAACAATGCGGTCGCCATGCATCACTTTTTTCATCTGCGGCGGTGGAATGAAATAGCTTTTTTGTGCATCGACTTCCAGGAAGCCAAAGCCTTTTTCCGTGGCTTTTACCACCCCTTCAGCACGTGGCGTCTGGGAATGCAGTTGCTGTTTAAGCTGCGCTAGCAGCGGGTTGTCCTGAAGCATAATTGTCTATTTTCGTGGCTAAAAGAGCGGCTGACAGTTTTACGCGATTCTCTCAGTTGCGGCAAGCGCTCTTTCAGTAAGTGGATCGGTTAATAAGTCTCGCCCAGCGCGATTTTCAAGCGATTCAACCATCCGCACAATCCGCTCCAGGCCAGCAGGTTAATCGCTTGTCCAGAAGAGATGCCCTGATCGAACAAAGGGGTTAACAGCGCGGCGCTAAAACGGTCGGGCGCTCGGGTTAGCCATTGTACCGCCTGCAGGGTGACGCGCTCAACCGGATGTCGCTGTTCCCAACGCTGTAATTCACGTTCCTCCTGGCGAAGCAGGGCGATAACGTTGGCTAATTCATTGGCTGTATGTGCCTGTTCATTAAAGCAGGCCACGCTGCCGTTAATCCGTGACGTCATTAGCGCCGCCAGTGAAAATGCCCGCACCGGTACAGCGCTACGCCGGGTACTGGAAATCAGTGTCGTGAATAAATCCAAAATGACCGGTGAATGGATCAGTAATGGCACCAACGCTTGCAGTTCATCGGGAAAATGTCTGGCCGTCGTCTCGTCCTGAGAATGATATTTTTCGATTGGGAATGGCGCAGCGTGCCAGGTAGCGTTTGTTGCACTAAATGGCGAAGCGTGAGCGAATTGCTGTATATCCAGCCCCGGTATTCGGCGTACCGGATGTCCAAACCAGGCCTGAAACAGGGCCACGGTCCGGGCCTGAAAACCGACGAAGCCGATGATTTGATTCATCAAAATACTATCGCTGGTGGTCAGCCCGACCGCATCCAGATGCTGGCGATCGCGTGCGCCTATCACGTCAGGAGAGCTGGCAAGTTGGCGAGCATATTGGGTGATTTGCGCCAGCCGATGGTTACTTTCCCGTGACGAGTCAGGACCAGGAAGCGGTGTTAACCGCGCGGCATAGTGATTGCACAATCGCTGGACGCCATACACCTGAGCGACGGTAAGCGCCGTACTCATCCGTTCATAGGCGCTGAATGTGTGCATCTGATTCAGGTTTACGTGAACCGGGAAGAGAACCTGGGCAAGTTTACGGGCAGGGATTAACCAGGATTGAAAAGGCAAAAGGGCGTCATCAGGTATCGCCAGATCCAGTAAAAAGCAGTCGTCGACATGAGCGGCTTCCGGCACCAGCGGCAGAATATCTTGCGGATGCTTGCTGGATTGCGTCTCATGATACCAGTGGCTTTTGCCTTCAATTCGGCGTTGTTCCATGGGCGGTCCTTGGTCTAAAAAGTGGCGACCCGGACACGTCGTCTACTACTACGCCGGATCGTTTGCGCTGCAATATCCTGACGTAAGCAGAAGAGGGGATGAAAGATTGTTCCGTGATAATAAATATCAGAAAAGCATATATGGCGGCGGGCAGAGGAGAGTCATGGGCGGGGCAAGACCGCCCATAGAAGACTTACGATTATTTCAGTTCCAGCTCGTTCATTGCCGCGATACTGAAGCCACCATCGACGTGAACGACTTCACCCGAGATGCCGGCAGCAAGATCGGAGCACAAAAATGCTGCGGAGTTGCCCACATCTTCAATGGTTACAGTGCGGCGAATCGGCGTAACCGCTTCACAATGCGCCAGCATTTTACGGAAATCTTTAATGCCGGAAGCGGCGAGTGTACGGATAGGACCGGCAGAAATAGCGTTCACACGCACACCTTCAGGACCCATCGCATTAGCCATATAGCGGACGTTCGCTTCCAGTGAGGCTTTTGCCAGGCCCATCACGTTGTAGTTAGGGATGGCGCGCTCTGCGCCCAGATAGGATAGCGTCAGCAGCGCCGAGCCTGGGTTCAGCATGGAACGGCAGGCTTTTGCCATCGCCACAAAGCTGTAAGCACTGATGTCATGAGCAATTTTGAAGCCTTCGCGGGTGACTGCATTCACATAGTCGCCATCCAGTTGGTCTGCGGGCGCAAAACCAATCGAGTGCACGAAACCGTCGAATTTCGGCCAGGCTTTGCCCAGTTCGGTAAACAGTGCATCAATGCTGGCGTCTTCTGCCACATCACACTGCAGTACGATGCTGGAACCCAGTTGAGCTGCAAATTCTTCGACGCGGCCTTTTAGTTTGTCATTCTGGTAGGTGAACGCCAGTTCAGCCCCTTCGCGATGCATGGCCTGAGCGATACCCCAGGCGATGGACAGTTTGCTGGCAAGACCCGTTACCAGAATGCGCTTACCGGAAAGAAAACCCATAGCTTTAATCCTTATGGTCATTGCTTATTTTTAGCAATCAATGAGTTATGATCACAATTTGAAGGTGTTCCGAAATGGGGCAGCAATTATATCCCACTCTTTGTGCCTTGTAGAATAGTTATCATCCCTTACGGATAATCACTTTTCATTACACATGAGGGTTATAACACTTTCCTGGTTAAGTCTCATTCATTCTGCGAAGCGCGGGGGGATGGAGAAAATACAAGGCTTTAAAGGCATCTCAATGGTATTATTAACTGCTAGCTTATGTTTTAAAACATAGCAATGTAGGAACTTTCTTAAAACAAAAAATATGACCGTATTCAGTTCGTTATGATATATTGTTTTTATCGATCGATATTGATACATTGATCGTTATTATTGATTGATTGTGATTAAAAGTGCATTATCAGGAAGTTATGATCAATTGGAGTGGTCTTATGCACTATCATTTCATCGCGGAACCGATGAGAGACACAACTGATACGTTACTGGGTGTTGAGATGAGCGTCCGGTTTGCTTCAGATACGGTTTCGCCGATACATCCAGAGTTCATCATTTCAGCGTGGAATAGCGAACAAAAACGTAATTTCATGCTCGAGCAAATTCGATTAATTGCCGAAAAGCGTAATTGGTTTGAGAGCCACAACCTTTTCTGTACTCTGAACCTCATTGATGAAATGGCGCTGCTGGCAATTGGCGACCCGAGCGTCAAATCGGCGCTACATGCCATGCCTTTTGTCGCCCTGGAACTTTCAGAGCGTTTTCTGACGAATACCGTATGTCTGAATAATCTGCTGATTAATTCACTTTGCGACGGTCCAAACGCATTATGGCTGGGCGATCTGGGCTCCGGCAGCATTGGGGCCAGTCCGCTGGTTTGCGGTCGTTTTGATGTTGTGAAGTTGGATCGTGGTTTTTTCCTGGATCAGGCTGAAAAACCGATGTTCCCGGTGCTAATTAAAAACATCCGCGAATATTGCGACCGCATTGCGGTGGAGGGCGTGGAAACCAAACAGCTTATCGACGAAGTAGGCGCGGCTGGTGTTTGGGTGATGCAGGGATCCCTTTTCCCTTCGGTCGCGTTTAGCGAGGTTGATACACTGCTCTTACCAAATGTTTGTCACTGATTGCAAAATTGCCCTCCGGTTGAGGAGGGCTGCATCTGCTAGCGATCTTTACGCCACGCGTCAGCGGTAAGCGCTTCGCCGAAATGACCGGCGATCAGGCGACGGGTCAGCTCATGCAACGGCGAGGCCAGAACATCTGCTGTACTGCCGCGTTCAACCACTTCACCCTGGTGCATGACTAATACCTGATCGCTAATGTGCTTCATCATGCCGATGTGCTGAGTCACATAGATATATGAAATCCCCTGTTTTTCCTGTAATTCCAGCATCAGATTGATGAGCTGCGAACGCATCGACATGTCCAGAGAGGCCAGGGCTTCGTCGGCGATAATGACTTTGGGTCGCAAAATGAGCGCTCGGGCAAGGCCCAGACGCTGTTTTTGTCCCGGAGCCAGCATATGCGGGTAATAACTCACATGGTCAGGCAACAGACCGACCATCCGCATGGTCTCGATGATCTGTTTGCGGCGCTGTTCAGGCTCGAGGTCGGTGTTCAGACGTAGCGGAAAATCGAGGATCTGCGAAATACGTTGCCGTGGGTTAAGCGACGTTGACGGATCCTGGAAAATCATACGGATACGCTGACTACGGAATGAATAATCACCATATGTTAACGGGTGATCGTCAATCAGCAGCTCACCGCTGGTAGGCTCAATCATACCGGCCAGCATCTTCGCCAGCGTAGATTTACCGGAACCATTTTCACCTATGACGGCGAGCGTCTGACGCTCGCGCAGGGTAAAGCTCAGGGGCTTAACGGCCTCAACGGTCTGACGGCGGAATAAGCCCGTCCGGTAGCGAAAGGTTTTGCTCAGATTACGAACTTCGAGCAGGGTTTCTACCATCTCACTCTCTCTCCATGTTCAGCGGGAAATGACAGGCGTAGAGATGATTCTTTGCTCCGGTCAGTCTTGGGGTTTCGATACATTCGCGCTGAGCATAAGGGCAGCGCGGCCCCAGACGACAGCCGATGGGTAATTGTTCCAGCAATGGAATGGCTCCTGGCATGGTATTCAGGCGGCTTTTGTGCGGCATTGCGCTACCAAAATCAGGAATGGCGCGAATCAACGCTTGGGTATAAGGATGATGCGGAATAGTCACCAACTCTTTACTGGGCGCAGTTTCCACCGTTTGTCCACAGTACATCACGTTAATTTTGTCAGCCCACTGGCTGAGCATTTGCAGGTCATGGCTGATCAACAAAATGGTGGTATTGCTGTTTTGGTTCAGCCGGGTCAGCAGGCGGAAAATTTGCGCCTGAGTGGTTGGCTCCATCGCGTTCGTTGGTTCGTCGGCAATCAGTAAACGCGGCTGATTAGCCAGGGCGATTGCGATCATCACCTTCTGGCATTCGCCGTCGGTCAGCTCATACGGGAAGCTGCGCATCGCATCTTTATGATCTTTTATCCCGACGCGGTGCAGGAGTTCAATCGCGCGGCGTTTACGCCAGCCGATGCGCTGCCACCAGCGGCCTTTATAAGTCCATGCCGGAATATTTTGCATCAGTTGTCGTCCAATGCGCTCAGACGGATCGAGACACGATTGCGGTTCCTGAAAGATCATGGAAACGTTATGGCCGACCAGCTTGCGTCGTTCACGCGCGGAAAGGCGCAACAGATCGATATCATCAAAGCGCATGCGGTCTGCGGTTACGCGCCAGTTATCTTTAGCGACGCCGCAAATGGCCTTGGCGATCAGGCTCTTGCCCGATCCAGACTCACCAACCAGTCCGCGGATTTCACCTTCATTGAGGGTCATACTGACGCGGTCAACCGCCTTCACCCAGTCGTCGCCGGTTCTGAATTCAATGGTCAGGTTGCGGATATCCAGTAATGGCATTATTCCACCCCCGCAATAATTGCCCGGCGCACGCCATCACCCAGCAGGTTAACCAGCAGCACGCTTATCATAATCGCCGCACCTGGCAGCATAACCGTCCACGGCGCGACATAAATCAGCTCCAGCGCGTCGCCAAGCATGGCTCCCCATTCTGGTGACGGCAACTGTGCGCCAAGGTCGAGAAAACCCAGCGCGGCGATGTCCAGAATCGCCATCGACAGCGCACGGGTGATTTCAGTGATAAGTCCGGCGGTAATATTGGGCAGAACGGCAAACCACAGGATATTGAGCGTGGTTGCGCCGTCCAGGCGAGCGGCGATAACGTACTCTTTTTCCAGCTCGTCATGCACCATGCTGTAGACGGAGCGTACCATGCGCGGCAGCAGCGCCAGCCAGACGGCAAACATCGCGTGTGTCAGATGCGGTCCGGCAAAGGCCACCACAATAATTGCCAGCAGCAGCGAAGGGATCGAGAGCAGGGTGTCCAGAATGTGGTTCAGCACCGCGGAGCGCAAACCGTGCGTTGCACCGGCAACCACGCCCAGTAACAGGCCACATAGTGTGGCGGCGAGGGTAACGACAAACGCGCCGCCAACGGTCGGGGCCGCGCCGCTGAGCAGGCGACTTAACACGTCACGCCCGAGATCGTCAGTTCCGAGGAAAAATGAGACTTCGCCATAGCGCGACCATGACGGCGGTAAAAGCTGATAGCCGAGAAATTGCTGGTCGATGCCATAAGGGGCAAACCAACCGCCAAAAATACACAGAATCGCCAATCCTGCGCAGCCATACAGGCCGATCATTGCAGTCGCATCGCCGTAAAAATTGCGCCATGCGGTGCGCAGCGTACCCGGCGGACGCTTTTCGCTGTAGACGCTATCGTAAGGCATACCATTCCTTATGTTTCAGAGGGTTAGCCATAGCACCCAAAATATCAGAGATGACGTTAACGATGATAACCAGTGAGCCAATCACCATGACGCCCGCCGAAATTGCCGCGTAATCCTGCTGGCGAATTGCGTTAATCAGCCAACGGCCAAGACCTGGCCAGCTAAAGACCATCTCGGTGATCATCGCCAGCGTCAGCATGGTGGAAAACTGTAAGCCCAGACGCGGGATCACCGGCGGAAGGGCGTTGTGCAGAACGTGACGGCGCAGAATGGTTAAGCGTGACAGACCGCGCGTGGCGGCCGCTTTAACGTAGTTTTGATCAAAGACCTCAATGGTGCTGATTCGCATCAGGCGAATAACTTCCGTGGTAGGGGCGACGGAAAGCGTCAACACCGGAAGCACCATGTGACGGATTGCGCTGACCAGCATTTCATCGCGCCAGGGCGAGTCGGAGATCCACGCATCAATAATGGCAAATCCGGTAACGGGCTTCACTTCATAGAGAAGATCAAAGCGTCCCGAAACGGGAAGCCAGCTGAGAGTCAGTGAGAAGAGCAACGTCAGCAACAGCGCCAGCCAAAAAACCGGAATGGAAAAGCCCATCAACGCTAAGGCGCTGATGCAGCGGTCCTGCCATTTGTTCCGCGTGATCCCTGCCAGCATACCAACGGGGATCCCAACCATCAGCGCAAAACCAAAGGCCAGAATGCACAGTTCCATCGTCGCCGGGAACACCTCCTTCAACTGTTCTGAAATCAACTGACCGTTAATACTGGATACACCAAAATCCCAGTGAATGAGGCCATTGAACCAGAATACCCAGGCGTTCCACAGCGATGCACCCTGTAACGGCGCATGAGGCGTGAAGTAGCTCAGGCTGAATCCAATAAAGGTCAGGAAGAAGAGGGTGACCAGCAGCAATAAAAAACGACGCAGGGTGAAGATAATCATGGCTTTTTCACCTCATCTTTCTTTTCCCTGGAAACCCCGGCAAAAGATGCATTGCCGAACGGACTCAGCACCAGTCCTTTGATATCGTAACGATAAGCCTGTAGACGCAGTGAAGAGGCCAGCGGCAGGATCGGTAACTCTTTCGCGAGAATATTTTGCGCTTCGTCATAGGCATCAATTCGCGATGAGAGTTGCTGCGAAGAGAGGGCTTTGCGCAGAACGCTGTCAAATTCCGGATTACACCAGTGGGCGAAGTTAGTCTGCGAGTTGATGGCGGCGCAGCTTAGCAACGGTCGGAAAAAACTGTCAGGATCGTTACTGTCCGTCGCCCAACCGGATAACGTTAGATCATGGTTCATATCCATTAATCGCGCCTCCTGAAAACGACCTTCTACCGGAATGATTTTAACTTTCACACCCACCTGAGCCATGTCAGCCTGAATCAGCTCGGCGGTTTTCAGTGGACTGGGGTTCCAGGCCTGAGAACTGGTGGGTACCCAAAGCTGTAATGTCAGGTTCTCCAGCCCCAGTGCTTTTAACTGCTCGCGCGATTTTGCCGGATTGTACTCTGTAATTTTAGCTTCGTTGTCATAAGCCCACGAGGCGCGAGGCAAAATAGATGCTGCGGTTTCCGCCGTCCCGTAGTAGATGGACTGCATCAGCCGTTGGTTATTAATGGCCAGCGCCAGCGCATGCCGCACGGCGGGATTATTCATCGGTGGTTTATTGGTATTGAATGCCAGATAGGCGATGTTCATCCCCGGGCGCAGGGTCAGACGCAGGCGCGGGTCATCACGCAAAATGCTGAGCTGACTGGCGGCGGGCCAGGCCAGAACATCACACTCACCGGTCAGGAGTTTCGATAGACGTCCGGTGCCGCCAGAGCCGAGGTCCACAACCACCTGCGGCATCAGAGGAGTACCACGCCAGAATTTTTCATGGCGCTGCAGTCGAACATATTGCCCTGCGCGATTCTCCGAAAGCTGGTACGGTCCGGTGCCGACGGGTTGTCTGTCGAGCAGCTCCTGACGATCCTGTTTTGCCAATTTAGCCGCATATTCTGCTGACATCACGGAGGCATAATGCGTGGCGAGGTGCCACATGAAGGAGGCGTCGGGCTGAGTTAAGCGGAACTCAACGGTGTTGTTGTCCATCTTGCGAACGCTTTGGACGTTATCGGCGAACTGTAGGCTGTCGAAGTAGGGGAAACTGCTACCGTTTACATTGTGCCACGGATGCTGGCGATCAAAGATGCGCTCGAAGGTAAACACCACATCGTCCGCGTTCAGTTTGCGGGTGGGGGTGAACCAGGCCGTCTTCTGAAACTGGACGTCACGACGCAGATGGAAGCGGTAGGTTGCGCCGTTATCCAGCACCTCCCAGCTTTCAGCCAGCTCAGGCACCAGTCGATAGGTGTACGGATCGACATCGAGTAGTCGGTCATACAGCTGGGCTGCCAGGGTGTCGACGATAAGACCGCTGCTCGCTTTTTGCGGGTTGAACGTATTGACCTGCCCGCTAACGCAATAGACAAAGCCGCTGTCACGAATATCAGCATGCGAAGCCTGTTCAGGCGCGGCGGCAGCCTGACCACTCAGAAATCCAGCCATCACGATCAGAGATGATAAAACCAGGCGCATAATTTTAAAGGATTATAAATAAAGAGGCTATCTTACTAATATTTAATGACATTTGCCATTACCGTTTGTGTTTGGGGACCGCACAGGTGATAACCGCGAATTCAACATCGCGACAGGGTCACCCTTCATACCCGCTATCCACTTTGAATTTACTCTGTTAACTATCTTAGCATTTTCATGACCCATCTGACTCGTTAAAACGCGGGATTCGCTGGCTGACAGAAAAATGTGAGGGGGACGTGGGGGAAAGTGACCATGACCGCCAGGAGAGAGCATCAGCAATATCGCGGGGAAAGTGAAATATAAAAAATAATCTCATAATGGCGCTATGGATAATTTCATTCGTTCTCCATTTCGATAGGGCTGAGATGTTAAATTTGGTTGCTATTTATTTATGCTGATTGTTGGATAATTCTTAAATGATAACGAGTATTGAATCATAACGTTGGTAAAATATAAGCGAGGCGACGTAGGTAGATGAATACAGGAAAAACAATTGCATAGGACTCTATTAACCTCTCGCTTCTGAGTGGTATCTCGTTACTCAATAAAATTGTTTGGCCTGTTAAGGTTTTATTTATATATCTCATTGATATATATGGATTTAAGTGCTATGGGTTAAGCAGGGATTAATCTCATAAAATACTCGAAAGCGCGATACGGTGATTAGTGTATCGGTAGAGGTGATATTACGCGAAATATTAAATTGCGGTGAATTACAAAGGTCATGCCACTCATTTTGGTCTACGCTTAATAATCTTTGTGATAAAAAATGAGAGGTATTTAAATGGCTGACTTAAACAATGAAAAAAAGACCATCAATAAAACTCATTCTGCGCGTTTTCCGGCACCGCCTTTTCCACAGCAGAAGCAACCCTTCCCAGGGCTGGCCGGAAAAATGCAACCGCGTCCCGATCATGGAGAGGAGAGCTATCAGGGAAGCGGTCGATTGAATGGGCGCAAGGTATTAATTACCGGGGGGGATTCAGGGATTGGCCGTGCTGTTGCCATCGCTTATGCCCGTGAAGGCGCTGATGTTGCGATCAACTATTTACCTGATGAAGAAGACGATGCGCGTGAAGTGGTCGACTTGATAAAAAAAGCAGGCAGAAATGTCGTGGCTATCCCCGGAGATATTCGAGATGAAACTTTTTGCGGCCAACTGGTTAAACAGGCGGTAATAGGGCTGGGTGGGTTGGATATCCTCGTCAATAATGCGGGTCGTCAGCAATTTTGCGAGTCTATTGAGGCGCTCACCACAGAAGATTTCGATGCCACATTCAAGACTAATGTCTACGCTATGTTTTGGATCACCAAAGCGGCTATCCCCCATCTTTCACGAGACAGCGTGATAATTAATACCTCCTCGGTACAGGCTTATGAGCCTAGTGAAATCCTGCTTGACTATGCTCAGACCAAAGCGGCGATCGTGGCATTTACTAAATCGCTGGCGAAACAGCTGGCACCGAAAGGGATACGGGTTAATGCCGTAGCGCCAGGCCCATACTGGACTGTACTGCAATGCTGTGGCGGTCAGCCACAGGAAAAAGTGGAGAAGTTTGGGGCAAATGCACCGCTGGGTCGTCCGGGTCAACCAGTGGAAATTGCGCCGCTTTATGTCACTTTGGCCGCTGAAGAGAACAGTTATACATCCGGCCAGGTTTGGTGCTCTGATGGGGGGACAGGGACCCTCTGACGTTTATGCTCCGTGAGTCGAAAAGTCAGAGGGGAAAGTGACTTTAATGGACGAGTGCTGACAATAAAGCGTCAAACCCTCCAATATAACGTTGGCAGAGGCGCGCTAAATCTGGTGTTTCTTAAGCAACGCGCGTAGCTGATGGTAAGTCAGACCCAGTAACTCAGCGGCTTTTTTCTGATTAAATTTCGCCTGCTGCAAGCTGGTTTGTAGAAAGTCTTTCTCTTGTTGCTGCTGGAATTCACGCAGATCCAGCGGTAATGCTACAGATGTCTGCTTTGGTGGTGCTGCCTGTGGCTGCGCAACGTGGCGGCGGAAGGGGTCAATGATGATCTCATCCAGCGGGTAATCGCTGGTACCGTGCCGGTAAACGGAGCGCTCCACGACGTTTTTCAGTTCACGAATATTACCCGGCCAACGGTAATGGAGGAGGGTTTCTCTGGCCTCGGCGCTGAATCCCGGAAAAAGCGGTAACCCGATCTCGCGGCACATCTGAATGGCAAAGTGTTCGGCCATTAACATGATGTCGCTTTGACGCTCGCGTAGTGGGGGAAGTTGCACCACGTCAAAGGCCAGACGATCCAGCAGGTCCGCGCGGAAAGTGCCTTCGCTGACCATACGTGGCAGGTCGGCATTGGTCGCGCAGACCAGACGCACGTTAACCTGCAAGGGCTGGCTGCCGCCGACGCGTTCCAGCTCGCCATACTCAATTACGCGCAGCAGTTTTTCCTGTACCAACATTGGCGCGGTCGCCAGTTCATCAAGAAACAGCGTGCCGCCGTCGGCGCGTTCGAAACGTCCAGGATGGCGTTTTTGTGCACCGGTAAACGCACCGGCTTCGTGACCAAACAGTTCGGAATCAAGTAAGTTCTCGTTGAGGGCCGCGCAGTTAAGCGAAATAAATGGGCCCTGCCAACGGCTGGAGAGGTAGTGCAGGCGGTTGGCAATAAGCTCTTTCCCCGTACCTCGCTCACCGATAACCAGTACAGGTTTATCCAGCGGCGCCAGATGAGAAACCTGTTCCAGCACTTCAATAAAGCTGTTCGCTTCGCCCAGAATATTGTCTTTGTATCCTGCCATGATGAAATTCACCACTTGTTAGTGTTATTCACCAATTTACCCTAATTCTCCCGTCAGGTAAAATTGGATATTTACATTAAAATCAATTAGTTAAAAAGTTGGCACGCCAAGTGCATTACGAAAACAGCAGGGCATAGCCCGATATCAGAACAGTAAGTGAGGATTACATTATGGGTATTTTTTCTCGTTTTGCCGACATCGTGAACGCCAACATTAATGCGTTGCTGGAAAAGGCTGAAGATCCGCAGAAACTGGTGCGGTTAATGATCCAGGAAATGGAAGACACGCTGGTTGAGGTGCGCTCAAACTCCGCACGCGCTCTGGCAGAAAAGAAACAATTATCTCGCCGTATCGAACTGGCCAGCGCACAACAGGCAGAGTGGCAAGAAAAAGCCGAGCTGGCGCTGCGTAAAGAGAAAGAAGATTTGGCGCGTTCTGCCTTAATCGAAAAACAGAAACTGACTGATCTGATTGCTTCTCTGGAGCATGAGGTGACGCTGGTTGACGATACGCTGGCGCGAATGAAAAAAGAGATCGGTGAGCTGGAAAATAAACTCAGTGAAACCCGTGCTCGTCAGCAGGCATTGATGCTGCGCCATCAGGCTGCGAGCTCTTCGCGTGATGTTCGTCGTCAACTGGACAGCGGTAAGCTGGATGAAGCGATGGCACGCTTTGAATCTTTCGAGCGTCGTATCGATCAGATGGAAGCTGAGGCCGAAAGCCATAACTTCGGTAAACAGCAGTCTCTGGATCAGCAATTTGCTGACCTGAAAGCAGATGATGAAATCAGCGAGCAGCTGGCGCAACTTAAAGCCAAAATGCAGCAAGATAAGCAATAATAACATCTGGCGGCGCCCGAACGCGCCGCCGCTCATCACCTGTAAGGAGTACTCATGAGCGCGCTATTTCTGGCTATCCCATTAACCATCTTTGTGTTGTTCGTTTTACCGATTTGGCTCTGGCTGCATTACAGCAACCGTTCCAGTCGTGGCGAACTGGCGCAAAGTGAACAGCAACGTCTGGTAGAACTCAACGATGACGCACAGCGGATGCGCGAGCGCATTCAGGCGCTGGAAGACATCCTTGATGCTGAACATCCAAACTGGAGGGACCGCTAATGGGAGGCGTTAATCTGAACAAAAAACTGTGGCGTATTCCGCAACAGGGCATGGTGAAGGGGGTTTGCGCAGGTATTGCGCATTACCTCGATGTGCCTGTGAAGCTGGTACGGATCCTGGTGGTGTTGTCCGTCTTTTTTGGTCTGGCCTTTTTCACCTTCGTCGCTTACATCGTGCTGACGTTTGTGTTGGACCCGATGCCGGACAATGTGGTTTCCGGTGAGCAGCAGCCATCAAGCGGCGAGCTGTTGGATGCCGTCGATCGCGAGCTGGCGGCAAGTGAAAAGCGTTTGCGTGAAATGGAGCGTTATGTCACGTCTGATACCTTTTCATTGCGCAGCCGTTTCCGCCAATTGTGAGGATAGAAATGAACAATCGCTGGCAACGTGCCGGGCAAAGGGTTAAGCCGGGCTTTAAAATAGCAGGTAAGCTGGTGCTTTTAACTGCGCTTCGTTACGGCCCGGCGGGGGTAGCAGGGTGGGCGGTGAAGTCCGTCGCTCGACGCCCGCTTAAAATGCTGCTGGCGTTGGTCCTGGAGCCGGTTTTGAGTCGGGCAGCGGCAAAATTATCGAAACGCTATTCAGGTAATCAACCCTGATATCCGAATCAGCAAAAGCAAGCAACAATTAATCAACATTCCCTCTGTTAATTTGCGGCAGCTCACAAATACGATTTTTTGGCTGCCGAAATTCTTTTATTATCCCCCTCCTGGCCACCTCAGCCGATTGACAGCTTATTTCCCGCAGAGTAGTCTCTTGATTCATGGGACCGCTACCACGAGAATTGAAGGTGAACCAAAAAATCCAAAAATGCCTGGCAGAAGTTTATGGTGATACGTTTACTTCATGCCACTATGAAGCGCTGATTGCACGTTTAGAGAAATCACAGGGATTAATTAAAAAAATCCGTAAAGCGCATTGGGACGAGGGCGATGTGGTTCTTATTACCTACGCCGATCAATTCCACGGGGCAGGCAAAAAACCACTGCCGATGTTTAATCAGTTTTATAATGAATGGCTTAAGTCGACATTTTCTCATGTGCATCTGTTGCCGTTTTATCCGTGGTCATCGGATGATGGTTTTTCCGTAATTAATTACCATCAGGTTGCTGAAGAAACCGGTGACTGGAATGATATTAAGCAATTGGGTAAATCCAGTCGACTGATGTTTGATTTTGTTTGTAACCATATGTCAGCGAAAAGCGAATGGTTTAATAACTATTTGCAACAGCTTGACGGTTATGAAGATTTCTTTATTGCGATGGATCCTGATACAGACCTGAGCAACGTAACGCGTCCACGCGCATTACCGTTACTGACGCCTTTTACGCTGAAAGATAACACCGTACGCTATTTATGGACGACGTTCAGCGACGACCAGATCGATCTCAACTATGCCAACCCGATAGTGTTACTGGCGATGGTCGATGTGCTATTGAGTTATCTTGAGCAGGGCGCTGATTATGTCCGCCTGGATGCGGTTGGCTTTATGTGGAAAGAGCCTGGAACGACCTGTATTCACCTGGAAAAAACGCATCAGCTTATCAAACTATTTCGCGCTATTGCTGACTGTGCGGCGCCTGGTACGGCGATTATTACTGAAACAAACGTTCCGCATAAGGATAATGTGTCCTACTACGGAAATGGCCGTGATGAAGCGCATATGGTGTACCAGTTCTCGTTACCGCCGCTGGTGCTGCATGCGGTACAACGCCAGGATACCTCAACCTTGTGCCAGTGGGCGCAATCACTGGAACTGCCGTCCAGTGAGACCACCTGGTTTAATTTCCTCGCATCGCATGACGGTATTGGTCTCAACCCATTACGTGGTTTGTTACCTGAAGACGAGATTGTGCGCCTGGTGACGGAATTACAACAGGAAGGCGCGCTGGTTAACTGGAAAAATAATCCTGATGGTAGTCGCAGTCCGTATGAAATTAACGTCACATATATGGACGCACTGACGCCAGGCAATTGTAGTGATGCCGAACGTTTTTCCCGTTTTATTCTCGCACATGCCATTTTGCTGAGTTTTCCGGGGGTACCTGCGGTTTACATTCAAAGCATTCTTGGGTCACGCAATGATTATAAAGGTGTCGAGGCGTTAGGTTATAACCGCGCGATCAACCGCAAAAAATATCAAATAAACCAAATCGAAACGGAGCTGGCAGATGAAACCAGTTTGCGCCACGCTATTTATCATGAATTATCCCGGTTAATTGTAATACGTCGTAGTAATAAAGCATTTCACCCTGATAGTGATTTTCAGATTAGCAGTGTTACACCGGCTGTAATGCAAATTAAACGTACGGCGGAAACAGGCGAAAAAATTACCGGATTATTTAATGTCAGCGGTCATACGCAAACCATTAGTATTGATGTTGAAAATGGATTTGATTTGATTAGCGGTAAAACTATTTCAGGTAAAGAATTAACGTTGAACGCCTGGCAGGTCATGTGGGTTAAGTAATAAAAAGGAACATTTCATGCTTAAAACTAAAATTGTGCTGATTTCAGCACTGGTTTCCTGCGCCCTGGTTTCCGGGTGTAAGGATGATAAAACGTCCTCTGTTGCGATTGAATTTATGCACTCTTCTGTTGAACAGGAGCGGCAGGCGGTTATTGCAAAACTGATTGAGCGTTTTGAAAAAGAGAACCCGGGGATCAGTGTCAAACAGGTTCCTGTAGAAGAAGATGCGTACAACACCAAGGTCATTACCCTGGCGCGGAGCGGTTCACTGCCTGAAGTCATTGAAACCAGCCATGACTACGCGAAAGTTATGGATAAAGAATCACTTATCGATCGTAAAGCCGTTGCGCAGGTCATCAACGCTGTAGGTGAAGGTACTTTTTATGATGGCGTGCTGCGTATTGTGCGCACTGAAGACGGTACCGCCTGGACCGGGGTTCCGGTTAGCGCCTGGATTGGCGGGATCTGGTATCGCAAAGATGTGCTGGCAAAAGCTGGGCTGGAAGAGCCAAAAGACTGGCAACAACTGCTGAGCGTGGCGCAGAAGCTAAACAATCCTGGTAGTAAGAAATATGGTATTGCGCTACCCACGGCGGAAAGCGTTTTGACCGAACAGTCATTTTCCCAGTTCGCGCTCTCAAACCAGGCCAACGTTTTTGATGCGCAAGGAAAGATAACGCTCAACACACCTGAAATGGCGCAGGCGCTGCAGTATTACCGCCAATTGGCAATGAACACCATGCCGGGCTCAAACGACATCATGGAAGTCAAAGACGCGTTCATGAACGGCACGGCGCCGATGGCGATTTATTCCACCTATATCCTCCCGGCGGTGATTAAAGAGGGCGATCCTAAAAATGTGGGCTTTATGGTGCCGACGGAAAAAAACTCTGCTGTTTACGGCATGCTGACGTCGTTAACCATTACCGCGGGTCAAAAGTCTGAAGAGACAGAAGCGGCAGAGAAATTTGTCACCTTTATGGAGCAGGCCGACAACATCGCGGACTGGGTCATGATGTCGCCAGGGGCGGCGCTGCCGGTCAACAAAGCAGTGGTGAATACCCCGACGTGGAAAGATAACACTGTCATCAAAGCGCTGGGTAAATTACCCGATCAACTGATTGCCGAACTGCCGAATATCCAGGTGTTTGGTGCCGTCGGCGATAAGAACTTCACCCGCATGGGCGACGTCACAGGCTCCGGTGTTGTGAGCTCAATGGTGCACAACGTGACGGTAGGCAAAGCCGACCTCGTCACCACGATTGAAGCGAGCCAGAAAAAACTGGATGACCTCGTTGAACAGCGCTAATGGGGAAATGGAAAGCCGTGATGAATAAGTTCTTTTCAGGTCGATCTGATATGCCATTCGCCATGCTGCTGCTGGCGCCCAGCTTGCTGTTGCTGGGCGGTTTAGTGGCGTGGCCGATGATATCAAACATCGAAATCAGCTTTATGCGACTGCCGCTGAATCCGCAAATTGAGTCTACGTTTGTCGGGTTGAGCAACTATATCCGTATCTTATCCGATCCCGGATTCTGGCATTCGCTGTGGATGACGGTCTGGTATACCGCGCTGGTTGTGGCAGGAAGCACGGTACTGGGGCTGGGCGTGGCGATGTTTTTTAACCGTGAGTTTCGTCTGCGGAAAACGGCGCGCTCACTGGTCATCCTCTCTTACGTGACGCCATCAATTTCGCTGGTGTTTGCCTGGAAATACATGTTCAACAACGGCTACGGCATTGTGAACTACCTCGGCGTGGATCTGTTGCATCTCTACGATCAGGCGCCGCTGTGGTTCGACAATCCCGGCAGTAGCTTCGCGCTGGTCGTGCTGTTCGCCATCTGGCGCTACTTCCCGTATGCCTTTATCTCGTTTCTGGCGATTTTACAGACGATTGATAAATCGTTGTATGAGGCGGCAGAAATGGACGGCGCGAATGCCTGGCAACGGTTTCGTATCGTCACGCTGCCAGCGATTATGCCGGTGCTGGCAACCGTGGTCACGCTGCGCACGATCTGGATGTTTTACATGTTCGCCGATGTTTATCTGCTGACCACTAAAGTCGATATTCTCGGGGTCTATCTCTATAAAACAGCGTTTGCATTTAACGACTTAGGCAAAGCGGCCGCTATTTCTGTCGTCCTCTTCGTCATTATTTTCGCTGTTATCCTGCTGACCAGAAAACGGGTGAACCTCAATGGCAACAAATAAGCGCACACTTGGCCGCATCGGCTTTTACTGTGGATTAATTGTCTTCCTGGGCATCACGCTATTCCCATTTTTTGTGATGCTGATGACCTCATTTAAAAGCGCCAAAGAGGCGATCTCGCTACATCCGACGCTGTTACCGCAGCAATGGACGCTGGAACATTACATCGACATCTTCAACCCGATGATTTTCCCGTTTGTTGACTACTTCCGTAATAGCCTGGTGGTATCGGTCACTTCTTCGGTGGTGGCGGTATTTCTCGGCGTGCTCGGAGCGTATGCGCTTTCCCGCCTGCGTTTTAAAGGGCGAATGACCATCAATGCTAGCTTTTACACGGTGTACATGTTTTCGGGGATCCTGCTGGTGGTGCCGCTATTCAAAATCATTACGGCACTTGGCATCTATGACACCGAAATGGCGTTGATTATCACCATGGTCACCCAGACGCTGCCGACCGCGGTGTTCATGCTGAAAAGCTACTTCGACACCATTCCGGATGAAATAGAAGAAGCCGCGATGATGGATGGATTGAACCGTCTGCAGATCATCTTTCGCATTACCGTGCCGTTGGCGATGTCCGGTCTGGTTTCGGTCTTTGTGTACTGCTTTATGGTGGCGTGGAATGACTATCTGTTTGCCTCGATTTTCCTCTCCAGCGCCAGCAATTTTACCTTACCGGTCGGTCTGAACGCGCTGTTCAGTACGCCTGACTATATCTGGGGACGCATGATGGCGGCATCGTTAGTCACCGCATTGCCGGTCGTCATTATGTATGCGCTTTCCGAACGTTTTATTAAAAGTGGTTTGACCGCAGGCGGCGTGAAAGGCTAAGCGGCCAGTTTAATTAAGGAGTTGTAAATGAAGAAGTTAGTTGCCACAGAACCGCGTGTTGCGGCGCTGGTGGAATATGAAGACAGAACTGTATCCGCCAATGAAGTGAAAGTTCGCGTTCGCTTTGGTGCGCCAAAACATGGCACGGAAGTGGTCGATTTTCGCGCTGCCAGTCCGTTTATTGACGAAGATTTTAACGGCGAATGGCAAATGTTCATGCCGCGTCCGGAAGGGGCGCCGCGCGGGATTGAATTCGGCAAGTTCCAGCTTGGCAACATGGTGGTGGGCGATGTTATTGAGTGTGGCAGCGATGTGACCGAATACGCCGTTGGCGATTCAGTTTGCGGCTACGGCCCACTGGCAGAAACGGTTTTCTTTAATGCGGTAAACAACTACAAACTGCGCAAAATGCCGGAAGGTAGTTCGTGGAAAAATGCTGTGTGCTATGACCCGGCACAGTTCGCCATGAGTGGCGTGCGCGACGCCAATGTGCGTGTCGGCGACTTTGTTGTTATCGTCGGCTTAGGGGCGATTGGCCAGATTGCCGTCCAACTGGCTAAGAAAGCGGGAGCCTCGGTGGTCATTGGCGTGGATCCGATTGCCCATCGTTGCGATATCGCGCGTCGTCATGGCGCGGATTTCTGTCTGAATCCTATTGGCACCGATGTCGGCATGGAAATTAAGAAGCTGACCGGCAAGCAGGGCGCGGATGTGATTATCGAAACCAGCGGCTATGCGGATGCGTTGCAATCGGCGTTACGCGGTCTGGCCTATGGTGGAACCATCTCCTATGTCGCTTTCGCGAAACCTTTTGCTGAAGGCTTCAACCTGGGGCGTGAAGCGCACTTCAACAACGCCAAAATTGTCTTCTCCCGTGCCTGCAGTGAGCCAAATCCGGATTATCCGCGCTGGAGCCGCATGCGTATTGAGGAGACCTGTTGGGAACTGTTGATGAACGGTTACCTGAACTGTGAAGAACTTATTGACCCGGTAGTGACATTTGCCAGCAGCCCGGAAAGCTATATGCAGTATGTCGATCGCCATCCGGAAAAGAGCATCAAAATGGGCGTGACGTTTTAATTAAGGAATGCAGAAGATGAAAATTGGAACACAGAACCAGGCTTTTTTCCCGGAAAATATTCTCGAGAAATTCCGTTACATCAAAGAGATGGGGTTTGACGGTTTTGAAATTGACGGCAAGCTGCTGGTTAACAACCTGGCAGAAGTGAAAGCAGCAATCAAAGAAACAGGCCTGCCCGTCACCACCGCCTGTGGAGGATATGACGGTTGGATCGGTGATTTTATCGAAGAGCGTCGTTTGAATGGCTTACAGCAGATTACCCGCATTCTCGAAGCGCTGGCCGAAGTCGGTGGGCAGGGCATTATTGTACCCGCTGCATGGGGCATGTTTACCTTCCGCTTACCGCCGATGACCTCTCCGCGCAGCCTGGCGGGTGATCGTAAAGCAGTAAGTGATTCATTGATTTATCTCGATAAAGTTGCCGAGCGTACGGGGACGGTGGTGTATCTGGAGCCGCTTAATCGCTATCAGGATCATATGATCAACACCCTGGCGGATGCCCGTCGCTATATCGTGGAAAACAACCTGAAGCATGTGCAAATCATTGGTGATTTTTACCATATGAATATCGAAGAAGACGATATGGCTCAGGCGCTGCATGACAATCGCGATCTGCTGGGACACGTCCATATTGCGGATAACCATCGTTATCAGCCGGGGAGCGGTACGCTGGATTTCACTGCGCTGTTTGATCAGTTGCGTGAAGATAATTATCAGGGTTACGTCGTGTACGAAGGGCGTGTACGGGCAGAGAACCTGCCGGAAGCGTACCGTCAGTCACTGGCCTGGCTGCGTACCTGCTAAGAGGATTTCTGTGAAAAGTGCACTGACAAGCTCTCCGCTACGCATCGCCATTATCGGCGCCGGGCAGGTGGCGGATAAAGTTCATGCTTCGTACTACTGCACCCGCAACGATCTGGAACTGGTGGCTGTCTGTGACAGCCGCCTGTCACAGGCGCAGGCGTTGGCAGAGAAATACGGCAATCCGCAGGTTTGGGACGATCCTCAGACGATGCTACGCGAGGCTAAGCCAGATATCGTCAGCATCTGTTCACCCAATCGTTTTCATTATGAACACACCATGTTGGCGCTGAACGCCGGATGCCATGTGATGTGTGAGAAACCTCCGGCGATGACGCCAGCCGAGGCGCTGGAAATGTGTAACACGGCGCGTCGAATGGGGAAAGTTCTGGCTTATGATTTTCATCATCGTTTCGCACTGGATACGCAACTGCTTCGTGAGCAGGTGATGGCCGGCGTGCTGGGTGAAATCTATGTCACTAATGTCCGCGCTTTGCGCCGCTGCGGCGTGCCCGGCTGGGGGGTATTTACCAACAAAGAACTGCAGGGCGGCGGGCCGCTGATTGATCTCGGCATCCATATGCTTGATGCCGCCATGTATGTGCTGGGGTTTCCGGCAGTAAAGCGTGTTAACGCACACAGTTATCAACGCATTGGCACGCGTAAAAACAGCGGCCAGTTTGGGAAATGGGATCCCGAGACGTATACCGTGGAGGATTCTCTGTTCGGGACGATTGAATTTCATAACGGCGGTATCCTGCGACTGGAAACCTCTTTCGCGCTGAATATCCCGGAACAATCGATTATGAACGTAAATTTCTGCGGCGATCTGGCAGGGGCGACGTTATTCCCAGCCCAGGTTTATACCGATCGTGAGGGTACGCTTGACGTACTGCTTCAGCGTGAAATGGCCGATGACAATCGACATTATCGCAGCATGGAAGCTTTTGTGAATCATGTCCAGGGCGAGCCTGTCACTATTGCTGACGCAGAGCAAGGCGTCGTTATTCAACAACTGGTTGCCGCACTGTATCAATCGGCTGAAACAGGGACCTACGTAGACTTATGACGAGGCCAGTAATGCTAACTGAACCGGCTTTTTGCCCACACAACCTGAATAAATATGCGTCCCTCATGACGACCGGTAACGGTTATATGGGGATTCGCGCCAGCCACGAGGAAGCCTACACCTTACAAACTCGCGGCATGTACCTTGCTGGACTGTATCACCGGGCAGGGAAAGGCGAGATTAATGAACTGGTTAATCTGCCTGATGTGGTGGGGGTGGAGATTTCACTCAATGGTGAGATTTTCTCGCTCACCAGCGGCGTTATCGAAAGCTGGCAACGTGAACTGGATTTTGCCAGTGGGGAATTACGCCGTGCGCTTACCTGGCGTGCGTCTGGCGGGGCGCGTTTTGCCATTGAGAGCCGGCGATTTGTCTCGGCACAAAAACTGCCGCTGTTTGCTATGGAAGTTGTCGTCACGCCACTGGACAGCGATGCCAGCATTGGTATCTCGACCGGAATTGACGCCACGATGACCAATCATGGTCGTCAGCATTTGGATGAAACGCAGGTCCGGGTCTTTGGCCAGCATCTTATGCAAGGGATTTACACCACCCAGGACAACCGCAATGATATCGCTATCACCACGTATTGCGATGTAGACGGTGCAGCGCAGCGCTGCTTCACCGCGAAAGAACGTCGGCTGTTACAACACAACAGCGTGCAGGCGAAAGCCGGACAGCGCGTCACGCTGACAAAAATTAGCTGGGTAGACTGGGCGAGCGAACGCAGCCTGTCGCTTGAGACCTGGGGACGCCAGTCGCTGCGCAACCTGGAAGTGTGCGCGCAGCAGGGCTATGACGCTCTGCTGGCGGAGTCGGCTGCTAACTGGCATGCCTGGTGGCAAAATCGTCGCGTTCAGGTCACCAGCACTGATGCCAGCGATCAGCGAGCGCTGGACTATGCGCTCTATCATCTGCGTGTGATGACTCCTGACCACGATGAGCGCAGCAGTATTGCGGCCAAAGGTTTGACGGGGGAAGGGTATAAAGGTCACATATTCTGGGATACCGAGGTCTTTCTGTTACCGTTTCATCTCTTTACCGAGCCGAAAACCGCGAGAAGTTTGTTGCGTTACCGCTGGCATAATTTGTCGGGGGCGCGTGAGAAAGCCCGCCGTAACGGTTGGCAGGGAGCGCTTTTCCCTTGGGAAAGCGCTCGCAGCGGTGATGAGGAAACGCCTGAATTTGCGGCGATCAACATCCGTACCGGACTGCGTCAGAAAGTGGCCTCTGCGCAGGCTGAACATCACCTCGTGGCGGATATTGCCTGGGCGGTAATCAATTACTGGCATGCCTCAGGGGATCTAAACTTCATGTCCCGTGAGGGAATGACGTTGCTGCTGGAAACGGCGAAGTTCTGGATCAGCAGGGCGGTCATGGTTAATGATCGTTTAGAGATCCACGATGTGATTGGCCCGGATGAATACACTGAGCATGTGAACAACAACGCGTTCACCAACTACATGGCCTGGTACAACGTGGAACAGGCGCTGGGTTTTGCCCGTCGGTTGGGCTGCGGTGATGAGACGTTTATTCACCGCGCAGAGTATTTTTTACAGCATCTCTGGCGACCGGAAGTTCAGCCCGATGGCGTGCTACCTCAGGACGATACCTTCCTGAGCAAACCGGCTATCGATCTGTCACAGTACAAAGCCAAAGCGGGCAAGCAGACGATTTTGCTCGATTACTCCCGTGCAGAAGTCAATGAGATGCAAATTCTCAAACAGGCCGATGTGGTGATGCTGACCTACATGCTACCGGAGCAATTTTGCCCGCAAACCTGTCTGGCAAACCTGCGCTTTTACGAGCCGCGCACAATTCATGACTCCTCGTTGAGTAAAGCGATCCACGGGATTGTGGCAGCGCGTTGCGGTGATCCGGCTCAGGGCTATCGGTTCTGGCGTGAAGGATCGCTTATTGATCTCGGGGAGGACCCACATAGCTGCGATGACGGCATTCATGCTGCGGCAACGGGTGCCATCTGGCTGGGCGCAATCCAGGGATTTGCCGGCGTGAATATTCGCCACGGGGAGTTACACCTTGCTCCTGCCTTACCGGCTCATTGGCAAACGCTGTCTTTCCCGCTGCGCTGGCAGGGCATCGATATGCAGGTAATCATTAATGCGGCTGAAATCCGTATTAACAGCACTGAGCAGATTGTCCTTTGGGTCAATGGTGAAAAGGTCTCCGTGCAGGGGGAAACCGTAATCCGCAATGACGCCATTATTTCGCCCACTTATGGGACCGCTACCACAGAAAGGGGCGATGAATGATACTCAAACCACAGGCCATCATTTTTGATTTGGATGGCGTGATTACCGATACCGCGCATCTGCATTTTCTGGCCTGGCGGCAGGTAGCCGATGAAATAGGGATTGTGATCGACGAAGCATTTAATGACAGCCTGAAAGGGATTAGTCGCGGCGAATCACTACAGCGTATTTTGCACCATGGTGGGAAGGCGGGGGCGTTTTCTCCCGAGGCCTGCGCACAATTGGCCGAGAGAAAAAACAGACTGTATGTCCATTCTTTGCGCCAGCTGACGGTTAACTCGGTATTACCGGGAATACGTGAGCTGTTGATGACGTTGCGGGAAGAACGGATTCCGGTGGGATTGGCCTCTGTGTCGCGCAATGCCCCGGCTATTTTACAGGCGCTTAATCTTAGCTCTTGCTTTGATTTTTGTGCGGATGCGGCATTGCTCACCCGCTCGAAACCGGATCCGGAAATTTTCCTGGCAGCCTGCGCGGGTCTTGGCGTTGACCCGCAACAATGTATTGGCATAGAAGATGCACAAGCGGGAATTGATGCAATTAACGCCTGCGGCATGCTTTCTGTCGGCATCGGTAAAGGGCTGAATGGGGCAGACTTGCTGCTTCCGGCAACCGAATTTCTGACGTGGCCGTGCTTATCGGCTTTCTGGCAACACGACAAGTAAAGGATTCAACATGGCACAGCTTTCGTTGCAACACATTCAAAAAATTTACGACAACCAGGTACACGTCGTTAAAGACTTCAATCTGGAAATTGAAGATAAAGAGTTTATTGTTTTTGTTGGACCTTCCGGCTGCGGGAAGTCAACTACGTTACGCATGATCGCCGGTCTGGAGGAGATCAGCGGCGGCGATTTGCTGATTGACGGTAAACGGATGAACGATGTGCCGGCGAAATCACGCAACATTGCGATGGTTTTTCAGAACTACGCGTTGTACCCACACATGACCGTCTATGACAACATGGCGTTTGGCCTGAAAATGCAGAAAATTGCGCCTGCTGTGATTGAGGAGCGCGTCAACTGGGCGGCGCAGATCCTTGGTCTGCGCGATTATCTGCAGCGTAAACCCGGCGCGTTATCCGGTGGTCAGCGTCAGCGTGTGGCGCTGGGGCGTGCGATTGTACGTGAAGCGGGGGTCTTCCTGATGGATGAACCCTTATCGAATCTCGATGCCAAACTTCGCGTTCAGATGCGGGCTGAAATTAGCAAACTGCATCAGAAACTCAATACCACCATGATCTATGTTACCCACGATCAAACCGAAGCCATGACTATGGCGACGCGTATTGTGATTATGAAGGATGGCATTGTTCAGCAGGTTGGTGCGCCGAAAACGGTTTATAACCACCCGGCTAATATGTTTGTCGCCGGATTTATTGGCTCACCGGCCATGAACTTTATTCGTGGCGCGATTGATGGTGATAAGTTTGTTACTGAAACACTGAAATTAACGATTCCACAAAATAAATTAGCACAATTAAAAGCGCAGGGTTATGAACATCAGGCGGTCACTCTGGGAATTCGTCCTGAAGATATACACCCGCAGCTTAATAATGAAAATAGTATATCGGCAAAAATTAGCGTTGCAGAATTAACCGGCGCTGAATTTATGCTTTATACCATTGTTGGGGGGCATGAGTTGGTGGTCCGTGCTGGGGCAGTGAATGATTATCATGCAGGAGAAAATATCACTATTCATTTTGATATGGCGAAATGCCATTTCTTTGATGCTGAAACTGAAGTGGCTATTCAATAAAATTCCGGGGGGATAAATCCCCCCCAAGCCTTGGGGCATTTTTGCGAGTATTTTAACAAGGAATAATAATGAAAACCCTACTGTCCGCTACTGCGCTGATTATGAGCGCAGGAATGGCCTGCGCGCAGGCTGCTGAAAATAATGACTGGCACTTTAATATTGGTGCTATGTACGAAATAGAAAACGTTGAAGGTCAGGGCGAAGATATGGATGGGCTGGCTGAGCCGTCCGTCTATTTCAACGCTTCTAATGGGCCGTGGAAAATATCGCTGGCCTATTATCAGGAAGGACCGGTTGATTACAGCGATGGTAAGCGTGGTACCTGGTTTGATCGCCCAGAACTGGAAGTCCGCTATCAATTCCTGGAAAGTGAAGATGTTAATTTCGGTTTGACCGGTGGCTTCCGTAATTACGGTTATCACTATGTCAATGAACCTGGAAACGACACCGCCAATATGCAGCGCTGGAAAGTTCAGCCGGATTGGGATGTTAAACTGACCGACGACCTGCGCTTTAGCGGTTGGCTGTCGATGTATCAATTCGTTAATGATTTGAATACTACTGGCTACTCCGATAGTCGTGTCGAAAGCGAGACCGGTCTGAATTACAGGTTTAACGAAACGGTGGGCTTAACGGTCAACTATTACCTTGAGCGCGGCTTTAATCTGGCTGATTCGCGCAATAATGGTGAGTTCTCAACCCAGGAAATTCGTGCATATTTACCGTTGTCTTTAGGCAATACCACCCTGACGCCGTATACCCGTCTGGGGCTTGATCGCTGGTCAAACTGGGACTGGCGAGATGATCCGGAACGTGAAGGCCATAATTTCAATCGTCTCGGTTTACTGTATGCATATGATTTCCAGAATGGTTTATCAATGTCACTGGAGTATGCCTATGAGTGGGAAGATCACGACGAAGGCGAAAGCGACAGATTCCATTATGCTGGTATAGGCGTGAACTACGCATTCTAAAATATACTGGGGCATTTATGCCCCAGTTTTTACACCAGTGAGTCGGCCAGCGATATTTGTGTGCTCACCGTGATATTTTGTAATCCTTTCTCGCCCGCAATCAGGTTAAATAATAAATTACAGCTTTGTTCACCCAACTGCTGGGTAGGCACATCAATTCCCCCAGGAACAGGCGTGAGCATAAAAGACAACAGCTCATTACTGTAGCCCACAACGGCAAGTTGTTGTGGGATGATTATATTTTTCTCAGCCGCCACGCGATATAAGCTCATTAATTTCAAGCTGTCGGTGGCAAATACGGCATCGGGTAACGGCTGCTGACTCAGTAATTTTCGTGAAGCAAGCAGGGCTGTTTCATGGGTATAGCCCCCGTCAACAATCCATTCATCGCGCATTTTAATGTTATGCGCCTGAAGGCTGGCTTTATATCCGTCAACGCGATCGATAGAAACATGAACATCAAGCGGCGCGTGCAAACAGGCTATATTACGGTGTCCACTCTCAATCAGCGCATCAGTTAGCGTAATGCTGTCGCGATAATTATCTGTGTCTACAGAATAGACATTGGCGTAGTCGCCTTCAACCTTTCCAATAACCACAACCGGTACGTTGTATTTATCCAGCCTTGCAAAAAAAGATTCATCGGCGGGAGAACTCAGCATAATGATACCTTTGATCAATTTCTGCTTAATTTTGCTCTCACATTTTTGTAAATCATCTTCAGTGCTTCGCGAAGTCTGTAATATGACATCAAAACCGACCTCTTCAGCCTTGGCAGTAATAGCATGCAGCACTTCAGAGAAAAACGGATTACCGGCGGTTGTTTTTGCTGAACGGGTAGATATCACCATTATTGCATCAAACCCGGAAGAGGTGAGTGCGCGAGCAAGTTTATTGGGCTGGTACTGTAACTCATCAATAGCACGCAGCACTTTTTCAAGCGCTTCCGGCGAGATATTGGTTTGCTTATTAAGCACGCGCGACACCGTGGATTTTGATACGCCAGCGGCTCGTGCAATATCATAAATGGTAGGAGACATAGATCCCAAGCTCCGTCCGAGAGTCAATGGCGAACATATTATGGAGTTAATTGGCGAATGACAACAATATCGGAATGCGGGCAGAAAAATCAAAAAACTAACCGCAGTATGCGCAACCAGAGGAAGTCTCGTCCACGGGTGCAGAGGGTGATAATGCGATCGCAATATTTTCTTAAGAACTGGCGTATAGTGTGTTGGTTAAATCCAACTATCAGTCAGGAAGATATTATGTTGAAAAAAGGCGTATTAGCGTTGGCACTGGTCATCGGCATGCCGGTTTTTGCAGCCGAGCACTGGATTGATGTTCGCGTTCCTGAACAGTATCAACAGCAGCATATTCAGGGGGCGGTCAACATTCCATTAAAAGAGATGAAGGCGCGTATCGCTGCTGAAGTTCCTGATAAGACCGACACCGTGAAGCTGTACTGCAACTCCGGGCGTCAATCGGGGCAGGCGAAGGATATGTTGACGGAAATGGGCTACACGCAGGTGACCAACGAAGGTGGCATCAATCAAATAGCGCTTCCTAAAGTAGAGAATCAATAAACCGCTCGCATTCCTTCTGCTCCAGGCGGTAAGAATAATGCCGCCTGTTACAGCTCAGGTAGTTGATAAGTAAGAATTGACCCCTATCTTTACTTCCTGTTTGTTATAATTTCTTCGGTTCCTTCAGCAAAACGGGATGGCGATGAAGCGACTTAAAAATGAACTCAATTCGCTGGTTAATCGCGGCGTAGACCGGCATTTGCGCCTGGCTGTCACCGGACTTAGCCGTAGCGGTAAGACGGCGTTTATCACCGCGATGGTAAACCAGTTACTCAATATTCATGCCGGTGCGCGTCTGCCGTTGCTCAGTTGCGTGCGCGAAGAGCGTCTGCTCGGCGTTAAACGGGTTCCACAACGCGATTTTGGTATTCCGCGCTTTACCTATGATGAGGGACTGGCGCAGCTGTATGGCTCACCGCCGACCTGGCCGACACCTACGCGCGGCGTGAGTGAAATACGCCTCGCGCTGCGCTACAAATCCAATGATTCATTGCTGCGCCACTTTAAAGACACCTCCACGCTGTACCTGGAAATCGTCGATTATCCGGGGGAGTGGCTGCTCGATTTACCGATGCTGGCCCAGGATTATCTCAGTTGGTCGCGGCAAATGACCGGATTATTACAGGGACAGCGGGGCGAATGGTCGGCAAGATGGCGGCAGTTATGCCAGGGGTTGGATCCGCTGGCGCCTGCTGATGAAAACCGTCTGGCGGAAATCGCTGCCGCCTGGACGGAGTATCTGCACCAGTGCAAGCAGCAGGGACTGCATTTTATTCAGCCGGGCCGTTTTGTTCTGCCCGGAGATATGGCGGGCGCGCCTGCGCTGCAGTTCTTCCCGTGGCCGGACGTTGATGCTTGGGGGGAATCGAAGCTGGCGCAGGCAGACAAACACACCAATGCGGGCATGCTGCGCGACAGGTTTAATTATTACTGTGAAAAAGTCGTGAAGGGATTTTATAAGAATCACTTCCTGCGCTTTGACCGTCAGATTGTGCTGGTCGATTGTTTGCAACCGCTCAACAGTGGGCCACAGGCGTTTAACGACATGCGTCTGGCACTCACCCAACTGATGCAAAGTTTCCATTATGGACAGCGCACGCTGTTTCGTCGGCTGTTTTCCCCGGTGATCGACAAACTGCTGTTTGCCGCCACCAAAGCCGACCACGTCACGGTCGATCAGCACGCCAATATGGTGTCGTTATTGCAGCAGTTGATCCAGGACGCCTGGCAAAACGCCGCGTTTGAAGGTATCAGCATGGATTGTCTGGGACTGGCATCAGTACAGGCAACCACCAGCGGCCTGATCGATGTGAAAGGCGAAAAGATCCCGGCGCTGCGTGGTCATCGTCTGAGCGATGGTGAACCGCTAACCGTTTATCCGGGGGAAGTGCCCGCGCGTTTACCTGGACAAGCATTCTGGGACAGCCAGGGCTTTCAGTTTGAAGCGTTTCGCCCGCAGGTTATGGATGTTGATAAACCCTTACCGCATATTCGTCTTGATGCCGCGATGGAGTTTTTAATAGGAGATAAATTGCGATGAGCGAGCCGTTAAAACCGCGTATCGATTTCTCAGGTCCGCTGGACGTGGAACAAAACGCGGAGTTTAAAGCGCAGCAGATGTTCAACGAAACGGAGGCGCAGACTTTTTCTCCGGCGACAGTGGATGAACCTCTGCAAGACGAAGGTCAGGCAGAAGCCGTCATTGATGCGGCCCTACGCCCCAAACGTAGTTTGTGGCGCAAAATGGTGATGGGCGGGTTGGCGCTGTTTGGCGCGAGCGTTGTCGCTCAGGGCGTACAATGGACCATGAACGCCTGGCAGACTCAGGACTGGGTCGCGCTGGGAGGATGTGCCGCTGGCGCATTGATTATCGGCGCAGGTGTCGGATCGGTTGCGACCGAGTGGCGTCGGCTATGGCGTTTGCGCCAGCGTGCGCACGAGCGCGATGAAGCGCGTGATCTGCTCCACAGCCATGGAACCGGAAAAGGTCGTGCATTTTGTGAAAAGCTGGCGCAGCAGGCGGGTATCGATCAGTCCCATCCGGCGCTACAGCGCTGGTATGCCTCAATTCATGAAACGCAGAACGATCGCGAAGTCGTCAGCCTGTATGCCCATCTTGTGCAGCCGGTGCTGGACGCGCAGGCACGACGTGAGATTAGCCGTTCAGCGGCGGAGTCCACGCTGATGATTGCCGTCAGTCCGCTGGCATTGGTGGATATGGCGTTTATTGCCTGGCGAAACCTGCGGCTGATTAATCGCATCGCATCGCTGTATGGCATTGAACTCGGTTATTACAGCCGCCTGCGTTTGTTCCGCCTGGTGCTGCTAAATATCGCTTTTGCCGGGGCCAGTGAGCTGGTGCGGGAAGTGGGAATGGACTGGATGTCGCAGGATTTAGCCGCTCGCTTATCGACGCGTGCCGCGCAGGGTATTGGCGCGGGGTTATTAACGGCGCGTCTGGGTATTAAAGCCATGGAACTTTGCCGACCGCTACCGTGGATCGATGACGATAAGCCACGATTGGGCGATTTTCGCCGTCAACTGATTGGTCAGGTGAAAGAAACCTTACAAAAGAACAAATCTCCGCGCGAAAGTTAGCTAAAAATTGGGCGCCAGTCGTTTAACTTTACGTCCCGGCGCCTGATTTTCCAGCGAGCTGTCAATATTTGTTGACAGAGTTCTTCCTGCAAACCCAATACTGTCTTATCATTTAATACATAATCCCTTGTCCAGGTGAAGGTTCCTATGCGTTTGGAAGTCTTTTGTGAAGACCGACTTGGTCTGACCCGCGAATTGCTCGATTTACTGGTGCTGAGAAGCATTGATTTACGCGGTATCGAGATTGACCCCATCGGGCGGATTTACCTCAATTTTGCGGAACTGGAGTTCACCAACTTCAGTAGCCTGATGGCTGAAATCCGCCGTATTTCAGGGGTTACGGATGTGCGTACCGTGCCCTGGATGCCTTCAGAACGTGAACATCTTGCGCTGAGCGCGCTGCTTGAGGCGTTACCAGAACCGGTCCTTTCTCTGGATATGAAAAGCAAAATCGAGATGGCGAACCCTGCGAGCTGTCAGCTTTTCGCGCACACTCAGGATCGGATGCGCAATCATACCGCCGCCCAGTTAATCAATGGGTTTAACTTCCAGCGCTGGCTCGAAAGCAATCCGCAGGATTCTCATAGCGAGCATGTCGTAATTAACGGACAGAACTTCCTGATGGAGATTACGCCTGTCCATTTGCAGGGTGAAAATCAGGAGCAGATGCTGACCGGTGCTGTTGTCATGCTGCGCTCCACCATCCGGATGGGGCGTCAGCTGCAAAATATGACTACCCAGGATTTGAGCGCGTTTAGCCAGATTATTGCCGTCAGCGCCAAAATGAAACACGTAGTGGAACAAGCGCGTAAGCTGGCGACACTGAGTGCGCCGCTGCTGATTACTGGTAATACCGGCACCGGCAAAGATCTCTTTGCCCATGCCTGCCACCTGGCAAGCCCGCGTGCGTCGAAGCCGTATCTGGCGCTGAACTGCGCGTCAATTCCTGAAGATGCGGTCGAAAGTGAGCTGTTTGGCCATGCCCCGGAAGGCAAAAAAGGCTTCTTTGAGCAGGCGAATGGCGGCTCGGTTCTGTTAGATGAAATTGGTGAAATGTCGCCGCGTATGCAGACCAAATTGCTGCGTTTTCTCAATGACGGCACGTTCCGCCGCGTGGGAGAAGATCACGAAGTTCATGTTGATGTCCGCGTGATTTGCGCGACGCAAAAGAACCTTGTGGAAATGGTGCAGAAAGGGCTTTTCCGTGAAGATCTCTATTATCGTCTGAATGTACTGACGCTAAATCTGCCGCCGCTACGCGATTGCCCGCAGGATATTATGCCGCTTACCGAACTGTTTGTGGCGCGCTTCGCCGACGAGCAGGGCGTGCCGCGTCCGAAGTTGTCTGCCGATCTCAGCACGGTGTTAACCCGCTACGGTTGGCCGGGCAACGTGCGTCAGCTTAAAAATGCCATCTACCGGGCGCTGACCCAGCTTGAAGGCTATGAGCTGCGGCCGCAGGATATTTTACTGCCGGATTACGATGCGGCAACGGTTGCGGTCGGAGAAGAGGTGATGGAAGGATCGCTGGATGAAATTACCAGCCGCTTTGAACGCTCTGTGCTGACGCAGCTTTATATGAATTATCCCAGCACGCGCAAACTGGCCAAGCGCCTCGGCGTTTCGCACACCGCGATTGCCAACAAATTGCGCGAATACGGCCTGAGCCAGCAGAAAAAAAGCGAAGAGTAACGCGGTAAATGAAAATGCCTCCCTGCGGAGGCATTTTTGTATGCAGACGTGGCTTAAGCTTTCAGTACGTCCAGCGCAGCAGTGTAGTCTGGTTCGTTGGTGATTTCATTGACCAGTTGGCTGAAAACGACGTTGTCATTTTCATCAATAACGACCACGGCACGTGCGGCCAGACCTTTCAGTGGGCCTTCAGCGATTTCTACGCCGTAGTTTTTCAGAAATTCTGCGTTGCGCAGGGTGGACAGCGTGATAACGTTGCTCAGACCTTCCGCGCCGCAAAAACGTGAATGGGCGAATGGCAGGTCGGCCGAAATGCACAGTACGACGGTATTGTCGATTTCTGTCGCCAGTTGGTTAAACTTACGTACCGATGCCGCACAAACGCCGGTATCGATGCTTGGGAAAATATTCAGCACTTTGCGCTTGCCTGCGAACTGGCCCAGCGTAACGTCAGACAGGTCTTTAGCCACAAGGGTAAAAGCCTGAGCTTTGCTTCCAGCCTGAGGAATTGAGCCGGCAACTGTAACCGGGTTGCCCTGGAAATGAACGGTTTGTGACATGGTTATCTTCCTGTTTACATATAGTTAACGTCGAGGCTAGTTTATGCCATCAGCAGTTAACACGGCAAACGCTATTTGCGGATATCCGCTTCAGGGACTGCATTAAGGAAAGCAAATGAGAACAGTTAAGGTATATGAGGAAGCCTGGCCGCTGCACACTCCCTTTGTTATTGCCCGTGGGAGCAGAACCGAAGCGCATGTGGTGGTGGTTGAAGTGGCAGAAAACGGCGTCACGGGTATCGGCGAGTGCACACCGTATCCGCGCTATGGTGAAAGCGATGCCTCAGTGCTGGCGCAAATTATGAGCATTGCCCCACAACTGGAAAATGGACTGACGCGTGAAGAGCTGCAAAAGCTGCTGCCAGCGGGAGCCGCGCGTAATGCTGTGGACTGCGCGTTGTGGGATCTGAGTGCGCGTCAACAGCAACTGTCACTGGCAGAGTTGGTGGGAAGTGAACTGGCGGAAGTGGTGACGACGGCGCAAACAGTGGTAATTGGCACGCCGGAACAAATGGCGGTGAGTGCGGCTGCACTGTGGGAAAATGGCGCGAAACTGCTAAAAGTTAAACTGGATGCGCGCTTGATTAGCGAGCGGATGGTTGCTATTCGTGCAGCAGTCCCTGATGCCACGATTATTGTCGACGCCAATGAATCCTGGCGGGCAGAAGGTCTGGCGGCACGCTGCCAGCTGCTGGCTGATTTAGGGGTGGCGATGCTGGAGCAGCCGCTGCCAGCGCAGGACGATGCCGCGTTGGAAAATTTTGTGCATCCGCTGCCGATCTGCGCAGATGAAAGCTGCCACACCCGCAGCAGCCTGAAAGCGCTGCACGGGCGCTATGAAATGGTCAATATCAAACTGGATAAAACAGGCGGCCTGACGGAGGCGCTGGCGCTGGCAACCGAAGCCCGCGAGCAGGGATTTGCGCTAATGCTGGGCTGCATGTTGTGTACTTCCCGGGCGATTGGCGCGGCGTTACCCCTTACGCCGCAGGTTAACTTTGCCGATCTTGATGGCCCTACCTGGCTTGCCAGCGACGCGGAGCCGGCCCTGCATTTTACGACCGGACAACTTCATCTCTAGGGTGCCAGCGCAGGAGATTGGACATGGCCAGCAGGTATTTCTCGCTCGCTTCATCTGAAGAGATGGGCGGAAATTCGGCGGTTATACAGTGTAAGTTCAGGTCTGCGCACCAGCTTCCAAATGAGCCGGGCGTTTCATAACCTACGCTGGTGACGAGAGGTAATTCAAACGACTGCGCCAGCCACGCGCCTAATTCGCTGCGCCTGGGATCTTCAATACAGGCCAGCGGATCGTGAAAAGAGACCACCCACGCAGGATGAATTCGGTGAATAAGCTGGCACAGCGCCTGGGTTTCTGGTTCTGAGCCCGGATTTTCGCCGGTCAACAACACCACATCGCGTTCTTCTGCGCTGCTGTTCCAGCGATACACCGTTTCACCCGCTTTCCAGTTGGCAGCGGGAAAGTTACGGTTTAGATCCACTCCGTTCGCATTTGCGCGCAGCCCGAGCTGGCAACCGTCAGGGTTAACCGCCAGCACCACATGGTGACGACGTAAGGAAGGATTAAGCGTACGCAATGCGCAGGAAAGGGTGACGACCGATGCGTTTTCGTCGCCGTGCGTTCCTGCCAGTATCAGACCGCTTTCACGATCGGCCGCCATTGCGGGAAACCAGATTAGCGGCGCGCCTAATAATGATCGTCCGTAATGTTCGGTTCCAGGTGGGAATGCGCCGCGCTCGGCACGGGGGCGGGTAACGGTCATAGTCATCTCTGAATGCGTGGATTGTTACTCGCAGTGTTGTGCAAAATGTATGGATAATCAAATCGTTTTCACACACTTATCTTTTCAGATGTAATATTATTTCCTTGTCGAAAGTTAATTGCATTTCCTGCTGGCGATACAAATAATTACACATTCACTTAGTAGCCGGAATTGAGGGTATTTTATGCAGCATTCTGTTTCAGTAACCTGTTGTGCGCTATTGGTAAGCAGCATTTCATTATCCTGGGCTGCTGATGTTCCCAGCGGAACGGTACTGGCAGAAAAACAAGAACTGGTGCGTCATATCAAAGACGAACCGGCGTCATTGGATCCGGCGAAGGCCGTCGGGCTTCCTGAAATTCAGGTTATTCGTGATTTATTTGAAGGGCTGGTCAACCAGAATGAGAAGGGCGAGATTGTGCCCGGTGTTGCCACTCAGTGGAAAAGCAACGATAACCGTATCTGGACGTTTACGCTGCGCGACAATGCGCAATGGGCAGATGGTACGCCGGTAACGGCGCAGGATTTTGTCTATAGCTGGCAGCGTCTGGTTGACCCGAAAACGCTGTCGCCGTTTGCCTGGTTTGCTGCGCTGGCGGGTATTAACAACGCACAGGCGATAATCGATGGAAAAGCCTCGCCAGATAAGCTCGGCGTTAGCGCGATCGATGCGCGTACATTGAAGGTCCAACTGGATAAACCGCTGCCCTGGTTTGCTAATCTGACGGCGAGTTTTGCTTTCTATCCAGTTCAAAAAGCTAACGTTGAGAGCGGTAAAGATTGGACCAAACCAGGCAATCTAATTGGTAACGGCGCCTATGTGCTCAAAGATCGTGTGGTGAACGAAAAACTGGATGTTGTGCCGAACACGCATTATTGGGACAACGCCAAAACGGTGCTGCAAAAAGTCACCTTCCTGCCTATTAACCAGGAATCGGCAGCGACCAAGCGCTATCTTGCTGGTGATATCGATATTACCGAGTCGTTCCCGAAAAACATGTATCAGAAACTGTTGAAGGACATCCCGGGCCAGGTTTACACCCCGCCGCAGCTTGGCACTTACTACTATGCCTTTAATACCCAGAAGGGACCGACTGCCGACTCACGCGTGCGCCTGGCGCTCAGCATGACTATCGATCGTCGCCTGATGGCGGAGAAAGTTCTGGGTACCGGCGAAAAGCCCGCATGGCATTTTACGCCGGATGTAACGGCAGGGTTTGTGCCGGAACCTTCACCGTTTGAGCAAATGAGTCAGGAAGAGCTGAACGCGCAGGCGAAAACGCTGCTGCGTGCGGCGGGCTATGGTCCACAGAAACCACTTAAACTGACGTTGCTGTATAACACCTCTGAAAATCATCAGAAGATCGCTATTGCTGTTGCGTCTATGTGGAAGAAAAATCTCGGCGTTGACGTGAAACTGCAAAACCAGGAGTGGAAAACTTATATCGATAGCCGCAATACCGGTAATTTTGATGTGATCCGCGCCTCGTGGGTGGGCGATTACAATGAGCCATCTACGTTCCTGTCACTATTAACATCAACCCATACGGGCAATATCTCCCGCTTTAATAATCCGGCGTACGATAAAGTGTTGACCCAGGCAACCTTGGAGAATACGCAGAAAGCACGCAATGCTGATTATAACGCTGCGGAGAACATTCTGATGGAACAGGCTCCCATTGCGCCGATTTATCAGTACACCAACGGGCGTTTAATTAAACCGTGGCTGAAAGGGTATCCGATTACTAACCCTGAAGATGTGGCTTATAGTCGTACAATGTATATTGTGAAGCACTGATATCGCTGGCATGTTCGGGACGTTGCATTGGCGATTTCCCGAACAGACAAGGCTGTGGAGAAGGTGGCTCATAAAAGCAATGGAAAAGTATCACCCAATAGAATGGGTTACACTGTATAAATACGAATGTCGTGCGCCTGAAACGCCGTGGCATACTCTTTGCTGATATTTTCCTCGACGACAATTACATCGATATTGCTGCTTTCGGTAACAACATAACGGGCGACGGCCGGGATCTTTTCAGCCGTCAGCGCGACAATAGTTTCATTACACTGTTTGATCACCGCTTTTTTGAACTCACAATCCGCGTAATCAAATCCGGTTAAGCCGGATTCTGGCGACATTGCGCAGCCGCCAATAAATCCCTGATCGAATAAAATGCCCTGCACCTGCGAGATAGCGGTGGCACCCACGCACCCTCCAGAAGATCGTTGCACCGCGCCGCCCAGCATAATGACGTCAAACAGTGGTTTTTTTAGTAAAACGGCGGCAATCTCCGGGGAATTTGTTACCACGGTTAACGCCAGCTCGGCGGGTAGGGCTTCAGCCATCGCCAGATTAGTACTGCCTGTGTCGATAAAAATGCAGCTTCCGGATTTGACCATCCGGGCGCATCTCTGCGCGATATTGCTCTTTTTCGCCACATTAATACTCTTGCGCACGGTGATGTCTTCGGATTCAGGGAGTGCAATGACCGCGCCGCCATAGACTTTTTTACACACGCCATCTTTACTCAGTTCATGCAGGTCGCGGCGGATTGTATGTTCCGAAACGCCTAACCTGCTGGCGAGTTCGGAACAGATGACTCTGCCGTTTTCCTGCAGGATCTGATAGATAAGCGCCTGGCGCTGTTCAGGGAATGCTGCGTAATCGAGCATCAATACTCCAGTGAAATAAACATCGAGCAATAACAAGCATAATTGTGCATTATGGTTCTCGATGTCAACATCCCTTTAGGGAACCTATTGTTTGGATACAACAAGAAGAGGTTAGCTATGAAGGTTGCGCATGTGGCGTTATGGACACGGGATCTTGAGCAACAAGCTCAATTCTGGGTCACGTTTTTTGACGCAAAGATCAACGAAAAATACTGCAGTAAAACCAATCCAGGATTTGAATCCTATTTTGTCAAAATTGGTGAGGATATCGCGATTGAGTTAATGACTAAGCCTGGACTGACAAAACATGCTCCCGACAATAACACCTCAGGCTGGGTGCATCTCGCCATTTCAGTTGGCGGCAGTGAAAACGTTGATGCCATGGCGATGCGAGCAAAAGAACAGGGGATATTAGTTTCTGACCCGCGCACCACCGGTGATGGCTATTACGAAGCGGTGATACGCGATCCTGACGGCAATTTGATTGAAATTGTGGCCTAAGGCTTCACGCCATCTCCAGTAGAAACGTTGTACCTGTTACCGACTATTGATGAGCATGATTCATAAGGTTGTCCTTCTTTTCACCTCTAATCACCCGCCTGTCGAGTCTCTATAATTTTTATAGTTTTCAGCATCGGTGGCGCGTGCTGCCACCGTTTTGGAGAGTCGAAATGCAAAATCAACGGAATACCGTCTCCAGCGCCGGCGCGGAGATTATGAGTCAACAATTTGATGGTAACAGCGTCTTTCCTCGCGGAGAGAAAAATGAAGCGTATGCGAAATATTTCACTGGCGACAGCTATCTGACTATGCTCTCCATGGAAGGCGTGGTCATTGGTAACGTAGCATTTGAGCCGGGCTGTCGTAACTTCTGGCATATCCATCATCAAGGGGGACAAATCTTGCTGGTGACCGGCGGCAGAGGCTGGTATCAGGCGTGGAATCAACCGGCGCGCGAACTGAAAACTGGTGATGTCGTACACATCCCGGCGGGAATGAAACACTGGCACGGCGCTGCGCGTGATAGCTGGTTTGCCCATATCGCTGTGGAAATCCCGGCAGCTGGCGCATCGAACGAGTGGCTTGAACCGGTAAGCGACGCTGAGTACAACCTGCTCCCCTGAGCTGTGCGGGGCACGCGTTCTGCAGGTAAAGAATCCGATGCCCGAAGTGAATCAGTTTGACCTGATTATTGATACAGTCCCGTATCTACATGACCTGAATCCGTATATTCCAACGCTGGCGCTGGTACTGCTTTGTCATTGATATTGCCTCATTGAAATAAGTGCAGAAAAAAGACGCGGATTTCCGCGCCTTTTCTTTTGTTAGTGTGTCGATGGCGATACTTCAGGATTATCCATATACAGCGTCTGGCTGGGGAACGCAAAGTCGGCGTCGTTTGCCTTGACTATCGAAATAATCTTTAAATAAACGTCCTGCTGTACCGCAAGCCATTCCTGCCACACGGTGGTTTTCGTGAAGCAATACACCATGATATTCAGCGATGAGTCGGCGAATTCATTAAAATAAACCAACAGGGTTTGTTTCTGGTCTATTCCCGGATGGTTTTGCAGCATTTCTCTGACCGACTCGACAACGGCACTGACTTTATCAGCATCTTCATATCGTAACCCGATCACCGTTTTGATGCGGCGATTCGTCATCCTTCCTGGGTTTTCTACGCTGATAGAGGAGAAAATCGAGTTCGGGACATATAACGGACGATGATCGAAGGTGTTTATTTTGGTCATTCGCCAGCCGATTTCCGTAACTGTACCTTCAATATTGCGGTCCGGGGAGCGGATCCAGTCGCCGATGCTAAAGGGTCTGTCGAAGTAGAGCATAATCCCTGAGAAAAAGTTGCTCAGAATGTCTTTGCCTGCCATACCTACGGCGATACCGCCGATGCCGCCGAAGGTTAACAGGCCGGATAAGCTCATTCCGAAATGTTCGCCATACAGCAAAATGATGGCAACCACGATGGTAATCTTGATGATTCGCGACAGGATCCTCGCGCTGGTGATATCTCTACCTTTATTAATCTGCGTCTTTTCAAACTGATTAATTACCAGAAAAAGTTTGATGGTAAGGATCAGCGCAATCAACGAGGTGCAGATAAAGTCGACCACGCTGGAGGAGATAAATTTCAGGCTGTAATTTTCGATAACGTTATTAGCAATACTGCCTAACGTCCCGATGATAATGGCATAGACAAGAAATTGCGCGGCATGAAATATGAATCCTTTGCAGCGACGCTCTCCACGATGATACCAGACGCTCATCAGAACCAGCGCGGCACAGCAGCTGAGAATTACCGTCAAATTAAACGCATTATTTATAAACAGTTCAGCGATCATGATTCTTCCAACAGCTCCGTGGTAGTGGAATATCTTCTGATATCCTAATCCTCGAATATTTTACTCAGTTCTGGCGGTCAGATCATTAATCCATAGGGGAGATATATAATGCAATTAGCGCTATTTTCGGCGAAATAGCGCTGGTATCCACCCTGAAAGCGGTTTATGTAGCAGACAGTCAGTTGATGTCATGGTATTGTTAGCGCAAAGTAACAAGGTTTTCATCTGCAAAAGGACAGTACTATGATCATGGCTAAGCTGAAGACAGCGAAGGGACGGAAGTTTCTGTTGTGCCTGCTTGGGGTGTTTATTATCGCAGCGTCGGTCGTGACGCGAGCGACGATCGGTGGTGTGATTGAACAGTATGACATTCCGCTATCCGACTGGACCGCTTCAATGTACGCCATTCAATCGGCAATGATTTGTGTCTACAGCATGGTGTTTACGATTCTGTTGGCTATCCCGCTGGGAATCTATTTCCTCGGCGGCGAGGAGCAACACTAAGCGTTTGTTATGCCGGATGAGATCGCCATCCGGCATTGAGTTGTGTGGTTAATCGTCTTCTTCGTCATCCAGTTCAACTGGCGTCTGATATTCATCCGGCTTGATGACCAGCAGGTCGCAGCGTAGGTGATCGATAACCTGTTCAGCGGTGTTACCAAGGAACGCGGCAGAAATACCGGTACGACCGACGGTACCCAGTACTACAATACCCGCCTGCAAGTGCTCGGCTAAATCAGGAATGACCTCTTCAGGCAATCCTTTTTCAACGTGCGTCACTTTCTCATCGATACTGAATTTCTGGCGCAACGCCTTCATGGCCAGCAGATGCTGTCCACGGATCGCGTCGTTATAAACGCTGGGGTCAAACTCAGGTAGTTCAATTGCGATATTGATTGGCGTAACAGGGTAGGCGCCAACCAGATGCACTTCAGTATGGTTAACCTGTTCTGCTAGTTGCAGCGTCTCTTTGACCAGTTTTTCATTGAGCGCGTTGTGATAAGGCTCTTCACTGGCGAGGTTCACCGCAACCAGCGCTTTACCCTCTTCAGGCCATGGCTGATCTTTAACCATCCATACCGGGCTTGGACATTTGCGCAATAAATGCCAGTCGGTAGGCGTGAAAATTACGGCTTCGAGGCGGTCGTGTTGGTGTGCCATTTTGAGGACCAGGTCATGCTGAGCGCTAATGACTTCCTGGATGATGGCTTCAAAGGGACGGTTATGCCATACCACTTTAATTTCAAGAGGGATCCCTGCTTCGATGTAGTATTTTGCTTGTTCACGGATCCATGCTGTTCGCTGGCTGATGACCCCCTGACGCATTGCCGTACGCTCATCGGGCGACAGCAGGGTAGTCATCTCGTAGGAAAAGTCATAGATTGGCAAAAAGGCTTTAATTTTGCCACCAATCCGTTGATGCAAATAAACAGCTCGCCGTAATGCTGGTTGATCGTCCTGGTTTGGATCGATGACGACCAGCATATTTTTATACATAGCCATACAGGGTCTCCTTACAACTGTCATCGCAGTTTGTAATTAAAAGAGTAACCCAATAATGTGGATTGAAACAGGGGAGAACCTCCTGCCAGATCAATAAATCGGGAAAATTTAGCGATTTGACAGAAGGATAACAGAAATGCTTGCGGAAAGATTACGCAACGTTACGCGTGTGGCCAGCAAGAACTGCCAGCGCGTCGCTATTCTCAATAGTAATGTATTTGCCTTTCACTGCCAGCATACCGCTTTTCTGGAAACGACCCAACAGGCGGCTGATGGTTTCAACCGTCAGACCCAGGTAGTTACCGATGTCGCCGCGGGTCATGGTCAGGCGGAACTCACGAGGCGAGAATCCGCGCTGGGCAAAGCGGCGAGACAAGTTGTAGATAAAGGCCGCCAGGCGCTCTTCTGCATTTTTCTTCGACAACAGCAGGATCATATCCTGGTCGCCTTTGATTTCGCCACTCATCAGACGCATCATCTGCTGACGCAGATTCGGCATTTTTCCGGACAGGTCATCAAGGGTTTCGAAAGGAATTTCGCAAACCATTGAGGTTTCCAGCGCCTGGGCAAAGCTCGGGTGATGTCCGCTGCCAATCGCGTCAAAACCGACCAGATCACCCGCCAGATGGAAGCCGGTAATTTGCTCATCGCCTTGTTCGGTAATGGTATAGCTTTTAATCGTTCCGGAGCGGATAGCGTAGAGTGATTTAAGTTCATCACCTGCTTTAAAGAGCGTTTGCCCCTTTTGGATAGGCTTTTTGCGCTCGATGATGTTATCGAGCTGGTCAAGCTCATGCTCGTTAAGTGTGAACGGGATGCAAAGCTGGCTGATGCTGCAATCCTGGCAATGGATAGCACAACCGCCAGACTGAATGCGCCGTATAATTCGCTTTTCCGGGATCATAGGTCTGCTCAAGCCGTAATTGATATTTGTCAATTTTAACATCTTTTTGGTGAGCACGTAAGCCTGAGCTACTCCCAATAGAGAATAATTCAGGTATAACCGGAATGAATGTTTGTATCTCCTTGATTAACCGCATTTAATTTGTGGTCACATTATGCGAAAGTGTGACGAATAAGGCATTAATTGCCTGGAATCTAGAGTAGCAAATAACCTTCGTGACGCAATAACCACTCTTTTCGCTGCACGCCGCCAGCATATCCAGTCATGGTGCCGTTACGCCCAATGACGCGATGGCAGGGGACTACAATGCTTACCGGGTTGGCGCCATTGGCCGCACCGACGGCTCTTGCAGCACCGGCGCGCCCTAACTGTTCGGCCAGTTGACCATAGTGCATGACCTGCCCACACGGGATAGTGCGTAATGCTTGCCAGACTTCACGCTGGAAAGGCGTGCCAGCCGTTGCCGTTTCCAGCGTGTCAATAATGCTGAGATTCCCGGCAAAATACTCCGACAGTTTATCGCTTAATCCGCCAGGGTTTTTGGCTGTAATACGCTGATAACCTTCTGTGCGGTAATGAATATCCAGCAATTGTTCCATGCGATCGCGGTGCTGATCCCATTCCACCGCGCGCAGGCGAAATTGCTCATCACAAATAACCCACAGCGGGCCCAGCGGCGTGTCGATGGTGTCTTCCAGTAAGTTCAGCATCCGTTTCTCTCATTACAGCGTTCAGGCGAGGTTACACATTATCACGGCAGCAACAGTTGCAGCTATACCCCTAAAAACGGATATCTGTATGTCGTGAGTAGATCTTTTCAGCGGAGCGAGCCAGGTGAATTATTGGAAATAATCGTAAACCGTTGTCGGTATAATAGTGCGCGGTTATGATAATGCTCGTCGTAATTCGCTGGAGGAAGAAACATGAATCTTGATGATGCTTCGCTGTTTCTGGATGCTATGGGGGATGTCCAACCACTGAAGGGCTGCGCCGATGTACACTGGCAGCCAACGCGTAATATCCGCACTCCGGCGCGTATCGATACGCTTCAACTGGATAACTTTCTCACGACGGGGTTTCTCGATATTATCCCGTTGAACGAGCCGCTGGAGTTTCGTCGCGAAGGTTTACAGCACGGCGTGACTGACAAACTGCGAACCGGAAGATATCCGCAGCAGGCGAGCCTTAATCTCATCCGCCAGCCCGTAGAAACATGCCGTCAGATGCTATTCAGTTTTATTCTGCAGGCACAGCAAGATGGATTACGTAACGTGCTGGTGATACACGGTAAGGGGCGTGACGATAACGCTCATGCCAATATTGTTCGCAGCTATGTGGCGCGCTGGCTGACAGAATTTGATGACGTCCAGGCTTACTGCGCCGCTTTGCCGCATCACGGCGGCAGCGGGGCATGCTATGTGGCATTACGTAAAACCGCGCAGGCAAAACAGGAAAACTGGGAGCGTCACGCTAAGCGCAGCCGCTGATCAACGTATTCATCAGGCGGCCAGTACTCTGTTCCTGCCTTCGTGCTTGGCTTTGTACAACGCGTCGTCCACGCGTTTGAATAATTCATCAATACTTTCGTTCGTTTCGTGCCGCGCAACGCCAATGCTGACGGTAAAGCGGGGAAGACCAGGGAGAGTAACCTTGGCTACCGTTGCGCGGATCACTTCTGCAAGATTGAGGGCGACATCCAGCGAGGTTCGCGGCAGCAGCAGCACAAATTCTTCACCACCCCAGCGAAAAATAAGATCGTCTTTTCGTGCACAGGATTCCAGTGTGCGGGCCAGAGCACAAAGCACTTCATCGCCTTTTAAATGACCGAAGAGATCGTTAATGCTTTTAAAACGATCGGTGTCGATCAATAACAGGCTGTAGTCCTGCGTCAATGATACCGCATGCGTCTGCTCCGGCTCGGTTACCTGATAAAAATGCCGGCGATTAAGTAATCCCGTTAAGGGGTCACGCAGAGCGGCATGCTCAAGCTCCTGTTCCAGCCGTTTTTGTTCGGTAATGTCATGAATAATGCACAACATGAGTTTATTACCGTAAATTTCAATCGGTCCGGCGTAGGTTTGCACATGACGTGAGGTGCCGTCTGCCAGTTTATGGACAAAGTGCAAAGGCTTATGGCCGCCGGGCAGATGGGCGATTTCATGCATTACCGGCAATATATGGCGGCCCAGCATGTTGATCTCCCAGGTATGTTTCTGGCACATCACATCAAGGTTGTAACCATAAAAATTCAGGGCACTGAGGTTTGCATCAACGATCAGGCCATCGCGGGACGGATCAATCAGTAACATTGGCGCGGAGTTGGTCTGGAAAAAACGCGCATAAAAGCCCTGTTTTTTTCGTTGATAAGTTGCTGAACGGCTGGCTTTCAGACCTTGCGCAGTAGGCGTTTCAATGCCTTCGAAAAGGATAACATCCCCCACGCCCGGCAGAGATTTAATGGACAGGCGGCTGGCCAACGCGATTTCCTCACCATCGCGGTAAACCGTGAGGATCTCAACAACGTGATGATGATTGCTCAAGTCACTGAGATACATGGTTAAATCATTTTGAGAATGCGTTGAGAATATGCCCTTGCGCAGTGGGGAAAAACAGAGATCCCGCATTAACTCACGTGCAACGATATTAGCGAACACCAGTTCTTCGGTTTGTGGCGAAACAATCCACACCGGAAAGGTTAACAAATCCAGTGAATGCAGCTCGGTTGTGCTCATCGATAATCCCGTTATCTTTATCTGCTGTGTTGCCCGTTTAATGGCGAATATTTTAGATATTACAGTCTCACAAAGTTATTGATTGTCGGTGAGACAAGGGTTGTACGACTGGCTTTTGTTTGATGCTGTTTTCTGATTGGATCAGTTCATGAATCTTATGCGCTGGCAGCGGTTTTGCAAACAGGAAACCTTGCAGCATGCTACACCCCATCTGGGTAAGAAGTATTTCCTGCTCCTGGGTTTCTATTCCTTCAGCCACCACGCGCATATTCATGGAGTGAGCTATGTCAATAATGGTAGACACAATTTTTGTATTTTTACTGTTCTCGCTAATATCTTTGACAAATATCCTGTCGATTTTTAATTCCCGTGCCGGCAGTGACTTCAACATCAATATATTTGAATAACCAGTGCCGAAATCATCAATAGAAACGGTGATCCCCAAAGCCGAAAAAGCATTCAGGATTTCAATACTGCGTTTTAAATTTTTAAGTGCAGTGCTCTCCGTGAGCTCCAGCGTGAGAGAGGCAGGTGAAAGTTGGTATTGCGCCAGGGCGTTGCAAACAACATCAATAATATCATGCTGTTCAAACTGGGCGGGAGAGAGGTTAACGGCGAGCGTCCATTCTGTATTCCCTTGTAATGTCCACTGATGCAACTGCAAACATGCCTGTTGGATAACCCATTTGCCGACGGGAATAATCAGGCCCGTTTCTTCCAGCGCAGGCAGAAATTCAGCCGGTAGCAGCATGCCGCGCTCCGGATGATGCCAGCGTAATAACGCTTCAAAACCAGTCAGGGAATGATCTCCGGCGGTATATTTAGGCTGATACCATAGCTCAAACTGGTTGCGTTCAAGCGCTTGTGAAAGTTCCTGTAGAAATGTCGGCGGCGTATCTGCGATAGCTTCCATCTGGGGACTATAAATAGCCCAGCCGTTTCTGCCCGCCTGTTTGACATGATACATCGCCATATCGGCCTTCACTTTTAGCTCATGCAGTGTCGAGCCATGTTCGGGATAAATACTGCTCCCCGCACTTAACGAAACCCGAATGGTATGACCGAATAAGGTAAAGGGGTCACCGATCGCATCTGAAATTCGCGCAAGCAAGGCGGAGATAGCCTGCGGGTTGCAGTCTGGAACCAGCAGGATAAATTCATCTCCCCCCAGTCTTGCCAGCGTCATTGAATCATCAAGGCAACTGTAGATACGCTGTGTACTGGCAATCAGCAGTTGATCGCCGATGTGATGCCCCCAAGTATCGTTAACGACTTTAAAACGATCGAGGTCGATAAATACCAACGCGAAATGCTGTTGATGCAATTTGGAATGCCGCAGGCAGGCCTGTAAGCGGGTATCTATTTGCGTTCGATTAGCAAGTCCAGTCAGCGCGTCGAAGTGGACCTGATGTTCAAGCTGGCAGTTCAACTGATGCAGGTTGTCAGCCAGTCGGGAAGTGCGCAGTTGTGAATCCACCATCGAGACGACCAGCATGATACCCAAAATAATCAGCGTGACGGCGCAGACCCAGACAGAGAGTTCCAGCGTACTGAGCCCATCGTGCGCAGTGTGTCCAAAATGGGTGAACGTTGCCGCTCCCATACCGGTGTAATGCATAGAAGCAATTGCCAGCGCCATAATAAGGGCTGCAATAAGTCGGTTAATCAGCACGCGACGGGTGTTTTGGCGTAAATGGAAGGCCAGCCATAAACCTACGCCAGACGCAACGACGGCAATAATTACAGAGAGCAAAATCAGCGAGCGATCCCATGAGATGGCCACATGTTCGATAATGGCATACATGCCAACGTAGTGCATCGTGACAACGCCGGTACTCAATATGCTGGTGGCAATGACCAGTCGTTTTGTTGATAGCGTATTACCGGAAATAGCGATATTGATGGCGAGGGTTGCAGAAATGAGCGCAATAAAGAACGAAAACGCGGTGAGTGATAGGTGATAATTGATCGGCATAGTCATTTTCATGGCCAGCATACCGATAAAATGCATCGACCAGATCCCCATACCCAGCGTAGCACCGCCAGATAGCCGCCAGAAGGTAGATTCACGTTTGCTGGAAATTGCTACCTTACCCGCACTGTCGAGGGCAATAAAGGAGGCAATAAACGCGACAACAAAGGAAATCCCAATCAATACAGGGTCCCACGACACGTGCAACATCTTACTACCTATCGAAAAAAAGCCGTGATGATAAATCTAGCAGGTTTTGTCCAGTTAACCTGATAAAACCAGGAATGTTCTTGTGTTTTTACAATGAGTATTAGAGCGAAGAGCAAGATATTGAAAATGATAAGCCATTACTTATATAAGCATTCATAAAAATTATGTTTCTGTGTGTTTTATGCTCGTCACGTGCTCGCCATCACAATAATCTGATGGTGGGGAACATTACCGCCATTGGCGGGATAAAGTGCTGAACTATTATGAATGGCTAGTGTAATTTATTGACTTAAGTAAAAGGTCTGCTGGCTCTCATTGAAAGTTCAGCTTTCGTCACAGAGCAATGGAAATCTGTATTGCAGATGCTATAAAAATAACATCCACGTTATTTCTTGGTGCACAGGGTTAAAATGTTAAATGATATTAGCGTCAGAACCTTCATTATTTTATTTCTGCTCATTACAGCCGTTGTGCTCAATGTTGTTGAAATGATTTTTTCGGCTACCCCAGAAATTATTATTGGTACTAATGCGGTAAGCATTATTTCTATATTATGTTTGTGGTGGTACATGACGAAATATCTGGTCATGCCGATTAATACGGTTAAAAGAAGCATTGAAGAAGTAACATCCGGGAATCTGGCAATCAGTATTCCCGAGTTTGGTAATAACTGTGCGGGTAGACTAATTCCTGGCATCAATAGCTTATCAAGTAATATTTCTGCACTCGTTAATGAGATCAGAACATCCTCGCAAACGGCGATGACGCTTTCTGAACAGCTGGCGGAACGCAGCGCCGAGCTTTCAGTGAAAACAGAACAGCAATCCGGAGCATTAATGCAGACGGCTGCTAACATGGATGAAATAGCGGTTAATACGCGAAATAATGCTGATAACACGCAAATAGCCAGCGCCCAGGCAACAATTGCCACGCAATGCGCACGTCAGGGTGGCGAATTAATGGTGCAGGTTGCGACAAATATGCGTTCAATTACCGAATGCGCACAGCAAATGACAGAAATTATTACGCTGATAGATGGTATTGCATTCCAGACCAATATTCTGGCATTGAATGCTGCTGTGGAAGCTGCAAGGGCCGGTGAACATGGCAAAGGTTTTTCTGTGGTGGCCGGTGAGGTAAGAATGCTTGCACACCGCAGTGCAGATGCAGCTAAGAATATTAAGCAACTGATTGCCCAAACCCATCAAAATGTTCAGCAAGGCGCTGCTATTGTGCGTGAAGCTGAGAAAAACATGCATGATATTGTCGGGGGGGCCGGGCAATTAAACCAACTGATGGGCGAGATATTAACCACTACGCAGGAGCAGGAGAAAGGAATTATCAGAATTACCCATGCTCTGGCCGAACTGGAGAACGTCACCCAAAGTAATGCCATTATGGTTGATGAGCTTTCTGACTCATCAGGTATCCTGAAAAATCAGGTGATTGACCTTCAATCGCGAACGCATAAATTTCGCTTAAGTCATGCACTTGAATCAGAGAGACGCCAGCGGGCCTGAGAGGGGCATCTCGTAACCAGCGCCGCATTCGTCGGCGCTTTTCTTATTATCAGATACTTTTTATGAATCATTTCAGCACAATGGGACAATGAGATATTGCTTAACATATTCTGACAGCTAGACTAACGAAAAAAGCTGAATGTTTGTGGAGGCGCTGTGGAAGCCATTAAGGGAACGGATGTTAATGTGCCGGATGCCGTGTTTGCCTGGCTGTTGGATGGCCGTGGTGGGGTGAAGCCACTGGAAGATAACGATGTTATCGACAGTCAACATCCCTGCTGGCTGCATCTTAATTATACCCATCCTGAAAGCGCGCAATGGCTGGCGACAACGCCTTTACTTCCCAATAACGTGCGTGATGCGCTGGCGGGTGAAAGCACGCGCCCACGCGTAAGCCGGGTAGGGGAAGGTACGTTGATTACGCTGCGCTGTATTAACGGCAGCACCGACGAGCGACCTGACCAACTGGTTGCGATGCGCTTATATATGGATGAACGTCTGATTGTCTCAACGCGTCAGCGTAAAGTCTTGGCGCTGGATGATGTGGTCAGCGATCTCCAGGAAGGCACGGGAGCGGCTGATTGTGGTAGTTGGCTGGTGGATGTTTGCGATGCACTAACCGATCATGCCAGTGAGTTTATCGAACAATTGCACGATAAGATTATCGATCTGGAAGATAACCTGCTCGATCAGCAGATTCCGCCGCGTGGTTTCCTGGCATTGCTGCGTAAGCAGTTAATTGTGATGCGCCGCTATATGGCGCCTCAACGCGATGTCTATTCCCGGCTGGCGAGCGAACGTTTTTCCTGGATGACCGACGACCATCGGCGGCGGATGCAGGATATCGCTGACAGGCTAGGGAGAGGGCTGGATGAAATAGATGCCTGTATTGCCAGGACCGGTATTATGGCGGATGAAATTGCGCAGGTTATGCAGGAGTCTCTGGCTCGCCGAACGTATACAATGTCATTGATGGCAATGGTTTTTCTTCCCAGCACATTTTTAACCGGGCTGTTTGGCGTTAACCTCGGCGGTATCCCTGGCGGTGGCTGGCAGTTTGGCTTCTCACTTTTTTGTATTCTGTTAGTGGTCCTGATTGGTGGTGTTACTTTATGGTTGCATCGTAGTAAATGGTTGTAACAACAACGTTTTTTAGTGACTTTTGCGCATGAAAACGTCCTGGTTTTTGAGCGAAGTCAATAAACCATCTACCTATTCGGGGCAATATCTCTCTCGCAGGTGAATGCAACGTCAAGCGATGGGCGTTGCGCTCCATATTGTCTTACTTCCTTTTTTGAATTACTGCATAGCACAATTGATTCGTACGACGCCGACTTAGATTAGTCGGCTTTTTTTTGCCTGCAGGAAATCAGCGTCTACCCTAAAAGAGCCAACCTGAATAACTGGAGGGGTATATGAACTGTCTGATTGTAACGCCGCACACTGATTCGCTACCGACCGACCCGGTTCCCATTCCCGATCCCATACCTCGTCCGCAGCCAATGCCGGATCCCCCACCGGATGAAGAGCCGATTAAATTGTCGCATCGCGGGCGCAGATCTGCGAGGATACGCGCCTGCTGATTGTGAGTTTTTACCGCGAGATTAAATTGTGACCGCTTTTTCAACCCTGAATGTTTTACCTGCTGCCCAACTCGAGAATCTTAACGAGCTGGGTTATCTTGAAATGACGCCTGTTCAGGCTGCTGCGTTACCGGCAATTCTGGCGGGGAAAGATGTTCGCGTGCAGGCTAAAACCGGCAGTGGCAAAACGGCGGCTTTTGGTCTTGGATTATTACAGCATGTTGATGTCGCGCTGTTTCAGACGCAGTCCCTGGTGCTGTGCCCAACGCGCGAGCTTGCTGACCAGGTGGCGGGTGAGCTGCGTCGCTTAGCGCGCTTTCTGCCTAACACCAAGATCTTAACGTTGTGCGGTGGGCAGCCCTTTGGCGCACAGCGTGACTCCCTGCAGCATGCGCCACATATTATTGTCGCAACGCCAGGGCGTTTACTCGACCATCTGCAAAAAGGCACTGTTTCTCTGGATGCCCTGAATACGCTGGTGATGGATGAAGCCGATCGCATGCTGGATATGGGCTTTAGCGATGCGATTGATGATGTCATTCGCTTTGCGCCGGCTTCGCGTCAGACCTTACTGTTTTCTGCGACCTGGCCGGAAGCCATTGCCGCCATTAGTGGCCGGGTGCAACAAAATCCATTAACGATCGAAATTGATACCGTTGACGCGCTGCCGGCGATTGAGCAGCAGTTTTTCGAAACTTCCAGCCACGGCAAAATTGCGCTGCTGCAAAAATTGCTCAGTCAGCATCAACCTGCATCATGCGTAGTTTTTTGTAATACCAAAAAAGATTGTCAGGCCGTGTGTGACGCACTGAATGCGGCGGGGCAAAGCGCTCTCTCACTGCATGGCGATCTTGAGCAGCGCGATCGCGATCAGACGCTGGTGCGTTTTGCCAACGGCAGCGCGCGCGTTCTGGTTGCTACCGATGTGGCCGCGCGTGGTCTGGATATTAAATCACTTGAGCTGGTGGTTAACTTCGAACTGGCGTGGGATCCGGAAGTCCACGTCCATCGTATCGGACGTACCGCGCGTGCCGGCAACAGTGGTCTGGCGATTAGCTTCTGTGCACCGGAAGAAGCGCAGCGGGCCAATATTCTTTCTGAAATGCTGCAACTGAAGCTGAACTGGCTGCCAGCTCCAGCTAACGGTCCAATCCTGCCGCTGGAAGCTGAGATGGCGACGTTATGCATTGATGGCGGTAAAAAGGCTAAAATGCGTCCCGGCGATGTTCTCGGTGCGCTGACCGGTGATATTGGTCTGGAAGGCGCCGATATCGGCAAAATTGCCGTTCATCCGGCGCATGTCTATGTCGCGGTTCGCCAGACTGTAGCGCATAAGGCATGGAAGCAATTGCAAAACGGTAAGATAAAAGGCAAGACTTGCCGGGTTCGGTTATTGAAATAACCACTCGTCGGAGCGCCTGATGGCGCTCCGCTTATCCGGCACTATCGACTTACTTCACTTCCACGACGTTCAGGCGCAGCTCATCCAGTTGAGCATCATCTTCTTCTGGCTGCCACCCCGCAGGCTGCAACGGGATCTCTTCACGATCGAACGCTAAATCACCGCCGTCCACAACCTCTGAACCGTGCCTGATGCCTTTAAAATCGAACAGATTGATATCGCTCAGATGTGAAGGTACAACGTTCTGCATTGCGCTGAACATGGTTTCAATACGCCCTGGATAGCGTTTGTCCCAGTCGCGCAGCATATCGGCAATGACCTGACGCTGCAGGTTAGGCTGTGAGCCGCACAGATTACATGGAATAATCGGGAAACCTTTCGCTTCGGAGAAACGCTCGATATCTTTCTCACGGCAGTAAGCCAGCGGACGGATAACGATATGTTTACCGTCATCGCTCATCAGTTTCGGCGGCATACCTTTCATCTTCCCGCCGTAGAACATGTTTAAAAACAGTGTTTGCAGGATGTCGTCGCGATGGTGACCGAGCGCAATCTTGGTGGCGCCTAACTCAGTTGCCGTGCGGTACAGAATGCCGCGACGCAGGCGAGAACAGAGCGAGCAGGTCGTTTTGCCTTCAGGGATTTTATCTTTGACGATCCCGTAGGTGTTTTCTTCGACAATCTTATACTCCACGCCCAGTTGTTCCAGATATTCCGGCAGAATATGCTCCGGGAAGCCTGGTTGTTTCTGATCGAGGTTAACCGCAACTAAGGAAAAACTGATCGGGGCGCTTTGCTGCAAATTACGCAGGATCTCCAGCATGGTATAGCTGTCTTTCCCCCCGGAAAGGCACACCATAATGTGATCGCCGTCTTCGATCATATTGAAGTCGGCAATGGCTTCGCCCACGTTACGGCGCAGACGTTTTTGCAATTTGTTCAGGTTGTATTGTTCTTTCTTGCTAATATCTTGATTTTGCGACATTTAATAGAGGCTCAATTCATAGTGTGGCATCAGAAGAGTATGCATCACGCCGGATAGTCCGGCAAAAGAAGTCTGATATAAAAACTGTGGCGTGTATGGTACGGATAAGCGGGAAAAATGTCAGCACATTTAGGACAGGAATCGTGGGGTATAACAGGTAGAAACAAAAAGCCCGCAGCGATGTGCGGGCCAGACAGCTTAGCGGACTACCAGTACCGAACACTCCGCATGACGCACCACGGCTGCGGCGTTAGACCCCAGCAGGTAGGTGGTGATGTCAGGTCGATGTGAGGCAATAATGACCATATCAGCCGGTAATTTTTTGGCCATCTCCAGAATCTTATCTTTTGGCGCACCTTCTGTGACATGAACGTGCACTCTGTCCGTTGGGATATTGAACTTCTTGATAATCTCTTCCAGTTGAGATTTTGCTTCGGCTTTCAGATCTTCCATGGCCGGTAACTCTGCCGAGTAGGCCAATCCCAGGGAAGCATAATAGGGCAGTGACGGAATTACGGTCAAAAAATGAACCTGTGCATCGTCAATTTTTGCCTCTGCTTCAACATGGGCAATAACACGTTGAGTTAATTCTGAGTCTGAAATATCGATGGGTACAAGAATCGTTCTGTTCATAAAACCTCCTGTTTAAGTATCCACCCAAAGCTTACCGCGTAATGGCACTTTATGTACAATGACAAAGATCACATTTTGGCATCACTTTATTTTTATTTCAGGAAACTTTCCTTTTATTACTCCATCGTAAAATCGACCTTTAGAAACGACGCTCAGGAAATCACGAAAAATACGAGCAGGGACATGCTGATATTGCAGAGTAGCCAACTGGTGAAAGCGAATTTCTAGCGTGCGGGAGGATTCGTCATAGCCGACGGATGCAATACGGGATGATTTTACAGGATGATGATTCATTGCAGGTATCCTCTACTACAGGTCTTAATGCAAGATATCATCTATCAGAGATGTGTTTTAGCGCAACAGATATAATGTTTTGATCTGGATAAAACAGAATTGTTAGAACATAAAGAGAGCCCGCTGTTGCCAGCGGGCTGACGGATTAGAACTGGTAAACCATACCCAGTGCTACTACGTCATCGGTAGAGATGCCGTTGTTAGCGTAGAAGCTATCGTCTTCGTCCAGTAGGTTGATTTTGTAATCAACGTAGGTAGACATGTTTTTGTTGAAGTAGTAAGTCGCACCTACGTCAGCATATTTAACCAGATCTTTGTCGCCATCGACATTGTTCAGATCTTTACCTTTAGACATCAGGAAAGACACTGCCGGACGCAGACCGAAGTCAAACTGGTACTGAGCAGTAACTTCAAAGTTTTGAGTTTTGTTTGCAATGCCACCGCCGTTATCACTATCCGTGCTTCCAAACGGAGTCATGTTGCGGGTTTCAGAATACATGGTTGCCAGATAGATGTTATTTGCATCGTATTTCAGACCCGCAGTCCAAGCGTCAGCTTTGTCACCGCCTGCATACTGACCAAGAGCATTACCTGCACTGACTTGTTCATTCGTACGGTCAGATGATGCGTATGCCACGCCAGCGCTGAAGCCCTTACCAAAGTCATAAGTGGTGGAAATACCAAAGCCGTCGCCGTTTTCATGACGAACATCGCGACCGTTATTGGTGCCTTCCTGACCATTAGAAGCACCTTCATTGTTACCCTGATACTGTAGGGCAAAGTTCAGACCGTTAACCAGACCGAAGAAATCAGTATTACGGTAGGTTGCCACACCGTTAGCACGACCTGTCATAAAGTTATCGGCGTTGGTGTAAGAGTCGCCACCAAATTCCGGCAGCATATCAGTCCAGCCTTCCACGTCGTACAGAACGCCGTAGTTACGGCCGTAGTCGAATGAGCCGTAGTCGCCAAATTTCAGGCCAGCAAATGCCAGACGGGTCCAGGACTGATTCTCTGAAGATTCAGTATTGTTAGCTTGAACGTTGTATTCCCACTGACCGTAACCAGTCAGTTGGTCGTTAATCTGAGTTTCGCCTTTGAAGCCCAGACGAACATAAGACTGATCACCATCTTTGGAAGAATCATCAGAGAAATAATGCAGGCCGTCTACTTTGCCATAAAGATCTAATTTGTTGCCGTCTTTATTATAAACTTCAGCCGCGTGAGCAGCGCCTGCAGCCAGCAGGGCAGGAATTACGAGAGCCAGTACTTTTCTGTTCATTGAAATAATCCTTTAGTTTTTTTATTAACCTGTGACTACCCATGTAGGGAGTAAAAGCATGCTAAAGGAGAAGTTCCGTAAAGGGATAAATATGAATTGTTACGCCTTAAGTAAAACCTTAAATAAATAATTCTACGGAAATGATGATAATTGTGGTGAATGTATTGTTGGTAAATATATAAAATAAAAATTATACAAGTGAAGTGTGTTGGGTTATTCTGCGCCTGTTATATGCCTTTATTGTCACGTTTTATTTTTCGTTGACGTATTGATAGCTATTATTAATTAGCCAGCGAATAAATTGACAAGCCCGAACAACTGTTCGGGCTTTTTTTTGGGTTCCAGGTTAATACTGAGATAAACGCATTACTCGGTACCGCTCTTTTCCGCTTTTCCAGCCAACTGCGCAAGGAAGTCGTAGCGTTTTTGCAGATCGGCTGCGGCGTCTTTCCAGAGCTGTTCTGCGACTTCTGGCTGTTGGGTATTCAGACGACGGAAGCGCTGCTCGTTAAGCAATGTTTCGGCCAGGGCGTCTGACGGTGGCCGAGAGTCCAGCGCCAGCGGCAGCTTACCTTCATCTGCTCGACGCGGATCAAAGCGGTACAGCGGCCAGAACCCGGTTGCCGTGAGCTGACGCATCTGATCATGGCTTAGTGCGAGATCGTAACCATGCTCTTCACATGGGCTATAGGCGATAATCAGCGACGGACCTGGATAGGCTTCCGCTTCCTGGATAGCTTTCACCGTCTGGTTCAACTGCGCGCCCAGAGAGATTTGTGCAACATACACGTGCCCGTACATCATCATACTGACGCCAAGATCTTTGCGAGCTTTGCGTTTGCCATGCTCACCAAATTTAGTGACGGCCCCGAGCGGCGTAGCTTTCGACGCTTGTCCGCCTGTATTGGAGTAACACTGGGTATCCAGTACCAAAATATTGACGTTCTCGGTCAGACTCAGGACGTGATCCAGTCCCCCAAAACCAATATCGTAAGCCCAGCCATCACCGCCAATCAGCCAGATAGATTTCTCGACCAGCGCATCGGCATCGGTTAACAACTGCTGTGCGCCGTCGACATCTTTCAGGTGCTGGCGCAGTGCTGCAACTTGCTCACGGCGCACCTCTGGCGTAGCTTCAGCGTGCAGGGCGTCATTCAGTTCAGCCGGAATGTTATCGGCAAACTGTTCCACTAAACGCATGACGCGTACACGGTGCTGATCCACCGTCAGGCGGAAGCCCAGCCCAAACTCGGCGTTATCCTCAAACAGGGAGTTTGCCCACGCAGGCCCGCGACCATTGGCGTCGGTGGTGTAAGGCGTTGAGGGCAGGTTACCGCCATAAATTGATGAACAGCCGGTCGCATTGGCGATCAGCATACGGTCGCCGTACAACTGCGTAAGCAATTTGATATACGGCGTTTCACCACAGCCAGAGCAGGCACCAGAGTACTCAAACAGCGGTGTTATCAACTGCGAGGTACGAATATCAATGCGTTCCAGTTTAGTGCGATCGATTTCCGGCAGATTGAGGAAGTAGTCATAGTTAACTTTTTCTTCTTCCACGTGCTCAAGGCGCGACATCATATTGATGGCCTTGATCTCCGGGTTCTGGCGATCTTTCGCCGGGCATACTTCAACGCACAGATTGCACCCGGTGCAATCCTCTGGCGCAACCTGCAGGACATATTTCTGACCGCGCATATCGCGTGATTTCACATCCAGAGAATGCAGGCTGGCAGGGGCATTTTCCATCGCTTCTGGTGAAACCACTTTGGCGCGGATAGCCGAGTGCGGGCAGGCGGCTACGCAGTGGTTGCACTGGGTACACAGCTCTTCTTTCCAGATGGGGATCTCTTCGGCGATATTGCGTTTTTCCCAACGCGTGGTGCCCATCGGCCAGGTGCCGTCTGGCGGCAGCGCTGAAACGGGGAGGGCATCGCCCAGACCGGCGAGCATTGCCGCGGTGACGGTTTTCACGAAATCAGGTGCGGCATCAGAAACCACCGGTGGGCGATTAGCGCTATGTAAATCAACCGGCTGAAGTGCCACTTCGGCGACGGATTCACGCGCCAGGGCCAGCGCCTGCCAGTTACGTTCAACCAGATCCTGTCCTTTACTGCTATAGCTTTTCGCAATCGCACCCTGCAATTCAGCCAGAGCGCTGTCGCCTGGTAAGATTTGCGTCAGATGGAAGAACGCCATCTGCATAACGGTGTTAATACGTGCAGCCAGACCGCACTCGCGGGCGATTTTGGCCGCATTAATCACGTAGAAACGCGCCTTCTTCTGATTCAGAACAGCCTGAACTTCCTGCGGCAGACGTGTCCAGACTTCATCCACACTGTACGGGGTATTAAGCAGGAATATACCGCCAGGTTTCAGGCGCTCAGCCATCTGATACTTATCGATAAATTGCAACTGGTGACAACCAACAAAATCGGCTTGCGACACCAGATACGCTGAGCGAATAGGTTGTTCACTAACGCGCAGGTGAGAAACCGTCAGACCGCCTGCTTTTTTCGAGTCATAGACGAAATAACCCTGCGCATACCACGGCGTAGAGTTACCGATAATCTTGATGTTGTTTTTGGTGGCCGACACGCTACCGTCACTGCCCAGCCCGTAAAACAGTGCCTCGAGCTTCGCGGTACCGGGCAGGGTGTTTTCCGGTAACGGTAGCGACAGGTTGGTGACATCATCATAGATACCGACCGTAAAGCGAGATTTCGGCTTCGCGCTACTCAGCTCATTAAAGACCGCCATGACGCAGTCCGGGCCAAACTCTTTAGAAGAAAGTCCATAACGCCCGCCAATCACGCGCGGTAGCGTTTCTCGTTCGCCGCAGTTAAAGGCTTCCGCCAGCGCAGTCATTACATCCAGATACAACGGTTCAGCTTGCGCGCCGGGCTCTTTGGTGCGATCCAGGACGGCGATGCTCCGTACCGTTTCCGGCAGGGCGCGCAGTAAATGTCTGGCAGAGAATGGGCGGAACAGACGCACTTTCAGAACGCCTACTTTCTCGCCGCGTGCCAGCAGCTCTTCGACGACTTCTTCACTGGTTCCAATCGCCGAGCCCATCAAAATAATGATGCGTTCTGCCTGCGGGTGACCGTAGTATTCAAATGGCTGGTACTGACGGCCCGTCGCAGCAGCGAAATCGTTCATCGCCTGTTCTACGTGATCGTAAACCGCGTTGTACCACGGGTTTGTTGCTTCGCGCGACTGGAAGTAAGTGTCAGGGTTCGCAGACGTACCGCGAATAACCGGATGCTCCGGGTTGAGCGCGCGCGCGCGGTGAGCATCAATTTCTGCCTGTGGCATCAGCCCGAGGATTGTGTCATCGGCCAGCGGCACTATTTTATTAATTTCATGCGATGTGCGAAAACCATCAAAGAAATGAATAAACGGGACCCGGCTTTTCAGGGTGGCCATTTGCGAAATTAGCGCAAAGTCTTGAGCTTCCTGAACGCTGCTGGCGCACAGCATTGCGCATCCCGTCTGGCGCACCGCCATCACGTCGGAATGATCGCCAAAGATGGATAATGCGTGAGTGGCAATCGTACGCGCCGCAACGTGCAGCACAAACGGAGTCAACTGACCGGCCAGTTTGTACAGCGTCGGGATCATCAGCAACAGGCCCTGCGATGAAGTAAACGACGTAGAGAGCGCACCGGTCTGCAACGCGCCGTGAACGGTCGCTATCGCACCGCCTTCCGACTGCATTTCTACGACACGAGGGGTATCCCCCCACACGTTTTTAAGCCCGTTCCCGGCCCAGGCATCCGCCTGTTCAGCCATCGTCGAACTGGGCGTAATCGGGTAGATGGCGATAACCTCGCTGGTACGAAATGCGACCGAAGCAACCGCACCATTACCGTCAATTGTGATCATACTGACACCCTTACATTGCGCAAAAAAAGGGACACGCGTAACAGCGGCGAATCCTGTAGTTATCCTTTTAGTTTAGCAAAAGCGCTAAAGACAGATTTTCGCTTTTGTGTCCCCCGAATAAACAGAATGAATGGTTTGATCAAAGGAGCAGCCAAAAAATTGCCAGAAAATGTAAACAGTGCGCATAAATGCGCATATTGCCTCTCGACGGCGGTGTTTCCGCTGCCTATTATTTATGGCTGTGTCGTTTGGTTAATATTCAGAGGGGAGTAAGATGCGCGCAGCGTTTTGGGTAGGGTGTGCCGCGTTATTATTATCGGCTTGTAGTAGTGAACCTGTTCAGCAGGCAACCGCCGCGCATGTCGCACCGGGGATGAAGGCCGCAATGTCCAGTTCTGGAGAAGCTAATTGCGCCATGATTGGTGGTTCGCTCTCCGTTGCCCGTCAGCTTGATGGTTCAGCTATCGGAATGTGTGCGTTACCCAACGGCAAACGCTGTAGTGAGCAGTCGCTTGCCGCCGGAAGCTGTGGCAACTATTAAGCCACCGCGTTTCCTACATTAAATCCACGAGTTTATACGTCAGCGTTTGTTCTGCTGTCGCCAGTGTTAACTGGTCAGCAGTCAGATCGACCTGTGCGCCTTGCTTAAACATGTCGCTGACGATCCCGTCGAGCGCGTTAAGCTGTGGATCGGCGCACATCATGCGGGTCATCGCCATATCTTTAACCTTCAACTCGCCGTCGGACAGTTTGCCCTGACCGTGGAATTGATTACACATCTTTCCCGATACCGTCATGTTTTCGCCAAAACTCAATTCGGGTGGGTTATTAGCGACGGTGACGGCTTTACCATTCACGCTCTGCAAAACGAAGCGGTGATGCTGCAACTGTTCGCGATTGACGGAAACTTTTCCATTGCTCACACAGCCAGCCATCAGCATGCTGAGCGCAATCAACGTGACAACTTTTTTCATTCAATTTCTCTACGTTTGTGACGGGAATACATTCAATATAATAATGATACTGAAGATTTTAGCATCGGTGATTATCTGAAAATGCCCCCCTGAATCCAGGGGAGCACAGGGATTAGAAGAGGGCGTTTGGACAGGTTTCGCCTTTGGAGATCTGTGCCAGATTTTGCAGTGTGGTCTCAGAAATGCTGGTCAATGCTTCGGCAGTCAGGAACGCCTGGTGACCGGTGAACAGCACGTTATGACAGGCCGACAGGCGGCGGAACACATCATCCTGAATCACGTCATTGGATTTATCTTCAAAGAACAGGTCGCGTTCGTTTTCATACACGTCCATACCCAGAGAACCAATTTTCTGGTTTTTCAGCGCATCGATAGCGGCTTGTGAATCGATCAACGCCCCGCGGCTGGTGTTAATAACCATCACGCCATTTTTCATTTGCTCAAAGGCTTCGTGATTGAGCAGGTGATAATTCTCCGGCGTTAACGGACAGTGCAGGGAGATGACATCGGACTCCGCGAACAGCGTTTTAAGATCGACATATTCAACGCCTAACTCCAGTGCGGCAGCGCTTGGGTAGGGATCAAACGCCAGCAGGCGCATCCCAAAACCTTTCAGGATCCGCAGTGCCGCAATCCCAATCTTACCGGTACCGATCACCCCAGCCGTTTTGCCATACATGGTAAAGCCGGTCAGCCCCTCAAGGGAGAAGTTGGCATCACGAGTACGCTGATAGGCGCGGTGAATACGGCGATTCAACGTCATCATCATGCCAATCGCATGTTCAGCGACGGCTTCCGGTGAATAGGCTGGCACACGGACGACCTGCAGGCCGAGCTCTTTTGCCGCGTCGAGATCGACGTTATTGAAGCCGGCGCAACGCAGCGCAATATATTTCACGCCATGTTTTTTCAGCTCTTCCAGAACCGGGCGGCTGCCATCGTCGTTGACGAAGATACAGACGGCTTCACAGCCATGGGCTGTTTTGGCTGTTTTCTCCGTCAGCAGAAAGTCAAAGAATTCAAGTTCAAAACCAAAAGCCTCGTTAACCTGCTGCAGATACTTCTTGTCGTACTGTTTTGTACTATAGATGGCGAGTTTCATAAGACTTTCTCCAGTGATTTTGACGTCACATTAATCCAATTCAAATTATTTTACAAAATCTAAAAAGTTATTGATAGTCATAGGCGTAATGAATAATTTCAGCGCATCTGTTGTTAGTGTGGGCAGGTTACTCAATTTCAACAACTGGATATTTTTCCGTCCAACTCAATACCCGTAATCGATGCAGGTAAAAAGCCAGCCGAATCACATCCAGACAGCTACGCTTATACTGGTAGCAAATATCGGGAGGGGTCATGTTAACTCACTCTGAAGCAAAGCGATGGGCCACCTTAATGCTTAAGGCGGCATTATGTGATGGTATGAAACCTGAGGAGATTTCCCGGCAGGTACATCTGGTCTGCGATCATCATGGTAGGGAGTGCCTCGAAGAGCTCATTGAGGAAATTCTGATAGAAGCTGGTCGTTTAGGACCTAAACATAGCGATGGAGAACTGAGGCCTCATTGAGTCTGAGTTCTTTATATTCCCGACGGCACGTGTAACAGCGTGCCATATAAAATAACGCACTATCTTATTGAAATAATTATTATTTTATTAATGCTCGTTGATTGATAAATAGTGCATATACTTCATGGGAATTTATTCTTAATGTGGGCATATCCTGTTAAACATGCCACAATACTGGCCTAAACCGGCTTAAATTTTCGCTAAATCAGGATATTAACTACCCATGAAGGGTAAATATAAAGCCGCTCTGGCACTTCTCTTATTATTGATTCTCGTGCCGCTGACGTTGGTCATGACGCTTGGCCTGTGGGTTCCTACGCTGGTGGGCGTCTGGTTACCTGTTGGCACGCGCATCGCGCTGGATGAGAGCCCTCGGCTGACACGGCATGGGCTGCATATTCCGGAACTCCGTTATCTGGTCGATGATTGCCCGCTAGCGCGCATTACTCGGGCCGATCTTTCCCATCCCAGCCGCTGGTTGCTCAATGTCGGGACAATTGAGCTGGATTCCGCTTGCCTGGCTAAATTACCGCAGACAGAAGCGTCTCCGGCAGCGCCCAAAACGCTGGCTGAATGGCAATCGATGCTGCCCAATACCTGGATTAACATCGACAAAGTTATTCTCTCCCCCTGGCAGGAGTGGCAGGGAAAACTGTCTCTTTCGCTAACGCCATCGACCCAGCAACTGCGCTACCAGGGTGAAAAAGTGAAATTCCAGGGGCGTCTGCACGGGCAAAATCTCACGGTAAATGAGCTGGATATAGCCGCGTTTGAAGGGCAACCGCCGGTAAAACTGGTCGGTGAATTTACCATGCCGCTGGTTCCTGATGGACTACCGGTGAGCGGTCATGCGGTTGCTACTCTGAGCTTGCCGCAGGAGCCCTCACTGGTGGACGCCGAACTGGAGTGGCAAGAAAACAGCGGACAACTGATCGTCATGGCGCGGGACAATGCCGATCCGTTGCTCGATCTTCCGTGGGAAATAACCCGCCAGCAATTAACCATCAGCGACGGTCGCTGGAACTGGCCTTATCAGGGATTCCCGCTCAGCGGGCGGTTGGGCATGAAAGTTGAAAACTGGCAGGCCGGGCTGGAAAATGCGGTGGTGAGCGGGCGTCTGAACATACTGACCCAAGGCGATGCAGGTAAAGGAAACGCCGTATTAACGCTGGGGCCGGGTAAGCTGGGTGTGGATAGTAGCGACATGCCGTTACAGTTGATAGGCGAGGCGAAACAGGGTGACCTGATCTTCTACGCCAAATTACCCGCCAGACTCACCGGAAGCCTGAACGACCCGCAGCTGGCTTTCGAGCCAGGAGCGCTGCTGCGTTCGCGTGGACGGGTGATTGACTCGCTGGATATTGACGAAATTCGCTGGCCGCTGGCGGGCGTAAAAGTAACACAGCGCGGCGTAGATGGCCGTCTGCAGGCTATATTGCGCGCGCATGAAAACCAGATGGGCGGTTTTGAATTGCATCTGGATGGTCTGGCAAATGATTTTCTCCCTGACGCGGGTCGCTGGCAGTGGCGGTACTGGGGCAAAGGCAGCTTTACGCCAATGCATGCGCGTTGGGACGTGGCGGGTAAGGGCGAATGGCATGACAACACCCTGAAGCTTTTTGATCTCTCCACCGGATTTGACCACCTGCAATACGGCACCATGAAGGTGGAAACCCCACGCCTGGTGATGGACGAGCCGATCGTCTGGGTACGGGATGCCAACAAACCGACTTTTAGCGGCGCGCTGTTGCTGGACGCAGGGAACACCACCTTTACCGGGGGGAGCGTGTTACCGCCGTCAACCCTGAAGTTCAGCGTGGAAGGCACCGACCCGACGATTTTCCAGTTTAAAGGCCAGCTTCACGCGGGCGCGATAGGTCCAGTACAGGTAAATGGCCGTTGGGACGGGATCCGCCTGCGCGGACAGGCCTGGTGGCCAAAACAATCGCTCACCGTATTCCAACCGCTCATCCCACCAGACTGGAAAATGAAGCTACGTGAAGGTGAACTGTATGCGCAGGTTGCGTTTTCGGCTGCCCCGGAACAGGGCTTTGAAGCGGGCGGCCATGGGGTATTAAAAGGCGGTAGCGCCTGGATGCCCGATAACCAAATTAATGGCGTCGATTTTGTGTTGCCTTTCCGGTTTAGTGAAGGCGCATGGCAACTGGGTACGCGTGGACCTATTTCACTACGTATTGCGGAAGTGGTGAATCAGGTGACGGTGAAAAATATCGCCGCCGATCTACAGGGGGCGTATCCCTGGAGTGAAGACAATCCGTTACTGTTAAGCGATGTCAGCGCCGAACTGCTAGGGGGCAAAGTCATCATGCAACAACTGCGGATGCCGCAGCACGATCCGGCATTATTACGGGTGCAAAATATATCTTCCAGCGAGCTTATCAGCGCGGTTAATCCCAAGCAATTCGCCATGTCTGGCCCGGTCAGCGGTGCGTTGCCGTTATGGCTGGATAACGAAAAGTGGATCATTAAAGACGGCTGGCTGACCAATCCGGGGCCTATGACGCTGCGTATTGATAAAGACACGGCGGATGCCGTCGTCAAAGATAATATGGCAGCCGGTGCGGCCATTAACTGGCTGCGTTATATGGAAATAAGCCATTCCTGGACGAAAATAAATTTGGATAATCTCGGTGTCTTAACCATGCAGGCAACCGTAACTGGCAATAGCCGGGTGGATGGCAAAGTGGGGACGGTTAATTTGAATTACACCCATGAGGAAAACGTCTTTACGCTATGGCGTAGTTTGCGTTTTGGCGACAATTTACAGGCATGGCTTGAACAAAATGCAGCGCTGCCGGAATCCCATTGCCCGGAAGGCAAGGAATGTGAGGAACAACAATGAAAACGATAGCTGCCATGCTGGGTCTGCTGGCTTCATCTCTGCTGATCGGCTGCACACCCAGAATCGAAGTGGCTGCGCCTAAAGAGCCGATCACTATTAATATGAACGTCAAAATCGAGCATGAGATCCATATTAAAGTCGATAAAGACGTTGAGAGCTTATTAAAATCGCGCAGCGATTTGTTCTGAGGTCACGATGAAAAAACAGCTTGCAGTGATCCTGGTGGCATTGAGTTTATTCAGTGGCAATGGGTGGGCATTGACCTTGAATGAAGCCAGATCCCAGGGGCGGGTGGGCGAAACGCTTAATGGTTATCTGGTGGCATTGCAAACCGACGCCGAAACGCAGGCGCTGGTGAGTGAGATTAATAAAGCACGCAGCGCCAGCTATCAGCAACTGGCTGAGAGCAATAACATTCCTCCAGATGAAGTGGCGAAAATGGCCGGACAAAAGCTGGTCGCTCGGGCTAAACCAGGGGAGTACGTCCAGGGCATCAATGGTAAGTGGTTGAGAAAATAATAAATTTTCTCTGCACACAACCAGAGAGGCACGACGCTGACTTATTCATCGACATCGCAATAGTTGCCACACGGCATCAAACTGAGGCTGATATAGTTCAACACCGGTCGCGTTGCGGAGTGAAATCATGTGGCTTTTCAAGTGGTATGTCTGGAATCGTTGGATATTCAAGCTGTTAAGCCGGGATGTTGCCGAGCCAGAACAATTTTTGCTGCATTGCTGGGAAGAGAATCTGGCGAAGTGCAGAGATTATGCAACCATCTGGCGTGATATTAACCGCATTCACGGCAAACAGGTGCAGGTAAAGAAGTAAATGCTGGAGAAACCCTCCCACCGGATGGTGAGAGGGTGAATTATCAGGCAGCGACGACGCTGTCGATAGCGGCTTTCGCATCGGACTGCGCTTTGGACGCCACTTCCGGGCCGTACGCAATGCCTTCAGCAAAGACGACGTTCACGTCGGTGATGCCAATAAAGCCCAGGAATACGTTCAGATACGGCGTGATCAGGTCGGTCGGCGTATCTTTATGGATACCACCACGGCTGGTCAACACGACTGCGCGTTTACCCGTCACCAGACCTTCCGGACCTTTCTCGGTATAACGGAAAGTCACACCTGCACGGGCAATCAGATCGAAATAGTTTTTCAGCTGGGTTGGGATGTTGAAGTTATACATCGGCGCGGCGATAACAATCACATCATGCGCTTTCAGCTCAGCAATCAGCTCATCGGACAACGCCAGCGCTTCCTGCTGACGCGGTGTCAGCGGTGCATCGCTCGGGCGCAGCGCACCCACCAGTTCGCCATCCAGTACCGGAACAGGATTTGCAGCCAGGTCACGGACGGTGATTTCATCAGCGGAGTGCTTTTCACGCCACTGTTCAACAAAATAATCAGACAACTGACCAGACTGAGAGTACCCTGCCAGAATACTGGATTTAAGAACTAATACCTTGCTCATGGGTGTTTCCTTTTATGTGTTTGAAGGGGGAGTGCCCCGTTGCTTGTTGACACTTTATTCACAATCCTGTCGCAGTGATAGCGCAATATATCGAATCCTATGTTCGAAATTATTGAACAACACATGAAAAGCGCTGATGTGGTACTCTATACCTATCATCTAAAAGAGATTTAACCCGGCAGAGCACTGCCTTTTAACGCTATGACAGAACAACAAAAATTAACCTTCAACATGTTGCAGCAACAGCTGGATTCACTGATGCTGCGTGACAGACAGCGTTTTGCCCGCCGCCTGCATGGCGTGAAGAAGGTTAAAAATCCTGATGCACAACAGGCCATTTACCAGGAGATGGCAAAAGAGATTGATCACGCTGCAGGTAAAGTTGTGCTGCGTGAAGCCGCGCGTCCGGTCATCAGCTACCCGGAAAACCTGCCCGTCAGTCAGAAAAAACAGGATATTCTGGAAGCGATCCGCGATAACCAGGTGGTGATTGTCGCTGGGGAAACGGGATCAGGGAAAACCACTCAGTTACCCAAAATCTGTATGGAGCTCGGGCGCGGGGTAAAAGGGCTGATCGGCCATACCCAGCCGCGTCGTCTGGCGGCGCGTACCGTGGCGAACCGTATTGCAGAAGAGCTGCAAACCGAGCCGGGCGGTTGTATCGGTTATAAAGTCCGTTTTAGCGATCATGTCAGCGACAACACCATGGTTAAGCTGATGACGGACGGTATCCTGCTGGCGGAAATCCAGCAGGATCGGCTGCTGATGCAGTACGACACCATCATCATCGATGAAGCGCATGAGCGCAGCCTGAATATCGATTTTCTGCTCGGTTATCTGAAAGAGCTCCTGCCGCGCCGTCCGGATCTAAAGATTATCATCACTTCGGCGACCATCGATCCGGAGCGTTTTTCAAAGCATTTCAATAATGCACCGATTATCGAAGTCTCTGGTCGAACCTATCCGGTGGAAGTTCGCTATCGTCCAATTGTTGAAGACGCAGATGACACCGAGCGTGACCAATTGCAGGCAATTTTTGATGCCGTAGATGAGTTAGGCCGTGAAAGTCAGGGCGACATTTTGATCTTCATGAGCGGCGAGCGCGAAATCCGCGATACCGCCGATGCGCTGAATAAGCTGGATTTGCGCCATACCGAAGTGCTACCGCTTTATGCGCGTCTTTCCAACAGCGAGCAGAACCGTGTGTTCCAGTCGCACAGCGGTCGCCGTATCGTGCTGGCGACCAACGTGGCGGAAACCTCGCTGACCGTTCCGGGGATCAAGTATGTGATTGATCCGGGTACTGCGCGTATCAGCCGTTACAGTTACCGCACCAAAGTTCAGCGCTTGCCGATTGAACCGGTGTCGCAGGCCTCTGCCAACCAGCGTAAAGGCCGTTGCGGTCGTGTTTCGGAGGGGATCTGTATTCGTCTGTATTCCGAAGACGATTTCCTGTCGCGCCCGGAGTTTACCGACCCGGAGATCCTGCGTACCAACCTGGCGTCCGTTATTTTGCAGATGACCGCCTTGGGGCTGGGCGATATCGCGGCGTTTCCGTTTGTTGAAGCGCCGGATAAACGTAACATTCAGGACGGTGTACGCCTGCTCGAAGAACTGGGGGCGATAACCACCGACGAACAGACAACCGCTTACAAACTGACGCCATTGGGCCGTCAGCTCTCGCAACTGCCGGTGGATCCACGCCTGGCTCGCATGGTGCTGGAAGCGCAAAAACATGGCTGCGTACGTGAGGCGATGATTATCACCTCGGCGCTGTCTATTCAGGATCCGCGCGAGCGCCCGATGGACAAGCAGCAGGCCTCCGACGAGAAGCATCGCCGTTTCCACGACAAAGAGTCTGATTTCCTCGCATTTGTGAATCTGTGGAACTATCTCGGCGAGCAGCAGAAAGCGCTGTCGTCAAACCAGTTCCGTCGTCAGTGCAAACTTGATTTTCTGAACTACCTGCGCGTGCGTGAATGGCAGGATATCTACACGCAACTGCGTCAGGTGGTGAAAGAGTTAGGGATTCCTGTTAACAGCGAACCCGCTGAATACAGAGAGATCCACGTCGCGTTGCTGACCGGTTTACTGTCACATTTCGGGATGAAAGATGCCGATAAACAGGAATTTACCGGGGCGCGTAACGCTCGCTTCTCGATCTTCCCAGGCTCTGGTCTATTTAAAAAACCGCCGAAGTGGACGATGGTAGCGGAGCTGGTGGAAACCAGCCGCCTGTGGGGACGTATTGCTGCACGCATCGATCCTGAGTGGGTCGAACCGGTTGCCCAGCATCTGATCAAACGTTCATACAGTGAACCGCACTGGGAACGTGCGCAGGGCGCGGTGATGGCAACAGAAAAGGTTACCGTCTACGGTTTACCTATTGTTGCAGCCCGTAAGGTGAACTACAGCCAGATCGATCCCGCGTTGTCGCGTGAACTGTTCATCCGCCATGCGCTGGTGGAGGGCGACTGGCAAACGCGCCATGCGTTTTTCCGTGACAATTTGAAGTTACGCGCTGAGGTGGAAGAGTTAGAGCACAAATCGCGCCGTCGCGACATTCTGGTTGATGATGAGACGCTATTTGAGTTTTACGACCAACGCATCAGCCATGATGTAGTCTCCGCGCGTCACTTTGACAGCTGGTGGAAAAAGATCAGCCGTGAAACGCCGGATCTGCTCAACTTTGAAAAGAGCATGCTCATCAAAGAGGGCGCGGAAAAAATCAGTAAGCTGGATTACCCGAACTTCTGGCATCAGGGCAATCTCAAACTACGGTTAAGTTACCAGTTCGAACCCGGGGCCGATGCGGACGGTGTGACCGTACATATTCCGCTCCCGCTACTCAATCAGATCGAAGAGAGCGGTTTTGAATGGCAAATTCCGGGGCTGCGCCGTGAACTGGTTATCGCCCTGATTAAGTCTCTGCCGAAACCGGTACGACGCAACTTTGTGCCCGCGCCGAACTATGCGGAAGCGTTTTTAGGCCGCGTCACGCCGCTGGAACTGCCGCTGCTGGACTCGCTGGAGCGTGAACTGCGCCGCATGACCGGCGTGACCGTTGACCGTGAAGACTGGCATTGGGATCAGGTGCCCGATCACCTAAAAATCACCTTCCGGGTAGTGGATGATAAGAACAAAAAGCTGCAGGAAGGACGTTCGCTGCAGGATCTGAAAGACACACTGAAGGGTAAAGTTCAGGAAACATTGTCTGCGGTGGCGGATGACGGTATCGAACAGAGCGGGTTGCACATCTGGAGCTTCGGTCAGCTTCCGGAGAGTTACGAGCAAAAACGCGGTAACTATAAGGTAAAAGCCTGGCCAGCGCTGGTGGATGAGCGTGACAGCGTTGCCATCAAACTGTTTGATAACCCGCTGGAGCAACAGCAGGCGATGTGGTGCGGTTTACGCCGCCTGTTGTTACTGAATATTCCTTCACCAATCAAATATTTGCATGAGAAACTGCCCAACAAAGCCAAGCTGGGGCTGTATTTTAACCCGTACGGTAAAGTGCTGGATTTGATTGACGACTGTATATCCTGTGGTGTGGATCAACTGATCGACGCCAACGGTGGTCCGGTGTGGACCGAAGAAGGCTTTGCGGCGCTGCATGAAAAAGTGCGGGCTGAACTGAACGATACGGTGGTGGATATTGCTAAGCAGGTCGAACAGATCCTGACTGCGGTGTTTAATATCAACAAACGTCTGAAAGGGCGCGTGGATATGACCATGGCGCTGGGGCTTGCGGATATCAAATCGCAGATGGGCGGGCTGGTGTACCGTGGATTTGTTACCGGCAATGGTTTCAAGCGTCTGGGCGATACGCTGCGTTATTTGCAGGCTATCGAAAAGCGTCTGGAAAAACTGGCTATCGACCCGCATCGTGACCGTGCGCAGATGCTGAAAGTGGATAGCGTGCAGCAGGCCTGGCAGCAGTGGTTCAATAAACTGCCTCCCGCGCGCCGTGAAGATGACGATGTCAAAGAGATCCGCTGGATGATAGAAGAGCTGCGCGTCAGCTATTTTGCCCAGCAGCTTGGTACGCCGTATCCGATTTCCGATAAACGTATTTTGCAGGCGATGGAGCAGATTTCGGGATAAATCGGTACCAGACAGCATACCGGGTAAGGTGACGTCACCGCCCGGTATGCAACCCGATAAAGTATTAAGATCAGGAGTCATGAGTATGAGCCAGTTTCCGACACTTTCCGCAACCACGCTTGCGGCGATCAATACCGTAGGGCGATGGTTGGCGCAGAATGATTTTACGGGGAATATCACCGTTCAGTCAGATTGCGTGATTCTGGCAGGGAACGCGGTTATTCCGACCATCGACGCCGCCTGCCGGATCGCGAAAGAGCAACAGGTTCCCTTGTTGATTAGCGGTGGCATCGGTCACTCCACACGATTTCTGTATGACGCGATTGCAGAGCATCCTCGTTACAACATCATTCGTACCACCGGGCGCGCGGAAGCGGCGATCCTTGCCGATATCGCACATCAGTTCTGGCAAATCCCAGGTGAGAAGATTTGGGTGGAAGACCAGTCAACAAACTGCGGTGAGAATGCCCGTTTTAGCTGTGCATTATTGAATCAGGCGACGGAAAGTATTCATACCGTCATTGTGGTACAGGATCCCACTATGCAACGTCGCACGATGGCAACCTTTCAGCGTGTAACCCGCGATGAGCCGCATGCGCCGCGCTGGTTGAGTTTCCCTGGATTCATCCCTGAGCTGGCCCAACAGCAAGACGGCGTGGATTTTGTGCCAGCAGCAGAAGGTTTGTGGTCAGTGGATCGCTATCTGTCTCTCATAACCGGTGAACTTCCTCGCCTGCGTGATGATGCCACCGGTTATGGGCCGTGCGGCCGCGATTTTATCGCCCATGTTGATATTCCTCAGAACGTTGAGCAAGCCTGGCAGCAGTTGCAAAATGACATCGTGCTGACTGACTTACTGGAGAGCCGCTCTCTGTAATTCCTGTTGCCCGTTTGTCGGCGTTTTGCGGCAAACGGGCAAAAATCACACCTGTTTTTTCCCTTCATCATCACTTTGCCAGACGCTTTTATGAAGCCGCTCACAGAACAGCCACTCCAGCCATAATACGACCTGCATGATTGATATTAATTAACAATAGTTTTACTTGTTAAAAACAAATCAATCACAGGAGAGCCGCATGTCAGTACCCGTACAACATCCTATGTATATCGATGGGCAGTTTGTGACCTGGCACGATGATGCCTGGATTGATGTCGTCAATCCTGCCACGGAAGAGGTGATCTCGCGTATTCCCGATGGACGTGCCGAGGATGCGTGTAAAGCGATCGATGCTGCACAGCGCGCTCAGCCGCAATGGGAAGCGCTGCCCGCCATTGAACGGGCGAACTGGTTACGCAAAATTTCTGCGGGTATCCGTCAGCGAGCCAGTGAAATCAGCGCCCTGATTGTGGCGGAGGGTGGAAAAATACAGCAACTGGCTGAGGTCGAAGTCTCGTTTACCGCCGACTATATCGATTATATGGCGGAGTGGGCGCGTCGCTATGAAGGCGAGATCCTGCAAAGCGATCGTCCGGGCGAGAATATTCTGCTGTTTAAGCGCGCTTTGGGCGTGACTACGGGCATTCTGCCGTGGAACTTTCCATTTTTCCTGATTGCCCGCAAACTGGCTCCCGCACTGTTGACGGGTAATACCATTGTCATTAAGCCGAGTGAATTTACACCGAATAACGCCATCGCCTTTGCCAAAATTGTTGATGATATTGGCTTGCCACGCGGCGTATTTAATCTGGTGCTGGGACGTGGTGAAACGGTCGGTCAGGCGCTGGCCGCAAACCCGAAGGTGGCCATGGTGAGCATGACCGGTAGCGTCGGGGCGGGTGAGAAAATTATGGCTGCGGCGGCTAAAAATATCACCAAAGTTTGTCTGGAGTTGGGCGGCAAGGCCCCGGCTATCGTGATGGATGATGCCGATCTTGAACTGGCCGTAAAGGCAATTGTTGACTCGCGGGTGATCAACACCGGACAGGTATGCAACTGTGCCGAGCGCGTGTACGTTCAGAAAGGTATTTATGACCAATTCGTCAATCGTCTGGGCGAGGCGATGAAAGCCGTGCAGTTTGGCAATCCGGCTGAGCGCAATGATATTGCAATGGGGCCGCTGATTAACGCCGCTGCGCTGGAGCGTGTAGAGCAGAAAGTTGCACGAGCGGTGCAGGAAGGCGCCAGAGTGGTGCTGGGCGGTAAGGCCGTTTCCGGCAAAGGGTATTACTATCCACCGACGTTACTGTTAGACGTGCGCCAGGAGATGGCGATTATGCACGAGGAGACGTTTGGTCCGGTGCTACCGGTGGTAGCGTTTGATACGCTGGAACAGGCGCTGACGATGGCCAATGACAGCGATTACGGTCTGACCTCATCGATCTATACGCAGAATCTGAATACGGCGATGAAAGCGATTAAAGGGCTGAAGTTTGGCGAAACCTATATTAATCGTGAAAACTTCGAGGCGATGCAGGGCTTTCATGCTGGCTGGCGCAAGTCCGGGATTGGCGGAGCTGACGGTAAACACGGTCTGAACGAATATCTGCAAACGCAGGTGGTGTATCTGCAGTCCTAAGTTTTCGCCGGGTGAGCCTGTACGCCACCCGGCGCAATTCTCACACTTTGCTGGCGATCCAGTTCATCATCAATTCCGGCCAGATGGCCAGCGGCAATCCCTGCGCATCGCGAATACCAAATCCGTGCTTACCGCGTTCAAACAGATGCATTTCGACCGAAACCCCTGGCCTACGTAGCGCATTAAAGAAGACCAGGCTGTTTTCCACCTTCACCGCCGGATCGTCAATGGCGTGTAGCAAGAACGTCGGCGGCGTTGTGTTATCCACTCGCTCTTCAAGAGAATAGCGCTGCAGGTCTTCCTTTTCGGGCGTTGCGCCAACCAGCTCAAGGCGAGAGCCTGGGTGACCGATATCTTCGCGCAGGGTGATCACTGGGTACACCAGCGCCATAAAAGCAGGGCGCGCAGATTGTTCGTCTATGCTATCAATCGGCGTATAAACCGATTCGTCAAACCGGGTTCCCAGACTGGCGGCCACGTGTCCCCCGGAGGAGAAGCCCAACACGCCGATACGGTCAGGGTTGATTTTCCATTCATGCGCGTTGGCGCGAATGTAGCGCATGGCGCGTTGGGCATCGGCCAGCGGCGCATTTGCGCCTTCCTCGTGACCATCGCCCGGCATGCGGTAGGTCATCACAAACAGGGTATAACCGTGAGCGTTAAAGAACGGTGCCAGTGCGCTGCCTTCTTTATCCATCACCACGCGACGATAAGAGCCGCCAGGGGTAACAAGGATCCCTGTGCCGTTAGGTTTTGCAGGGGCGTAAACGGTAATTTCTGGTGCACGAATGCCGGTTACCGCACGATCATAAGCAGACGTTCCGGTATGCCGGGGTTCAGGCGTGAATACCGCATCGCTGTTTTTTGCTCCGGGGGCTTCACCCTGCGGCCAGCATGAGAAGGTGGCCGCGTGGGCAACGGCTTGCTCCATCATGTTTTCTAACGCTTCACGACTCAGTGCTTCCATTACTATGCTCCCTCAGTGGCAAAGGTTAGCTATAACATAGTTAATGAATTGAAAACGGGGAGAGACTCACGACGTATTGAATTCGCGGGAAATGAAAGACGGTGGAGGCGAATCTCCGCCGGAAGGCGAGAGCCTGATAAATTTATCCCGCGTACGAATAAGCCGGGGGAGCAAAAGTTAATGAATTTTTAACAAAAGCCCGTTATGGTGACGCATTATTGTTTTTATTCAGGAAGTGTTATGGGGAATAAGTATTCTGGCCTGCAAATTGGCATTCACTGGCTGGTCTTTTTGTTGGTCATTGTGGCCTACAGCGCTATGGAGTTTCGCGGATTTTTCCCGCGCAGCTATCGTCCCTTATTTAACATGGTGCACGTATCCTGTGGCATCACTATTTTAACGCTGATGGTGGCGCGTCTGCTGGTCAGGCTAAAATATCCGGCACCGCCGATTGTGCCAAAACCGAAGCCGATGATGACCGGAATGGCGCATCTGGGGCATCTGGTTATCTATCTGCTGTTTATTGTTCTGCCGATTATTGGGCTGGTGATGATGTACAACCGGGGTAACCCGTGGATTGCATTCGGCATTGTTATGCCGCATGCGGCAGAGGCCAATTTTGATGTAGTGGATATGCTGAAGTCCTGGCACGTGACGCTGGCAAATCTGGGCTATTTTGTTATTGCTCTGCATGCCGCTGCCGCCCTGATGCACCACTATTTCTGGAAGGACAATACGCTGCTGCGCATGATGCCGCGAAAACGCTCCTGATGTAATGCCCCGCAAATGCGGGGTATTTTTTTAGCCGATTATTTTTCCAGACATCATAAAAACTTACCGGCAAGATGGTTAAACAACGTCCAGTTCATCACACTCGCTACTTGATTGCTGCTCTTATTAAAACTACTGTATATAAATACAGTAAATGAGAGGCAGATTATTATGTTGTTTTTCCAGCCTGCGGAACGCCGCGAAATTAAACACTTTCCGTTATTTAGCGATCTTGTGCCCTGCGGTTTTCCATCTCCTGCGCAGGACTACGTTGAGAAACGTATCGACCTCAATGACCTGCTGGTACGGCATCCCAGCGCAACCTATTTTGTTAAATCATCTGGCGACTCCATGAGGGGGGCAGGGATCGGCGAGGGCGATTTACTGATTGTCGACAGCGCCAGAAAACCTGCCCATGGAGACATCGTTATTGCCGCCGTTGAGGGCGAATTCACCGTTAAACGCCTGCAATTACATCCGGTTGTGATGCTGAAGCCAGAGAACAGCGCCTACGCGCCGATCATGATTAGCAGCGAGGACACGCTGGATATATTTGGCGTGGTGACATTTATCATTAAAGCTGCGGGCTGATGATGTTTGCACTGGTGGATGTTAACGCGTTTTATGCCAGCTGTGAGTCGGCATTCCGGCCTGATCTGAAAGGGAAGCCCGTTGTCGTTCTTTCAAATAACGATGGCTGCGTTATTGCCAGTAGCGTAGAGGCAAAGGCGCTTGGCGTTAATATGGGCGCTCCGTACTTCAAACAGAAAGATCTGTTCAGGCGCTATGGCGTGTTCTGTTTTAGTTCGAACTACGAACTGTATGCGGATATGAGCAGCAGGGTGATGTCGATTCTGGAGGAGTTGTCGCCACGCGTGGAGATATACAGTATTGATGAAGCCTTTTGTGATTTAACGGGCGTGCGAAACTGCAGGGATCTTACGGATTTTGGTCAGGAAATCAGAGCAACCATTTTGCAGAAAACACGTCTCACGGTTGGGGTCGGCATCGCTCAGACCAAAACCCTGGCCAAACTGGCGAACCATGCGGCTAAAAAGTGGCAGGAACAGACGGGCGGAGTCGTGGATCTCTCAAATATTGAACGCCAGCGTAAGCTGATGGCAGCACTCCCGGTTGATGAAGTCTGGGGCATCGGACGCCGTATCGGCAAAAAACTGGACGTCATGGGTATTAAAACGGTTCTCGACCTGGCGGATACCGATATTCGCTTCATTCGTAAACATTTCAGCGTCGTGCTTGAGCGAACCGTCCGGGAATTGCGTGGTGAACCTTGTCTGGCGCTGGAAGAGTTTGCGCCGGATAAGCAGGAAATTATCTGCTCAAGATCGTTTGGTGAAAAACTCACGGATTACAACGCCATGAGAGAGGCCATTTGCACCTATGCTTCACGTGCTGCGGAAAAGCTGCGCAGAGAACACCAGTACTGCCGGTTTATTTCTACGTTTATCAAAACCAGTCCGTTTGCCCTGAATGAACCTTATTACGGTAACAGCGCATCGATAAAACTGCTGACGCCAACTCAGGATAGCCGGGACATTATTACAGCAGCCACGCGCAGCCTGGACGCCGTTTGGCGAGAGGGGCTACGTTATCAAAAAGCGGGCGTTATGCTGGGGGATTTTTTTAGCTCTGGCGTTGCACAGCTGAATCTTTTTGATAATAACGCCCCGCGGCGTAACAGCGATAAATTGATGGACCTACTGGATACTCTTAATGCTGAAAAGGGGAAAGGAACGCTCTACTTTGCCGGGCAAGGGATACAGCAGCCGTGGGCGATGAAGCGAGACATGCTTTCACCACGTTATACAACGAGATACAGTGATTTGCTGCGGGTAAATTGATAGTCAAACAAGGCTTACGCCCACCTTATTTATACCGGATCAATTATCCTTTCAATGACAGGACGTTGTAAAGTGCCAACGATTCCATAACCTTGGATACCTTTCCAGCGCGGCTAAATTAGCGCTCCTTTAATACTTCGATAAGATACAAAGTTGATATTCAAAAAGTTGGATTGTTGTGAACTCAGGAGTAGGATTATTTCTATCTGATAGAACCAGTTATCGAACTGGCTTATACGAGTTGTTTGTTTTTCACTTACGAAAAGGTGGTGCTGGTAATGAGTACATTCATCATTCGTTTATTATTTTTTTCTCTCTTATGCGGTTCTTTCTCAATACGTGCTGAAGAGCAGAACGGTATGAAACTTGAGCGGGTTGTGATAGTGAGTCGTCATGGAGTAAGAGCACCTACGAAGTTCACTCCAATAATGAAAGATGTCACACCCGACCAATGGCCACAATGGGATGTGCCGTTAGGATGGCTAACGCCTCGTGGGGGAGAACTTGTTTCTGAATTAGGTCAGTATCAACGTTTATGGTTCACAAGCAAAGGTCTGTTGAATAATCAAACGTGCCCATCTCCAGGGCAGGTTGCTGTTATTGCAGACACGGATCAACGCACCCGTAAAACGGGTGAGGCGTTTCTGGCTGGGTTAGCACCAAAATGTCAAATTCAAGTGCATTATCAGAAGGATGAAGAAAAAAATGATCCTCTTTTTAATCCGGTAAAAATGGGGAAATGTTCGTTTAACACATTGAAGGTTAAAAACGCTATTCTGGAACGGGCCGGAGGAAATATTGAACTGTATACCCAACGCTATCAATCTTCATTTCGGACCCTGGAAAATGTTTTAAATTTCTCACAATCGGAGACATGTAAGACTACAGAGAAGTCTACGAAATGCACATTACCAGAGGCTTTACCGTCTGAACTTAAGGTAACTCCTGACAACGTATCATTACCTGGTGCCTGGAGTCTTTCTTCCACGCTGACTGAGATATTTCTGTTGCAAGAGGCCCAGGGAATGCCACAGGTAGCCTGGGGGCGTATTACGGGAGAAAAAGAATGGAGAGATTTGTTAAATCTGCATAACGCTCAGTTTGATCTTTTGCAAAGAACTCCAGAAGTTGCCCGTAGTAGAGCCACACCATTACTCGATATGATAGACACTGCATTATTGACAAATGGTACAACAGAAAACAGGTATGGCATAAAATTACCCGTATCTCTGTTGTTTATTGCTGGTCATGATACCAATCTTGCAAATTTAAGCGGGGCTTTAGATCTTAACTGGTCGCTGCCCGGTCAACCCGATAATACCCCTCCTGGTGGGGAGCTTGTATTCGAAAAGTGGAAAAGAACCAGTGATAATACTGATTGGATTCAGGTTTCATTTGTTTATCAGACGCTGAGAGATATGAGGGATATACAACCGTTGTCGTTAGAAAAACCTGCCGGCAAAGTTGATTTAAAATTAATTGCATGTGAAGAGAAAAATAGTCAGGGAATGTGTTCGTTAAAAAGTTTTTCCAGGCTCATTAAGGAAATTCGCGTGCCAGAGTGTGCAGTTACGGAATAAGTAACTAATTACTATATATAGCGTATTAAAAAATAGAAACCCCCGGTTTGTAGTCGGGGGTATTCGTATTGTTCATAATTACATGAGTCTTCAACTGACTGTTCTTTGCGAGTGACAAACCAGTTACGCTGCTCCAGAAAAAATCCGGACTGTTCAGCGATGCAGAATACATCGAAAAGCGCTCGGTGTTGCGGCTCTAAAACTGCTTAACACGGTGATATGCCCACATATGTCTAAATGTGCTGTTTGTGCAACTCATTAAAGAGTAACAAGTTATTTATTTTACAATTAGTTAAAAATACTGATAGTATACCCCCCTATAGTATTTGGAGGGCGTATGCCGCATTCACCCGAAGATAAAAAACGCATTCTCACCCGTGTACGCCGTATTCGCGGTCAGGTTGATGCGCTTGAGCGCGCGCTGGAGTCCGGCGAGCCGTGTTTGGCTATCCTGCAACAAATTGCCGCCGTGCGCGGCGCATCCAATGGCCTGATGGGCGAAATGGTTGAGATCCACCTGAAAGACGAACTGGTCAGCGGGGAAACAACCCCAGACCAGCGTGCCGTGCGCATGGCTGAAATCGGCCATCTTCTGCGTGCTTATCTAAAATAACACCATCACCTCGCAATAATGGGAAGAGACAAATGAAATCACGTGCAGCAGTTGCATTCGGCCCCGGCCAACCGTTAAAAATTGTCGAAATCGATGTCGCACCGCCAAAGAAAGGTGAAGTGCTGGTTAAAATTACCCACACAGGCGTGTGCCATACTGATGCTTTTACGCTCTCAGGCGACGATCCGGAAGGGGTTTTCCCGGCGGTGCTCGGCCATGAAGGTGGCGGCATTGTGGTTGAAGTGGGTGAAGGCGTTACCAGCCTGAAACCGGGCGATCATGTGATCCCGCTATACACCGCAGAATGTGGCGAGTGTAAGTTCTGTAAATCGGGTAAAACTAACCTGTGTCAGGCCGTACGTGCGACCCAGGGCAAAGGTCTGATGCCGGATGGCACAACCCGTTTCTCGTATAACGGCGAGCCGATTTATCACTATATGGGCACCAGCACCTTCAGCGAATACACCGTTTGCGCGGAGATCTCTCTGGCGAAGGTTAACCCGCAGGCTCCGCTGGACAAAGTGTGTCTGCTGGGGTGTGGCGTGACCACCGGTATCGGAGCGGTCCATAACACCGCAAAAGTGAAAGAAGGCGATACCGTCGCCGTATTTGGTCTGGGCGGTATTGGCCTGGCGGTGATTCAGGGCGCGGCGCAGGCGAAAGCCGGGCGTATTCTGGCCGTTGATACCAATCCGGAAAAATTTACGCTGGCAGGTGAAATGGGCGCGACCGATTTCATCAATCCGAAGGATTACGACAAACCGATTCAGGATGTGATTGTCGAGCTTACCGATGGCGGCGTGGACTTTAGTTTCGAATGTATCGGTAACGTTAACGTGATGCGCGCGGCGCTGGAATGCTGCCATAAAGGATGGGGCGAAAGCATCATTATTGGCGTGGCAGGAGCCGGACAAGAGATCAAAACACGTCCGTTCCAGTTAGTTACCGGGCGTGTCTGGCGCGGTTCCGCGTTTGGCGGCGTGAAGGGGCGTACTCAGCTTCCTGGTATGGTTGAAGATGCGATGAGCGGGAAAATTCAGTTGGATCCGTTTATTACCCACCGTTTACCGCTGGAGCAGATTAACGACGCGTTCGATTTAATGCATCAGGGTAAATCCATCCGTACCGTTATCCACTTTGGTGATAACTGATTCATTGGCCAGCGGATTTCTCCGCTGGCACTTTCCTGAATTTTTTAGAATTATGTTGTGAAAGTGTGACGAATCCGGCGCTTTTCACGGTAAGTAAACTTCCCGGATTGCCGATGACTATCTAACGGGCGTGTTTTCACGCATAAACCCTACAAGAGAGTCGACGGTCATGGACAACACTACATCGATGCAAGCCCAGCATAAACTGGGCTTTCTGCATCAAATCCGGCTGGTTCCGCTGTTTTCCTCCATTCTCGGTGGCATCCTTCTGCTGTTCGCCTTAAGTTCCGGGCTGGCAAGCTATTTTCTTATGCAGGCCGATCGCGATCAGCGCGACGTAACCGATGAGATTCAGGTCAGGATGGGGTTATCTAACAGCTCTAACCACTTGCGTACCGCGCGTATCAACATGATCCACGCCGGCGCGGCGAGCCGTATTGCCGAAATGGATGACATGAAGGCCAATATCGCCGAGGCAGAAAAACGGATTAAGCAATCGCAGGACGGTTTCAATGCTTATATGTCACGCGCGGTAAAAACGTCTGCCGATGAAGCGTTAGACGCTGAACTGAGCGCCAGCTTCAAAGCCTATACCGACGGCTTACAGCCGATGCTGAAGTACGCTAAAAACGGCATGTTTGAAGCGATCATCAACCATGAAAATGAACAGGCCAGACCGCTGGACTCTGCGTACAACAAGGTGCTGTTAAAGGCGATCGACATTCGTACCACCAGGGCGAATCAGTTAAGCGAACAGGCGCATCAGCGTACACAGCTTGGTATGGCTTTTATGCTGGGCGCATTCGTTCTTGCGCTGGCGCTGACCGTGATGACGTTCATTGTTCTGCGTCGTACCGTCATTCATCCTCTGTTGCGTGCCGCCCAGCGTATTGAGCAAATTTCAGCGGGGGATCTCACCATGCCGGAGGAACCGACCGGGCGCAGCGAAATTGGTCGCCTGAGCCGCCATCTGCAAACAATGCAACGTTCGCTGGGGAAAACGGTAGGCACGGTGCGTCAGGGCGCGGAAGAGATTTATCGCGGTACCAGTGAGATTTCGGCGGGGAACACCGATCTGTCTTCACGTACCGAACAACAGGCTGCGGCGATTGAACAAACGGCGGCCAGCATGGAAGAGTTGACGGCGACGGTGAAGCAAAACGCCGACAACGCGCATCATGCGAGCAAGCTGGCAGAAGATGCCTCCGGTAAGGCCAGTCGGGGCGGTCAGATGGTTTCTGGCGTGGTCAAAACCATGGGCAATATCTCAACGAGTTCGAAGAAAATCTCCGAAATCACAGCCGTTATTAACAGCATTGCTTTCCAGACCAATATTCTGGCGCTGAACGCAGCGGTTGAAGCGGCGCGAGCAGGAGAGCAGGGCCGTGGGTTTGCCGTGGTTGCCAGTGAGGTGCGCACGCTGGCAAGCCGCAGCGCTCAGGCGGCAAAAGAGATTGAAGGATTGATCAGCGAATCAGTCCGACTGATTGACCAGGGCTCCGGAGAAGTGGTCGCAGCGGGCAATACGATGACGGATATTGTCGATGCGGTAAGACGCGTCACCGACATTATGCTGGAAATTGCAGCGGCCTCTGATGAGCAGAGCCGGGGTATCGTCCAGGTGAGTCAGGCAATTTCAGAAATGGATAAGGTAACGCAGCAAAATGCCTCGCTGGTTGAAGAAGCCTCTGCCGCTGCGGCATCGCTGGAAGAGCAGGCGGCGCGCTTAACGGAAGCTGTTGGCACATTCCGTTTAACAGGGACAAGTGCTATTAAACGCGCGCCTGTGACGACAAAGCCTGACCATTCACGCCCGCAGGCGGCAACTGCCAGTGGCGATAACTGGGAAACGTTTTAACAATAAAATCAATTAAGGGACCTGATGGTCCCTTAATTTTTGGCATCAAAACGGTACAGTTTTGCGTATTGCGGCGATCAGGATCTGCGCGGCCTGAGAGAGTTGCACATCGACACGGGTAAGAATGCCGATGGGTTCACCCGCACCGTGGGTGGGTATCGGCAACGACACCAGCGTCGCCTGGCGTAAATCTTCTCTAACCGCGCCTGAAGGGACAAACCACACATAGTCGTAATCGACCGTCAGTTGGCGGGAGAGCGATGCTGAAAGCGTTTCAATACAGCCCGGCGGCATTTTGCAGCCCTGACTTTGCAACAACGCCTCTGCGTGCTGGCGAGGGGCGGTTCCTTTTGGTGAAACCACCGCCGGCCACTCCATCACCCGACTCAGCGTGATGGTTTCCTGCAACAACGGGTGGTTAGGGCGCACGACCAGTTTGAGCGATTCCAGAAATAGCAGCTCGTAGTTCAGACCAACCATCAATTCCGGATCGGCCATACGGCCAATGCCGAGATCAATTTCCCCTGACTTTAAACCCGCCAGGATCATGGGATTGCTCATAGTGGCAACCTGCAGCGTGGTCTCCATTTGCTGCTTATGGAACGGGCCAATGACCGCCGGCAGAATGCCAAGGGCCGCGGTGGGTAAGGCGCCAATCCGTACGACATCCGTCTGTGACTCTTCGCGCTGGTTTAAGGCTTGTCCGGCGGTGTTGAGCGCATCCAGCACTCTGACTGCGTGGGTAAGAAACTGTTCTCCGGGCAGCGTTAATTGTGCGCCAAGGCGACCACGCTCAAAGAGCCGGGTACCGGTCAGTTGCTCCAGTTCATTCAGCGTTTTGGAGAGGGCTGGTTGGCTCAGGTTAAGGGTCTCAGCCGCGCGGCCCAACGTTCCCTGCTGTGCAACGGCGACAAAAGTATGAAGGTGGCGCAAGCGAATGCGCTGATTGAACAGAACATTTTTTTCCATAAGCGATGTTAAAAACAGAGTCGTATCGGTGACAAGTGAAGTTGTTCGATTTTGATAACTTGATAGCAAAATATTATTAACATTTATCCTATTTTACTTACAACTGATTTATTTTGCTTATGTTTTGTACAGCGTCACCGGGTGGTGGGATCATGGAAGAGAATCCGTCCAGTCGATATACTTTCGTTATTGTTTGCTTTTGAACCATTCTCTTCACAAGGTACTGATTAATGATAGATGTAATAGGGCACCTTAACCCCGATAGCGATGCCATTTGTACCGCCGCCATGACGGCGCGTTGGCTTACTTTACGTGGCCAGCAGGCGACGGCATGGCGTCTGGGCGAACCTAACCGCGAAACGCAATTTATCTTTGAGCATGCGGGACTGACGATGCCTGAACGGCTGACGTTTGAACTGACCGATCGTGATGTGTGGCTGGTCGATTTCACGGAGCCTGCCCAGGGGCCGGCATCGCTGGCAGAAAGTAACGTCGTGGGAATTATCGATCATCACCGACTCGGTGGATTAGTCACTCGTCTGCCACCTGAAGTATGGGTGAAGCCAGTCGGCAGTAGCGCGACGCTGTTATGGCAACTGATGACGGAAGAGGAGCGCGGCCAGTTGTCTGCCGCTGAGGCCGTTTTATTGCTGGGTGCCGTATTGAGTGACACTGTCACGCTTCGTTCGCCAACGACCACCTCTGACGATCGCCTGGCGGTGGAGGCCCTGGCCCAAAAAACCGGTGTGGATCTCGAGGCGTTTAGTCGCGACCTGCTGTCTGCTAAAACAAGCGTGGAAGGCATGAGCGCTCGCGAGCTTCTGCAGAAAGACATTAAAACCTTCACCATTCATGGACATTCTGTTTGTGTGGCGCAGCTTGAACTGTATGCGCTGCAACAGGTGGATGCGGTGCTGGACGATCTCCGTCTGGAAATGGCGCGCTATGCAGAGGAAAAGAATGCCGCGCTGGTTGTACTGATGCTCACCGATATCAATCTGGGCGACACCAGCCTGTGGTTTACCGGTACAGCGCTGTCAGACATCCCGCAGCCCTGTAAGGTGGAGGGGATGCTCAGCCGTAAAAAACAGATGTTGCCCTGGCTGGAAAGTCATTTAAAACCACGCCAGTAGGTTCTGTTCACCGTCTGTAGGGGTGGGAAATTTACGCGGGGTCACACTTTGTAAATTCTTCCCACCGGAGTCAGCGGCGTTTTCTACACTCCAGGTAATATTCACTGGAGGCATGACATTATGGCGAACACCATCACGGCAGATGAGATTCGGGAACAATTTTCGCAGGCAATGTCAGCAATGTACCAGCAGGAAGTCCCGCAATATGGCACGTTGCTGGAACTTGTCGCTGATGTGAATCTGGCGGTACTGGAAAATAATCCTACGCTGCATGAAAAACTGGCGAATGCAGATGAGCTGGCCCGGCTAAACGTTGAGCGCCACGGCGCCATTCGGGTGGGCACTGCGCAGGAGCTTTCTACGCTACGCCGGATGTTTGCCATTATGGGCATGTATCCGGTGAGTTATTACGATCTCTCCCAGGCCGGTGTTCCCGTGCATTCCACCGCGTTTCGTCCCATTGACGATGCGTCGCTTTCGCGCAACCCGTTTCGGGTATTCACCTCGTTATTGCGGCTCGAATTAATCGAAAACGCCGCGCTACGGCAAAAAGCCGCGGAGATCCTCGCGAAACGCGATATTTTCACCCGTCGTTGTCACGAACTGCTGGATGAGTTTGATGTGCAGGGCAGTTTTACGCCTGAGCAGGCGCAGGAGTTTGTGCAAGAAGCGCTGGAAACTTTCCGCTGGCATCAGCATACCACGGTCGATGAGGCGACCTATCACGCATTGCACAATGAGCACCGGCTGATTGCTGATGTGGTGTGTTTCCCTGGGTGTCATATTAACCATCTGACGCCGCGTACGCTGGATATCGACCGGGTTCAGTCGATGATGCCGGAGTGCGGCATTGAACCCAAAATACTGATTGAAGGGCCACCGCGCCGCGAGGTGCCCATTTTATTGCGTCAGACCAGTTTTAAAGCGCTGGAAGAGCCGGTGTTATTTGCCGGTGAAATGCGTGGCACTCACACGGCGCGTTTTGGTGAAATCGAACAGCGCGGCGTGGCCCTGACGCCGAAAGGCAGAGCGTTGTACGACGAATTGCTGAATAAAGCGGGAACGGGAAAAGACAACCTGACGCATCAGCTGCATTTGCAGGAGGTGTTCAAAGCATTCCCGGACAGCGAATTTCTGCTGCGCCAGCAGGGGCTTGCCTGGTTCCGCTACCGGCTGACGCCGTCGGGCGAGGCGCATCGACAGGCGATTCGCCCGGACGACGACCCGCAACCGCTCATTGAGCGGGGCTGGCTGGTTGCTCAGCCCATTACCTACGAAGATTTTTTACCGGTGAGCGCCGCGGGGATTTTCCAGTCTAATTTGGGGAATGAAACTCAGGCCCGTAGCCACGGTAATTCCAGCCGCGACGCGTTCGAACAGGCGCTGGGTTGTGCGGTTTATGATGAGTTTGCGTTGTATCAGGAGGCGCAAGATCGCAGTAAACGGCGGTGTGGTTTACTTTAATTGAATTTACATGGGATTCGGTCTGTTCCCATCGACATAAAATATTTTCGATTTTGTACAGATAATCGGCGACCAACAATTGGATTATTAATGAATTTTGTCTAGAGTGAGCGGTCAGAAATGTGCACTCTCTTGCCGCTGATTATGGCCGGCGCGGGACCATTTACACGACCAGAAGGACTTACTTTCAGGCATGAATCGCAGACGATTTATTAAAGGTTCAATGGCAATGGCCGCCGTGTGCGGAACCAGTGGTATTGCATCACTCTTTTCCAGCGCCGCCTTTGCGGCAGAGTCTGACATTGCAGACGGAAAAACCGTACGTTTTGATTTTTCCGTTCTGCAATCGATGGCCCATGACTTAGCACAGAAGCCCTGGGGCGGCGCACCGCGCGCGTTACCTGACACGCTGGCCAAACTGACGCCGCAGGCCTACAACAGCATTCAATATGACGCAGAGCAGTCTCTGTGGAACAATGTTGAAAATCGTCAGCTTGATGCGCAGTTCTTCCACGTGGGAATGGGCTTCCGTCGCCGCGTACGCATGTTCTCGGTTGATGGCAGCACGCATATGGCGCGCGAAATCCACTTCCGTCCGGAACTGTTTAAATACAATGATGCGGGTGTGGATACCAAACAGCTGGAAGGGCAGACTGACCTCGGGTTCGCCGGGTTCCGCGTGTTTAAAGCGCCAGAATTAGCCCGTCGCGATATCGTTTCTTTCCTGGGCGCCAGCTATTTCCGCGCCGTGGATGACACCTATCAGTACGGTTTATCGGCCCGCGGTCTGGCGGTAGATACCTACACCGACAGCAAAGAAGAGTTTCCTGATTTCACCTCTTTCTGGTTCGAAACGGTCAAACCGGGCGCAACCTCCTTTACCGTGTATGCGCTTCTCGACAGCCCCAGCGTAACCGGTGCATTTAAGTTCGTGATCCACTGCGAGAAAACGCAGGTGATCATGGATGTACAAAACCACATCTATGCGCGCAAAGACATCAAGCAGCTCGGTATTGCTCCGATGACCAGCATGTTTAGCTGCGGCAACAACGAACGTCGGATGTGTGACACCATTCACCCGCAAATTCATGATTCCGACCGTCTGGCGATGTGGCGGGGCAATGGCGAGTGGATCTGCCGCCCGCTGAATAACCCGCAAAAACTGCAGTTCAACGCCTATACCGATAACAACCCGAAAGGGTTTGGCTTGCTGCAGCTCGATCGCGACTTCTCCCATTACCAGGATATCATGGGCTGGTACAACAAGCGTCCGAGCCTGTGGGTCGAACCGCGTAACCAGTGGGGCAAGGGGACTATCGGCCTGATGGAGATCCCGACGACCGGCGAAACGCTGGATAACGTCGTCTGCTTCTGGCAGCCTGAAAGGTCGATCAAAGCGGGCGATGATCTGGAATTCAAATATCGCCTGTACTGGAGTGCTCAGCCGCCGGTGCGTTCACCGCTGGCTCGCGTGATGGCGACCCGAACAGGCATGGGCGGCTTCCCGGAAGGATGGGCGCCGGGCGAGCACTACCCGGAAAAATGGGCGCGACGTTTTGCTGTTGATTTCGTCGGTGGCGATCTAAAAGCCGCAGCGCCGAAGGGTATTGAACCGGTGATTACGCTCTCCAGCGGTGAAGCGAAACAGATTGAGATCCTTTACGTGGAACCTATCGACGGTTATCGCATTCAGTTTGACTGGTATCCGACCTCTGACTCAACCGATCCGGTAGATATGCGTATGTTCCTGCGTTGTCAGGGCGACGCCATCAGTGAAACCTGGCTGTATCAGTACTTCCCGCCAGCGCCTGATAAACGTCAGTACGTTGACGACCGCGAGATGCGTTAATCACTCCCTTTACGGCTCTCCGAATGGGGAGCCGTATCTGTAATCCTCTTCACAACCATTCTGTACACTATTTACTCGATCCCGTTCGCATTTTTCTGTAAGTCAAGTGGGTACTCTGGATGTGTGTATTTCTTATACACGTTCTTTTCCACTAACAGGGAGAAAGTATGTTTCCAGAATACAGAGACCTTATTTCCCGACTGAAATCCGAGAACCCTCGCTTTCTGTCCTTATTCGAAAAACACAACAGCCTTGATCATGAGATCTCCAGACTGGAAGGTTCGGATGGTCGGGGGTATAGTTTGGACATTGTTCGCCTTAAGAAACAGAAACTCCACCTGAAGGAAGATCTGCTCAAAATATTGCAAAAAGAGAGTGTCAGTGAGAGCTAAGTAAAACGGCGCTTGCTGTGTAAAAGGGCTTCCAAAAGGGAGCCCTTCCTGTTTTTATTTGATGAGCAGGGTGGCCTGCTTAACCATCATAATGGAATGAAAATGTCAGAAGTGATTACCATCAATGACACGCTGGAACTGCGTGCCGTAGAAGAGCAACACGTCACGCCTCTGCATCAGTTGGTGCTTAAAAATAAAAGCTGGCTCCAGCAGTCGCTGAACTGGCCGCAGTTTGTTGCCTCTGAGGAGGACACCCGCAAGAATGTGCAGGGCAATATGATGTTGCACCAGCGCGGTTACGCCAAAATGTTCCTGATTTTTGCGCAAGAAAATGTGGTCGGGGTTATCTCGTTTAACCAGATAGAACCACTGAACAAAGCGGCTTATATCGGCTACTGGCTGGATGAGGAGCATCAGGGTAAAGGCATCATGTCCCAGGCGTTACAGGCCTTAATTCATCATTATGCGCAGCGTCAGGAGATTCGCCGCTTCGTGATTAAATGTCGCGTAGAAAACGTTGAGAGTAATCAGGTGGCGCTGCGTAATGGCTTCCAACTGGAAGGATGTATGCAACAGGCGGAATTCCTTAATGGTGATTACTATGATGTGAATCTCTACGCCCGCATCATTGATGGCTCTTCAGAATAAACCTGCGATAGGCGTGCGCGTAATGCGCTGTTCACCGTTAATCACTTTCGGTCCGCGTAGGTGAATGGTATCGCCATCAAACGCCTGGATATGCGCCTGACCGGTTATCTCAATGTGATGCTCGATCAGCACTTCGCCCAGCACACAGACGTGGCCTTCAATCAGGATGTGGTCGTCTAACTGGAGCGGTCCACCGCGTAATTGCGCATGACCGCCGACCAGCACGTGGTGTTTCAGCACGCAGTTACCTTCAACTACCGCGTGCTCCGCCACCTGCGAACTGTAGCGTAGGGTAGGTATGGCATCTTCTTCGCTCCCGGCGATGACGCGCGCATATCCATAGACTTTGGCGCAATCGCAAATCCAGACATTGTTCTCTTCATTACCTTCCACCTGTGCGAAATCAAAAACTTCCGCCCGATGTTCAATAAAGGCATAGTTGATTTTCGCATCGCCATAGATCTGCGCCTGATGCACCACTCGTGAGTGGCTGACAAAAGCCCGATCATAAATTTGCAGGAGCTGGTCGTTTTCACGGGTTAGCCCCCTGGCGGCGATGATTTCAGAGTCACACACCACGCGCGCATCACCAAAGACAAGGCACTCGCCGCGAACCACAGAACCCTGAATGGTGACGTTGTCACGTATTTGCGCGTTATGACTGATTTCAGCCCGGTCAATCCACACGTCATCGCAAATTTGCGCGCCATCTCTGACCACGCTTGCCTGAGTAATGCGGGCGTTTCCTGTAATCGTCGCGCCGGAAAATGCGAGCGCGTTTTCATCGTAAATCCAGCAATCACCGCTTTGTGACAGCACGCTTTCATTGTCGATCCAGCCACCGGGCGTGCCGGCCTGGACATCATTAAAATCAGTGAGCGCAATGATTTGGCGTAGTAATACGCTTTTTTTATTGCCATTATCCTGGTAACTAAAGGATCGAGACTCATCGCTGAGACGATATTTGGTCATAGCTCATTTCCATGTTGCGCACCTTAGTTAAACGTAGCAAAGTTTTCCGCACTGGCTAAATCAGCGGAAATTCCATAAAATGCATTTCAAATATACTTTAAAAAATAAACAAAATGAGTAAGAACAAGCAGAGTGAGCGGGTCCTCAATCTTCCGGCCGGTTATTTTGGCATGGTACTGGGCATCATTGGGATGGGGTTTGCGTGGCGTTATGCCAGTCAGGTGTGGCCAGTGAGTCACTTGATTGGCGACGGTTTAGTGATCCTCGCAATGGTCATTTGGGGGCTGCTGACGCTGGCCTTTCTTAGCCGTTTACTGCGTTTTCCGCATAGCGTATTGGCGGAAATTCGTCACCCGGTGATGAGCAGCTTTGTCAGTCTGTTTCCGGCCACAACGATGCTGGTCGCGATTGGTTTTGTCCCGTGGTATCGACCGCTGGCGATTGGGTTGTTCAGCATTGGCGTGGTGATACAGCTGGCCTACGCCGCCTGGCAAACGGCAGGGTTGTGGCGTGGATCGCATCCAGAGGAAGCCACCACGCCGGGTCTGTATCTGCCGACCGTCGCCAATAACTTTATCAGTGCAATGGCCTGTGGCGCACTGGGTTTCAATGACGCAGGATTGGTGTTTTTGGGCGCCGGGGTTTTTTCCTGGCTCAGCCTGGAGCCGGTGATTCTGCAACGTTTACGTAGCTGCGGCGAGTTGCCTGCGGTGTTACGTACTTCACTTGGCATTCAACTGGCGCCTGCGCTGGTCGCCTGCAGCGCCTGGCTTAGCGTCAACGGCGGCGAGGGCGATACGTTAGCCAAAATGCTGTTCGGCTATGGTCTGCTGCAACTTTTGTTCATGCTACGGCTCATGCCGTGGTATTTGTCACAGCCATTTAATGCGTCTTTCTGGAGCTTCTCGTTTGGCGTGTCGGCTCTGGCAACAACAGGGCTGCATCTGGGCCACGGTAGCGAGTCAGGATTTTTTCATACGCTGTCGATCCCACTGTTTATTTTTACCAATTTTATCATTGCATTATTACTGGTACGTACGTTTGCATTGCTGATGCAGGGGAAACTGCTCATCCGCACGGAGCGTGCTGCATTACTGAAATCTGAGGATAAATAATGACCCTTTGCGACGAAAACTACTTTACTGAGAAATACGATTTAACTCGTACGCATTCCGATGTTGTTGAAGCGGCAAACATTGTTAAGCCAGGTAAAACGTTAGACCTGGGCTGCGGTAACGGTCGTAACAGCCTGTACCTTGCGGCAAACGGTTATGACGTGACAGCATGGGATAAAAATCCCATGAGCATCGCTAACCTTGAGCGTATAAAAGCGGCGGAAGGGCTGACCAATCTGCACGCGAATGTCGCGGATCTCAACGCATTACGCTTTGATGGCGAATATGATTTTATTCTTTCTACCGTTGTGCTGATGTTCCTTGAAGCCAAAACTATCCCTGGCCTTATTGAAAATATGCAGCGTTGCACTAAACCGGGCGGATATAACTTAATTGTCGCGGCGATGGATACTGATGATTTTCCGTGTACCGTGGGTTTCCCGTTCGCGTTTAAAACCGGAGAATTGCGCAATTATTACAGCGGATGGGATCTGCTGAAATATAACGAAGACGTGGGTGAACTTCATCGTACGGATGAAAACGGTAATCGAATTAAACTGCGCTTTGCCACAATGCTGGCACGCAAAACTGCCTGAACCTCCCGCCTGGGTTAACTCTTTCTGCGCTCAGCATTTTTTGTGCCGGGCGTAGAGAGAAAATTGTGCGGTGTTTACCATTTTTAGTACATCCAAAATGAAACAGTTTTGCTATCCTTTTTAAGCATCATTGCGAAAACTAAAGGGATCGTTTCATGCGTACTCAAACTTTATTTAAAGTTGCAGTGCTTACTGGCTTGTTGGCATTATCCGGCTGTGCGTCAAAAGTGACTGCGCCGGATAAATATTCTGGGTTTTTAAAAAATTACTCTGATTTGAAGGAAACACAATCAGCATCGGGACAAACCGTACTCCGTTGGGTTGATCCGAGCTACAACGAATCCAAATATGACAACATTGTATATAACCCGGTAACGTATTATCCGGTTCCTAAACCTACCACGCAGGTAGGGCAGCAGGTTCTTGATCAACTGCTGACCTACACCAATACCCAGTTGAAATCCGCCATCAGCAAGCGTAAGCCCCTGGTTACTACCCCTGGGCCACGTAGCCTGATTTTCCGCGGAGCGATTACCGGTGTTGCAACGAGCAAAGAAGGACTGCAGTTCTATGAAGTGATCCCGGTTGCGCTACTCGTTGCGGGAACACAAATGGCAACGGGTCACCGTACCATGGATACCAACCTCTATTTCGAGGGTGAGTTGATTGATGCTGCGACCAATAAACCGGTAATTAAAGTTGTACGTAAGGGTGAAGGTAAAGATCTGAGCAACGAAAATACGCCGATGGCGTTCGAAACGTTGAAGAAAGTTATTGATGACATGGCGACGGATGCCACCATGTTTGACGTGAACAAAAAACCACAATAATAATCAACGCACCATCTCAGGATGGTGCGTTTTTTTTATGCCACCCGGCGTCTATAGAATAGTTTACCCATCAGCACTTCTGGTCGGGCAAACATCACCATATTCCCCAGTAAAATCAATACTAATCCGGCAATAGCGTTAACTTGCCAGACGTATCCTTCATACAATGTTGACAGCGTTAGCGCAACCAGCGGGAAAAGCAGGGTACTGTATGCCGCCCTACTGGGACCAATGCGACCTACCAGTGTGAAATAAGCGCCGAAAGCAATCACTGAGCCAAAAATAGCCAGATATAACAGCGCGCTGAGATAGCTGAATGTCCACTGTGGCGTAAAATTGTCCCCGCGCATCAGCGCAATGGCAGCGATCAACAGCGTGCCGTACAGCATGGCCCAACTGTTGGTCGTTAACACTTCCAGCCCTTTTTTCTGGTGACGCATGCTGATCATATTACCCAATGAGAAACCGAAGGTTCCAAGGGCGCTTAAGCCGATACCCAGCAGCAAGGAATGATTGAATCCGCTGTTGAGCAAATCCTGCCAGAACAGAGTCACAATGCCCGTCAGTCCGAGACCGGCTGCGATATAGAAACGCAGCGGTGGTCTTTGCCCAAAAAAGATGAAGCTATTGACCGCATTGAACAGGACGGCCATTGAGAAAATTACCGACTCCAGGCCGGTATTAATCCAGGCCGCAGCCGTATAAAAACACCAGAAGTTGAAGCAAAAAACGCATCCACCCTGTAACAGACAAAACAGATGATCGCGACCAGACAGTTTGCGTAATTTACCGCTAACCAGCAGGACCACTATCATCAGCGAACTGGCAACGGCGAAGCGCCAAAAGATAGAAACCGGCGCAGAAACCGGGCCCTGCTGCAAATAAATCGCAATCCATGTCGTTCCCCAAATTACCACCACCAGGCAGTACAACAGTGCGTTCATACAACTCTCTCTTTTTTGGATTCAGGTTCACACTGTGTCATGTCTGGCGGCAGGAGGCTTTCATCGGTTTGCGGCGGACTTGCAAAATCTTGCGCTTTTTTAGCGTAAAAGCGAAAAGGAAGCTGTTAACAATATGTGGCTGTTATAGACTGAAAGCCTGCTAACTTATTTTGAATGTGATGGTATGCCTCAGCCCTACGATGCCTTTGAAAACTTACGCAAACATAATGCCGTGCTGCATGAATCGGTTGCGTTACATTCAGGGATCCAACTGGCGGCCTGGTCAAACAAGCGCGATACCATCACCCAGTATTGCGATCATCATACGCTCAGTTTATATATCGCGGATGGCTACGAGAGTTACCACAAAACGGCGGGGGGCTGGAAGAATGGCGGCGGACCGGACCGTTTTTGCCTGATGCCGAAAGAGAGCGAGTCAAGTTGGGATATCCGCGACGCTCTCTCCTTTGTTCATCTCTATTGTACCGACGAACATCTGCGCGAAGTGGGTGAAAAAGTCTGGGATAAAAGCCCCTATAGCTTCACGCTGGACGAGCACACGTTTGGCAGTGACCCGGGGATCACGGCGGTTTACCGTCAGTTTCTGCTTGATAACGACTGGCAGCAACCGGCCAATCACCTCACGCTCAGCGCGGCATCTTCGCTACTGTTAACGCATCTGATCCAGCATTACAGCAACGTCCAATGGCGACTGCCCACCGTCACCGGGGGACTCGCGCCCGTCACCTTGCGTAACGTGCTGGCCTATATTGACGCGCATCTGGCGTACCCAATCACCCTGAACGATCTGGCTAGTGAGGCGGCGCTTAGCGAATTCCATTTTGCCAGAATGTTTCGCCAGTCGATGAATATGGCACCGCATCAGTACGTGATGCAACGTCGTATGGCGCTGGCACAGCATCTGGTTTGTTACACTTCACGCAGTTTGTCAGATATTGCGATGACCTGCGGATTCAGTTCGGCAAGCCATTTTAGTAACCGGTTTAAACAGGTAACCGGTAAAACGCCAACGCAGCTACGTGCGGCGAAATAACGTCAACACGGCGTAGCAGATACCGCCTACGACCAGCCCCCAGAATGCAGATCCAACCCCCAATAACGTCAGGCCGCTGGCCGTGACCAAAAACGTAACGATGGCTGCGTCGCGTTCCGCTTCATTATGCAACGCCTGATACAAACTACCGCTAATCGTCCCGAGCAAGGCCAGACCGGCCAGCATCTGGATCCAGCTTACGGGCAGTGCCGCCATTAGTCCTGTGACTGAACCGCCAAACACCCCTGCCAGAAGATAGAAGACGCCAGCCGCGGCGGCGGCGAGCCAGCGTTGTTTGGCATCAGGATGCGCTTCGGGACTTTGGCAAATTGCGGCGGTTATGGCGGCAATGCAGATGGAGTAGACACCAAACGGCGAAAAAATCAGCGCCAGCAGGCCGGTAAAGATAATGAGCGGTGAAACGGGTAATGAATAGCCCGACGCATTCATAGTGGCAATACCTGGGGCATTTTGCGAAGCCATAGTAACCAGAAACAGTGGTAGCGCAATGCTGATACTGTGGGCAAATGAAAAGTGTGGGGCTATAAACGCAGGCATGACCGGCGACAAATCCACTCCGTTTGTGACAATGTCACCTTTTATTAGCGCGATAGCGATACCCGCCAGCATCACGGCGATCGTCGCGTACCGTGGGGCTGTGACTTTAAATACCAGCCATGCCACCAGCATACTACCGCACAAAATAAGCTCACTGTTGAGGCTATTAAAGGCCTGCAGACCAAAGCGCAGCAGGATCCCGGCCAGCATGGCTGATGCCAGTGAGTGGGGGATTATTTTCATCAGACGGGCAAACAATCCGGTTATGCCGCACAGCACAATCAACGCGTTAGCTACGATAAAAACGCCGATAGCATCCTGAATCGATACCCCGTGCAGACCCGTAACCAGCAGCGCGGCGCCAGGTGTTGACCAGGCCGTGAGCACAGGAGCGCGATACCATAACGTCAGCGCCAGCGTACTGACGCCCATTGCAATCCCCAGCGCGGTCATCCAGCCCGCGATTTGATCGGTGGTCGCACCTGCGGCCAGGGCCGCTTGCCAGATAATGGCAGCCGAGCTGGCGTAACCGACCAGGACGGCCACAAACCCCGATAATACGGTGGGTAGTGGGATGGAAAATGCGCGCATAGTCACTCCGTGTGCGTTATAACGGTCAATCAATGTAGCACTGTGCGTTATAGCGTACAAGTGCTAAGCTGTAGCCTTGAGAAAGGAGAGTCAGGAAGGCGAAAAATGGAAAACTTAACCCACTATCTGGCCACAACGCTCCGCACGCTACGTCACCAGCGGGAATGGAGCCTGTCACGTTTAGCGGAGGAAACCGGCGTGTCAAAAGCCATGTTGGGGCAGATTGAGCGCAACGAATCCAGCCCAACGGTGGCGACATTGTGGAAAATTGCTACCGGACTGAACGTGCCATTCTCGACGTTTATTTCACCGCCAGAGTCAGACGGCGCGCCAACATTCGATCCCCAGCAGCAGGCGATGGTCGTCACGCCATTGTTTCCGTGGGACCCACAGCTGTGCTTCGATCATTTTTCGATACAGCTGGCACCCGGCGCACTCAGTGAATCGACTCCGCATGAAACCGGCGTTATAGAGCACGTGGTGGTGATAAATGGGCTGCTGGATATGTGTATTGAGGGGCAGTGGCGCACCATGAAATCCGGCGAGGGGGTGCGTTTTGCGGGAGACAGGGCGCATAGCTACCGTAACAGTAGCGAACAAACGGTTCACTTTCATTCCCTGATCCATTACCCGCGCGGTTAATCGGGAAAACTATTCCGAAAAGCCGCGCTTGTGACTACAATAGCCGCCATTTTTACCACTTGTGGATGGTAACAACTGTATGCGCCAGCAGCCTCATCACCTTGAATTGTTAAGCCCGGCCCGGGATACCGCCATTGCACGTGAAGCCATTTTGCACGGTGCTGACGCCGTTTACATTGGCGGACCGGGTTTTGGCGCGCGTCATAACGCCAGTAACAGTCTGAAAGATATCGCCGAACTGGTGCCGTTTGCGCATCGTTACGGGGCGAAAATCTTTGTGACGCTGAATACAATCTTGCATGATGATGAGCTGGAGCCCGCACAGCGATTAATTACCGATCTGTATCAGACCGGCGTTGACGCCCTGATTGTGCAGGATATGGGGATTCTGGAGCTGGATATTCCTCCCATTGAGCTGCACGCCAGCACCCAATGTGATATTCGCAGCGTCGAGAAGGCGAAGTTTCTTTCTGACGTCGGATTCACCCAAATTGTCCTCGCGCGCGAACTGAGCCTTGAGCAAATAAACGCCATCCATCAGGCTACGGATGCGACTATTGAATTTTTCATTCACGGTGCGCTGTGCGTCGCCTATTCAGGCCAGTGTTATATTTCACATGCGCAAACCGGACGTAGCGCTAACCGCGGTGACTGTTCTCAGGCTTGTCGCCTGCCGTATACCCTGAAAGACGATCAGGGGCGCGTGGTGTCCTATGAAAAACATCTGCTGTCGATGAAAGATAACGATCAGACCGCCAACCTCGGCGCGTTGATTGACGCAGGCGTGCGCTCCTTCAAAATTGAAGGGCGCTATAAAGACATGAGCTATGTGAAGAATATTACCGCGCATTATCGTCAGATGCTGGACGCCATTATTGAAGAGCGCGGCGATCTTGCCCGTTCTTCAGCCGGGCGTACCGAACATTTCTTTACTCCATCCACGGAAAAGACCTTCCATCGCGGCAGCACCGATTATTTTGTGAATGACCGTAAGGGGGATATCGGCGCATTCGACTCACCAAAGTTCATCGGTCTGCCGGTTGGCGAAGTCCTGAAGGTGGCAAAAGATCATCTCGATGTTGAGGTAACAGAACCGCTGGCCAACGGGGATGGTCTGAACGTGTTAATCAAGCGTGAGGTCGTCGGATTTCGCGCCAATACCGTTGAAAAAACGGGGCACAATCGTTATCGGGTGTGGCCGAATGAAATGCCCGCCGACCTGCACAAAGTGCGCGACAACCATCCGCTGAACCGCAATCTCGATCATAACTGGCAGCAAGCGTTGACCAAAACCTCCAGCGAACGCCGCGTCGCGGTCGATATTGAGCTGGGCGGCTGGCAGGAACAGTTGATCCTGACGCTCACCAGTGAGGAGGGGGTGAGTATCACCCATACGCTGGACGGCCAGTTTGAGGAAGCGAACAATGCAGAAAAAGCGTTGAGCAACCTGCAGGATGGCCTGGCAAAACTGGGACAAACGCTTTATTACGCCCGTAATATTCAGGTGAATCTGCCGGGAGCATTGTTCGTGCCTAACGGTCAACTGAATCAGCTGCGACGTGAAGCGGTCGACATGCTGGATGCAGCTCGTTTGCAAAACTATCAGCGCGGTCGCCGTAAACCGGTTGCCCAGCTGGCGCCGGTTTACCCGCAAACGCATCTGAGCTTTCTGGCTAACGTCTACAACCATAAAGCGCGAGAGTTTTATCACCGTTATGGCGTGCAGTTGATTGATGCCGCCTATGAGGCGCATGAAGAGAAGGGCGATGTGCCGGTGATGATCACCAAACATTGCCTGCGTTTTGCGTTTAACCTGTGTCCGAAACAGGCGAAAGGAAATATCAAAAGCTGGAAAGCCACGCCGATGCAACTGGTTAACGGCGATGAGGTCCTGACGCTGAAATTTGATTGCCGACCGTGCGAAATGCACGTGATCGGCAAGATGAAACATCACATTCTGAAGATGCCGTTGCCGGGCAGCGTGGTGGCTTCCGTCAGCCCTGAAGAACTGCTGAAAACGTTGCCAAAGCGTAAAAGCTAACGGTTAGCTCTGATGTGTATCGGGTTTGCGTGATTTTTGCCAGTAATGGTGTTCGCGAAGATCGGCGGCGGATTCTTCCGCCGTCATTCGTAGTTCATCGCTGTCGGCCGTGTGTCGTAATAAGTGATCGGCATCCTGCACCTGAAGATATTCATGTCCCTGATTAGTAGCGAGAAGCTGACCGGAAAAAAGCGCGCTGGCCAGCAATAACACCGTTAACCCTTTCTTAAACATCATGCACCCTCTGGTACGTTAGCTGCGGAATTGACGATAATTTCGCCAGGTGACTATTCAATATTTTAATCGGGTTAATGACAATCTCTGTTTTGTCATTTCGATGTTTTTTACATTTTTGTTTAGATAACGTTGGGATTTGTCACAACCGGGCAGTGCAGCGCTGCCCGGTTGTTATCAGAGAGAGAATCAGGATTTAAATCCGGCGGCCGTCATCAGGAGACGAAAGAACATACCAACGGCGGCCAGGGCCAGCACGCTGCCGCCCCAGAGGATCACCAGCCACATCAGGCGTTTCCAGATTGTTTGTTGCATCAATGATACCCCTCACCATGTTGAACTTTGCCGCGGAAAACGTAGTAGCTCCAGAAGGTGTACACCAGGATTATCGGGATAATCAGCAGCGCGCCAACCAACATAAAGCCCTGACTCTGCGCCGGAGCTGCCGCCTGCCACAGCGTAATGGACGGTGGAATGATGTGGGGCCAGATACTGATCCCCAGCCCGCTGAACCCGAGAAAAATCAGCCCCAGCGTCAATACAAAAGGCAGCGTATGGCTGTTTTGCTGACCCAGCGAGCGCCACAGCCAGAGGCTAATCAGCGCAACCAGGAGCGGAACCGGCATCAGGAACCACAGATTGGGCAGGCTAAACCAACGCTCGGCAATGGCGCTGTGCGCCAGCGGCGTCCACAGGCTGATAATGGCAATGACAACCAGCATCGCCAGCAGCAGTTTTCTTGCCACGCAGCGCATTTTATCCTGCAACGGATTTTCGCTTTTCATCACCAGCCATGTTGCCCCCAACAGGGCGTAGGCTACAACCAGGCCCACGCCGCAGAACAGGGTAAAGGGGGTCAGCCAGTCGAAAGGACCGCCGCTGTAGCTGCGTCCGGTGACGGAAAATCCATTGAGTACGGCACCGACCACAATACCCTGAGTGAATGTCGCGAGGATTGAACCGCCGAGAAAAGCTTTATCCCAGAATGGTCGATGCGCCGGCGTGGCTTTGAAGCGAAACTCAAACGCGACGCCGCGAAATATCAGGCCGATGAGCATCAGGGTCAACGGGATCGTTAGCGCATCGACAATCACCGCATAGGCCAGGGGAAAAGCGCCGAATAATCCGGCGCCACCCAACACCAGCCAGGTTTCATTACCATCCCATACCGGGGCGACGCTGTTGACCATCACATCGCGGTCATCCGCATCCGAAATCGCAGGGAATAAAATACCGATCCCGAGATCAAAACCGTCCATCACGATATACATCAGCGTGGCGAACACGATAATTACAAACCAGATAACTGATAAATCGATACCCATTAGCGGTGTGCCTCCGGTTGAGAATCGAGAACAACAGCAGAAAGCGGCCGTGCCGGCGTGCCTGTTGGTGGAATGGTCGGCTCATCTTCCTGTGGCCCTTTGCGGATCAGGCGGATCATGTAGCTGTAACCCACGCCAAACACCGAGCTATACACCACAAAGAAAGACAGTAGGCTGATGCTCATATGTAAATCACCATGTGCGGAAACCGCATCCGCCGTACGTTGCAAACCGTAAACCACCCACGGCTGACGGCCAACTTCGGTGGTCACCCAGCCAGCAAGGATGGCAATCAGACCGGAGGGCCCCATCCACAATGCAAAGCGCAGGAAAGGACGTGAGGTGTATAGCCGCTGCTTATAACGCAACCACAGGGCAAACGCGCCCAGCAGGATCATCAGCATGCCTAACCCTGCCATAATGCGAAACGACCAGAACACGATGGTGGAATTGGGCCTGTCTTCCTTCGGAAATTCTTTTAACGCCGGGACCTGTTTATCCAGACTATGAGTCAGGATCAGGCTGCCCAGCGCCGGGATTTCCAGCCCATAGCGGGTGCGCTCCTGCTCCATATCCGGCCAGCCGAACAACAGCAGCGGGGTCGGTTCACCAGGCGGATTTTCCCAGTGTCCTTCAATCGCCGCAATTTTTGCAGGCTGGTGCTTCAGCGTATTCAACCCGTGCATATCGCCAATTAAGGCCTGCAGCGGGGCGACGATTAACGTCATCCACAGCGCCATTGAAAACATAGCGCGAATTGCTGGCGTGCTATTACCGCGCAATAAATGCCATGCGGCTGATGCCGCGACAAACAGCGCGCTGCTCAGGAAGGCGGCAACGGACATATGCAGCAAACGATAAGGGAAGGAAGGATTGAAAATCACGGCGAACCAGTCGACGGGAACGACTTGCCCGTTAACAATTTCATAGCCCTGTGGCGTTTGCATCCAGCTGTTGGAGGCGAGGATCCAGAAGGTAGAAATAATAGTACCCAGCGCAACCATACAGGTCGCGAAGAAGTGAAGCCCTGGGCCAACCCGGTTCCAGCCAAACAGCATTACCCCGAGGAAGCCCGCTTCGAGGAAGAAGGCGGTTAATACTTCATAGGTCAGCAGCGGCCCGGTGATGCTACCGGCGAACTCGGAAAAACCACTCCAGTTCGTGCCGAACTGATAAGCCATCACCAGCCCGGAAACCACGCCCATACCAAAGTTTACGGCGAATATTTTCGACCAGAAATGGTATAGCGAGCGCCAGGTCGGATTTTTCGTTTTTAACCATAACCCTTCGAGCACCGCCAGATAACTGGCGAGGCCAATGGTAATCGCCGGAAAGATGATGTGAAAGGATACCGTAAACGCGAACTGGATCCTCGCCAGGTGAAACGCGTCAAGACCGAACATGCTTAGCTCCGCAGGAAAAATTGATTTGGCGCAATTCTAAGGCTGCGAAGCAATGGAAGGCAGAAACAGAACAGTTCTTTTTAACCATAACAGTTGTCGTGCTGTTATAGGTTAGCCTGGCTGATATGAAATCTGGAACCTGGATTCCTGTTATTGAATCGCGTCCTCCCCATGCGAGTGATTTTACGCTATCACTAGCGAGGTAATGAAAAAGGTAATCATAAATGTTTACTTTGTGCGTATAATAGACGACAGGGAGGCGCAGTGAAGCAAAGTGAGTTCAGACGCTGGCTTGAATCTCAGGGAGTGGCTGTTACAAACGGCTCAAATCATCTGAAGTTGAGGTATCAGGGAAGGCGTAGCGTTATGCCCAGACATCCTGGTGATGAAATAAAAGAAGCCTTGCGAAAATCGATCCTGAAGCAGCCTGGTTTACAGTCATCATCAATATGAGGTTAATTATATGAGAGATTTTGAAAAAATCATGCGTTATCCCGTTAATCTAATCCCCGCCGTGGAAGGTGGATTCGTGGTTTCTTTCCCGGATATTCCTGAAGCATTAACCCAGGGCGAAACCCGTCATGGGGCTTTGCAGGCTGCGCAGTCTGCATTGGTGACCGCTTTTGAATTCTATTTCGACGATAACGAACCGATTCCTTTACCTTCGGCGGTTGGCACTGAAGGTGACTATGTGGAAATCCCCCTGAGCATTGCGTCGAAGGTTCTTTTGTTAAATGCCTTTCTTGAATCAAACATCACCCAGCAGGAGCTGGCAAACAGGATCGGCAGGCCTAAGCAGGAAATTACCCGTTTGTTCGATTTAAAGCACGCGACAAAAATTGATGCTGTGCAAATAGCTGCACGCGCCTTAGGCAAGGAGCTGTCAGTAACAATGTTGTAAAACTGTTAACTATAACAGTTATAAAAAATGCCCTGATTATGTAAACTGATATATACAGTGCGTGTCACCGACACCGATTATCAGGACGAAAAATGAAAAAATACCAGCGACTGGCTGAGCAAATTCGCGATCAAATCGCGTCTGGCGTATGGCAGCCCGGCGATCGCTTGCCATCCTTGCGCGAGCAGGTGGTCAGCAGCGGCATGAGTTTTATGACCGTCGGACATGCATATCAGTTGCTGGAAAGTCAGGGCCGGATTATCGCCCGGCCGCAGTCGGGTTACTATGTTGCCGCGCGCCCTGAACGTGAGCTGGCAGCGCCGCAGGCGCAGGTGATGCGCGATGAAGCGGTGGATATCAACACCTATATTTTTGATATGCTGCAGGCCAGCCGGGATGCGTCAGTGATGCCATTTGCCTCTGCATTCCCCGACCCGCGTCTGTTTCCCCTCCAGCAGTTGAACCGCTCGCTGGCGCAGGTCAGTAAAACCGCGACCGCCATGAGCGTGATAGAAAACCTGCCGCCGGGAAATGATGAGCTGCGCCATGCCATTGCCCGCCGCTATGCTCAACAGGGGATGACCATTTCACCTGATGAAATTGTCATCACTACCGGTGCGCTGGATGCCCTCAACCTGAGCCTGCAGGCGGTTACCGAACCGGGAGACTGGGTGATTGTCGAAAATCCCTGTTTCTATGGGGCGTTGCAGGCCCTGGAACGATTACGGCTGAAGGCGCTTTCGATTGCCACCGACGTGAAAGAGGGGATCGATCTTACCGCGCTGGAGCAAGCGTTGCAGGAGTATCCGGTAAAAGCCTGCTGGCTGATGACCAACAGCCAAAATCCGCTGGGTTTTACGCTCAGCCCAGAGAAAAAGGTGCACCTGGTCGCATTGCTGGAAAAATATCATGTAATGCTGATAGAAGATGATGTCTACAGCGAGCTGTACTTTGGTCGCGAAAAACCACTGCCTGCCAAAGCCTGGGATCGCGCCGACAGCGTTTTGCATTGTTCATCCTTCTCGAAGTGCCTGGTGCCCGGATTTCGCGTGGGCTGGGTGGCGGCCGGGAAGCATGCGCGGCGTATTCAGCGACTCCAGCTCATGAGCACGTTATCCACCAGTTCCCCCATGCAGCTTGCACTCGTGGATTACCTGTCAACCCGGCGCTATGACGCGCATCTGCGCCGCTTACGCCGTCAACTGGCGGAACGCAAACAGCAGGCCTGGCAAACGTTGCTGCGTCATCTTCCGGCGGAAGTCAAAATTCACCATAACGACAGCGGCTATTTTCTGTGGCTGGAACTGCCAGAACCGCTTGATGCAGGCGTGCTCAGCACCCAGGCACTGGCGCACCATATCAGCATTGCACCGGGAAAAATGTTTTCGACCTCGGGGAGCTGGACTCGTTTTTTTCGCTTTAATACCGCATGGCACTGGGGAGAGCGTGAGGAACAGGCAGTGAAACAGCTGGGAAAATTAATTCGCGAGATGATGAAATAAAACGTAACGCGCTATTCAATATAAAAGAATAGCGCGTTCTTATTTTCGAAATAGAGAATACCTAACCCCGATGTTATTTATATCGGGTGCTACCATACAAAAAATCAATAGTTCTTACTATTGCCACCGTTGCACCTAACTCCTTGTCTATACTCCAGAAGATTAAAGCTCCCGATCAGCATCAGTAGCGTAATGAGCGTTAGCTCACAACCTGATTAAATTTCCTTGCGCCAGCAGGAACGCTTACAACACCCCGACTATTTTTAGGAAAGGACATATATTTACGGCAAGGCTGCCGCTCATTATTTTTTAGACAGGAGTAAGACGTTATGAGCAAGCAGTTTGCCCTCAGTAGCCTGTGCGCACTCAGTATGACGCTGATGACTGCACAAGCAGCCGAACCCCCGACATCCTTAGATAAACCGGAAGGCCGTCTGGATATTATTGCCTGGCCGGGCTACATCGAACGTGGACAGACCGATAAACAATATGATTGGGTCTCGCAGTTTGAGAAAGAGACCGGCTGCGCGGTCAATGTTAAAACAGCGGCCACTTCTGATGAAATGGTCAGCCTGATGGCAAAAGGCGGCTACGACCTGGTTACCGCTTCCGGTGATGCCTCATTGCGTCTGATTATGGGAAAACGCGTTCAGCCGATTAATACCGCGCTGATCCCTAACTGGAAAAGCATCGATCCGCGCGTGGTAAAAGGCGAGTGGTTTAACGTTGGCGGAAAAGTTTACGGCACACCGTACCAGTGGGGGCCAAACCTGCTGATGTACAACACCAAAATTTTCCCAACACCGCCGGATAGCTGGAACGTGGTATTTGTTGAGCAAAAACTTGGGGACGGAAAAAGCAATAAAGGGCGCGTTCAAGCCTACGATGGCCCGATCTATATTGCCGATGCTGCATTATTCGTTAAGGCGACTCAGCCGCAACTGGGCATTACCGATCCCTATCAGCTCACCGAACAACAGTATCAGGCGGTGATCAAAGTCCTGAGCGATCAACACGCGCTGATCCATCGCTATTGGCACGATACCACCGTACAAATGAGCGACTTCAAAAACGAAGGTGTGGTGGCGTCCAGCGCCTGGCCTTATCAGGCGAACGCCCTGAAAGGAGAAGGCCAGCCTATTGCCACGGTCTTCCCAAAAGAAGGGGTTACCGGATGGGCTGATACCACCATGCTGCACAGCGAAGCCAAACACCCGGTGTGCGCTTACAAATGGATGAACTGGTCATTAACCCCGAAAGTTCAGGGCGACGTCGCAGCCTGGTTTGGTTCTCTGCCAGTCGTGCCTGAAGGTTGTAAAGCCAGCCCGCTGCTGGGTGAAAAGGGCTGTGAAACCAACGGCTATAGCTACTTTGACAAAATTGCCTTCTGGAAAACGCCGATCGCAGAAGGTGGCAAATTCGTTCCTTACAGTCGCTGGACGCAGGATTACATCGCCATTATGGGCGGTCGTTAATTCCGCTGGGGGTTTTATGACGTACGCAGTGGAGTTTCATAACGTCTCGCGTCTGTACGGGGATGTTCGTGCAGTTGATGGGGTGAGTATTGCGATTAACGACGGTGAGTTTTTCTCTATGCTGGGGCCATCCGGCTCCGGCAAGACCACTTGTCTGCGCCTTATTGCAGGGTTTGAGCAACTGTCAGGCGGCGCAATCACCATTTTTGGTAAGCAGGCCAGCGAATTGCCGCCCTGGGAACGGGACGTCAATACGGTATTTCAGGATTATGCGCTATTCCCGCATATGTCGATTCTCGACAATGTCGCCTATGGGCTGATGGTCAAAGGTATTGATAAAAAACAGCGTCACGCAAAAGCACGTGAAGCGCTGGATAAGGTTGCGCTCGGTTTTGTTTATGAACGCAAACCATCGCAACTTTCCGGTGGTCAGCGGCAACGCGTGGCGATTGCCCGCGCGCTGGTCAATGAACCGCGCGTCCTGCTGTTGGATGAACCGCTCGGGGCATTGGATCTTAAGCTGCGTGAGCAGATGCAGCTGGAACTGAAAAAGCTACAGCAATCCCTGGGTATCACCTTCATTTTTGTCACCCACGATCAGGGTGAAGCCCTGTCGATGTCCGATCGTGTGGCGGTGTTTAATAATGGTCGCATCGAACAGGTGGATTCTCCGCGTGAACTGTACATGCGTCCGCGCACACCGTTTGTGGCAAGTTTCGTCGGGACGTCAAATGTTTTTGATGAAACGATGTCAGCGAACGTTTGCGGGCTACAGGGTATGTTTTCCCTGCGTCCGGAACACATTCGCTTGAATGATAGCAGTGGCGAAGTCCAGGCCCGGGGGGTTATCCAGGCAGTGCAGTACCAGGGTGCCGCGACACGTTTTGAGCTGAAACTTGTCGGCGGTGAAAAATTGCTGGTTAGCCAGGCGAACCTGACGGGAGAAATGCTGCCAACAACGCTGTCGCCGGGTCAACAGGTGATGGCATCGTGGTCACGCGACGTGATGGTACCGCTGGTTGAGGAGAGGTGAATGGCTATGAATGTCTTACATTCGCCTCCACAGTCGACAAGTCTGAACCGGATCTCAGGGTTCTTCTGGCGTAATCCGGGTCTGGGGCTATTTTTGCTGCTCCTCGGACCGCTGATGTGGTTTGGGATCGTCTACTTCGGCTCATTACTGACGCTGTTGTGGCAAGGTTTTTATACCTTCGATGATTTCACCATGTCGGTCACGCCCGACCTGACGCTGGCGAATTTGCAGGCGCTGTTTAATCCCGCCAACTACGACATCATTTTGCGTACCCTGACGATGGCGGTGGCGGTCACCATTGCCAGCGCGATTCTGGCGTTTCCGATGGCGTGGTATATGGCGCGATATACCAGTGGCAAAATGAAAGCCTTTTTTTACATTGCTGTGATGTTGCCGATGTGGGCCAGCTACATTGTTAAAGCCTACGCATGGACGTTACTGTTGGCTAAAGACGGGGTGGCGCAGTGGTTTTTAACCCATCTGGGGCTGGAGCCGCTGCTGCTTTCGTTCCTGACGCTGCCTGCGGTAGGCGGCAATACGTTGTCGACTTCAGGGTTAGGGCGTTTTCTGGTGTTCGTCTACATCTGGCTGCCGTTTATGATCCTGCCGGTACAGGCCGCGCTGGAGAGACTTCCGCCTTCGCTCTTACAGGCCTCCGCTGATTTGGGCGCTCGTCCGCATCAGACTTTCCGCTATGTGGTCCTGCCACTGGCGATACCCGGTATCGCGGCAGGGTCGATCTTTACCTTCTCTCTGACGTTGGGAGATTTTATCGTGCCGCAACTGGTGGGACCGCCAGGCTATTTCATCGGCAATATGGTGTATTCGCAACAAGGGGCGATCGGCAATATGCCGATGGCGGCGGCATTTACTCTGGTGCCGATTGTGTTAATCGCACTGTATCTGGCGTTCGTGAAGCGTCTGGGAGCTTTCGATGCACTCTGAACGCGCGCCCTGGTTACTCAAACTGGCGGCATGGGGCGGGGTTATTTTCCTGCACTTTCCCATCCTCATCATCGCCACCTATGCTTTTAATACTGAGGAGGCTGCTTTTAGTTTTCCACCGCAGGGGTTAACGCTGAAGTGGTTTAGCGTTGCGGCGCAACGTAGCGATATTCTGGAATCGGTGACGTTGTCACTTAAAATCGCTGCGTTGTCGACGGCCATTGCCCTCGTTCTGGGGACGCTGGCCGCTGCCGCACTGTGGCGCAGGGACTTTTTTGGTAAAAGCGCAATATCGCTGTTGCTGCTGTTGCCGATCGCGCTGCCGGGGATTATTACCGGTCTGGCGCTACTGACGGCGTTTAAAACTATCAACCTGGAACCCGGTTTTCTCACCATCGTGGTCGGCCATGCGACGTTTTGCGTGGTGGTGGTATTTAACAACGTCGTGGCGCGTTTTCGCCGTACCTCATGGAGTCTGGTTGAAGCGTCTATGGATCTTGGCGCCAACGGCTGGCAAACCTTTCGTTATGTCGTGCTGCCAAACCTGGCATCGGCACTGCTGGCGGGAGGGATGCTGGCGTTTGCTTTGTCGTTTGATGAAATCATCGTGACAACGTTCACCGCCGGACATGAAAGAACACTTCCTTTGTGGCTGCTCAATCAACTGGGTCGACCACGAGATGTGCCTGTCACCAACGTTGTGGCATTGCTGGTAATGCTGGTGACAACACTGCCAATTTTAGGGGCCTGGTGGCTAACGCGTGAAGGCGACTCTCTCGCCGGAAACGGTAAATAAACGACGATATGGGAAATTGCTATGCAACATCAATTACTGATTAATGGCGAGCTGGTCAACGGTGAAGGTGAAAAGCAGCCAGTCTATAACCCTGCCACTGGAGAACGCATTCTGGAGATTGCCGAGGCGTCAGCCGGGCAGGTTGATGCGGCGGTACGTGCAGCAGACAGCGCATTTGCCACCTGGGGACAAACCACACCGAAAGTTCGTTCCGAACTGCTGCTGAAACTGGCGGATGCTATCGCCGATAACGCGCAAACCTTCGCTGAGCTGGAATCGCTTAACTGTGGTAAGCCGCTGCACTGTGTCCTTAACGATGAAATTCCGGCAATCGTCGACGTTTTCCGCTTCTTCGCCGGGGCAGCTCGTACCCTGCAAGGACAGGCGGCCGGAGAGTATCTGGAAGGGCATACGTCGATGATTCGTCGGGATCCGCTGGGCGTGGTGGCCTCTATCGCGCCGTGGAACTACCCGCTGATGATGGCGGCGTGGAAACTGGCACCGGCGCTGGCGGCGGGTAACTGTGTGGTGATTAAACCGTCAGAAATTACCCCGCTAACGGCACTTAAACTGGCTGAATTTGCCAAAGATATTTATCCGCCTGGCGTTATCAACGTGCTTTTTGGCCGTGGCAAAACGGTGGGTGACCCGCTGACCGGTCATGAAAAAGTCCGGATGGTTTCCCTGACCGGCTCCATTGCGACCGGTGAACACATTATCCAGCACACCGCGCCTTCGATTAAGCGCACACATATGGAGCTGGGCGGCAAAGCCCCGGTCATCATTTTTGATGATGCCGATCTGGATGCGGTGGTGAGCGGCGTGCGAACCTTTGGCTATTACAACGCCGGGCAAGACTGTACCGCCGCTTGTCGAATCTATGCCCAGAAAGGCATTTATGACGCGTTGGTTGAGAAACTTGGTGCCGCGGTTGCCAGCCTGAAAATCGGTGCACCGAATGACGAATCGACGGAGCTGGGGCCGGTAAGCTCGCAGGCGCACCTCGATCGCGTGACTAAAGCGGTCGATGAAGCCAAAGCACTGGGGCATATCAAAGTCATCACCGGTGGTAAAAAAGTGGACGGCGCAGGCTACTATTTTGCTCCGACGCTGCTGGCCGGGGCGAAGCAGGAAGATGCTATCGTGCAGCGGGAAGTTTTCGGTCCGGTGGTCAGCGTCACCGTATTTGAGGATGAAGATCAGGTGCTGGCGTGGGCTAACGATTCGAAATACGGCCTGGCATCCTCCGTCTGGACTCGGGATGTGGGGCGCGCGCATCGATTTAGCGCTCGCCTGCAGTATGGTTGCACCTGGGTCAATACCCACTTCACGCTGGTCAGCGAGATGCCGCACGGCGGACAAAAACAGTCTGGTTATGGCAAGGATATGTCGGTTTACGGGCTGGAAGATTACACGATTGTTCGCCATGTCATGATCAAGCATGAGTAATATCTGAAGCGCGAGCAATAAATGCGGCACGGATAGCTAAATACTGGCAAACGTGTGTCTATATTATTCGCGCCACTGGCCTCGTCGCCATCGGACGGCGGTAAGTTGGAAATATCCGCGAGGTCAGGCTATTAATACAACAAAGCCCCGGCTTAATGTCGTAATGCTTGTCAATTAAACATTACGGCGAACATGTGATTTCGGCTCAGGGTTCCGTTCACCTCAGCGATATCAATTCTCTGAGGCTCAGACACCCGTGAACGTGCAAAGGAGGCTTACCGCCGCATCCCTGCGGTCAGCTTCAACGCTTCATCGATTTTCAGCCTGAACGGGGTCATCGCTGCAACGCACTGACTTCCAGTTAAATCTGTTTTGCTATTCAGATAAAAAACGCAGGTGGTCAGGTGTGGGCTGGTCCGGCTGAAAATTGCCGACGTGTTTCCGTAAGGCCGGGAGAACCCGCAGGGATGCGGGTTCAGGGCGCGTTTTGCAGGGACGCTACCTCGCGCCCGGCCCGGTAGCCTGGAGGAATAAACGGAGGGAACCGCGGAGCGGCAATTTTCCCGCCGGGAGCCGGGATTGTTAAGGGTACGGCGATAGTACCCTTAACACGTTCACAGGTCGTATTGCCTCAGAGATGTGACAAACATAAGGTGAACGTAGCAATACGCCGGAGGCAACAGATTCATTACCTGCGTATGTGCCACTCATCCTCGTTAACTGGCAAGCATTACAGCTTAATGTCAGGAGGAACCTCATCCGGTTATCCGCGGCGCAAGCTGCAAATCCAGGCGAGTAGCGCACAGACGCTCAGAACCAGCCCCAGTTGTTGCACCATGCCTGCCACCCCCAGCATCATTCCCAGCAACAGGTAATAGCTTAATCCAAATAATGCACCGGCGGCCCCGGCCTGTTCACGATAGTGGCGTAGGGCCTGACTCAGCACATTAGGGATTGCGATGCCATAGGCAATCACCGCGCCGAAAACCGGTATCAGAATCCACGCGGAGTGCTGTAACCACCACGCGGCGAGGCCTGACAATGCTGCCAGCGCACAGGCATAACGTACCCTCTGTTCCGATGTCAGGTCTGTCGTCAATAATCTCCGGTTCAGCAGGCTGCCCGACAGCGAAGCAAACGCAAGTAGTCCCCCCGTCCAGCCAAAGGCTCTGGAACTCCATCCCAATTGCCCGAAAAGAAACGGAGCCAGGCTGTAATAGCTAAACAGCATGGTGTTCAGCAGCGCAACCAGCATGGTATTTTTCCACAGCTCGCGGTCACGCATCATGCGGGAGAGCAGTGCAGCAAGGCTGGGGCTGAGCGTATTTTCGGGCCGGGTTTCTGGCAGCATGGTCGCAGTCAGTAGTAGCAGTAGCAGCGCCAGCAGCACAAGGGCAATAAATACACCGGTATGACCATACAGGCTAACCAGCCAACCTCCGCTTAGCAGGCCGAAAACGGGACTCAATGCCAGCGCAGCGCCCATCACGGAAAAGACGCGGGATAGCGCGGTTGATTCATATGTGTCCCGTAACATGGTCTGTACCACCACTGACCCGGCAGCCGCGCCGATGGCTGAGATCATCCGCGCCAGCAGCAAAACGCTGAAGTCAGTGGCAACCACGGCCAGGGCACAACCTGACCCATAGCAGATAAGTCCTGCCAGCATCGCCCAACGTCGACCGATGCAGTCGCTCAGCCAACCCCATATCGCCACGCCGATGGCGAAGGCAATAAAATAAACGGAGAGTGTTTGCGCCGCGCGCTCACTGCTTACGTGATAAGACGTGGCGATTCCTGGCAATGCCGGGCTATAAATGGTTTCCACCAGTTGCGGAAACATAATCAGCAAAGTAAGAAGCCACAACGGCGGGCGGCGAAGAGTGTTCATAGCAATATCCAGAGAGACAGAAAACTGGCGGGCATTATTGCTGAAAGGGAGGTGTCGCATTACCATTATCAAGACTTTAAATATCAAATATCGGACAGATAATGGAAATTGCCCCGGATGATGATTTCGATGCGGATAGCTTTGATAAACCGGTAATCGGGATTGCCTCCGAGATGGGCGTACACGATTCCGGCCGGCATAGCCATCTTCGTCATCAGCTACTTTTTTCGGCAGCGGGAAGCATTACGATTGAGCTGGAGCATGCCCTGTGTCTGCTACCGCCACGGCGCGCGGTCTGGATCCCGGCTGGTACGGTACATCGCGCCATAATGCGTGGCGTGATGGCTTATCGTTCGTTGTATTTTTCAACTACATTGCCGTTATCTAAATTACCGCTGCAGATAGTCGACGTTAATCCTCTCTTTTTTGAAGTAATAGAACGTATGGCTTTCTGGCCATGGGAAATGCCTGCCGCGCAGCAGGCCAGTCTTATCACCGTTTTCTGTGAGGAAATGCGGGCCGCCCGCAGTGAAAACTGGACGTTGCAGTTTCCCTCAGATCCACGGCTGAACGTGTGGCTTGAAGGAGTACGCATGGGCGAATTGCCACCACGACTAAATCAATTATCCCAACGGGTTGGGGCATGCGAGAGGACGATCAGTCGAATATTTACCAGGGATACCGGGATGAATTATCAGAGCTGGCGGCAGCAATTTAGACTATTAAAAGCCATGGAGATGCTGGCTGACGGGGGGCAGATCAGCCAGGTGGCGCAATATCTGGAATTTGTCAGTGACAGTGCTTTTATCGCTTTTTTCCATCAGCATACCGGCACAACACCGAGCCGTTATGCGGGCAATATAATGCCGCAGAAGGATTAGGGGTATTACATACTAAGGATAATTTACCGGGTGGCAGGAGAGTGGGAAAATCGTGTACTAATGGCAGAGAGAAGAGCCTCTCTGCCAGCGGACGCTGCAATTAATCAAGAAGAACGACATCAAGCAAACCAGCCAAACCTTGCGGAAATCAGACTGAAAAGTCCTACAGCAGCAAATATATTTATCAGCACCACAGTTTTACTGGAAACATTCATTTGTGCCACCTTTCGTTTTAACCCTTATGGGTATAGTACGGGTTATAACTATCCGCAATAGTACGGATTCTGAACATAATGAAAACGGCTTGTTTTACCGGCGTTTCTCTTAAAATAATTAATAAAACTTGATGTAGGTCATGAAAAAGAGCATATTGCGCGCGATTTTACCTTTCGGCCCGGATGCCTGACATGTCTCTGTACCAAAAAATGTTGGTTTTTTATGCGGTGATGGCCGCTATCACGGCAATCATCACCTGGTTTCTTTCCCGCGATAAAAAGCGGATTCGTTTTCTCAGCGCGGTATTAGTCGGGGCGACCTGGCCGATGAGTTTTCCCGTCGCGTTAATGTTTTCTCTCTTCTGATGACGGCGTAAACGCCGTTTCAGGAGGAAAGCAGGGCATCTAATCGTTTTTTGTCGGCTGCGCAAACATCCATTGGATGCTGATATCCCACGTTTTCATTGGCGCGGGTATACAAAGCGACCAGCCAGTCGTAAACGTAACGGCTTGCGCCATGCGAAGGTTGTTCATCCAGTTTCGTCAACCGTAACATCGGCTGTTGCGCCGGGGCACTAAAAATAGCCGATCCTTTTTGGATCCTGCTGGCCGGACGCTGTTCCTCTGCCACGCTGGCAAATCCAAGCCAGGTAATAAAATCCCCAATATCGGCGTGAAGCTGCGCGGCGCAGACGTTTTCTCGCTGCATAATGCGCTGTAAGCGTTGCGGCATTTCCAGCCGATAGCTAGTGGTGACGAGGATATCAGCAACCTGCCTTAGCGTACGCGGCTCGAGACGTAAACGGCGCGCATTATTTTCATCGCGACACCACTGGCGCACGTGGTTAACCCACATTTTGTGCGCCTGATACCCGGTCTCTTTGCTTTCCGGCGAGTGCGTTGTGTCACGCACCTCGGCAAACAGGTCAATCTCTTCATTAAATAATCCGCTCACCTGTTCCTCGCGCGGCTGCTGAACACGCAGCAGCGACTCAAAGAGGCGCATCGGCGGAAGCAAACCGTCCAGGAGTTCGCCATGCTTTGCCGCCTGGGCCTGGAGCTGGCGGATCACCGACTCATTGCTACCCGATTCGGTTTCAACGGGGTTAATCCAGCCGATCAGGGTTTCGCGTACACGCTGCTGGTGCTGCTCACGCAGGGAGGTCAATCTCGCCTGGCGTTGCTGTGGCGAGGTTGCCTGAGTCAGCCATTCGACGAGGCGTTGTAAGCTGTGTTTATCCAGCGCCTGCAGCGTGCCCCAGTGCAGTCCGGGTTTGCCCATTAATTGCTGCACAGATTCATCAAGATTTTGCTGAGTGCTAAACCGCGCATCCTGCGGAGTAATGGCCCAGACCACTCCCGGCAATGCGGCGTCATGTACGGGCTGAGTGTCGTTAACCCAGCCCAGCAGCTTGCGGGTGATGGCGGGCGTCTGGGAGCGGGTAGATACCGCATTACAGATTAAAAGTACATCCGGTTGCAGATGCTGGCGATAATGTTCCAGCATCCAGCCTAATTTGGCCTGCCACAATGGATGGGGATGAACATCCGGGGCGAGGGGAATATCCAGCAGATCGACATTCTCCAGTACCGCGTCTTCAACCGTCAGGACCAGCTCGCGCGTGAGCAGCGCCAGCGAAGCCTGAGAAAGGCTGACCGCATTGAGCAACTGATCATTTTCTATTGGATGAACCACTACATCGCTTTGCGCCTCATTCCCGTTCAATGCTACCTGAGTCAGGAAACTCTCGGCAGGTAAACCAAAATGGTCAACCAGCAGGCTCAGCGGAGCCGCGAGTTCTTGCGCGCTCCCGGTTTGTTGCAGCGTATGCGCCAGCGCCAACCACTGTTGCGTCAACTCTGGCTGTTCTCCCCACAGTAACGCCCAGGCGTTTGCCCGGGTAGTCAGATCCAGAGCGGGTAGCAGCGTGGCAAACTGATGCCATAGCGCGTCGTCAAATTGCTGCTGTCTGGCCGGTACGCAGGCGCGCCAGAAACGACCAATTGCCGCGACATCATGCGCGGTAATGCCCGGCACCGGATGACGCTGGCGCAACGTTTGCCATTTTTCCAGGCGCGCCTCAATAATCGATTTCTCGACCTGGCGGTTGTCCGCAAGCGCACAGAACTGGGTAATAAATAGCTGTACCAGTTCGGCTTCACTGAGTAGCCGCAGGCGCAACGGCCATTCACCATCGAGCGGATTTTCATCACGCGTAAAGCGGATCGCCATATTGGTTGGCGCATGACCAGGATTAATATGTGAAAAGTAATCAAAGCTGCGATCCGGGGTAACGATATTCACTTTGCCATTGGCGTTGCTGCACAATGCTGTGAGCAGGTGCGCTTTTGCCGATTGCGAATGTCCGTAAAGCCCAACGCATCCTCGCGATGAAAAGGTCGTCTTCAACGCAGATTCATTAACGGCGGCCAGGGTGAGCTGCGCCAACAGGGCATCCGCTTCATCATCAAGACGCGCCGCACGCTGACGGGTATCAGTTACCCACTCGATGGCGGCCTGCGCGGTGTTTAACATCTTACTCATTTCAGGTACACGCTCCCGCTATCAATCCAGTAATGGCTCCCGCTATGGCGACGGTCTGCCAGCGTATTCAGTTTTAACGTTAAGGCATTGGCGGCAACGGGAGTGCCATCCTGTAACCACGCATCGCTCAGTACGAAAAATTCCGGGCCGCTTTCTTTGCTACCACCGCGTAGCTGCAGCCGTACATTCAACACGCCATCTCCGGCGATGGTTTTTGCCAGTTCGGCAGAATTTATGCTGAGCGTATACAGCGGTGTGGCAGGCCAACGGCTGTTGGCCAGTTGACGGAAACCTAACGTAACGTTGCCGCGCAATGGGAAGTGCAGGCGGGCATCCAGCTTCGCGCCGGGCTTATCCAGATCGATATCGTGATACCAGATGTTCTCATCACGCAGCGTATTGACCGTATTATCCAACACGCCGAGATAACGTACGGTCGAGTAAGCGCCGATATCGGCAGCTTTAAAGTTGAAACGCGGCAAGCGTAGATCCAGCGCCAGGCTACACAACATTGCACCAACTGCTGCGGTGGATTTGGGGTTACCAATCCGCCCTTGTTGGCTGAACGGATACCACTCATGTACGCGGTAGTTATCCATCCAGATCATACGATTAACCGGAACGGGCTGCAGATGGCGGATCAACGCCTGTACGCCCGGTAAACAGGCGGGTCTGCCGGTCACTAATAAAATATCGCAGCGATAGTGTGAAATGGCCTCACAGACCGCATGCAGTGGGGAGGTCAGGGTAAACTGGCCCGCCAGTAACGCTTCTTGTAACTGCCTGAACTGCACCTGTAACGGCACGCTCAACACATCAAACGCTGGCGATCCCGCAGGTAACGCATGATCGATAGCCTGCTGGATGTAATTCAGTACGTTGCGCGTTGGTTGCTGGCTCAGGAGTTCGCCAAAGGTGGCATGCAGACCCGCTACCGGATCGTTAATATCACTTTGTTCCCAGGCAGAAAGTACCGCATGACCGAGCGGCATAAAGAGTTGTAACGCCGTTTGTTGACGCAAAATCGCCTGGGTGTCGATGCGCCCGGAATCGCCAAATAGCGTAGCCAGCAATGCGGCGGCGTCGGTCACGCCAGCCTGTTGCAGGCGGGTTTGCAGCGCAGGCAACACGCAACGCTGAATCACGTCCAGCAGCATATCATCGCCCGCAACCTTAAAGCCTTCACGGAACAGCAGGTGCGGGGTAATTTTGACGTTTGTACCCACGCCGTCATCAAGCTGGTAATGGACGACGGCCATATCCGTTGTCCCGCCGCCAATGTCGATCGATGCCACGCGCAGCGCACGACCTTTAGTCTCACCAGGCTCCGGCAAACGGTCCGGGCGGGCAAGGGCGTTAAAGAACGATTCGGTGTGGCCATCGTAGTGAGAGATAGCTTCGTTATACAGCCACACCAGTTGCCCGCAGCTGGCCTCATCCCATTCCATCTGGATCTCAGGTACGGGAACCACGCTCTTTTCCTGCTGTTTACGGGTGGTGAAGTCTTCATCCTGCGGGTGCCAGCCCATTGCTTTCCAGACCAACGCAATAGCTTCAAACATGCGCAGGCGGAAAATCTCACGCTCCTGTTTGGGCATCGCCGACGGCAGGGTCAGGATCAGCGTACGCAACTGACGAGGAGATGCCGGGAATCCGAGGCGCAAACGCGTCGCCACGCTGTTAATTTGCCCCAGCGCCTGGGCCAGTATTTCGCACAACATATGCGTCATCAGCGTACTGCGGCTGTATTGCGGTGAGAATACCGGCAGACGATCATCCTGCGGCAGGCTGAACAGCGGTTGCCCGTCATCGTTCATCAGGTTCATCAGCGGGAAGGCGGTAGCCAGTGGTTCGCGCTGGGTTTTGCCATTCATCTGGCTAAAGCGCCAGTCATGCAACACCGGCGTTTCGTCCCACAGATAACGGCGCGGGCTGGAGATCCCACTGCTGCCTTCAGTGCCCATGCGCTGCATCGCCAGCTTTCGGGCTTCATCGCCAACGCGGACAATCGACGGCCAGATAAAGGCATCATCACGGCCGCTCTCCACGGAAAAGTGCTGCTTACCAAAACGCGCTTCGGAAAACTCCAGTCGGCTGGTGAACAACGGATCGTTGAGAAACTGTGGCTCGCTTAACGAACGCACCTGCAATTCGGCTGTCTGGCGCAGTCCGTCATTGGCATCCCCGTGATCTTCAATCAGGACGCCACAGGTATGGGTGTTACCGATATCCAGGATAAGATCAACGGGAATGGCGGGCGTGCTGAGGGTATGCGTGACCAGTTTCACTTCCGGGACGGAAAGCTGCTCGCCTAACAGGGTCAGCACATTCAGCCAGTGCGCCTGATATTCAAAGTTACGCAGCGCCTGTTGGATCTCTTGTTCTGAGCGGTTCTCATGCTGTGTGACATGATGCATAAAGGATTCGCGCAACCAGCCGTCAATCCAGGTCTGGTCGAGGAAATCGGCAATTTCGTTGTCATGCCAGGCCAGCGCAAATCGCGTACCGTTCAGCAGGTCATTTTCGTTGGGGGTTAACGCCGCAGGGGCATTTTCAGTGAGCTGGCTGTCCAGCGCCACGGTGACGCGGTGGGTGTTGCCCGCGCTGTCAGGTTGCGCCAGCTTTCGCACCTGTACGCGCGCCCAGTTATCCGGGCCTTCAACGAACGTACGCGGCGGATTAAAGCGCAGGAACGGCAGCGGCAGCCAGACACCGTCGAGCACGTCCAGCGAATAATGCAGCTTCTGGGTGCTTTCCGGCTTCACCACTTCGGGCTGACCGCCGGTGCTGCCTGGTAAGGTATAACGTCCGGTTGTCAGATCGAAATCCAGCCGCAGCAGGGGACCGTTTGCCGTTTTGCGCACAAAGCGGCCATGATGCGCAGATTCCTGCGGCGTCAGGCCAAAATCCAGAAATTGCACACCGCTATTGGCGATGAGCGTCACGCTCTGTTTGTAGTCACACAGATTCACCAACATAAAATCAGGCACCTATCTTTTTGATCGTCAGAGGGATTTCCGCGTGATCGTCATAACGTGCGGTACAGGCGGCGACGTCATTGGTTCCCGCTTTGCAGGTAATTTCCGGCATCGGATAACGTGACCCGTCCGTACAACGGGCATTCCCGCGACTCTTAATCATTAATTCACCTGACTGATGCAAACCGGAGAAAATCTCGGCACGACAAACAATATTGTCGCCATGAACCACGCGCGCAGTACCTTTATTGGCCTGGATCTGATAGCGCAGCGACGGCGCTTTACCGCTAACCGGATCTTTAACATCAACCATTACGCGCCAGTTACCGTTGAGAAAACGCGTCGTTCCTGCCTTCATCTGGTTGGCATCCATCACCAGCGCATCTTTCGGAATCGCGGCGATCACGACCGGTCCCTCGACAGGTTTTTCTTTTTTGGCGACCGGAACCACTTCAGCCCGATGCAGCGGCAGTGCAGATGTCAGTTCTGGCAGCGGTGCTATATCTGCCTTAGCGACATCTCTTGGGGGAACAGCGGGTACGGGCTGGGTGGTCTGTTGCTTCCACAGCAGCGGCCCAACCATGGCTGCAATGATCACCGCGGCAACGGGCAGGCTCCACAGCGGCAGGCGGCGTGCGGGTTTCTTCTGTGCGAGCGGCGGCGAGACTTCCGGTTCGTTAACAACGACCGGGGGTTGTAGTTCATGTTCAGGTTCAGCCGGTTTAGGTAGCTCAACCACTGGAGTCAGCAAAGGTGCGTCGGCCTCGACAAAGGTGATTTGGGCAGTGATTTCTTCTTCCGGCTCAGGCTCTGCTACGGTGACGACCGGAGGAATATCGGCAAGGCGCAGGCAATCGAGCACATCGTCGCGAGGATTTTCATTCAGATTGACGAAACCCCAGAACGTAATAACGGGTTTACCTTCAACCAGAAACACGTGATTCTCACCAGGAAACTGGATGGCTTTTTCCAGCAGTGAGCCAAACAGTTGCAGGGAGGTTTTACCCGATTGCAGACTTTTACGGCTCAGCGCCGCCGCATTTTCCAGCGTGCTTCCCAGATAGCGCAGCGCACGAAAACGGGCCTCTTCATCAGCGGCTTTCCATGCAACGGCTTTCCCTTCAATCGGCGAATACCAGTCAACGCGATCGCCGTTGTCGTTAATTTGTGGGATCGCCAGACAATCCACCATCGCCTGCTGTTTACGCAGGCGAAGCGTTTCACGAATTTGCAATGCTGAATCAAACACGGCCTGACCACCGCCGCCCACGGCCTGATAGTCATCCAAATTGCCGCTGCGCAAGAGAGTTTTTGCCACGTTGTTACCCCTTAGACTTCTTCACGTATCTACTTTACGTTTTATAAAAACGAGCAAACGGTGGAAGAGAGGCAAAAAGGGGCGAATTTTCATGGCATAGAGTGCCGGGAAAAATCTTGACGTTTTGAAAAAGACTTAAGGGAAATTAATTCGCTTAGGGTGATGAATTATTCAGCGAAATACACCGGATTAGAATAACCTGATAGTGATTTGTTATTGGTCAGTTTTTGTCAGCTATGCTCTGATATCCCGGTTAATAATAAAATAAGAAGGCTTATAACCATGATTGCAAGGAAAACGTTACTCGCGCTGGCGCTCAGCGCCGTCTTACCATCAGGCGCGGCGTTCGCGGCCAATACTGACACTCTCATTTACTGCTCAGAAGCGTCGCCAGAGTCATTTAACCCGCAAATCGCCAGTTCCGGTCCATCGTTTGTGGCCAGCTCACAGGTGCTCTACAACCGACTCATCAACTTTGATCCGGTAAAAAATACGCCAGTTCCGTCTCTGGCAACGGACTGGACGATTTCGCCGGACGGTAAGACCTACACTTTTACCCTGCGTCAGGGCGTGAAATTCAACAGTAATAAATTCTTCAAACCAACCCGTGACTTCAACGCTGATGACGTTGTTTTCTCGGTATTACGACAGAAAGATGCCGATCATCCGTACCACAAAATTTCTCAGGGAAGCTACGAATACTTCAACGATGTCGGTCTGGATAAACTGATTAAAGAAGTGAAGAAGGTCGATGATTATCACGTTCAGTTTATCCTTAATGAACCTAATGCCGCGTTTCTTGCCGACTGGGGAATGGATTTTGCCTCCATCCTTTCTGCGGAATATGCCGACGTGATGCTGAAAAAAGGCACTCCGGAAAACGTCGATAACTGGCCAATTGGCACCGGGCCATACGTGTTGCAGCAGTACAAGCAGGATTCGCAAATCCGCTATCTCGCCAACCCGAACTACTGGGACGGCGCCGTCCCCACGAAGCACCTGATCTTCTCAATCACGCCAAACGTTCAGACCCGATTGGCGAAACTGCAAACCAATGAATGCCAGATAATTCCGGCACCTGCGCCCGTACAGTTTGATGAGATTAAGAAGAATAAAGAGTTGACGCTGCATTCGGTTGAAGCGCTGAACGTCGGCTATCTGGCGTTTAATACCGAGAAAAAACCGTTTGATAACGTGCTGGTGCGTCAGGCGCTTAACTACGCGACAGACAAAAAGGCCATTATTAACGCCGTCTTTTTAGGTTCCGGTACGGTGGCAAAATCGCAAATTCCGCCGAATATGTTGGGGTTCAATAAAGATCTGCAGGATTACGCTTACGACCCGCAGAAAGCGAAAGATCTGCTGAAACAGGCGGGACTGGAAAACGGCTTTGAAGCGACGCTGTGGTCAATGCCGGTTCAGCGCCCATACAACCCGAACTCCCGACGGATTGCCGAGATGATCCAAAGCGACTGGGCGAAGGTTGGCGTGAAGGCGAAAATTGTGTCGTACGAGTGGGGCGAATATATCTCCGGAATGCGTAAAGGTGAGCATGACACCGCGTTGTTCGGTTGGATGTCAGACAACGGCGATCCGGACAACTTCGCCGATGTACTGCTGGGCTGTGACAGCATTAAAACCGGATCTAACGCCGCGCGCTGGTGCGATAAAGAGTATAATTCGCTGGTTCAAAAGGCGAAACTGGTGAGTAAACCGGAAGAACGCGCCGCGCTTTACCAGCAGTCGCAAGAGATTTTCTACCAGCAGGCTCCGTGGATTGCGTTGGCAAACGGGAAAACGTTTTACGCGACGCGCAGCAACGTCAGCGGATACAGCGTTAGCTTGATGGGCAGCGATTTTTCAAAAGCAAAATTAAATTAATGAGTTAAGGAGAGGTTATGTCGCATCTGGATGAGGTCAGCGCACGTGTTGATGCCGCCATTGAAGAGAGCGTCATTACGCATATGAATGAATTGCTGATTGAACTCAGCGATGATGTCGTGCTGAGCCGGGAAGAACGTTACACCCAGCAACAGCGTTTGCGTACGGCTATCGCACATCATGGCCGTCAGCATAAAGAGGATATGGAAACCCGTCGCGAACAGTTGACCAAAGGCGGCACAATCCTTTAATTCGTTGTTGCCAGATGGCGAAGTAACACCTTATCCGGCCTGCATGTTCAGGCCGGATAAGCGCAATTAAAACGAACGTCTCGCCACCAGCCAGGCCCCAACAACCAGCAGCACCGCGCCGCAGACCGGCCCCACCAACGCCCGCAGCGGTACGCCATGACTGCGCAGAATATCCAGCACCAGTCCGCCGATTAACTGGCTGGCCACCAGCACCGCGATAGTGGTTGCAGCGCCCACATTTTGGTATCCACTGATGCTGGCAAAAACAAAGAACGATCCCAGCAAGCCAGGGATTAGCGTCCACCAGCGCACGCTGGAAACCAGTTCCCCAAACCCCGCCATACCTTGCTTAAACCACAGTATGCTGACAAACAGCACGATCCCGACCAGCGAGTTAAGTAACATGGCGATGAGAATCGTCGAGGACGTCTGCGTGATGCGTACCATCAAGGTATTTTGCACCACCAGACCAATACCTGCGGCAATCAGAAAGGAGAGGGTTAGCGTCTGGTTCATCTGCTGGCATCCGGTTCGCGGCGATCGTCTAACTGCAACTGCATAAAAGTCAGATCCAGCCAGCGCCCAAATTTCGTGCCAACCTGTGGCATTTGCGCGGTGGTTTTAAAACCCAGCGTGCTGTGCAGATGCAGCGACGCCTGATTCTGAGACTCAATGCCCGCAACCATCACATGCTTGCCGCACGCGCGGGCTTCTTCTATCAGTCTGCTGAGCAGCGCTCGTCCCAGGCCTTTACCCTGATGAGCAGGATGAACATATACCGAATGTTCAACGGTATGACGGAATCCATCAAAGTTACGCCAGTCGCCAAAGGAGGCGTACCCTGTAATCACGCCATTCTCTTCACTCACCAGCACCGGATAGCCCATCAACTGGCGGGCTTGATACCATGAGATACGGTTTTCGGCATCGACCGTTTGATCGTTCCAGATAGCCGCCGTATGCAGTACCGCGTGGTTGTAGATTTCTGCAATGGTGGCACAGTCTTCTTTGCTGGCAAATCGAATGGACATGTTGAACCTCAGGGATTGTTCACTATAGTATTACAATATGAATACTATTGAAGACAGCATAAATCAACGGATCGGTGCAAGAATTCGCATTGAGCGGGAGTCTCGCGGCTGGTCTCTGACGGAACTCGCTGAGCGCGCAGGCGTGTCGCGGGCGATGATCCATAAAATAGAGCGCGGTGAGAGCAGCCCAACGGCCACGCTGCTGGGCAGGCTCTCCGGTGCCTTTGGTATCAGCATGTCTATGCTGATGGCGCGGGCCGAAATGCAGGAGGGCAAGCTGCTGCGCTTCGCTGATCAGCCTGTCTGGCACGACCCGCAAAGCCACTATCTGCGCCGCCACGTTTCACCGCGCAGCGATCTGCCTATTGATCTGGTGCAGATAGAATTGCCCGCTGGAAGCGACATCCCGATGCCAGCCTCTTCCTACGTGCAGGCAAGACAACTTATCTGGCTACAGCAGGGGGAATTGGTCTTTGTGGAAGGGGACGTGCGTCATGAAATGCGGGCTGGCGATTGCCTGGAGCTTGGCCCGCCGAATGATTGTCGGTTTATCAATGAAACCGCACAACCCTGCGTTTACCTGGTTGTGCGGTTAAATCATGTCGTCAGCTAACTGGCGGACACAGGCTGCTACTATTGATGGAATCATGCCAAAAGCAGAGGAGCACATCATGGGTCAACAGACTAATCGCAATCGCCGCTGGGTACTGGCTTCCCGCCCGCATGGCGCGCCGGTCCCGGAAAACTTCCGTCTTGAAGACGATGAGGTGGCAACGCCGGGTGAAGGCCAGGTTTTGCTACGCACCATTTTTCTTTCCCTCGATCCCTACATGCGTGGACGCATGAGCGATGAGCCGTCTTACTCCCCGCCGGTAGAGATTGGCGGCGTGATGGTTGGCGGGACCGTGAGTCGCGTGGTGTCATCCAACCATCCTGATTACCAGCCAGGCGAGTGGGTGCTGAGCTACAGCGGCTGGCAGGACTATGACATCTCCGACGGTAACGGGCTGGTGAAGCTTGGCGATAATCCCGAACATCCCTCCTGGGCGCTGGGAGTGATGGGGATGCCAGGATTTACTGCTTATATGGGGCTGCTGGATATCGGTCAGCCAAAAGCAGGGGAAACGCTGGTTGTGGCCGCCGCCACCGGCCCGGTTGGCGCAACGGTAGGGCAGATTGGTAAGCTCAAAGGCTGCCGGGTGATCGGGGTTGCAGGCGGGGCAGAGAAATGCCGACATGCCACCGAGGTATTAGGCTTTGATGTCTGCCTCGATCACCATGCACAAGATTTTGCGCAACAGCTGGCAAAAGCCTGTCCGCAGGGGATCGATATTTACTACGAAAACGTTGGCGGTAAGGTATTTGACGCCGTTCTGCCATTACTCAATACCTCTGCGCGCATTCCGCTGTGCGGACTGGTCAGTGGTTACAACGCCACATCGCTTCCAGGCGGACCCGATAGATTACCTTTGCTGATGGCAACGCTGCTGAAAAAGCGAATTCGGATGCAGGGCTTTATCATTGGTCAGGATTATGGTCACCGCATTCAGGAGTTTCAGCGGGAAATGGGGCGCTGGGTTAAAGAGGGCAAAATCCATTACCGCGAGCAAATCACCGACGGTCTGGAAAATGCGCCGCAGACCTTTATCGGCCTGCTGACCGGCAAAAACTTCGGTAAAGTGGTGATTCGTCTTGCAGACGATGCGTAAAACGGATGGCGGGAGTCATTCCCGCCAGTGTTACTCAAAACGCCAGGCCAGATTAATCCCTACGCCATAGTTTCGTCCTGGCGCCGGTTCGTAATATCGACCATTTGCCTCATTCACTATCACCGAACCGACGTAGGACTTATCAAACAGATTATCCACCCGACCGAACAGGTCGAACATCAGACTGCGGTAATAAAATTTATAGCCGGTATTTAAACCCACTACGGTATAGGACGGGGCTTGCGCCGTATTTTCATCATTGGCCATAATGTTGCTCATATAACGAACATCAGTTCCCGCATACCAACCTTCATCAGGCACGTAGCCCAGCGAAGCAAATCCCATGTTTTGCGCAATGCCAGGCAGGCGGTTGCCGTTGCAGTTTTGATCGCCACAGACGTTGCTGCGGTAGGTCGCATCCAGCCAGGTCCATGCAGCTTTTACGCGCCAGCTTGCGGCAAAGCGTTGGTCCCAGGATAACTCACCTCCCTGACGGCGGGTTTTTCCAGCGTTTTTGTAGGTTGTCCGCCCGCCGCTACTGCTGTCAACCACGATCTCGTCATCGGTATCGGTCTGGAATAGCGCTGCGGTAAACAGCCCATCGCCGATACGCGTTTTACTGCCGATTTCCACGGTATCGTTTGTGGAAGGCTGTAGGTCAAAATTCATCCCACTTTGGCCGTCGGAGCGGTAAGACAACTCGTTGATGGTGGGCGTTTCGAACCCGCGTCCCGCGGCCAGGTAGACGTTCCAGGCATCGGTGATGGCGTATTTTAACGATCCGGCAGGTAACCACTGGTGATAGCTGGCGTCACCGCTGTCATCTCCGTTACCAGGCGTAATATAGCGATCGTTAGAATCAAACCACACCGAACTGTAGCGAACCCCGGCATCCAGCGAGAGTTTCTGCGTTAATTGCCACTGGGTTTGCAGATAGGGATCGACATTCCACATCAGGTTACGTTCGTTACGTCGTAAGTCGCCTTTCTGACCATATTCTGGCACGCCATCATCAAGGCGAAAGTTGTTGTAGCCTTTACGGTTTTCGCTCATGTTTTCGTAATTCAGACCGGTGGTGAAGGTCACGGGTATACCCAGCTCGCCACGGTGAGTCCAGCGGTTGTCTATCCCCTGATAATGACGTTGCAGGGTAATAACGCCTCCGGCATGAGAGGGTTTTAACTGCGGGGCCATCGGGATTGACTGATACTGAGTGGTTTCACGCTCGCCCGCATAAGTCATGATGCTGATATCATCCTTCGCGCTAAGCTGGCGTTCATGGCGCAACCCCGCCTGGGTCTGCTTGATGGTTTTTCGCGTGTTGTATTGCTCAGCGCGGGGAGATTGCTGCGGATTGGCCTGCCACTCTGACTCGGTAAGACCACCAGGATCGTCAGCTTTACTCTCTACGCTATTGAAAATCAGGGTTAGTTTGCTCGTATCGTCCATGCGCACGCCCAGTTTGGCATTGGCCAGATTTTTTTGTGCGCTGCTGCGATCGCGATAACCATGGGTAGTAAACCGGGTTGTTGAAACGGTGTAATCCACATCCCCTTGCTGTGTGCCATCGCCCAATGCGCCCGTTGCTTTTAACCCGTAGCGCCAACTGCCAAAACTGCCGTAATAACTGCTGGCTTCAATGGTTGGCGGCTCATGTCCCGTTTCAGTGCTGACATTTATCACTCCACCAGACGCATTGCCATACAGAGCAGAGAAGGGGCCGCGTAAAACCTCAATATTTTGTACGCTGCTGATATCAATATTGGATGTTTGACCCTGCCCATCCGGCATGGTTGCCGGGATCCCGTCGACATACAAACGAATGCCGCGGATGCCATAAGTGGTTCGCGAACCAAATCCGCGAATCGACAACTGGAGATCCTGGGCGTAGTTCTGCCGATTTTGCACCTGTAGCCCAGGGACGCTGGTCAGGGATTCAGACAGGTTAATTCGCGGCGTTGCCAGACGCATATCTTCTCCGTCAACGACGCTGACGGCGGCAGGGGTGTCCAGTTCAGAAATGGACTGTGGTGTCGCGCTAACGATCAGCGTTTGATCGTTTATCTCACTTTCTGCCACGGCATAAGGCGAGAGGAAGACAGGCAGTAAAGAAACAGGAAGTGCAGTGTAGCGGGATGCAAAAATCGTCATGAACAAGGCCAGTTAATGATGCTTACGCCGTAAAACCGGCGATAAGCGCGTGAATTTTTTTATAAAAGATGAATTTCAGCGCTGCTGAATTGCGCTAATTTTTCGGGCAATGACAACGATTGTAGTCAATATGTGAAGAAGTGCTCCACTTTGAGATGAATAATGATTACTATTCTCATTCTTAAAAAGGGCAAAACCATGATTTTGCTCATTGAAGCTATGTGAAGCAGTAACAAACGAATTTATCAAAGGGAGTCGTCATGTCTTTACGTCATCTGTTTTCGCCGCGTCTGCGTGGTTCTTTACTGTTAGGTTCACTGCTCGTTGCATCATCTTTTACTACGCAGGCTGCAGAAGAACTGCTGCGCAAAGCCGTGGGCAAAGGCGCCTATGAAATGGCATACAGTCAGCAAGAGAACGCGCTGTGGCTGGCGACTTCGCAGAGCCGCAAACTGGATACCGGCGGGGTGGTTTACCGTCTTGACCCGGTCACCCTCGAAGTGACCCAGGTTATTCATAACGATCTCAAACCGTTTGGCGCCACCATCAACAACGCCACGCAAACGCTGTGGTTCGGCAACACAGTAAACAGCGCGGTGACGGCAATGGATGCCAAAACGGGCGCGGTGAAAGGACGTCTGGTGCTGGATGCGCGTAAGCGTTCTGAAGACGTTCGCCCACTGCAGCCGCGTGAGCTGGTCGCCGATGACGCCACCAACACGGTATACATTAGCGGTATTGGTAAAGAGAGCGTGATTTGGGTGGTGGACGGTGATGCCATTACATTGAAGGACACCATTCAAAATACCGGCAAAATGAGCACCGCTCTGGCTGTCGACAGCAAGGCTAAACGCCTGTACACCGCCAATGCAGACGGTGAATTCATCACCATCGATACCACCACCAACAAAATTCTCAGCCGTAAAAAGCTGCTGGATGATGGAAAAGAGCATTTCTTCATCAACCTGAGCCTGGACACGGCGGGCAACCGCGCCTTTGTCACCGACTCTAAAGCGGCGGAAGTGCTGGTAATCGACACCCGTAATGGCAACGTCCTGGCAAAAGTCGCCGCGCCGGAATCCCTGGCCGTGCTGTTTAACCCGGCGCGTAACGAGGCCTACGTGACCCATCGTCAGGCCGGCAAAGTGAGCGTGATCGACGCGAAAAGCTATAAAGTCGTTAAAACGTTCGAGACCCCAACATTCCCGAATAGCCTGGCGCTCTCCGCCGACGGTAAAACCCTGTACGTGAGCGTGAAACAGAAGTCCACCCGCGAGCAGGAAGCCACCCAGCCGGACGATGTTATTCGTATTGCGCTGTAATTAACCGGAGGGGGAAACCCCTCCTGTCACTTCTCTAAATCCCCCGATACGCCTCGTTACACCCCGCCAGTAGCCTGACCTACTTCAGGGACTTACACTACGCCCTCAACGGCTAACTGAATAACACGGGAATACCATGAAAAAGCCATTTATCTGTCTTTGTGCAGGCGTAATGCTGTTTACATTGGCAGGATGCACCACCGATTACGTTATGACGACCAAAAGCGGACAAACCATCACCACCCAGGGTAAGCCAAAACTGGATAAAGACACGGGAATGACCAGCTATACCGATCAGGATGGGAATGCGCGGGAAATTAACAGCTACGACGTAGCGCAGTTGATTGAAGCGAACTAAAAAAGAAGGCCTGAAGGATTAACCTGTCAGGCCTTCTGCCGTTATGGCGCGGTGCGGTGGATCTCTGCAACGCGTTTACGCACGCCGAACCAGCCCGCGACCAGCAGGATGGCAATCAGCGGTAATGACGCGATGGTATAGGTGCCGTTTGGATAGTCAAACGCCATCAATACCAGTACGCTCACCAGGAACAGCAGCGTTAACCACGAGGTAAACGGTGCGCCCGGCAGTTTAAAGCTGACGTCTGCCGTTTTACCTTCTTTTATGGCCCGGCGCAGACGCATCTGACAGACCATGATAAATCCCCACGACGCAATAATGCCCAGTGACGCGAAGTTCAACACGATCTCAAACACCTGTGACGGCACCAGATAGTTCAGGAATACCCCGACGACATACACGACCAGCGTGGCGAGGATCCCGGCCCAGGGCACCTGTTGACGGCTCATTTTAGCCATGAATTTCGGTGCCGAACCGCCCATCGACATGGAGCGTAAAATACGCCCGGTGCAGTACAACCCTGAGTTAAGGCTGGAAAGCGCCGCGGTGAGCACCACAATATTCATGATACTGCCAATGTACGGCACGCCCAGTTTGGAAAAGAAGGTAACAAACGGGCTTTGCCCCGCCTGATAGGCGTTCCAGGGCAGTAGCAGAACCAGCAGCACGACAGAACCCACATAGAACAGACCAATACGCCAGATAACGCTATTGATTGCTTTCGGCACCATCGTTTGCGGATCTTTGCACTCACCGGCGGCGGTACCCACCAGTTCAATAGAGGCAAAGGCGAAAACCACACCCTGTACCAGTACCAGCGCAGGCAACAGGCCATGCGGGAAGAAGCCGCCGTTGTCGGTAATCAGGTGAAAACCCGTGGCGTTACCATCCAGCGGCTTTCCGGTACCTAAAAAAACGGTACCCACCACCAGGAAAATCACAATTGCCAGTACCTTAACCAGCGCAAACCAAAACTCCATCTCCGCGAACCACTTCACGCCGATCATGTTCATGGTGCCGACAATAGCCAGCGCGCCGAGGGCGAACACCCACTGCGGCACGTCGCCAAACGCGCCCCAGTAGTGCATATACAACGCCACCGCGGTGATATCGACAATGCCGGTCATCGCCCAGTTGATGAAGTACATCCAGCCAGCCACATAGGCGGCTTTCTCACCTAAAAATTCACGGGCGTAGGAAACGAAGCTACCGCTGGAAGGGCGATGTAAAACCAGTTCGCCGAGCGCGCGCAGTATAAAGAACGAAAAAATACCGCATACCAGATAGACCAGCGCCAAAGCCGGGCCGGCCATCTGCAGGCGTGCGCCTGCCCCTAAAAACAACCCGGTACCAATTGCGCCGCCAATGGCGATCATTTGTACCTGTCGATTGCCCATCGCTTTGTGATACCCCTCTTCGTGAGCATTCAACCAGCGTCGTTTCGCCGCATGTTGTTCCGCGGCTTGCGTGTTGTTTGTGTTCATTACGATTCCTGTTGACCTGACAAAAATACAACATCCTTTTTGCCGCACCAGCTGCGGCGAAAACAGCCTTACCCTTCATTGTGTTACGGGGCAAAACTGCCGGCCGAGCATCCTACATTCAATTGATTGGTTCCGCAAAGCCCCGGTAACAAGAATTCAGCATTTTTATGCAGCCGGTACTGGCGCGGTGTGGCCTCGATTCAGCCAATAAAGGAGAAGGGCGTTTATACCTGTAGAGGTTCTACGCCGGAACCGCCGAAACCCAGTTTAAGTCCGGCAACAAGAGTATCCAGATCGATAAGTTCATTGCTGCTCTGGAGGGTGTAATGCCCGTTCAGTAAAATGTGCTGCAGGCCATCTGTGATATCCGGGTCAGCGCCTCGACGCCTTTGGTATTATCTTCGGCTTCCAGTCTCTCCAGCAAACGTGACAGGAACACGGAGTTGTAATAAATGATCGCATTGGAGATCAAGCGCCCACACTGGGTACTGATGTCCGTTTCAGTATCATTTTTCCCTGTTAACTCTTTCTTACCGCCGACTTTGGCGACTGATGCACGTAACTGGTGATAAGATTAAACGCGATTCTGGGAGCGACGGATATTGCGTTCCAACTGCGGGTCACGCAGATACTTCAGCGTGTAAATACTGCGAACCAGCCGATCGTATTCAAATATCGCCTGTCTTGTCGGGTTGGCCGTTGTATATGTACATAACTTGCGGATCAGCGTTCCCTACGTCATTTCCTTCAGCCCAGGCGTGGCGACGATGCGATCAAGATTGCTTTTTTCGCGTGTGATAAGGTCCAGAACAATGTGCCCGCAGGCTGGATCAGGCATTTTTTATGTGCTGACGAATCCTTTTATCGGACGCTTTCCCGAGAAAAGTAATGAAAAACTGGATGTAATGAAATTAGCATGGAGCGGTTATGTACAACAACAATGAAGTCATCAGTTATCTACAGGCTAACAGGATCCTTGCATTAAAGCTCGATCATGCAGTTTCTGCCGTCGGTCAGCAGGTTACAAATCAAGTTGAAACCTTGGGAAAGGGCGCTACCCGTCTGCTGTATTACACGTCCTGCTTTACCGATGAATATAATGATATTTGCCAGCAGCAAAAAACGGAGGATCTGCGCTTCAGGAATGCTGTTATTCGCATTATCCAGCATGGTGACGTTGTCTATGAAATGCTTCGTGTCTACTTTGAAGAAGTATTCAAATACAAAACTAATGCCCAATTAGAGCATATTAAAAAAGCACTTATGGCTGTAAATGTTCATATCGCGTCCAGCACCCTTACCGGTGCGGGGTACGCTTTAGCGGTCGCTACCAGCGTCCGTATCGGATTGCATCTAAGTATGCAACTCAGTGCTCTTACGGGACGTGCAGCGGGTACGACTGCGGGGGTTGTGGCCACGTACGGCTTGGTTCAGAAAGCGGCGGATAGTGCTCGTCGTCTACACGTCCAGTATCCAGCTTATTACTCTGCACTTTACATGCAACAACTGGATATGATGTATTTCCTGATTGAACCGGTATTTGAGCGCGCGGGCGCAATTGAAGCGCAATGGTCATCTGATTCCGGTATAGCACATATCATCACCCGGATGATCAGATAACCATGATTCGATCACTAAAGAAATTTCTACTGTGGCAGCTCAGGTTTTTATCATCGCTGTACGGACCTGTCATTTTTACGATTATTTTCGCATTGCTCCAGGGATATTTTTTCCCTGACAGCCCTGTCTGGCCTACAGGCGTATTCGCCATAGTTATGATTGTTATTTTCACGCGTTACTGTAAATGGTGACAGCGTTAATATCACAGTTACTTAAATCATCACTGATAAGGAAATTATATGTCTACTCCCGCTCATTTATGGCTTGAAGATGAAAATGGATCGCCGATTGTTGGCAGTTGTTTAATGCCCCTGCGTTTGGGTTCCATCGAATTAAAATCATTTTCGCACGGCGTAACCATTCCAGTAGACCCCAATTGGGGCAAACTTACAGGGACGCGCGTTCATAGCCCGATCACGATAGTGAAGGAATTTGATCAGACAACACCGCTCCTGTACCGCGCTGTCTGTGAAGGCCGAACAATGAAGAAGGCGACAATCAAGATGTACCGTATCCTGGAATCGGGCATCGAGGCGGAGTATTTCAATATCATTCTGGAAAACGTCAAGTTCACAACGGTTGCGCCATACCTGTCACCTAACGGTATGAGTAGTACTCACCTTGAAACGCTCGAGTTGCGTTATGAGGCGATTACCTGGAAGTATACGGAGGGTAATATTATCTATCGAGACTCATGGAACGATCGTTGTTGTGCCTGATGACGAGGGGCACCAAAGGAGGAAAGAAAATGGTCGACTTAACTGCTGAACAACAGCAGTTAGCGAAGATAGTTCATGATAATGGTGATGCTCAATTATTGCAGGGCTGTTATGACTATATGGATGCCTTTAAACGGGTGATGGACAGCGCTTCAAAAGTCCAGATACCTGCAATACCCTGGATATTTCGCTTTGCAAAATGGATGGAAAGGCTGGCTCAGGGCATTGCTGATGGAGTCATTGAGGTACCGAAAGATCACTAAAAGCAACGGACCGGAAATTTCGGCGGTTCCGGCGTAGAACCCCATGTAGAGGAGTGCGCTTATCGAGACATTCACCCAATAAGCGCCGTAACGTTATGCCGATACGCCAAAGACCTGAACGGCCTGCTGTAAGCGTGATGAACGCTGGGTCAGATCGGCGGTGGCGTCGGTGACGCGCTCCACCATCTCGGCATTATTGTGTGTCATGGTGCCAACGCGTGAAATTGAATCGTTAATCAGATCCAAAGCCTGGGTTTGCTCACGCGTGGCCAGACTAATGTCTTTGATCATCATCGACATCTGCAGTACATCCCCAATCATCCCGGTGAGATGCGTTTCCGTTTGCTCCACCATTTTGACGCCGCTATTAACATTGGCGACGTTCTTCTCAATAAGCTGTTTGATCTCTTTTGCCGCAGACGCCGAGTGTTGGGCCAGATTGCGGACTTCTGCCGCGACAACGGCGAAGCCACGCCCGGATTCCCCGGCTCGCGCGGCCTCAACCGCGGCATTAAGCGCCAGAATATTGGTCTGAAAGGCGATGCTGTCGATCACGCCAATGATGTCAACGATCTGCCCGTTGTCACGCGATATCGCCTGCATCATGGCGATAGTTTGTTTCATGATATCGCCGCCTTCTGCAGCGTTGGCGCTGGTTTTATCGGCCATGGTCATGGTATGTGCCGCCGTCTCAGCGGTTTGTTGTACCGCGCTACCAATTTCTTCAATGGCCGCAGCGGTTTGTTGCAGGTCGGCAGAGGTTTCTTCTGAACGCTGATGCAGCGCCGTACCTTCTTTTGACACCCGCTGACTGATAGCGCGAATACCGGAAATTTGCGTACTGACGTCATCGACCAGAGAATTCAGATTAAGCCCGGACTGATTAACCAGTCGCATTAGCATTCCGATCTCATCCACCCGATTTAAATGACAGTTATCAGGTTTACGTCCGGACACCACTTTCTTCATTTGCGTCAGGAGCGTATTAACTGGCTGACAAATTTGATACTTAAGGTAAATAGCCAGTGCCAGAAATAACACCAGCAAGCCACCCGACTGAATAAATGGATTAAACGGGGCGAAGATAAATAACAAAGCGAGCAGGGCCGTCACCCCTAAAGAATAATTGACGCGCTGGCTGATATTCAGCCATTTAAACATGGAGGTCCATGCCAATAAGCCGCGACGAATGATAATCCCTTTAAAAAGTCGAAAGCCTTTAAACTGCTGACTATTCATTTTTTGGTATAAACTTTCGCTGTGAGTTATTTCATCACGCGAAGGAACGGTACGCACTGAGATGTAACCGGTGAGTTTTTCATTGTGCCAGACCGGCGTAACGTTGGCGCGAACCCAGTAATGGTCACCATTTTGGCGGCGGTTTTTCACCATACCCGTCCAGCTGTCTCCCTGCTGTAGCGTGTACCACATATCGGCGAATGCAGCGGGAGGCATGTCAGGATGGCGAATAATATTATGCGCTTCGCCCATTAATTGATCTTCGTTAAATCCGCTGGCATCGATAAAAGCAGAGTTAGCGTAGGTAATATGACTTTCTTTATCCGTCGTTGAAAGCAGCGTCGCTTTGTCGTTAAGTGCGTGCTCAATTTGTGTAACGGGCATGTTACTTTTCATAGAGGCCCCATAATGATATGCATAATCCATACAAAAATTCCCGCAATAAAATCGGGAGGAATATTAAAAAGCCGTTTTAAACCGTTTTAATAAGAAACGCTGCATTCTCTACTAATCATCATTTCTGTGGAAGTATTTAAATTAAAAAATCTCTGTGGAATATTCATTCAGGGTCATAAAACTGAAACATTTTATACAACCGCATAACGTTTTAAGTCATTTAACCTGACTTAACGTAAATCGCGTTAAAAAACGTTTTCGCAAAAAGAAAACTGGCATGAAATGATTTGGATGTTATTCCCGTGAGACCAACGACCCTATTATATTTTGTAGGCCATACATTCCGCGTGTTTTCAGTTTCGTGTTCCGACCAGTACAAGGCGATCCGAATTTTAACCCTGACAGCGTCAGGGCTGGTTATCTACTTTTTAGCTGAGCAAATGTGAATTAAATGTTTCTGCATGGTTATCTGATAATTTAATAATAATGACATGTTAACAAGCATAGGCCCGTAACATGTCATATCGCCTGAGTATTCTGGATAAAAGCCCCCTCGGGGAAGGTGAAACCGCCGCGATTGCACTTGCCCGGACGTTACGTCTGGCGCAGCGGGCAGAAGAGTGGGGATACCATCGTTTCTGGATCGCGGAACACCATAATACGCCACAGCTGGCCAGCCCATCACCGGAGCTGGTGATTGCCTGGATCCTCGGGCAAACCCAGCGTATTCGCGTTGGCTCCGGTGGCGTGATGCTGCAACATTACAGCCCGTACAAAGTGGCGGAAAACTTCAATCTTCTGGCCTCGCTGGCACCCGGGCGTGTCGATCTCGGCGTAGGGAAAGCCCCTGGCGGCTTACCACTGTCGACTCAGGCACTACAGCAAGGAGTGCATCAGGATGAAAAAGGCAGTTTTGCCGACCAACTTTCCCAGCTTAACGACTGGCTAACGCTGAGCGGCACGGAAAGCGGGGAAACGGTATTTCCGACGCCAATCCCACCGATACCGCCGGAAGGATTTGTCCTGGGAGCCAGTGTGCAAAGCGCACAGTTAGCAGCGCAATTCAATTGGCATTTTATCTTCGCGGCACACTTCAACGGTGACCGCGCGTTATTGCGTGACGTTTTGTCCTTCTGGCAGACCCACAGCGCACGTCCGACGATAGTTGCCGTCCAGGTGATTGTGGCTGACAGTAGCGATACCGCCGCGCAGCTTGCGGAAAACGTGCAAATCTGGGGCGTGGAGTTGGAGAATGGTCAACGTGTCACGGTAGCCAGCGAAGAGCAGGCGCTGGCATTCGCCGCGCAGGCCGGCAGTCCGCCACGCAAAATCGCGCGTCGTGAGCAGGCGTTGTTACACGGCACGGCTCAGGAGGTGATGGCGAAGCTGAATGCCCTGCATACGCAATTTGGCATTGAGGAGTTCATTATCGACACGCCAGTGGCGGAAGGTCATGCGCGTCTGACATCGCTGCGGTTGTTGGCGCAAGCCCATAACGCCGTGGAGGTGCTCTGATGACTCTGGCCTCAACGCTTATCAACTGGCGTCGTGAATTACACCAGCACCCGGAACTTTCCCTGCAAGAGGTGGCAACGACGGCGCGCATTCACGCCTGGCTGCACGCAGCGGACGTCGAGATTTTACCGTTCGACCTGAAAACCGGTCTGGTCGCGGAAATCGGGCAGGGAGAAGAGGTCATCGCGCTGCGAGCGGATATCGATGCGCTACCGATAGAAGAAAGCGCCGATGTTCCGTTTCGCTCCCTCACGCCGGGAGTGATGCATGCCTGCGGGCATGACGTCCACACCAGCGTCATGCTGGGCGCCGCGCTGCTGCTTAAACAACAGGAAACACACTTACCGGGGCGCGTACGTATTTTGTTTCAGCCCGCTGAAGAGAGTTTCGGTGGCGCAAAAACGCTGATCCGCGCCGGTGCGCTGCACAACGTTGCGGCTATTTTCGGCATGCACAATGAGCCAGGTTTACCAGTGGGGGAATTTGCCACACGCGGCGGCGCGTTCTATGCCAACGTCGATCGCTTCGTGCTGCGTATTAATGGCAAGGGCGCACATGCGGCGCGTCCGCATGAAGGCAGAGATGCCATCCTGCTCGCCAGCCAACTGGTCACGGTGTTGCAAAGCGTTGCCAGTCGCGACGTTAACACACTGGATTCAGTGGTGCTTAGCGTGACCCGTATTCAGGGAGGAAATACATGGAATGTGTTGCCAGAATCCGTTGAGCTGGAAGGGACGCTCAGAACGCACCGGACTTCGGTGCAGCAGCAGGTTAAAGCACGGGTTAATGACATCGCCGCCGGTTTTGCCCACGCCTTTGGCGCACAAATCGACGTTATCTGGCATGCAGGGCCGACCGCGTTGGTAAACGATGCACGTTGGGCCGATATCGCCACCGCCGTGGCGAAACAATCAGGCTACACCACCCACCATGCCGACCTGCATATGGGCGGCGAGGATTTTGCCGTCTATCTGCAAAATACGCCTGGCGCATTTGTCAGTATTGGCAGCGCCAGTGAATACGGATTACATCACCCGGGCTTTAATCCGGACGAACGTTTAATTGAACCTGCCGCGCATTACTTTGCACAGCTAGCAAAAACGGCATTCGCACATCTTTAAGTTTACCTGTTGGGTAGGGGTTATTATGGCTGAAAATCGGCAACTACGGCTCGGCACTATTCTGCATGGCGCAGCGGGAAATATGTCCGCATGGCGTCATCCGGCGGCACAGGCCGATGCCAGTATTAATTTTGATTTTGTCAAAGAGACGGCGCTTATTGCGGAAAAAGGGAAGCTGGATTTTATTTTTGTCGCCGATGGACTGTATATTAATGAAAAATCAATCCCACACTTTTTAAATCGCTTTGAGCCGCTGACGGTATTATCTGCTTTGGCCAGCATTACCCAGAATCTGGGATTGGTTGGCACGGTATCCACATCATACAGCGAGCCGTTTACTACCGCACGGCAGTTCGCCAGCCTTGATCATCTCAGCCAGGGGCGAGCCGGATGGAACGTGGTCACATCACCTCTGGAGGGTTCGGCAAAGAACTATTCCCGTGCCCAGCATCCAGAACATGCCTTGCGTTATCGTATCGCCGATGAATATTTACAGGTGGTGAAAGGACTGTGGGATTCCTGGGAAGATGATGCTTTTACCCGTAATAAGGCAAGCGGAGAATTTTTTAATCCGCAAAAACTGCACACGCTTAACCATCATGGAGATTATTTTCAGGTCGCAGGTCCGTTAAATATTGGGCGCACGCCACAAGGCCGTCCGATTATATTCCAGGCGGGCGCTTCACAGGATGGTAAGAAATTAGCGGCGCAGCATGCCGATGCTATTTTTACCCATCAGGAGTCGCTGGCGGAGGCCAAAGAGTTCTATCAGGATGTAAAAAGCCAGTTGGCCTACGCCGGGCGACATCCCGAACAACTGCATATATTCCAGGGCGTCAGCGTGATTGTTGGCGACAGCGCAGAGGACGTTGAGCAGCAGTATCAGACTACCGCTGCGCTGGTCTCTATTACCGACGCGCTGAACTACCTGGGCCGCTACTTTGAACATCATGATTTCGCCCAATATCCACTGGACGCACCGTTCCCGGATCTGGGTTCCCTTGGACAAAACAGCTTTCGCAGTACGACTGATGAGATCAAACGCAACGCGCGTGAGCGTGGCCTAACGCTACGCCAGGTTGCTCTGGAAGCGGCCAGTCCACGCCCACGTTTCAGCGGTACGCCGCAACAGGTTGCCGATGGTCTTCAGCAGTGGTTCGACGAAAAAGCCGCAGACGGTTTTATCATCCAGGGGGGAACGCCAGATACCTTCCCGCGTTTTGTCGAACAGGTTGTCCCCGTGCTTCAGGCGCGTGGCCTGTTCCGCCATGAATATCCCGGTACGACCCTGCGCGCAAGCCTGGGACTCGCGACACCTGCAAACCAATTCACACAATAAGAGAAAAACGCTATGCAGAAAAAATCAGTCTTCCTCGCGCTGTCACTGGCTTTCAGCGCTAACGTCTGGGCAAATGATGTGACTATTAACGGTACGGGCGTAAGCCTGGAAGCCAATAAAACGCCAATCAATACGGCAAAAAATCCGCAGGCGATTGCGCAGTTGCCCGCGAACCTGCACCTGGCCGTACCGGGTAAATTCACCGTGGCGATTGCCGGGTTAAGCCAGCCGCCGCTGACCGTCTTTGCCGATGACAATAAGACACTGATCGGCAGCGAGGCGGACATCGCTCGTCTGGTGGCTGACAGTCTGGGGCTGGAACTCAACGTCGTGCCCACGTCATGGGAAGACTGGCCGCTGGGCGTCACGTCCGGCAAATATGATGCCGCGATCAGCAATATTACCGTCACCAAAGCCCGCAAAGAGAAATTCGATTTCGCGACGTATCGTAAGGACTCCCTTGGCTTCTACGTCAAAACCGGCAGTAAGCTGAAGAAAATCGAGCAGGCAGAAGATATCGCCGGTCTGCGCATCATCGTCGGTTCGGGGACAAATCAGGAAGCCATCCTGCTCGCCTGGAACGATGAGAACGTGAAGAAAGGGTTGCAGCCGTTTACGCCGGTGTATACCAAAGATGATGCCGCGCAAACCCTGGCCCTGCAGTCAGGCCGTGCCGATGCTTACTTCGGCCCTAACGTTATCGGCGCGTGGAAAGCTGCACTCAACGGTAAAACGCAACGGGTGGGCAGCGTTGATGGCGGTTGGCCAAAAGCGGCACACATCGCTGTGACGCTGAAAAAGGACAGCGGTCTGGTTCTGCCGGTACAAACCGCCCTCAACGGCGTAATTGGCAACGGCGACTATGACAAGGTGCTGAACCGCTGGGGAGAAGGGGTGGAACGTATTCCGCAATCTGAAATCAACCCGGCCGGTTTAGGCGACTAAGGAGGTCATCGTGAGCGATCAATTTCGCGTGGTCTCACCTGAAGCCAGCGAGCTGCAGCCAATTTTGAACGGTCTGTTCGGTGAATATGCCGCCCGCTATGGCGATTATTTTTCTCGCGACGCTGAAGTGGAGCTGACCGAATGGTATCTGGCACCGCAGGGACTTTTCGTGGTACTGGAGCGCAGCGGCGAGATTATCGCCACCGGGGCCTACAAACCTTACGACAAAGACACCGCCGAGATTAAGCGCATCTGGACGAAAAGCAGCCTGCGTCAGCAGGGGCTGGCGGCGCGCGTGGTGCAGGAGCTGGAACGCAGGGCGCTGCTGGCGGGCTACAGCCGGATTTATCTGACCACGGGATTTCGCCAGCCAGAGGCCGTGCGACTTTATTTAAGCCAGGGCTACGATCCGCAATTTGATACAGCGCGCGATCCCGAAGAGTACAGCCTGCCACCGTTTGATGGCCGGCTGCGCTTTACCAAACTCTTGACCATCGCCGGTCAGGCCAGAATAGCCTGAGGAGAGAAGATGAAAACGACGGAGAGTATTAAAGTCGTACCGGCGCGCTATCCGATGCGCACCGCAGGAGCAGTCATTGCCTTGTTTGTCCTGGCGGTGATTATCCAGTCCGTGGCGTTTAATCCGCGCTGGGAATGGGGCGTGTTTGCCCGTTGGTTCTTTGATCCGGTTATCTTGTCCGGCCTTGGGCAAACTCTGCTACTGACGCTTATCGGTACGCTGTTGAGTATTATCATCGGTGGTCTGCTGGCGCTGGCACGACTTTCATCTTCCTGGTTGCTGAACGGTCTGGCATGGGGATACATCTGGCTGTTTCGTTCGTTACCGCTGATTGTGGTGCTCATCGTTTTGTACAACTTCTCCTATTTGTACGACACGCTGGCGATTGGTATTCCGTTTACTCCCATTCAATGGGGCAGTTTTGAGACCATCAATGTGCTCGGCCAGTTTTCCACCGCAGTGGTTGGCCTGACGCTGGTGCAAAGCGCCTATACCGCTGAAATTATTCGTGGTGGATTTTTAGGAGTTGACCACGGCCAGTACGAGGCAGCGGCAGCGCTGGGCTTACCCGCATGGCGACGTACGCTGCGAATTATTCTGCCGCAGGCGCTGCGCACCATTTTGCCTGCTGGCTTCAATGAAATCATCAGTCTGGCGAAAGGGACGGCGATGGTATACGTGCTGGCAATGCCAGAGCTGTTCTACACCATCCAGATGATCTACAACCGCACGCAGGAAGTGATCCCGCTGCTGATGGTGGGTGCGGTGTGGTATCTGGTGATCACCAGCGTCCTGTCGTTAATTCAGCACCTGGTCGAACGCGCGCTGGCCCGCAGCGAGCGACGTTCAGCAATCAATACCGCCCGGGTGAGCCGTGCAGAAAAACGCAACCGTCAACGTCCGCAGCAGGAGGCCGTCCATGTCCCACTCGCCTGAAGGCCATATTTCCATTACCGGCGTCAGCAAATACTTCGGTCGCCACAAAGCGCTGGATAATGTGTCGCTGGAGATCCCTCCCGGAACGGTAACGGTTATTCTTGGCCCGTCCGGTTCAGGGAAATCCACACTCTTGCGGACGATCAACCATCTGGAGCGCGTCGATGAAGGGTTTATTCAAATCGATGGCGATTACATTGGTTATCGTCGGCAGGGAGACAAGCTGTATGAGCTGAAAGAGGCGGAAATTTTGCGCCAGCGCGTTAACGTCGGCTATGTGTTCCAGAATTTTAATCTGTTTCCGCACTTAACGGTGCTGGAGAATTTGATTGAAGCGCCCATTGCGCACGGTCTGGCATCGCGTAAAGCCGCCACCGAGCGGGCATTAACTCTGCTTGATGCCGTTGGCCTGCGTAATAAAGCCGATGCCTGGTCGCGTCATCTCTCCGGCGGTCAGCAGCAGCGTATCGCTATTGCCCGTGCGCTGGCGCTAAATCCACGCGTTATGCTGTTTGATGAACCCACTTCAGCGCTGGATCCTGAACTGGTAGGCGAAGTTCTGGATGTCATCAAAGCACTGGCGCAGTCGGGAACCACGCTGGTTGTGGTCACGCACGAGATTGGGTTCGCCCGGGAAGTGGCGGATCAGGTGGTGTTTATGGTCGATGGCAAAATTGTCGAACAGGGCAGCAGCGAGCAGGTGCTGAATCATCCACGCCACACGCGCACCCAGCAGTTCTTGTCGAAAGTGCTGTGAACTTCAAGGGAAAGATAGGCAGGTCTGCATAGACTGACGAATGCTGCTCTACACTTAGGGTTTTAACTTTGGGGGTTGCAGCATGATTAAGGTCTATGGGGTGCCGGGCTGGGGATCGGCCATCAGTGAAGTGATGCTCACACTGGCGGAGATCCCTTACAGCTTTATTGATGTGGATGGTTTTGACCGCGACGGGCCTTCGCGGGAGTTGCTTAAAAAAATGAATCCGCTGTGCCAGGTGCCCACACTGATACTGGAAAATGGTAACGTGATGACGGAAACGGCGGCCATCGCCCTGATGATCCTCGATCGTTGTCCTGAACTTGCGCCACCCGTTGGGCACGCTGAGCGCCAGCAGTTTCAGCGTCTGTTGATATGGCTGGTGGCAAATGTCTATCCAACGTTTACCTATGCCGATTATCCACAACGCTGGGTACCAGACGCCGCGGCGCAGTTGAAAAAGAACTGTATTGAGTACCGCAAATCGCTTTATATGTGGCTGAACGACCAGCTAAGCGCTGAGCCGTATGCGTTTGGCGATCAGCTAACACTGCTGGACGTTTATATTGCCGTTATGCGCACCTGGGGGCCGGGGCATGACTGGTTTCAGGACAACACGCCCAATATCAGCGCTATCGCTGACGCGGTTTGCCAGCACCCGCGACTGCGTACTGTACTGAAAAATAATAAGATTATTTGAATAAAAAAACGCTGTTCCGCAGGAGTGCAAATCCCGGAACAGCGGGCGAACTATCGCCATAAGCTTACATTACGCGACGGACGGGCTCAGCGTAATACGATCCAGCGGCCCCACGATAAACAGATAAGAAATCAGGCCAATCAGCCCCATCGAACCGACGTACAGAATGGCGTAATCGAATGACTGGGTATTCGCCAGAATGACGCCAATCACCAGCGGCGTGATAATACTCGCCATATTGCCGCACATATTGAATACGCCGCCAGCAATGCCGAGCACTTCTTTTGGTGAAGTATCGCTAAGTACGCACCATCCCAGATTGCCAAAGCCTTTGGCGAAAAATGCCAGACTCATCGCCGCGATAACCACAAATTCTGACGAGGTGTAGTTAGCGATAACGATGACACAGGAAAGTAACATTCCGCAGATAACGGGTAGCTTACGAGCAACCGTCAGGCTGTAGCCGCGTTTTAATAGCCAGTCTGAAAAAACGCCCCCTAACAATCCACCGATAAAACCGGCAATAGCAGGAATACTGGCGACAAACCCCACTTTAAGGATCGACATTCCTTTAGCCTGATACAGATAGGTAGGAAACCAGGTCAGGAAGAACCAGGTGATTGACGTCACGCAGAACTGCCCGATGTAAACGCCAATCATCATGCGGTTGACGCAGACGCTTTTTATTTGCGCAAAGGTAATCTTCTGTGGCTCTTTTTTATTTCCCAGCGACGGTTCGCCACCGCCTTCCCGGATATAGTCAATTTCCTGCTGGTTTACCTTCGGATGATGCATAGGATCTCTGATTTTTACCAGCCAGAAGATGCCAAGAATAACGCCAATCGCCCCAATGTAATAAAAAACAAAGTGCCAGCTGAGATTATGCAAAATAATCGTCATTAACGGTGTAATTACCCCTAACGAGATATATTGCGCGGCCTGGTAAACTGAGGTGACAAATCCTCGTTCATTATTAGGAAACCACTGCACGCTTAATCGGCTGTTGGCAGGAAAGGCCGGAGCCTCAATGGCACCCATCAGTAAACGTAAGATAATCAATACCACAAGTGGACTGGCGTACAAATAAATGGTGCCCTGAAACATGGTCACCAGCGACCAGCCAATCAGGGCGCAGCCGTATACCAGACGAGAACCGTAGCGATCAAGTAGCCAGCCGCCAGGCAATTGCATAATGACATAAGAAATACCGAAGGCAGAAAAGGCCAGCCCCATTGCTTCGGGATCAAAACCTAATTCTTTGCTCATAATCGGAGCCACGACGGATAACGTCGCGCGATCGGCGTAATTAAATACGGTGGCAAGAAACAGAAATATCAAAATACCGTAACGCACTTTTGTGCGCTTTATTATTGTGTTCATCACCCACTCCTTTCATAAGGTTGAGAGCGTTTCTGTAGGGAAGAGGGCGGGTATTACTTACCCGCCAAATAAATTAAGGACGTTTACCAAACTCGCAGGTTAATTGCGTCCAGCGGCGTGTCTGCTCGCTGATGCTGAACCCCAGACCGTGACGGTCGGAAACCCACATCCGCCCATCGCGCAGCTCAAGCTGTTCATTAAATAACGGGTTCAGCCATTCGAAATGTTCCAACCATGGCTCAAGCGGGTAAGCGGCGGACAGATGCAGGTGAACTTCCATGGCAAAGTGCGGAGCCAGTTTGCGACCGTGTTTCGCCGCCAGGTCCATAATTTTCAGAAACGGTGAAATTCCCCCCACACGCGGTGCATCGGGCTGCACAAAATCACTGGCATTACCGAGGATCAGCTGTTCATGTTCGCGGAAACTGGTCAGCATTTCACCGGTAGCAATCGGGGTATCAAGCGCGGCGGCCAGTTGGGCGTGACCTTCCACATCGTAGGCATCCAGCGGCTCTTCAATCCAGATCAGATTGAACTGCTCCATTTTTCGTCCCATACGAATGGCGGTTTCTCGATCCCACTGCTGATTGGCATCGACCATCAGCGGGAAGTCATCGCCCAGCGCTTCACGCACCGCGGTTAAGCGGCGAATATCCTCGGCGCAGTTTGGCTGACCAACCTTGAGTTTGATGCCGCCAATGCCGTTTTCACGGGAAATAACGACGTTTTTGAGCACCTGATCCAGCGGCGTATGCAGGAATCCGCCGGAGGTGTTGTAACACTGCACGGAGTCCCGGTGTGCACCCAATAGTTTTGCCAGCGGCAACCCTGCACGCTTGGCCTTCATATCCCACAAGGCGATATCGATAGGGGAGATAGCCTGAACCGCCATGCCGCTGCGCCCTACGGAAGCTCCAGCCCACAGCAGCTTGGTGTAGATCTTGTCGATATCGTTTGGATCTTCGCCTAACAGGTTATCGGCAATTTCTTTGGCATGAGCGTAGATTCCCTGGCCGCCAGCCCGTTTGGAGTAACTAAATCCAACGCCTTCAAACCCGTCGCGACTGCGGATCTCCGCGATAATGATGGCAACTTCGGTTAGGGGTTTCTGGCGACCGGTCAGCACTTTGGCATCGCTCACGGGTGTTGCCAGAGGAAGGAAAGCCAGGGACAGCTTAACCCACTCGATACGGTCGCCGGTTTCAGCCGCGGTTTTTGCATTGGCTGATTTGGCATACGTTACGGCATCGGAATTCGCACTTAATGACATTTTAATCTCTCCTGGTGATAACAAATGATTGCGCTAACATTTTTAGTGTTAGCGCAATCATTGCGCCAGCGAATTGAATGCGTTTTGAACAATCGCTCACAAATACTGAGACGAAAGGGCAGTAACTTGTAAACAGCATCACATTCCAATACTTTATGGGTAAATGCACAAGTCATTATGATGGCGCTATCATTTCAGATGGTGCTAATTAACTAAGCTGCTGTTTTCTCAGCGTTATCGTAGAGGGGCGCTGGCAATAGCCGAAATCATGATGAATAATGCCAGGATAAATCAGCGATTTTTGACAAGGGCATCGACAGTGAAAAATCCCAGACCTCCGCGCGCACCCACGCTGGAAGATGTTGCCCGTACCGCGGGATTGTCGCCCATGACGGTGAGCAGGGCGTTGAATACCCCGCAACTGGTGCGCCCGAGAACAGTAGAGAAAGTGATGCAGGCGGTACGCGCCACTGGCTATATTCCCAACGCGCTGGCCGGGGGGCTGGCGTCGCGTCGCAGTAAGCTTATTGCTGTGGTTGTCCCACAAATTAACAACAATATGTTTGTCGATACCATCCAGTCATTAAGCGATGAACTGGCTGAACGCGGATACCACATCTTGCTCTGCGTGTCGGGTTATACGCCGCAAACAGAGGCTGAGCTGGTGGCGACGCTGCTTTCTCGTCGCCCGGATGGTGTAGTGCTCACCGGTATCCATCATACCGCCGAGCTGAAAAAGGTGATTCTTAATGCGGCCATCCCGGTCGTGGAAATATGGGATTTAACGCCAACGCCCATCGATATGCTGGTGGGGTTTTCGCATGAAAAAGTCGGGCAGGCGGTAGCAGACTATTTGCTGGAAAAAGGGTATCGCCGTCCTGGTTTGCTATGGACCGCCGATCGCCGGGCTGGCCAGCGTAAACAAGGACTGTGCGATGCGCTGAGCCGTCATGGTATTGCGGCTGGTGCACAGGTGGATGTCCCGCTTCCTGCCTCTCTGGCATTGGGGCGTAGCGGGTTGGCACAGCTATTGGCTGAACGCGCGTTTGATGTCATCGTCTGTAGCTCAGATACGTTAGCCCAAGGGGCGATCATGGAAGCCGAAAGCCGTGGTCTACGCGTGCCGCAGGAATTAGCGGTAATCGGTTTTGGCGATCTCGACTTTGCCGCCAGTAACCGACCAGCCATCACCACCGTCAGCGTCGACAGACGGGCTATTGGACAACGCGCCGCCTCTCTGCTTGCCGATCGTATCGAACAAATTCCGCGTGAAGACGATATTATTGATGTTGGATTTCACCTGGTAGAACGAGAATCCGCATAAGTTACCTGCATCCCAAAACAATAAGGAATCTGCTATGCCGCACGTCGATATCAAATGTTTTCCTCGCGATCTTAACGACGAACAAAAATCCGCGCTGGCGGCGGATATTACCGACGTCATTATTCGTCATTTGCAAAGCAAAGACAGTTCAGTGAGTGTGGCGCTTAATGAAATTGAGCCCGAGGCGTGGCAGGGCGTGTGGGATGCGGAGATTGCGCCGCAGATGGCCAGGTTGATTAAAAAACCCGGCTACAGCATGTAAGAAAAAACGGGCGGATTTTCCGCCCGTTTTGTCGTGCCATTATTCAGCTGCTGTTATGAGTTTTCCGCTGGAGACAAACGTTCCGGCCCCAAGGTGATGCAGGGTATTGAGCTTGCCATCATCAAACTGCCAGCGTCCTTCCACGAAGGCTCGCTCATCAGCGGCAGCCGAGACCACTTCACCAAACAGCGTGTCATATTTTTCCTGTGCCGCAGTGGCAGGCAACAGGCGACACTCCATCCAGGCCAGACATTTTGCTTCAATCAGCGGTAAACCCAGTACCGGTCCCTGCACCACGGGAATGCCGTAGCAGTTGAATTTATCTTCCACACGACCGGAAACGCTGCCTACGGCCCAGGTCCAGTTGGCGGCGGCAACGCCCGGAATAACGATGCCGAATTTGCCGCTACGTTCAATGAGCTCACGTGACCAGGCGGTCTTGTCGACAACAATCGCGATCCGCGGTGGTTCAAACTCCACGGGCATTGACCACGCGGCAGCCATCACATTTCGCCGCTCGGTATGCTCATCCCGGCTGGTGATTAATATCGTTGGGCCGTGATTTAGCAACCGACTGGCATGTTTTAATTCGATCGGACGAAAATGGCTCATGGATGCTCCTTGGCTGAGAGATAACACACCACAATAAACATAGATATTAACGGTATTAGCGATTTTGTCGCCTCGTCTGGAGGAACAACGCACAAAATCGACGGCGCAAAATTAAAAATGCGCTATAAGTACTGCATTAATCGAACAGGAACTCCGTATGACGCCTTTTTTAACCGCTTATTTTGCCCGTATTGGCTGGTCAGATTTGGCCAGGGTCAACATTGAAACCTTACGGGCGCTGCATTTACTGCACAACGCCGCCATACCTTTTGAAAACCTGGATGTATTGCTTCCAAGAGAGATGCAGCTTGATGATTTGTCTTTGGAAGAGAAGCTGGTGACGGCGCGTCGCGGCGGCTATTGTTTTGAACAGAACGGAGTATTTGAGCGAGCGCTACGCGAAATCGGTTTTACCGTACGCAGTCTGCTCGGACGTGTGGTACTGGCGAACCCGTCAAGCCTGCCACCACGCACGCATCGTCTGTTGCTGGTTGAGTTGCAGGGAGAGCAGTGGATCGCCGACGTTGGCTTCGGCGGGCAGACGCTGACGGCGCCGATTCGTCTGCAGGCGAACATTGAGCAGAAGACACCACACGGCGAGTATCGGCTGATTCAGGAAGGTGAAGACTGGATCCTACAGTTCTGTCATCACGAACACTGGCAATCAATGTACCGTTTCGACCTGGTCGTCCAGCATCAGAGCGATTATCTGATAGGCAACTTCTGGTCCGCTCACTGGCCGCAATCACATTTTCGCCATCATTTGCTGATGTGTCGTCATCTGCCCGACGGCGGGAAATTAACGTTAACCAATTTTCATTTCACCCATTATCAGGATGGACACGCGGTAGAACAGATTAATCTACCTGACGTCGCCAGCCTGTATGCCTTGTTGCAGGAGCGGTTTGGCCTGGGCGTGGAGGACGTGAAGCATGGGTTTACCCAGGATGAGCTGGCGACGGTAATGGCGGCGTTTGATACGCATCCGGACGCGGGGAAATAGGGGCATCGGGATTAGTGCCGGATCGGCGTAATCGCCTTAACAGTGCCTTTGGCCCGTCAGGGCTTGTTGCGTTACCGCTCATGACATCTAACAACGGGATTCTTCCGGCGATTGCCGTTTATGGTGGTGGTGTTCTGATCTCTTACGTTTGCGGGTTTATCATCACTGCATTGTTTGACTGCAAAAACGTAGACCTGTATTGAGGGTATAACATGAAACTTGATATAGCTGCTGCTTTACTCGTTTTTTCATATCGGGCCACGCTGGATTGTTCTCTAACCCAGTTCAGAAACATACGGTCATACTGGATGGACCGGAACGCTGACGTCAATCGATCCGGTTAACCATATGGCTATTGTGATTTTAGGTAACAGGCCACACTCGCCAGTTGCAGATCCTAAAGTGAATCCAAATGTATTTGTGAGTGGGTTATTACCTGCTGCAACATATGGTTGGATTGTTGATCAGATATATGGTGCATTGAAATAAAAATAATAAAGGGACTCCAACGGAGTCCCTTTATTCAAAAGACAATAAACACACTTATCCATACAGGAATGCATAATATCCACAGCAATGCTTCAATTTTAAATCCTAGTGTCAATTTGCAAGGTAAACTTCTTATTAAATTATAACCATCTATGCTCATATCATAATTTGAGATTTTATTATATTTGAAGATTAAAGTTTCCATAATAAACGCAACTTTAGTGAGATATAATCCAGGTGTGGAAAATAGACTCGCGTTTTTGCATATTATTGCTGTAACAGGCAACGCTCCGATTTCCTTTTCATAGATTTCAACTATTTTTTTATATGCTATCTTATTGTAAAAGTAAAATACTATTATTAATAACATATTAAATGCAAGAACAAAGCTTATGATAACTTTTATAAGCTCCTCATTTTGAATAAAAAGAGTTTTCATATATAATATGATCTCCTGCATAATTACCTAATTTTTCACCAACGTCTTCGCCGTATTTTTCTGCAATTTTACCTGATGCAATAGTAACACCAACTCCTGTAACAAAACACAGAGTAGCACCGACACCGCCAGCTTCTATAGTGGAAAGTCCTAATACCCACGTACAAAGCGAAGTCGCGGCACGTCCGGCAGCGGCTCCGATCACCATACCACTTACCTGTTTAAATCCAAATTTACTATACTCTGTTATCGCCACTTTTTTGCAAGCACTTTCACGGCCTTTTGCACAGGCATCATAAATATTTGATGTATATCCGGAAAAATCTAAAGCTATCCCAACAAAACCAACGGTTTTCATCAGTTTAACTAATTTAGCTGAATTTTCAATATATGTAGCATAGCCCTCAATATTATCCACTCCGGTTTTATCCCATTTGTGCATAATTGATCCTGTTGATAAACCTAAAGCTTTTTTTATGTTATTATATTCTTCTAAGTTAAGATGGGTTTTAGAATATTTGTTTAATAGAGAATTTAGTTTTCCAAATAGTCTTGCACGTTGACCGAAAAATTCCTCTCCCGATATAATACCTTTATTATGGGTATATGTGTTTTTGTATAACTCCTGAATTTCAATTAATATTTTATTTATTTCTTCATAATAACCTTTACCTGCCTCACTAATATAGCCAAAGCCGTCCCCAGCATTTCCTAAATAATTGCCAAAGAGTTGATATGAAAATGCATCCACGGCCCCTCTGTTGTCATGCAGTAATTTTGCTTCCTCTAAAGAAAGCGGTGCAAGAGCTTTATCTATTCTGTCACGCGCTTTTTGCAATGTCTGAATTTGTTCCTGATCTTGTTTTTCAGGATCAACAACAATCAAAATCGAACCAGGTTGTTTTTTCATATCAGGATTCAGTTTATGGTATAGCTCACGTGTACCATCGGGAGGATTAATGAAAAAAAACGGTTCATATGATGATGGTGTGGACCCGTAAGGTAATACGCAAAATCCCGCATCTACAGGTTCACGGGGCGGTTTTTCTTCTTCAACCGGGCCAGATGGCTCTGGAGCTATTGTAAGCGGTTTCGGTGCGTGCTGTAGAGTTCCAGATACCATTTTGTTTGTTGCTGGCCTGGCGGAATGGACTTTACTTTTACTCTCACTTTCATAGCCATACGTTACATTATAAATTGAATTAATAAATTTGCACTTACACGGACATGTACCGGTGCTATGTGCTGTTCCGGCAGCCTGTACACCCTGTATATAATAATCAGGCTGTCCCCCGGCTATAGAATAAATATTCTTATCTTTACCACATATATATTTATCACCATTACGAGCAGTAAACTGTCCATGAATTATATGATCAAATGCACCCGTTATGATGCTCCCGCCGCACGTTGTTTTATCGCCAACTCTTAAAAAATATGCAATGCCCATAATATCCTTACCTTATTAAATTTAAATCATCTGGATTACAAAAAATCCAGTCATTGTCGTATGTCGCTAAGTAAACACAATCAGATATTTCATCAATCTCTTTAAATTGAATATTGTTGAATGCTATTAAACTTTGTTCTTTTAAATAGTCACTGTGATAATTGCACTGTGATTTGGTATGGCTAATGAAGTCAGGGTATCTTCTTTTCCACATTTTGTTAAATTTTACCGCTACGTTTTCTGGTATTTTTAATATTGGATGTTCGCTGTCTTTTGTTATAACACCAGGCTTATACGTGACGGGGATCATGGCTTGAACTAAATGATAATTGCATGTGATAATTTTATTATCTTTATCGGCCCATAAACCTGCACTCAATAATAAATTATATTCGTAAGTTTTCTTGGCTGAATAATTATGTATTATCATTTCTTTAATGTTGAAATCATCCAGAGGATATACTGCCCATTTTTCATTAAATCTTTTTTCTAAATAAGTTGAATAGAACGCTGCTTCCATTTTTGAACAAAATAAAGAAATACCTTCTATGTCGCTATCGAATTTTCTCCATAAAGGCTCTAACATTTCCTCATTCTGATGGGTAACCTGATCATATATTTCAATAACACGACCTAAAACCCATAATTCATGTTCATAAATATACTGACAGATTTTTTTATTACTTTGATAGAAATACATTTTTGAATCTTACTCATCTGCTAAAAATATAATAACAACCGATTTTCACAGTAAATTTTGTGTTTCTGATCACATAATATGTAAAAAAGCCTGAATACAATCCTAGATAATTCAGGCTAAAAATAATAAATGCATAACTCATTTAACAAATGAATTAATTATAATGCTTTCACCTTTTCTATAATCAAATTTATCTCATTTAGCCCATTTTTTGATAGTAGAATATGTAACGCTTTTTCCCATTTCAACGTTACCTCTCTTTTTTCAATAATATAGTCGTATCTGTCGTAGTGTTTTTTACCGATATTATTATTAGCGTGTTGATTTACTATATCCTTTTCATTTTCTGTAAAATGAAACATCCCGGCTAATATTTTAAATGTTCTTGTTATATCGCGCATCGAAAAAATAGATTCCAAATATTTTTTCGCAAAAATATTAACAGGCTCAGACCAATAAGAAGAACTTAGCCCTATTGTTGGCTTTAAAGCGCTTTTGAGTTTATCAACTTTGATCTTAGCATTATAGATTTTGAGTTGTTTTTCATAATTTTTATTAGGGAAATCACTATCAGGATACCGTTTAGCTTGTTCGTCCAGTATTTTTTAGCTGATTCATAAATGTACATGACATTATCTCTGTTCAACTTTGTAAATTATTTTGATATCACGAATTTGTTATTTTTAGATTCATATAAAATTTTTATAGTCAATGATTTTGAACGTTGTAGGCCTTACCCGGCCTACGGGAACAATTAAAAATCTATCGCCCATTCTGCGTGAAACAGGATCACCGCCGAACCGGTAATGGTGACTTTTTCTGGCTGGTTATCACGGATAGTCACCGTCACATCAACAATACCGTCGCGCCCGAGCGCACGGCCCTGATGTCCCTGAACACGTAACGTTTTCCCATCATGCGCCATCTGCCCATGGTGAACCAACCACGCGCCCATTGGACCGTTGGCATTGCCGGTAACCGGGTCTTCCACAATCCCAATCGCAGGCGAAAACATGCGGCCATCGGTGGCGTTTTCGCCCGGGCGGATTTGAAAAGGAAAGAAGCCGTTACAGCCAATTTGTTGGCTGATGGCTGTCAGAGCCTGCAAATCAGGGGAAAGGGCGTCGAGGTCCACCTCGGGCTTAAGCGGAATCATCACTTTCGAATGCCCGGTGGTAGCAACCTGAATCGGCAAGCCTGCCAGCATATCGTCTTCGCTCAGGTGTAGGGCATCGATAATCGCACCACGAATAGCCCCTTCCAGCGGAGGTTCAAATCCGGGTACGCCTTGTTCAAGGCTAATACGATAGTCATTCCCGGTAGCTTCGATATCCACCCGATGACGACCAGCCAGCGAAGTTTGCCAGACTGTACTGTTGCCCAAGCCAAGCACGTTTGCCCGCACATAATGTGCAGCGACGGTAGCATGCCCACAGATAGGAACTTCTACCGTCGGCGTGAAATAGCGGATGCGAACATCGCTGTCGTCGCTGGTCAGCAGGAAAGCGGTTTCCGAATGACGCAGCTCGCGAGCAATGAGTTGCATCTGCGCTTCGCTCAGTCCGTCAGCATGCAAAACCACGCCTGCTGAATTGCCGCGAAAGGGTACCGAGGTAAAGGCATCGACGTGGTAAACCTGTGGTTTCATTAACGTTCTCCCTGGAATGGAGAAGCATCATAACGTGCAAAATGCCGGATGGCGATGATCGCTATCTTATCCGGCCTACGGTACCTGGTTGTAGGTCGGATAAGGCGTGTCGTCACCCGACATTTCAATGCGGATTTATCGGCGTGAACGCACTATTTGATAGCGGCGGGTAAAGTACTCAAACGGCGCGCTCCACACGTGAACCAGGCGCGTGAACGGGAACAGCAGGAAGATAGTCATCCCCAGAACCAGATGCACACGGAAAATCAACGCCACGCCATCCAGATGCGCAGACGCGCCGCCCTGGAAAGTCACTACCGACTGCGCCCAACCTACCAGTTTCAGCATTTCACTGCCGTCAGGATGCTGCGCAGAGAATGGGATGGTGGTTAAGCCGAGGATACACTGAATCAGCAGAACGCAGAGGATCAGGATATCGGCAGTGGAGGAGGTTGCACGAATGCGCGGATTGGTCAAACGACGTACCAGCAAGCCAGCGCCACCGACCAGCGTCAGCACGCCACAGAGCCCACCGGCGATCATCGCCATCTGCTGCTTCACCGCAATCGGCAGGAACCAGGCATACATCCAGTGCGGGGTTAACATGCCAAACAAGTGCCCGAAAAAGATCCCCAGAATGCCGATGTGGAACAGGTTTGACCATAACACCATGCCGCGTTTGTCCAGCATCTGGCTGGAAGAGGCTCGCCAGGTGTATTGCCCGTAGTCATAGCGTAGCCAACTGCCGAGGATAAACACCGTGCCGCACAGGTACGGGTAGATATCGTAAAAAAAGACGTTCAGGTACTGTATCATTTCGGGCCTCCCGCGCTGACGTCGACATACTGAGGTGCCACGTCCTGGCTAAAGCGTCGTTGATAGTTTTGTAACGGTGAACTGTCACAGGCGGTGGCGTTATCCTCGATAAACTTCACCTGTTCCTCTTCCCAGACGGCATCCAGCGCCTGTCGGGTATCGTCGCGGGTTTCCGTGCCAACCTGTTTAGTGACACTGTCACTTGAAAGAGGGCTTCCGGCAAGCAGTAGCAGGGCGTCAAACAGTTGATACCACGGCGTATCACGCTGTTTCAAACGCCCCCCCAGCAGCGCCAGAATTGGTGCGACGTTCTGCAATCCTTCTTTGGCCTCCGCTTCCGGCAACACGCTTAAGTACTCAAGATACAGCGGCAGATGATCCGGCAGTTCGCGGCAGTCGAGCTGCAGTCCGACCTTTTCGTACTGCGCCAACAGATCAACCATCGCCTGGCCCCGATCGCGAGACTCGGCGTGCACGTGCTCAAACAGCAGCAGAGAGGTGGCCCGGCCCCGGTCAAATATCTCACACCATTCGGCTTGTTTATCCAGTAATGGCGCATTGAGCAGCCCCTGGCTAAATTCGGTAAGCATTGGGGCATCGCTGGCCACAAGCGCCAGCGCCTCGTCTTTACACTCCCACAGCAACTCGTCGGGATATTCCATCAGCAGGCCGATAACCTTCAGGATTTGCATTATTCACCCTCCGCGTTATCGCGCACTTCGGTGATGTCGATGGCATCAATACGACTGCTGTTAAACAGGTTGAATTTGGTATCTGAACCATGGCAGCCGTCGCCAAAGGTAAATCCGCAACCGTTTTTCTCCGGGAACGCATCACGCGCCATTTCACGGTGGCTGGTCGGGATCACGAAGCGGTCTTCATAGTTGGCGATGGCCAGATAGCGATACATCTCTTCAACCTGCTCAACTGTCAGACCCACTTCCTCAATCGCGCGGGTGTCCGTAACGCCTTCTACGGTTTGCGAACGCATATAATGGCGCATGGCCATCATTCGTTTTAGCGCCCGCAGTACCGGACCGGTATCGCCCGCGCTAAGCATGTTGGCAAGGTACTGAACCGGAATTCGCAGTGATTCAACCGCTGGCAGAATGTTGCCATTGTGCGGCAGTCCCCCCGCGTCAGCGACCGACTGAATCGGCGACAACGGCGGTACATACCAGACCATCGGCAGGGTGCGGTATTCCGGGTGCAGCGGCAGCGCCAGCTTCCAGTCCATCGCCATCTTGTAAACGGGCGAACGTTGGGCCGCTTCGATGACGTTGTGCGGAATACCTTGTTTTAACGCCTCTTCAATGACCACCGGGTCGTGTGGATTGAGGAACACATCGCACTGACGCTCGTAGAGATCGGTCTCATGCTCGGTGCTGGCTGCTTCTTCGATGCGGTCGGCGTCATACAGCAATACGCCAAGATAGCGGATGCGTCCCACGCAGGTTTCCGAACATACCGTCGGCTGGCCGGACTCAATACGCGGGTAGCAGAAAATGCACTTCTCTGATTTACCGCTCTTCCAGTTAAAGTAGATTTTTTTGTACGGACAACCGCTGATGCACAAGCGCCAGCCACGACATTTATCCTGGTCGATCAACACGATGCCGTCTTCTTCACGCTTATAGATGGCTCCGCTCGGGCAGGTGGCGACACAGCTTGGGTTCAGGCAGTGTTCGCACAAGCGCGGTAAATACATCATGAAGGTGTTTTCGAATTGCCCGTACATCTCCTTTTGCATTTTCTCAAAGTTACGGTCGCGGGCACGTTTTGAGAACTCACCGCCGAGCAACTCTTCCCAGTTAGGGCCCCAGATAATCTTGTCCATCCGTCTGCCATCTATCAGCGAACGCGGACGTGCGGTGGGCTGATTCTTGCTTTCCGGCGCGCTATGCAGATGCTGATAATCGTAGGTAAAGGGTTCGTAATAATCATCGATTTGCGGGATCACTGGGTTAGCAAAAATTTTGGTGATAACGCCCATCTTGCCGCCCAGGCGCGGCCTTATCTTCCCGTTAACATCGCGAATCCAGCCGCCTTGCCACTCTTCCTGATCTTCCCAGTTTTTCGGATAGCCAATGCCTGGCTTGGTCTCAACGTTGTTAAACCACGCATATTCCATCCCTTCACGCCCGGTCCAGACGTTTTTACAGGTGACGGAGCAGGTGTGGCAGCCGATGCACTTATCCAGATTAAGAACCATGCCTACCTGTGAGCGTATTTTCATTTTTTCGTCTCCTGTACCTGATCGCGACCTTCATCATCCAGCCAGTTAATATTTTTCATTTTTCTAATCATGATGAACTCATCGCGGTTAGAGCCGACCGTGCCGTAATAGTTGAAGCTGTATGCCAGTTGCGCATAGCCGCCGATCATGTGCGTGGGTTTCGGGCAGACGCGGGTGACTGAGTTGTGGATCCCGCCGCGCATACCGGTGACTTCCGATCCAGGGATATTCATGATTCGCTCCTGAGCGTGATACATCATGGTCATTCCCGGCGGCACGCGCTGACTCACCACAGCCCGCGCGGTGAGCGCGCCGTTGGCGTTAAAGGCTTCAATCCAGTCGTTATCCTCAATGCCCAGCTCTTTAGCATCGGTTTCACTGATCCAGACAATGGGGCCGCCGCGCGACAGCGTCAGCATCAGCAGGTTTTCGCTGTAGGTAGAATGGATCCCCCATTTCTGATGCGGAGTCAGGAAGTTGAGCGCTTTTTCCGGGAAGCCGTTAGGTGGAACTTCGCGCATATTGCTGACGCTACGGGTATCGATAGGTGGACGATATGCCACCAGACTTTCACCAAAGGCTCGCATCCACGCGTGATCCTGGTACAACTGTTGGCGACCGGACAGGGTACGCCACGGGATCAGCTCGTGGACGTTGGTATAGCCTGCGTTATAGGAGACATGTTCACTTTCCAGCCCGGACCAGGTGGGGCTGGAGATGATTTTGCGCGGCTGCGCCTGAATATCGCGAAAACGGATTTTCTCGTCTTCTTTGTTCAACGCCAGATGCGTATGGTCGCGTCCGGTCATCGCTCCCAGCGCTTCCCAGGCTTTCACCGCCACCTGACCGTTCGTTTCCGGTGCCAGGGCGAGGATCACCTCAGACGCATCCAGCGCGGTGTCTATCAGTGGTCGGCCTTTCGCCGGGCCTTCGCGTTTGGTGTAGTTCAGCTTGCCGAGGAAATCGACCTCCGCCTGGGTATTCCACGTAATACCTTTCCCGCCGTTACCGAGCTTGTCCATTAGCGGACCGAGCGAAGTGAAGCGTTCGTAGGTGGCGGGATAGTCACGTTCCACAACGGCAATATTGGGCGCCGTTTTCCCCGGGAGGAGATCGCATTCGCCTTTACGCCAGTCCTGAATGTCAAACGGCTGCGCCAGCTCTGCCGGGGAGTCGTGTTGCAGCGGTTGTAATACCACATCCGTTTCTTGCCCAAGGTGCCCGACGCAAACCTCAGAGAAGACTTTGGCGATGCCTTTATAAATTTCCCAGTCGCTCTTCGATTCCCACGCAGGATCGACCGCCGCCGACAGCGGGTGAATAAACGGATGCATATCCGAGGTGTTCATATCGTCTTTTTCATACCAGGTGGCGGTCGGCAAAACGACATCGGAGAACAGGCAGGTACTCGACATACGGAAATCGAGCGTTACCAGCAGATCAAGCTTGCCCTCTATCGCCGCGGACTGCCATTCCACCTCTTCAGGTTTAATACCTTCGCTTGAACCGAGCGCTTCCCCCTGGATCCCGCTTTCGGTACCCAGCAGATACTTGAGCATGTATTCATGCCCTTTACCGGAGGAGCCGAGCAGGTTAGAGCGCCAGACGAAGAGATTACGCGGATGGTTGTTACCACTATCCGGCTGCTCGCAGGCAAAACGAATTTCACCCGATTTCAGCGCCTGTGCAGTGTATTGCGCAGGCGACACTCCCGCTTGTTCTGCCTTTGCTTTGACGGTCAGAGGGTTGAGGTTGAGCTGCGGCGCGGACGGCAGCCAGCCCATTCTTTCTGCACGCACGTTAAAGTCGATCAAATGTCCGCTAAACTTCGACGCGTCAGCCAGCGGAGAGAGGAGTTCCTGAGCGGTGAGTTTTTCATAACGCCATTGGCTGGAGTGATTGTAGAAAAACGAGGTGCTGTTCATCTGACGCGGCGGGCGGTTCCAGTCCAGCGCAAAGGCCAGCGGCAACCAACCGGTTTGCGGACGCAGTTTCTCCTGACCCACATAGTGCGCCCAGCCGCCACCGCTTTGTCCCACACAACCGCAGAACACGAGGATGTTAATCATTCCACGGTAGTTCATATCCATGTGATACCAGTGGTTGACGCCAGCCCCGAGGATAATCATCGAACGGCCATGCGTTTTGTGCGCCGTATCGGCAAACTCACGGGCGATTTGTTCGATATGACGACGAGGGACACCGGTAATTTGCTCTCCCCAGGCCGGGGTGTAGGCTTTCACTTCGCCGTAATCTTGCGCGCTATGAGCGTCATCCAGACCACGGTCGAGGCCGTAATTCGCCAGCACCAGATCATAGACGCTTACCACCGGGCAACGGCTGCCGTCGGCGAGGGTAAGATGTTTTACCGGCAGTTGACGAATCAGCACGGGTTCCTGTTTCACGCTGCGAAAATGTGGGTTTTCGTTGCCGCCGAAGTAGGGGAATGCCACGCCGGTCACTTCATCATGCTGACCAAGCAACGAGAGGGAAAGTTCTGTTTCAGCGCCAGCCGCCAGTGGCTCCAGGTTCCATTTACCTTTCTCGCCCCAGCGAAAACCGATAGACCCGTTCGGGACCACCAGTTCGCCAGCAGTGTTAAAGGCCACGGTTTTCCACTCCGGATTGTTACTTTCGCCCAGACCATCGACAAGGTCTGAGGCGCGCATCATGCGCCCTGGCACGTAGCTGCCATCTTCCCGGGCATCCAGCAAAACCAGCATCGGCATATCGGTATAGCGACGACAGTAATTGATGAAGTAATCGCTGGGATTGTCGAGGTGGAATTCTTTCAGGATGACGTGGCCCATCGCCATCGCCAACGCGCTGTCTGTTCCTTGCTTAGGTGCCAGCCACTGGTCGCACAGTTTAGCGACTTCCGAGTAATCCGGCGTAATGGCAATCGTCTTGGTGCCTTTGTAGCGTACTTCAGTAAAAAAGTGCGCATCCGGGGTACGGGTCTGCGGCACGTTTGACCCCCAGGCGATGATGTAGCTGGAGTTATACCAGTCGGCGGATTCTGGAACATCGGTCTGTTCGCCCCAGGTCATCGGTGATGCAGGCGGTAAGTCGCAGTACCAGTCATAGAAGCTCAGGCAGGTTCCGCCCAGTAGCGAAAGATAACGTGTGCCTGCGGCATAGGAGACCATCGACATAGCAGGGATCGGGGAGAACCCGGCCACGCGATCCGGGCCATAGGTTTTCACCGTCCAGACGTTGGCGGCAGCAATGAGCTGATTAAGCTCTTTCCAGTTGGAACGGATAAAACCACCGCGCCCGCGTACCTGCTTGTAGCTCTGGCATTTTTGCGGGTCGTTCATAATGGATTCCCAGGCCAGCACCGGATCGGGCTGGCGGGACAGGGCGTCGCGCCACAGTTCGATCAGACGTTTACGCACCAGGGGATACTTCAGACGGTTGGCGCTGTAAAGATACCAGGAGTAGCTGGCACCGCGCGGGCAGCCACGGGGTTCATGATTTGGCAGGTCAGGGCGGGTACGCGGGTAGTCGGTTTGCTGCGTTTCCCAGGTCACCAGTCCGTTTTTGACGTAGATTTTCCAACTGCATGAGCCGGTACAGTTAACGCCGTGGGTAGAACGCACAATTTTGTCGAACTGCCAGCGCTGACGATAGCTGTCTTCCCAGTCCCGGTTGGTGTGCATCACTTGCCCGTGCCCATCGGCAAACGTATCGCCCTTTTGTTTAAAGTAGCGAAAGCGATCGAACAGTTTACTCATGACATAACTCCTGCTTTGAGAATATTGCCGACGGTGAATCGAACGGTAGGCCGGATGGCGGTTAACGCCTTATCCGGCCTATCGAACTGTCCGATCCTGCGGTATCCATTTTGTTATTTTTTTTGTGATTTACGGCCATAGACCAGCCAGGTCACCAGCACGCAGACGATGTAAAACACGAGGAATATTTTCATTGCGCCCACCGGAGAGCCGGTCAGCGCCAGCGATGAACCAAACGCTTTGGGGATGAAAAAGCCCCCCACAGCGCCAATAGCAGAGATGAATCCCAGGGCGGCAGCGGTATCGGTTACCGCCTCACGTTGGGCCTGTTCTTCAGTACCACCGTGCAGCTTCACCCGGTATATGGTGATTTTGCGAAAGATCACCGCGATCATCTGGAAGGTTGAGCCGCTTCCCAGACCCGCAGTCAGGAACAAGCCCATAAACACCAGGTAGAAGGCGACAAAGTTTCCTTCGCCTGACCCAGGCAGGGTGAGGAACAGCAGGGCGCTAAACAACGCCATAAAGATGAAGTTAATTAACGTGACGCGCACACCGCCGAATTTGTCAGAGATCACGCCGCCTGCCGATCGCGCAAGAGCGCCGATGAAGGGGCCGAAGAACGCCAGTTGCAGGATATTCACGTCCGGGAACTGAGTTTTCGCCAGCATGGCAAAGCCTGCCGAAAAGCCGATAAATGAACCGAAGGTGGCGAGATACAGCAGGCTTAATAACCACAGATGAAAACGCTTGAGGACCGGCAACTGGGAAGCAATTGAGGCCTTCGAACTGGCAATATCGTTCATTCCCATGCCTGCTGCTAAGGTGGCTATCAGCAGTAACGGAACCCAAATCCATGCGGCATTGGCCAGCGACAATAACGAGCCGTCGGCTTGCGGTACGCCCTGTACGCCCAAAAAGGTAAAGATAGGCAGAAAGATCACTAGCGGCGCGATCAACTGCATCACGCTGACGCCAAGGTTGCCGAGACCACCGTTAACGCCTAATGCGCTGCCTTGTTTAGCTTTGGGGAAGAAAAAGCTGATATTACCCATGCTGGAGGCAAAGTTTGCGCCAGCAAAACCACACATCAGCGCAATGATAATAAATACGCCAAACGGAGTAGCGTTATTTTGCACGGCAAAACCGAGCCAGACGCAGGGAATAACCAGAATAATCGTGCTAAAAATGGTCCACCGGCGCCCACCAAATATAGGTACCATAAAGGAGTAGGGAACGCGCAATATTGCGCCAGAAAGAGAAGGCAATGCCGTTAATAAAAACAGTTGGTCAGTGGTGAAATTAAAACCAATTTTATTCAGATTGACGGCCACGGCGCTAAACAACATCCAGACGCAGAACGCCAGCAACAGACAACTTACTGATATCCAGAGGTTTCTGCGTGCAATATGCTTACCTTTGTTTTCCCAAAAGGCGGGGTTCTCCGGTTTCCAGTCAGTTAAAAGATAACGATTATTTTTCTCATTTGATGCTGACATATTATTCTCCATGCCCATGCCGTTCATGAAAAAGAAATAAACGCATACAGCGCCGCGCGAGTTCTTTTTAGAAACTATTGAAAAGTTTTGGGAATATTGACTGAAAGAATAGATAAAAAAGCGCAATAACGCGGCGTGATGAGGGAATTACATGTTGCTTAAGTGTTACCAATTGTAAAATTAAAAGATGTATTATTAATTCATCTATAACATCAATTAACTAACTCTAACGTAATCATACGATCCAAATGGCGCACGAATGCAGGGTCGGCCATTTCCTCAATGCCTAAGACATAGATGCCATCCAGGCCGCAAACCAATGCGATTAAGCGCCAGGCCACCTCGGCCGCATCCGGTATTGCTGAGAATTCACCTGCACTCTGTCCTTGAGTGATGATAGCGGCGGTTTCTTCATGCCACATCCGCATGGTTAGCAGGTAGGCGCTTTTGATTTCCGGATCTTTATCCGCCAGGACCTGCGCTTCACGCCACAGTTTAATGTAGGGTTCGAACCCGCCATCTTCACTGCCCAACATGGCATGCAGTCGTTCGCGGAAGCTAGCGTTATCACTGACCTGTTCGGCATCCAGAAGGGTCCGTATCAGTTGCACAAAAGCGAGGGATTTTAACTCACCCGCAGAGGTAAAGTGATGGTGTACCTGCCCGGTAGACACCTGCGCTTCCGTGGCAATACGCCGCACCGTCATCGCAGTAAATCCTTCCTCAAGCGCGACACGCATGGCCGCTTGCAGAATAACTTCCCGACGTTCGTCCCGATTCAGATAGCTCATCTTTCCTCCTGTACCCGTATAGCACGCAGTCTAACAAAAAGTTGGACATACGTTCAAATTTCCGTAGGATCGCTAAAGCTGGACACGTGTCCAGTTTCAGTTTCGTTAGGGAGTTTTATGTTTCGTCAGTGGTTAACGTTAGTCATTATTGTACTGGTCTACATCCCTGTTGCGATTGATGCAACGGTGCTGCACGTTGCCGCGCCCACGCTGAGTATGACGCTGGGCGCCAGTGGTAACGAGCTGCTGTGGATCATTGATATTTATTCTCTGGTAATGGCCGGAATGGTATTGCCAATGGGCGCGCTGGGCGATCGTATTGGCTTTAAACGTCTGCTGCTGTTAGGGGGCGGATTATTTGGCCTCGCATCGCTGGCCGCTGCCTTTGCCCACAGCGCGGGTTGGCTGATTGCCACCCGGGCCGTATTGGCGATTGGGGCGGCGATGATTGTTCCGGCAACGCTTGCGGGTATTCGCGCCACATTCGCTGAGCAACGGCATCGCAATATGGCGCTCGGTGTCTGGGCTGCCGTGGGTTCCGGCGGTGCGGCATTTGGCCCACTGGTTGGTGGAATGCTGCTGGAGCACTTCTACTGGGGATCCGTATTCTTAATTAATGTACCGATTGTCCTGGTGGTGATGGCCTTAACCGCACGTTTAGTGCCGCGCCAGGCCGGACGTCGCGATCAATCGTTAAATTTCGGTCATGCAATAATGCTGATTGTCGCCATTCTGCTGCTGGTTTACAGCGCTAAAACCGCGCTGAAAGGGCATACGGCGACCGTTGCCATTACGTTGACGCTGTTAACCGGCGCGTTACTGTTGTGGCAGTTTGTCCGCATCCAGCTTGCTGCTTCCCGCCCGATGATTGATATGCGGCTGTTCACGCATCGCATCATCTTAAGCGGCGTTGTGATGGCGATGACCGCCATGATAACTCTGGTGGGTTTCGAGTTACTGATGGCTCAGGAGCTACAGTTTGTTCATGGTTTAACACCGTATCAGGCGGGATTGTTTATGCTGCCGGTGATGCTGGCAAGCGGCTTCAGCGGACCCATTGCCGGTATGCTGGTGTCACGCCTGGGATTACGTTGTGTGGCAACGGCGGGTATGGCGCTTAGCGCCGTCAGTTTTTACGGCCTGGCGATGACAGATTTCAGTACTCAGCAGATTCAAGCCTGGATATTAATGGCTTTGCTCGGTTTCAGCGCCGCCAGTGCGCTGCTGGCCTCAACGGCGGCTATCATGGCGGCAGCCCCGGCAGAAAAAGCCGCAGCCGCGGGCGCCATTGAGACAATGGCTTATGAACTGGGGGCCGGGCTTGGGATCGCTATCTTTGGTTTGTTGTTGAGCCGCAGCTTTTCAGCCTCGATTCTGCCGCCTGTCGGACTTAATCCACAGGAGATAGAACGAGCCTCATCGTCAATGGGTGAGGCGGTGCAACTGGCGCACTCGCTCCCGTCGTCGCTGAGTGAGGCGTTGCTGTCGGCTGCTAAAGAAGCCTTTACCTGGTCGCACAGCGTGGCCTTAAGCAGCGCCGGCAGCATGCTTATCGTATTAGCGGTAGGAATGTGGTTCAGTCTGGCAAAGGTACAGCGTCAATAACTAATGGGCTAAATGACAGGGGTAATCCATCTCTTCGACTTCTTTTCCACTCAGTCGAGCGTATTGCCCCGTCAGCCTCCAGAACGCAGGCTGTGTTTCCGTATAGATCTCTGCCGCTAAAACCAGGCGGCGGCGATCCACCTCATTCAGTTCCAGCAGCGTCCACGGCACAAAATAACGATCGCTGCCCGTTAGGGTAAACCAGAGCGGGCACCCGCATCCGGAACAGAAGAAACGTTCACCACGATTTGAAGATGGGAAGTGCGAAGGTTCTGCTGAATCCGGCGACATCAGCGGCTGAGCGCTGGCTTCCAGATACATAGCGATGCCACCTGACCACTTCTGGCACAGCGTACAATGACAGGCATAGACATCCAGCATTTCGACGTCGACGGTAAAATGACTCTGCCCGCAAAGACAACGACCAGTGAATGTCTGCACGGCATACTCCTTATGACCGAGTCTACATTAAGAGAAAAAGCCAGCCCTGGAAGGACTGGCTTTGTATTCAGACTACAACAAAATTAGAACTGGTAGTTCAGACCAACAGCAACGATGTTGTCAGTGCTTACACCGGCAGCTCTTGTGAAGTTGTTGGCATCCAGCAGGTTGATTTTGTAATCAACGAAGGTGGACATGTTTTTGTTGAAGTAGTAGGTAGCACCCAGGTCTACGTATTCAACCAGATCCTGGTCGCCGTAACCGTTGATGTCTTTACCTTTAGACTTCAGGTAAGCAACGGACGGACGCAGACCGAAGTCGAACTGGTACTGAGCAACAGCTTCAAAGTTCTGTGCTTTATTTGCAATACCGATGATCTCAGTACCTTTAACAGTACCACCAAAGGTAGTCATGTTACGGGTTTCGGAGTAGGTGGTTGCCAGGTAGATGTTGTTCGCATCATATTTCAGGCCAGCAGCCCAAACTTCAGCGTTCTTACCGTCAGCTTTGAACTGACCGCTGTGGTTGTTCTGGGAGTCAGTACGGTCAGATTTCGCATAGGCTGCACCTACGCCGAAGCCATCGTACTCATAGGTAGTTGACAGACCGAAGCCGTCGCCGTTAGCTTCTTTGTCGGCGCTACGATCGTTTTTACCCTGGTACTGCAGGGCAAAGTTCAGACCTTCGACCAGACCGAAGAAGTCGGTGTTACGGTAGGTTGCAACGCCAGTAGTACGACCAGTCATGAAGACGTCAGTCTGGGTCCAGGTATCGCCACCGAACTCTGGCAGAACGTCGGTCCATGCGCCGATGTCGTAAGCTACGCCGTAGTTACGACCGTAGTCGAAAGAACCGTATTCAGCGAATTTCAGGCCAGCGAATGCCAGACGGGTTTTATCTTTGTCGGAACCCTGATCTTCAGAACGGTTGCCTTTGAATTCATATTCCCACTGACCAAAACCAACCAGTTGGTCGTTGATCTGAGTTTCGCCTTTGAAGCCCAGACGCGCGTAAGTTTTGTCGCCATCGCTGCTGGTATCGTTAGAGAAGTAGTGTTGAGCGTGAACTTTACCGTACAGGTCCAGTTTGTTTGCGTCTTTGTTATATACCTCAGCTGCGTTTACCGCACCTGCCGCCAACAGGCTAGTCACTGCCACTGCAACTAATTTAAGTTTCATTCTAAATAATCCTTATAATTATTTCTTGGTGTGTTTCCTAAACCATTGCTAAACGAAGGGGTTCGTCAATGGCAAACCATTTTTAAATGACGCAGTGGTATAAGTTCAATAATAAGTTTCATAATATTGCGAAATATTTGAAGTTGTGTGATCCAGATCTACATAATATAGCTGATTGTATTAATCTTAATATGTGACAGATCGGAATGGGTATATTTACATGGGGAACTATTGTGCAGGCTATGATTTAAATGGCGTTAGTTTCGCAGGTGTAATATATACATGTGAAGAGATACAGATAACCGAGTAATACTTTCGGGCGTTAATTAATTTCCATATATTTAACATTTAATTAAAAAAATATAAACATAAACCGCAGTGGAATGAACAATTATTATTCATTAAATTGTCTAAAGTATAGCCGGATTTTATTTGTTTGTGATAAAACCCGACTTTTTTCAGGCACGGCGCGTTGCCAGCCAGCAAAGCAGAGACCCCGCGCAGACCATCAGCGCTCCTTGCCAGAAGGATAGTGACAGCGGGGCGCTGAGCAACACCGCCGCCAGCGCAGAGGAGAGCACTGGAGTAAAATAAGACCCGACGGCCATAACGGTCACGTTGCCATGCAAAATACCAATATTCCACGTGGCATAGGCAAATCCTAACGTTAATGCTGCAGTGAACATTTTAATCGTCACCGAAGTGCTGAAAACCATTTCCGGTTGAGGCGTAATAAAATAGTAAACCCACAAACTTGCCGCCGTTAGTAAAACGAACACGGTGATGCCGTTAAAACCTTTTGCATATTTATTGGTCACCGTGCAATACGTTGCCCAGATAAAAGCACCGAGAAAGGCGAGGAAATAGCTAAGCGGGCTGCTGGCAACATTACTGATAATTTCTCCAGGATTGAGGCCGTTTTCGCCCCCCAACACCCAACAAACCCCGGTCAATGCGATGATTAATCCGGGAATCACCAACCAGGTTGTTTTTTGGCCATTAAATAAGATGGCGAATAATATTGTCAGACTTGGCCAGAGATAATTGACCATACCCACTTCAATAGCCTGGTGACGAGTGGCGGCATAGCCGAGGGCCAGCGCTAAACATATTTCATAGCTAACAAAAAGCACGCTGCCGGCGATTAAATATCGCACAGGAATTTTTCTGATATTTGGGAAGCCGACGGTAAATATCAGCAACAGGCCGCTTAATGTAAAAATCATCGCCGCGCCGCCTGCCGGCCCCAGTCCTTCGCTTACCCCACGAATAAGCCCGACCATCGTGCTCCAGAGCACGATGGCAATAAGCCCAATTAACGTTGCTTTTTGTTTTGTCATGCTGATTGTCTGTCCATGGTACTGGCAAAAATTAAGCTGAAATGTATAGCACCTTTACACCGTAGCGCACTAATTAATTCCCTTTTGCCTACTCCCTTATGGGTACAAAGGTTAAGCGAAGTGCACTATTTAGTAGCGGAACCGTTTCGTTATTGATTTGACGCAAAAAAAATATGGATATAGCTGATAGTTTCGTCGCGAAGTTGTACATGTCATCTTTCAATCATGCCGCGCTGGCGCAATTTGAGAGATTTCCTGTACGAATCCCTGCAAAAAAGAGGAAAGCAATGGACGTCAGCCGCAGACAATTTTTTAAAATCTGCGCGGGCGGTATGGCGGGAACAACAGTAGCCGCTCTGGGTTTTGCACCCAAAATGGCACTGGCTCAGGCGCGAAACTATAAGCTGTTGCGCGCCAAAGAGATCCGAAACACCTGCACATACTGTTCCGTAGGTTGCGGGCTATTAATGTATAGCCTGGGAGATGGAGCAAAAAACGCCAAAGAGTCGATTTACCATATTGAAGGGGATCCGGATCATCCGGTGAGCCGTGGAGCATTATGCCCTAAGGGCGCAGGATTACTGGATTACGTGCACAGTGAAAACCGTCTGCGTTACCCGGAATATCGCGCTCCAGGCTCCGACAAATGGCAGCGTATCAGCTGGGATGAGGCTTTCACCCGTATCGCGAAGCTGATGAAAACTGACCGCGACGCCAACTTTATTGAGAAGAATGAGCAGGGCGTAACGGTAAACCGCTGGCTTTCTACCGGGATGCTGTGCGCATCTGCGGCAAGTAATGAAACCGGCATGCTGACGCAAAAATTTGTGCGCTCACTCGGCATGCTGGCAGTAGACAACCAGGCGCGCGTCTGACACGGACCAACGGTAGCAAGTCTTGCTCCAACATTTGGTCGCGGTGCGATGACCAACCACTGGGTTGATATTAAAAACGCCAACGTCGTGATGGTGATGGGCGGTAACGCCGCTGAAGCACATCCGGTGGGATTCCGCTGGGCGATGGAAGCTAAAAACAACAATGATGCCACGCTAATTGTTGTTGACCCCCGTTTTACACGTACAGCCTCGGTAGCGGATATTTACGCGCCAATTCGTTCCGGCACGGACATTACGTTCCTGTCCGGCGTCTTGCTGTATCTGATTGAAAACAACAAAATCAACGCTGAATACGTTAAGCATTACACCAACGCCAGCCTGCTGGTGCGGGATGATTTTGCTTTTGAAGACGGTCTGTTCAGCGGTTACGACGCGAAAAAACGCCAATACGATAAATCGTCCTGGAACTACCAGTTCGATGAAAACGGCTACGCGAAACGCGATGAAACGTTAAGCCATCCTCGCTGTGTCTGGAATCTGCTAAAACAGCACGTTTCCCGCTACACGCCGGATGTGGTGGAAAACATCTGCGGTACGCCAAAAGAAGACTTCCTGAAAGTTTGCGAAGTGCTGGCTTCCACCAGCGCAGCGGACCGCACCACCACGTTCCTGTATGCGCTGGGCTGGACACAGCATACCGTCGGGGCGCAGAACATCCGTACCATGGCGATGATCCAGTTGCTGCTCGGCAACATGGGGATGGCAGGTGGCGGGGTCAACGCTTTACGCGGTCACTCCAACATTCAGGGTTTAACCGACTTAGGGCTGCTCTCTACCAGTCTGCCAGGCTACCTGACGCTGCCGTCAGAGAAACAGGCCGATCTGCAAACCTATCTGGCCGCTAACACGCCAAAAGCGACGTTGGCCGATCAGGTGAACTACTGGGGCAACTACCCGAAATTCTTCGTCAGCCTGATGAAATCTTTCTACGGCAATGCGGCGCAGAAAGAAAACGACTGGGGCTTTGAGTGGTTGCCGAAGTGGGATCAGTCCTACGACGTCATCAAATACTTCAACATGATGGATAGCGGGAAAGTGACCGGCTACATCTGTCAGGGCTTTAACCCGGTCGCGTCCTTCCCGGACAAAAACAAAGTGGTGCAGTGCCTGAGCAAACTGAAGTATCTGGTGATTATCGATCCGCTGGTGACTGAAACCTCAACGTTCTGGCAGAACCACGGCGAATCAAACGACGTTGATCCGGCTTCTATTCAGACCGAAGTCTTCCGTTTGCCATCCACCTGCTTTGCGGAAGAGGACGGCTCCATCGCCAACTCCGGTCGCTGGCTGCAGTGGCACTGGAAAGGTCAGGATGCCCCGGGTGAAGCCCGTAACGACGGCGAAATTCTGGCCGGTATTTATCACCGTCTGCGCGACATGTATCGCACTGAAGGCGGTAAAGCCGTAGAACCCGTGCTGAAAATGAGCTGGAACTATAAGCAGCCGGACGAACCGCACTCCGAGGAAGTGGCAAAAGAGAACAACGGCTATGCGCTGGAAGACCTCTATGATGCCAACGGTGTGCTGGTTGCGAAGAAAGGCCAGTTACTCAGCAGCTTTGCGCTTCTGCGCGATGATGGTTCTACGTCATCGTCCTGCTGGATTTATACCGGTAGCTGGACCGAGCAGGGCAACCAGATGGCCAATCGCGATAACGCCGACCCGTCAGGTCTCGGTAATACGCTGGGCTGGGCCTGGGCATGGCCGTTAAACCGTCGCGTGTTGTATAACCGCGCTTCGGCGGACCCGCAAGGTAAGCCATGGGATCCAAAACGCATGCTGATCCAGTGGAACGGCACGAAGTGGACGGGGAACGATATCCCGGACTTCAACACCGCAGCACCGGGCAGTGGCACCAATCCGTTTATTATGCAGCCGGAAGGGCTGGGTCGTCTGTTCGCTATCGATAAGATGGCGGAAGGTCCGTTCCCGGAACACTACGAGCCGATGGAAACGCCGCTGGGTACGAACCCGCTGCATCCGAACGTGATCTCCAACCCGGCAGCGCGTCTGTACGAAGCGGATAAGTTACGCATGGGCACGAAACAGGACTTCCCGTACGTCGGGACGACCTATCGTCTGACCGAACATTTCCATACCTGGACCAAGCACGCATTGCTGAATGCGATTGCCCAGCCAGAGCAGTTTGTGGAAATCAGCGAAACGCTGGCGGCAGCGAAGGGGATCTCCAACGGCGATCACGTCAAAGTCAGCAGCAAGCGTGGATTTATTCGCGCAGTTGCCGTGGTTACCCGTCGTCTGCGCACTCTGCACGTCAACGGTCAGCAGGTTGAAACGGTTGGGATCCCGATCCACTGGGGCTTTGAAGGAGTCGCGCGTAAAGGCTATATCGCCAACACCCTGACGCCGAATGTCGGTGATGCAAACTCGCAAACGCCGGAATACAAAGCGTTTTTAGTTAACATCGAGAAGGCGTAAGGGAGGCGAACATATGTCTATGGAAACGCAGGACATCATCAAACGGTCCGCAACAAACGCCATCACGCCGCCGCCTCAGGCCCGTGATTACAAAGCTGAGGTCGCAAAGCTGATCGACGTTTCCACCTGTATAGGCTGTAAGGCCTGTCAGGTGGCATGCTCAGAGTGGAATGATATCCGCGATGAAGTCGGCCACTGCGTCGGGGTGTATGACAACCCTGCCGATCTTAGCGCCAAGTCCTGGACGGTGATGCGGTTTACCGAAACCGAACAGAACGGCAAGCTCGAGTGGTTGATTCGTAAAGACGGCTGTATGCACTGTGAAGATCCGGGCTGCCTGAAGGCATGCCCGTCTGCCGGGGCTATCATCCAGTACGCCAACGGGATTGTTGATTTTCAGTCAGAGCACTGTATTGGCTGCGGCTACTGTATTGCCGGGTGTCCATTTAATATTCCGCGCCTCAATAAAGAGGATAACCGCGTGTATAAATGTACGCTGTGTGTGGACCGCGTCAGCGTCGGGCAGGAGCCTGCCTGCGTGAAGACCTGTCCGACCGGGGCAATCCATTTCGGTACCAAGCAGGAAATGCTGGAAATGGGCGAACAGCGAGTGGCAAAACTGAAAGCACGTGGTTATGAACATGCCGGTGTCTACAACCCGGAAGGTGTGGGTGGCACGCACGTGATGTACGTTCTGCATCATGCCAACCAGCCGGAGCTGTATCACGGCCTGCCGAAAGAACCGCAGATCGATACCTCTATCAATCTGTGGAAAGGGGCGCTGAAACCACTGGCCGCTGCCGGATTTATCGCCACCTTCGCCGGACTGATTTACCACTACATTGGTATCGGTCCGAATAAGGAAGTGGACGACGACGAGGAGGATCATCATGAGTAAGTCGAAAATGATTGTGCGCACGAAGTTTATCGACCGCGCCTGTCACTGGACGGTGGTGATCTGCTTCTTCCTGGTGGCGTTGTCGGGGATTTCGTTTTTCTTCCCGACTCTGCAATGGCTGACGCAGACCTTCGGTACACCGCAGATGGGGCGCATTTTGCACCCGTTCTTCGGACTGCTGATCTTCGTGGCGCTGATGTTCATGTTTGTACGCTTTGTTCACCACAACATCCCGGATAAAAAAGATATCCCGTGGCTGAAAAATATTGTGGAAGTGCTGAAAGGCAATGAACACAAAGTGGCGGACGTGGGTAAGTACAATGCCGGACAGAAAATGATGTTCTGGTCGATCATGAGCATGATTTTCGTGCTGCTGATTACCGGCATCATTATCTGGCGTCCGTACTTTGCGCAGTTCTTCCCGATGCAGGTCGTGCGCTATAGCCTGCTTATCCATGCGGCTGCGGGGATTATCCTGATGCACGCCATCCTCATCCACATGTATATGGCATTCTGGGTGAAAGGATCGATTAAAGGCATGGTCGAAGGGAAAGTGAGCCGCCGCTGGGCGAAGAAACATCACCCACGCTGGTATCGCGAAGTTGAACGACAAGAAGCGAAAAAAGAGAGCGAGGAAGGGGTTAACTAACTCCTGACGTGCCCTGATCGTAATGGCGCTACACCAGTAGCGCCATTTTTTTGCCAAAAAAATGTCATGTTTTTGTCATCTGCTGAACGTAAGGTATTGTCTTTCCAATAATAGAAGAGTTAAAAGACAATGCATCTGGTGAAAAAATTACTCGCAGTCAGCGTGTTTCTTTGTGCGTCCGCTCAGGCGCAGAACATCCTCGAATTTCCTCAGCCAGAAAATAACCCGGAAGAGTTTTATGCCGTAACCGAAATCCCGGCAGGTGGAATGATTAAATATGAAACCGACGCCAAAACCGGTTTTATCGTGGCCGATCGCTTCCAGTCAATGCCGGTTGCCTATCCCGCCAACTACGGTTCACTAACCCAGTCTTTAGCTGGTGACGGCGATCCGCTGGATGTTATCTTTTATACCCGCGCGCCGCTGGCCCCGGGAACGTTGATTAAGCTGCGGGCTATAGGCGTACTGAAGATGATCGACGGCGGTGAAAAGGACGATAAAATTGTCGCCGTTCCGGCCAGCAAAATTGACCCCACTTATGACAACATCAAAGAGTTAAGCGACCTGCCCAAGATTGAAGTTCAACGTCTGGAATCTTTCTTCCGCGTATACAAAGATCTGCCGGAAGGGCGCAAGAAGGTCGAATTAAACGGTTTCAATGACGCCGCTACGGCAAAGCAAGAGATCAAGCAGGCCTGGGATGCCTGGAAAGAGAAAAAACCGCAATAACAAAAGATAAGCCGGATGACGGGCCTACACGCGCATTTTGCTGATGTAGGCCTGCCATCCGGCAATACGGTTTACTCCAGTTGTGAGTTCAGGCGCTCAATCTCCTCACGCCATTGCGCCTGTAACAACGGCTTTTGATGTTTCGGCTTGCGGGCAAGATCGTCAGCCAGACGCTGCTCCAGCTCAAGAAGTTGTTCCAGCAATCCATCGCTGTCACCGCTTATTTCGGCTCTTGCATCGACCACCGTTTTTGGAACGGTTATCTCCGAGGATGTTTCCCGAATACGCGCATTGACCGCGTCCAGATCGTGCCATTCACTGAGTTCGCCCTTGTCGATCAACCAAAACCGGTTACAGCTTTGGCTAATAAGCTGACGGTCGTGACTGACCAACAACACGCCGCCGTTATAGCTTTGCAGCGTTTCTGCTAACGCCTCTTTACCTTCCAGATCCAGATGGTTGGTCGGTTCATCGAGCATCAGCAGGCTGTAGCGCGCAAGCGTTAGCCCAACAAACAGCAGCCGGGAGCGCTCACCGCCGCTTAGGGAACTGATCCGCTGCGCGTGACGAACCCACGGAAAACCCGCGCTAATCAGCGCCATTTTGCGGATATCAGGCTGCGGAGCAAACGGCTCCAGCGCGTCAAATAACGAATCGTTATCTGCGAGTTGGTGCAGCGTCTGGTCGTAATACCCCAACGTAACGCGCGGGTGCAACACCAGTGAAGGTGATGCCAGTTGTGAGTGAAACTGTTGCCAGATAAGCCTTAACAACGATGATTTCCCGCAACCGTTGCGCCCGACAATCGCCACGCGATCGCCGCTTTTTAACCGGAGACCGGCAATGGAAAACAGCGTATCGGCGTCGGGAGCAGGGGCTACGGACAGATTAGTCATCTCCAGCAAACGATCCGCACGCAGGGCATCTCCCTGCAATGTTAGTGTCCACTGACTTCCTGACGTCACTTCAGTCTGTACCTCTTTCAGGCGCTGTACCTGCTTTTCCATCTGCTTGGCCTTGCGGGAAAGATCTTCGTTGTCGTAGACCCGCCCCCAGGTAGCCAGCCGTTTGGCGCTGGCGGTCACCCGGTCTATCTCCTTTTGCTCAGCCTTATGGCGCAGAGCATCGCTGATGTCTCTTTCTGCCAGAGCCTGACGCGCCGCGCTACAGGGCAGATCGAAGGCATGAAGAGTTCGATCGCGCAGGATCCAGGTTCCGTGAGTCACCGCGTCTAACAGCTGCGGGTCGTGGGAAACCACCACAAAACTGCCAGACCAGTTTTGTAAGAACTGTTCCAGCCACAGTAATGTTGGCAGATCCAGGTGGTTACCCGGCTCATCCAGCAGCAGCAGGTCAGGGTTTCGCATCAGCGCCCGCGCCAATAACAGACGCGTGTGTTGGCCGCCGCTCAGCGTGTGTGCTGTCAGAGATAAATTCTCCGGCGTGAACCCCATTTCGGCGAGCAGTGCTTCAACTCGCCACTGCTGACCTGCGCGTTCATGCTCGGGCAGTTGAGCCAGAACAGCTTCCTGCAGCGTGAGCGGCAATATTTCGTCAGGCAGATGTTGTTCTACACGGGCGAGATGGCAGTGATTTGCCTGCGCGATAACCCCACTGGTCGGCGAAATTGTGCCATCGAGCAGTTTTAACAGCGTGCTTTTGCCGCAGCCGTTGTAACCGATAAGCCCGATGCGGTCGCCTTTTTTCAGGGTAAAGGAAAGATCGTCGAATAGCGTGCCGAATGCCGTATCAACGTGTAAGGATTGTGCGGTTAGTAATGTGCTCATTGTTGCTTACTCAAGAGTTACAGGCGTAAAAACGCCTCGTCAAACATCGCTGACGATAACCCGGTAAGCCCGAGAGAAGGGGATTTAGAAGTTAGCTTCGCTCAAGCAGAAGTTATCGCAGCACGATACCGATAACGCTTGAGCACTGGCGATCGCCAAAAGCATGTGAAACGATAAAACGTTCACAGTACAGCATAAGTATCCTCCTTTTGTTATTCAGAATGTTAATCGGTAGCGAAAGTGTAATCGTAAGTCACGCAGTCGCGCAAGTTCTGAGCGCCCGGCAGCAGAGTGCCGCCGGGCAAACCGTCAGATAGAGGTACGACGGTAGTCGCGGTATTCTGCCTGCCAGAAGTTATCGTCAATCGCCTGTTGCAGCGCTTCGGCGGAGGTTTTCACCGCCACGCCTTGCTGCTGGGCCATTTTACCGACGGCAAACGCGATGGCGCGGGAAACGGTCTGAATATCTTTCAGCTCAGGTAACACCAGTCCTTCGCCGTTGAGCACCAGCGGTGAATACTGCGCCAGCGTTTCACTGGCTGACATCAGCATTTCATCGGTGATACGCGATGCGCCAGAAGCAATTACCCCCAGACCAATACCCGGGAAGATATAGGCGTTGTTACATTGGGCAATGGGATAGATTTTCTCTTTCCACAGTACCGGTGCAAACGGGCTACCGGTCGCAACCAGCGCGTTACCCTCGGTCCAGGCGATAATATCCTGTGGCGTGGCTTCTACGCGGGAAGTCGGGTTAGACAGCGGCATGACGATCGGACGCGGGCAATGCTTATGCATTTCGCGAATGATCTCTTCGGTAAACAGGCCAGTCTGTCCGGAAACACCAATCAGGATGTCCGGCTTAACGTTGCGTACCACATCGAGTAACGACAGCACATCTTCTTGCGTATCCCAGTGCTGCAGATTTTCGCGTTTTTGCACCAGTTTGGTCTGGAAAGAGAGCAGGTTCGGCATCTTATCGGTTAACAGGCCGAAGCGATCGACCATAAACACGCGTTGACGCGCCGCTTCTTCGCTTAAACCTTCACGCTGGATTTGCGCGATGATCTGCTCGGCAATTCCGCAACCGGCGGAACCTGCCCCGAGGAAGACAATGTTCTGTTCGCTTAACTGGCTACCGGCCGCACGGCTGGCCGCAATCAGCGTGCCAACGGTTACCGCAGCGGTACCCTGAATATCGTCGTTAAACGAGCAAATTTCATCGCGATAGCGGGTCAACAGCGGCATGGCGTTTTTCTGTGCGAAATCTTCAAACTGCAACAGCACGTCCGGCCAGCGATGCTTCACAGCCTGGATGAATTCATCGACAAATTCGTAGTATTCATCATCGGTGATACGCGGATTACGCCAGCCCATATACAGCGGATCGTTGAGCAGTTGCTGGTTGTTGGTTCCGACGTCCAGTACCACCGGCAGGGTGTAGGCCGGGCTGATCCCACCACACGCGGTATACAGCGACAGTTTACCGATTGGAATACCCATCCCGCCGATCCCCTGATCGCCAAGACCCAAAATACGTTCCCCATCGGTGACAACGATGACCTTGATATTGTGGTTAGGAACGTTTTGCAGGATATCGTCCATATTGTGGCGGTTCTGATAAGAGATAAACACGCCGCGCGCGCGACGATAAATCTCGGAGAAACGCTCACAGGCCGCGCCAACCGTTGGGGTATAGATAACCGGCATCATCTCATCAAGGTGATTATGCACCAGCCGGTAAAACAGGGTTTCGTTGGTGTCCTGGATGTTGCGCAGGTAAATATGTTTATCGATTTCGGTTTTGAATCCCTGATATTGGATCCAGGCGCGTTCAGCCTGTTCTTCAATCGTCTCGACCACTTCCGGCAGTAACCCCAGCAGGTTGAAGTTACGGCGTTCTTCCGCACTGAAAGCACTCCCTTTATTCAGTAAAGGGAATTCCAGCAGAACCGGGCCAGCGTAGGGGATGTAAAGGGAACGCAGTTTTTTAGTTTCGTTTTCCATGTCACTCACTCTTTTTTGAATAACCGTCCCTGGCACTCTTTATGATCGTATGTGGCCTGTCCGCCAGGGAAACGGCCGAAGTATAAAGCATTGTGAATGGGTTAAGGGGTTTTATAAGCAAAAACACCACTGCGGTTGCAATGGTGTTTATCTCGTTATTCAGTCAGACGTGCGAAAGGCTATTTGCCGTCAGCGCGGCGCTTTCTTCCGGTAGGATTATTGACCACGTTGGTTTTGTCACCTTCGGTCACGACTTTGCGTTGATTTGAGATTTTGTGGTCCAGTCCGAGAATATGACGGGCCTGACGGTTCGATTTCATTCTAACTCCTTAATCCTGTTACTGGTTTCAAGGGCGAGTCCGTATGAGAACGGACGAAATACAACCTGATAGAAAGCCGATGTTAAAAATAGCGGCTTTCTGGATGGTCGGTCATTTCAGCTGAAAGGTCAATGCTTAAGCGGCAAATGAGAACTATCCCGTATGTGCCATGCTTTTTCTCAGCCGTCCTATACTTGTAACTCCAACGACAACACAGGAGAACGGTAATGACTATCCATAAGAAAGGTCAGGCACACTGGGAAGGCGACATTAAGCACGGTAAAGGTACCGTATCGACCGAAAGTGGGGTGTTGAATCAGCAACCCTATGGGTTTAACACCCGATTTGAAGGGGCGAAAGGCACCAATCCTGAAGAGTTGATTGGCGCGGCGCATGCAGCCTGCTTCTCAATGGCGCTTTCGCTCATGCTGGGCGAAGCGGGTTTTACCCCAGATGCCATTGATACCACTGCCGATGTTTCTCTGGATAAAGTGGATGCCGGATTTGCTATCACCAAAGTCGCGCTCCACAGTCAGGTGAGCGTCCCGGGGATAGATGCCGCCACGTTTGACGGCATCATCCAGAAAGCAAAAGCCGGCTGCCCGGTATCACAGGTACTGAACGCGGAAATTACGCTGGATTATCAGTTAAAATCGTAAAGAAGGTGTGCCGGATGCGACGGGGTCTTATCCGGCACCAGATGTCTTTATTGCGCCACCCAGCCGCCATCCATATTCCACGCCACACCACGCACCTGCGACGCCCCGTCTGAGCACAAAAATAGCGCAAGCTCACCCAACTGTTGCGGCGTGACGAATTCGCGCGACGGCTGTTTTTCCGCCAGCAGGGCGTCACGCGCGGCGTCAGGCTCAGCGCCTTCGGCAATACGTTTATCGATTTGCTGCTGGACCAACGGCGTAAGCACCCAACCGGGGCACAGCGCATTGCAGGTGATACCCGTCTGCGCGGTCTCCAGCGCAATGGTTTTGGTTAATCCCACCACGCCATGCTTCGCCGCCACATAGGCGGATTTCTCTTTTGAGGCCACCAGGCCATGAACAGAAGCGATATTGATGATGCGTCCCCAGTTACGCGTACGCATGCCGGGAAGCGCCAGGCGCGTGGTGTGAAAGACAGAAGAGAGGTTAATGGCGATGATCGCGTTCCATTTATTAACCGGGAAGGTCTCCACCGGTGAAACATGCTGGATCCCGGCATTGTTGACCAGAATATCCACACCGCCAAATTCGCTATCGGCATAGCGCAGCATGTCGGTAATTTGCGCTTCATTGCTCAGGTCCGCGCCATGATAGCCCGGCGTTTTGCCATATTGTGCAATGGCATCTTTGGCGGCTTCCACATCACCAAATCCGTTAAGGATCAGGGTAGCGCCCGCTTGCGCCAGTACCTGTGCGATGCCTAATCCAATACCGCTGGTAGAGCCGGTAACCAGAGCGGTTTTTCCCGTTAAGTTCATGATGATTCTCCTTAAACAATTCCGGTGGTGTAGAAGACGCCGATAACAAACAGCACGGCCAGACTTTTAATTACGGTAATGGCGAATATCCCGCCGTACGCCTGACGATGGCTAAGACCGGTTATGGCCAGCAGGGTAATGACCGCACCGTTATGTGGCAGGGTATCCATACCACCACTGGCCATTGACGCCACGCGGTGGAAGACCTCGAGGGGAATATTGGCGGCATGGGCGGCGGCAATAAAAGTGTCAGACATGGCGGCGAGGGCAATACTCATCCCGCCAGACGCCGAGCCGGTGATCCCGGCAAGCGTGGTGATGCTGATAGCCTCATTGAGCAGCGGGTCGGGAATGGCTGCCAGCGCTTTTGACAGCACGAGGAAACCTGGCAGGGCGGCGATCACTGCGCCAAAACCGTATTCTGATGCGGTGTTCATGGCCGCGAGGATCGCGCCGCCAACCGCCGTTCGGCTCCCTTCCGCCAGGCGACCTTTAATGTTGCGATAGCCGAAGAGCACCACCAGCAGGATCCCAGAAATCAGCGCCGCTTCTACCGCCCAGATAGCGGTGATTTTACCGACTTCGGTGGTAATCGGTTTGGCAAGGCCCGGAAGTTCCAGTTGATGCGTAGCGCCATACCATTGCGGGATCCAGTGGGTAAATAGTAGGTTAAAAACGCCAACCAGGATCAGCGGAGAGATAGCAATTATCGGGTTCGGCAGGTTAATGTTATCCGGCGTTTCCGGCTCGTTTAACAGTTCAGTGCCGTACCCTTCATTCTTTGCCTGCGCTTTACGACGCTGGCGCTCGAGATAAACCAGACCGACAACGATGATAAACAGAGAGCCGATCAAACCCAGCCAGGGAGCGGCCCAGGCGTTAGTTCCAAAGAAGCTAGTCGGAATAATGTTCTGGATCTGCGGCGTGCCTGGCAGAGCGTCCATGGTGAAGGAAAACGCGCCCAGCGCAACGGTGGCCGGGATCAGGCGCTTCGGAATATTACTCTGACGGAACAGCTCCGCTGCAAATGGATACACCGCAAATGCCACCACGAACAGCGATACGCCGCCGTAGGTCAACAGTGCACACACCAGCACAATCACAGGGATGGCGTGACGACGCCCGAGAATGTTGATGGCGGCGGCAACGATGGAGCGAGAAAAACCCGATAACTCGATTAACTTGCCAAACACAGCGCCCAGTAAGAACACCGGGAAGTAAAGCTTCACAAAACCGACCATTTTCTCCATAAACAGGCCGGTGAAGGCAGGGCCGACGGCGCTGGGTTCGGTGAGCAATACAGCACCTAATGCCGCGATGGGGGCAAACAGGATGACGCTATATCCGCGATAGGCTGCCAGCATCAGCAGGCCCAACGCTGCCAGGGCGATTAATACACTCATCATGACTCCTCAATATCATTGTTATAGTGGGGTACAGAAAGAGAAGTTACGGTTTCAGGGCAAAGCGCAGCTGATGCTCTCTGCGTTGCTGGATATATTCCTTGCGCGAATCATCCCAGCGATAAAATCCCTGACCGCTGCGCAAACCGGTATCACCGTTAGCCACCTTGTCAGCGACCAGAGACATCATGTCGCTCCCGGTTGCCAGCTCCGGTAGCAGATGCCGACAAATGTCCTGTACCGTAGAAAGTCCGGTCATATCCGCCGCCTCCAGCGGACCGACCATCGCATAGCGACGACCGAGCGAGGCGCGCATTACCTGATCCACCACCTCTGCGCTGGCGATCCCGCTTTTTACGATATGCAACGCTTCACGCAGCAGAGCAAACTGCAGGCGATTACCGACAAACCCCGGCGCGGCGCGGTCGAGCACAACGGCTTCCAGCTGCATCGAAAGCAGCAGCTGTTGCAGTTCCTGCAGATATTCCGGCTTCGTGGCCGTGCCGGGTACAATCTCAACCAGTGGAATAAAATGCGGCGGGTGCCAGAAATGGGCGATTAACAACCGCTCAGGATGGGCGAGCTTTTCTGCCAGCGCATCCGGCGGCAGGCCGCTGGTGTTACTGGCAATGACGGCCTCAGGCGCGATCAATGCTTCCAGTTGCGCATACAACGCGTGCTTGAGTTCGAGTCGCTCCGGAATGGCTTCGATCAGTAACCCGCACGCGGCGATATCGTGCAGCGAGGTAGTACCATGCAGACGACTCACAGCCTGTGCTTTGTCGCCTGCAGGAAACTGTTCGGTGGCAATCAGTTCATCCAGAATACCGCTGGCAACTGCGCCAATGTCTGCAATACGGTTGCTATCGGTGTCGTACAGCCAGACATCGTGACCATAACGGACGAAGTGGGTGGCAATACCGACACCCATTAAACCCGCGCCCAGTACGCAGATATGCTTACTTTTCATGAGATACCTCCTGCGGGCGCTCAACCGCCAGTGCCACCCCCTGACCGCCGCCTACGCACAGCGTAGCCAGCCCTTTGGCGGCGTTACGGCGGGCCATTTCGTGCAGCAAAGTCACCAGAATTCGGCAACCTGACGCCCCAATGGGATGGCCCAGCGCAATCGCGCCGCCGTTTACGTTCACCCGATTGCTGTCCCAGTTCAGGGATTCGCCAACCGCCAGCGCTTGCGCGGCAAAGGCTTCGTTGGCTTCAATGAGATCGACATCATTCAACGTCCAGCCAGCTCGCTTCAGGCACTGAAGTGATGCCTCTACCGGCCCAATGCCCATAATCGCAGGGTCGACGCCGGAGACGGCGTAACCCGCCACTCTGGCAAGAACCGGCAGATTGAGTTCTGCTGCTTTGGCGGCGCTCATCAACATCACCGCGGCGGCGCCATCGTTGATTGAAGAGGCATTCCCGGCGGTCACCGTGCCGTTACCAGGGCGAAACGCTGGTTTGAGCTGCGCCAGCTTTTCAGCCTGCGTATCCGGACGAGGCTGTTCGTCACGATCCACGACACGCGGCGGTTTTTTGCCCTGTGGGACGCTGACTGGCGTGATTTCCGCGCTAAAACGACCGGCTTCAATGGCGGCGGCCGCTTTTTGCTGTGAGCGCAGGGCAAAGGCGTCCTGCTGCTCGCGACCGATCACGAACTTATCCGCCAGATTTTCCGCGGTAATCCCCATGTGATAGTCGTTAAACGCATCCCACAGACCGTCATGCACCACGCTGTCTTTCATGCTGGCATGACCGAGCCGCAGTCCCGCCCGGGCGCCGTCGAGGAAATAGGGCGCATTGCTCATGCTCTCCTGCCCACCGGCAATCACAATTTGCGCATCGCCGCAGCGAATCGCCTGGACCGCCTGATGCACCGCCTTCATGCCCGAGCCGCACACCAGATTCAGGGTTAACGCGGGCGTGGTGACCGGCAGTCCTGCGCGTAACGCCGTTTGCCTGGCAGGGTTCTGGCCGCAGCCTGCCGTCAGAACCTGGCCGAAGATCACTTCATCAATTTGCTCAGGTGCCACGGCGGTTTTTTCCAGCAGCGCACGGATCACCACTGAACCTAGTTCAACCGCGGAAAGCGGCGCCAGCGCGCCATGAAAACTGCCAATTGGGGTGCGCGTCGCCGCGACAATAACAACATCCTGCATGGTCAGCTCCTCAGCTAAAGTGCATTTCGGGGACATTTTCGGGAACGATCAGCTTGCCGGCGGTTCTGGAGACAATCTCATCCACGCTGATACCCGGCGCTCGCTCGCGCAGAATGAACGCCCCATCGGCAATCTCCAGCAGCGCCAGATCGGTAAGCACACGTTTAATACAGGCCACGCCGGTCAGCGGCAGGGTGCAGGCGGGAAGCAGTTTCGACTCGCCGCTTTTAGAGGCATGCGTCATCACCACGATGATGTTGTCGGCTCCGGCAACCAAATCCATCGCGCCGCCCATGCCTTTCACCATTTTTCCGGGGATCATCCATGAGGCGATATTGCCGTTAACATCCACTTCAAACGCGCCGAGCACCGTCAGGTCGACGTGACCGCCGCGGATCATGGCGAAGGATTGCGCCGAGTCGAAGATTGCCGCGCCTTTGCGCGCCGTCACGGTCTGTTTCCCGGCGTTGATCATGTCAGCATCAATTTCATCTTCCGTGGGAAACGGGCCCATACCCAGCAAGCCGTTTTCCGATTGCAGCATTACGTCCATGCCTTCAGGAATGTAGTTCGCCACCAGAGTAGGAATACCAATCCCGAGGTTGACGTAATAACCGTCTCGCAGCTCGCGGGCGACACGCATCGCCATTTGTTCACGCGTTAACATGGTCAGGCTCCTTTCTGGCGCAGGGTGCGTTGTTCAATACGTTTTTCAAACTGGCCCTGGATAATGCGGTTAACGTAAATTCCGGGGGTGTGAATTGCGGCGGGGTCCAGCTCTCCGGGAGGGACAATTTCTTCAACTTCCACGACGGTAATACGCCCAGCGGCAGCCATTAGCGGATTAAAATTCTGTGCGGTGTGGCGATAAATAACGTTGCCGTACCAGTCGGCTTTCCAGCCTTTAACCAACGCAAAATCACCGGTTATCGCCTGCTCTAAGATGTAAGGGCGTCCGGCAAACTCGCGAACTTCTTTCCCTTGCGCGACCGGGGTTCCGTATCCGGTCGCGGTAAAGAATGCCGGGATCCCCGCGCCGCCCGCGCGCAGCTGCTCAGCCAGCGTGCCTTGCGGCGTCAGGATAGCTTCCAGTTCACCGCTGAGAACCTGCTGCTCAAACAGGGCGTTTTCACCTACATAAGATGCGACCACTTTGCGTACCTGGCGCGTTTCCAGCAAAACGCCAAGGCCAAAACCATCCACGCCGCAGTTGTTTGACACAACCGTAAGCCCCTGAACCTCCCGACGGCGTACTTCGGCAATCAGGTTCTCAGGGATCCCACATAAGCCAAAACCGCCCGCCAGCAGCGTCATGTTATCGGTCAGTCCTTCCAGCGCCTCTTGATAGGTGGCAACCCGTTTATCCAGTCCAGCCATACACTTGCCCCTCCTGTTGTCCTTGCCGACATCATTGGGGGTGAAAAATGATTTGTTAATTTTAAATTTGTGACTCACTCATTGGGTTTTTTTATCAATTTAATGTTAATTAAAGGTATTCAACAAGTTAAAGGAATGCGAAATGGGAATGAGCATCAAACAGTTACGCGCGTTTTTAGCGGTAGCTCACACTCTGAATTTTGCTCATGCCAGTGAAAGACTGAATATGTCGCAACCCGCTTTAAGCCTGGCGATTAAAGGACTGGAGGATTCACTGGGCGGGGCGTTACTGTTGAGAACCACCCGCAAAGTGACTCTGACGCAGGAGGGGGAAACGCTGCTCAACATGGGGCGACAGCTGCTGGCGGACTGGGAGAATACGGAAGAGGCTATGCGCCAGCGCTTTACGTTGCAGCGCGGGAAAATCTCTATTGCCGCCATGCCCTCATTCGCCGCTAACGTCCTGCCATCGGTACTGAAAACGTTTCGTGATTCCTACTCCGGGATCAACGTAACGGTACATGACGTCATTAACGAACAAGTGATTGAGATGGTCAGTGAAGGGCGGGTGGAGATGGGCATCGCCTTTGAGCCGGACTCTTCAGGGCATCTGCATTTCACCCCGCTCGGCGTGGATCGTTTTATCGCGATTGTTCCGCCGACATGCAAACTGGCGGGCCGGGATCGTATTGCGTGGCGCGAATTACTGACGCTGGATTTTATCACCCTGCAACGTCCTTCCGCCGTGCGCCTGATGCTGGAAGAACAGCTGGTGCAAAGTGGGCATACGCTGGAAGTGGCGCTGGAGAGCCATCAACTGGTGACGGTTGGTCGCCTGGTGGCGAGCGGACTGGGCGGCAGCGCCGTGCCCGCATTGTGCCGCACGCAAATGACAGAGCTGGGTGCAACCTGTATCGATCTGGATACGCCGGTGATCCAGCGTCGGATCGGCGTTTTGCGTTCGGCGCATCATAAGTTATCTACCGCTTCTGAAGTGCTGGTGGATTCACTGAAAAAGGCGTATTGCACCTGACTCTCACGCAATACGCCAACCGTTCAGCTCATGCAACCGCCCGCCAGCAGCGAACTTCACCACCGCTATCACTTTTCAGCAATGCCTGTTTCTTCTCACAGCCGCTGGTTGCCAGTGGGCACCTGTCACGGAAAAAACAACCCTGGGGCAGCGTTCGGTTCCCCGGTAGTTCGGTTTTCCGTAACACCAAATCCTCCGCCAGCGGTGCTCCCGTTTTAGGGACCGAATCCAGCAATAATCGCGTGTAGGGATGGGCGGGCTGCGTGAGAACCTGCTGCGCATCACCCAGCTCAACAATTTGCCCGAGGTACATCACCGCCACGCGGTCGCTCATATGGCGAACCACCGACACGTTGTGCGAGATCAGCACGTAGGTCAGGTTCCTGCGAGCCTGCAATGACACCAGCAGATTGAGAATTTGCGCCTGCACGGAGATATCCAGCGCCGAAGTAGGTTCATCAAGCACAATCACGTCCGGCTCTGATGACAACGCCCGGGCGATGGCAATACGCTGGCGCTGTCCACCGGAAAACGCATGCGGCAGGCGGTCGAGATATTCAGGACGAATTCCCACTTGTCGCGCCAAATCTTCAGCAAGCATACGGCGCTCACGTTCTGCAGGACGTTTTTGGATCCACACCGGTTCGGTGATAATCCGCCATACCGGTAAGCGCGGATCCAGCGATGAAAGGGGATCCTGAAAGACCATTTGCATACCGGTATGCTGCTTGTCACCACGGCGCGCATAGTTGCCCTGACTGGGTTTCAGCATCCCCATCAGCAGTTGCGCCAGCGTACTCTTTCCACAACCGGACTCGCCAACAATCCCCAGCGTTTCCCCCTGACGGATCTGTAAATCCAGACCATTGAGGGCATGCACCCGTTCCGTTACCTTGCCGAGCCAGTTTTTACGCGCAGGGAAGTTGACATGAACATTCTGCAGCGCCAGTAAAAAATCAGACATGTATTGTCTCCAGTTGCGGATACCAGCAGGCAGATTGTTGATCCCCGCCTCCCTGACTGCGTAACGCAGGTGTTTCTTCACAACGGGGGCCAGCGGCAAAGCAGCGCTCGCGAAACGCGCATCCCGTCGGTAAGCAGGTTAAGTTCGGCACGGTGCCGGGAATGGCGGGCAGCAATGCGCGCGGCTCGCCGTGTTCCGGCGCGCATTTCAGCAGACCAATGGAATAGGGATGCGTCGGGCGTTGAATAACGGTTTGCGTTGGGCCACTCTCAATCACGCTTCCGGCATACATGACGTACAACCGGTCGCATAACTGTGAAACCACTGCCATATCATGGCTGATAAATAACACGGCTGTCCCGCTGGCTCGCGCTTTTAACTTCAACAAACGCAGCACCTGCAGTTGCACCGTGACGTCCAGAGCGGTGGTCGGTTCATCGGCAATGATAAGCTCCGGTTCACACGAAAAGGCCAGCGCTATCATTACGCGCTGGCGCATCCCGCCGGAAAGCTCAAACGGGAAACGCTTCATGACTTCCGCCGCATCCGGGATTTGCATCTCCTGGAGTAAAGCGATGGCTTTCTGACGGGCATCCGTGCGGCTTAACGCCTGATGATGGCGGATAACCTCCACCATTTGCTGACCGATGCGTCGGGTCGGATTCAGCGCCGTCATGGGTTCCTGAAAGATCATCGCTACGCGTGCGCCGCGCCATTGGCGCATTTGCTTCTCGCTGGCATTGAGCACATCTTCCCCCAGCAGCGAAACGCGTCCCTGGTGGATATGATAACTGCCTTCCGGCAGCAGACGCATGGTGAGCATGGCCGTCACGGACTTACCGGAACCGGACTCACCAACCACGCCAACGATTTCTCCGCGGTTGATATGCAGCGATACATGGTTAAGCGCATGCACGTCAGCTTTATAGCTGGGAAAACTCAAATGCAAATCTTCGATTTCCAGCACGGGTTGTGTCATGACTGTTTTCCTCCGGCTTTCGGGTCAAGCAGATCGCGAATACCATCGCCAAAGAGATTAAAGCCCACGGCGGTAATCAGAATGGCGGCACCGGGGAAAGCGCAATACCACCACTGATCAAGCACATAGTTACGGCCTATTGCGACCATCGCTCCCCATTCAGCGCTGGGTTGCTGTGCGCCCAGACCGATAAATCCGAGCGTGGCGGCCATCAGGATCGCACTGCCGATATCCAGCGACGCTTGCACAATTAGCGGGGGCAGAGAGTTACGTAAAATGTGCCAGCTAATCAGATGCCAGCGTGATGCGCCGTAGGTCCGCGCCGCCTGCACATAGGTAAACTGGCGCACTACTAACGTTTGACCGCGTGCGAGGCGCACATAAAACGGAATACGTACGATAGCAATCGCCAGCATGGCGTTAAACAGGCTTGGACCCAACGCGGCGGCCAGCGCCATCGTCAGCACCAGCGAGGGAATGGACAGCATAATGTCCATTATTCGCATAATAATTGCATCGGCGCGTCCGCCCATGACGCCAGACAAACAGCCCAGCAGCGAACCCAATCCCCCGGCGATACCCACCACGACCAGACCCGCAACGACCGATTGTTGGCTACCCACCAGAACGCGGCTGAACAGATCGCGGCCGACTTCATCGGTACCAAACCAGTGAGCGGCTGACGGGGGCAGCAGGCGTGCACTCAAATTGATGGCATTAGGGTCGTGAGGGGTTATCCACGGCGACAGCACCATCAGCAGCAGTATCAACACAATGATGACCCCGCCAACCAGCGTCAGCGGGCTGCTTTTCATCATCCAGAACAGTTTAGCCCAGTCCGTGCGACGGCGTGTTGTCTGAGGCGCGGCTGGCGTTTCTTGTGTGAGCATCATTGTGCGTCTCCGCGTCCAATTCGTGGATCGATCCACAAGTAGAGTAAATCCACCACCAGGTTAACCAGCACATAGGCGAAAGAGACCACCACGGCAAATCCCATTACCGCCGGGAAGTCGAGCGCCTGAATCGACGTCACCACCCAGGCACCCATTCCCGGCCAGGCGAAGACCGTTTCAGTCAGCACCGCACCGTAGAGCAGATCGCCCAATGCCAGGCCGAGAACGGTTATCGAGGGGATAAGCGCATTTGGCAACGCGTAACACAGCACAATGTACCAGCCCGGCAACCCGCTGGCGCGAGCGGTGCGAATGTAATCTTCACTCAGTTGCTCCAGCATGGCGGAGCGAATCTGGCGGGCAACGATCCCCAGGTGCACAAAGGCCAGCGTCAGTGATGGCAGGATCAGGTGCTGAAGCGCATTGAAAAAGACTTCGCCATTGCCTTCCAGCAGTGCATCAATCAGATAGAACCCGGTGACGTGAGTTGGCGGATCCAGCCAGTCATCTAAACGTCCACCGCCGGGTAAAATTTGCAGATGACCATAAAACAGCACGATAACCCCCAGCCCCAGCCAGAATGCTGGCGTGGAGATACCGGTGATTGCCATCAGACGAACGAGGTGATCAAGCCAGCGGTTGCGCCAGACCGCAGATAAAATGCCCAAAGGAATACCGATAACCAGCGCCAGCAACAAGGAGCAGAAAGCCAGCTCAAGGGTGGCGGGGAAGAAGATGCGCAGCTCATCCAGCACCGGACGTCCGGTGCGAATAGAGGTGCCTAAATCGCCGTGAAAAATGTCGCTGACATAGCGAAAAAACTGGACATACAGCGGCTGGTTCAGCCCCAACTGTTGGCGAATATTTTCGACAATTTCATCACTGGCGCGATCGCCCGCCAATAGCCGCGCGGGGTCGCCAGGTATCAGGTGCGAAATAATAAAAGTGATTACGCAAACACCGATAACCACCAGAATAAGTCCCCAGCATCGCTGGCGTAAAATGCTCCAGAACGTCATTAGCTTCCCCTTGCGGAGCCAGAGCGGCTCCGCATTAACGTGGCTTATTTACTCATGGTGGAGATATTGAAGACCTGTTCCAGCATGGGGTTGAATACAAATCCTTTGACGTCTTTGTTCATCGCCAACTGATAGTTTTTCTGGAATAAATAGACGTAGGCGGCTTCATCAATCACGATAGTTTGCGCCTGCTGGTAGTCATTGGTTCTGGCAACCTGATCGGTCGTGGCCAGCGCGCTACGCAACAGCTTATCGACCTCACCGTTTTCATAGAACGAACGGTTACCCGGCAAGCCTTTCTTATCTGACTCAAACCAGTAGTTCATAAACATGTACGGATCGGCGAAATCAGGGCTCCAGTTGCCAATGGCAATGTCGTAATCTCCTTTGCCCACGCGGTCACGCATGGTGGCGTTCGCCAGTTTTTCCAGCTTCACCTTAATGCCCAGTTTGCCAAGGCTTGCCTGGGTCGCGAGCGCGATAGGTTCCCAGTTGGGGTCATTATCCGAGTACAGGAAGCTCAGACTGTCAGGTTTGGTGGCAACTTTCTCCCACGCCGCTTTCGCTTTGGCTTCATCGAAACTGTACTGCATGGCCTTGTCGTCAAAACCCCACATGCCTTCAGGGATCGGACCTCGCATTTGCTTACCGTTGCCGCTCAGGATCCCGTTTACCATGCCTTTATAATCGGTGGCCCACGAGATGGCGCGGCGTAAATCCACCTGATTGAGCGGCGCTTTACTGTTATTCAGATACAGATAGGTCACGCGCAACGAGGGATAATCCGCCACGTTAACTTTGCCTTCCTGTTTTAAGGCGGCAAGCTGGTCAACCGGAAGCGCATCGGCAATGTCGATATCACCCCGCGACAATTGCAGACGGCGAGAGGCGCTTTCACCGATGATTTTTACCGAAACCCGCTTAAACGCCGGTTTTGCACCGGCATAATATGGGTTAGGAACCAGTACCAACTGCTGTCCCTTTTGCCAGCTTTTGAGCATGAAGGGACCGGAGCCTGCCGTATTCTGCGCCAGGAATCCGCGGGCATCGTCTGCGGCATGCTCTTTTAAGACGGCCGGGTTAATAATTGAAGCCCCGTCATTGGCCAGCGTATACAGGAACGGCGCAAATGGCTGGCTGAGGGTAAACTTCACCGTATTGTTATCGATAGCCTCGACCTTCAGATCTTTCGGGAACGCTTCTGCAGGCCCCTGGCCGATTTTGAGCAGGCGTTCAAAAGATTGCTTTACCGCATCAGCCGTCACCGGCGTTCCGTCGGCGAATTTGGCATCGTTTTTCAGGATAAACGTCCACTCTTTCTGGTCGTCAGAGGCATTCCAGCCGCTGGCCAAATCGCCTTCAACTTCCGTGGAACCTTTACCGCCATCCGTTTTGTACTGAACCAGCCGCTGATAAGAGGGATAGGTGACCGTCCAGTCGTTGTTATCGATGGTCACGGCGGGATCGAGTGTCTGCGGATCGGCAGCTTTGCCGATCACCAGCATATCTTTGGGAACGGCGGCCTGCGCAGCGGGCAGGGCAAACGCCAGCGCAACGGCTATCAGAGCGGGGCGAAAAAACGCGTTTAACGCAGGTGTAGTCTTCATAACCAGGCTCCAGAATTAAAGGGAATGTTGTGTTGTTATGGGTGTGACAGTGTAACAATCTATCTGATCGTCAAGCAGCGGATAGCGGGCGGCATCAGGTAATTCAAAATGCCACCACTCGCTGGTGATACCGACAAAACCGCCGCCAAACATAATGGCATTGAGCAGCAGGCGGTTGCGCTGCGCAGCCGGAGGAACAGAAGGGTGCCAGGCATGGGAACGGTCGTGCATCTCATCAAAGCCCGCGCCCATATCGAGAAGATTGCCACGATCGTCCATTAGCGTAACGTCAATGGCCGTCCCGCGGCTGTGATTGGATCCTATCGCCACATCAACAACATACTGAGGATCCGGACACGCATTCCACAGCACCGCCTGCGCCTGCTGCGGGCGATACGCGTCGTATACCACAAGTTTCAGGCCCGCCAGTTGCGCAATACTGATGCTTTTCGCCAGCGCAGTGACCGCGTCGGTGTGCAACAGGCAACGAGCTTCCCGGTAGATAGGGGCGCCGGTAATGTTGTCTGCCGTAGCGTATTTAAGATCGATATGCAGCGACGGGAATATCACCGACAGATCGACCAGTTCTGGGGTTTCTGACATAGCACGTTTCCTGTTTATTGTTCGAATTGACCAAATTGTTGTTGTAACTGGCGATTGGTTTGCAGGCGTTCTGCGAGGGAGTCACCCAGTTGTGCCACCACCGCAGAGAGTAATAAGTTGAACAGACAGCTCACCGGAGCCAGTGAGTCCCAGAAATGTCCGGTGTCAGTTTTCACCTGAAGTAAGTCAATGGAATAGTCTCTGGCCCACGGGCACCACACATCGGTTATTAACGCCAGCGGAATGCAGCGTTCTGTGGCAACGCGGCAATATTGTCGCGAGATAGCGGAATAGGCGCGCATATCGGTGATCACCACGTAAGGCTGGGTGAATCCTGAATTCAGCGACTCGACCCAACTGCCGGAAAGCCCTTCGGAGTAGCTGACTTTAGGCCGCAGGTATTCCAGGTGACTGAAAAAGGCGTTAGCGATCCCGCGGGTGGACTGGATCCCAAGGATATACACGGCTTCCGCATGCGCCAGCCGCTGCGCTATGCGTAAAAACGTTTCGCCTTGCGCGAGTTGATAGACATAGGTAATGGCGTCGATTTCCAGTAACAGCGACTGCTGCGCGCGATCTGGCAGGCTTTGTTGCTGGTGCCAGGAGTCCAGCCGCTCGTTCATCCCCCAGGGTTGATAGGCGACGATGGGTAGCTCCCGCAGGCTGGCTTTTGCATCTTCCAGATTGCGAAAACCCAGTTTACGCAGATAGCGTCCAACGGTAATGCCGCTGGTTCCGGTCGCTTTAGCAATACCATCCGCGGTTTCAAAAGGGATCTGCACAGCATGGGCTAACAGCCACCCGGCCACGCGCTTTTCGCTGGGCGTCAGTTGGCTAAAGGTCTGCTCTATGCGGGTAAATAACTCCGGTTTCGCTGTCATTACCTTCTCGCTGTTAATTGTTTGTCAGAGTACGGCTCACTGTTAGCAAATTAACAATGCAGGACGCGTGCCATGTTGGTAACAGCGGCACGCTGACCATTTTTGTTAAAAATCAACCCATATCCATTAACTAATGATCAACATTTGTGCAGCGTAGTTCAGTTTTGGTGCAGCGACAGGGGAAGAGGGGTATGAATCTGCTGATTTCGTCGGAACGATCACATTGTGGCCACGTTTTACGCCCAGACATCAGAATCAGTAATGTGAAATATAAATTTCAGCCATATCAATGGTGGCAATCTTTATTCTTATGACGTTAGGGGTATTATTTTTTGCGAACTACATTAACGGTTTGAAGCGCAAGTGTAGATATTATTTATATTATAAATGGAGTACTACAATGAATAAATTCTCCCTTTCTACAGCAGGTATTCTGGTCGCAGCGCTGTTAACCAGTGTCAGCGTCAATGCAGCAACTGATAACGCTAAAACTGAAGTGACTCCAAAAGGCATGAATTGCCAGGAGTTTATTGATTTGAACCCGCAAACTATGGCCCCGGTGGCTTTCTGGGTGCTCAATGAAGACGAAGATTTCAAGGGTGGCGATTACGTAGACTATAACGAAACCGTGACTACTGCAGTTCCTCTGACCGTTGAACTTTGTAAAAAACATCCGCAGAGCGAATTAAGCAAAATAAAAGACGAAATCAAAAAAGAATTATCCAAATAAGATTAAGTCATTATTAAAACCCAGCCAAAGTGCTGGGTTTTGCTATTTGTGACAATGTCACCTATTTATTTTGTGATACTTAAGAAAACTTTATAAAGATATAAACGCCTGTGCCGATACTGGATAAAAGTTAGCCTTTTGCAGAAGGAGTTTGTATGGCCTGGTATCCTACTCGTATTTCAACGCGTTTAACCATCGGCGGCATTCTGCTGCTTGCAGTCACGACCCTTGTTATTGTGGTGATTATGCTCTGGCGTGGTCAACCGCGCGTCGTTGAAATCAACACCGCCCTGATCGAAGAAACAGGGCAAGGTTTAACCCGCCAGTTGAGTACCGTATTGTCCCGAATTGAAGGTGAGACCGTCAGCTTGTCACGACTGGCTGAGGTGCTGCCAAATGATGAATCTCTTTACCAAAGCGTCGTTCCGCATCTGATTGGTGAAGATAAAGATTCGATTATTACCGGCGGCGGCATCTGGCCAGAACCAGACGCTTTCACCGCAGGTGTGGAGAAAAGAAGCTTTTTCTGGGCGCGTAATGCTGAAGGTAAACTGGTGTATTCCAACGACTATAACATCGAAGGGTCAAGCGGATACCACAATGAAAACTGGTATCAGCATGCTAAAGGGCATTCACAAAACAGTTGCCTATGGTCTGATGTCTACCAGGACGCCAGTTCAGGCGTCAACATGGTGACGTGCAGCGTACCTTATCAACTGGCGGGCAAGTTTGCCGGTGTCGCCACCACCGATATTCGCCTGGATAACGTCGCCACTTTCATGCAGCAGCAGGGAAACAGCACCGGTGGTTACGCGTTTGTGGTGGACAAGCAGGGACAAATCCTCTATTTCCCGCAGGCCGATCTGGCGAAATATAAAACCATTAACGATCTGGCGCAAAGCGCGCAATGGCTTATCCCGGTGGAAAACGGTCTGAAATCTCTGCGCCCAGCGGACGGGGTGAAAACGATTACGCTTGCAAATGATAACGTCCTGAATTCGGCTTCACGGGTGATGCTGTTCCCGATGGCGGATACCGGTTGGGTTGTTGGTCTTGCGACGCCTGAATCGCGTATCGTCGGCCTTGCCAAAGTGATGATGCAGGACGTGCTGGAAGTGTTGATCCCGATCATGACTCTGTTGCTGGTGGGATCCTGGCTGGTGGTTCGCCGACTGATTTCACGTCTTGATGATACCCGTCAGGCTCTCGATGACATTGCGCAGGGAGAAGGCGATCTTACCCGTCGCCTGGATGTGCGTGGCAAAGATGAGATTTCCGCTATCGCCGAAGCGTTTAACCTGTTCGTCGATAAAATCTCAGCCATCCTGATCACTGTCAGAAGCAGTAGCGTAGTGGTGGCGAATAACGCTGTCAGCCTGGCAGACAGTAATATGGAACTTTCATCTCGCGTGACGCAACAGGCCGCTGCGCTGGAAGAGAGTTCGGCGGCGATGGAACAGTTAAATGCGACCGTTCATCAAAATGCCAGTAATACACAACTGGCGGATGAGCTCTCCGATAGCACCGCGCAAACGGCCAACCGCTGCGGCGATGTTATGCAGGGTGTTATCTCTACAATGGATAACGTCAGTGCCTCATCCGGCAGAATGGTGGAAATTGTCGCGGTTATCGACAGCATTGCGTTCCAGACCAATATTCTCGCCCTGAATGCTGCGGTTGAAGCCGCCAGAGCAGGTGATGCCGGGAGAGGGTTTGCCGTTGTGGCCTCCGAGGTGCGTACGCTGGCCCAGCGCAGCGCCACCGCCGCGCAGGAAATAAAAGCATTGATCGATGAATCCGTTTCTCATGTAGGTAGCGGAAGTCAGCAAATTCACAATGCGGGCGAACGTCTGGGAGAGCTGGTCAGTAATGTACGTCAGGTACGTCAGTTGATGGGGGAAATACGCGTTGCGGGTGAAGAACAACGCAAGGGCGTTTCCGAAGTTACGCTGGCCGTTACCGAAATGGACAGCACCGTTCAGCAAAACGCCTCGTTAATAGATGATGCCGCCGCGCGAACGCAGGCGCTGAAAGAGGAGGCGGAACAGCTGGCGATGCTGGTCTCATCATTCAGATTGCCTGAGCCTTCAGTTGTCTGATGGATCGGTTAAGAGCGTCCGTATAACCGGACGCTCTTGCGTTATAAATCCAATACGGACGACCATTAACGCCCCCAACGACTGCGAATATAGGTCACGGCTTCCTGCGTTTGCGGCTGATTAAGGTAATCTTCGCGAAACAAAATTGTGCCGTTAATGTGCGGTTCAGACTCGTTCAGATCGAGCTGTTTTTTCAGCTCCGGCACACCGCCTTTGACCGTCCAGTCAGGTTCTTTTCGCGACGGCTCACCGACTTTGTACAACGCCACGCCAATATACAGGCGGGTGTTGGTTGATTTGACGACATCTGCCCACCATTTCGCCAACACATCGTAACGCGCCGCATCGCGGGCAAAAGGCCAGTACAGCTGCGGGGCGATGTAGTCCAGCAAGCCTTGTTGCACCCAGCGGCGGGTGTCCGCATACGATTCATCATAGGCTGCCGCGCCGCGCGTGTCGGAGCCCGCCGGATCGTGCGAACGGTTGCGCCACACGCCCGCAGGGCTGACGCCAAATTCAACTTCAGGTTTGAGTTTCTTGATGGTTCGTGAAACCTGAGCGATCAGCCGTTGCGTGTTATCGCGCCGCCAGTCAGCTTTGGAGACAAATCCCTGGCCATATCTTCTGAAGGTCTGGCTGTCGTTGAGCGCAGAGCCTGGAGACTCGGTATAGAAGTAATCATCGAATTGCACGCCGTCAACCGGGTAATTCTCAACCACTTCAGCCACGATGCTGGTTATCCAGTCACGCACTTCGGGAATACCGGGATCTAACACAAAACGCTCGCCCGAGGTACGGATCCAGTCCCGATGCAGGACATAAACGCTGGAAGGCGTCTGTGACAGCGTGTTGTTTAATTCGGTAACCGTTGCCGGTTTAGTGTTAACGGACACGCGGTAGGGGTTAAACCAGGCATGGACTTTCATTCCGCGTTTATGCGCTTCATCGAGCATAAACCGTAACGGATCGTAACCCGGATCCTGACCAATCTTACCGGTCAGGGTATCTGACCACGGCAAGATTGTAGATTGCCACAGCGCAGTGGCATCGGGCTTCACCTGGAAAAAAACGGTGTTAATACCAAGACGTTTCAGGTTATCCAGCTTGTCCGTCAGCGCCTTTTGCTGCTGGCTGATACGAACGGTAGGCGAGCTGATGTTGACGGATGAAATCGGCGGCCAGTCAAGACGCGAAACCGTTGCCAGCCAGATACCGCGTACCGGCTCCTTGCTCTGCTGTGGTTTGCCTACCGGGGGCAGTGGGGTGATTTTTGAACCTGGCGGCTGTGAAGAACAGCTGCCAAGTAGCAACATACTGCCTACGAGCAGCGCGAACCATTTCATGTTGGTTCGCGGCAGCCTGGCTCGGGAACGGGCGAGAATATTCGCCAGTTTTTTCTGATAATTTGCTGAAATAAAACCGGATGCTGACATCAGATTTTGCTCTTAATTCTTCTTGTTGCGGCTGTTAGCCCAGGGATCGAACGCCGGTTCGGTGGTGTTATTTGAGGCAAGGTCATGCAGTGAATCCAGGTACAGCGCTTCAACTTCTGCCCGCGCCCAGGGCGTGCGGCGCAGAAACTTCAAACTGGATTTAACGCTCGGCTCATTTTTAAAGCAGTTGATATTAATGCGTTGCGCCAGCTCAGCCCAACCATAACGATCAACCAGTGCATTGACCTGCATTTCAAGCGTTACGCCATGTAAAGGGTCTTTAGAAATATGAGCATTCATATGAAGTCCAGTTCAGTGGTTCCAGATTTTGTCAGTAGTGCAACGGGAAGAAGGTTACAAGAAAGCGGGGCGACCAGCAATGGCATCTGTTCCTCAGGCTTTCATGATTAAGAAGTAAACATCAGCCAGACATTGCTGAAGAAAAGATCTGGATTAGATGCATTCATTAATCTTAAGTGGGTATTTATACCTGGATTGTTACTCCAGTTTCTCTTTATTTATGTATTATCGCTGTCATTCGACTATTAAAATAAAAAAACAAAAAATCTAAAAAAAACGAAAATAACATATCCATAATGTTAACTATTGATAAAATTAAAGTAACATTTAGTAAAACATGGATATTTTGTTTTTCATGGACGAGAGTTTACATATCATGATATAATATTGCGGAAAAATTTGCAGGCTATTAATCTGCATGTAATGTAAATGAATTTCTGAGGAGACTATTCCAGTGGGACGTAAATGGGCAAATATTGTTGCTAAAAAAACTGCTAAAGACGGTGCAACGTCTAATATATATGCAAAATTCGGTGTAGAAATCTATGCCGCTGCCAAACAAGGTGAACCAGACCCAGAATCAAACTCAGCTTTAAAATTCGTTATTGAACGTGCGAAACAAGCACAGGTTCCTAAACACGTTATTGATAAAGCAATTGATAAAGCCAAAGGCGGCAGCGATGAAACGTTCGTGCAAGGGCGCTATGAAGGCTTTGGTCCAAGTGGTTCACTGATTATCGCTGAAACGTTGACGTCAAATGTTAACCGTACGATTGCTAATGTCCGCTCAATTTTCAATAAAAAAGGCGGGAATATCGGAGCGGCAGGTGCTGTCAGCTATATGTTTGACAATACCGGGGTGATTGTATTTGAAGGAACAGATCCTGACCATATTTTTGAAATTTTGCTTAATGCTGATGTAGATGTTCGCGATGTAACCGAAGAAGAGGGAAACATCGTTATTTATACTGAATCTACAGACCTTCATAAAGGAATTGCAGCCCTGAAAGCCGCAGGGATTACTGAATTCTCAACGACAGAATTAGAAATGATTGCTCAATCAGAAGTTGAACTTTCGCCAGAAGATTTAGAAATCTTTGCAGGACTCGTTGATGCCCTTGAAGATGACGATGATGTTCAAAAAGTCTATCACAACGTTGCAAACCTCTAATTATAAATAAAGGAATCTGTTATTGCGGCAGATCTTTAACTTATAAAGTTGTTACAAAAATATCTAGCCCGATACATTGATTATAAAAAAAGAAAAAATTTACGGTAGAAAATCAAAGTGACTGTCTGCTTTTGCTCAAGGCAGACAGTCATGTCCAGCAGTTTTCAGTCAGGATTAGCAGGGGGAGCTTTTCCAGGAATGAAAAAACCGCTTCCTGGCTTCCTGACTCGAAGGCGACAACAGCTCTGACCTTATCGTTTTTCATCACTGTGTACCAACCGGAACCGCCAAACTGAGAATGGCTAAAGAGGGATCTGCATTCGGGGTCATCTGACGAAAACTTTTTACCGTAGCAGATAAGGGAAGGGTAAGGATTTGATGGAACGGCGTCAGCTAAGGGGTATGAACTAAGCATTCATCAAATACTAAATTGTATTTAACATAATATACATTATGCGCACTGATGTTGAGTAAGGTAGAATCTGATGCTTTATGGTAATCCTTGTGCTGCTCGATAATGATGGCCAAACCTCTTTTCAAATGCCGTTACCAGCGCTAACACTGAACATCAAAACTGATAACTGTAGTTCACGCAGGCAAACCACAGACATGCCAATCTGTCTTCCTGGCATATTTCTGCCCTTATCCTTCATTATCATATAATCTTCTAAATGAAATGGCTCACCGGCAAGGACTTATGCGGTCCTTTCTGCCTTTTTCTTTCATACTGGAGATTCATTCATGGCTGACTGGAACCCTTCGCTTTATCTGCAATATGAAACTGAACGTTCAAGACCCGCAGCGGAATTACTCAACAAAGTGGCGTTAGAGAGTGTTCGTTCAGTTGTTGATCTTGGCTGTGGTCCGGGAAACAGCACGGCATTACTGCATCAGCGCTGGCCTTCGGCTGTAATAACCGGGGTTGATTCCTCACCCGCCATGCTGAATGAAGCGCGCAACGCATTACCGCAATGCCATTTTATTGAAGCGGATATCAGTCAGTTCCAGCCCGAGCATCCTGTGGATCTGCTTTACGCAAATGCGTCTTTACAATGGGTACCCGATCACTATGAACTATTGCCGAACCTGGTATCGCTGCTGGGTCGCAACGGCGTTCTGGCCGTGCAAATGCCGGATAACTGGCTGGAACCCACGCATGTTCTGATGCGCGAAGTGGCTTATGAACAGGGTTTCCCGGACCGGGGTCGTGCGCCACTTCCTGGCGTACATGCCTACTATGATATTTTGACCGAAACTGGCTGTGAGGTGGATATCTGGCGCACCACGTATTATCACATTATGGATTCTCATCAAGCAATTATCGACTGGGTAAGTTCTACAGGCCTGCGCCCCTGGTTACAGGATTTGAGAGAAAGCGAGCAACGTCAGTATCTGGCGCGCTACCACGAACTACTTCAGGAGCAATATCCACTGCAGGAAAATGGCAAAATTTTACTGGCATTTCCCCGATTGTTTATTGTTGCGCGCCGCAATAATTAAGCATTTATCATCAGATAGATCACAGGAATAGAGGATCGCCTATGAGCGCCCTCGCCTTTTTAACATAAGGATCTAGTGACAATGCGAGGCATCTGCTAGTGTCTTGCCACGTGTTTCCGACGGGAGTCGTTATGTCTAAAGTCTACATTGGTGGGTGTCTTTGTGGTTCGATCCGCTTCACGGCCAGCAGTCCTAATAATTCCCATACCTGCTCCTGCGATATATGCCGGAAACATACGGGCGCACCGACCGTCGTCTGGATTGAGTTTGATGCAGAAAATGTAGAATGGACGGGAAAAGCCGGAAAACCGACAACCTGGCGCTCATCAGAAACGAGTTGTCGAGCCTTTTGCCCTCAGTGCGGCAGTTCCGTGGGCGCTATTGATGACGCCCCGGTAATTGCACTTTTAGCCGGGGCTTTTGATGACCCTAACGATGAAGACCTGGCGCCAGAGTTTCATTCGTTTTCCGATATGCAGCCAGCCTGGTGGCAAAACGAACGTAACTAAGTTAGTTGGTAATGCTTATCAGGCATGTGTTTTGCTGGCACATTTGTTTCATCGTTCATCTGCAGCAAATCGATTTCGATCGCATTGCAAATCGCATCCAGCGGCAGGTCATTGTTCTCTGTGCCAAACGGATCTTCAAGCTCTTCTGCAAGCGTGTCGAGCGAGATAAAAGTATAGGAAATAAGCACCGAGATAAACGGTGTCATGTAGTGCAGATCCACCACTAACGCGAATGGCAGCATGATACAAAACAGGTATACCGTGCGATGAAGGATCAAAGTATAAGCAAACGGGACCGGTGTATTCGCAATCCGCTCACAACCAGCCAGTACCGCAGACATATCGTTTAACCTATTGTTTAAACTATGAAATAATATGTCTGACAGTTGACCATTACGCCTGCGCACGGCCAACCACTCTCCCATCAACAACAAAATGCGGTTTGCTGGAGATTGTGAGGCAAATACCGTCTGCAGATCTTTCTCGCTGAGGTACTTCGCCAACGGCTCTGCCTGTGGCTTTCGACGTAAAGTCATGCGTAAACAGTGGGCAAACGCGATTTGCAGACGAACAAACTGCCCTAATTCGGCGTCATCCGGTAAGGTGGTTTTTACCTCACGCAGTAGCGATCGGGAAGCAATCATCAACTGCCCCCACAGGTGTCGGGCCTCAACGTAACGTGAATAACAGGCGTTATTGCGAAAACCTAAAAAGATTGCAATCGCCACGCCGAGAATGCTGAATGGCGCCAGGGTGAATTTGATTCCCAGCATCGTATACCACGGAAGCATGATAATAACGGCGATGGAGAGCAGGAAGTTCAGCAGCAGTCGTGAAAAGATTTTAGATAATACTGACCCATGCCAGACGAATATCAGGCGTAGCCAGTGTTGTTGGGGGCGAACGATCATGGTTTTCTTCGGGAAAATGTGAAATCCATCACATTAGACGCGATCATGATCAATGTTGCAAGTTAATCGCAACATTAACTAAACAACTTTTGCGCTGCCAGAACCACCGCGCACCGGAGTTACAGAACGGTGTAGTCATTAATAAACAATAGTATGTTGTAACTAAATAATGTTCTATAAAAAACCCGGCCTGAGCCGGGTTGTCTTCTTAGCACAATGGCTTAACGGCTTCACGCATGCCTTTGGCCAGAATGGTATCCAGATCGGCTGAAACCTGCTCCACGAGTCCGGAAACCTGAGTCAGATCCTGTTCCCAGTGTTCTTTAACGCCCAGTACCGATTTGACTAACTCTTCAGTGCTTATCTGGCGGTCATGATGCTGGGACCACAGCTGTTGAAAACGTGCCACCCAGTGCGCATCATCCTGGACCGGATAAGCCTCACCGTTACGCTCTCCACGATAGAAAGCAATCAGCGCGGCAAGCGCAAACGTCAGGCGCGCCGGCAGTTTACCGCTGGCCTGTTGCCCTGCCAGCAGCTGCGGCAAAATACGGGTACGGAATTTAGTCATGCCGTTCAGGGCAATCGACAGCAACTGATGCTTGATGTATGGATTGCAGAATCGACCGGTCACCGCGCTGGCGAAAGACGCCAGCTCATCGCGGGGTAAATCCAGTACCGGAATGATCTCTTCATAAATCGCTTTTTCAACGAAGGCGCAAATCTCTGCGTCATTCATCGCCTCACCCACGGTGTCCAGCCCTGCCTGCCAGGCAACGGGAACCAGTGCGGTGTGTGCGCCGTTGAGAATCGCCACTTTTCGTTCTTTGTACGGTTTGATGTCATCAACAATCAGGACATTAAGCGGATATTTATCCAGACGTAGTTCTGCAGCTAATGACTTCGGTCCCTGAATAACGAACAGATAGAAGTGTTCTGCAGTGTCGAGGAAGGCATCGTGATAGCCCAACTCAGCTTCCAGTTTCTCCACTTCGTCACGCGGATAACCGGTAACAATGCGGTCCACCAGCGTGGAGCAAAATGCGTTGGCCTGATCCAGCCACTGAATAAATGCCTCCGGCAGCGCCCACTCCTGAGCGTAGCGCAGGACCAGTTCACGCAGCGCATCACCATTGTAATCAATCAGTTCGCAAGGAATGATAATCCAGCCTTTATCCGACGCGCCATTAAAATGGCTGAAGCGTTCGAACAACAGTCGGGTCAGTTTAGCCGGATAACTCACCGCCGGTGCATCCTCAAACTTATCGCCCGCGTGGTAGCTGATGCCCGCTTCAGTCGTGTTGGAGAACACAAAACGCATATCTGGATTATGCGCCAGCTTCAGGAACTCATCGTATTCGCTATAGACGCTGATTTCGCGGTTAACCGAACGGATCAAACGGGCATCGCTTACGGCCTCGCCCTTCTCATTCAAACCACGAATGATGGTGGTATAAAGACCATCCTGCGTACTCAGCGATGGCGGGAAGGTACTTTCGATGGGACGAACAATGACTACACCAGCGTTCAGATCGGTATGTTCGTTCAGCAAATCGACTTGCCAGTCAACAAAGGCGCGCAGGAAGTTTCCTTCACCAAACTGAATAATGCGTTCAGGATACTGAGCACCGGGGAAATCGCGACGATTTAGTGTTTGCACAATGGGTTCCCTTTTTAATTAGTCATACAACCTGATTGAATTGGTCCAATAGGTTAGCAAACTTTAATACATTGAAACCCTGTTTTGATCAATCCCCGGCGACAAATTAGAGAGTTTTGTAGAAAAGTGTGGTTCCGGTCAGCTTCCCGTCAGGCATTTTTGCATAGTCCGGTATCACCCCTACTTTTTGCCATCCACAATTGTGGTAGAACAACTCAGCGTCACTCCCCGTCGCTGTATCAAGCACCAGCAGCGTTTTCCCTTGCTGACGCGCGTAGTTTTCGAGTTCGTTCATCAACGTCCGGGCAACACCACCGCGCCGCGCTGAGGGGTGAACCAGCAGCTTGGCGACATCAGCACGATGAGGTTGGTTTTCGGGTTGATCGATAATGAGCTGGACGGTACCGACCAGCACCCCCTGTGCGTTCTGCGTACCCAGAACAATCCTTTCTCCACGGTCAACGCTTTGCGCGACACTTATCCAGAAAGGCCGTGATTTATCACCACTAAAAGGGAGCATAAAGCTGACAGAGGCGCCATCATTGACGCATGTTTCAAGGATGTCGCTGAATTCATCGATTCTCGACAGAATCTGGGCTGCGCTCAGCACAAAGCAGGGTTTACAGGAAGCCATTTTTTTCTCCTTAGAATGACCCCTTCATACTGCTTTTAACAATTGCACAACACAAGGAGTCATATCATAGGATTATGTTATCTATGGCTTGTTCATCTGGATCACTAGCCAGTGATAGATAACCGTGACAACGTAACGCTGCTGTTCATCGTTTAACGCCACACCCTGAGGGATATCATGCCATTTCGCCAGACATCCCCGACAACAGGTCGCCGTAGCATGTTGAGCGATAAATACCGGATGCCCGCGCATGGGCGTCTGCTTACCGTCATTGGCAGGAAACGCGGGCGCCAGCCGTTTGGCAATAAAATCCGTGGCGTGTTGTTCGATAACCGGCGCGCCTTTATCCAGACAATACTGCCTTTCTTTCTGGCCAAGGCGAAACCGCGAGCGAAACGTTGATTTCGCCAGCCGGGCAAAAAGAGGATCGAGCGAGTTCATCAGTAAACCGAGCGCCCCAGTTGTTGCGTTAATTGCTCCAGCACGGCGATACCCGCCAGCGAATTTCCCGCCGCATCCAGTTCCGGACTCCAGACGGCAATCGCCATCTCGTGAGGCACGATAGCCACGATACCGCCCCCCACACCAGATTTCGCCGGTAAGCCCACTCGCCAGGCAAATTCCCCTGCGTTCTGATACATGCCACTGGTCGCCATCAGCGCGTTGATTTGCCGGGCCTGCATGGGCGTCACCACGGGCTCAGCAAGATGAAAAGCATGTCCCTGATTTGCCAGAAAGACGAACGTGCGCGCCAGCTCCACACAGCTCATTTTCAGTGCGCAGTAGTGAAAGTAATTTTGCAAAACGGTGGTCACGTCATGGTGAAAATTGCCAAAGGACTTCATTAACCAGGCAATAGCCGCGTTACGCGCCGAGTGCTCAAACTCAGAACGCGCCACCGTCGCATCATAGGCGATATCCGAAACGCCGCTTAGCGCCCGTACCACTTCCAGCATCCGTTGACGCGGTGCGCTCAGACGTCCTTGCAGCATATCGCAAACCACCAGCGCCCCGGCGTTGATAAAGGGATTGCGTGGGATCCCTTGCTCCATTTCCAGCTGCACCAGGGAGTTAAAAGGATGACCGGAAGGATCCTTGCCGACACGTTGCCAGATCTCATCTTCCTGATAGTGACGCATCGCCACGACCAGACTGAGCACCTTTGAAATTGACTGAATTGAAAAGCGCTCTTGCGCATCCCCCGCCTGATAGTGCTGTCCATCGACGGTGCAAATAGCAATACCCAGTTTTGAACCGTCGACAGAAGCTAAGGCAGGAATGTAATCAGCGACTTTACCCTGACCAATCAGCGGACGAACCTGCTGCACAATGGTCTCTAAAATTGAATTGTCCATGGCCCTGGCCACAACATGCTCCTTGCTCGCAGGTATGAAAGGCCTGCGAGTATAACAGAGCTGAATACGCAGCGTCAGGCCGGAAGGCGGAATCTGGCCACGGTCTGCATGAGCGGGTGAGATTCATGCCGTAGACAGAAACATTGCAGAATTAAGGCCGGTGCCCCCGTCGGAGGCACCCACACCATCAGAGGCGGTTTTTCCAGACGGTCTGTACATTACAAAACTCATGCAGACCAAAGTGTGAAAGCTCGCGGCCAAAACCACTTTTCTTCACGCCGCCAAAAGCAACGCGGGCATCGCTGGCGCTGTAACCATTGATAAATACGCCCCCACACTCCAGGCGTGACGCCATCTTCTGCGCCAGAGCTTCATCCGCGGTGAACACCGTGGCTGATAAGCCGAAATCACTGTCATTAGCCAGCGCTAAGGCATGTTCCGCATTCTTTGCAACGGTAATCGCTGCAACCGGGCCAAACAGCTCCTGACGAAAAGCCGTCATCTCCGGGGTGACATCCCCCAGAACCGTCACGGCATAGTAATTGCCCTGACCCGCGATTTTTTCCCCGCCGAGAAGTAACCGCGCGCCTTCGGCAAGGGAGGCTTCGAGCTGCTGATGCAGCTCATCGCGCAGATCAAATCTTGCCATCGGACCCAGATCGTTTTCTTCGTTCAGCGGGTCGCCCATTTTGAGCGCGCTCGCGGCCGCCACAAAACGAGCCGTAAATTCTGCCGCAATTCCTTCTTCGATAATAAAGCGCTTTGCTGCCGCACAAACCTGCCCGGTATTCTGATAACGACCGGCGACCGCCGCCTTAACGGCCAGATCGAGGTCAGCATCATTAAGAACAATAAACGGATCGGAACCCCCCAGTTCAAGCACGCATTTTTTCAGCGCCGCACCCGCCTGAGCACCAATCGCCGCACCGGCTCGAACGCTGCCCGTCACCGTTACCGCCGCGATACGCGGGTCATTGATCATCTGACTTACCCCGGCGTTATCGGCATTCACCCAACCATAAACACCCGCGGGAACGCCCGCATCAGCAAAAACCTGCGCGATAATCGCAGCACAGCCGGTTACGTTTGGTGCATGCTTTAACAGATAGCCATTTCCGGCCAGCAGAATTGGAATGGCGCCGCGAAGTACCTGCCAGAGCGGGAAGTTCCACGGCATGATCGCCAGAATAGTTCCAACGGGGCGATACTCAATCACCGCCTGGTTGTTCTCCACCAGCGTAGGTTCCGGGTTGAGCATCGCCGGTCCATGTTCGGCGTACCAGTCACACAATGCGGCTGATTTGGCAACTTCACCACGCGCCTGCTTGATGGGTTTCCCCATTTCACGTGAGATACACTGCGCCATCTCTTCCGCGCGATGACGCAGAGCCTGCCCGATATGACGCAGCGTTTGCGCACGGTGCTCAACGGCAGTGTGTTTCCATTCGCGGTAGCCATTCGCGGCAAGGCTCAGCGCATGTGCAATCTCTTCAGTACTGGCCCACGGCATTGCCGCCAACCTTTCACCGTTGGTAGGGTTAACGGAAATCGCATGTGTTGCTGCTGTGATAGTCATAAGTGCCTCTCTTTATCGCAGGGTATGGTCATATCATGCGCATATTTACTCTTTCTGAAAAATGAATAATATTAACCACACCATTCACGAATAGAGAATATTATGGATCTGACGCAACTGGAAATGTTTAACGCCGTCGCGGAGACAGGCAGTATTACGCAGGCCGCCGCGAAGGTGCATCGCGTGCCATCCAATCTCACCACCCGTATTCGCCAGCTTGAAGCCGACCTTGGCGTCGATCTGTTTATTCGTGAAAATCAGCGTTTGCGGCTTTCCCCGTCCGGGCACAATTTTTTACGCTACAGCCAGCGGATCCTCGCCCTGGTTGACGAGGCGAGAATGGTCGTCGCCGGCGATGAACCGCAGGGGTTGTTCTCTCTTGGTTCGCTCGAGAGTACTGCCGCTGTGCGGATCCCTGCCACGCTGGCTGAATATAATCAGCGTTACCCCAAAATTCAGTTTGCGCTGGCGACAGGTCCTTCAGGCACGATGCTGGACGGCGTGCTCGACGGGACGCTGAACGCCGCCTTTGTCGACGGCCCAATTACTCATCCAGGTCTTGAAGGAATGCCGGTCTACCGTGAAGAGATGATGATAGTCACTCCGCACGGTCATCCCCCTATCCAGCGGGCCAGCGACGTTAACGGTTGCAGCATTTACGCCTTTCGCGCCAACTGTTCCTATCGTCGCCATTTTGAAAGCTGGTTTCATGCCGATCGCGCAATGCCTGGCACCATTCATGAAATGGAGTCGTATCACGGCATGCTGGCTTGCGTCATTGCCGGTGCGGGTATCGCGCTGATCCCGCGTTCGATGCTGGAGAGCATGCCAGGACACCATCAGGTCCACGCCTGGCCGCTAAGCGAAAACTGGCGCTGGCTGAATACGTGGCTGGTCTGGCGCAGAGGGGCAATGACGAGGCAACTGGAAGCGTTTATTGAGGTATTGAACCCTCAGTTGTCGAAAAGCACGGAATAATTCGCGATTCTCAAACAACGCCATAAATAGCGTTCCGGGTGAATTCTCACGCCCGGAATTTCATTAATAATGAAACAGTTAAAATTACGCGAAATGTTCAGCAGTCAATTTTGCCACCCAGTCAATGAAATGGGATCTGCATCACGAAATGATTGTATTTTAGCCAGCAAAAGTTTTAAGATCGTGGCCTTACCTTTTCGCAGCTAATCCACCTAATTGATATGACAACAGACACTGTTTCCCGCAAGGTCGCGTGGCTTCGGGTAGTTACGCTTGCCATTGCCGGTTTTATTTTCAATACCACCGAGTTTGTCCCTGTCGGTTTGTTGTCCGACATCGCACAAAGTTTTAATATGCAGACCGCTCAGGTCGGGATCATGCTGACGATCTACGCCTGGGTTGTCGCCCTGATGTCGCTGCCTTTCATGCTGCTTACCAGCCAGGTAGAACGCCGCAAACTTCTGATCTGCCTGTTTGTCGTTTTTATCGCCAGCCACGTTCTCTCTTTCCTGGCATGGAATTTTACCGTGCTGGTGATCAGTCGTATCGGTATTGCTTTTGCCCACGCTATTTTCTGGTCGATCACCGCATCGCTGGCGATTCGCCTGGCTCCAGCCGGGAAACGCGCGCAGGCTCTCAGCCTGATTGCGACCGGCACCGCGCTGGCGATGGTGCTAGGCCTGCCTATCGGGCGCATCGTTGGCCAGTATTTTGGCTGGCGTACTACCTTCTTCGCCATCGGTATGGGGGCGTTAGTCACCCTACTTTGCTTGATTAAGCTCCTTCCAAAATTACCCAGTGAGCATTCCGGTTCATTAAAAAGCCTGCCGGTTTTATTCCGCCGTCCGGCATTGATGAGCCTGTATCTGCTGACGGTGATTGTGGTCACCGCGCATTACACGGCCTACAGCTATATCGAACCATTTGTACAGACCGTCGCCGGGCTGAGCGCAAACTTTGCCACCGTGCTGCTGCTGGTTCTGGGTGGCGCGGGTATTGTCGGTAGCGTCATTTTTGGCAAGCTGGGTAATCAACATGCTTCCGTATTGATTAGTAGCGCCATTGCCCTGCTGACGGTGTGCCTGGTGCTGTTACTGCCCGCAGCGGACAGCGAAATGCATCTGGCCGTCCTGAGTATATTCTGGGGCATAGCCATTATGTTGATAGGCCTGGGTATGCAGGTGAAAGTGCTGGCGCTGGCCCCGGATGCCACCGACGTCGCAATGGCCCTTTTCTCAGGTATCTTTAATATCGGGATAGGCGCTGGCGCGCTGGTGGGAAATCAGGTGAGTCTGCACTGGTCAATGTCTACGATTGGTTACGTAGGTGCAGTGCCTGCGGTTGTGGCGTTCATATGGTCGGTGATTATCTTCCGTAAATGGCCAGTATCACTGGAAGAGCAGCCTCAGCATTCATAAAAGCGTGCCCGGTAGACAATACCGGGCACGTTGTTTTAAGCGTAAGTTTTAATGATTTCCAGCACGCCGTTAATAATAAACTGCACGCCCATACATACCAGCAGGAAGCCCATCAGACGGGAGATCGCCTCAATACCGCCTTTGCCGACCAGGCGCATAATTCCGCCAGAACTGCGTAAACAGCCCCACAGGATAACCCCGACCACCGCAAAAATAATCGGCGGTGCGACCATTATCACCCAGTCCGGAAACTCAGCCCCATGACGCACGGTGGACGCCGAGCTGATGATCATTGCAATCGTACCCGGACCCGCGGTGCTTGGCATGGCCAGCGGAACAAATGCAATATTGGCAGTCGGTTCATCTTCCAGTTCTTCTGATTTGCTTCTCGCTTCCGGAGAGTCATGTGCCTTCTGCTGTGGAAACAACATTCGAAAGCCGATAAACGCAACGATTAACCCACCCGCGATACGTAACCCGGGAATCGAAATCCCGAAGGTATTCATCACCAGTTGTCCGGCATAATACGCCACCATCATGATGGCAAACACGTAAACGGACGCCATGAGTGACTGACGGTTACGCTCTGCGCTGTTCATGTTGCCGGCAAGGCCGAGGAACAACGCCACGGTGGTTAACGGGTTTGCCAACGGTAACAGGACTACCAGCCCCAGTCCTATTGCTTTAAACAAGTCCATCATAATGTCATCTTTCCTGTGCGTTAATCGTCAACGGCAAGTATACGGTGAAATCCGGGAGATAAGCCATTTTCGCGGTGTAAGGATTCATTTTTCATCCGCACGTATAAGCCATAATTTTCAAACCGTTAAAATTCCACTCGCCAGAAATTGAGTCTGATGATTTAGCAAAACGTGGCATTTGCTGACCCATTCATTTGACTTATATTTGCCTAAGCAATAATATCAGCCGTGACTAACTACTTGCCAGGGCAACCATTGTGAAAAGCACCAGTGATCTGTTTAACGAAATCATCCCACTGGGTCGTTTGATCTACATGGTTAATCAGAAAAAAGATCGTTTGCTAAACGACTATCTGTCACCGCTGGATATCACGGCATCACAGTTCAAGGTGCTCTGCTCCATCCGTTGCGCGGTGTGTATTACCCCTGTCGAATTGAAAAAAGTGCTGTCTGTCGATCTCGGCGCCCTGACGCGGATGCTGGACAGGCTGGCCTGTAAAGGCTGGATAGAAAGGCTTCCGAATCCACATGACAAGCGAGGCGTGCTGGTGAAACTCACCGAGCATGGCGCGGCAATTTGCGAGCAGTGTCATCAATTAGTAGGGCAAGACCTGCACCAGGAACTAACAAAAAACTTAACGGCGGATGAAGTGACCACGCTTGAGCATTTGCTGAAGAAAATCCTGCCGTAAACAGAAAGAGGTATGACGATGTCCAGACGCAATACTGACACAATCACTATTCATAGCATTTTGGACTGGATCGAAAATAACCTTGAATCGCCGCTCTCGCTGGAAAAGGTGTCAGAGCGTTCAGGTTACTCCAAATGGCACCTGCAACGGATGTTTAAAAAAGAAACCGGTCATTCACTGGGTCAATACATCCGTAGCCGTAAAATGACTGAAATAGCGCAAAAATTAAAAGAGAGTAACGAGCCGATCCTTTATCTGGCGGAGCGTTACGGCTTTGAGTCCCAGCAAACGCTGACCCGGACATTCAAAAACTATTTTGATGTTCCGCCGCATAAATACCGTATGACGAATATGCACGGCGAATCACGCTATTTGCTGCCACTCAATCAATGTAATTGCTAATCGCCAGTTAACGACGTAACCGAGGAAATCATGAAACTTCTGTCTTATGCGATGCTGGCCCTGCTGTATGTTGTTTCAGGCCAGAGCATGGCGGAACAGACCGCGCAGCCTGCCACACAAAACAGTCGTGACGCGATGATTATGCCACCTGCGCACGATCGGTCCCCGTTCGATTTTAATCATATGGGTGCAGGCAGCGACAAATCCGACGAATTAGGTGTGCCTTATTACAATATGCGCAACCTGTAATTTTTTTGCCCCGTCACTGCGGGGCTTTTTTTTTACCCTCTCGCCTGCGCAGTCTTACGCAACCGAAAGCCAAACACATTGATGTACAATCCAGCCATGATCAGCAGCGCACCGAGCAGTTGTAATCCGGTAAGCGTTTCATCCAGCAGCACGGCCGCACTCGCCAGTCCAACAACCGGCACCAACAGCGACAACGGCGCGACACGCCAGGTTTCATAACGCCCGAGTAAAGATCCCCAGATGCCATAACCCACAATGGTCGCCACAAACGCCAGATAAACCAGTGACAGAATGGTGGTCATATCTATCGTCACCAGACTTTGGATAATTTGCGTTGGGCCATCGAGAAGTATTGAGGCGAGGAAGAATGGGACAACAGGAATCAACGCACTCCATACCACCAACGACATCACCGCCGGGCGTGACGTATGCTGCATGATTTTTTTATTAAAGATATTCCCGCTGGCCCAGCTTAGCGCCGCCGCCAGCGTCAGCATAAAACCGAGCATGCCGACATGCTGTCCGTTCAGACTGGCCTCAATCAGCACCAGCACGCCAAATATGGCCAGCGCAATCCCTACCCGTTGTTTACCTTGCAGACGTTCACCAAAGGCGAATGCCCCCAGAATGATGGTGAAAAACGCCTGAGCCTGTAATACCAGAGAAGCTAACCCGGCAGGCATACCGAATTTGATGGCGCTAAAGAGAAACGCGAACTGCCCAAAACTGATGGTCAGCCCATAGCCGAGCAGCAGTGAAAGCGGAATTTTCGGCCGGGCAACAAAGAAAATCGCCGGAAATGCCACCAGTAAAAAACGCAACCCAGCCAGCATTAAGGGTGGCATATTGTGTAGCCCGACTTTGATGACGACAAAGTTCAGCCCCCAAACCACAACGACCAGTAACGCTAATAACCCGTCTTTACGCGACATACCACCGCCCCTGCGAATATTAAATTTTTGTAAACAAATTAAAGTAACGGAAATCGTTGTGCCGTAACAGATCATTAATTCAGGTAGGCCACACAGGGCATTTTCGGACAACTTATTGAGTGTACATCACACTTTTAGCATGCTATTTGTTTCTGATATCTAAAAAAAACATAACAACATGCATTGTCGGGCAGGAAAATGAATATCTCTCTGAGAAGGTCCACTCTCGCGTTACTCGCGTCATCATTGTTATTAACGATTGGGCGTGGCGCCACGCTGCCCTTTATGACGATCTACCTCAGCCGACAGTACAATCTGAGCGTCGACCTGATCGGTTATGCGATGACGGTCGCACTGACCATTGGCGTCGTGTTCAGCCTTGGCTTTGGTATTCTGGCCGACAAGTTTGATAAAAAACGCTATATGCTGCTGGCTATCTGCGGCTTTGCCTCTGGCTTTATTGCTATTCCACTGGTGCAAAACGTAGTGGTAGTGGTTTTGCTCTTTGCCCTGATCAACTGCGCCTACTCCGTCTTCGCCACGGTGCTGAAAGCCTGGTTTGCCGATAATCTCTCGGCGACCAACAAAACAAAAATTTTCTCGCTTAACTATACCGTGCTGAACATCGGCTGGACTGTAGGCCCACCGCTGGGCACGCTACTGGTGATGCAAAGCATTAACCTGCCGTTCTGGCTCGCTGCTGCATGTTCAGCACTCCCTCTGGTGTTTATCCAGACCTGGGTAAAACGTTCACCGGCAGCATCAGAAGGTTTGAACGCGGCAGTTTGGTCCCCCTCGGTACTGCTGCGCGACAGAGCATTATTCTGGTTTACGCTGTCAGCATTTTTGGCGTCATTCGTTGGTGGTGCCTTTGCGTCCTGTATTTCGCAATACGTTATGGTGGTTGCAGACGGCGATTTTGCCGAGAAAGTGGTGGCAGTCGTCCTGCCTGTTAACGCCGCCATTGTGGTATCACTGCAATATGCCCTCGGGCGCAGGCTCACCGCCACCAATATCCGCCCGCTAATGACTGTAGGCACGCTGTTCTTTGTGGTCGGTCTGGTTGGCTTCACCTTCTCCGGCAACAACCTGGTGTTATGGGGCATTTCTGCGGCCTTTTTCACTATCGGTGAGGTCATTTACGCGCCGGGTGAATACATGCTCATCGACAACATCGCGCCTGCAGGAATGAAAGCCAGCTATTTTTCCGCCCAGTCGTTAGGCTGGTTGGGCGCAGCGGTAAACCCATTAGTCAGCGGCGTCATTTTAACCACATTGCCGCCGTGGTCGCTGTTTGTGGCGCTGATGGTGGCGATCGTTCTTGCCTGGGCGCTAATGATAAAAGGCATGCGCGCCAAACCCTGGGGCCAGACGGCGGTCTGCTAATGATGATCGCGACAGAGCCAAAGCCGCTCTGTCGCGAATCTCAAATGGCGACCAGCCCTCGAACGCCTTCGGATTCCATATTTTTACCGTCACCGCTTTGAATAATGCTGCCTCGCGACATGAGTAAGTATTTGTCGGCCAGTTGCTGCGCAAAATCATAGAACTGCTCTACCAGCAAAATGGCCATGTCACCCCGGTGCGCCAGTTGAGAAATCACCTGCCCAATTTCTTTAATCACCGACGGCTGGATCCCCTCCGTGGGCTCATCGAGGATTAACAACTGCGGGCGACTGGCCAGCGCTCGCCCAATCGCCAGTTGCTGCTGTTGCCCGCCGGACAAATCTCCACCCCGCCGATGTTTCATCTCCTGTAGAACCGGAAAGAGCGCATAGATATCATCCGGCACACGTCTGGCCTCCTGTGCTGAAAAACGGGAAAGGCCGAGCAGCAGGTTCTCTTCTACCGTCAGACGCGGGAAAATATCGCGCCCCTGTGGTACATACGCCACACCGGCCCTGACCCGCTGATGCGGCTTCCAGTGAGTGACATTTTTCTCCTGCCAGAACACACTCCCGCTGCGGGCAGGAATAAGCCCCATCAGGCACTTCAGAAGCGTCGTTTTACCCACGCCGTTACGCCCCAGCAGACATGTCACCTCGCCGATACGCGCCTCAAAGTTCACACTTCGCAGAATATGGCTGCCACCATAATATTGATTCAGTTCTTTCACCTGCAGCATCTGTGCTCCTTAACGCCCGAGATAAACTTCAATAACCTGCTCATTGGCCTGCACTTCGCGCAGACTTCCCTGAGCCAGAACGCGTCCCTGGTGTAAGACCGTGACGCGATCGGCAATGGTTTCGACAAATCCCATATCGTGCTCAACAACCATCAGCGAGTGCTTCCCGGCAAGCTTACGAAACAGCTCCGCAGTGTATTCCGTCTCCGCATCCGTCATGCCCGCCGCGGGTTCATCCAGCAGCAGTAAATGCGGCTCCTGTACCAACAGCATGCCAATTTCGAGAAACTGTTTTTGCCCGTGAGAAAGCAGCCCGGCGCGGCGGGCCCGCTCGTTGCCCAGCCGCAAAAGCGCCAGTATTTCATCTATACGATCCCGTTGTTCGCCGGTGAGGTGCGCCCGTAAAGAGCTCCAGACAGATTTATCGCTTTTCAGCGCCAGCTCCAGATTCTCCTCCACCGTTAACGCTTCAAATACCGTGGGTTTCTGAAACTTCCGCCCAATCCCCTGACGTGCAATGGCGATGGGGTCCAGCGTTGTTAAATCGGTCGACTGATCGTATATCGCCCGACCACTTTGCGGCCTGGTTTTACCGGTAATAACATCCATTAGCGTCGTTTTTCCGGCACCGTTGGGACCAATGATGCAACGCAGTTCCCCAACGCCAATATTGAGCGTGAGATCCGTTAACGCCTGGAAGCCATCGAAGTTAACGTTAATTTTTTCCAGCTGGAGCACCGGGTCCGTTTGGTTGCGAAACCGATCGCCTGGCATCTGGCGAGTAAAAAGCCCTTCATCTGGCTGCATTATTTGTCTCCCTTGCGAAACAGACCCATCACGCCACGAGGTAAAAACAGCGTAACGCCAATAAAGATCAGGCCAAGAAACAGCTGCCAGTATTCCGGCATAATGACGGTAAACAGACTTTTAGCGCCGTTCACCAGTACGGCGCCAAATACCGGGCCAATCAGGGTTCCACGCCCGCCGAGGGCAACCCAAATCGCCGCTTCTATCGAGTTGGTCGGCGACATTTCGCTGGGGTTAATGATTCCCACCTGCGGAACATACAACGCGCCCGCCAGGCCGCACAGCACGGCGGAAAGCGTCCACACCAGCAGCTTGAAACCTTTCGGATCGTAACCACAGAACATCAGTCGGTTCTCGGCGTCGCGCACGGCAGTGAGAATTCGACCAAACTTACTGCGGGCCAGCGCCAGTCCCAGCCATATTGCCAGCACCAGCAGCATGACCGTCGCCAGAAACAGCGCGATACGGGTTGAGGTCGCGGTCACCGGAAATCCCAGAATGGTGGTAAAACCGGTAAAACCGTTATTTCCCCCAAAGCCGGTTTCGTTGCGGAAAAACAGTAACATTCCGGCGAAAGTCAGGGCCTGAGTCATGATGGAGAAATAGACCCCTTTGATTTTTGAACGGAAGGCAAACCAGCCAAATACCAGCGCCAGCAGACCCGGCACCAGCACAACCAGCAATATCGCCCAGATAAAATGTTGCGTTCCCCACCAAAACCAGGGCAGCTCGGTCCACGACAGAAACGACATAAAGGCCGGTAATCCTTCGCCGGAAGCCTGGCGCATCAGGTACATTCCCATCGCATATCCCCCCAGCGCAAAGAAAATACCGTGGCCCAGCGAGAGCATTCCCGCATAGCCCCACACCAGATCCAGCGCCACAGCCACAATGGCATAGCAGAGAATTTTCCCGGCCAGAGTCAATGTCCACACCGATATGGCCAGCGGATGATCCGCAGGTAACAGCGCCAGAAACGGCAGAATAATCAGCGCCAGCAGTAACCCCAGCCCCAGGATGCGTGTCGCGCGCGGCGCTTTACGCGCCAGCGTTAATGTCATTGGCATCGTCATCAGTCAATAACCCTCCCTTTCAGCGCGAACAGCCCCTGAGGACGTTTCTGAATAAACAAAATAATCAGCAACAGAATCATAATCTTACCGAGAACCGCTCCCACCTGAGGCTCAAGAATTTTGTTGAAAATCCCAAGCCCAAACGCAGCGGCTACACTCCCCGCGAGTTGTCCCACGCCGCCCAGCACCACCACCAGAAACGAATCGATAATGTAGCTTTGCCCCAGCTCCGGTCCTACGTTGCCTAACTGCGAGAGCGCTACGCCCCCCAGTCCGGCAATCCCTGAACCAAGACCAAAGGCCAGCATATCCACACGTCCGGTAGGTACGCCGCAGCAAGCCGCCATATTGCGATTTTGCGTCACCGCACGTACGCGCAGTCCGAGACGGGTTTTATTCAACAACAGCCAGGTGAAGAACAGCACCAGAATGGCAAAGCCAAACACCACAATTCGGTTCCACGGCAAAATCAGATTGGCATAAACCTGAATGCCCCCGGAAAGCCATTCCGGATTAGCGACTTCAAGGTTTTGCGCGCCGAAGGACATACGCACTAACTGGATAAGCATCAGACTGATCCCCCACGTTGCCAGCAGGGTTTCGAGCGGACGCCCGTATAAATGGCGGATCACTCCGCGCTCGAGTAGCATTCCAACCCCAGCGGTAAGCAAAAAGGCGACCGGAAGCGCAATAACCGGATACCAGGCCAACCATTGCGGGAAAAACTGGCCCATCAGCTGTTGCACCATCCAGGTACCGTAAGCGCCGAGCATTAACATCTCACCATGCGCCATATTAATGACGCCAAGTAAGCCGTAGGTTATCGCCAGACCCAATGCCGCCAGCAGCAAAATGGAGCCCAGCGACAATCCCATAAATGCCTGTCCAAGAAGATCGCCAACCTTCATGCGATGCGCGATGGCATTCAGGCTTTCGTCAGCGGCAGCACGAACGCGGGCATCAGGTTCATGTTCAGCATGGGTGAATGGCTGCAGGCGCGCCTGGGTTTCAGGATCGTTCGACGCCCCTAGCAGTTCGATTGCCTGACGTCTGATCTCAGGCGAGGTGCTGGTCAGTTGCAGGTTTGCCAGTGCAATAGCCAGTAAAGATTTCACGTCAGCATCGGGCTCCTGGGCCAGTCGTTGCTGCAAAAACGGCAGCATCCCCGGCTGGGCCTCACGCTGTAATGTACGCGCTGCCCCGCCTCTTTGCGTGACACTGTCACTTAAGAGCTGGTGGACGGCCAAGGTTCCGGCAACCAGATTACGCAGGCGGTTAGTCAGGCGGATTTTTTTTAGCTCGCCGTTCGGACCTGCCGCCATTCCTAGCGGTTGTACGTGCGACCCGTTCATGATGAACGCGTTTTTCGCGTTATCTGTCAGCAGGTTCTCATCACTCAGCGCTTTGAGCACCGGCAAGCGTTGAACGTCGGGTTTTACCGACCATTGTTCAAGTAAGGCGGCCTGCTGAGTCCGGTTGGCGGCGGTAAAGGTATCGGCATCTGCGGCCTGCGCTATCCACGGCAAAAGCCACGTCAGCAACAACACACCACGAATAAAGCGCATGGCTTTCATGAGCATTCTCCAAAGCGTTGCCCTCCCGCAGGAGGGCGTAAGATCAGTTGCTGGCGGTTTTAACGGGCTGTTCAGATTTTTTATCATTACCGGCGATATACGGACTCCACGGCTGGGCGCGAACCGGCGCTTCGGTTTGCCACACCACGTTAAACTGGCCGTTGCCTTCAATCTCGCCAATCATGACGGGTTTATGCAGGTGATGGTTGGTCGCATCCATGGTCAGGGTAAATCCTGATGGTGCCGAGAATGATTGTCCTGCCATAGCCGCCCGGACTTTATCCACATCGGTAGTTCCGGCTTTTTCTACTGCCTGCGCCCACATATGCAGGCCAACATAAGTGGCTTCCATAGGGTCGTTGGTCACCACCGAATCAGCATTCGGTAGCTTATGCGCTTTGGCATACGCCCGGTAATCTGCGACAAACTTCTTGTTGGCCGCATTATCTACGGACTCAAAGTAGTTCCACGCAGCCAAGTTGCCCACCAGCGGTTTAGTATCGATACCGCGCAACTCCTCCTCACCCACAGAGAATGCCACCACCGGAACATCCGTGGCTTTCAGGCCCTGGTTCGCTAACTCTTTATAGAATGGAACGTTAGAATCCCCGTTGATGGTCGATACCACCGCCGTTTTTCCTCCTGCGGCGAATTTTTTAATACTGGCAACAATGGTCTGGTAATCGCTGTGTCCGAATGGGGTATACACCTCTTCAATGTCTTTATCGGCCACGCCTTTCGAATGCAAAAAGGCGCGTAAAATTTTGTTAGTCGTACGCGGATAGACATAGTCCGTACCCAGCAGGTAGAAGCGCTTAGCGCTGCCGCCGTCCTCACTCATCAGATACTCAACCGCCGGGATCGCCTGCTGGTTAGGCGCAGCGCCGGTATAGAAGACGTTAGGCGACATCTCCTCACCTTCATATTGCACCGGGTAAAACAGCAAACCGTTCAATTCTTCAAATACCGGTAAAACCGATTTACGCGAAACCGATGTCCAGCAGCCGAAAACCGCCGCTACCTTGTCCTGGCTCAGTAACTGACGTGCTTTTTCAGCAAATAACGGCCAGTTCGAGGCTGGGTCAACCACCACCGGTTCCAGCTTTTTGCCCAACACACCGCCCTGCGCATTGATTTCATTAATAGTCATCAACGCCACATCTTTCAGCGGCGTTTCGGAAATAGCCATGGTGCCGGATAACGAATGCATGATGCCAACCTTAATAGTGTCGGCCGCCTGAACGCTAAAACTCATTCCCATTGCGACAACAGAGGCGGAAAGCGCAAAAGCTTTTAAAAATGTACGACGCTGCATAGTTTCACTCCTGAAATTAGTCTTGTTGAAAGCTCCGGTGCAGCCGGGCAGACAAAACGGTGCAAATTAAGGGTATTCAGAAGTGATAAGGCAAAAACGATGCCAGATATTAAAACATCATATAAAATCAATGAATTAGAATTTTAGGCACAAAAATCAGTATTAATTTTTGCCGCCAGAAGGATTAATCGCGTGAAACATTGAACCACAATGAGACAACTCTGCATTATAAACGTGCAACAATCTGTGTCTGTCACACACGGTCATAACGGCGTGCCCCGGTATAAAAACGTGGTTATTTGTTCGCAGATAACCGTGCCTTGTCACTATTATTTATTTTTCCCGACGTAATCACGTCAAAATTTTACTTTTCCGCCGAAATAATCACACAGTTCAGCCTTTGTTTAAGATTGAATTGCTACTATAGTCATAAGCGAGGTGAACTTAAGGTAAGAGAGGAAACTCACAAATAAAGGAGCATTTACTATGCTGGGTAATATGAATATTTTTATGGCTGTTCTGGGAATTATTTTATTTTCCGGTTTCCTGGCCGCGTATTTTAGCCACAGATGGGATGATTGATGAACGGAGATAGTCCTGAACCGACCCGGCCCCTTGCTGCGTAGCTGCACAAGGGGCCATTTTTTACCTGAATTCCCCCTCCCGGCACCTTTTCCCTGATGTACAGATAAAAAAAACCGCCGGATAAACCAGCGGTAAATGCTTGCATGGATAGATTTGTGTTTTGCTTTTATACGCTACCTGGCAATTCCCTGCGAAGATAACGGATAGTTGGCTAATCTATCATCGACAACCCCAATGAACGTTAAACGAAACGTAACTACCTTCTATAAGACATGTTGGCCGCTAATGAGATTCTTGCAAACCGTACAGTAATCCATGTCATCGCAATGGTTATAAAATGAGCTATTTATTGCTTCATAGTGTATGGTAAGCACCCCATCACAAGGACAATCAATATGTCGATACTCAAAGATATTAAGATGCGTACTTTACGACCAGTGAAAAGTACCTGTCCTCACTGCTGCCGCCAGTCAATGCACAGCCTGTCGAGAATAAAAAACAACATAACGTTAGTCTGCCCCAACTGCGGCAATACCTACCTTCCTTCCCAAAGCAAACCAGTCAAGTAACGTAAGAACAGGAAAACAATGCCGACCTTTCACCAGCAGCACTCCCTACCCGAGCGTCTCTATGAGATGCAAGGCATCAATACCCAACAACGATTCATTTTGCTGAAGAAAAAATCCAGCTAACAACCGGGCACCACGCCCGGTTCAATTTTCTGGCTGACCTGTCTTAAGCGCTCAAGCCACGATGTTCCAGCATGGGTTCCATGCGCGGTTCACGCCCGCTCCACTGGCGATAAAGTTCAGTTAAATCAGTGCTGTTTCCGCGGGACAAAATTGCTTCGCGGAATTTCTGTCCGTTTTCACGGGTTAATCCGCCCTGCTCTACGAACCACTGATAGCCGTCATCGGCCAGCATTTGCGTCCACAGATAGGCATAATAACCTGCGGCATAACCGCCACCGAAGATATGGGCAAAATAACTGCTGCGATAACGCGGCGGCACGGCCTTGAGATCCAAACCTTCCGCCGCCAGCGCCTGCTGTTCAAATTGATCGACCGGATGAGATGACTCGCTCAACTCCAGAGAGTGCCAGCGCATATCCAGCAATGCCGCGCTGAGCAGTTCGGTCATGTCGTAACCTTTGTTAAACAGACTGGCCCGCTGCATTTTATCCCGCAATGCCTGCGGCATTTGCTCCGCGGTATCAACATGTCGGGCAAAACGGGCAAAGACCTGAGGATGGCTCGCCCAGTGTTCGTTGATCTGTGAAGGAAACTCGACAAAATCACGCGGAGTGTTGGTTCCAGAAAGCGTGGCATAACGCTGAGTGGCGAACAGACCGTGCAATGTATGTCCAAATTCATGAAATAGCGTAATAACATCATCCCACAGCAGCAATGCAGGCTGATCCTGCGCAGGTTTTTGATAATTACAGACGTTGTAAATAACCGGTCTGGTTTCGTTAAGCAGCGATTGCTCAACAAAATTGCCCATCCAGGCTCCGCCGCTTTTTGATTCCCGGGCAAAGAAATCACCGTAAAATAGCGCCAACCCTACGCCATCATGATCGAATATTTCCCATACCCGAACATCCGGGTGATAAACCGGAATGTCGAATCGCTCAACGAATTTGATGCCAAAGAGTTGATTGGCCGTCCAGAAAACGCCCTCGTTCAGCACCGAATCCAGGGCAAAGTAAGGTTTGAGCTGTGCCTCATCAAGGTCATATTTCTCACGACGAACCTGCTCGGCATAAAACGACCAGTCCCAGGCCTCGGCGCTAAACGACTCGTGTTCTTGAAAGATAACGTTCTGGATTTCAGCCTGCTCATCCAACGCCCGCGCCCGCGCGGCTGGAACAATAGATCGCATAAATGTCAGTGCCGCTTCCGGCGTTTTTGCCATCTGGTCGGCAATTTTCCAGGCTGCGTAATTGGCAAAACCAAGCAGTTGCGCCTGCTGCATCCGGATTGCTACCAGTCGCTGAATAATTGCTCGCGTGTCGTTGCCATCATCATTTTCAGCCCGCGTCCATGCGCGGGTGAACAGTTTTTCGCGGGTCTGACGATCGCGTAAAACCGCAAGCGCCGGTTGCTGTGTTGTGTTTAATATCGGGATAACCCAACGCGCTTCAAGCCCTTTCGCCCTTGCAGCTTCGGCGGCAACGGCAATTTCTTCTGTGCTCAGCCCCTCCAGATGCCGGATATCATCCACCACCATAGCACCTGACGTGTTTGCTGCCAGCAACCGTTGATTGAACTGGCTGGTCAGCGTGGCTGACTCCGTATTGAGCGCTTTAAGTTTGGCTTTATCGGTCTCGTTCAGACGGGCGCCGGCCAGTACAAAACGCTGATACACAACCTCCAGCAGACGTATTGATTCGCTATCCAGACTTAACGTACCACGCCGTTGCCAGACAGCTTCGACACGGGCGAAAAGCGCGCCATTGAGATAAATATCATTGGCAAGGTTCGCCAGCTCTGCGGAAAACTCTTCGTCAAGGCGCTGTAGTTCATCGTTGGTGTGCGCCGCCGTCATCGCGAAGAAAACGCTGGTCACACGCGTGAGCAGCCCCCCGCTTTGTTCAAGCGCCAACAACGTATTAGCAAAATCAGGAACCTGTGAGTTTTGCACAATAGCGTCGATCTCGGCGCGTTTTTGCCGCACGCCTTCATCAAACGCTGGACGATAATGCTGCACGTCGATTTGATCAAACTGCGGTGCCTGATACGGCAATGTGCTGTGATGTAAAAATGGATTCGTTAACGACATCTTTCACTCCTGAAAACGATTTGTTTACCAGAGTAGACTTCCCGGTAATCGACCGCAATCGCGTTAAGCAGGAATAGCTCTGAACGGAAATGACGTGCTATGGTAGTACTACATAAAAAGCGTTGAGGAACAGTGAGATGATCGTTTTAGTAACCGGAGCAACCGCAGGTTTTGGTGAGTGCATTACGCGTCGTTTTATTGAGAATGGGCATAAAGTTATTGCCACCGGACGCCGCCAGGAGCGCCTGCAGGAACTCAAAGATGAGCTGGGTGACCGCCTCTATACCGCGCAACTGGACGTACGTAATCGTGCATCAATTGAAGAGATGCTGAACGCCTTACCCGCTGAATGGCGCGATATTGATGTTCTGGTCAACAATGCGGGTCTGGCGCTGGGCCTTGAGCCAGCCCACAAGGCCAGCGTTGAAGACTGGGAAAATATGATCGACACCAACAACAAAGGCCTGGTTTATATGACCCGTGCCGTTCTGCCAGGCATGGTTGAGCGCAACCGCGGTCATATTATCAATATCGGTTCTACCGCGGGAAGTTGGCCATACGCTGGTGGGAACGTCTACGGTGCGACCAAAGCGTTTGTTCGCCAGTTTAGCCTGAATTTACGTACTGACTTACACGGCACTGCGATTCGCGTTACCGACATTGAACCGGGTCTGGTTGGCGGTACGGAATTCTCTAACGTACGTTTCAAAGGCGATGATGCTAAAGCTGAAAAAGCCTACGAAAATACCACTGCGCTGACCCCGCAAGATGTTACAGAAGCGGTATGGTGGGTGGCGTCCTTACCCGCTCATGTCAACATTAACACCCTTGAAATGATGCCTGTCACACAGTCTTTTGCCGGACTGAGTATTCATCGGAGCTAATTTCTCTGCCCGGCCTTGCGCCGGGTATAGATAGCCTGAAATAAGTGATAAGATCTCCGGGTTAACTCTCTAAAAAGTAAGAATGAATGACCGTAGAAACGCAGCTAAACCCTACACAACCGGTAAATCAACAGATTTACCGTATTCTTCGTCGTGATATCGTGCACTGTCTGATTGCACCCGGTACGCCGCTGTCGGAAAAAGAGGTTTCCGTACGCTTTAATGTGTCACGCCAGCCGGTACGAGAAGCATTCATCAAACTGGCAGAGAACGGTCTGATTCAGATCCGCCCGCAGCGTGGCAGCTACGTAAACAAAATTTCGCTGTCGCAGGTGCAGAACGGCTGTTTTGTTCGCCAGGCAATTGAATGTGCAGTGGTCCGCCGCGCCGCATCACTGATCACCGATAAACAGTGCTATCAGCTCGAACAAAATCTGCATCAGCAGCGCATCGCGATTGATCGAAAACAAATCAATGATTTCTTCCAGCTAGATGACGAATTTCATCAGAAACTGGCTTTAATCGCTGAGTGCCAGCTCGCCTGGGACACCGTTGAGAATATTAAGGCCACGATTGACCGCGTTCGCTATATGAGCCTGGATCATATCTCTCCGCCTGAAATGCTGCTGCGTCAGCATCACGATATTTTTACCGCACTTGAGAAACATGATGGCGATGCCGTTGAGCGCGCAATGATGCTGCATCTCCAGGAAATTGGTGAGTCCGTTCAGCTAATCCGTCAGGAAAATAGCGACTGGTTCAGCGAAGATTAATATTACGCTCACCTCACACCGAGGTGAGTTTCTCCTGCCTTCCCCTCTCCCGCACATCTGCACAAAAAAAGCTGTGATTTTGATCGAAAACAAAAAAAATCATTAACGAGAAGCGTATTTATATTGCGCCCGTTACGTGGGACTAGAGCCCACGGGCTTTGACGGTAAGTTGGAAAGGAGAAAACACCATGAAAACATACGATCGTAATCGTAACGCAATCACCACTGGCAGCCGCGTCATGATTAGCGACACCGGACTTACAGGCCGCATTACAGCGATAGATACCGATGGCCTGACCGCTGAGCAAATTCGCCGCGGGAAAACAGTGGAAATCGAAGGGTGTGAAGGTAAATATGCCCCCCTCGAACTGATTCGTTTGGGCATGAACTAATTGGTGTGAATGCCAGAAAACAATGCGCCATCTGGCCTGTTTATAGCCAGATGGCGACTTAAATGATGTTCTCGTTACTTCAGTTTTGCAGCATACTTCGCAACGGTTGCTTTCGCCCCTTCAGCCAGTAAAGCAAGGTAGGCTTGTGTGACCTGATTCTTGAACAATTCTACCTGCGGCAGTTCACGACCAAAAATAGCATCGATCGCCAGCAGCGCCTGGACACGATCTTCGCCCTCGTTACTGCTATGCACCGCTTTCTGGATCACCGGTAACAGCGGATCGCTGATTTCAATCGCCTGGCCCTGATCATCCACACCGCCGACGTAACGCATCCAGCCAGCCACGCCCAGCGCCAGCAGTTCAAAGTGGCTACCGTGCACAATGTGCCAGCGAACGGAGTCCAGCATACGCTGCGGCAGTTTTTGACTGCCGTCCATCGCGATCTGCCAGGTGCGATGACGCAGTGCCGGGTTGCTGTAGCGCTCAATTAACAGATCGGCATAGTGCGGAAGATCCACACCTTTCACTTTTAACGTGGGCGCTTGTTCCTGCAACATCAGCGCGCGCGCGGCGAGGCGATAATTTTCATCGCCCATGCAATCGTTAATGTGCTGATATCCCGCCAGATACCCCAGATAAGCAAGGAAAGAGTGGCTGCCGTTGAGCATACGCAGTTTCATCTCTTCAAACGGAATGACATCAGCAACCAGCTCCGCTCCCGCCTTCTCCCATTCAGGGCGGCCAGCGACAAAGTTATCTTCAATAACCCACTGACGGAACGGTTCACATGCCACGCCTGCCGGATCGCGTACGCCGGTAATGTGTTCAATTTTGTCCAGCGTATCCTGGGTAACTGCAGGGACAATGCGGTCAACCATTGTCGACGGGAATGTGACATGTTGTTCGATCCACGCAGCCAGTTCCGCATCCACCGCCCGGGCATACGCGGTGACAACATTGCGTATCACATGACCGTTTTCCGGCATGTTGTCGCAGGACATCACGGTAAAGGCGGCTAAACCCGCAGCTTTGCGGCGTGCAAGCGCCTCAACCACAACGCCTGGCGCAGTTTTTGGCTGTTTTGGGTTTTGTAGATCGGCGGCAATCATTGGGTTGTCTAACATCAATTGACCGGTCGCCGGAGAATGGCAATACCCTTTCTCGGTAATGGTCAGGGAAACAATCGCAACCTGCGGTTCACTCATCGCAGCCAGTACGCTTTCCAGACCATCAACCTGCGCATGCAGCGCATTTTTCACCACGCCCACGACTCTTGCAGTCCAAGCATCCGCAGACATTTCTGCAACGGTATACAGGTTATCTTGCTGTTTCAGATCGGCAATCTGCTGCTCGCCGCCAATCAGGTTCACTTCGCAATAGCCCCAGTCACTGCCGTGATCCGCAGCGAGAATGTCAGCGTAAACCCCCTGATGTGCGCGGTGAAATGCGCCAAACCCCAGATGAACAATACGCGGAACCAGTTTTGTACGATCGTAGTCGGGAACTGCAGCCTTTGCCGTTAAGAGCTTGTTTTGCATGGTATGACCTACTTATCAATGAAATCAGGATTGATTCAGAGTAACGCCTGTATGGTTGTATGTTTTGATTTGCATTAAGCTTTTAATGATTGGTATGACATCACTTAAAGCTGTGTACCATAAAAGGTAAATTTGGCGGCATATTGCCGCCAAAGGATATTAATGTTTCTGCCACTGCTGGTATTCACGTTTAAGCCTTTGCGGTGCAGTTTCCGGCATCATCAGCAAACCAATAACTGAGATGACGCCAAGTACAATCACATAGGTTGCGAGTCCATAATAATGTCCACCAGTTACTTGCAGAATTTTTACTGCTACTAAACCAAGAATCCCACTACCAATTAGCGATCCCAACTGCCAAATTAATGCTATTCCGCTACAACGAATATGAGTCGGGAAAAGCTCTGGGAAATAAGATGCCTGAGGTGCATAACACATACTATGCCCAACGCTCAGTACCAGGATCATTACTATTTGCGTAAGCCAAAAGCTATCCTGATTGATTGCAAGGAAGAAAGGAATAATCATAACAACCTGGAGCAATGCGCCGATAATATAAACTGGTTTACGCCCAATTTTGTCGCATAGCGAGCCCATCATCGGTATTGCAATTATTTCTATAATCACCGCAACAATCATTGTCTCCATCAAGATATTTGCATCGAGATTGTTTGCCTTACCGTATGCAAGGACAATCACTGTAAACATTGCAAATGTGCAGGCCTCAATCAGCTTCGCACATACTCCCTTAACGACAATTCCCGGAAAATCACGGATAACTTCAACTAATGGACGTGATTCTTCTGCTTTTGTCTCCCTAATCTGAGCAAAGACTGGTGATTCATCAATTTTTAAGCGGATAAATAACCCAACAATAACCAGCAACAGACTTAACAGGAACGGTATACGCCACCCGTAATCCATCATTGCCTCTGGAGAAAGTGTGGCATTTAACAACGCAAAGAGTGCTAACGGCAGAAGAAAACCAACTGGGGCACCGATTTGAACCCAACTCGAAAAAAATCCACGATGTTTGGGCTCAGAATATTCAGCAGTCATCAATACTGCACCGGCTTGTTCTCCTCCAACACCAAAGCCCTGTAATACACGAATAAATATAAGTAAAGCTGGAGCCCATACACCTATTTTTTCATATGTAGGTAACAACCCAATACAGAATGTCCCTAAGCCAACGATTAATATAGTAATAACCAGTGCTTTTTTGCGCCCGACCTTATCGCCAATATGCCCAAAGACAATTCCTCCTAATGGTCTAGCCAGGAAACCAACGGCATAGGTTGCAAAAGCAGCCAGCGTACTAATTAACGGATCGTCACTTGGGAAAAATAAATGACCAAAAAAGAGTACAGCTGCTGTCCCATATGCAAAGAAGTCATAGTATTCGGCAGCAGTACCAATTGCGGAGGCTGAAGCCACTCTGCGAATAATGGGTTTATTATCTACGTTATTTTTAATATCGACTGAACTAACCATAAGTTTTACCTTCTGTAGGGTATTGAGTTAATCAACATCTTTCGTACGTAAAATTTATATTTACCAGTTCCACAACGTGCCATCTTCCAGACGAGCAACAGGCAGATATGCAGGGTCATACGGATATTTCGCCGCCAGCTTTTCATCAAACTCGATCCCAAGACCTGGTTTGTCTCCTGGATGCATATAGCCGTTATCAAAGGTCCAGTTGTGCGGGAACACTTCCAACATTTGCTCGGAATACCCCATATATTCCTGTACGCCGAAGTTCGGCACCCACAGATCAAAGTGCAACGCAGCGGCCATGCATACTGGAGACAGATCGGAAGGTCCATGCGAACCGGTACGTACCTGATACAGCGACGCGAAATCGGCAATTCGACGCATGCCAGTGATACCGCCCGCATGGGTGATGGTGGTGCGGATATAGTCGATCAATTGCTCTTCGATAAGCTGTTTGCAGTCCCAGATGCTGTTGAAAACTTCCCCTACCGCAATCGGCGTGACCGTATGCTGGCGGATCAGGCGGAAGCATTCCTGGTTTTCAGCCGGGGTTGGGTCTTCCATCCAGAACAGACGATATTGTTCAATGCTTTTGCCGAAACGGGCCGCTTCAATTGGCGTCAGACGGTGGTGCATATCGTGCAGAAGATGTTCGTTGAAACCAAACTTGTCGCGCACGGCTTCAAACAGTGTTGGCGTGAAATCGAGGTACTTCTCCGTTGACCATAACTGCTCTTCTGGCCACTGCCCTTTGGTGGCGGGTTCGTAGGCCAGTCCTTTGCCTTTAGACATACCGTAAGTGGTTTTCATACCCGGCACGCCGCACTGCACGCGAATTGCTTTAAAGCCCATCTCTTTATGGCGCGCATAATCTTCGAGTACGTCATCAACGGTATGGCCTGTGGTGTGACAGTAAACCATAACGCCTTCACGAGATGCACCGCCGAGCAACTGGTACAACGGCATATTCGCCGCTTTCGCTTTGATGTCCCACAATGCCATATCCACCGCGGAAATCGCCGACATGGTGACTGGACCACGACGCCAGTACGCGCCTTTGTAGAAAAACTGCCAGATGTCCTCAATTCGGTGCGCATCGCGACCAATCAGTTGCGGACAAACATGATCTTTCAGATAGGACGCTACGGATAACTCGCGTCCGTTTAAAGTGGCATCTCCCAGCCCAGTGATCCCATCGTCTGTGGTAATTTTCAACGTGACAAAATTACGCCCCGGACAGGTGACAAACACTTCAGCCCCAACAATCTTCATTTCTTATTCCTTGCATTTGTTCTTGTGATGCAGGAAATTTACCCAACTGAGCTACTACCATACAAGTATGAAGATCAAAAAAACGCTGATTGATCACAAAAAAGGCGCTATGCGCGCCCCCACCCAGCCACAATAATCAGCATGCCGCACAATGCCACCAGCGCGCCTGACCAGTCGTACAGGCTAAGTTTTACGCCGTCAACAATGCGTAGCCATAGCAACGCTGTCACCACGTAAACTCCACCATAGGCCGCGTACACACGCCCGCTTGCTGCCGGATGCAGCGTCAGTAACCAGACGAATAAGGCCAGTGACATCCCGGCGGGTATCAGCAGCCAGGCCGTAGCCCCTCGCTTAAGCCAGAGCCAGGGTAAAAAGCAGCCAATGATTTCGCATAACGCGGTGATGAAAAAAAGGAATGTGGTCTTAAGCATTGATGTTATTCAGTTACCTTCGGTTTAACCATGATACGACAGAATGTCGTTAGCGTATCCATCACCGCAGAGTGGGTATGCCCGCAAGCCAGAATAGTGTAGAATTTAGCCCTGTTTTATTGTTTTTTCCCTTTCCCATAAAAGGAATTCACCATGAATATTACACTGACCAAACGCCTGTGCCTGACGGCTATGCTGACGCTGGCTGCGGCTGTGTACACCTCTTCCGCATTTGCTGAAACCAGTAAACTGATCATTGAATCCGGGGACAGTGCGCAAAGTCGTCAACAGGCAGCAATGGAAAAGGAACAATGGAACGATACGCGTCAGCTACGCCAGAAGGTCAACAAGCGTGCAGAGAAAGAGTGGGACAAAACCGACGCTGCTTTCGATAGCCGTGATAAGTGCGAACAGAGCGCTAATATTAATGCGTACTGGGAGCCCAACACCCTGCGCTGCCTCGACCGCCGCACTGGCCGCACCGTTGCCCCATAATGATTGCACTTTGAAAGATATTGAAAGGATACGATATGACTAGCGCCCTCAGTGTTAAGTTGCGCCCGCTGGAGCGTGAAGATTTACGATTTGTCCATCAGCTTGATAACAACGCCAGCGTAATGCGTTACTGGTTTGAAGAACCTTACGAAGCATTTGTTGAGCTGTCAGATCTGTATGACAAGCATATCCACGACCAAAGCGAACGTCGCTTTGTTGTGGAATGCGACGGTGAAAAAGCCGGACTGGTGGAGCTGGTTGAAATTAACCATGTGCACCGCCGGGCAGAATTCCAGATCATTATTTCGCCGGAGTATCAGGGCAATGGCTTGGCTTCCCGGGCTGCTAAGCTGGCGATGGATTACGGCTTTACCGTACTTAACTTATATAAGCTGTATCTGATCGTTGATAAAGAGAACGAAAAAGCCATCCACATCTACCGTAAACTCGGCTTTATGGTCGAAGGCGAACTGATTCATGAATTCTTTATCAACGGTCAATACCGCAACACTATCCGCATGTGTATCTTCCAGCAGCAGTATCTGGCAGAACATAAAACGTCAGGTCCCAACCTGCTGCAACCTACCGCTCAATAAAGACTGACTAATAATAATCGATGGTGTTTTCAATCGAGTAATGGTGTTCAACTGCCGGCTTCACGCTCTCGTCAACGATAACAAGCTGGCAGTTGACCGGATTAGCATAGTCATCATACTTGCACGTTTGTTTTACATTACCTAACGGATGGTTATTGAGCAGGCTTACCGCGGTGTAATCCAGCTTCTTCAACGGGTCAACCGACGGTTTGGCATCAACCTGCAAGGTATTGTCCTTATTGACGGTGGTTTTACCCAGCGGGTAACCTTCCGCATCATAGCGATATTGCACCTTCATCTCTTTTCCCGTGGCGGAAACGACAAAACCGTTATCGTCGGTATCCCATACCACGCCCGCCGCAGGCAGTTCTGCTAACTGACATTTACCCTGTAAGCGGATCCGTTTTTCCAAGGTTTTGGCGTCCCGGTAATAGTTAGCATCCAGGACCAACGCCATGCCGGTATTGCTTTCAATATCATGCAATTCAAGCGTATCGAAGCACCCTTCCTGTGAGAGCGTACCGACAACGCGCTTGGTGACTACACCTTTGTCATTAAGCAGCGTCTGGCTGAAATCTTTTACTGGCCCGCGCAGCGGATCGAAATCAAATTCATTGGAAAAACTGGCCATTTCCGGCGTAAAGGAATCCAGGCCTTTGGCGTTATCACACCCGACCAGCACGACGCACAGGAAACCTAATAAGATCTTTTTCTTCACATTTTTCACCGGGATAAGAAGATAATTCTCAATCATATTAGCAAATACAGTTATTTACACCAGAAATGCTAATCTTAGTCCAGGTCGATCATAAAGGAGCTGATGATGAAATACATAACAGGAATTGCCGCGCTCTTACTGGCCGTCGCGTCCCCGCAGGTTTTGGCGGCACCGGCGTCATGTGAACGCGTGAAAAGTGATATCGAACAGCGCATCATTAATAATGGCGTTGCTGAATCCAGCTTTACGCTGAACATTGTCCCCAACGATCAGGCCGATCAGCCTGATTCACTGGTCGTGGGACATTGTGCAAACGATACGCACAAAATTCTCTATACCCGAACCAACAGTGGCAATGCCCCAGCCAATAGCACCCCTGCCCAGGACGGGCACGCCGCCGAACCGCAATAAATCACGCCCTCCGTGCGCGGAGGGTCACTCCAGTTTGATATGCATTAAGATGACTTACCCATAAGTGGGTAAACTCAAACCATTATTAGCATGCTATTAATTTCGTTATAGAAATTAATATATAGCGATAACTATAATGGGGTGAGTAATGTCAAAAACTGAGCAATATGGAGGCATTAGCCGCAGGACGTTAGTGAAATCCTCGGCAATCGGTTCGCTGGCGCTTGCCGCGGGTGGGCTGTCGTTACCTTTCGGAATGCGCACTGCCGCCGCAGCGGTACAGCAGGCGATACAACCCGTTGAAGAAAAAGTGGTTTGGGGCGCTTGTTCCGTAAACTGCGGCAGCCGTTGTGCCCTGCAACTCCACGTCAAAGATAATGAAGTCGTATGGGTGGAGTCCGATACGACCGGGAACGATATTTATGGTCAACACCAGGTTCGCGCCTGTTTGCGTGGCCGCTCAATCCGTCGACGGATCAATCATCCGGATCGCCTGAATTACCCCATGAAGCGCGTGGGCAAACGTGGTGAAGGTAAATTTGAGCGTATAACCTGGCAGGAAGCACTGGACACCATCAGTGCCAGTTTGAAAAATACCGTGCACAAATACGGTAACGAGGCCGTGTATATCAACTACACCTCTGGCATTGTAGGCGGCAACATTACTCGCTCCTCCCCTTATGCCTCGCTGGTCGCTCGCCTGATGAACTGCTATGGCGGATTCCTGAGTCATTACGGCACCTACAGTACCGCACAAATCGCGGCGGCAATGCCTTATACCTACGGTTCAAACGAAGGCAACAGCACCTCCGATATCGAAAACACGAAGCTGGTGGTGATGTTCGGCAATAATCCCGCCGAAACGCGTATGAGCGGAGGTGGAATAACTTACTTCCTGGAACAGGCCAGGGAGCGCTCTAATGCCCGGATGATCGTCATCGACCCGCGTTATACCGATACCGCAGCGGGTCGTGAAGATGAATGGATCCCTATTCGTCCAGGCACCGATGCTGCATTAGTAGCCGGAATCGCCTGGGTCCTGATTCACGAAGATCTCGTTGACCAGACGTTTCTGGATACATACTGCATTGGTTACGACGAGAAAACCCTGCCCGCCGACGCACCCGCTAATGGGCACTACAAAGCCTATATTTTGGGCAACGGTGATGACGGTATCGCTAAAACTCCCCAGTGGGCCTCACATGTTACCGGGATCCCAGCCGAGCGCATTATCAAACTGGCTCGGGAAATCGGCAGTACAAAACCCGCATATATTTGTCAGGGCTGGGGCCCGCAACGCCAGGCTAACGGCGAGCTGACCTCACGCGCAATCGCGATGCTGCCGATCCTGACCGGCAACGTTGGCATCAACGGCGGCAATAGCGGTGCACGAGAATCAACCTACACCATCACGATTGAGCGTATGCCGCTGCCAGAGAATCCCATTAAGACCCAGATATCCTGCTTTAGCTGGACCGACGCAATCGTCCGGGGCCCGGAAATGACCGCTACCCGCGATGGCGTACGTGGGAAAGATAAGCTCGACGTGCCGATTAAATTTATCTGGAACTACGCGGGCAACACCATCACCAATCAGCACTCAGATATCAATAAAACGCATGAGATCCTTCAGGACGACACGAAATGCGAAATGATTGTGGTCATCGAAAACTTCATGACCTCTTCGGCCAAATATGCCGATATTCTGTTGCCTGATTTAATGACCGTCGAACAGGAAGACATCATTCCTAACGATTATGCAGGCAACATGGGTTACCTCATTTTTATTCAACCCGCGACGTCGCCTAAGTTCGAGCGCAAACCGATCTACTGGATAATGAGTGAAGTCGCAAAGCGTCTTGGCGATGATGTCTATCAACGGTTTACTGAAGGCCGTACCCAGGAGCAGTGGCTTCAGTATCTGTATGCAAAAATGCTGGCTAAAGACCCCGCGCTCCCGACTTATGACGAGCTGAAAAAAATGGGGATCTATAAACGCAAAGATCCTAATGGGCACTTTGTCGCCTATAGAAAATTCCGCGAGGATCCACAGGCCAACCCGCTCAAAACGCCGTCTGGCAAGATTGAAATTTACTCCAGCCGACTGGCGAAAATTGCCAGTACATGGGTACTGCAAAAGGACGAGGTAATCAGTCCGCTTCCCGTTTATGCATCCACGTTTGAAGGGTGGGATGACCCGAAACGCAGTTCATACCCGCTGCAGATGTTTGGTTTCCACTACAAATCCCGCACCCACTCCAGCTACGGCAATATCGATGTTCTCCAGGCGTCCTGTCGTCAGGAAGTATGGATAAATCCCGTCGATGCCCAAAAACGGGGGATTGCAAATGGCGATATGGTGCGAGTCTTTAACGATCGAGGTGAACTGCGTATCCCGGCAAAAGTCACGCCACGAATTTTGCCCGGAGTAAGCGCAATGGGCCAGGGTGCATGGCACGATGCCGATATGGCTGGCGATAAGATTGACCACGGCGCCTGCGTCAATACGCTGACAACTCAGCGCCCGTCTCCGCTGGCAAAAGGCAACCCACAGCATACTAACCTGGTCGAGATCGAGAAGGCATAAGGACTAACCCATGACAACTCAGTATGGATTTTTTATTGATTCCAGCCGTTGCACGGGGTGTAAAACCTGCGAGCTGGCCTGCAAAGATTACAAGGATCTCAATCCCGACGTCAGTTTCCGGCGTATTTACGAATACGCTGGAGGCGACTGGCTGGAAGATAACGGCGTCTGGCAACAGAATGTCTTCGCCTACTACCTCTCCATTGCCTGTAATCACTGCGAAGATCCGGCCTGCACCAAGGTTTGCCCCAGCGGCGCTATGCATAAGCGTGAAGATGGTTTTGTGGTGGTGGATGAAGACATATGCATAGGCTGTCGCTACTGCCACATGGCCTGCCCGTACGGCGCACCGCAGTACAATGCCGCCAAAGGTCATATGACCAAGTGCGATGGCTGTCATGACCGCGTGGCCGACGGCAAAAAGCCCATCTGCGTCGAATCCTGTCCGCTGCGCGCGCTGGACTTTGGTCCAATTGATGAGCTGCGCAAAAAGCACGGTGAACTGGCGGCGGTCGCTCCGCTGCCAGGTGCGCACTTCACCAAACCGAGTATTGTGATCAAACCCAACGCCAATAGCCGCCCGACCGGGGATACCACGGGTTATCTGGCGAATCCGCAGGAGGTGTAACATGGGCAATGGATGGCATGAATGGCCGCTGGTCCTGTTTACGGTGCTGGGCCAGTGCGTGGCCGGAGCGCTGATAGTGAGTGGCTATGGCTGGCTGAACGCTAAAGACGAGGTGGCAAAACAACGTATCGTGCGCAGCATGTTTTTTCTGTGGCTGGTAATGGGCATCGCCTTTCTCGTCTCGGTAATGCACCTGGGTTCGCCACTGCGCGCCTTTAACTCGCTGAACAGAGTTGGCGCATCTGCGCTGAGTAACGAAATCGCCAGTGGTTCACTGTTTTTCGCCGTCGGTGGCCTGTGGTGGCTGGTGGCGTTTCTCGGTAAAATGCCCGCAGCGTTAGGTAAAATCTGGCTGCTGGTGGGCATGCTGCTGGGTCTGGTATTTGTGCTGGCGATGACCAGCGTCTACCAGATAGACACTGTCCCGACCTGGTATAACGGCTACACTACGGTGGCATTTTTTATGACGATGTTGCTGAGCGGACCGCTGTTTGCCGCCCTGCTACTGCGCGCTGCGGGTGTTTCCTCTGGCACCGCCAGATTCGCCTACGTGAGCGTTTTGGCCCTACTGGTGATCGTGGCGGTTATTGTTCTGCAGGGGCTGTCTCTCGGCGGGATCCACAGTTCGGTACAATCCGCCAGCGCGCTGGTTCCCGACTACGGAAGCTTGCAGGTCTGGCGCATCATTCTGCTGGCCGCCGGTCTGGGCTGCTGGATATGCCCGCTTATCCGTCGTAAAGCACCGTCCGTCGGCGGCCTGGCGCTGGGCTTGGTGTTAGTCCTCGCCGGTGAAATCATTGGCCGCGGATTGTTTTACGGTTTACATATGACAGTCGGAATGGCTGTTGCAGGTTAACTTTCGGGTGCGGGGCAACCCGCACTGTTCAGGATTGTTTGCATGACCCATTTTTCGCAAGGTGACAACTTTTCTACCGCGGCGCGTGTACTCGGCGCACTGTTTTACTATGCGCCAGATAGCGCGGAAGCCTCTGCATTAGTCAGCGCGTTAAGAGCCGATGGCTGGCAGGCGCAGTGGCCGCTCGATCAGGCAATGCTTTTCCCGCTGGCAGCACGGCTACAAGCCGAGGTCGATGAGCCTCTCCCGCAGGCCTGGCAACGCCTGTTTGTCGGTCCATATGCACTACCCTCTCCGCCCTGGGGATCCGTCTGGCTGGATCGTGAAAACGTGTTGTTTGGCGACTCTACGCTGGCACTCCGTCAGTGGATGCGGGACAACGGCATCCAGTTTGCCATGCAGCAAAATGAGCCAGAAGATCACTTTGGTTCACTGCTGTTGCTGACGGCCTGGCTTGCTGAAAATGAACGCCACACCGAGTGCGAACAGCTGCTGGCCTGGCATCTGTTCCCGTGGTCATCCCGCTTCCTTGATGTGTTTATCGAAAAAGCTGATCACCCGTTTTACCAGGCGCTGGGGGAGCTGGCCCGTCTGACGCTGGCGCAATGGCAGTCGCAGTTACTGATCCCGATAGCCGATAAGCCACTTTTTCGTTAGTTTCACCACAGGCAGGATGTGTCCTGCCTGTGTAGCATTCCGTTGCGCACGCTGAGCTTTTGCTTCTGTTGCCAAATAGCCGCAAAATAAAGCGTCTGAAATTTCCTGTCTGGCCACTCATGCATCATTTACATGCTTATCCTGACCTGCGCGCCATGTTCCGACGCCTGCTGATTGCTGCGCTGATTGGTATCCTTGCTGCGTTGGCCGTCGCAGGATTTCGCCACGCCATGCTCCTTCTTGAATGGTTGTTCCTGAGCAATGACACAGGGAGTCTGGTCAACGCGGCAACAAACCTTTCCCCTGTAAGACGCATGCTGACACCTGCGTTAGGAGGGCTGGCGGCGGGTTTGCTGCTTTGGGGATGGCAAACGTTCAACCGGTTACGCCCGCAGGCTCCCACTGATTACATGGAAGCCTTGCAAACTAACGGACAATTTGACGTCAGTGCAAGCCTGGTGAAATCGCTGGCCTCGTTACTGGTCGTCTCCAGCGGGAGTGCTATCGGGCGCGAAGGTGCCATGATTTTACTGGCAGCGCTGGCAGCCTCCAGCTTTGCTCAACGCTTCACCCCGCGCACGGAATGGAAGTTATGGATTGCCTGCGGAGCCGCTGCGGGTATGGCCGGAGCGTATCATGCCCCACTGGCGGGCAGTCTATTTATTGCTGAAGTGTTGTTTGGCACCTTGATCCTCGCGTCACTGGGACCGGTGGTGGTATCCGCCGTCGTCGCCTTGCTCACCACCAATATGCTGAGCGACAGCAATGCGCTGCTGTATGCCGTGCACTTCACACGGGAACTGCATGCGCTGGAATACGTCATGATCATCAGCACCGGTCTGGCTGCCGGCGTTTGCGGACCGCTATTCATGTGGTTGATGACCGCCAGCCATAATGGGTTTTTGCGCTTAAAACTCTCGCCCCCGTGGCAACTGGCGCTTGGCGGGCTGATCGTTGGCCTGCTGTCATTGCTCACGCCTGCGGTCTGGGGTAACGGCTACAGCGTGGTGCAGTCATATTTACTCTCCCCACCGCTGCTGGCCGTGGTAAGCGGGATCTTCATCTGCAAATTACTGGCGGTGCTTGCCAGCAGTGGTTCCGGTGCGCCTGGCGGCGTGTTTACGCCAACGCTGTTTGTCGGTCTTTCGGTGGGTATGCTGCTGGGACGAGTGTGGGGATTATGGCTTCCGGGTCCGGATGAGATTGCCATTCTGCTGGGATTAACGGGGATGGCCACGCTGCTGGCAGCGACCACGCATGCGCCAATAATGTCGACACTGATGGTTTGTGAAATGACCGGGGAGTATCGTCTGCTCCCCGGATTGCTGATTGCCTGTGTGGTGGCGTCTGTGCTGTCGCGAACGTTACGCCAGGACTCTATCTACCGACAACACGCTGCCGAGCATTGACAGACGGATGTACTGAGACAGCTCGCGCTGCTCTGCGCGAGGCAGATAAGGCAGTTCACCGATCAGCGGTGCGGGTAATTTTTTGCCCAGCACATCAATGATTTCCGCATAATGCGCCAGCCCCGGGTTGATTCGGTTCGCGACCCAGCCAATCAAAGGCAGTCCGTCGCTGGCAATCGCCTGTGCGGTGAGGATGGCATGATTAATACAGCCTTCCTGGATACCCACCACCATCAGCACCGGCAGTTGTTCCTGCACCACCCATTCAGATAACGGACGCAGATCGTTCATCAGGCTCCGCCAGCCTCCGGTGCCTTCAACGACAACGTGATCCACTTTTTCGCTGAGGCTTGCGAGGCCGTTGGATAACAGGGTGTAATTGACCGGACCACTATGCGCTACGCTGCTTTCATCCTCACTCAACGCTATCGGGTTGACCGCCTCGTAGGGCAATTCGATAGTGGACACGCTTTGCAGCACCAGCGCATCTTTGTTGCGCAGACCTTCAGGTGTCTCTTTGCTTCCTTTGGCCACGGGTTTGTAGCCCGCAACGCTTTTACCCCCTGACGCTAACGCTTGTAGTAATGCGCGGGAAACCACGGTCTTCCCAACAGAAGTGTCTGTACCTGTAATAAAGAAACGCTTCAGCATCACTAACTCCACCGTTATGCTTTGAAAATATAAGTCAGGAAAATAATACAGTGGAGAAAGTCTAAGGTATGACGACGAGAATCGGCTTGAGATAGCGCAATTTTTCGTACAACAGTTAAAAAATGTTAACCCTGTAATAGACGAATCAACAAAGAACCGTTATACATCGCGTCCTTCACGAGCGCCGCCCCTGCCATCGTCCCTTGATTGGTGAACTGCGTACTTTCGACGACAATATGCTGACTGTAGGCCGGGAGCGCTTGCTGACGAATGCTGTCAGCAATAGTGGGAAACAAAATATCCGCCGCTTTACTGAGCGGCGAACCAATCAATATCTTTTGCGGGTTGAACAAATTCACCATGATGGCAAGAATCCGTCCGACATGGGTCCCAACGCCGCTAATGATATCTTTCGCCAATAAATCCCCCTGCATCGCCGCCAGACACAGCGCGTCTACCGTTAACGGTTGCCCGTGTAGAGAAGAACTCATTGATTGCTTCAAGCGTACCTGTGCCAGTTCGAGAACGCTGTCGACGCTGGCGATCGTTTCCAGGCAACCATGGTTGCCGCAATAGCAGCGTTTGCCGTAGGGGTCCACCTGGGTATGACCAATTTCCACCAGGCTACTGCTGCCGGCATGCAGTAGATGACCGTCGGTGATTACTCCGGCCCCCACGTTATGATCGATAACCACCTGAATGACGTCGCGCGCGCCGCGCGATGCGCCAAAAAGCGCCTCGGCCATAGTCCAGGCGCTGATATCATGCTGAATATAGACCGGCACGCCGGTATGATTTTCAAGCGCTTCACCCAGCGGCATCTCTTTGACATCGTCGTAGAATGGCATGCGATGAACGATACCGTTTTCAGTATCAATAATGCCGGGTAAGGTAATGGCGATGGAGGTTAAGCGCTCCAGCTTTTGCTGGTGGCGGATGAAAAACTGATCGACCTGGGTAATAACGCGTTCCAGCAATGGTGTTTCACTGACCAGCGCCATTTCAAGACAATCTTCAACCACCAGTTTGCTGCTCAGATCGCGCAGCGCCAGAAAGATCTCGCCGCGACTGATACGAATGGATAAATAGTGCCAGGCTTCCGTTTCCACAACCAGCCCAACGGCCGGACGTCCTCGGCTGCCCGCTTCCTTGATTTCCAACTCTTGCACCAGGTGCGCTTCGAGCATTTCGCGGACAATTTTAGTAATACTGGCAGGCGCCAATTGTGCCAGGCGAGAGAGATCAATACGCGATACCGGACCCAGCTGATCAATCAGGCGATAAACCGCGCCCGCATTGGTCTGCTTAATTTGATCGATATGCCCAGGCTGACTATCAGCAACCACCACTTACTCCCTTTATTTTCGCGCTCCGAAATAATCTGCGGGCTATGGTGAAGCACTTCAATGGCTTCCGTCAACTTTTTACTTAGCCTTGTGATTTACTGCACATTTTCGCCCATTTTTAAACTAAATTAATCGCCTGAACGGCCGCCAGCAGTTGCTCGCGAAAGCGTTGCGCGGCGTGACTTTGCTCATGATGTTTTGGCCACACTAGCCACATTTCCGAAACGGCATCTTCTTCCGCTATCGGGATCCAACACATTTCATACAATTGCACCCGTTTAAAGGAAGCGGGAAGAATGGAAACGCCTAATCCTGCGGCCACCAGCCCGATGATAGTCATCGCCTCACCAACCTCCTGAGTGATAGTCGGCTTCAGTCCATAGCGACGCATGAGGCCAAGAATATCGTCATACAACCCCGTCCCCACATGCGGATCAAAAAAGACAAATGGCTCATTGGCCAACTCCGCCAATGTGACCACGGGCTTTTGCGCCAATGGATGCGCGCGCGGGATCATTGCCATCAGCGGCTCATGCAGAATGATTTCACGCTCCAGCGTTTCCGGAAGCTGCGTGTTGCGCAGAAGTCCCAAATCCAGCGTTCCTTCATTGAGCGGAGCAATTTGCTCGCGCGTGTTCATTTCACGGGTTTGCATATGTACAGCGGGGTAGCTCTGGCGAAAGAGGGATAACGTATCTGAAACCGCTTTGATAAACGGTGCCGATGACGTAAAGCCGATACGCAATTCCCCCGCTTCTCCCAGATGCAGACGCTCAGCCCTGGCAGCGGCTTCATTAACCAGCCCCAGGATCTGCCGACTGTCTGCCAGAAACTGCTTTCCGGCAGAGGTCAGCGCCACGCTGCGGTTAGTGCGCGCCAGAAGTCGGGCGCCGACCTGCTGCTCGAGGATCTGGATTTGCTGGCTCAGCGGCGGTTGCGAAATATTCAGCCGTGCCGCCGCCCGGCCAAAATGCAATTCTTCGGCAACCGCTACAAAGTAACGTAAATGACGCAGCTCGATATTCATATTTTTAAGATATCATTTGAGATTATTAATATATTAGACAGAATAATGCGATTTTCATACTCTTAAAGCTAGTCATGTAGAGGTAATTGATTGAGCAAGGATTTCAAGTGAGCCGTACAACCACTGTCGACACCGCGCCGACAAGCGATGTTGATGAACAGAGAGTTACCCCGCCGGATAGTTTTATCAAACGCGGAACACCCCCATTTATGCGCGTCACGCTGGCGCTGTTTTCTGCCGGACTGGCGACATTTGCTCTCCTCTATTGCGTGCAACCCATACTGCCAGTGCTCTCGCACGAGTTTGGGGTCTCTCCCGCCAGCAGCAGTATTTCGCTTTCCATCTCAACGGCGATGCTCGCGATCGGTTTACTGTTTACCGGTCCACTTTCCGATGCGATAGGCCGCAAGCCGGTGATGGTTACCGCCCTGCTGCTCGCGTCCTGCTGTACGTTGCTTTCGACGATGATGACCAGCTGGCACGGTATTTTAATCATGCGTGCGCTGATAGGTCTTTCGCTCAGCGGCGTGGCGGCAGTGGGAATGACCTATCTGAGCGAGGAAATACATCCCAGCTTCGTCGCCTTCTCAATGGGCTTATATATCAGCGGTAACTCGATTGGTGGTATGAGTGGCCGTTTGATAAGCGGCGTGTTTACCGACTTTTTTAACTGGCGTATCGCGCTGGCGGCGATCGGTTGTTTTGCCCTCGCCTCCGCGCTGATGTTCTGGAAAATCTTGCCGGAATCTCGTCATTTCAGACCAACGTCGCTGCGACCGAAAACGCTGTTTATCAACTTTCGTTTGCACTGGCGCGACAGAGGGTTGCCGCTGCTGTTTGCGGAAGGTTTTTTACTGATGGGGTCGTTTGTCACGCTGTTTAATTACATCGGCTACCGTCTGATGCTCTCGCCGTGGGAACTCAGCCAGGCGGTTGTCGGTCTGTTGTCCGTGGCCTATCTGACCGGGACCTGGAGCTCACCGAAAGCGGGGTCGATGACCACCCGCTATGGACGTGGTCCGGTAATGCTCTTTTCAACCGGCGTGATGCTGGTTGGACTGTTGATGACCCTGTTCACATCACTGTGGCTGATCTTCGCCGGGATGCTGCTCTTTTCAGCCGGGTTCTTTGCCGCGCACTCCGTGGCAAGCAGTTGGATTGGACCACGGGCAAAACGCGCTAAAGGCCAGGCATCTTCCCTGTATCTGTTCAGCTATTATCTGGGTTCCAGTATTGCCGGTACGCTGGGTGGCGTATTCTGGCACAGCTACGGCTGGAACGGCGTGGGCGGATTTATCGCCCTGATGCTGGTGCTGGCGTTGCTGGTCGGTGCACGTCTGCACCATCGTCTGCACGTATAGTCCACGATGCCCGGGTTCCGGGCATCGCCTTCATCAACCAGGCTGTAACGTCTGAGCCCCCATTTGCAGGGCAATAACCGTCCCGTTCATCGCTATATGCAGCATAACCGGCATCAGCAGGCCGTTGCTTTTCAGTCTGGCGATGATCAAAACCTGCGACACAAGAAACAGCATCAGCAACGTGCGCAGATCCACATACTGGGTATGCATGATGGCAAAAATGACCGATACCACCACCGACGACAGCCAAGTTTTATTATTGAACCAATACTGGAATGCGTTGAATAAACAGCCCCTGAAAACAATCTCTTCATACACTGGCGCAATAAATATCAGGGTCAGAGTGGATAACCACAGCGCGTAGCTGTTTAGGGATATCTGGCTGGTCACCCACGCTTCGGTTTGTCTGAGGCCCAGAAACCATGGCAGGATAAGCTGAATAAACAGCAGCGCCACGAACAAAATGGCAAACCATCTGGCGTTGAAAATTCCCTTTCCCAGCCCCTCTCTTTTTCTGAAGAAGAAGTAATACAGCGGGACCAGCACAACAAATTCCAGCGCAAACAGCAGCGGAAAAAGTAGCCCTTTGGCAAGCAGAACCTGGCTGGCGGGGAAAAACAACGGAATAAACGTGAGGCCAAACATCAGCAAAAACATGGTAAAACAGCCAGCAACCGCTTTGGTCCTGACGATATACAGGTTGTCGGCATCCTGTGACATACGATCTCCTTGCGCTTATCAAAGCTAACTTGATGAATTATCAAATATGATAAAAATTCTCATTATCACTGACAACCTACCAACTTTTACGCAATGCCCACGATTTACAACGCGTATAGCGTTACAGACTCTTTTCAGCGGAACATTCTCATCAGCTACTCATTGGGGAATCCGCCAGCGGCAACGAAAAACGGAAACAGGCCCCTGCCGTCGAATTAATCAGGCGGATATCTCCCCCATGCAGTTCGAGCATTCTGCGCACGATCAGTAAGCCCAGACCACCACGCTCAGCCCGCTGCTCACGGGGTAGTAACGCCGTCGGGCGCTGAAATAATACTTCGCGAACAGCCTCTTCGACGCCAGGCCCGCTGTCCTGCACTTCTGCTAACAAGCGGTCTTCCTCACGCCAGACTTTTAACCACACTTCGCCCCCGTCAGGCGTATGACGGATAGCGTTATCCAGCAAATTCGTGACGATTCTTTCCATCATCGATAAATCGGCATTCACCAGCGGTAACGGACCAATTACGTCAAGGTGCAACTGCAAATGACGCGTGGCAACGGGTAGATCAAATTTCTGCGCCACATCCTGGATCAGCTCGCCAATAGCAAAACGTTCACGCTGTGGTTTTATGCCGCCATGCTCAAGTCTCGCCAGCTCAAAAAGCTGTTGTGACAGATGGCGAACCTTATGCCCCTGGCGCAGTGCAATGCTTAGATAATGCCGATTTTCCTCCGGCGTCATCGTATCGGCTTTCAGCGACAGCATTTCCAGATACCCCAGCAGTGAAGTGAGCGGCGTACGTAAATCGTGCGAAATATTGGCGATAAACTCTCTGCGCTGACGATCGCTGTCAGCTAATAAATCCCATTGGTGGGCAATTTTCTGTGCTAACTCAATAAATGCATTGTTCAGCAACGCAATTTCATTCGCCGGAGTTAAATCGGGCTTTTTCTGCGCCAGCTGTTTTATGACGCTAATGCTGTCCTGCTCCAGATTAACCACCTGACCTGTCAGCCTTTTCACCGGATTCGTCACCCATCTCCACACCAGGTACCCCGCGATTGCACCGGCTAATAAAACCAGTATTAACGTCCCGGTCACGGTGTTCCAAAGCGTTTTTTGCCAGGCGGTATTCGCCAGCATATTGAGATCTTCGCCCTGGAGAATAATGTACAAATAGCCATGCAGCTTGCCGTTAAATAAAACTGGCGCAGCGCTGAATACCTTTTGCTGGCTGCTGCGCGGATCATTGCCATAAACGGGCAGCTCGTCCGAATTAAGGAAAACCTGGATCGGCTGTACGCTAATGTTCTGGCGCTGAATATGCCCAGGCGGAGCGGCATCAGCAAGTATCTCGCCTGACGGTGAAACCAGATACAGCTCCACGCTTGGGTTTAGCGTCATCAGGTGATTGAACAGTCCTTTTAAGGTCTGCCGATTAACCTGACCGCTGGCATCAATAAGCGACTCACTTTTGACAATTTTGCTTGCCAATTCCAGCGAGAGCCTTTGCACCATGGCGTCGCCATACTGTTTACTGCTGCGGATCTGGACAACGCTGACCGCAACCGCGCAAATCAACATAATAGCGGTAAAGACCAGGGTCAGACGCTGGCTCAGCGACAATCGATAAATCATGGTTGATGCTCCGCGTTAACCGCAGCAAGCTTATAGCCTCGTCCCCACACGGTAAGAATAATTTCCGGCTCCGCAGCATCTTTTTCAATTTTGGTGCGCAGGCGATTAATATGACTGTTCACCGTATGCTCATATCCTTCGTGCTGGTAGCCCCACACCTGGTCTAACAACGCCTGACGCGAAAAGACCTCCCCGGGATGGCGGGCGAAAAAATAGAGCAGATCGAATTCACGCGGCGTTAAATCGAGGGATTTACCCTGCAGGCGGACTTCCCGGGCTAATGGATCAATCTCCACACCATGGACGGTGATAATCCCCGCCTCCATACGCAGGTTCTGACTCATCGCCTCCTGACGGCGAAACAACGCCTTCACCCGGGCCATCAATTCCAGCACCGAGAAAGGTTTGGCTAAATAATCATCGGCGCCCATTTCCAGCCCCAGTACGCGGTGAGTTTCACTGGTGCGAGCGCTGATAATAATGACAGGTAGATAGAAACTCATTTGCCGAATGCGACGACAAATTTCCAGACCGTCCACACCCGGCAGCATCAAATCGAGGATAACGGCATCCCAGACGTGCTTCTCCAGTAGCTCGACCGCTCGCGCGCCATCAGCTTCATGAATAATTTCGTACCCCTCATCCTTCAGGCTAAGTTGCAAAAGTGAGGCAATATCGCTGTCATCTTCCACCAAAAATATCTTTTTCGCGCCAGCCATCAGTGTCATCCCCCTCTCGTCATGCTGAAAGCTTACCTCAGGCAAGGGGCGGAAGTTATCACAAAATTTTTAACTTTTCGTGAGGATCCAGGGATACGCATGCGTCCAGTATGACGTTATAGATAGGTCAGGCATCAACAGGGAAACGTCGATTTGTTTTCCTTAACATGAAAATAAAAAGGAAAAGTTATGCAGAAAAAACATCCACTTCGGGAAGCTGATGTTACCGCCGAGTCCGTTTTTTTTATGCAACGACGACAGATCCTCAAAGCTCTTGGGATAGGTGCGGCGGCGGCTTCGTTCTCTTCCCCGACACAGGCCGGTCTGCTGAATTGGTTTAAAGGCAACGATCGCCCGTCTGCACCGGCGGGCAAACCGCTCGAGTTCACAAAACCCGAGATCTGGCAAAACAATCTGCCCTTGACGCCGGAAGACAAGGTCACGGGCTACAACAATTTCTACGAATTTGGTCTGGATAAAGCCGATCCTGCCGCGAATGCCGGTAGCCTGAAAACCGATCCCTGGACGTTAACCATCAGCGGTGAAGTGAACAAACCTTTAACGTTGGATCATGATGCGCTGACGAGTCGTTTTCCATTAGAAGAGCGTATTTACCGGATGCGTTGCGTTGAGGCGTGGTCGATGGTTGTACCGTGGGTCGGCTTTCCTTTGCATAAATTATTGGCGCTGGTTGAACCCACCAGCCACGCCAAATACGTCGCCTTTGAAACACGCTACGCGCCTGATGAAATGCCCGGCCAGAAAGATCGCTTCATTGGTGGCGGGTTGAAGTATCCCTATGTTGAAGGTTTACGTCTGGACGAGGCCATGCACCCGCTTACCCTTCTGACCGTGGGCGTGTATGGCAAAGCGTTGCCGCCGCAAAACGGAGCGCCAATACGCCTGACCGTACCCTGGAAGTACGGCTTCAAGGGCATTAAATCGATAGTCAGTATTAAGCTGACGCGTGAACAGCCGCCGACGACCTGGAATATGTCGGCACCTAACGAATACGGTTTTTACGCCAACGTCAATCCGCAAGTCGATCACCCCCGCTGGTCTCAGGCCACAGAGCGTTTTATCGGTTCGGGTGGCATTCTCGATGTGCAGCGACAGCCCACGTTGCCTTTTAATGGTTATGCCGATGAGGTGGCTTCTTTATATCAGGGCATGGATCTACGGGAGTATTTTTAAGTGAGGTTAACCGCAAAACAGATAACCGGCCTGAAAGTACTGCTGCATCTCGCCGGTTTATTACCCCTGCTATGGCTCTTCTGGGCCGCGCAGCGTGGTGAGTTGGGGGCCGACCCGGGTAAAGATATCCAGCACTTTACGGGCATCACCGCGCTGAAGTTTCTGCTTGCTACCCTGCTGGTGTCACCGCTTGCCCGCTACGCAAAGCAGCCGTTGTTGTATCGCACCCGTCGATTATTAGGGTTATGGTGTTTTGCATGGGCCACGCTGCATATGACCAGCTATGCGCTGCTGGAGTTGGGTATACAAAATCTGGGATTATTGGGACGTGAACTGGTTTCACGCCCATGGCTAACGTTGGGCATGACTGGTTGGATAATCTTATTCCTGCTGACGCTGACCTCCACGCAAGCCGCGCAGCGTAAAATGGGCAAACGCTGGCAAACGTTGCACAACTACGTCTACCTGGCGGCCGTTTTGCTTCCGCTGCATTATCTGTGGTCGGTAAAAGTGTTATCACCGCTCCCCATTATTTATGCCCTCTGTTTTCTCGTGCTACTGGCTTTTCGCTATAAAAAGCTGTTACGCAAAGTCGGGTTCAACGGTGTGTTTATGAAAAGTGAATGAATCACGGTAAACTTCTCATCACACCTAAACAGAACGAGAACAAAAAATGAGTAACAATGATAATTACCATCAGCTCACCCGCACGTTCCAGCGGCTCTCTCGCTTCTCCCACCTCTCGGCAATCGCCAGTTGGGACATGTTTACCATGATGCCATCTGGCGGCAGCAAAGCTCGCGGCGAAGCGCTGGCCGAGCTGAGTGTGCTTGAGCACCAGTTGTTAACCGACCCGAAGGTGGCAACGTGGATCGCCGCAGCCCAACAGGAGGACCTTAACGATGTTGAGCAGGCCAACCTGCGCGAAATGTCGCGACTGCATCATCAGGCATCCTTACTACCTGAATCGTTGGTAGAAGCGAAATCACTCGCGGGTAGCCGCTGTGAGCATGCCTGGCGCAGCCAGCGACCAGCCAATGACTGGGAGGGATTTTCCGAAAACCTGAAAGAGGTCGTGAAGCACAGTCGTGAAGAAGCCCGGCTGCGTGCGGAAGTCACAGGCTGTTCGCCGTATGACGCGCTACTGGACATATTCGAACCAGGGATGACCAGTGCCCAATTGGATGTCCTGTTTGCAGACGTTAAAAGCTGGCTACCGGATCTGCTCAACAAGGTGGTGGCAAAGCAGTCTCAGCAGTCGCTCATCGCCCCGGTTGGTCCTTTCCCAACCGCAATCCAGCGAGAGTTGGGCCTTGAAACGATGGCGCAGTTGGGATTCGATTTTACGGCTGGTCGACTGGATATCAGTGCGCACCCCTTCTGTGGTGGCGTACCTGAAGATGTGCGTATCACCACCCGCTATGATGAAAACGAATTACTTAGCGCGCTGTTTGGCGTGATCCATGAAACCGGTCACGCCCGCTATGAGCAAAATCTGCCGCACAGTTGGTCAGGGCAACCTATCGCCCTGGCACGCTCAACCGCTATTCATGAGTCCCAGAGTCTGTTCTTTGAGATGCAACTGGGGCGCAGTAAAGCATTTCTGACGCGGTTAATTCCTGCTGTGACGCGCCACTTTGGCGATCAGGCTGCGTTTGAAGAAAGCAATTTCATCGCCTGGAACCAGCAGGTTAAACCCGGTTTTATCCGTGTTGATGCCGACGAGGTGAGCTATCCTGCTCACGTTATCCTGCGTTATGAAATCGAACGCGCGCTCATTAATGGCGATATTGAAGTGGATGATATCCCGGCATTGTGGAATGAGAAAATGCAGTCCTGGCTGGGGCTGTCAACCATCGGCAACTATCGTAACGGTTGTATGCAGGATATTCACTGGACCGATGGCGGCTTTGGCTACTTCCCTTCTTATACTTTAGGCGCCATGTATGCGGCGCAGTTATTCAGTGCCGCTAAGCGCGCATTGCCTGATTTAGAGCAGTCTATTGCGCAAGGTGAGTTTGGTGCCCTGTTTGACTGGTTACGTCAGAATATTTGGCAGCATGGCAGCCGTTTCACCACTGAACAGCTTATTACCCAGGCCACCGGAGAGCCGCTCAGCAGCCGTTATTTCCGCGCTCATCTGGAAGCCCGCTATTTGTAATCTCATACCGTGAGTCATTGTACATATCGTTACACGTCGAAACCAATGACTCACGGAAGCCCTGTGATTACAGCGATATAGTTATTTCAACGGCCCCGCAGTGGGGTTGAATGAAAAACCAAATCGAGGGTATGAGAATGAAAAAAGTATTAGCTCTGGTTGTTGCCGCTGCTATGGGTCTGTCTTCTGCTGCATTTGCTGCTGAAACAACTGCTACCACCGCTCCGGCTGCTGCTGCAACCACCAAAGCAGCTCCGGCAAAAACCACTCATCATAAAAAACAGCACAAAGCAGCGCCGCAGAAAGCGCAGGCTGCCAAGAAACACGCTAAAAAATCCACCACAAAACCGGCTGTAGAACAGAAAGCGCCAGAGCAGAAAGCTCAGGCTGCTAAAAAACACACCAAAAAAGCAGCGACCAAACCCGCTGCAGAACAAAAAGCACCAGAGCAGAAAGCTCAGGCAGCAAAAAAACACACCAAAAAAGCCGTAAAACACGACACCGCTAAACCCGCTGCTCAACCAGCTGCATAACACATTTGTAGTTACTATGGCGTCCCCCACGCCATAGCATACGGCGCTAAATCAACCTGATTTAGCGCCGCCTTTTGGAGGGTAAAATGGTGTCACATTATCGCTTTGAGTTCATTCTTATTACCCTGATAATTTGCGCCCTCATTGCCATGCATTTTTATCTATCCTGAGTGTAGTTATCTGATTTTACTCCCACTTTCCCGCCGTCCCGTCTATAGTATTAACTGAGGGTTTGCTGTTAAAAATCATAATTCCCCACCAGAGTGTGATATGCATAAAACCATTGCTGTGTTACTGGGTTCAATTTGTTTACTTCCTGTCGTTGCGCATGCGGACCAGCCTGCAACGGCCAGCGCTGAAGCAGAAAACGTAAAAACGCTGTTTTTTGGTCATGACGATCGCATAAAAGTGACTGACCCAACGCAATCTCCTTGGGACGCTATCGGGCAACTGGAAACCGTCAGCGGTAACCTGTGTACTGCCACGCTCATTTCACCACGACTGGCACTGACTGCCGGACACTGCTTACTCACCCCCCCGAAAGGCAAGCCGGATAAAGCCGTGGCATTACGCTTCGTGTCGAAAAAGGGTGTCTGGCGCTACGAGATCCACGGCATTGAAGGACGGGTAGATCCCTCGCTCGGAAAACGTTTAAAAGCCGATGGCGATGGCTGGATTGTGCCGCCTTCCGCGGCCCCGTGGGATTTCGGTCTGGTGGTGCTGCGTTACCCACCTTCTGGCATCACACCGCTGCCATTATTTGAAGGTGATAAAGCGGCATTAACCGCGGCGCTGAAAACCGCAGATCGTAAAGTTACGCAGTCGGGCTACCCGGAAGATCATCTCGATGATTTGTACACGCATCAGGATTGCGTGGTGACCGGTTGGGCGCAGAATACCGTTTTGTCGCACCAGTGCGACACACTCCCGGGCGACAGCGGTTCACCATTGATGTTGAAGACAGATACTGGCTGGCAATTGATTGGCGTACAAAGCTCCGCTCCGGCGGCGAAAGATCGCTGGCGGGCCGATAATCGCGCCATATCCGTGACCGGTTTTCGCGATAAGCTGGATGAGTTGGCGAACGAATAACCTATGCTGCCCGTAGTAACGGGCAGCACTGAGATCAGGCAAGTTTAATCATCACCATTCCGGCAAGCAGCAGCGCCACACCGATCCAGCCTTTATGATTCAGGCGCTGACCAAACAATACCCAACCTGCCGCTAACGTCGCAGCAATCCCAAAGCCGCCCCACAAGGCGTAGGCAACAGAAAGGTCGATACCTTTTACCGCCTGGGACAGCGCGCTAAAGGCCGCTAACACGGCTGCCAGCGACAGCACGCCATAAGTCTTGCGGCGAAACCCATCTGAAAATTTCAAAAAGACGTTAGCGACGATTTCGAGCACAATGGCTATGCCAAGCCATGCGCCGTGAACCCACTCAAACTGCTGCATGGCTCACCTCTCTGCCCGCCTTTGTCGGTTTTCGTGTACCGGATTTAATCAGCACAATACCTAACACCAGCGAGACCAGTCCAGCCACCTTCATCGTGGACAAGGTTTCGTCAAATAGCAGCACGCTGAACAGCGTAATAAATAAAATACCGATACCTTCCCATAAGGCATAGGCCACACCAAGGGCAATTTTTTTAACGGCAAAACTGAGAAAAATATACGATAAGGCAATCATTACCAGCATTAAAATAAAGCCCGAATTACCATGGCCGACGCTTGCCCATTTCATTGACAGCGTACCAGTAATTTCAGCCGCGATGGCCAGACCTAATAATATCCAGTAAAACATAATGCTTCTCCTGCTTGAGAATATAGTCCTTTGGGCCTACTGCATGCAGTAAACCAAAAAATAAAATTAGTTAGCTCAGCGCACAGCGCCAGCTCAGGCAGAAGAAGGGACTAAAGCGCGTTGCGCCAGTGTTGCTCACCCGCAAGCAAGAAAGTGGAGGAGGTACGAAGAAGTGAAGGTAAACGCAAAAACATCCTGAACATATTGTCCATAATATTACAATTATCCGCAGTGTTGCTTCTCATCATCGCGGATGATAATTGTCCTCGGTAGTTAAACACAGATGATTTGTACCATAGCTTCAATGCGAACTCAAAGTCTTTTCACTTCTTTACCTGCCCCATTTGATTTTTGTTATAACAGCTCGACGCAAATCACATTATTATTCAGATTCAAAAATGAAAAATGCAGGAATACACATGGCGAAACCGATCATCACGCTTAACGGCCTAAAAATAGTCATTATGCTGGGCATGCTGGTTATCATCCTGAGCGGCATCCGCGTTGCCGCAGATATCATCGTCCCATTTATTCTGGCGTTATTTATTGCCGTCGTGCTTAACCCCGTGGTGCAGCGGATGGTCAAACTTCGTATACCGCGCGTAATAGCGGTATCATTGCTCATTGTTATTATTGTGATGCTAATGGTGTTGCTATTAGCGTATTTAGGTACATCCTTAAATGAGCTTGCGCGAACGCTGCCGCAGTATCGCTCTTCACTGGTTATCCCACTCAAAAACCTTGAGCCGTGGTTACAGCGCGCAGGGATCGGCGTTTCCGTGGATGAACTCGTCAAATATATCGACCCGAACGCAGCAATGACGCTGGTGACCAATTTACTGGCGCAGTTGTCTAATGCCATGTCATCGATATTTTTACTGCTGTTGACGGTGGTTTTTATGCTGCTGGAAGTACCGCAGTTACCCAACAAACTCAAACAAATGATGAGTCGTCCCATTGAGGGAATGGCGGCGATTCAACGCGCCATCGACAGCGTTTCCCACTATCTGGTGCTCAAAACGGCGATCAGCATTGTGACCGGGCTGGTGGCCTGGGGCATGCTCGCCGCACTCGACGTGCGTTTCGCTTTTGTCTGGGGACTGCTGGCGTTTGCGCTCAACTATATTCCTAATATCGGTTCGGTGCTGGCCGCCATTCCCCCTATTGCTCAGGTGCTGGTATTTAGCGGCCTTTATGACGCCCTGGTGGTTTTGGCAGGTTATCTGGTCATTAACCTGGTGTTCGGAAATATCCTCGAACCACGGATCATGGGGCGTGGACTTGGGTTGTCTACGCTGGTGGTGTTTCTGTCGTTAATCTTCTGGGGCTGGTTACTGGGGCCTGTCGGGATGCTGCTTTCTGTGCCGCTGACCATCATCGTGAAAATCGCGCTTGAGCAAACCAACGGCGGTCAAAGCATTGCCGTGTTGCTGAGCGATCTCAATAAAGAGTGAATTCGCCCCGCCATTGCGGGCATTTTTATCGTTTAGCCCGTAGCGCCAGAACGGCGCTACACAACGTAAATAACGCAATTATCCAGGCCATAGTCCATGGTGTTCCGTCGCTGAAGGCGGCCAGCAGCAATGACGAGATAATGCCGCTACCGTATTGTAACGCGCCAATCAGCGCGGAGGCTGAACCGGCGATGCTCGGTACCGCGTCCAGCGCGGCAGCGGTTGAAGTAGCAGCAATAATGCCATTCATTGAGAAAAACAGAAAAACGGTGATGATAATGGCTTCAACGCCACCTGACTCCAGCTTAACCAGCACCGCAAGCGCCACTGCAGCCAGCGCCGCCAGCATCGTCGCATACTTTAGCAGTTGCTCCAGAGAATGCCGTTGCACCAGACGACGGTTTACTACGCTCATGACCATGACTCCGACAATATTGAGCGCAAACAGCCAGCCGTAATGCTGTGGTTCAACATGATAATAGCTAATATAAACAAACGGCGAACCGGTAATAAACGCATACGCGGCAACGTAATAACACGTCAGGCTCAGGGTGTAGCGCATAAAACGTCCATTGGCGAATAGCGAACGATAATTACGAAATGCGCCAGCTAAAGAAGCTTTCACCCGTTTCTCTTCCGGCAATGTTTCCGGCAGCCAGTTTAAGGAGATAAACATCAGCGCTCCTATCACCGCCAGCAGCCAAAAAACAGAGTGCCAGGTGCTCAGGCGAATAATTTGTCCGCCAATCAACGGTCCTGCTATTGGCGCAATCGCCATGACCAGCACCAGAGTTGAAAGCATTTGCGCCGCGCGAGTACGTGCAAAGAGATCGCGGATCATCGCCCGCGCCAGCATAGGTCCGGTACAGGCTCCAAGCGCCTGAAAAACTCGCCAGAAAACAATTTGCGTAATACTCGTGGACATCGCACATCCTGCGGAGCCGATGATAAAAAGCACCATGCCAATTAACAGCGGTTTACGCCGTCCCAGATGATCGCTTATCGGCCCCCAAATCAATTGCGCAATGGCGAAACCTACCAAAAAACCGGTGATCGTCAGTTCTACATTGCCATGCAAATCCTCTGCCATTGTCGGCATTGCCGGAAGATAAATGTCGGTGGAAAGCGAGGCAAAGGCCATCAGGCCACTGAGGATCAGAATAAAAGTAAGACCAGTCTGGCTTGCTATAGCCGCCGACGAGGCATGTTTACGTGTACTCATAGCGCCCTGTTATGTTCTAAAAAGTCAGGAAGCAGTATATACACGGCGTTTTACGGTGATTAGACGGTTAAAACCGTATGGGTTTATGAGCGGTAATCATGAATAGCGGAGTATTAAAAAGACGACCTCCGCAGAGGCCGTCTTGGTTTGCGCTGACGATTACAGCGCTTTCAGGATCGCATCCACGCTGGCTTTGGCATCGCCAAACAGCATATGGGTGTTTTCTTTAAAGAACAGCGGGTTCTGCACGCCAGCATAGCCGGTGTTCATAGAGCGTTTGAACACGATAACGTTCTGCGCTTTCCATACTTCCAGCACCGGCATACCGGCGATTGGGCTACGCGGATCGTCCTGCGCCGCCGGGTTTACCGTATCGTTGGCGCCAATCACCAGCACGGTATCGGTATCGGCGAAATCATCATTGATTTCATCCATTTCCAGCACGATGTCATAGGGTACTTTGGCTTCCGCCAGCAGTACGTTCATATGACCTGGCAAGCGCCCTGCTACCGGGTGAATACCGAAACGTACCTTGATGCCGCGCGCGCGCAGTTTCTCGGTGATTTCAGCAACCGGATATTGCGCCTGTGCCACGGCCATGCCATAGCCCGGGGTGATTATCACGGAGTGCGAATTCTTCAGCATTTCTGCCGTGTCTTCCGCATTAATCTCACGATGCTCACCGACTTCTTCATCAGACCCCGTAGAAGAACCGTCAGAACCAAAGCCACCGGCAATCACGCTGATAAACGAACGGTTCATCGCCTTACACATGATGTAAGACAGGATCGCACCGGAAGAACCAACCAGCGCACCGGTAACAATCAGCAGATCGTTGCTGAGCATAAAGCCCGCCGCCGCCGCCGCCCATCCTGAATAGGAGTTAAGCATTGAAACGACGACCGGCATATCCGCACCGCCGATGGACGCCACCAGATGCCAGCCAAAGGCTAACGCAATAATGGTCATCACCAGCAGCGCCAGAACCTGCAGGCCCACGCTTTCGGTACGAACAAACACCACCAGCAGCAGGAAAGAAACAACCAGCGCCGCCAGGTTCATTTTGTGACGATTCGGCAGCATCAGCGGTTTAGAGGAGATCTTACCGCGCAGTTTGCCAAACGCCACCACGGAACCGGTAAAGGTCACCGCACCGATGAAGATACCAAGGAACACTTCCGTCAGGTGAATGTTCACCAGAATCGGTTCCAGGCCCGTGTCGTGATACAGGTAGCTGTTGAAACCCACCAGTACCGCCGCCAGACCGACGAAGCTGTGCAGAATCGCCACCAGCTCCGGCATCTCGGTCATCTCGACTTTCTTCGCCAGACGAATACCAATCGCGCCGCCGATGATCATCGCCACCAGGATCCACGCAACGTTGCCGGTCTCCGGGCCAAAAATCGTGGCAATCAGCGCAATCGCCATCCCGGCGATACCGTAGTTGTTACCCTGTTGAGAGGTTTCGTGTTTCGAAAGCCCCGCCAGGCTGAAAATAAACAGGATCGCGGCAACAATGTATGCAGCTGTAACTAATCCTCCAGACATATGTTACCCCTTAGTTTTTCCGGAACATTTTCAGCATGCGCTGAGTCACGGTGAAGCCACCGAAAATATTAATGCTGGCAATAAGCACCGCGATAAAGCTCAGGAAACTCACCCAGCCACCCTGGCCAATTTGCAATAACGCCCCGACAACGATGATCCCGGAGATAGCGTTTGTCACGGACATCAGCGGAGTGTGTAGTGCGTGCGACACATTCCAGACCACGTAGTAACCCACTACACAGGAAAGCGCGAACACCGTAAAGTGCCCCAGGAACTCTTTCGGCGCGACATCAGCAAGCCAGCCAAACAGTATGACGACCAGTGCCATCAACGCATATTTGCGCCACGGAGAGGCCGGTTTTTTCTCTTCTTTCAGCGCGGGCGCGGCTTTTGGCGCAGCCTGCGGCTGAGCAGAAACCTGGATAGGCGGCGCAGGCCAGGTGATTTCACCCTCGCGAACCACCGTAACGCCACGTACGACCACGTCGTCAAAATCGACGGTGATATTGCCGTCTTTCTCTTTGCACAACAGCTTGAGCAGGTTAACGAGGTTCGTGCCATAAAGCTGGGAAGACTGCGTCGGCAGTCGGCCTGGCAGATCGGTATAACCGATAACCTTCACCCCGTTCTCGGTGGTGGTCACCTGGTTAGGCACGGTATATTCGCAGTTACCGCCGTTTTGCGCGGCGAGATCGACAATCACGCTGCCCGCCTTCATCGAATCGACCATTTCGCGGGTGATCAGTTTCGGGGCTGGTTTGCCCGGAATCAACGCGGTGGTAACGATAATATCAACGTCTTTCGCCTGCGCGGCGAAGAGCGCCATTTCGGCTTTGATGAACGCTTCGGACATCACCTTGGCGTAACCGTCGCCGCTGCCGGCCTCTTCTTTAAAGTCCAGTTCGAGGAACTCAGCGCCCATACTCTGAACTTGTTCTTTCACTTCCGGACGGGTGTCAAAAGCACGAACGATAGCGCCCAGGCTGTTTGCCGCACCGATAGCTGCCAGACCAGCTACACCCGCACCAATCACCATGACCTTGGCAGGTGGAACCTTGCCCGCGGCGGTGATCTGGCCGGTGAAGAAGCGGCCAAATTCATGAGCGGCTTCAACAATGGCACGATACCCGGCGATATTCGCCATCGAGCTTAAGGCATCCAGCGACTGCGCGCGCGAAATACGCGGCACGGAGTCCATCGCCATAACCGTCACGTTGCGCTCTGCCAGCTTTTGCAACAGCTCAGGGTTTTGCGCGGGCCAAAGAAAACTCACCAGCGTCGTGCCCGGGTTAAGCAACGGGATTTCCGTCTCTTCCGGCGCGTTGACCTTCAGGATGATCTCTGACTGCCAGACGGCATTTCCGTCAACAATTTCTGCGCCTGCTTGTACAAACGCCTTATCGTCAAAACTTGCCAGTTGACCTGCACCGCTTTCAACCGCGACGCTGAAACCCAACTTAAGCAGCTGCTCAACCGTCTTCGGCGTAGCTGCGACGCGGGTTTCATTGGTTAACCGTTCTCTTGGTATGCCAATTCGCATAATGTTCCCTTCCATCTGTATTTGTGATGATGGTTTATCAATGTTCGCACGAGGCATGCGCGCACTCTCGAAAGAGGTCAGTGTTACCCCAATAAAATAAAACAGTAACAAACTCTGTATAACCTACTGAAAATGACGCCTGTGATCTAGCGCCAAAAAACAGTATTTATTATGAAATTCGCGAAATAGAGATGAATCGAACCGCTGGCAGATAAAATACCCTAAAAATAGCCCACAAAGGCCGATAATTCGCTCAAGCGAAGCGGCAAAACATGATTACGTGCCTGCCAAAAACAATTGATTAACATTAAATTAACTTATGAAATTCAACTGCTTTATCAGTTTTGGTCGCCAAACGCCGAAATTTTCGACATATCACAAAATGTTATCTGTGTTGTTACGTCACGTGGCACGATGAGTGAAAATTGACGCAGACACTGACACAATTTAAATGCAATAATCAGCGACGTTTCTAGTCAATAACAATACCAGTACCTGGTTTGCGCAAGGCGAAGGATTATTTTTATGAAGCTTAAGAACACTCTCCTGGCGTCCGCACTTATTTCTGCGACTGCTTTTTCTGTAAATGCAGCGACAGAATTGACGCCGGAGCAAGCGGCTGCCCTGAAACCCTATGACCGCATTGTGGTTACCGGTCGTTTTAATGCTATCGGTGACGCGGTGACCGCCGTATCACGCCGTGCAGATAAAGACGGTGCAGCCTCCTTTTATGTTGTTGATACCTCAGATTTTGGCAGCGGCGGTAACTGGCGCGTTGTAGCCGATATCTATAAAGCCGATGCTGAAAAAGCGGAAGCGTCCAAAAACCGTGTCATTAACGGCGTGATGGAATTACCGAAAGATCAGGCCGTTCTGATAGAACCATTCGATACCGTTACGGTGCAGGGTTTCTACCGCAGCCAGCCTGAAGTTAACGATGCCATCACCAAAGCAGCGAAAGAGAAAGGCGCTTACTCCTTCTACATCGTGCGCCAGGTCGATGCCAACCAGGGCGGCAACCAGCGTATTACCGCATTCATCTATAAAGCTGATGCGAAAAAACGCGTAGTACAAAGCCCTGATGCGATCCCAGCAGATTCAGATGCCGGACGTGCCGCATTAGCCGCCGGTGGCGAAGCCGCGAAGAAAGTTGAGATCCCAGGCGTTGCGACTACCGCGTCTCCGAGCGCTGAAGTCGGTCGTTTCTTCGAAACGCAATCCACCAAAGGTGGGCGTTACACTGTCACGCTACCGGATGGAACCAAAGTTGAAGAACTGAACAAAGCAACCGCCGCTATGATGGTGCCGTTCGACAGCATCAAGTTCACCGGTAACTATGGCAACATGACTGAAATCTCTTACCAGGTTGCCAAACGCGCAGCGAAGAAAGGCGCTAAGTATTATCACATCACCCGCCAGTGGTCTGAACGTGGTAATAACATGACCATCAGCGCTGACCTGTATAAGTAATACTCAGTACCTTATCAGGTCTACAGCCTTGTAGACCTGATAATTTCCCGCCATCCTCCCCTCGGGCGAAACAAAAACAGCAGTATTAAGACTACTTTTCACACTATTAGTCACAAATCTCTCTATCCCCATTGCATGCGTTCTCTTCTCTCCGTAAAATCCCGCGCCTTAGTGGCTTTCACCATTTTTATGCGGTTTGCCAAAATAATTATTCTCTCACTCTCGTTTTTGTCACTGGATACAAATGGAAAAGAAATTGGGTCTGAGCGCACTCACCGCGCTGGTTTTAAGCTCAATGCTCGGCGCTGGTGTTTTCAGCCTGCCACAAAATATGGCGGCGGTAGCAAGCCCGGCTGCATTACTGATTGGTTGGGCGATTACCGGTGCGGGTATCCTTTTGCTCGCCTTTGCCATGCTGATTCTGACGCGTATCCGTCCTGAACTGGATGGCGGCATATTTACCTATGCACGTGAAGGTTTCGGTGAGCTGATTGGCTTCTGCTCCGCGTGGGGATATTGGCTGTGTGCTGTTATCGCTAACGTTTCGTATCTGGTGATTGTTTTCTCTGCGCTCAGCTTCTTTACCGACACGCCGGAGTTACGTCTGTTTGGCGACGGTAATACCTGGCAGTCGATTGTTGGCGCATCAGTGCTGTTGTGGGTGGTCCATTTTCTGGTGCTCCGTGGTGTGCAAACGGCAGCCAGTATTAACCTGGTGGCGACGCTGGCGAAATTACTGCCGCTTGGTCTGTTTATCGTGCTGGCGTTTATGCTGTTTAAGCTCGACACCTTTACCCTCGATTTTACCGGCGTAGCGTTGGGCGTTCCCGTCTGGGAGCAGGTAAAAAACACCATGCTCATCACCCTGTGGGTTTTCATCGGTGTGGAAGGCGCGGTGGTGGTTTCAGCCCGTGCCAGAAACAAACGCGATGTCGGACGCGCTACGCTGCTGGCGGTACTCGCCGCGTTGGGCGTTTACCTGCTTGTCACCCTGCTGTCTCTGGGCGTTGTCGCGCGTCCCGAACTGGCGGAGATCCGCAACCCGTCAATGGCCGGTCTGATGGTGAAAATGATGGGGCCATGGGGTGAAATTATTATTGCCGCAGGTCTGATTGTCTCCGTGTGCGGTGCTTATTTAAGCTGGACGATTATGGCGGCGGAAGTGCCGTTCCTCGCCTCCACGCACAAAGCGTTTCCACGCATTTTTGCGCGGCAGAACGCGCAAGGCGCGCCATCGGCGTCGCTGTGGCTGACCAATATCTGCGTACAGATTTGCCTGGTGCTGATCTGGCTCACAGGTTCCGACTACAATACGTTATTAACCATCGCCTCAGAAATGATTCTGGTGCCCTATTTACTGGTCGGCGCATTTCTGCTGAAAATTGCCACTCGTCCAATTCATAAGGCTGTCGGTATCGGAGCGAGTATTTATGGCATATGGTTATTGTATGCGTCAGGTCCGATGCACCTGCTGCTGTCTGTGGTGCTGTATGCGCCAGGGCTGCTGGTCTTCCTTTATGCCCGTAAAACACACGCGCATGAAAACGTATTAAAACGCCAGGAAATGGCGCTGATCGGCCTGCTGCTTGTTGCTGCTGTTCCGGCGACCTGGATGTTGATGGGGTAACATTGTCCCCATCGTTCGCGACACATGGAGATTACGATGGGTAAAAAACCCCCTTTGCCAATTCTTATCACCGGAGGAGGTCGACGTATCGGCCTCGCCGTCGCATGGCACTTTATTAATCAAAAACAGCCAGTTATCGTTAGCTACCGCACGCATTATCCGGCTATTGATGGCCTGCGAGATGCGGGCGTGCTGTGTATCCAGGCTGATTTTTCCACCGATGAAGGCGTACTGGCCTTTGCGGATGAGGTCAAAGCACAGACGGATGGCCTGCGCGGTATTGTGCATAATGCCAGTGCCTGGCTTGCAGAAAAGCCCGGAGCGCCGTTAACCAAAGTGCTGTCAGCCATGATGCAGATTCACGTCAATACCCCCTACCTGCTCAACCACGCGCTGGAAGGATTGCTGCGCGGGCATGGACACGCGGCCAGCGATATTATCCATTTTACGGATTATGTTGTAGAGCGTGGCAGCGATAAGCACATTGCTTATGCAGCCAGCAAAGCGGCGCTGGACAACATGACCCGCTCGTTCGCGCGCAAACTGGCACCGGAAGTGAAAGTGAACGCGATTGCCCCCTCGCTAATCCTGTTTAACGAGGGTGACGATGCAGAGTATCGTCAGCAGGCATTGAACAAATCACTGATGAAAACAGCACCGGGTGAAAAAGAGGTCATTGATTTAATTGACTATCTGTTGACCAGCTGTTTTGTCACCGGGCGTAGTTTTGCCCTTGATGGCGGGCGTCATCTGCGTTAGTGCAATTTAATCCAACAAAAAATAAGCAACCATGCGCTCAGGCCCCAGCACACCACTGAACCGCCGAGCGCAACGGGTAAGCGCATAAATCCGGTGAAATACCACAGCGAAACGAGGTAGACAAAATAGGGAATAATCGACCACATGCTGAAGACAATGGTTGTACGCAACGCTTCGATCCCACGTTCACTGGCCACGATATAGTGGGCAATCAACGCAAAGGTCGGGAACAACGGAATTAATCCGGCAATATAGTAGTTCTTTGTTTTCGCCAGCACACCAATTAACACCACCACCAGCGCACCGAGCGCCGCTTTTATAACGAGTCCCATCACTCTGCCTTAACACATCAATAACATCAGCCCCTAGCATAACGGAAGCGTTCTTGTTTAGAAAAGATTAATGGAAGGAAAAACCGGGGCGGTGTATGTTGGCGTTTTATATTCAAAATGAATGATATGAACACCATCGTATTTGTTGAAGATGATCCCGAAGTTGGCTCGCTGATTGCAGCCTATCTGGCCCGGCATGATATTGAGGTTATCGTTGAGCCTCGAGGTGATTTGGCCGAGGAGAAAATCCTGCAAGTTCAACCCGATTTGGTGTTATTAGATATCATGCTGCCGGGCAAAGATGGGATGACTATCTGCCGCGATTTGCGCGGACGCTGGCAGGGTCCAATTGTCCTGCTCACCTCGCTGGACAGCGATATGAACCATATCCTGGCGCTGGAAATGGGTGCCTGTGACTATATTCTGAAGACAACGCCGCCAGCTGTGCTGCTTGCTCGCCTGCGTCTGCATCTGCGCCAGAATGAACACTCCGTCCAGTCTAAAGGCATTCAGGCGGCAACCATCACGCCGCACACGACGCTGCGCTTTGGCACACTCACTATCGACCCAACCAATCGTTCCGTGCTGCTTGGCGGCGAGCAAGTCTCTCTTTCCACCGCAGATTTTGAATTACTGTGGGAGCTGGCAACCCATGCCGGGCAAATTATGGACCGCGATGCGCTGCTGAAGAACCTGCGCGGCGTAAGTTATGACGGCATGGATCGCAGCGTTGATGTCGCGATTTCCCGGTTACGCAAAAAACTGCTCGATAACGCGACTGAACCTTATCGAATCAAAACGGTGCGCAACAAAGGTTATCTGTTCGCACCGCACGCCTGGGACGATGAGCCTCAAATGTAATCCCTCCGGGCCGACCATTATACGTTACACCGTCACTTTTAATATCACCCAGATTTGGGTGATGCAGATGGTGTGTATCATCACCGCGAATTAGTCAGACCTCAAGTAAGATCAAAGCCTTCCCTTTCACGGAAGGCTTTCTTTTGTGTCAACTAAACGTCAGCCCGTCGTATTTTTTCCAACGGTAATTTATTGCAGAAATAATCCAGCAGCCGATAAAGACGCCAATAATCGCAAACCCGACATTCCCCATATGGTCACTCAACTCGCTGACGGTATCCCACAAACCTCCCTGGAGCGAAAATGCGTCAGAGAGAAGCCCCAGCGCCTCCAGCCCGCCAATAAAAAGCGCAACAATTACCGAGGTCCCGGTGATGGTCATATTGTAATAGAGCTTACGCTGCGGCTTATTGAATGCCCATCCGTAGGCCTCAACCATCAGGATACTGTCGAGGCAGTCAATCAGCGCCATGCCGCAGGTAAACAGCGCCGGGAACACGAGAATTGACCACACCGACATGCCACTGGACGCGCTTGAAGCAGAAATTCCGAGCAGAGAAATTTCAGTAGCGGTATCAAAACCCAGGCCAAACAAAAAGCCGACAAAATACATATGCCAGTCTTTGCCTACCAGCCGAAACGCCGAGCGGAAAAGCCAGTTCAGCGGGCCTGAAACTGTCATTTCCTCTGTGGTGCCATCGTAAGTACCGGTGCGTTTTAGATGACGAAAAGCCTTCCAGACATGACAGAATATAACGAGATTAATGGTAGCCAGAATCAGCAGAAATACGGCAGAGACCGTGGTACCTATCAGACCGCCGACATTCTGAAACCATGCCATGTGTTGCTTAAACACGCTGGTGGTCAACGCAATGCCAATGCTTGCCAGTACCACAATGGTGGAATGCCCCAGGGAAAACCAGGCTCCCGTCGTCAGGGCGCGTTTTTTCTGCTGCATAAGTTTGCGCGTAGCGCTATCTATCGCGGCGATATGATCGGCATCAACAGCATGGCGCAAACCATAGCACCATGCGATCAGACTAAGCGCCAGTAACGACGTGTTGTTGCTAAACGCGGTGAAAGCCCACAGCCACGCCACGATGTTTGCCCCGATGAGTAAGACCATCAACAAAATAATGTTCGGGCGTTTTTTTAATAAAAAAAACAATGCGTTCATTGCTCACAGCCTGTCAAATTTTCGCTAAACAACACACCACACCGCCGTTCACTGATTGATTAATAAAACATTTACCAGGCTAATGATAACTCTAAAGAATTACCAGCCCAGTGTCGTAGATCAAAATTGATTCCCCCCAAAAGCGAGTTCCGCGCTCGCTAACTCTGCGATGCGCAGGGGTATCGTGGCGCAGTCTCCTTCTTGCAGAAACCAGGCAGACGACAACCCACACCAGGCAATAATCCACATCAGCAAACGTTGCCGTTCAATCCTCGCGATTTCAGACACAATATTTACCCGTTGTGCGAATATTTCTGGCTCAATGGCGACAGGTTTGGTGGGATCGGCAAGATCGGGATTAGTAAAAATATTGGCGTAATCAAAGCCACGCTCGCCCACCAGCCCTTTAGGATCGATAGCCAGCCATCCTTTCGTTCCGAAATCAAGAATATTGCCGTGGTGTAAGTCACCGTGCAATACGACTTCATTCTGGGGAGAGGAGAGCAATACGTTTGCCACCTCTGCACAATGCGTCAGGATGCCGCCATGCTTTTTCGCGGCAGGAGCCAGATCGCGAAACCAATAAAGTAGCGGTGTTAACGCAGGCGTTGACGCATTCCGGGGGAGATGGAGTCGACTGGCTGCATGGCAAATAATGCGACAGGCCTGCGCATCATTGCCGGACCAGGACATGTCCGCTAAAGACCCCACCCCTGTTGCACGTTCTAGCAGAATCGCCCCTGCTGCATGAGCAAGCACTTTCGCAGCACCATTCCCGTTCCACCAGACCATTAGTTCGCAGCCGTTTCGTTCACTGTCATCGTCGGTGAGTTTGAGTATGGCTTTCTGACCATCTTTGGTCACCACGGGCAAAAGCTGTGATGTGTGCGTCTCAAGCGGTTGGCCATCAGGAGTAAGTCCCCAACGGCTGAGCCAGGTGTTGAACAGACTATTTTCCAAACATTATCCTCATTTTTTTCGCCGGAAATGACCCTCGACAGGGACGGTGTAGACATTATTCCTGCTTTCTGCTGGTTGGGCCACAACGACCCACGCCCACCATTCCTGGCTTATCATGTAGAGCACTAAAGGGCACACCCTTGCGTATCGGTGTGCCATGCTGACTGTGTTTTTTCAATAGAGGAAGACACGATGATCACGTTATGCAAAGCCTGTGGAACATCCTATGAGGTTGCAGATGCCCTTCCTGAACATTGCGATATCTGCCAGGACGAACGTCAGTATGTTCCCGCGACCGGGCAGGAATGGGTCGATTTTGTCGCACTTTGTGCTTCGCACACAAATAAGTGGCGGCAACATGACAGCACCCTCCTCAGCATCCGCACCGTTCCTGGTTTTGCAATTGATCAACGGGCGTTTATTCTGCGTACTCCGGAAGGCAATATTTTATGGGACTGCATTGCCACGCTCGACGACGCCACAAAAATGCTAATAACGTCCCTGGGCGGGCTTAAGGCCATCGCGATTTCGCATCCTCATTACTACACCACCATGCAAAACTGGGCTGACGAATTTAACGCTCCCATTTATCTCCATGCCAATGACCGCAAGTGGGTAATGCGCGACAGCCCATGGATTAAATTTTGGGATGGCGACACCCTGGAACTGACACGCGACGTCAGTGTGATACGCCTCGGCGGACACTTTGCTGGCGGCTGCGTTCTGCACTGGGCGCGAGATGAAGGCGTGGTGCTTTCCGGCGATATCGTTCAGGTCACCCCTGGGGCGCATGCCGTCTCCTTTATGTGGAGCTACCCCAATATGTTGCCATTGCCAGCCGCAACGGTCAGCGACATTACCCACCGCCTGAGTACGGTGAAATTTAAGCAACTCTATGGCGCGTTTGAAGGGAAAGACATAACGAAAAATGCCGATGACATCGTGCAGCGCTCAGGTGAAAAGTACGTTTCCTGTCTCAAGTAAGCAGGCTGCCTGTCACTGACGTTCACCAGGATGAAATGGGATAGAAATGATAGGCCGCTCCGATGACAGACACATTCACTATCACACTGATAATGAAGTAGGTTTCGAATGGCTGTTTTTGTGTTTTATGGCGAAAGAGTTGTTGAGCGGCTATCGCGCCACCCCACCCGCCAACAACGCCAAACAGCAGCAAAGTGGACTCCGGCACTCGGCGCCAGGCCCTGCGCGCTGCCATTTTATCCGCACCGTACATTGCCAACGTCAGTATGTTGGCGAGCAAAAACCATATAACAAAGGGATGCGAGGTGAAAATGCAGCCTAACGCTGCGAAAATGAGTAGTAAATAACAACAGCGATTGAAATTCATATTTTTATATCACAGCAATTTTGAGAGTATCGGTGAGCATTATATTATGTATTCGGTGATTTTTTATGAAGAAGCTGTTTGTACAGTTTTATCTCCTGCTGTTTGTCTGCTTTCTGGTGATGACCCTGCTGGTCGGCCTGGTCTATAAATTCACCGCAGAGCGCGCAGGCAGACAATCGCTCGACGATTTAATGAAAAGCTCGTTATATCTGATGCGCAGCGAGCTTCGCGAGATCCCGCCACGTGACTGGGGTAAAACGCTGAAGGAGATGGATTTGAACCTCTCCTTTGACCTGCGCGTTGAACCGTTAAATAAGTACACGCTAGACGTTCAAACAATGCAACGTTTGCGCGAAGGCGATATCGTGGCGCTTGACGATCAGTACACATTTATTCAACGGATCCCACGCAGCCATTACGTGCTGGCCGTCGGCCCGCTTCCCTATCTCTATTTTCTCCATCAAATGCGTTTGCTGGACATCGCGTTGATGGCGTTTATTGCTATCTCACTGGCCTTTCCGGTACTTATCTGGATGCGTCCGCACTGGCAGGAAATGCTACGACTGGAAGCTGCTGCACAGCGTTTTGGGGAAGGACATCTGGGCGAACGCCTCCATTTTGACAGCGGTTCCAGCTTTGAGCGATTGGGTATCGCGTTTAACCAGATGGCAGACAATATCAATGCGCTAATCGCCAGTAAGAAACAACTTATCGATGGCATTGCCCATGAGCTTCGTACCCCACTGGTACGCCTACGTTATCGTCTGGAAATGAGTGATAACCTCACCGCGCAGGAATCCCAGGCGCTGAATCGCGATATTGGTCAACTGGAAGGGTTAATCGAAGAATTACTGACCTATGCCCGGCTGGACCGCCCGCAAAATGAACTGAAGCTCAGCGTACCGGATCTGGCCGTTTGGCTGACAACCCATCTGGAGGATGTGCAAAGCGTAAACCCTGAGCGTGCGGTGCACTTACGCCATCTTAATATTGGCGACTACGGCGCGCTGGATATGCGCCTGATGGAGCGCGTACTGGATAATCTACTGAATAACGCCCTGCGCTATTGCCAGTCTACGGTGCAAGCGAGCCTGTTATTGAATGGCAATCAGGCGACGCTGGTTGTGGAGGATGACGGTCCCGGAATTGCTCCAGACGCCCGCGAACAGGTTTTTGAACCGTTTGTACGCCTTGACCCCAGCCGTGACCGGGCGACCGGTGGTTGCGGGCTTGGGCTAGCCATTGTTCACTCGATCGCATTGGCTATGGGCGGTACGGTCGTTTGTGATGAAAGTGAACTCGGCGGCGCCCGCTTTTGTTTCAGTTGGCCCGTCTGGCATAACATTCCTGAAATTTCAGCTGCCTGACCCATTCGGCTCGGTGGTCAAATGGTGTAGGTTGTGCTATAAAAAAAGTATGTTGTAACTAAAATGGTAAATCTATGGCCCGTTACGATCTCGTCGACCGCCTGAACGGCACCTTCCGCCAGATGGAGCAAGAGCTGGCGCTTCTGAACGACAATCTGTTGCAGCAGACGCTGCTGATTGCGCGCGTCTTCTCGTTACCGGAAGTGGCCAAAGAGGCAGAGCATGCCCCACTGCAGAACATTGATGTTAAGCAACATTTAGGTAAAGAGGCTGAAACGCTGGCGCTACGCCACTATCGTCATCTGTTTATCCAGCAACAGTCCGAGAATCGTAGCAGCAAAGCGGCCGTCCGCCTGCCAGGCGTACTGTGTTATCAGGTAGATAACGCAGCTCAGCGCGCTCTGGAAGAGCAAATACAGCGTATTAACCAGCTAAAAACCACCTTCGAGCGCATTGTCACGGTGGAATCAGGGCTGGCACCGGCAGCGCGTTTCGAATGGGTGCATCGCCACCTGCCGGGACTGATTACGCTGAATGCCTATCGTACGCTCACCCTTGTCAGAGAGCCTGCCACCCTGCGATTTGGCTGGGCCAACAAACACATTATTAAAAATCTGAAACGCGATGAAGTACTACAGCAACTGGAAAAAAGCCTGACGTCGCCGCGCAGCGTACATCCCTGGACGCGGGAAGAGTGGCAGGCGAAACTTGAACGGGAATATCAGGATGTCGCCGCCCTGGGCCAGCAGGCGCGCCTGAAGATTAAACGGCCGGTAAAAGTGCAGCCCATCGCCCGCGTCTGGTACAAAGGAGAACAAAAGCAGGTGCAATATGCCTGCCCGACGCCCTTGATCGCGTTGCTCAACAATGAAAACGGCATGACCGTACCAGATATCGGCGAGTTACTGAATTATGATGCCGACAATGTTCAGCATCGTTTTAAACCTCAGGCGCAGCCGTTGAGATTGATTATTCCCCGGCTGCACCTGTACGTTGCGGATTAACTGCCTGGCCGCATACTGCCAACCATCAGTTCCGGACGTACCCAGCTGTCAAACTCCGCTTCGGTTAGATACCCCAGCGCCAGGGAGGAGGCTTTTAACGTCAGCCCCTCTTTGTGCGCCTTTTTGGCAATTTCAGCGGCTTTATCATAACCGATATGGGTATTGAGCGCGGTCACCAGCATTAGCGACTCGTTGAGCAGTTGATCGATTCGTTCACGATTAGGCTCGATTCCTGTCGCGCAGTGCTCGTTAAAGCTTTCCATACCGTCAGCCAGCAGACGCACCGACTGCAGGAAATTGTGGATGACCATTGGTCGGTAAACGTTGAGCTCAAAATTACCTGACGCTCCGCCCATGTTGATGGCGACATCGTTGCCCATTACCTGACAGCAAAGCATGGTCAGCGCTTCACACTGGGTAGGATTGACCTTACCCGGCATAATGGAGCTGCCCGGTTCATTTTCTGGAATCGAAATTTCGCCAATCCCGCAACGCGGACCGGATGCCAGCCAGCGCACATCGTTGGCGATTTTCATCAGCGATGCCGCCAACCCTTTTAGTGCGCCGTGGGCGTGAACCAGAGCATCGCAGGTGGCTAGCGCTTCAAATTTATTCGGTGCGGTAACGAACGGCGCACAGGTAATGTCCCGCAATTCATCCGCGACCCGACGGGCATATTCCGGATGCGTGTTCAGTCCGGTCCCTACCGCGGTTCCCCCCAGCGCCAGTTCCGCCACGTGGGGTAAGCTGTTTTCAATGTGTCTGAGGTTATGTTCAAGCATTGCCACCCAGCCGGAAATCTCCTGGCCGAGCGTAAGCGGGGTTGCATCTTGCAGATGTGTACGACCAATTTTGACGATATCCGCGAAAGCGTGTGATTTATCACTGAGCGTTTTAGTTAACACATTTAACTGCGGGATCAGTGAGTTACGCAGCGCCAGCAGAGCGGCAACGTGCATTGCGGTCGGGAACACATCATTCGAGCTTTGGCTTTTATTTACATCATCGTTGGGGTGAACTTTCCGTTCCATCCCCCGCACGCCGCCCAGCAACTCGCTGGCCCGGTTTGCCAGCACCTCGTTCATGTTCATATTGCTTTGTGTACCTGACCCGGTTTGCCAGATGGCCAGCGGAAACTCATCGCGGTGTTTATCCGCCAACACCTCATCTGCGGCCTGCATAATAGCCCTGGCTTTATCCTCCGCCAGCAGCCCGAGATCCTGGTTAACCTTTGCTGCGGCGCGTTTCGTCAGCGCCAGCGCATGGATCAGCGAGACCGGCATTTTCTCCGTAGAGATACGAAAATGCTCCAGCGAACGTTGGGTTTGCGCGCCCCAAAGCTTATCGGCTGGAACATCAATCGCCCCCATTGAATCATTCTCGCGGCGTACCGTTACCATTACCTGCTCCTTACATTAACAATTGATTAGGTTATGTTTCGACATTGCCCATTTGCATTGGTCTTATGAGTATTAACGAGGATTAATCTGTCGTTTGGTGGTTCGTGCGGTAAAAAAAAACCGCCCCGAAGGGCGGCTGACGTTACTTAACGCAGCGTGCGCACTGCGACGTCTGAATCTGTTTGAAGAAATCGTTGCCTTTGTCATCCACCAGGATAAACGCCGGGAAATCTTCCACTTCAATTTTCCAGATGGCTTCCATCCCCAGTTCAGGGTATTCCACACACTCCAGACTCTTGATACTGCCCTGGGCCAGCACCGCTGCCGGGCCGCCGATGCTGCCTAAGTAGAAGCCGCCATGCTTATGACAGGCATCGGTCACCTGCTGGCTGCGGTTGCCTTTCGCCAGCATGATCATGCTGCCACCTGCGGACTGAAGCTGGTCAACATACGAATCCATACGCCCTGCCGTGGTTGGTCCAAGCGAACCAGAGGCATAGCCTTCCGGCGTTTTTGCCGGGCCAGCGTAATAGATCGGATGATCTTTAACATACTGCGGCAAACTTTCGCCGTTATCCAGCCGTTCTTTCAGTTTCGCATGCGCAATATCACGGCCAACAATAATGGTACCGTTAAGCGACAGACGTGTAGAAACCGGGTACTGCGACAGCTGAGCCAGGATCTCTTTCATCGGACGATTGAGGTCAACGCGTACCGCTTCGCCTTCTCCCGCCTGGCGCAACTCTTCTGGTATAAATTTGCCTGGATTATGCTCCAGTTTTTCGATCCAGATACCTTCACGGTTGATCTTAGCTTTGATATTTCGATCGGCTGAGCAAGAAACGCCCATACCAACCGGACACGACGCACCGTGACGCGGCAGGCGGATCACGCGGATATCATGAGCGAAGTATTTCCCGCCGAACTGCGCGCCCAGCCCCAAATTCTGTGCCTCAATCAGCAGCTCTTTTTCCAGCTCCACATCGCGGAATGCCTGACCATGTTCGTTACCTTCGGTCGGCAGCTCATCGTAATATTTAGCCGACGCCAGTTTCACCGTTTTCAGCGTGGCTTCCGCTGACGTTCCACCGATCACAAACGCAATGTGATACGGCGGACAGGCCGCTGTTCCCAGCGTTCGCATTTTCTCAACCAGGTAATTTTTTAATTTGCCCGGCGTGAGCAGCGCTTTGGTCTCCTGGTACAGATAGGTTTTGTTCGCCGAACCACCGCCTTTGGCAATACACAGGAATTTGTATTCATCGCCATCGACGGTATACAAATCTATCTGTGCCGGCAGGTTGGTACCGGTGTTCACCTCTTTATACATATCCAGCGCGGCGTTTTGTGAATAGCGTAGGTTGTCTTCGATGTAGGTGTTATACACACCGCGCGCCAGCGCAGCTTCATCCCCGCCGCCGGTCCAGACGCGCTGACCTTTTTTACCCACGATAATCGCGGTGCCGGTGTCCTGACAGGTCGGCAAAATACCTTTTGCCGCAATATCAGAATTCCGCAGGAATTGCAGGGCCACATATTTGTCGTTTTCGCTGGCCTCCGGGTCACGCAGAATGTCGGCCACCTGCTGCTGATGCGCAGGACGCAGCATAAACGATGCATCATGGAAGGCCTGACGAGCCAGCAGCGTTAAGGCTTGCGGCGCGACTTTAACGATCTCCTGCCCTTCAAATTCGGCAACGGAGACATGGTCGCTGGTCAGCAGATAGTATTCGGTATCATCCTTTTTGAGGGGGAAAGGATGCTGATAATGAAAGGGTTTGTTTGACATTGTGCTCTCACTTACTGCTCGGTCTGGTTATTCTCTGGGCAGATGTTCCATTGCCCTGCTTCCCTGCCGCAGGTCGGGTTGTAGAAGGAAAGGCTTTCTGCAACCGGAATTACTCAGGGTATTAAAAGCGAGTCACCATATCCTACACAATTTTTTAACAAAAACTGAGACAAGTACGACTTTTTACATGTGCAGGTTACTTCGCTCAGGGTTTCTTGGTTTAATAGCCGTAGAAAATTCCACATTGAAACAGGGCTTGAGAATGCAAAAACTCATCAACTCAGTGCAGAACTACGCCTGGGGAAGTAAAACTGCGTTAACGGAACTTTATGGGATTGCCAACCCCACTCAGCAACCGATGGCTGAGCTGTGGATGGGCGCGCATCCGAAAAGCAGTTCGCAGGTTCTGGACGCTAACGGCCAGACGGTCGCTCTGCGTGATGTCATCGAACACGATAAATCCGCACTGTTAGGCGATGCCGTTGCGAAACGCTTTGGTGAACTGCCTTTCCTGTTTAAAGTGCTGTGCGCCGCGCAACCTCTTTCGATTCAGGTTCATCCTAACAAGCACAACTCTGAAATCGGATTTGCCAAAGAAAACGCGGCGGGGATCCCGATGGATGCCGCCGAGCGCAATTACAAAGATCCTAATCACAAACCGGAACTGGTTTTTGCTTTGACACCGTTCCTGGCGATGAACGCATTCCGCGAGTTCTCTGACATTGTCGCATTGTTACAACCGGTTTCCGCCGCGCATCCGGCTATTGCGCATTTCCTGCAGGAACCGAGCGCGGAACGTCTGAGCTATCTTTTCGCCAGCTTGCTGAATATGCAGGATGAGGAGAAATCCCATGCGCTGGCGATCCTGAAATCGGCGCTGAACAGCCAGCAGGGTGAACCGTGGCAAACCATTCGCCTGATCGCCGATTTCTATCCGAATGACAGCGGGCTCTTCTCCCCGCTGCTGCTCAATGTGGTGAAACTCAATCCTGGCGAAGCGATGTTCTTATTTGCCGAAACCCCACACGCCTACCTGCAAGGTGTGGCGCTGGAGGTAATGGCTAACTCGGACAACGTGCTGCGCGCCGGACTGACGCCAAAATACATTGATATCCCGGAGCTGGTCGCCAACGTTAAGTTTGTCGCCAAGCCAGCCAATCAACTGCTGACCACGCCAGTTAAGACTGACAGCGAACTGGACTTCCCCATTCCGGTCGACGATTTCGCGTTCTCCTTGCATGAACTGACCGCCAATGGCGCAGATATCAGCCAGCAAAGTGCGGCCATTTTGTTCTGCATCGAAGGTGAAGCCGTGCTGAGCAAGGGCGAGCAGCGTCTGGTGCTGCAGCCGGGTGAGTCGGCCTTTATTAGCGCGAATGAATCGCCGGTAAACGTCAGCGGCACGGGCCGTTTAGCTCGGGTTTATAACAAGCTGTAGCAAGATACTGATATTTTTAACAACTCTTGCTAAGCTGTAGTGAGTTAAAGACATGTCACTCCTCCAGGCGTCTTCAAACGCCTGGTTTTATTTTATGGATATCAAAATGAAAAAATCGCTGGTAGCTGCGGGTGTGGTGGTTGCACTGGGTATCGTCTGGACGGGCGGCGCCTGGTACACAGGAAAGAAACTCGAAACGCATCTCGCCGAGATGGTGACGCAGGCAAACGATCAGTTAAAACGCTACTCCCCAGAGGCAGGCATTGAACTGAGTTATCAAAACTACCAGCGCGGCGTGTTCAATAGCCAACTGCAGTTGGTGGTGAAACCTGTTGCCGGGCAGGCAGATTCCTGGCTGAAACCGGGACAAAGCATCGTCCTGAATGAAACCGTGGATCACGGCCCTTTCCCGCTGGCTCAGCTGAAATCACTGAATCTTGTTCCGGCAATGGCCTCCGTGAAAACGACGCTGGTCAATAACGACGTGACGAAACCGCTGTTTGATATTGCCAAAGGTGAGACGCCATTCATCATTAATTCCCGTATTGGCTACAGTGGGGATACCCGTTCCGATCTCTCCCTCAAACCGCTGAACTACGAGAAAGGCGACGAAAAAGTGGCCTTTAGCGGCGGGGAGTTCCAGTTTACGGCAGATAAGGATGGTAATGCGGTGTCGCTGACTGGCGAGGCGCAAAGTGGCCTGGTTAATGCCGTCAATGAGTATGATCAGAAAGTACAAGTTACTTTCAATAACCTGAAAACTGAAGGTTCCAGCAGTATCGCAAGCTTTGGTGAGCGCATCGGCGATCAGAAATTGTCCCTCGAAAAACTGTCGATTTCAGTTGAGGGCAAAGAGTTGGCGGTGCTGGAAGGCATGGGTATCGATGGCAAATCCGATCTGATTAACGATGGCAAAACCGTCAACAGCCAGTTGGATTACACCCTGAACAGCCTGAAATTGCAGGGCCAGGATATGGGGAGCGGTAAGCTGACATTGAAAGTTGGCCAGATTGACGGTGAAGCGCTGCACCAGTTCAGCCAGCAGTACAGCGCCCAAACCAAAGCGCTGATGGCGCAGATTGATGTGGTCCAAAATCCTGAGCTTTATCAGCAGAAAGTCACCGAAGCCTTCTTTAATGCGCTACCGATTTTGATGAAAGGCGAACCGGTTGTCACCATTGCTCCACTGAGCTGGAAGAATGCAAAAGGTGAAACCACATTTAATCTGTCACTGCTGCTAAAAGATCCGACAGCAAACACGGTGGAGCCGCAAACGCTGGCCCAGGAAGTGGATCGTTCCGTCAAATCGCTGGATGCGAAACTGACCATCCCTGTCGATATGGCGACTGAGTTCATGACGCAAATTGCCAAACTGGAAGGATATCAGCAGGAAGAAGCGGCTGGTCTGGCGAAGCAACAGGTTAATGGCCTGGCGGCGATGGGGCAGATGTTCCGCATTACGACTTTGCAGGACAACGTTATCGGCACCAGCCTGCAATACGCAAACGGCCAGGTGACGCTGAACGGACAAAAAATGCCGCTGGATGAGTTTGTTGGTATGTTCGGTATGCCTTCTCTTACACAGCCGGATACCCCTGCCATCCCGCAACAATAATCACTCGTCAGTGACAGGCCCGATAACAGTGTTTATCGGGCTTTTTTATTTCGCCGCCACCAGACGAGCGGAAAGCGTCAGATTGCGTGAATGACCTTCATCGTGGGCAATGCGTTGTAGCATACGTTCAGCAAGGGTGTATCCCATTTCACGCGCGGGCGAACAGGCCCAGGTAATCGGGATATCGTCCAACGCGTTTTCCGCCACATCAGCGAATCCGGCCAACGATATTTGCTGTTCGAAATAGCGATCGACACCAATTTCACCACTCTGACGTCCTGCTCTCATCAGGCCAAACCAGGCGCCTATGGCGATTATTTCGTTGTAGCACACCACCGCGCTGATCGTGGGATTGCGGCGTAACAGCGCCGTTACCTCTTCTGCGGCCTGCTTCTGGCTGGATGAGCACTCCAGCACCCAGTCGCTATGAAACGGTAAACCATATTTTAGTAACGTTGCACAATAACCGCCGACGCGCTCTGCGCGAGTCAATGAAGAACTCTGCCCGCCCAGCCAGGCAATACGCTGGTGTCCGTGGCGGATAAGATGTTCAACCAGTAACTGTGCAGCCTGCATGTTATCGGGCCTGACGGTGTCTGCGTCATCCATGTAGCTGGCGCGTGATGCAAATACCACCGGGATCCCTTTGTCAGCGGCCAACTGTTGCAGTGCATCACTGCTGCCAGCGGCCCCGGCAATGACCACGCCATCTACCCCTTGGTTGAGTAACATCGCGAAACGCTGCGCCAGCTGCTCCCCATCTTTACCGCCGTGCAATAAGAAGACCATGCGCCCCTGCGCTTCTAACGCTTCCGTCAGACCTGCCGTCAGCTCGGCGTAAAACGGCGTTGAAAGATCGCGTACAATCAAACCAACTACTGCGCTCTGCCCGCCGCGCAGCGCTGATGCCTGGCGGTTACGCACAAACCCCAGTTGCTCAATAGCAGCATTCACCCGCTCCCCGGTCGCTGATGAAATTCGCCCTTTTCCACTGAGCACCAATGAGACGGTGCTGACCGAAACCCCCGCAGCCAGCGCAACATCATGGATGGTTATTTTTTTGGCTATAGCCATAAAAACAGAAAACTCCCTGATAACGTGACAGATAAAACGTTTTATCAATCACTTATATTTATACCTCCTATTATCGTTCGATAATGTGATTTATACCGCACTAAAATTAGGTAAAACGTTTTATCTTCTCGCCATCATTAGTCAGCTAGCCTTTACAAGGAGTCGTTTGATGACGGCGAGAACCACACCAAAAATAACGTTATGGGAATTTTTCCAGCAGTTGGGCAAAACCTTTATGCTGCCTGTAGCGCTGCTTTCATTTTGCGGGATCATGTTGGGGATCGGCAGCTCGTTGAGCAGCCATGATGTCTTAACGCTGATCCCGGCGTTGGGGAATCCGCTGCTTCAGGCCATCTTTACCTGGATGAGTAAAGTTGGCTCTTTTGCGTTTAGCTTCCTGCCAGTCATGTTCTGTATTGCCATTCCTCTGGGCCTGGCGCGCGAGAACAAAGGCGTTGCGGCGTTCGCCGGTTTTGTCGGTTATGCGGTCATGAACCTCGCCGTCAATTTCTGGTTAACCGCCAAAGGTATCTTACCCACCACAGATGCGGCGATCCTGAAAGCCAACAACGTGCAAAACATTCTGGGGATCCAGTCGATCGACACCGGGATCCTCGGAGCCGTTATTGCCGGGATCATTGTCTGGATGCTGCATGAACGCTTCCACAACATTCGTCTGCCGGATGCGCTGGCGTTTTTCGGTGGTACGCGCTTTGTGCCTATCATCTCCTCGGTGGTGATGGGATTGGTCGGGCTGGTCATTCCCCTGATTTGGCCGGTTTTCGCCATGGGCATTACCGGACTCGGTCACATCATCAATAGCGCGGGGGAATTTGGTCCTATGCTGTTTGGTACCGGTGAACGTCTGTTGCTGCCTTTTGGCCTGCACCATATTCTGGTGGCACTCATTCGCTTCACCGAAGCTGGCGGCACACAGGAAGTCTGCGGCCATAGCGTGAGCGGCGCACTGACTATTTTCCAGGCTCAACTGAGCTGCCCGACAACGCAAGGTTTCTCTGAAAGCGCAACACGTTTCCTGTCCCAGGGTAAAATGCCGGCGTTCCTCGGCGGTTTACCGGGTGCGGCATTAGCCATGTACCACTGCGCACGCCCTGAAAATCGTCATAAAATTAAAGGGTTATTAATTTCTGGCCTGATTGCCTGTGTCATCGGCGGTACAACTGAACCACTCGAGTTCTTATTCCTGTTCGTCGCTCCGGTTCTGTATGTAATCCACGCCCTGCTAACCGGTCTTGGCTTCACCGTGATGGCGGTGCTTGGCGTCACTATCGGTAACACTGACGGTAACCTGATTGACTTCGTGGTGTTCGGCATCCTGCACGGATTGTCCACCAAGTGGTACCTGGTCCCTGTTGTCGCGGCTATCTGGTTTGCGGTGTACTACGTGATCTTCCGCTTCGCCATCACGCGTTTCAATTTGAAGACGCCGGGCCGTGAAGTCGAAATTGCCAGCAATATCGAAAAAGTAATGGCCGGAGCGCCTGGTAAATCAGGTTACAACGTCCCTGCTATTCTGGCGGCGCTGGGCGGCGCAGAAAACATTGTCAGCCTGGATAATTGCATCACCCGTCTGCGCTTGTCAGTGAAAGATATGTCGCTTGTTAACGTACAGGCTCTGAAGGACAATCGTGCCATTGGCGTAGTACAACTCAATCAGCATAACCTTCAGGTCGTTATCGGTCCGCAGGTCCAGTCAGTGAAAGACGAGATCGCGGTTCTGATGAACACCGTACAGGCTTAAGGACAACAATATGTTTGATTTTTCAAAGGTTGTGGACAGGCACGGTACCTGGTGTACTCAGTGGGATTACGTTGCCGACCGTTTTGGTTCAGCCGACCTGCTGCCATTCACCATCTCCGATATGGATTTTGCCACCGCACCTTGCATTCTGGAGGCGCTGACTCAGCGCCTGTCACATGGCGTGTTGGGTTACAGCCGCTGGAAAAACGATGAGTTTCTGGCGGCGATAAGCCATTGGTTTCTTTCGCGACATAACACTCAAATAGATCCTCAGTCGCTGGTATATGGCCCCTCGGTCATCTATATGGTGTCGGAGTTGATCCGCCAGTGGTCATCCGTGGGCGATGCGGTGGTTATCCATACTCCGGCTTACGATGCGTTTTACAAAGCGATTGAAGGTAATCAGCGCCAGGTACACGCAGTCGGACTGGAAAAACGCGCCGACGGCTGGTTTTGCGACATGGTTGCGCTGGAGAAAGCCCTGTCTCGACCTGAAAGCAAAATTCTTCTGCTTTGCAGCCCACAAAACCCAACGGGCAAAGTGTGGACGCGCGACGAGCTGGAAACCATGGCGGAACTGTGTCAGCGCCATGGTGTAAAAGTTATCTCCGATGAGATTCATATGGATATGGTATGGTCAGACCGGCCGCACATCCCGTGGAGTAACGTCGCGCGTGGCAGTTGGGCACTGCTCACTTCCGGCTCAAAGAGTTTTAATATTCCGGCATTAACCGGGGCTTACGGACTCATTGAAGATGCTCAAAGCCGCAACGATTACCTCAGCGCGTTAAAAGGCCGCGATGGTCTTTCCTCGCCTGCGGTGCTGGCGCTTAGCGCACATATTACCGCTTATCAACAGGGTGCAAGCTGGCTTGATGCGCTGCGCGATTATCTTGCCAGCAATCTGCATTACGTTGCGCGTGAGCTTAATGCCGCATTCCCCGAACTCAACTGGCAGATTCCGCAATCCACCTATCTGGCATGGATTGACCTGCGTCCGCTCAATATTGATGACCATGCCTTGCAGGATGTTCTCATCCACCAGCAGAAAGTCGCTATCATGCCGGGATATACCTACGGAGAAGAAGGTCGCGGTTTTGTACGCCTCAATGCCGGATGCCCAAGATCCAAGCTTGAAAAAGGCGTTCAGGGGCTGATTAACGCCATCCGTTCTGTACGTTAATTAAGTTTGCGCAATGAAATTATTCATTGCGCAACATAGCTTTTTATCCCGATTTTTTCATATAATACGACGCACTTTACCTAAATACACGAGTGCGACCATGATTGATACTTCCCTCCCCCTGACCGACGTCCATCGCCACCTTGATGGTAACATCCGTGCCCAAACGATCCTGGATCTGGGTCGTCAGTTCAATTTAACGCTTCCGGCACAAACGCTGGAAACGCTGATCCCTCATGTGCAAGTCACATCAACTGAGCCGGATTTAGTGAGCTTTTTATCCAAGCTCGACTGGGGCGTGAAGGTACTGGCCTCGCTGGATGCGTGTCGCCGCGTGGCATTTGAGAATATTGAGGATGCAGCACGTAACGGTCTGCACTATGTAGAATTACGTTTTTCACCCGGCTATATGGCGATGGCGCATCAGCTCACGGTTGCGGGCGTAGTTGAAGCCGTCATTGCCGGCGTACGCGAGGGCTGCAAGACCTTTGGCGTCGAAGCTCGCTTAATTGGCATTATGAGCCGTACCTTCGGCGAAGCCGCCTGCCTGCAGGAACTGGATGCGCTGTTAGCCCACCGTGACCATATTACGGCGCTGGATCTGGCTGGTGACGAACTCGGTTTCCCGGGCAGTCTGTTCCTGTCGCATTTCAATCAGGCGCGCGACGCCGGCTGGCGTATTACCGTGCATGCGGGCGAAGCCGCGGGACCAGAAAGTATCTGGCAGGCTATTAAAGAGCTGGGCGCAGAACGTATTGGTCACGGCGTAAAAGCCGTTGAAGATCGTGCATTGATGGATTACCTCGCCGAACACCGTATCGGCATCGAATCCTGCCTGACATCGAACATTCAGACCAGCACCGTCGCCTCTCTGGCAACCCACCCGCTGAAAACATTCCTTGAGCATGGCGTTTTAGCCAGCTTGAATACGGACGATCCGGCGGTACAGGGTGTGGATATTATTCACGAGTACACCATTGCCGCACCAGCAGCAGGACTCACGCGCGAACAGATCCGTCAGGCGCAAATCAACGGCCTGGAAATGGCATTTCTGAGTAACGAAGAAAAACGTGCCCTGCGCGAGAAAGTCGCGGCAGCGTGACGGTTAAAGTGCCGGATGAGATGCTGAGCATCGCCATCCGGCATTTGCCTAATCAGGCAAGGCACAGCGTCGAGCGATGTTTCGCCGATTCAAGACCCAGCTCAATCAGCTCCATGATTTGAATAGCTTGTCTCGCCGGTACCGGGTTTTCACCGTGACCATTTAGCGCATCACGAATGCCAGCATAGTACGCCGGGTAATTACCCGGTACAGTCAGCCAGGTCTCTTCAACCTGCTCTTCGCCTTCTATTCGCGTCAACACGCCATCGCGCATGTCGTAACCCCAGTCTTCCTGAGGCAGTCGCTCGCCATTTTTCAGGCGCTCTTCCTGCGGGTCAAGACCATACTTCACATAGCTGCCACGCGATCCGTGCACGATATAACGGGCCGACTCAGCGGCAGCAAGCATGGTGCCGTGCAGAATCACACGACGCTGCGGATAAGTCAGGATGGCATGGAAGTAATCCGTCGCTTGCGCACCTGGGCGGAGCTGAGCCAGGTCTACCGTCATGCTGACGGGCAAACCAAACAGGTTAATCACCTGATCCAGAAGATGCGGTGCTAAATCATACCAGATGCCGCTTCCCGGCCCCCCCTGTTCACGCCAGCGGTCACGAACCTGGGGGCGGAATCGATCGAAATGGGATTCGAAATACGCCACCTCCCCCAAAACGCCATCCGCCAGCAGGGCTTTCAACGTCAGAAAATCACTGTCCCAGCGGCGGTTATGGAAAACGGACAGCACGCGGCCAAGGCTACGCGCCAACGCATCCAGTTCGCGTGCTTGTGACAGTGTCACGGTAAAAGGCTTATCAACAACCACATGTTTGCCCGCTTCCAGCGCAGCCTTCGCTAACGGGAAGTGAGTGTCGTTAGGCGTGGGGATCACAATCAGGTCGATATTCGGATCGTTAAAAAGGTGTTTAGGCTCAGCAACAACCGCCACCGTTGGCCAGTCTGCCTTCACTTTTGCTTCATCACTACTGGAAACCGCAGCCAGTTCGAGGCCCGGTGTGCCCACAATCAGGGGGGCATGGAAGGTTTTACTGGCGTAACCATAGCCAATTAGCCCAACGCGGATGTTGTCACTCATGTTATAGCCTCTCAATTCAGGACTGACCTATTTCACACCATACCCTGCAACGTCTCAATAGTTTAATAACCATTGCGCTACAAAGGTTGTTTATTAACTTAAGTCAAACATATGCCACTTATGCTTAACTTGCAGCGAAAAAGAGGGAGAAATCGTTCCCAATTATCTTGCTGTATTATTGAGAGATTAGTAACATTTGCAGCCTGTGTTTATGGATAAATCAAAGCAAATGTCATCAGTAATGAATCGTCTTATTGAATTAGCAGGTTGGATTGTTCTCACCGTCTCTGTGATCCTGCTGGGTGTTGCCAATCATATTGACAATTACCAGCCACCGGAGCCCGTTGCTGCTGTGCAGAAGAAATAAGCATCTGCAGTCCCTTATAACCCGGCAATTAACATCTAGTAACGGCAGGTTTGGCTGCAAAAGATCGAATTTTGTCAAAAAAAGAGAATAATGCCGCATCCCACTCCGGTGCATATTGCCTGCTGTAGCGAAGCGCGTTACCCTTACCGCAGGTGCGCATAGCGCCTGCTTTTCCACAGGTATGAACACTCTTCTCACATTTGCGCGTCAATCCGCTTTTACCTGTGCATGTTGTTTATTATTTATATTTACTACTCCGTTGGTATTATTTTATTAATATGGATTTCCATTTATGACTGTTCAGGATTACTTATTAAAATTCCGCAAAATCAGTTCACTCGAAAGTCTGGAAAAACTGTTCGACCATCTTAACTACACGCTCACCGACGATAGCGACATTATCAATATGTATCGCGCTGCAGACCATCGCCGTGCCGAGCTTATCTCAGGAGGTCGTCTGTTTGATGTTGGTCAGGTACCCAAATCAGTCTGGCATTACGTGCAATAAAGAAGAAAGTAGCGCTCAACGTTAAAAGCTTTATAATAATTGCCCCAAAATGAATGGCATGTTTGATTGCGCGCGTAAACCTGGAGAAGAGATGACTACCACACCGGCACAACGTATCGGGGGCTGGCTACTTGGGCCACTGGCCTGGCTGTTAGTCGCATTGTTGAGCGCTTCGCTGGCGTTATTACTTTATGTCACTGCGCTGGCTACACCGCAAACCTTCCAAACGCTGGGTGCGCAAAGTACGGCAAATTTGCTGTTATGGGGCGTCTCTTTTATTACCGCGATTGCCATGTGGTATTACACGCTGTGGCTGACGATTGCGTTTTTCAAACGCAGAGCCTGTGTGCCTAAGCATTATATTCTATGGCTGCTGATCTCCGTGTTACTGGCGATTAAAGCGTTTGCGTTTTCACCGGTTCCGGACGCCTTTGCCGTGCGCCAACTGCTGTTCCCATTGCTGGCTGCAGCACTGTTGGTGCCCTATTTCAAACGCTCGCAACGCGTTAAATCGACGTTTGTGAATCCGTAATAACCCTACAGTTAACCTGTTGTCGCCTGTTGTAGATTGTCAGATAATAGGCGGCTTTTTTATTTCAGGCCGAAAAATGACTGATTACCTGCTGCTGTTTGTCGGAACTGTACTGGTCAATAACTTTGTACTGGTCAAGTTTCTGGGGCTCTGCCCGTTTATGGGCGTTTCCAAAAAACTGGAAACCGCAATGGGTATGGGCCTTGCCACGACGTTTGTCATGACACTGGCATCCATCTGCGCATGGCTGATTGATACCTGGATCCTTATTCCACTCAATCTCATCTATCTGCGCACGCTGGCTTTTATTCTGGTCATCGCCGTCGTCGTGCAATTTACCGAGATGGTTGTACGCAAAACCAGCCCTGCACTTTACCGCCTGCTGGGGATCTTCCTACCGCTGATCACCACTAACTGCGCGGTATTAGGCGTGGCGTTACTGAATATCAATCTCGGTCATAACTTTTTACAGTCGGCGCTATACGGTTTTTCCGCCGCCGTCGGCTTCTCGCTGGTGATGGTACTGTTCGCCGCGATCCGCGAACGCCTCGCCGTGGCGGACGTGCCTGCTCCGTTTCGCGGTAATGCGATTGCGCTGATTACCGCTGGTTTAATGTCATTGGCCTTTATGGGCTTTAGTGGTTTGGTGAAGTTGTAATGAATGCTATCTGGATTGCCGTTGCCGCAGTGAGTCTACTGGGTCTGGCGTTCGGCGCTATTTTGGGTTACGCCTCACGACGTTTTGCCGTCGAAGATGATCCTGTCGTGGAGAAAATTGATGAAATTCTCCCGCAAAGCCAGTGTGGACAATGCGGCTATCCGGGCTGTCATCCTTACGCTGAAGCGATCGGTTCTCAGGGCGAAAAAATCAACCGTTGCGCACCCGGAGGCGAAGCGGTGATGTTAAAAATTGCCGCCCTGCTGAACGTCGACCCGCAACCGATTGATGGTGATGAACACGATATTACCCCCGTGCGTATGCTGGCGGTCATTGATGAAAATAACTGTATCGGTTGTACAAAGTGCATTCAGGCCTGCCCGGTTGATGCGATCGTGGGCGCGACCCGCGCTATGCACACAGTGATGAGCGATCTCTGCACCGGGTGCAACCTGTGCGTTGACCCGTGCCCGACGCAATGTATCGAATTACGCCCGGTGGCCGAGACACCTGATAGCTGGAAATGGGATTTAAACACCATCCCTGTGCGCATCATTCCCGTGGAACAACATGTTTAAGTTATTCTCTGCATTCAGAAAAAACAAAATCTGGGACTTTGATGGCGGCATTCATCCACCAGAAATGAAGACCCAGTCGAACGGTACGCCGCTGCGACAGGTTCCGCTGGCGCCACGCTTTGTTATTCCGCTGAAACAACATATTGGCGCGGAGGGTGAGCTGTGCGTAAACGTAGGCGACACCGTGCTGCGTGGTCAGGCGTTAACCCTTGGGCGTGGTAAAATGCTTCCGGTACATGCGCCAACGTCAGGCACCGTTGTTGCTATTGCGCCGCATTCTACTGCACATCCATCGGCATTAGCTGAGCTGAGCGTTATTATTGACGCCGATGGCGAAGATCGCTGGATTGAGCGAGACGGCTGGGTCGATTACCGTTCCCGCAGCCGGGAAGAGCTGATCGCACGTATTCACCAGTTCGGCGTCGCCGGACTGGGTGGCGCGGGTTTTCCCACCGGCGTTAAGCTGCAGGGCGGCGGAGATAAAATTGAAACGCTGATCATTAACGCTGCTGAATGCGAGCCGTACATTACGGCTGATGACCGCCTGATGCAGGACTGCGCGGCGCAGGTCGTCGAAGGTATCCGCATCCTGGCGCATATTCTTCAGCCACGCGAAATTCTACTGGGCATTGAAGATAACAAGCCACAGGCAATTTCCATGCTGCGCGCGGTGCTGGCTGATTCACACGATATCAGCTTACGCGTGATCCCCACCAAGTACCCGTCAGGCGGGGCCAAACAGTTAACGCAAATCCTGACCGGCAAGCAGGTTCCCCACGGGGGACGCTCTTCAGATATCGGCGTGCTGATGCAAAACGTTGGAACCGCCTACGCGATTAAACGTGCGGTGATTGACGGAGAACCGATTACCGAGCGTGTCGTGACGCTGACCGGCGAAGCCGTCAGCCGTCCGGGCAACGTCTGGGCGCGTTTAGGCACGCCGGTTCGTCATCTGCTCAACGACGCAGGCTTCTGCCCTTCCGCCGACCAGATGGTGATTATGGGCGGGCCGCTGATGGGCTTTACGCTGCCGTGGCTGGATGTACCGGTGGTGAAGATAACCAACTGTCTTCTGGCGCCCTCTGCCAGTGAAATGGGAGAAACGCCGGAAGAGAAAGGCTGCATTCGCTGTAGCGCATGCGCCGATGCCTGTCCGGCCGATCTCCTGCCGCAACAGCTTTATTGGTTCAGTAAAGGGCAACAGCACGACAAAGCAACAGCGCACAATATCGCGGACTGCATTGAATGCGGTGCCTGCGCCTGGGTATGCCCAAGCAATATTCCACTGGTGCAGTATTTCCGTCAGGAAAAAGCCGAGATTTATGCCATTAGTCAGGAAGAAAAACGTGCCGCTGAAGCGAAAGCGCGATTTGAAGCCCGACAGGCGCGACTCGAACGTGAAAAAGCAGCACGTCTTGAACGTCACAAAAGCGCAGCCGTTCAGCCTGCGGCTAAAGATCATGATGCCATTGCCGCCGCGCTGGCTCGCGTAAAAGAAAAGCAGGCTCAGGCAATGCAGCCGGTAGTCATTCAGGCTGGCGAAAAACCTGACAATAGTGCCGTGATTGCCGCACGCGAGGCGCGTAAGGCGCAAGCTCGCGCAACCCGGATGGAAAACCCTCCCCAAGCTGGAGGCAGCAACACAGAGGTCGATCCGCGTAAAGCTGCAGTGGAAGCGGCAATCGCTCGTGCTAAAGCCCGCAAGCTTGAGCAGGAAGCCGTAACGGAAACAGCCGAACCGGTGGATCCGCGTAAAGCTGCAGTGGAAGCGGCAATCGCTCGTGCCAAAGCCCGCAAGCTTGAACAGGAAACCGTAACGGAAACAGCCGAACCGGTGGATCCGCGTAAAGCTGCAGTGGAAGCGGCAATCGCTCGTGCCAAAGCCCGCAAGCTTGAACAGGAAACCGTAACGGAAACAGCCGAACCGGTGGATCCGCGTAAAGCCGCCGTGGAAGCGGCTATCGCCCGCGCCAAAGCTCGCAAGCTCGAGCAGCAGGCGGTTACGGAAACAGTCGAACCGGTGGATCCGCGTAAAGCCGCCGTCGCGGCCGCTATTGCACGCGCTCAGGCAAAGAAAGCCGCCCAGCAGCAGGTTGTAAACGAGGAATAAATGGTATTCAGAATAGCAAGCTCCCCTTATACCCATAACCAGCGCCAGACATCGCGTATCATGATGCTGGTGTTACTGGCTGCATTGCCGGGGATCGCCGCTCAGCTGTGGTTCTTTGGCTGGGGTACGTTGTTCCAGATAGTTCTGGCCGCCATCAGCGCTATCGCCGCCGAAGCGGGCGTGCTTAAACTGCGCAAACAACCCATTGTCGCGATTTTAAAAGACAACTCCGCATTTCTCACCGGGTTACTGCTGGCCGTGAGTATTCCCCCGCTCGCCCCCTGGTGGATGGTAGTTTTAGGCACGGTATTCGCCGTTATCATTGCTAAACAACTGTATGGCGGCCTCGGTCAGAACCCGTTTAACCCCGCCATGATTGGTTACGTGGTGCTGCTTATTTCATTCCCGGTACAGATGACAAGCTGGCTGCCGCCGCATGAAATTGCGGCGACTGTGCCTGGTTTTTTTGACGCCCTGAACGTTATCTTTAGCGGACATACCGCCAGCGGCGGGGATATGAACACGCTGCGTATGGGTATTGATGGTATCAGTCAGGCAACACCTCTCGATACCTTTAAGACTTCGCTGCATGCGGGACGTACTGTTGAGCAGGTGATGCAATACCCAATCTACAGCGGCATGCTTGCAGGCGCTGGCTGGCAGTGGGTTAACCTTGCCTGGCTGGTGGGCGGCGTCGTGTTGCTATGGCAGAAAGCGATTCGCTGGCATATCCCGGTTAGCTTCCTGCTGTCGCTCGCCGTTTGTGCCACTTTAGGCTGGATTTTCTCGCCAGATTCGCTGGCCTCGCCTCAGTTGCACCTACTTTCCGGCGCGACCATGCTGGGTGCATTCTTTATTCTTACCGATCCCGTTACAGCATCAACAACCAACCGTGGCCGCCTGATTTTTGGCGCACTTGCGGGCCTGTTAGTGTGGTTGATTCGCAGTTTTGGCGGTTATCCTGATGGCGTGGCTTTTGCCGTATTGCTGGCAAATATCACGGTTCCCCTGATTGATTATTACACCCGCCCTCGCGTGTACGGACATCGCTAAGGACTCCCTATGCTGAAAACGATTCGTAAACACGGTATTACTCTGGCGCTGTTTGCAGCGGGCTCGACGGGGTTAACCGCGGCAATCAATCAATTAACCAAGTCCACCATTGATGAACAAGCCGCGCTGCAGCAAAAAACGCTGTTCGATCAGGTTCTGCCAGGCGATCGCTACAATAATAACTTGTCCGAAAGTTGTTATCTGGTCGATGCGCAGGCGTTGGGCAAAGGCACTCACCGAGTGTATATTGCCCGCCAGGACGATCGTCCCGTTGCAGCAATTCTTGAAGCTACGGCGCCAGATGGTTATTCCGGGGCTATTCAACTGCTGGTTGGTGTCGATTTTTCGGGTACCGTGTTGGGTACGCGGGTGACCGAACATCATGAAACGCCAGGGCTGGGTGATAAAATCGAACTGCGACTGTCCGACTGGATCACCCACTTTAGCGGCAAAACGATCGCTGCGGGTAACGACGCTCACTGGGCGGTGAAAAAAGACGGCGGCGACTTTGACCAGTTTACTGGCGCAACCATTACGCCGCGTGCGGTAGTTAATGCAGTAAAACGCGCCGGTTTGTATGCGCAGACGCTGCCCGCGAAACTTCCTCAACTTAGCGCCTGTGGAGAATAAACCATGAGCGAAATTAAAGACGTTATTGTCCAAGGGTTATGGAAAAATAACTCCGCGCTTGTGCAGTTACTCGGGATGTGTCCGCTGTTGGCCGTCACCTCGACCGCCACTAACGCGCTGGGCCTGGGACTCGCGACTACGCTCGTCCTGACGCTGACGAACCTGACGATTTCTGCCCTTCGTCGCTGGACACCGCCTGAAATACGTATTCCGATTTATGTCATGATCATCGCCTCCGTGGTGAGCGCGGTGCAAATGTTGATCAATGCCTACGCTTTTGGCCTGTATCAGTCTCTGGGCATTTTTATCCCGCTGATTGTGACCAACTGTATTGTTGTTGGCCGCGCTGAAGCCTTCGCAGCCAAAAAAGGCCCTGCGCTATCCGCACTCGATGGCTTTTCCATCGGCATGGGCGCAACTGGCGCCATGTTTGTTCTGGGCTCGCTACGTGAAATAATTGGTAACGGTACACTCTTTGATGGCGCAGACGGTTTGTTGGGTAGCTGGGCCAAAGTATTGCGCGTTGAGATCTTCCATACCGATACGCCGTTTCTGCTGGCCATGCTGCCACCAGGCGCGTTTATTGGCCTGGGTCTGATGCTGGCTGTTAAGTATCTGATTGATGAGAAAATGAAGAAACGTCGTGCCGAGGCGGCTGTCACGGACAGTCCGGCCGGTGAAACAGGGAATGTGTAATGAACAAAGCAAAACGGCTGGAAATACTGACGCGCCTGCGTGAGAACAATCCGCATCCGACAACCGAGCTAAATTTTACATCGCCGTTCGAACTGCTGATTTCAGTCTTGCTCTCCGCGCAGGCCACCGATGTCAGCGTCAATAAAGCGACGGCTAAGCTCTACCCCATCGCCAATACGCCAGCCGCGATGCTGGAGCTTGGCGTTGAAGGGGTTAAGTCCTACATCAAGACAATCGGTTTGTTTAACAGCAAAGCGGAGAACGTGATTAAAACCTGCCGCATTCTGCTGGAGCAACATAATGGCGAAGTGCCTGAAGACCGGGCCGCATTAGAAGCCCTGCCCGGGGTTGGGCGAAAGACGGCTAATGTGGTGTTAAATACCGCCTTTGGCTGGCCCACTATTGCCGTAGATACCCATATTTTTCGCGTTTGTAATCGTACCCAGTTCGCCCCGGGTAAAAACGTCGAGCAGGTTGAAGAGAAGCTGCTGAAAGTCGTACCTAGTGAATTTAAAGTCGATTGCCATCACTGGTTAATTCTTCATGGCCGCTACACCTGTATAGCCAGAAAGCCGCGCTGCGGTTCCTGCATTATCGAAGATCTTTGCGAATTCAAAGAGAAAGTCGATATCTGATGCTGCCGGGGCATACTGCTTGCCCCTCGCTAACATAACGATTAGTTATGCACTCCCCTGAGTTTATTTTCCCGACAATGATGCCGCTCAACCGCCCATATCTAATGCAATATTCTTGTTAATTAACACCTGAGCAGGTTAATCGTTTTTTTAGTAAAAGAAATTTCTATCTATACGTGATCCAGATCATCCAGATAACATAATGTTAAAAAATATTTATTTTTTAGTTAAAGTGACAATCAGATGACCTAACTGAACAGTTTCTAAACAAAACATTACACTGGCTATTTTTCAGATAATGGCCTATATCACTGGATTCAAGCGCAAATAGCAGAACATATCGCCACATTGCGGTTTTCACCCTAATTAAACAGTGTAAAAATCTGCCATTTTTCAAATGAAGAAATTTAACGCTAGATAACATTTCACAGTCCCGACGATTTCACCAGTCATGATATATGTAACAGATTATTACAAACCACTTGTCTGAATGGTCAAGATAGTGAACATTACTTGCCGTTTCCCCTCCCACTATAACAATCGGACGGATGAACTTGACTCATCACGTGCCTGAACACCCCCGTTGATATGGGATGTAAAAAAAGAGGTAAAAGTGTCTACTGCAAACAATAAACCAACAGAAAGCGTGAGTTTAAACGCCTTCAAACAACCAAAAGCGTTCTATCTCATTTTCTCTATTGAGCTGTGGGAGCGTTTTGGTTATTACGGCCTGCAAGGAATTATGGCCGTCTACCTGGTTAAACAACTGGGTATGTCAGAAGCGGATTCCATCACCCTTTTCTCGTCCTTTAGCGCCCTGGTGTACGGTCTGGTTGCCATTGGCGGCTGGTTAGGTGATAAAGTTCTGGGTACAAAACGTGTCATTATGCTGGGTGCCGTTGTCCTGGCCATCGGTTATGCGTTGGTAGCATGGTCTGGTCACGATGCGGGTATCGTTTATATGGGCATGGCGGCCATCGCGGTCGGTAACGGCCTGTTTAAAGCAAACCCATCATCCCTGCTCTCTACCTGCTATGCCAAAGATGACCCGCGTCTTGATGGTGCATTTACCATGTACTACATGTCCGTCAACATCGGTTCATTCTTCTCTATGCTGGCAACACCGTGGTTGGCTGCGCATTACGGCTGGAGCACCGCGTTCGCTCTGAGCGTCGTGGGTATGCTGATTACCGTTGTTAACTTCGCATTCTGTCAGCGCTGGGTTAAACAGTACGGTTCTAAACCTGACTTTGAGCCGATCAACTTCCGTAACCTGTTGCTGACTATTGTTGGCGTCGTGGTGCTGATCGCGATTGCAACCTGGTTGCTGCACAACCAGCAGATCGCACGTATGGTTCTGGGCGTCATTGCTCTGGGTATCGTGTTTATCTTCGGTAAAGAAGCATTCACCATGCACGGTGCTGCGCGTCGTAAAATGATCGTCGCCTTCATTCTGATGCTGGAAGCGATTATCTTCTTCGTGCTGTACAGCCAGATGCCGACCTCACTGAACTTCTTCGCGATTCGTAACGTTGAGCACTCTATTCTTGGCATTGCTTTCGAACCTGAGCAGTACCAGGCACTGAACCCGTTCTGGATCATCATTGGTAGCCCAATCCTCGCCGCTATCTATAACAAGATGGGCGATACCCTGCCGATGCCAACCAAGTTTGCGATTGGTATGGTGCTGTGTTCCGGTGCGTTCCTGATCCTGCCTCTGGGTGCTAAATTCGCTACCGATGCGGGCATCGTTTCCGTTAACTGGCTGATCATCTGCTACGGTCTGCAAAGTATCGGTGAACTGATGATCTCCGGTCTGGGTCTGGCAATGGTGGCTCAGCTGGTTCCGCAACGCCTGATGGGCTTCATCATGGGTAGCTGGTTCCTGACCACTGCCGGTGCAAACATCATCGGTGGTTACGTAGCCAACATGATGGCTGTACCAGAGAACGTCACTGACCCGCTGATGTCCCTTGAAGTCTACGGTCGTGTGTTCCTGCAGATTGGTGTTGCTACGGCTGTTATCGCTGTTCTGATGCTGCTGACGGCACCGAAGCTGAATCGTATGACTCAGGACGATGACGTCAATGAGAAAGCCTCTAAGGCCGCGACAGCGTAATTCTCAGGGAAACTCTTTTTCAGGCCGCTAACTGGTGTTAGCGGCTTTTTTTTTGCCTGAGCTAGCACTACCATACGATATACCTCAGCCAAAAGGAGTTACCGATGAAACTGTTCTACAAACCGGGCGCTTGTTCTCTTGCTTCCCACATCACACTTCGTGAGAGCGGTAAAGATTTCACGCTGGATGGTGTTGATCTGATGAAGAAGCGTCTGGAAAACGGCGATGATTTTTTCGCGGTAAACCCAAAAGGGCAAGTTCCCGCGCTGCTGCTGGATGACGGTACGCTACTGACCGAAGGCGTCGCCATCATGCAATACCTGGCGGACACCGTTCCAGACCGTCAACTCCTTGCCCCGACCAGCAGCCTCTCCCGTTACAAAACCATTGAATGGCTTAACTACATCGCGACAGAACTGCATAAAGGCTTTACCCCACTGTTCCGTCCCGATACGCCGGAAGACTTCAAGCCAACCGTTCGCGCGCTGCTGGAGAAAAAAATGCAGTATGTGAACGACGCGCTGCAAGATAACCAATGGATCTGCGGTTCGCGCTTCAGCATTGCGGACGCCTATTTGTTCACCGTGCTGCGTTGGGCGTATGCGGTTAAGCTGAATATGGCAGGGTTAAGCAATATCGATGCGTATATGGCGCGTATGGCTGAACGTCCGGCGGTTGGCGCGGCGTTGAAAGCAGAAGGGTTAAATTAATTGTTGTTGCCGGGTAGCGCTTGCGCTTACCCGGCCTTCAGCCAAACGCAGGCCCGATAAGCGTGAGCGCCATCGGGCATTGGTTACAGCTGCGTCGCGCTGAAGTAGTGTTCAGGCTTCGCGATACAATCCTGCGCAGCCACGACCTGCAGCTCATACTCGTGCATTTTTTTGGTGGCAATCATCACTTCGTACACCGCCGCCGTCACGTGCTCCAGCGCCTGCTGTAAAGACGCGCCCTGCAGCAGTTTAACCAACAATAAGCCGCTGGTGACATCACCCACGCCAACCGGTTGACGAGCACCAAAATCGACTAACGGTCGGCTGATATGCCACGCTTGTTCAGCGGTAACTAACAGCATCTCGAAACGATCTGCGCTGATACCCGCGCGAGCCAGATGCTTCACCAGCACAATCTCTGGTCCCTGAGCGATGAGCTCACGCGCTGCCGCCACGGCCTCATTAACATTGTTCACCGCATGCTCGCACAGAATTTCGAGCTCAACCAAATTCGGGGCGATAATATCGCTGGCTGGAAGCGCATGGCGTACATGAAACTCCGCTACGCCCGGCGCGACGATACACCCTTTTTCCGGATGGCCCATCACCGGGTCACAAAAATATTTCGCCTGCGGATTGGCCGCTTTTACTTTGCGTACAATACCCAGAATATGCTCGCCCTGTTCAGCCGAGCCAAGATAGCCGCTCAGTACTGCGTCACAAGTCTGGAGTTTATCGATATCGGCAATGCCCTGGACAATGTCAGTCAGATGACTCGGCGGCATAACGCAACCGGTCCATTTGCCGTACTGTGTGTGGTTAGAAAACTGAACGGTATTCAGCGGCCAGACATTTGCGCCAAGACGACGCATTGGAAATTCTGCTGCACTGTTGCCCGCATGACCAAAAACAACGTGGGACTGGATGGCGAGGATATTCTTCATTTTACTTACCACAACCCTGAAAAAATAAAGGGGCGTAGTTTCCCACGCCCCTGCTAACTAAATCTTACTTCCAGCAAATCAGACAATAGTTCTTCTTGCCACGGCGCAGTAAGGTGTAGCGCCCGAACAGGATATCACTCTCCTGGAAGAAATATTCCGGATCGGATTGCTTCTCACCGTTGATGGTCACCGCATTAGACGCGATAGTCTTACGTGCCTGGCCGCGAGAAGGTTGCAGCTCGGAGTCCACCAGCGCCTGCATCAGATCGGCACCTTTGTCCATCTCGATCATCGGCACGCCATCTTGCGCCAGCTGTTCGAAATCCGCTTCGCTCAAATCGCTCAGATTACCGTTGAACAAGCTTTCGGTAATACGTTTTGCCGCTACCAGACCTTCTTCGCCGTGAACCAGACGCGTTACTTGCTCAGCCAGAACATACTGGGCGCGCGGCGCTTTACCGCTATTTTTATCTTCTTCTTCCAGCGCATTGATCTCTTCAATGTCCATGAAGGTGAAGAATTTCAGGAAGCGATAAACATCCGCATCGGCGGTGTTAATCCAGAACTGGTAGAATTTGTACGGACTGGTTTTCTTCGGATCCAGCCACACAGCGCCGCCTTCCGTCTTACCGAATTTCGTACCGTCAGCTTTAGTGATCAACGGAACGGTCAGACCAAACACCTGGTTCTGGTGCAGGCGACGGGTCAAATCGATACCCGAAGTAATGTTGCCCCACTGGTCAGAACCGCCAATCTGCAGCGCAACACCGTGCAGTTTGTTCAGGCAGGCAAAGTCATAACCCTGCAGCAGGTTGTAAGAAAACTCGGTAAAAGAGATCCCCTGATCGTCACGGTTCAGACGCTGCTTCACCGCTTCTTTGTTGATCATCTGGTTAACGGAGAAGTGTTTGCCGATATCACGCAGGAAAGTCAGTACATTCATACTGCCAAACCAGTCATAGTTGTTCGCAGCAATCGCCGAGTTGTCGCCACAGTCGAAATCGAGGAACGGCGCAACCTGTTTGCGGATTTTATCCACCCACTGCTGCACGGTGTCTTCGGTATTCAGTTTACGCTCGGCGGCTTTAAAGCTCGGGTCACCAATCAGACCGGTTGCGCCACCCACCAGTGCGACAGGCTTATGGCCTGCCTGCTGGAAGCGTTTCAGGCATAACAATGGAACCAGATGCCCCAAATGCAAGCTGTCAGCGGTAGGATCGAAGCCGCAATAGAGCGCGATCGGGCCTTGCGCCAGTCGCTCTGCTAACGCTTCCTCGTCCGTCACCTGGGCCACCAGCCCCCGCTCTTGCAATTGTTTAATCAAGTTACTGCTTGCCATCAAAATCTCCATGTATAAAACGACTGCACCTTAGCCGGTACACGACTTTTCGCCTGATGCGAAAGAAACATAGAATAAAGCGCCGGATTGTTCAGCACCAGCGCTTAAAACAAGAATTTTGCATCTTTAGGGGGCCAGGCGATCAATTTTCCACGCGTTATCTTCGCGTTGGTATAAAAAACGATCGTGCAGACGGTTTTCGCCACCCTGCCAGAACTCCATCTGCTCAATACTTACGCGAAAGCCTCCCCAGAAACTGGGCAGTGGAACTTCTCCTTGCTGAAACTTCTGCTTCAGTTCGAGGAATTTGCTTTCCAGAATACCGCGCGCGGAGATACGACTGGATTGCTTAGAGACCCAGGCGCCAATCTGACTATCACGTGGGCGACTGTGGAAGTATTTCACCACTTCCAGCGTGGAAAGGCGCTCAGCCTTGCCGATCACCATCACCTGCCGTTCCAGCGTATGCCAGGGAAACAGGAGGCTGATGCGTGGGTTTTTCTCAATCTGATGTGCCTTACGGCTACCGAGGTTGGTATAGAACACCAGCCCTTTGTCATCATAATGTTTGAGCAACACGATACGCTGATAAGGCTGACCGTTTTCATCGACGGTAGCAACGACCATCGCAGTGGGATCGGCCAGTTTGGCGTCACAGGCTTGCCCCAGCCAGCGCTCGAACAGCGCAAGGGGTTCGGCGGGAAGATCGCGGCGGCGGAGACCGCCTTTCGTGTATTCACGGCGCAAATGCGCGATTTGCTGCAATTCGTCGTTATCAGACATGATGTTGGCTACGGATTGTCAGTGGGTGACGCTATTGTGCGCCGCCCAGGTGAAAATCTCAACGCTTCGGGTTCTGTAACTGACAGTTATTTAGCACAATTCTGTCTCGTTTATAGACCGTTGCCTCGTCGCCTTTAGACCAGAAGACGTAAATACCATCGGTATAGCGAGCACCTGATGCCGACACGCCCTGTTTGAGGTTCAATAGCTGATTATCATAAACAAAACTCGCCATCTGACGGGTATTGTTCAGCTTCACGGTAAGGGGTTTTTCGTCACAGCGGTATTCGAGGGTATCCGTTTGCATACGCTCGACAAATTGGTTGTACACGCTGCACCCGCTAAGCAGTACCGGCAGACACACTAACAACAGTTTTTTCATAGCCATATCCTGAAGACTTTCCTGGTCCTGGAGGGTAATGGCACCCTCCCTAATATCCCTAGTTTATCGACATATGGCGCTGAATAATTTCAGTTAACTCTGAGTTCGTGGGTTAGCGGGATAAATCGCCCCTAAAACGCTCGGTTCTGATGCGCCGGTCACGGAAGGCAGATTTCCCGGTAATCCCGCCAGCGTTCGCCACGCCAGCCAGGCAAAAGCAAGGGCCTCCATGTCATCGCCGCTGATCCCAGCCTCATCGGTTGAGGTGACCTCTGTCCCTGGCAATAACGCCGCCAGACGCATCATCAGCAGTGGATTACGGCTGCCGCCGCCGCATACCATTAGCCGTTCACAGCCTCCGCTTAGCAAGACCTGCTCGGAAATGGTCACGGCCGTCAGTTCGGCAAGCGTCGCCTGCACATCCCGCGGGCTTATTCCCGGGAACTGCGCCATATGACGTTCTATCCAGCCATAATTGAAATACTCGCGGCCAGTGCTTTTCGGCGCAGGCGCAGAAAAATAAGGATCGTTAAGCATATTTTGCAGTAAAGGCAGGATCACCGTTCCCGATGTGGCCCACTGCGCATCTTTGTCGTAGGGTTGGCCGCATTGCCGCCAGATCCAGGCATCCATCAGCATATTGCCCGGCCCGGTGTCGTAACCGCGAACGGGTTGCTGTGGGATAAGCAGAGACAGATTGGCAATTCCGCCGATGTTTAGCACCATCCGCCGCTCCGTTGGATGAGCCAACAGCGCCTGATGAAAAGCGGGAACCAACGGCGCGCCCTGCCCGCCGAGAGCGATATCGCGGCGACGAAAATCGCCGATCACCGTTATCCCGGTACGCGCGACGATTTGATTGTTGTCGCCAATTTGCAGCGTGTGCGGCGCGATCCCCGTCGGTTCATGCCACACGGTTTGCCCATGACAGCCAATCGCAACGATCTCCTGCGGTTTCAATTTTTCCTGTGCCAACAGCGCATTCACCGCCTCGGCAAACAGATAACCGAGCTGTGCGTCAAGTTGGCCAAACTGCGATAGCGTAAGCTGCTGCCCCTGGCAGATATCCAGGATCGCCTGCTTTATATGGAGAGGGATAGGCCAGGTCAGACTCGCCTGTTGCGCAACCATCGTTTCATCTATTGTCGCCAGCACAACATCGACACCATCAAGGCTGGTTCCAGACATTACACCGATAAAACGGCCCGATTTCATATGTCATCCTTTTAAGCAAATTAGCCTTGACACTCAACCATAAAGTGCCGACTAATGCCATGCTTCCTTAATGATTTTTGAGGGCTAATCATTACAATGGACGCTTTATTACATCAATTATATGAATGATTCGTTTATACTCGGTATATCCGATTTCGGTTAAGATTTTCATATTGTTCCAGTAGAACATGTGACCTTAGGCTCACAAGTGCCATATAATTTAGCCATGAAGGGTGCTTTATTAGCGTTTCGTGGTGTTAAAGGAGATTTGTAAATGATTAAACGTGTGCTGATTGTTGCATTAATGGGTGTGTCTTTGGCGGGCTGCGTTAACAATGATAGCCTTTCAGGCGACGTATACACCGCATCCGAAGCGAAACAAGTTCAGAACGTTACCTACGGTACAATTGTTCATGTTCGTCCGGTGCAAATCCAGGGTGGCGATGACGCAAACGTGATTGGCGCCATTGGTGGTGCGGTACTCGGCGGGTTCCTGGGTAACACCGTCGGCGGCGGTACGGGTCGTTCATTAGCCACGGCGGCTGGCGCAGTTGCCGGTGGCGTAGCGGGTCAAGGCGTACAAGGTGCGATGAATAAAACACAGGGTGTAGAACTGGAAATCCGTAAGGACGACGGTAATACCATCATGGTGGTTCAGAAACAGGGTGCGACCAAGTTCTCAGCTGGCCAGCGCGTTGTTATGGCTAACAACGGCAGCCAGGTTACCGTGTCTCCACGCTAATCGAATTCACGTGTGGTCAGGCTCTGGCCACACGTCATCTTATCGTTTCAGCCCTGTGACTGTAGTTCAATAATATTGTGTTCCAGTCTGGCGACCAGTTTAATCAGCAGATCAATTTCCTCAGCTGAAATCCCTTCCAAAATTTCTCCACGCGTCTTGTTGATAACCGCTTCCATATCTGCAATCAGCGGCTCTGCTTTTTCTGTCAGTTTAATTCTCTTAGCCCGACGATCGCTGGCGCAAGTCTGTCGTGAAATGAGTCCCTTTTCTTCCAACTGGTCAAGCGTGCGTACCAACGAAGGCTGCTCGATGCCAATCGCTTTAGCCAACTGAATCTGCGATTGATCAGGCGGCAATTGATGAATGTTGTGCAGCGTAACCCAATGCGTCTGCGTCAACTCCAGAGGTTTCAGGCGATGGTCAATCAGAGCACGCCAAATGCGCACCAACCGTGCCAGATCAGAACCTAATGGCGATTCCAATTTCATCTCCTTATAATTAGCTTGCTAAGTTATTATGCTGATTTTAGAATAGTGTGCAGCATTTGTATTCCCAAAACAAATGTATTGCCAAATTTGCTTACCGGCTGACATTTTTTCAGACATTATGCGTTACAGAGACTCATTGTCTCTTTTTTGCTAAACCTATAGCAATGCTCTCTTCCGCCAAGGATTTTGCCCGTGAAGTTTATGTTTAATGCAACAGGATTGCCCCTACAAGATTTAATGATCGGAGCATCTGTCTACTTCCCTCCTGTTTTCAAGGCGTTTGTAGCAGGATTTATTCTCTGGCTGGTTGTTCATCGCCTCCTGCGCGACTGGATTTACTCCGGCGAAATCTGGCATCCCCTGTTAATGGATCTGTCACTCTTTACGCTTTGCGTATGTCTGGCCTTTGTAATGCTGATTGTGTGGTGATTATGTCGCTTAAAACCATTAAATACTTCTCCACCATTATAGTCGCTGCCATCGCAGTTTTCGCCGGATGGTGGATGTGGAATTACTATATGCAATCGCCCTGGACACGTGATGGCAAAGTGCGTGCTGAGCAGGTCAGCATCACGCCGCAGGTCTCAGGCAGCATTAGCGAACTCAATATAAAAGATAACCAGTTTGTGAACAAAGGCGATGTCCTTTTTATCATCGACAAGACGCCGTTTCACATTGCTGAACTGAATGCGCAAGCGCAGCTGGCGAAGGCACAGTCCGATCTGGCGAAAGCCAATAACGAAGCCAACCGCCGCCGTCATTTATCGCAAAATTATATCTCAGCCGAAGATCTGGATACTGCTAACCTCAACGTGAAAGCCATGCAGGCCAGCGTTGAAGCAGCCGAGGCCAGTCTGCGCCAGGCACAGTGGCAACTGACACAGACGGTGGTCAAAGCGCCCGTAGCGGGCTGGGTCACCAACCTTTCAACTCGTACTGGAGACTACGCCTCAACCGGTAAGCCCCTGTTTGCCCTTGTCGACAGCCACTCTTTCTATGTGATGGGGTATTTTGAAGAAACCAAGTTGCGCCACATTCGTGAAGGTGCACCTGCGGTTATCACGCTCTACAGCGGCAACATAAAGTTACAGGGTCACGTATCCAGTATTGGTCGCGCCATCTACGACCAAAGTGTGGAAAGCGATTCCGGCCTGATTCCCGACATCAAACCCAATGTGCCGTGGGTGCGTCTGGCCCAACGCGTTCCGGTCCGCATCGAATTCGACGCTCTGCCGCAGGATGTCACTCTGGTTTCTGGTACGACCTGCAGCGTGTCTATCGGCCAGCGTAAATGAAACTGTCCCACCTGATGCCAGGCCATTGGCCGTGGTTTAAAGCCACGGTAGCGCAGTGGCGTTATGCGTTGCGAAATACCATTGCGATGTGTCTGGCGTTAACGTTCGCCTATTACCTGAATCTGGATGAGCCCTACTGGGCGATGACCTCGGCGGCAGTGGTCAGCTTTCCCACCGTCGGCGGGGTTATCAGCAAAAGTCTGGGTCGTGTTGCGGGTAGCTTACTGGGCGCCACCGCCGCGTTGATTATTGCCGGTCATACCCTCAATGAGCCGTGGTTGTTTTTGCTGAGCATGTCAGTGTGGATCGGTTTTTGTACCTGGGCATGCGCGCATTTCACCAATAACGTCGCCTATGCCTTTCAACTGGCCGGTTATACGGCGGCGATCATTGCTTTTCCCATGGTCAATACCATAGAGATTACGCAGTTGTGGGATATCGCTCAGGCCCGCGTATGCGAGGTCATCGTCGGTATCCTGTGCGGCGGCATGATGATGATGATCCTGCCCAGCACCTCCGATGGCACCACATTGCTTACCGCGCTGAAAAACATGCATTCGCGTTTACTGGAGCATGCCAGCTTACTCTGGCAACCGGAGACAACAGATGCGATTCGCACAGCTCATGAAGGTGTTATTGGTCAGATTTTGACCATGAACCTGCTGCGTATTCAGGCGTTCTGGAGTCACTACCGTTTTCGCCGTCAAAATGCGTTGCTCAATTCGCTGTTGCATCAGCAGTTACGTATGACCAGCGTGATATCCAGTCTGCGCAGGATGCTACTGAACTGGCCCACTCCCCCGGCTAATACCCGGCAAATCATCGAACAACTGCTCAGCGAGCTGGTCAAATCCAATACCGACACCTACACCGTCGCGCGTATTATCGCCCCCTTGCGTCCTCTCGATGCGCGCGACTATCGGCACGTTGCCTTCTGGCAACGACTGCGTTATTTTTGTCGGCTGTACTTACGCAGCAGTCATTATCTGCATTTACTGGAAAATGGCGTTACCGCCGAGCGTATTACTATCGCCCGCACGCCAGGACTTGCCCGTCATACCGATAATGCGGAAGCCCTCTGGAGCGGATTGCGTACGTTCTGTACCCTGATGCTTATCGGCGCATGGAGCATTGGCGCGCAATGGGAATCAGGCTCTGGCGCACTAACGCTCGCGGCCATCAGCAGCGTGCTCTATTCCGCCGTAGCCACGCCGTTTAAGTCGCTTTCTTTGCTGATGCGCACGCTGGTTCTGCTGTCGCTGTTTAGCTTTGTGGTTAAGTTTGGCCTGATGGTGCAAATCTCTGACCTCTGGCAATTTATTCTGTTTCTCTTCCCGCTATTCGCTACCATGCAACTCCTGAAGCTGCAAATGCCCGCGCTGGCGGGTCTTTGGGGACAGCTAATCGTGTTTATGGGATCGTTTATCGCGGTGACTAATCCACCGGTTTATGATTTTGCTGATTTCCTGAATGACAATATGGCGAAAATCACCGGCGTGGCGCTATCGTGGCTGGCATTCGCCATTCTGCGGCCCGGATCGGATGCGCGGAAAGGTCGCCGCCATATTCGCGCCCTGCGCCGGGATTTTGTCGATCAGCTCAGCCGACATCCCTCGCTCAGTGAAAACGAATTTGAGTCGCTGACCTATCATCACGTCAGCCAACTCAGCAACAGTCAGGATGCACTGGCGCGACGCTGGCTATTGCGTTGGGGGGTTGTCTTGCTGAACTGCTCGCACGTGGTGTGGCAACTGCGCACCTGGGAGGTGCGTTCAGATCCTCTGGCTCGCGTCAGAGACGTGTGTATTTCGCTGCTTCGCGACGTAATGAGTGAGCGCGGCGTTCAGCAACGGCCGCTGAATGCCACGCTGAGTGAGCTACAGCGTATTTGCGACACGCTCGCCCACCATCATCAACCTGCGGCGCAAGAACTGTCGGCGCTTATCTGGCGACTACACTGCTCGCTTTCTCAGCTCGAACAGGCGCCTCCGCCGGGTACGCTAGGCAATTGATTATTTGATAACGCCACAGGCGTAGCGCGCGCCACCACCGCCAAGCGGTTTTGGTTGATCGGACATATTATCGCCACCGACATGGATCATCAGCGCTTTGCCTTTAACCTCATCGAGCGTTTTCAGCCGCGGCGCAATGACCGGTGTTGTGGCGTTACCGTCGTTATTCACCACCAGCAGCGGCAGGTCGCCCATGTGGCCTGCGCCTTCCGGGCCTTCGTGCTTGCCGGTTTGGTGCGGATCATAATGGCCTCCAGCCGATTCCGCGGCTGAGGCTTTTCCTTCTTTAATCGCCGGTTGGCAACTGCCATTCGCATGGACATGGAAGCCATGTTCACCCGGCGGCAGCGCTTTCAGATCGGGCGTAAACTCCAGCCCTTTCCCGGTTTCAGCAATAGTGACCGTACCAATCGCCTGGCCGACGCCTTGCGACGTTACCAGATTCATCGTCACTTTTTCTTCACTTGCAGCCTGCGCACCTGCACAGGCGAGTAGAGTAATAATGGCCAAACTCAAACGCTTCATAAGACCTCCGTCCGAAAGGTGTCTGATTGATAAGTGTAAACCAGTGACACAAATTTGAACGGAGAAGCGTCAAAAACGCGATTACGGTACGTCGTAACCCAGCGCGGCTTTGCGAATACGGAACCACTGCTGGCGAGACATGTTCAATGACTCAGACTCAACGGCAGCGCGTACGCGCTCTATCTTCCCTGAGCCAATAATCGGCAACGGCTGAGACGGCAGACGTAAAATCCAGGCGTACACCACCTGCTCAATGGACTGCGCGTTTAACTCTTCTGCGATTGTGGCAAGTTCATTACGTAATGGCTGGAACGCATCGTCATTAAACAGACGACCACCGCCGAGGCAGGACCAGGCCATCGGACGAATGCGCAGTTGTTGCAGTTGATCTAAAGTACCATCCAGCAGGAGCGGCTGATGTACCGGTGAGATCTCAACCTGGTTAGTCGCCAGCGTGAACGGCAGACGCGATTGCAGCAGTGAGAACTGTGCCGGGGTGAAGTTAGATACGCCAAAGTGACGCACTTTTCCGCTATGGTGCAATTTTTTGAACGCGTCAGCGACGTCGTCCGCATCCATGAGCGGATCGGGACGGTGGATGAGCAGCAAATCAATATGATCGGTCGCCAGTAACTTCAACGATGCTTCCGCACTGGCAATGATATGCGCGCTGTCGGTGATGTAATGACCCAGCGCATTTTCCGTGCGCGCCGTCGTGGCGATCCCGCACTTGGTAACAATCTGCATTTTTTCACGCAGATGCGGGGCCAGCTTCAGTGCCTCACCAAACGCCGCTTCACACTGGTATCCGCCGTAAATATCGGCGTGATCGACGGTGGTAACGCCCAGATCCAGATGTTCTTCAATAAAGCTGACTAGCTGGCGCGCGGACATATTCCAGTCCATCAGGCGCCAATACCCCATTACAAAGCGAGAAAATTCCGGACCTTGCGGCGCAATAGTAATACGCTGAACCATAGCAGCTTCCTTATAAGTGAATGTGCATCGAGTATACGCAATTACGCTTTTAAAAGAGTGAAGGTTGTTGCGGTTCTTCCGAAGGGTTGGCTTTGTTTGCTCGTAATTTACGCATCAGGCGCTGACGACAAAGCCGTAACACTTCCTGCTTTTCGGCATCGCTCATCTTTTGCCAGTTAAAACGCTCATCCCGACTGCGAAAACAGCCGCGGCAAAAACCGCGCTCGTCAGACTGACATATTCCACGGCATGGGCTCTGGACGGGGAAAAACTCCAGCTGTTCGGCCACATCCCCTCCTTTAGTAAGATTGATATACCTATTGAAGACGTTAACTGAATTTCTCGCAAGCGCTATTGCATTAGACCGACTGGTCTATTACACTCCTTCCCATGAACAAAATCACTGAACACGATACACGCGAACATCTGCTGGCGACTGGCGAACTGCTATGTATGCAGCGCGGCTTCACCGGTATGGGCTTAAGCGAACTACTGAAAACCGCTGAAGTCCCCAAAGGTTCGTTTTATCACTATTTTCGCTCTAAAGAAGCGTTCGGTGTTGCGATGCTGGAACGCCACTATGCGGCCTATCATCAGCGACTGGCTACGCACTTTGATACGGGGGCAGGAAACTATCGCGACCGTATTCTGGCCTACTATCAGGAAACTCTGAACCAGTTTAGCCAGCACGGCATTATCAGCGGTTGTTTAACCGTAAAACTGTCTGCCGAAGTGTGCGATCTGTCAGAAGATATGCGCACGGCGATGGATAAAGGCGCGCGGCACATTATTGCGCTGTTAGCGCAGGCGCTGGAGAAAGGTCAGGCAAATCATTGTCTGTCCTTTGTTGGCGAGCCGTTACAACAGGCGCAGGTATTGTATGCGCTGTGGCTGGGCGCCAACCTGCAGGCCAAGATTTCTCGTAGCGCCACCCCGCTGGAAAATGCGCTGGCGCACGTTAAAACCATCATTACTACGCCTGCCGTTTAACAGGCGTTTTTATTTCTTTTATTACTAGACGACCGGTCTATTCAGGAGTGCCATATGTCATCTGAAAAACTTTTTTCCCCACTGAAAGTGGGTGCTATTACGGCAGCAAACCGCGTATTCATGGCGCCACTGACGCGTCTGCGCAGCATTGAGCCTGGCGACATCCCTACTCCGCTGATGGCCGAGTATTACCGTCAACGCGCCAGCGCGGGTCTTATCATCAGTGAAGCTACACAGATTTCCGCGCAGGCGAAAGGTTATGCGGGGGCCCCCGGCTTACACAGCGAAGCGCAAATTGCCGCATGGAAAAAAATCACCGCTGCCGTACATGCGGAGCAAGGTCATATTGCGGTCCAGTTGTGGCATACCGGGCGCATCTCTCACGCCAGTCTGCAGCCCAACGGTCAGGCACCGGTCGCACCTTCCGCAATTAGCGCCGGTACCCGGACCTCGCTTCGTGATGAAAATGGTCTGGCAACGCGTGCGGATACCTCAATGCCGCGTGCGCTGGAAACGGAAGAAATTCCCGGCATCGTTAATGACTTCCGTCAGGCGATTGCCAACGCGCGCGAAGCGGGTTTCGACATGGTTGAACTGCACTCCGCTCACGGCTATCTGCTGCACCAGTTCCTGTCGCCAACGTCTAACCAGCGTACCGATCAATACGGCGGCAGCGTCGAAAATCGTGCACGTCTGGTGCTGGAAGTTGTCGATGCCGGTATTAAAGAATGGGGTGCAGATCGCATCGGTATTCGCGTCTCCCCGATTGGCTCATTCCAGAACGTTGACAACGGCCCGAACGAAGAAGCCGATGCGCTGTATCTGATTGAACAACTGGGCAAGCGCGGAATCGCTTACCTGCATATGTCTGAGCCGGACTGGGCTGGCGGCGAGCCGTATTCCGATGCGTTTCGCGAAAAAGTTCGTGCACGTTTCCACGGTCCGATCATTGGTGCGGGTGCCTACACACCTGAAAAAGCAGAAGCACTGATCGAGAAGGGCCTGATCGACGCCGTTGCTTTTGGTCGCGCCTATATCGCTAACCCGGATCTGGTTGCGCGCCTGCAGCGTAAAGCGGAGCTGAATCCGCAACGTGCCGAAAGCTTCTACGGCGGCGGCGCGGAAGGTTACACCGATTATCCTACCCTCTAACGTCACAAACTCCGTTCTGCCATTGATAGCGGCGTAACAACGCCGCTATACTAAAACAACATTTTGAATGTATTAGCCATTTTCGAAGGGGAAAAAGATGCGTTTACTTCATACCATGCTGCGCGTGGGTAACCTGCAGCGTTCCATCGAGTTTTATACCAACGTGCTGGGCATGAAGCTGCTGCGTACCAGCGAAAACCCTGAATACAAATACTCCCTGGCCTTTGTCGGCTACGGCCCTGAAACCAGCGAAGCCGTGATCGAACTGACCTATAACTGGGGTGTCGACAAGTATGAGCTGGGCACTGCCTACGGTCATATCGCCCTGAGCGTAGACAACGCAGCCGAAGCCTGTGAACGTATTCGTCAGAATGGCGGTAACGTCACGCGTGAAGCCGGTCCGGTAAAAGGCGGCACCACCGTAATCGCGTTCGTTGAAGATCCAGACGGTTACAAAATTGAACTGATCGAAGAGAAAGACGCCGGGCGCGGCCTGGGCGACTAACCTCCCCACGGGCGCAGATCGTCTGTGCCCGTAGTTTTATACTCATCATTTTGCCATAATACGCGCTGCAATTTTCCCGTATTAAGAGACCCAGATGTCCGATAACGCTCAACTTTCCGGTCTGTGTGACCGTTTTCGTGGTTTTTATCCTGTCGTCATTGATGTCGAAACCGCAGGGTTCAATGCCAAAACCGATGCGCTGCTTGAGATCGCAGCCATCACACTGAAAATGGATGAACAAGGCTGGCTGATGCCGGACACGACGTTACATTTCCACGTAGAGCCATTTGAAGGCGCGAATTTGCAGCCGGAAGCCCTCGCCTTTAACGGAATTGACCCTAACAATCCGCTACGCGGCGCGGTCAGCGAATATGACGCTCTGCATGCCATCTTTAAAATGGTGCGTAAAGGGATTAAAGACAGCGGCTGCAATCGGGCGATCATGGTGGCGCATAACGCTACGTTCGACCACAGTTTTATGATGGCCGCTGCAGAACGCGCCTCGCTCAAACGTAATCCATTTCATCCGTTCGTCACCTTTGATACTGCAGCCTTAAGCGGCCTGTCTCTGGGGCAAACTGTGTTGTCGAAAGCGTGCCTGGCGGCGGGAATGGAATTTGACGGGACTCAGGCGCACTCGGCGCTGTATGACACCGAACGGACGGCCGTGCTGTTTTGCGAAATTGTTAACCGCTGGAAACGTCTCGGCGGCTGGCCTCTTCCCATGCCTGAAGAGGCATAACGGACCGATAAAAAAAGCGACCATCACGAGGTCGCTTTTTTATTTACGCTGATATTATTCAGCGTCCGGCTCTTCGGTTTTGTATTTCGCCGCTGTTTCTTTAATCAGCTGCTGCAACTCACCGCGCTGGTACATTTCGATCAAAATGTCACAGCCGCCAACCAGCTCGCCATCAACCCACAGCTGCGGGAAGGTTGGCCAATTTGCGTATTTCGGCAGCTCGGCGCGAATATCCGGGTTCTGCAGAATATCAACATAAGCAAAGCGTTCACCACAGGCGGACAGCGCCTGCACAGCCTGAGCGGAGAAACCGCAGCTTGGCAGTTTAGGGGAACCTTTCATGTACAGGAGAATCGGGTTTTCAGCGATCTGGCGCTGGATTTTTTCGATAGTGGTGCTCATTATCTTGCTTCCTTAAACTTCTTTTACGGCAGTAGTCTGACATTGTAGCGGGTCAGACAGGCAACGGAAAATAACATTTTCATTACGCGTTATTATTTTATCCCCTGACGCCAAAAGTTGCATTCACAATCTCACTTATCCCTTTAAAGCCTGTGGATTTGATTATTCGTTCACCAACGCCAACTTTAATTGCTGATTTTTTTTGCGGTCGGTTACGAAACGTAGTTTTAAACAAAAAAGCTATTAACTTTCCCTCTTTCTATAGATTAGAATCATCAAGTTTTGAAAATCACACGCAGGCATGATAGACCTGCCTTACCAGAGGATTGCTCAGTGGCGCGGATAAACCGAATCTCGATCACGCTCTGTGCTTTACTTTTTACTACACTGCCCTTTACGCCCATGGCTCATGCTTCCAAGCAGGCCAGGACGACACCTACCCATTCCCACACCATCAAAACGGTAGATAAAAAGAAAAGCGCAACAACCAGCCAAAAAACAACAAAGACCAGCAAAAAAACGGCGACAAAAACCACCAGCAAAACCAGCACCAAAACCGCTTCCTCTTCTAAACATCGTACTGCCGCTCCGGCAAAGTCGACTAAAACAGTAAACCGTCGTGGTAAAAACACCGCAGCACAAACCGCTGCCGTTACCTGGACTGAAAAATGCACGCCGCGCAAAGGCCATAAGCCGCGCTGTGTAAAAGTGAAAACCACCGCACCAACGACGCTGGCTGACGCGCATAAAGTGAAAGTGCAGAAAGCCACTAAAACCGCCATGTCCACGCTGATGAACCAAATCGGCAAGCCTTATCGCTGGGGCGGCACCTCACCAAGAACCGGGTTTGACTGCAGCGGTCTGGTCTATTACGCCTATAAAGATCTGGTGAAATTCCGCATTCCACGCACTGCGAACGAAATGTATCATCTGCGCGATGCCGCGCCGATTGAACGTGGCGAACTGAAAAATGGCGATCTGGTATTTTTCCGTACCCAGGGGCGTGGAACTGCCGATCATGTTGGCGTTTATGTTGGCAACGGTAAGTTTATTCAGTCACCGCGCAGCGGCCAGGAAATTCAAATCACCTCTCTGAGTGAAGATTACTGGCAGCGCCACTATGTGGGCGCTCGTCGGGTAATGACGCCAAAAACAATTCGTTAAAAACTTACCCTACAGTACATGCTGTAGGGTAAGTTCTTCTTTTGCATAACCTTTCAATTTGCTACCCTATCCTTACTCACAATGAGGCTATTGTGTGTACTCAATATAAATAATAAGGAGAGAAGCAATGTCGTTTGAATTACCTGCATTACCGTATGCCAAAGATGCTCTGGCACCGCACATTTCTGCCGAAACGCTGGAATATCACTATGGCAAACACCATCAAACTTACGTGACTAATCTGAACAACCTGATTAAAGGCACGGCGTTTGAAGGCAAATCACTGGAAGAGATCGTACGTAGCTCTGAAGGCGGTGTATTCAATAACGCAGCACAGGTATGGAACCACACGTTCTACTGGAACTGCCTGGCACCGAACGCAGGTGGCGAACCTACCGGTAAACTGGCCGAAGCAATTGCCGCCTCCTTTGGCAGCTTTGCGGATTTCAAAGCGCAGTTCACTGATGCCGCTATTAAAAACTTCGGTTCTGGCTGGACCTGGCTGGTAAAAGGAACGGATGGCAAACTGGCTATCGTTTCCACCTCCAATGCAGGTACACCGCTGACCACCGACGCGACGCCGCTGATGACCGTTGACGTATGGGAACACGCCTACTACATCGATTATCGCAATGCCCGTCCTGGCTACCTGGAAAACTTCTGGGCGCTGGTGAACTGGGAATTTGTTGCGAAGAACTTCGCAGCATAAAAAAGATGACGCAGAAGGAGAACCCTTCTGCGTTTTAGCATTAATTCGCGGTAGTGAAAGCCTCTTCAGGCTGTTTGCGCGCCGAGATAAAGACCAGCAGCAGCGCAAGTCCTGCCACAATTGCCCCCATCACCGGAACAAAGCTATAGCCCAACCCACCGGAAATCACCGCCCCACCGGCTGCGGCACCCAGAGCATTCCCCAGATTAAAGGCGCCAATGTTGACTGACGATGATAATCCAGGCGCTTCGCTGGCAACACGCATCACGCGCATCTGCAACGGCGGAACGACCGCAAACGTCGCTGCCCCCCAGACCACCATACTGACTGCCGCACCCAGCTCATTACGCGCCAGGAAAGGAATGGCCAGCATAATAACCATCAGCAGCAGTAAAAAGCCTTTCAGCGTACCGTTGACGGAACGGTCAGCCAGTTTGCCACCAAGATAGTTACCGATAGAGAAGCCAACGCCAATCAGCACCAGCATACCGGTCACAAACGCCGGTGTGGCATGTGTGATCGTATGTAACACTGGTGAGATATAGGTATAAAGCGTGAACATCGCCCCGGCTCCCAGAACGGTCGTCAGCAGCGCCGACAGCACCTGCGGACGCATAAGTACCGCCAGTTCGCTACGGACATCCGGGCGCTCTCCCGCCCCACCTTTGGGTAATGAGAAGAACAGGCTGACCATGGCGATGACGCCCAGACCCGCGGTTGCCATAAATGACATACGCCAACCGATGGTTTCACCAAGCCAGGTCGCCGCAGGAACGCCGCCAATATTGGCAATGGTCAACCCCATAAACATGGTTGCCACGGCGCTGGCCTGCTTATGTTTGGGTACTACGCTTGCAGCGACAACGGAGCCAAGACCAAAAAATGCCCCATGGTTCAGACTGGTCAAAATACGCGATAACATCAGGGTGGTGTAATCCGGCGAAATAGCCGAAAGCACGTTGCCCAGCGTGAAAATCGCCATCAGGAATATCAACGCATTACGTCGCGCACGATGGGAAAGCAGTAATGTCATCAGCGGAGCACCCACCATCACCCCAACCGCATACGCGCTGATTAACATTCCGGCCGCGGGAATCGAGACATCCACACCTTTGGCAATGACGGGCAATAATCCCATTGGCGAAAATTCAGTGGTGCCAATGCCAAACGCGCCGATCGCCAGCGCCAGTAAAGGATAATTGAGTTTCATATTTCGACTCCGTAACGTCGAGCCGGGGCGCGACATAAAATAAGAGTCAAAAGCATGACATTGATCGCAAAATTAATAAAGTTAACAAAATTGCAAAAGACTTTTGCTTATTCGCAAACAATCGACGGGAAAGGCAAGCGGAAAGGATGAGGGAGAGCGAACTCCCTCGGGGGAAATCAATGCAGCGCTGCGGTCAGGCCACCCGCGACGATCAAACCCAGAACAATAATGGTAGTCACTAACGAAAATTTCAGATCGGTGCTCATCAAGTTTTCTCCTTTTTATTCCCACACAAAAAGTGATATTGCGCATTTTTACACACTTGAAAGCAAAAATCTCTCACGATTTATATTGATAACTGCTTTTAACTCTTCCCCTTTTCGTTAAGATCAGACAAAATTCCACGCTTACTTGATTAGCGTACCGGCCATTGACCCCTTCCTGACGTTCCGTGTCGTTTTCCCGGCGTGCCGCAACCCTTACGTTGCGCTAAGGGTGTGTTAAGGCAAACGTTTACCTGGAGTATTCTCAGGAGCTTAGGATATGGTCTGGAGTGAGATGTAATGGCAACAATTAAAGATGTAGCGAAGCGAGCAAACGTTTCCACTACAACCGTATCACACGTAATTAACAAAACGCGCTTTGTCGCGGAAGAAACGCGTAATGCTGTCTGGGCGGCGATCAAAGAGCTGCACTATTCTCCGAGCGCCGTGGCGCGCAGCCTGAAGGTGAATCACACCAAGTCTATTGGCTTGCTGGCCACCAGCAGCGAAGCGGCCTATTTCGCTGAAATTATCGAAGCCGTTGAGAAAAACTGTTTCCAGAAAGGCTATACCCTGATTCTGGGTAACGCATGGAACAGCCTCGAAAAACAGCAGGCTTATCTGTCAATGATGGCGCAAAAGCGCGTTGATGGTCTGCTGGTGATGTGTTCTGAGTATCCGGAGTCGCTGCTTTCGATGCTCGAAGAGTACCGCCATATTCCGATGGTCGTCATGGACTGGGGCGAAGCTAAAGCCGACTTTACCGATACGGTCATTGATAACGCCTTCGAAGGCGGTTACATGGCGGGTCGGTATCTGGTAGAACGCGGTCATCGTGAGATTGGCGTGATCCCAGGCCCAATGGAGCGTAATACCGGAGCCGGGCGTCTGGCAGGCTTTATGAAAGCGATGGAAGAAGCGCTGATTAAAGTTCCTGAAAACTGGATTGTGCAGGGCGATTTTGAGCCTGAATCCGGCTATCGCGCCATGCAGCAAATTCTGTCACAGTCACATCGTCCGACCGCCGTCTTCTGCGGTGGCGATATCATGGCGATGGGTGCGCTGTGCGCCGCTGACGAGATGGGACTGCGCGTACCGCAGGATGTTTCGCTCATCGGTTACGACAACGTGCGCAACGCCCGCTTCTTCACGCCGGCTCTGACGACCATTCACCAGCCTAAAGATTCACTGGGGGAAACGGCCTTCAACATGCTGTTAGACCGTATCGTGAATAAACGTGAAGAGTCGCAGTCTATCGAGGTTCATCCGCGCCTGGTAGAACGCCGCTCCGTTGCCGACGGCCCGTTCCGCGATTACCGTCGTTAAGACAGTTGTGCGGGAGCCTCATCGGGCTCCCGCAGCCATTCCTTATTCAGCGTTTCACTATCCCCTAAATAGTCCAGCAGCCAGCTCAATGCCGGCGACGTATCGTTCTGTTGCCATGTCAGGCAGCATGCGGCATCAGGAAATGGATTCTCCAGCTGCAGAGCGACCCATTTGCCGCTATCAATCCACGGTTTGGCAAAATGCGTCGGTACCATGCCCACGCACAAACCTGCCGATAAACAGGTCGCAGAAGATTCCCAGTCAGGCACCACGACGCGCTTTTGGTTATCCAGCAGCCAGGTAATACGCTTAGGAAGCGTACGCGACGTGTCTTCACGCACCAGCGACGGCCAGTTGCGCAACGTGTCGTCGCTTAGCGGTCCGGGCATTGACGCCAACGGATGATGGCTTGCCACCACGCAGCTCCAGCTCAGCATTCCCATGTCGCGGAAGGTATAGCGCCCCCCCACCGGAATCGCTTGCGTGGCGCCGATTGCCAGCTCAACGCGCCCATCGGACAGCGCATCCCAGACACCGTTAAACACCTCCTGGAAAACCAGCAGCTCCACATCATCAAAATGACGATAGAAATCCACGATCATCTGTCGGGTACGATCCGGGCGGACAATATTATCTACCGCGATCGCCAACTGCCCGCGCCAGCCGTTGGCAATTTGCTGACATTGCTGGCGGGTGATCTGCATTTTTTTGATAACAGAGCGGCCTTCCTTGAGAAACCATGCACCGGCAGGCGTCAATTCCACGTCCCGATGGCGTCGCTCAAAAAGCGGCACCGCCAGCCACTCTTCCAGTTGACGCACGGTGTAGCTTACCGCCGAGGGTACGCGGTGCAACTCCTGCGCGGCCGAACTAAAGCTACCGTTACGCGCAACCGCATCCACAACTTCAAGTGAATATTCCGACCACATATTCTGCCTACAAAAAATTTGAAATCAGTAAGCAAATATTAGCGTTTCACAGCAAGAATTACACTCACTACACTCAGCGGCATTGTTCTACTGCTAAAAAAAGAGAAATGATGATGCAACCTGGGAAAGGATTTTTAGTCTGGCTGGCGGGTCTTAGCGTACTCGGCTTTCTGGCAACGGATATGTATCTGCCCGCCTTTGCAGCAATTCAGTCCGATCTGCAGACGCCTGCATCTGCCGTCAGCGCCAGTCTTAGCTTATTCTTAGCGGGTTTTGCCGTCGCGCAACTTCTGTGGGGGCCGCTCTCTGACCACTATGGTCGCAAGCCTGTTTTGCTGCTGGGTTTATCCATCTTCGCGCTGGGCAGTTTGGGCATGCTGTGGGTTGAAAATGCCACCGGTCTGCTGGTACTGCGCTTTGTTCAGGCCGTTGGCGTTTGTGCGGCATCGGTTATCTGGCAGGCGCTGGTCACCGATTATTATCCTTCACAAAAAGTAAACCGCATCTTTGCCACCATTATGCCATTGGTCGGGTTATCCCCGGCATTAGCGCCGTTATTAGGCAGTTGGATCCTGGTACATTTTTCCTGGCAGGCCATTTTCGCCACCCTGTTTGCCATTACTCTAATCCTGATGCTTCCGGCTCTGCGCTTAAAACCAACAGCTAAAGCACGCGACGACAGCCAGGATAAACTGACTTTCGCTACCCTGTTGCGCTCAAAAGTTTACCGCGGAAACGTGCTGATTTATGCCGCCTGCTCCGCGAGCTTCTTCGCGTGGCTGACGGGTTCCCCGTTCATCCTCAGCGAAATGGGCTACAGTCCGGCGGTGATTGGCCTGAGCTATGTTCCACAAACCATCGCTTTCTTAATTGGTGGTTACGGCTGCCGCGCTGCGCTGCAAAAATGGCAGGGCCGTCAGTTGCTGCCCTGGTTACTCATTCTGTATGCCTTTAGCGTAGTGGCCACCTGGGCAACCGGCTTTATTCACCATGTTGCGCTGGCTGAAATCCTCATCCCATTCTGCGTTATGGCGATTGCCAATGGAGCAATCTACCCAATTGTTGTGGCTCAGGCGTTACGTCCTTTCCCACAGGCTACGGGACGCGCAGCGGCATTGCAGAACACTCTGCAACTGGGTTTATGCTTCCTGGCAAGCCTTGTGGTTTCCTGGTTGATCGCCACCCCGCTGCTCACCACCACCAGCGTGATGCTGACAACGGTGCTGCTGGCGGCCGCGGGTTACAAAATGCAGTCGCAGAAGGCTAACGCCCCGCACACAGATGATCGGGCGCAAATTGCCCACGGTGAGTCTCACTAGTAATCACCTTTGATAATTGATTAGCCTGCTAATATTTATTGGTTGAATCGTCAAAAATTCAGGCCTATACTGATTTCCGGTTGTTAAAAAAACGATAATTGTTATGTGTTAACGGGGACAAGAACGTTCCCGTTTTCCCATGGATGGTCTTTTCGGCAAGGGTTCCTCCCTTCCTCTGTTCTACGTCGGATTATAGATTCGCGGATTAATTCCGTGAGAGTTCTCACAAAGCCCAAAAAAGCGTCTACGCTATTTTAAGGTTCTGATCACCGACCAGTGATGGAGAAGCTATGAGTTCATCGTGTATAGAAGACGTCAGCGTACCGGATGATGACTGGTACCGCATCACCAATGAATTATTAAGCCGTGCAGGTATTACCATTAATGGTCCGGCACCGGCAGATATTCGCGTAACGAACCCCGATTTTTTCAAACGCGTACTGCAGGAAGGATCGTTAGGGTTGGGCGAAAGTTATATGGATGGCTGGTGGGAATGCGACCGGCTGGACATGTTTTTTTGTAAAGTCCTGCGCGCCGGTCTTGAAAACCAACTCCCCCGCCACTTTAAAGATACGCTCCGTATCGCCACTGCTCGCCTGTTCAATTTACAGACCAAAAAACGTGCGTGGGTCGTCGGCAAAGAACACTACGATTTGGGCAACGATCTCTTTACCCGCATGCTGGACCCTTATATGCAGTATTCCTGCGCCTACTGGAAAGATGCCGATACCCTGGAATCTGCCCAACAGGCGAAGCTAAAAATGATTGCCGAAAAACTGCAGTTGAAGCCAGGCATGCGGGTGCTCGATATTGGCTGCGGCTGGGGCGGCTTATCCCAGTTTATGGCGTCACAATATGGCGTTAGCGTGGTGGGCGTGACCGTTTCGGCAGAACAGCAGAAAATGGCGCAGGCGCGTTGTGCGGGGCTGGATGTCACAATTTTGCTGCAGGATTATCGCGACCTGAACGACAAATTTGATCGCATTGTCTCTGTCGGCATGTTTGAGCATGTGGGGCCGAAGAACTACGCGACTTATTTTGAAGTGGTTGATCGTAATTTAAAACCCGACGGCCTCTTTTTGCTGCATAGCATCGGCTCTAAAAAGACCGACAATAACGTTGATCCGTGGATCAATAAATATATCTTCCCGAACGGCTGTTTACCGTCAGTTCGCCAGATTGCCAACGCCAGCGAGCCGCATTTTGTGATGGAAGACTGGCATAATTTTGGCGCGGATTACGATACAACGTTGATGGCCTGGCACGAGCGTTTCATGAGATCCTGGCCTGAAATCGCCGATAACTATACCGAACGCTTTAAACGGATGTTCAGCTATTACCTGAACGCCTGCGCCGGTGCGTTTCGTGCTCGCGACATCCAGCTGTGGCAGGTGGTTTTTTCCCGCGGCGTTGAACACGGCCTGCGCGTTCCCCGCTAATCGTTATCACCCCCGTGCCAACGGGGGTTTTACACTCTGGCTTAGGCTCCCGCCTCACCCGTTACGTTACTGATGGCGCTTTCACGCGCCGCCAGTACGCGCTCAACGGTATCAACCACCGCCTGGGTTTGAGGATCGATTTCGATATTGACCCGCGCGCCTAACTTTTTCTTACCCAGTGTCGTACGTTCCAGCGTTTCCGGGATCAAATGCACACAGAAACGCGTCGGTGTCACCTCACCGACCGTCAGACTGATGCCATCAATTCCGATAAATCCTTTGTACAAGATGTATTTCATCAGCGACGGATCCTGAACTTTAAACCACACCTGGCGGTTGTTCTCCGAGGTCAGAATTTTCGACACTTCGGCGGTCGTCATAATATGGCCCGACATTAAATGTCCGCCAATTTCATCACTGAATTTTGCCGCACGCTCAACGTTGACCAAATCCCCAACCTTCAGGTCACCCAGATTGGTGATACGCAGCGTTTCTTTCATCAGATCAAAGCTTATCTGGTTACCGTTGATTTCGGTTACCGTCAGGCAGCACCCATTGTGGGCAACCGATGCGCCGGTCTCCAGCGCATCCAACATATATTCAGGTAACTCCACAACATGCGTACGAAAATTTGGTTTTTCATCAATGGACACCAATTTCGCGGTGCCCTGCACAATACCCGTAAACATACTTCTAACTCCTGAACTGAATTAAGACATCTCTGCACAGCACAATAGCAGGTGGAAATTCAGGTTGCCAGCAATGCGCCGCTACTGCCTGTTTTTTCACTGGAGAATTACGTATTCCTCGCTACAATAGACTGAAATTTCCCCTGCTTTTTCTCCTTGCTGCCATATAAGGCGGCTTTTTTAGTCTCTCAAATAACAACAATATAGTGGTGTACACGTGCAAAAGTATGTAAGTGAAGCGCGTCAGTTATTAGCTCTGGCAATTCCGGTGATTCTTGCGCAAATCGCTCAAACCGCAATGGGATTCGTTGATACCGTCATGGCGGGCGGATACAGCGCCACGGACATGGCGGCCGTCGCCATTGGCACATCTATTTGGTTGCCGGCCATTTTGTTTGGTCACGGACTGCTGCTGGCCTTGACGCCAGTGATTGCGCAACTCAATGGTTCAGGGCGCCGCGATCGTATCGCCCATCAAATACGCCAGGGTTTCTGGCTGGCGGGCAGCGTCTCCATTCTGATTATGATCGTGCTCTGGAACGCGGGATACATTATTCGCTCCATGCATAACATCGACCCGGCGCTGGCGGATAAAGCCGTCGGCTACCTGCGTGCGTTGCTGTGGGGCGCGCCGGGGTATTTGTTCTTCCAGGTAGCCCGTAACCAGTGTGAAGGTCTGGCCAAAACCAAACCGGCGATGGTGATGGGATTTCTCGGCCTGCTGGTGAACATTCCGGTTAACTATGTTTTCATTTATGGGCATTTTGGCATGCCGGAGCTAGGCGGCGTGGGCTGCGGCGTGGCAACGGCGGCGGTTTACTGGGTGATGTTTATCGCCATGCTGTCATACGTTAAACGCGCACGCTCGATGCGTGATATCCGTAATGAGCGTGGTTTCCAGAAACCGGACACCGCCGTAATGAAGCGTCTGGTACAGCTGGGTTTACCTATCGCGCTGGCGTTATTTTTCGAAGTGACGCTGTTTGCTGTGGTGGCGCTGCTGGTTTCCCCGCTGGGGATTGTCGACGTGGCCGGACACCAGATCGCGCTCAACTTCAGCTCGTTAATGTTCGTCCTGCCGATGTCTCTGGCTGCAGCCGTCACCATTCGAGTCGGTTATCGTCTGGGCCAGGGTTCCACGCTGGATGCGCAAACCGCAGCCAGAACAGGTCTGGGCGTCGGCGTCTGCATGGCGGTTGTGACGGCGATTTTCACCGTGACATTCCGTGAGCACATTGCCCTGCTCTACAACAATAACCCGGAAGTTGTCGCTCTGGCAGCGCAGCTCATGTTACTGGCCGCGGTGTATCAAATATCGGACTCTATCCAGGTTATTGGCAGCGGTATCCTACGTGGTTATAAAGATACGCGTTCCATTTTCTTTATTACCTTTACGGCATACTGGGTACTGGGTCTGCCGAGCGGCTATATTCTGGCGCTGACCGATCTGGTGGTTGACCGGATGGGACCGGCAGGATTCTGGATGGGCTTTATTATCGGCCTGACCTCTGCGGCAGTGTTGATGATGTTGCGGATGCGTTTTCTGCAGCGCCAGCCGTCAGCGGTTATTTTACAACGCGCTGCACGATAATCCCCAAATAGCCGCCATCTGGCGGCTTTTTTATATCCTCAAAACGGGCTGGCGTTTTGGGCCGTCATCCATTCCTGACTGACCGGATGCCTGAAATGCAGTTCACTGGCATGCAGCATCAGTCTCGACGTCCGTTCGGTGCCTGGCAGCAGACGCCCACCATATAAATCGCACCCCAAAATGGGATGCCCCAACTGCTGACAGTGGATCCGCAACTGGTGGGTACGCCCGGTTTCAGGTGTCAGCCGTACCCGCGTCAAAGCGAGTAATGTCCCATCTTGCTGGCGATGATGAAAACGCTCAATAACCTGATAGCGCGAGCGCGCGGGTTTACCGTTAATGGCGCAAATCGACATCAGTGGAAACAGCGCCGGATCCTTGGCAATCGCTGCGTCTATAACGCCTTCATCGTTTTTCAGATGCCCGCACAACAACGCACTATACACCTTGCTTACCGCGCGCTGACTGAATTGCTGGCAAAGCGCGGCGTTGATAGCCTTGTTACGGGCAATCACCATCAGCCCTGACGTCCCAAAATCAAGCCGATGTACCAGCGTACAGCCGGGATAAATTTGTACCAGCCGGTGATGTACCGAATCGAAATTCTGCGGGTTTTTCCCCGACAAGCTAAGCAGTCCGGTGGGTTTATTGATAAGCACCAGATGCTCGTCCTGATAGAGGATCGCTATCTCCTCATGACAAGGCGGGGCAATAAAGGTATCAAGGATCGTAGACATGAGCGGCCAGGATGAAGTGTGGAAACGGATGATAGCGAATTTTTACCACACTAGCGAATCAGGGCGCTTAACCAATGACAATCATTGCATGATAGAGTGTGGGATATCCTGAGTGCGATGAGAGGGTTACACCGTGCAACAAATCGATTTCTACATGGTAGATGCCTTTACCACTACGACGTTTGGCGGTAATGCCGCAGCAGTATGCCCGCTCGATGACTGGTTGCCCGATGAAATATTATTAAAAATGTCGCAGCAGCATAACCAGTCGGAAACCGCTTTTTTTGTCGCTAGTGAGAATGGCTTCGAGCTGCGTTGGTTTACCACGCAAGGCGAAATTAATCTGTGTGGGCATGCCACGCTTGCCGCCGCACATGTCATCTTTGAACATCTGGATTACCCGGAAGCGACCATTCATTTTGCCACCCGTTTTGTGGGGCCACTGACGGTCACGCGCAGCGGTGATTGGCTGACGCTTGATTTTCCTGCCTGGCAAAGCGAACCTGCCGAACCGCCCGCCTTATTGCTGGAAACATTGGGCATCACCGAATATAAAGAAGTGCGCGTCGCGCGCGATTACATGGTCGTGATGGAGAATCAACAGCAGGTTGAGGCTGTGCGCCCGAATATCCACGCCATGATTCCCCTCGGGAAAATGGTATGTATCACCGCGCCGGGTGACGGGGAATACGATTTCGTCAGCCGTTTCTTCTGCCCGGGTGAAGCAGTCGCAGAAGACCCGGTTACAGGTTCGACGCATAGCATGCTGATTCCTTACTGGGCTGCAAAACTGAATAAAACGAAGATGCTGGCGCGCCAGGTCTCTGAACGCGGCGGCGATTTACGCTGCCAACTGACAGGAACGCGTGTTTATATTGGTGGACAAGCAGTAACTTATCTGACGGGTAAAGTGCTGTTACGCTAGCAGCCTTACCCGAATTAACCAATCCATGGAGGATTTATGGCAAACAAACTCGTGCAGATACACTTTGATTTTCCTGGTCCGTTTGGCGCTGAGATGTCACATCAGCTTGTTGAACTGGCAGAATCCATCAACCAGGAACCGGGTTTCATCTGGAAAATCTGGACCGAGAACGCAGCAAACCACGAAGCGGGTGGCATCTACCTGTTTCAGGATGAAGACAGCGCTCTGGCCTATATCAAAAAACACACGGCCCGCCTGAAGCACCTGGGTGTGGATGACGTGACGTGCAAAATCTTCGATATCAATGAACCGTTAAGTAAGATTAACCACGGCCATATCGGCTAATTTTTGGCTTTAACGCCCCGCCCCGGGGCGCTTCTTCACTCCCCAGCTTTACCCTCATCAAAAGCGTTCCCCCTCTTTCACCGCGCCAGGATAGCTATATAACGTGGGTCATCACGTTTGCCATAGTTCACAAAATCATCATCTGTGAAAACTATCACTAGCCGAACGCGGTTTGAAAGCGTATAAAATAATACAAAAAGTATTATTTTATACAAAATGAATTACCACTAACTACAGGAGATTCTCTTATGTCCGTGGACATTACATTGAACTCATCTGCAGGAGGTTTTCCGCCTGCAGGTCATTACTCACACAGTACAACGGCTGGCGGATTCGTCTTCATTTCTGGTCAGTTGCCGGTCACAAGTGATGGCGAAAAAAAAACGGATGCCTCTTTTGAAGAGCAGACGCGGCTGGTACTGCAGAATATTGATGCCTGCCTGGCTGGCGCTGGGGTTTCTCGACAGCACCTGGTGTCAGTACGCGTCTATGTGACAGATATCAACCAATGGCCAACGTTTAACAAAATCTATGGGGAGTGGATCGGTGATTTCCGGCCCTCCCGCGCGGTAGCGGGCGTTGCAGAACTTCATTATGGTTTCGCGCTGGAAGTTGAAGCTATAGCCCTGGCCCCACAAGCATGACGTTTAACGACATACAGGTGAACAACAATGACTGAGATGACACTGCCTGATTATAACGATGTTGCCGCCGCGGCAGAGCGCATCGCCGACTATGCCAACAAAACGCCGGTGATGACCTCCCGAACGGTTAATGACGAATTTGGTGCTGAAGTTTTCTTCAAGTGCGAAAACTTCCAGAGAATGGGCGCGTTTAAATTTCGCGGAGCCATGAATGCGTTACGCCAGTTCACGCCAGAACAACGCGCTGCGGGCGTCGTCACCTTTTCGTCCGGCAACCATGCGCAGGCCATTGCCTTGTCGGCAAAATTGTTGGGGATCCCGGCGACGATTATCATGCCGCATGATGCCCCGGCGGCTAAAGTTGCAGCCACAAAAGGCTATGGTGGAAATGTGGTGATTTACGATCGCTATACCGAAGATCGTGAAAAAATCGGACGGGAGCTGGCAGAGAAACAAGGATTGACGCTGATCCCGCCATACGACCATCCGCACGTGATTGCGGGCCAGGGTACCGCCACAAAAGAGCTGATTGAAGAAGTGGGTCAGCTAGACGTTCTTTTCGTGTGTCTGGGCGGTGGCGGCCTGCTTTCGGGCTCCTCACTGGCAGCCAGACATCTGTCACCTGACTGCATCATCTATGGTGTCGAGCCGGAGGCAGGAAACGATGGTCAACAATCGTTTCGCAGCGGAAAGATTGTTCATATCGATACGCCGAAAACCATTGCTGACGGTGCTCAGACCCAACATCTCGGGAATATTACGTTTCCGATTATCCAGCGAAATGTGCACGATATTCTGACTGTCTCAGACGATGAATTAGTCGCCTCGATGAAATTTATCGCTGAGCGAATGAAAATTGTCGTGGAGCCGACTGGCTGTCTGGGTTTTGCCGCCGCCAAAGCGCGCAAAGCTGAACTTCGCGGCAAGAAAATCGGCATTATCATCAGCGGCGGGAACGTGGATATCAGCCGCTACAGTGAATTCCTTGCCGAGTAATCAAGAAGGTATCTGCCATGCGGATACCTTATTACCGTCTGAACACTCGCGTCTGGAAAAGCGAACCCTGCTCACTGTAAACTGACCGCAATCATGGCAACAGGCATCACCGCAGGAGACTGGCATGCCAAAAACCGATAACAACTCACTTCTCAGCCAAATTGACACTATCGCCAGGGGCTTGAGCGAGACCTTCTCGCCGTTTTGCGAAGTGGTGGTTCATGATCTCAAAAATCCTGAACATGCCATTTTATCCATCCATAATAACCTGTCCGGGCGAGAACCCGGCCAACCGGCAACAGAACTGGGTCTGGCGCGAATCGCATCGCCTGAATTCCCCAGCATTATAGCCAACTACAGCAACCAGTTTGCCGATGGCCGCCCGGTGAAAAGTACCTCCATCGGCATCAAGGATGATGAAGGCAAATACGTAGCAGCACTCTGTCTGAACGTGGATATGACGCTGTTTCGTGGCATACAGAGTGCCCTTGCGCGTTTTACTGAAACCGCTGACTCTCCCATTAAGGAACATATCGATCCCGGCAGTAACGAAGTCATCCGCCAGCGTATCGATGACTTTGCCGCTAAATGCGCAACGACGGCCCGCGCCCTGAAACCTGAAGACCGTAAACGACTGATTCAACAATTACGCAAAGACGGTTTGCTGAACGTACGAAAATCTATGGACACTGTGGCGCAGCATCTGGGCGTCTCCAGAGCGACCGCGTATCTGTATGCCCGCCAGTCGGCTCAGGCTGGCGAATAAACCCGGTTATGCGGCGCTCAGCAAGGTTTATCCGCCTGGCTCATGCAGCAAGCCAGCGCGGCATATTCCCCCAATCTCGGTGTATCCAGCCATTGATAAGTTCATTAAGTTGCTGACGATCCCGTAGGTGATTTTGCATATTTTGAATTCCTGATAATTGACTATTTTTGAACGTCTGCTACGCCTGTGTAATCTAATCCCGGGAATAGGCAAAAGTTCGATTTATTCAGCAAGGTTACCCGCCGATAAAACAACGATTCCCTGTCGCTGCACAAAAAAATAAACCTTTATGACCGTGTGATTTTTTAACAACCACAGAGTGAGTGTTTTTTGTACAGATACAACAAAAATCACCGTCCGTTAATAACAGACTTCGCCTGATTTAATAAATATTCATAACCACTAAGCATGGCAACTCATTGATTTAAATGAATTAAAACACAAATAACTTCACATCATCAATAATAGACAGGCGGAATATATAAATAGCGTGATATCTAAATTATAATTCTTTTACATCCGGCTGATTGGTGAGGTTAGAATGCGGTTAATAGTCATGTTGGTAAGCGTTGTGCTCTCCACCCAGCTTTGGGCGGGTGAACTTTCCAGGCCCACCGGTAAAGTTCTTTTAACGTTATCCGGTAATATTGAAAATACAAATGAAGACGGGAAAGCGGTTTTTGATACCGCCAGCCTTGAGAAGCTGGGCATGGTAAGTTTTCAGACCACCTCCCCCTGGTATAATGGACGTACGACCTTTACGGGTATTCCACTACAAAAACTCATGGATTATGTTGGAGCGAGCGGCTCCGTTGTAAAGGTTACTGCGCTTAATGACTACACCACCGTTATCCCTCTCAGTGATTTCAAAAAATACAATGCCATCCTTGCTTTAAAAATCAACGGAAAATATATGCGCATCCGTGATAAAGGTCCATTATTCATTGTGTACCCCTATGACAGCATGCCGGAACTAAATAATCAGATTTATTATTCAAGGTCTGCATGGCAGGTAAGTAGTATGGATATTGAGTAAGCGTTCAGAGGAACATCATGAACAGAATACTGGCTGGCATCATCTTTTTTCTTTTTATATCGACCGGATATATCTCTTTCCTCGTGCATGAAAGGCAACAAGAGCTACAGAAACTGACTCACTACACCGATTCCTGGTCTGCCGCTCAGTTGGTATCTCAATATTACCGATTTGAATCGTTGCTTGGTCTTTACACTATCGATGATACGATGAATCTTGATGATGTACGCATGCGTCTCGACATTATGCTCAGCCAGAGTGATTTGATAAAAGAAGGTGATTTGGGACGCTACATTGAGAGCAATATTGCCCACCGTGAGCTAGCGATAACACTTGAAAATACCCTTAGTTATCTGGATGATAATCTCGAGAAAATGAACCGTCCAGCACTCCAGGCGTATCTGAAAAAAATGCATACCCTGGATGCACAACTTGGGCGTCTTTCATCCGGCGCATTAAACAAAGATGTAAACTCGATTAATAACGCCAACCAAAAAATTCAAACGCTGTACTATATTTACTCAACGACATCTGTACTGCTAATAATACTGAGTGCGATTCTGGGCGTGCTCATTTTTTATCAAAACAGAAATATTCTGCGGGCGCACCTTCAGGTCAAGAGTCTTGCCGAAGAACTGCAGAAATCGAAGGAAAAGCTACAAATTCAGAATGCCAAACTGGAATATGACGTCTACCATGACTCGCTCACCGAGATGAATAACCGCCAGTTATTCTGGAGCGATTTAAATAAAACAATCGAAATGGCAGAGAAAAATAACGATGCTGTGACTGTGATGTTGTTTGATTTAGATCGATTCAAAGAGGTCAATGATACGTATGGTCATGATGCCGGTGATATGTTACTGCGCCAGATATCCGATCGTCTGATTTCGACAAGCCTTACGTCGGATACGTTGTATCGCTTAGGCGGGGATGAGTTTGCGTTTCTCTCAAGTGGCCTGACAGAAAGTCGGGCCGTTTCGCGAGCCCAGAAAATATGTGAGTTTATCAGCCAGCCCTACACCATTTACAACACAATTATCAACATAACCACCTGTGTTGGCATTGTTATCTCAGAAAATGAGCGTCGCTCTGACTATCTTTATAAATTTGCCGATCTGGCCCTTTATGAAGCCAAAAATGAAGGCTCTGGCAAGATAAAAGTCTTCCGGCAACGAATGTTAGAAAAATTGCAAGAAAGCAGAACGCTTGAGCATGATATGGCATTAGCAATAGTGAACAAAGAGTTCGTGGTGTATTACCAGCCTATTGTCGATTCTTTCAGTCAGAAAATATACAGCTATGAGGCGCTTATTCGTTGGGTCCATCCTCTCAAGGGCCTCTTGTCGCCGGATAGCTTTATTCCTGTTGCTGAAAAAACAGGGATGATTAATGAGATGGGGAAAGCGGTACTGGAAATTGCCTGCAGGGAAGCCGCGGGTTGGGCGGTTCCGGCTAAAATTTCAGTCAATGTCTCCCCTGTCCAGCTAAGCAGCAAGGCCTTTGCAGGAATCGTGTTAACCATTCTGAAAGAAACTGGACTTCCACCTGACCGCCTCGAACTGGAAGTGACTGAATCCTCTCTCTTTACCGAGAGTGCTACGCCGATAAATACGCTTAATAAGCTCCGGGCCATGGGGGTAAAAATCTCCATCGATGATTTTGGTACCGGATACTCTTCTCTTTCGCGCCTCAGCAGACTTGCCTTCGATAAAATCAAAATAGACAAGTCCTTTGTGCATTCGATATCTACGCAGGAAGACGCCCTGACTATCATCAAACTTATCACGGGTATGGCGAAATCTCTCAATATGAAGGCTGTTGCAGAAGGTGTTGAAACGCAGGAGCAACTGACAAGACTTCAGGCTCTGGGCTGCGATTTCGCGCAAGGATATCTGTTTGGCAAACCTCAGCCTTGTATCGATGAAGAAATCAGAAACGGTTAAATCGCGGTCGGCACATTTGCCCGTGGGTGCAGGGCCGCATGATTACACACCGTGAAAATTATCCCTGCTTAAACGCATCAGAAAACGGCAGGGATAACCTTCCCGAACAACGGATATTTCTGCCCCAGATTTACTCGCCATCAGGCTAATTAATCATTAACCGTAGGGCTAAATCCTTCGGATAAGGATCAAAATAGTTCTGGGTAAGCAAATAGCTGTCTGGGTATTCAGCAAGGTAGTGCTTGAGCAGAGTCAGTGGCGCTAATATTGGCAGCAGTCCGCCGCTATAGTTGAGGATAACGTCACGCAACTCTCCGCGCTGGCGGGTGTTCAACCGATCGCGGAAGTAGCCCTGAATATGCATCAGTACGTTGGTGTGATTTTTCCGTGAGGCGGGCTTTTTGAGGATTGCCATTAGCTTTTCGCGATATACCACGAAAAAAGCGTCCAAATCATCCCATTGATGGAGCGAGGCCACGAAAGGGCCAATATCCCGGTAACCCGCCTGGTGATGAGCCAAAAGCTGGAGCTTATAGCGGCTGTGGAAGTTGAGTAAACCGTGGCGAGTAAGACCAGAGGCTCGCAGCATATTAAGTTCATGTAACGCGAACACTCGCTCGACAAAGTTCTCCCTCAGCACCGGATCGTGCAAGCGGCCATCTTCTTCGACCGGCAACCACGGGTAGGTTTCCATTAAGGTGCCGGTAAACAGACCGGTTCCCTCTTTTCGCCCGCGATTTCCCTTTTCGTCATACAGCCTCACTCTCTCCATTCCGCAGCTCGGTGATTTAGCACAGACGATAAAACCCGACAGACCGCCAAGCCCATTGATATATGAAGCGGTGAAATCGGACATTTTATCGGTTACATCCTCACCAGGCGCATGGCTAAAACACATGCGGATATTCCCCTGGGCGGTTTGAACCAAACGCAACGCGGGGCGTGGTACAGGCAAACCGATGGACATCTCCGGGCAGACAGGTTTAAAAGTCACCCACTGAGCCAGCTCGTCCATCACAAATCCCATCCGTTTATGCCCGCCGTCAAATCGCACGGCTGAGCCGGTTAAACATCCACTAATCCCGATGACAGGTTGAGTGTTCATAACGCCCCCTCTTTTTTTGACGCCCTTTTTCGGGAAGAAAAGTATGACTGTTTCACTAATAAATCATAGCGTACGTTATTTATCTGTCGCAGGCTCCCTACGAAAAACAGGTTAACCAATTTAAGAAAATATGCGCAGCGAAAGTTGGTAATTCCCCTGAACGGTTCTATAGTCGGGACTGCTTCTCATTACAGGGTTCACTAATGCGATTTAACGGACTGACTAAAGGTTTCTTCATTTTCATACTTGCCCTCGTGACCTGGGCGTTCTTCGATGTGTTATCTCCCTATTTCTCTGCCATTTTGTGGGCCGCAATCTTAACCACCATCTTTAACCCGGTGAAAAACAGACTGCGCAGCGCGCTTGGCGAACGTAACGGGCTGGCGTCACTGCTCACCATCGGCATCATCTGTCTGATTGTTTTTATCCCACTGATGGTGATCTTCTCCTCGTTGGCTATTGAGCTGAACGTGGTGTATGCCAAATTACAACAAAACGACACTCAGTTCCCGGAAGTGGTCACCGCCATTATTTCGTATCTTCCTGACTGGGCCAGAGGATTCCTCGCAGAACATAATCTGGATAACGTCGCGCAGATCCAGAAAAAACTGTCCGACGTTGTACTGCAGGGTGGACAGTACCTCGCCGGCAGCGCGTTCCTGATTGGTAAAGGGACATTCGGCTTTGCTATTAGCTTTGGCATCATGCTGTATCTGCTGTTTTTCTTACTGAAGGACGGGCCGTACCTGGTGCGCCAGATTCTGGACTCATTACCGCTTTCTGATTTTGCCAAACAGCACCTGTTTGCCAAATTCGTCGGCGTGACGCGGGCAACGGTCAAGGGCACGGCGGTCGTGGCGTTGGTTCAGGGTATTCTTGGCGGCATCGCGTTTGCAATTGTCGACATCGACGGCAGCGTCCTGTGGGGCGCGCTGATGGCGTTTCTCTCCCTCGTGCCCGCGGTCGGCTCAGCGATCGTCTGGGTACCTGCGGCAATATTCCTCTTCGCCACGCACCAGCTGTGGCAAGGGCTGTTTATCGTTGGCTTCTTCGTGATTATCGTCGGGCTGGTGGACAATATCCTGCGCCCGCTGCTGGTGGGTAAAGACACCAAAATGCCGGATTATCTGATTCTGATTTCCACTCTCGGCGGAATGGAGATCTACGGCATTAACGGCTTTGTGATTGGCCCCCTGATTGCCGCACTGTTCATTACCTGCTGGAACCTGTTTTCCGGGCGCGATCATGAAGGTAACGTGGAAGGAATCGACGAAGCCTTTATGGAAGAAGGAAAAAATCCTCCAGATTTATGATGGCAGGACGATAACAGAAGGCGGTCCTGAGACCGCCTTTTTTATTTTCACGCAAAATCATACGTTTCCTATAATTTCAATCATGCTTATTCATTAATCGTCGCAGAAGGAACTAATCAGTGCGAATTGCCACAATCACCAACTGGGCCTACAGCGCGACGGTGTGTCTGACCATTGCCTCCGGCGTTGTCATGTTGATGGCCTCCAGCGCCGATAACACCGAACGCCAGGTGGTGGAGCAGCGTTATCAATTCGATCAACTGACCGAAGAAGTCGAGCTCGATGCCTGGTCGCTGTCCAGTCTGGCACGCGAATATGTTATTGCAAAAGACCCTGAAGCGCTTAACGCCTACCGCCAGAAAGAAGCGTCGCTGAAAGCCGTTGAACAGCGGCTGTCGAAACTAAAAGACATTGGGGCGACGGATGAAGAGCTGGCGCTATTGCATGAAGGGCTGCAGATTGTTGATGCCCTGCAGGATGAGCAAGCTACGGCGCTTGCCAGCGTCGCGCGCGGAGAAGAGTCGCAGGCCATCGCCCTGCTGTATGGCAAATCCTATGAACAGGAACTGGAGCGAGCCCAGGACCGGATAGATCATTTCCGTCAGTTACTCGACAGCCGCGTACGCAACACCATTGAAGATGCCACTCAGACATCGCGCACGCTACGTACGGCTTCGGAAGTGATGGTCGGGCTGACGGCGCTGCTATTTTTGTTCGTTCTCGGCTTTATTTTAAAACGCCGCGTACTGCGTCCCGTGGTGCGTTTGAGCGATGTGGTTAACCGTCTGGCGTCGCAGGATTACGCCGTTGAGACACCCAGCTTTAATCAGATCGACGAAATCGGCGATATGGCGCAGGCGATCCGCATTTTTCGCGAGAACGGCCTGGCACGTCAGCGACTGGAGAAAGAACGAGACGCCGACTGGGCAATCCGCGAGCTGCTCGCACGTATGACTCAACGTTTGCAAGGCTGCGAGAATTTTGCCGATGTCATTAATGTGGCAGAGCTGTTTGCGCCGAATGTTGCTCCCGGTATTGCCGGGCGGCTTTACATACTGGATCGAGAGCCCTGGCAAATGCGCTGCGTTGCGCAATGGCTTTCACCGCAGGGCAAAGCGGATGCTTTCCACCCGGACGAATGCTGGGCAGTGCGCCGTGGTCAGAGTCATCCACCGGTGCAAGGCGAACCCGATATCGCCTGCTACCATCTACCGGAATCATGCCAGCAGCATACCCTATGCGTGCCACTGATTGCCCAGGGTGAAGCCATCGGCCTGCTCTCATTCCAGAACCTCAGCAATGATTCCGCTCCCTCTCGCGCGTATCTGGAACTGATGGCGGAAGCACTCGGTCTGGCGTTAGCCAACCAGCGCCTGCGTGATGCGCTGCTGGAGAAAGCACTCTACGACCCGCTAACCGGCCTGCGCAACCGTCATCATCTGGAAGATACGCTGCGCACCCAGATGAGCCAGGCAGTGCGTAACAAAGAGCCAATCAGTTGCCTGATGATCGATATCGATCATTTCAAAAATATTAACGACCGCTTTGGCCATGAGGCGGGCGATAGCGTGATAAAAAGTATCGCCACCACTATTCAGCGCGTTGTCCATGACAGCGGCATGGCCTTCCGTTACGGCGGTGAAGAGTTTCTGGTGTTGCTGGCCAATACGGATGAGCAGGCCGCCAACCGCTTTGCGACAGATATTTATAATGGTGTACGCGAACTGTCGCTGCGCTTTGGACTCTCAGAGATTGGTCACGTTGATGTCTCTATCGGCGTTGCCAGCTATCCGCAGCACGCCCAGAGCGACAATCTTCTGCGCGCCGCAGACGTGGCGCTGTATCGCGCGAAAGAGTTAGGCCGTTCGCGCATCGTGAGCTTTGGCATGCTGGAAGCGAGCTAAGATACGTCAGTACGCCGTGCATTGCTTTACCTCTGCGCCAGGCGGTGATATGTTGACTGGATGAACACAAAACACAATATCACCGCGTTTAATCACAACCTGTGGTGGCTGCCTTCTTAAAGGCGGTCAGAATGTGTTTTCCCCATTTTAAATAACCGCCGAAAGGCGGTTATTTGCATTTAAAGACCCCTTTCGGTTTTTTGATTAAGGAGTCTTACATGAACAACAAAACTATCATCCTCACTGGCGATCGTCCCACTGGCCCGCTGCATCTCGGCCACTATGTTGGCTCTCTGCGCCAGCGCGCCACGCTGCAACATGATTATCAGCAGTTTATATTGGTTGCTGACCTGCAAGGGCTAACCGATAACGGCAGCACACCACAAAAGATCCGCAACAATATTCCCGAAGTGCTGGCTGATTACCTCGCCGCAGGAATCGACCCGTCACTCACCACCATTTGTCTGCAGTCGGCCCTGCCCGCCCTCGCTGAGCTGACCGCGCTTTATATGAACATTGTTACCGTGGCTCGCGTGGAGCGAAATCCTACGGTCAAAAACGAAATTGCGCAGAAAGGATTTGCCCGCTCGTTACCGGTTGGCTTTCTGGTTTATCCCATCAGCCAGGCAGCAGATATTACCGCTTTCAAAGCCGAGGTGGTTCCCGTCGGCGACGATCAGTTGCCCATGATCGAACAGACCAATGAGATCGTGCATAAGATGAATAGTCTGTTACCGACCTCTGTCTTGTCGCATTGTAAAGCGCTACTGAGTGAGACCAGCCGTCTTCCAGGGATCGACGGTAATGCCAAAATGTCAAAATCGCTCGGCAACACTCTACTCCTGTCCGCCAGCGAAGAGGCCATTCATCATGCGGTCAGCGCAATGTACACCGATCCCAATCATCTAAAAGTGTCCGATCCGGGGCAGATTGACGGCAATATGGTATTTACTTACCTCGATGCTTTTCATCCGGATAAAGCGAAAGTGGCGGAGATGAAAGCACATTATCAGCGCGGCGGGCTGGGTGACCGGACATGCAAAAACGAGCTGGAGATGTGCTTGCAGGAGCTTATCGCCCCGATGCGCGAGCGGCGGGCAACCTACATCCAGGATAAAGGTATGCTGATGGCGATGCTCAAAAAAGGAAGCGAAGAGGCGCACGAGGTCACGCAGCAGACATTAAAAGAAGTAAAGCAAGGGCTGGGTTTGCCGGTGTTCTGAACTCGAAGCACTACAGGTTCGATAAATAAAGATAGCTCCCGACGAATGACAATCGCCGGGAGTGGCGCAGCTATGCGTTGACGCGTAAAGATAACCTCTGTCACAGAGGCTAATTAATTCGCTGTTTAATAATCCACGCAATACGATATGTCGTTTTTTATGCAGTGTAATTTCTACCCTGCACCTTCAATTATTTCAACTAATCATTATGAATTACCCATTACATGTACGGGTTCGAAATCCTCACCTTGCCTGAGATATGATTATTTGTTAAATTAACCGCATTAGCGTCAAATACATTGAGCATTACACAGACGCTATTTATACAATAATGAATGATGGAGTTAAAATGAAGTATGCGTTTGCATTAATGTTGAGTATTGTATTGTCAGGTTGTACCGCAAATGATTGGGTGGATGCTGCAAGTGGGATAATGCAGGCAAAAGACCAACACGATAAAGACGCAAGAAACAATCGCATCAAAGAAGCCAACAGGGCTGCAGGCTACTGATATCTAAATGATTAGCACATCCCTCTTCTTGTCTTTATAAACAGAAGAGGAATGGTATTCTAAACAAATTTACTGACTAAATAGCACAATTAAAATTGGTGTATAGCGCATACATATCCTTGCAGAGAATATAATAATCTAACGCTCAGTCCGCTCCGCGCCAGATGCTGGCTTTGCAAGTCCCCTATCCCTATTCCTCATGTAAAAATGGCACTAATTGAAAGATGCCAATCCACTTCCTCATGTATATCTATATCCACACATAGTCATAAAGAAAGGATGGATGAAGATGCTAAGAGGTAAAAGAGCTGTAATTACGGGTGGAGGTGGAGGATTTGGTCAGGCGCTGTGCGTGTGGCTGGCGCAGGAAGGCGTCGAGGTGGATTTTTGCGCGCGGCGTGCTGATGATATTCAAAAAACTTGCAGTATCATCGCGGCTGAAGGCGGGATTGCAAAAGGATATATCTGTGATTTAACCCAGCCTGAATCCCTTTCGCAGTTTTCTTCACAGTTGTTAACTTCAGACACGCCCATCGACATTTTAATCCTCAATGCCGCCCAGTGGCTTTCAGGAACGTTAGACGATCAACCAGACGCAGAAATTATCAATACCGTCAGTTCAGGCCTGACAGGTGCGATTTTATTGACTCATGCATTGTTGCCTGGGTTAAGACGTTCAGAAAGCGCGGATGTCGTCTCAATAATATCTTCATGTGGGATTCCGAATTTTACGGATTCAATTGCGCATCCCGCTTTTTTTGCCAGCAAACACGGGCTTAGCGGATTCACATCTAAACTGTCACACCAGTTGTCCGAAGAAAATATACGTGTGACCGGGTTGTATCCACCGGATTTCGAACTTACCGGGTTAGATACGTTTGTTGATAGTCAATCCAGAATGGGGGAACGTTTATTAAATGGACGCTCAGTCTGGGAAACAATTCGTTTTGTGCTCGCTCAACCGCGTAGTTGCCATATAGGTAGTATCTACTTTCAAGGTCCAACTCGCGAGAAACTGAGTTCCAGGGGCTGAATTTGGTGACGTTGAACAACGTGGTCAACGTCCGCTCTTGACATAGCAGCTCTTGAGGGTTGCCAGCCAGACTGCTCCGTGCCAGATGCGGACTTCTCACACTTCGGCTTATGTGGTCAAAATCTGTATATCACTACACTTTATAGTATTTATATCAATAGTTAAGATAAAATTAAGGTTAACTGGCATTTCATTCGAATACGTAGCCCCACCCGTTAAATGAATGATGGCCTTAGACAGGAGCATTGCCAAGGTTCATGTAAACGATACACGAAAGAGAACATCAGATGCCATATATATACTCACTCAATGACCTGCTCGGACTGCTTGTTTTTTCAAGAAAATATCACTTTCTCCACGATAATCTGGACTGCCTGATCATTGCATGGGCTGAAGATAAAATTACCGAAGGAAATGATTCGGGGACTCTCTTAATTCTCGCTTCACTGGGTCTTGATAATCAACCTGAACGGAATGAGGTTGAATTATATCTGTCACGATACATGATAGAGCAGCGGATTGTACTGCCACCGCTAAAAACAGCAGCATTGGTCTGGATAAAGCTATTTATGAGTCAACTTTCCCAGTGCACATCCATTCATGATGCAGAACAAAAAATGTATTTTCTGGTGTGTCATTGGTTTGAACCTGACGTAAAGATTTTCGAGGCAGCGGTCGATATGCTGAAATCGCTTTACTGGCGTCTCTTTGATGAATGGAAAGGGCCAGGTACAAGCAAAGCGGTAAGGATGGTGGAGTCAGAATTCTTTGATCTGATTAATCGTGCGATGCTGCCCTATTCCCATAAAATTGAGAATCCAGATTGGCAGAATCTGCTTGTTCGGTAATTTTTACCTGCATCCTGAAAGATGTCTTTCATGTGTGAAAAACTCCATCCAATTTGAATTCCTTTTCACATTTAACTTAAGCATATTCTGCCAAAACCTCATCGTTCCCCCTTTGAACCTGGAAACAAAGTTAAGCAGACTGAATAGCCGCTTTGTGCCAGAAGCGGACATTAAAAAAGATTGATAGAGATTTGAACAACATATCAGATCATAATGCAACAACCTTTCTTTAACGAAGGCTGTTGCATTATATGATTAATTAGCTTATTTTTTCTTAGTGAATGAGAGCTTCGGAAGCACCGCCAAGTAAAGAGAGCACAAAATTTCTGGCGTCGCAATTATTTTTTATAACTCTGATAACATTTAGCTCATATCTTTTTTTATCTATAAACCCACATTGTTTGGCAACAGGAGTCAGCAAATTCGTTTCTCTTATTGGGTAACGACCAACAAGCGAGTCAAAATCAGATGAGCTCATTAAATTATTGAAATAACTAATTTCATCATTTAAAAATGAAGAAAAATTAATTTCTTTACTGTAGGTTCCGCCTTCACGAATATCTCTTTGCGTTGGAATTGAGGACATCACATTTGCTCGAATTTTTTTCTCTATTGCTCGACAACATAAATGTTCTTTTTTCTCTTCAAGAGCAGAGCGTATAATTTCGCAAACCTCACTAAAACATTCATCAATAGTAGAAGTCAAATTAGTATCCTTAACGGAATACAATACCCATCTTATCATTTTAGGGTGATAGTAAATTGATTCGATTGAATGTACTGACAGACTAAAAACAAAACTCGAATTCAAATTTTCTATTTGTGACGGAACCTTATTATCATTATCTATGATTCCGATAGCGTTAACCCAATGCGCAGCAGTGTTATTTCTCAAGCCTTTAACTGCCTGTTCAACAAGATCACATTTTTCTTTTGATATTACTGATACATTTTCAAATAAAGCACCGTACAACTCAGCATCCAAGCTTGATTGTGTACCTTCCACAAATAAAATATTATTTCTTGCACCAAGAATATCAGTTTTGACTTGCTCATCTAAACCATTCAACGCCTCATCATATTTTTTTATAACAGCCGTATTCCATTGAATAGGTTGGTCATTTTCATAAATGCAGCTATTAATACTTACAACTGTAGACTCTTTAAAAAAAGAAGGTAATGTCAATTCATGCGTTGATATGACAAAAGCACAGTCTCTGCGAGCCTCTATTAGGTTCGATAATAGAAGAGATACGATCCGTTTGTGTAAGTGGCGCTCAGGCTCATCAAGCACAATAAGTGCACCACTATTAGCACATAAAACCTCACAACAGATGATTAATGCACTTTTTTCTCCATCAGACATCCGGGATAATGAGTATTTTTTTACCGGTTCATAGCTAAGATTATTCACCATTAAGTTTGCTTCTTCATCAATGATAAATTCAAGATTAAATCCACTATTTTTAAAAATATTGTTAACAAGATCAATCTCGTTGTGAAGAACAAGTTCTTCTGTTTTACCACCAGCCTTTAAGTGTTGCATACTTTTGACCGCATGGGATGTCGCTTTATTTTTTAATCTTACTATTGGCACTGCAGTTCTATCATCTTCCCAAGCCGTCCGATACCTACTACTTGCAGACCTGGAATCATTAAAGACTCTCTCGGATGCACTTTTATAATCTGAGTTACTATAATCAATTACATCCGTCTTAAACGCATTTTTCCGATGTGCAACCACGTATACGGAATTATTATCGGAGTGTTCTCGGTATAGTTTATTAACGAGAGATGATTTTCCTGTTCCATTTCCACCGACAAAAAAAACAACCTCTCCACAACGAACACTAATCGTTTCATTAGAACGATCGCTTTTAATAAATGAAAAATCAAACATTAAGTAATCCTTTTACAATTAGTTATCTCTTTTAATATATTTCATTTTAAAGAAAAATAGTGAATGTCTGCCAAAATTTTACGCTTAAATACTTAGCTTAATCTAGGCTTTTCTTCATTATTTATCTCGTAATGAGCACGTCCGCTCCTCGCTCATAAGGGACAACCATACTCAAATCTCCAACATTGCAGGAGATTTGAGTATGAACATGTCACCGTGGAACAAAGACCGTATCATCGGCCAAAAAAGACCACTTCAGATATCTCATATCTGGGGGATCCGAATCCGGCTTGAACTGGAAGGTAAAACGCGTGATTTAGCTCTGTTCAACATGGCCTTAGACAGTAAGCTACGAGGCTGTGATCTGGTGAACCTCAAAGTATCTGATGTTGCATATGGTAGCTCGGTTTCAAGCAGAGCTACGGTGCTGCAACAGAAAACCGGTAGCCCTGTGCAATTTGAGATAACCAAAGGGACAAGAGAAGCTGTTGCTGCATTGATAAAGCTTGGCAATTTGCACAGTAAAGACTTCTTGTTTCGGTCTCGGATCGGAACTAACCGGCACATATCAACCCGGCAATACAGCCGAATTTTTCATGGGTGGGTAGAAAAGCTTGGTCTCGAAGCTTCGCTTTACAGCACACACTCCATGAGAAGAACAAAACCTTACCTGATCTACAAGAAAACCAAGAATCTTCGGGTGATCCAACTTCTGTTGGGCCATAGGAAACTGGAAAGCACAGTCCGTTATCTGGGCATTGAAGTCGATGATGCGTTAGAGATCTCTGAATCGATTGAAGTCTAAGGTTGTCAGGGCTGCAACAGCAGCTCTGTGGCAATGGCAGACTGGCAACGAACGAATCAGAGAGCAGATGCCGTTCTTACTACAAAACAGTGGTCAAATTTCTTGACCAATCCCAGGAAAGAAATCTTCAGCAACTCTATTAAATTGCATTAGTCAATCCTGAAACTGAAAGCCTGCATCGATAATAGATCCATATAGAGTATTTACCAGCCCAAAAGCCCTAACGGCACAATATGGTTGTGGAATACCTCAGTGGGATGAAACAAAGGAAACAAAGCAATTCAATACCCGGCTAACCTCACGATTTTTAAGCCATATCATCATAGTATTGACATTACCAATGTGAGGAGTAATAGAGTGGCACCGTATGGGGAAGCTCGTTTCATACTGTTTGACGACGCTCTCAGGCAATAATGCAATGCCCATTCCGGCACTTACGCAACCAAGTATTGCCTGAAAAGAACCAAACTCCAGCGGGTCGTCATAATCGACATTTTGTAGCCGTAACCATTGCCCAAGCCGGGAACGATAATTACATCCTTTCACAAAGACGAGCGGCCTTGTCACCTCCAGATCGGCTCCCGTCACGACATCACCATGCTCTGCGGCCGTAACCAGAACCAGGGTTTCCTGACACAGCACCTGCGTTTGTAGCCTTGAATTGTCTACGTGCAACGCCTTGTGGTCAGCGACGAAGGCAATTTCAAGTTCACTATTCTGGATCTGACGAACTAACACATCTGTCGGTGACGTTTTTAAGTTTAATTCTACGGAGGGCATTTCACGGTGGAAGTTTGCCAGCAAAGCAGGAAGTCGGACGGCGGCAGTGGTTTCCATTGCGCCAATGCGCAGAGGGCCAGCCGCTTTCGTTCCCTGCATAGACAACTCGGCTTCGTCTAAAAGCGCGAGGATTTTGTTAGCGTAACGCAGAAGCAGTTCACCTTCAGGGGTGATGTGAAGACGATTCTTCTCGCGAACAAACAACGAAACATCCAGGCTGGACTCCAGTTGCTTGAGCCGCGTCGTGACGTTTGAAGAAACGCAGTGCAGATTACGGGCTGCTGCGGTGATAGAGCCGGTTTCCGCGACGGTTTTAAACAAATTTAATGAGGTACTGTTCATCGTGTCTGTCACTCAAAGTGAAGGTTTTCGTCATTTTTATTAACTTTTTATTATCATTTCTTTATGTAACATAACAATCAAATCTGATTGACATATTGAGCCTGAAAAATGGATCTTGATCACAATGTTATTGGCCATCGCCAGTTGAGCACGGCTGTCTTCGGTATGATTGTTTTAACGCTGGGGATGGGAATTGGTCGGTTTTTATATACTCCGATGCTGCCGGTCATGTTGCATGAAGGCATTTTTAATTTTTCGCAATTATCGTTAATCGCAAGCGCGAATTACGCCGGATACCTGGTTGGCAGCCTCCTGTTCTCGTTTGGTATTTTTGGTGGCCTGAAGAATATCAAAACGATGTTAATTTGTGCTGCATTAGTCACCGGCCTACTTATTTTTGCGATGGCAGTAGTCACGCACCCTGATATAGTAATTGTTATTCGATTTTTCGCCGGTGTTGCCAGCGCAGGCATGATGATATTCGGGTCGATGCTTATGCTACAGCATACCCATAATCCGTTTGTCATTGCTTCTTTGTTTGCCGGCGTCGGGGTGGGTATTTTTATAGGCAACGAATATGTTATAGCCGGTATCGCATATGCATTAAATTCAAAGCTACTATGGATCGGCGCGTCAATCATTTCAGCTGTACTCTTCATCGCGCTGATTATCTTGCTGCCTGCAAATAAACACGTTCTACCTCCTCAGAAAAAAGCTTCGTCATCCGAGCCGAACATCCAGTGGTGGAATTTAGCATTGTTATATGGACTGGCAGGCTTCGGTTATATCATTGTAGCTACTTATCTCCCTTTAATGGCCCGGGGAGTGGGTAATGAATTTCTGGCCAACCATATCTGGTCTATTGTTGGCCTTGCCGTTATCCCAGGATGCTATGGTTGGTTATGGGCTGCACGCAAGTGGAGCATATTGTCCTGCCTGAGTGTTAACTTAATTGTGCAGGCGAGCTGCGTTGTGATGGCCTCGTTTATCCATTCCCCGCTTTTATTGACCTTGAGTTGTATTGGCTTTGGTGCAACTTTCATGGGAACCAGTTCTCTCGTTATGCCACTCGCGAAAAAGATTTCTGCACCACAGAAAATTAATCTTCTGGGTCTGGTGACGTTAACATATGGCATTGGGCAAATTGCCGGACCATTAATCGTGAGTGCGTTTCAGAACAATAAAAACGGGATGACTATTTCAATATTATCTGGCGCTTGTGCGTTATTTATCGCAGCAGGGATTAGCTATGTTCAACACAGCAAAGTTAAATACTCTCAAAGTTGGAGCAAAGAATGAAAAAGACAACCGTTGCTATTATAGGAATGGGACCTCGGGGGCTTAGTATTCTGGAAAGGATTTGTGCTCAGCATGCACAACGTAAACAGAATGAACATATTAATATTGTTATCGTTGATAAAAATGCGATGGGTGTAGGTGCGCACAGTTTATCGCAGCCCGACCATTTATTGGTTAACACCGTTGCTTGCCAGATAACATTATTTGGTGATGCAACGGTAAAAAATGCCGGATCTTTCCGTTCAGGGCCATGTTTTCATCAGTGGGCTAATGAGCAGGGCTATAAAAATGTTGATGGCCGTTATTTAAAAGACGTGGCTGGCAAACCAATTGACGCCAACGATTATTTACCTCGTCGATTATTAGGTGAATACTTAAATTGGTTTTATCACGAAATTATCAAAAGTTTGCCTGACAATATCTCGGTTACACAGATAAATCAGCAGGCCAACAACATTCTGATTCAGGACGATGCGAAGTCTATTATTGTCTTGGAAGACAGTCAGCGTGTGGTGGCCGATTACGTCTATTTAACCACTGGTCACAGCGACAACGCCAAAACGTTTGACGATCATCTTGTTGAACGATTTATTGCCAATAATTATAAGAAAAATGAACGCCTGGACTACTATTCGACTCCTTATCCAATAAATAATTTGAATAAAATAACAGCGGAATCAAATGTGATTGTTCAGGGTATTGGTCTGACTGCCTATGATGTCATTTCGCAACTCACTATCGGCAGGGGTGGAAAATTTAGCCGGGAAGATGGTGAGCTTCGCTATCATCCTTCCGGAAAAGAACCGGGTATTTTTATCTATTCACGTAAGGCTCTACCTTTTAGCAGTCGCGGCGCGAATCAAAAAGGCGTTTCTGGGCAGTACTCCCCACGCTTCTTAACGGCAATGGCTATCAGAGAATTGCGGTTGAAAAATGTGTTTGAGAAAGGATCTTCAAAAATCGATTTTCTTGAACAAGTTTTCCCCTTACTGCATAAAGAAATGTGTTATGCCTATCGTTCAACCCTAAATGGGCAGTGGTTAGATGCTGGCTCTTATGAACCGAGCGCTGAAGACATCGCGGTAATTGACAGTGTGCTTTATCCACATCAATCGCAGGAACATCTGAGTTTAAAGGATTATACTCAATGGTTTATGTATTTCCTGCGTAAAGATCTCCAGGAGTCTGAGGAGGGCAATGTCCATGGCCCGATCAAAGCGGCGACAGACATTATTCGTGATGTCAGGGATATTTTACGAGAAGCGATTGATAATTCAGGGCTTGAATCGCGGTCACATCAGTATTTCCTTGAGCATTTTAATCCTATTTTTAACCGCATTGCCGTTGGCCCGCCGAAGTTAAGAAATGAACAACTATTAGCATTAATGGAAGCGAATGTGGTGAGTCTGGCCGGTGGTAAAGATTCAAGGTTAGTATTGAACGACTGCGAAGGAAAATTCGAAGTTCACTCACCTTTTAAAGAAGAGAGTACTGAGATTCAGGCTGATGTTTTAATCAAGGCGAAAATTGCCAGTTTTTCGCCACTACATGACGCTTCACCGTTAATCAGAAATATGACAGCCAATGGTATTGTTCGTCCATTTATGAATGAGGGGTATCACCCGGGTGGGCTGGATATCGATCAATGCCAGCATCCTATTAATCGCATGGGGGAAGCGCAGACGACTTTTTGGGTGCTGGGCAATCCTGCGGAAGGCGCGAATTTTTACACCTACGTCCTGCCACGTCCGCTGGTTAATTCAAGATTCCTGGTTGATGCAGGCCGTTGTGTCGCAGATATGTATCATCAAATGATGGTGCGGCAGGCTCAGCCAGAGGTAGCGATAAATGCAGACTGAGCAAATCCAGGCCCGTGGCAAGGCGTGGCAATCATTGCAACCTGCGTTAGCGATAACATCATTGCTGGTATTTCTGTTCGCTTGTGCGTTGACGGATAAACATGCGGCGATGTCGGCTATTGCGGGAGTTACCGCCGTGCTCTACTTCGCATCGACATTTGCTTTCTGGTCAAAAAAATCATCCGCCAGAAGTGGTGTGATTATTTTTCTCTGCTCGATGATGTTTCTTCTTGCTACAAACAACCTGAAAGGCATTGTGCTCCCTGCAATTTTTTCGCGATATTTTGATGTGATTTTACTGCTTGTTGGTATTGCCTTATTACGACAAGTCATGGCCTCTCTTAATTTTACAGCTGTTCTGGGAGGATATTTTTCGCGTAGAAAAACATCGAACATGACTTTTGGGGTTACGTTATTGACGGCGTTCTTAACATGGCCAATGAGTCTGGGGGCAATATCATTGCTGCTCGATGGCCTCAAGTCAGTTATTGGGCCAAGATTCAACCTGGCAAAGATTATTACGCGCACCGTATGCATTACGATGGTACTGATGCCAACCACCATCGGCGCTGCTGCCGTTTGGGCGGCAATGCCTGACGTACCGCATCTTAAGGCGATGCTGGTGGGTATCCCTCTCTTTTTATTCAGTATCTTGTTCAACCAAAGCGCAAAAGTGACGGTAATCGCTGAAAACGAGACGGTGACACCCAGCCGTGATGGGATGCGGTATATCCTGCTATGTGTAGGTCTGTTCTGGGGAGTATTCATTTTTTCATTAACGGTACTGAATCTTAATTCACTGCAAAGTATTGCCTTTACAGCAGTTGTGCTCTTTGTTGTCGATCATCTGGTTAAAAAGGATAAACCCTGGGCTGAGCAATTAACTGAATCAGCACAGAATATATCCGGTGAGGTATTGTTGCTTTTAAGCTGTAGTGTGTTGACCTCAGTTTGTTGGCTGCTTTTTTCCCATGTACCTGAGGGTATCACTGCTTATGTTGGCGGGCTGACAACGTTGCAGATCTACGCGATTATTTTGTTCATCGTACCGCTTTTTGGTTTATTAGGTATCCATCCACTGATTATCTTTAGTATCGCATGGTCGATATTTTCTGATTATCTTACGGGGGGGATGGTTGATTATCAGATATGGATTTGCTTATTTATTGCAACTCAGCTTATTTCTCCCGTATCGATCAATGCTATTTTCGCCGCAAACAGTCTGAATGTATCACCCAGTAACACCAGTTTTAAAATGCACTACGGTTATGTTCTATCGTTTAATCTCTTTGCACTTGTTTATCTTGGTGCAATGTCAAAAATTATCTAATAAAAGGAGTTCATATGCCCTACGTAAATATTAAAATTACTAATGAAGGTGCTACCGAACAGCAAAAGAAAAAATTAATGGAGGGAGTGACACAACTATTGGTTGATGTCCTGAATAAAAACCCCTGCACAACCATCGTGGTCATTGATGAAGTGGAGACTGATAACTGGGGAATTGGTGGCGTGCCAGTGACGGAGTTACGTAAAAAAAGCAAGTAGAGTTATTTAAAAAGTAAGGAGCCTGCCTCCTTACTTTTGCCCATAGATTATCAGTATAAAAGAGTCTGCAATATTATTTATTGTTGGATATGCATTTCATATCTTATAAGTAGACTGCTCAAACTACCGTATTAAGGACGTTATCTATGCACGCCTATCATCATATTCGACTGGGGAAGACTTCAGCGAAAGTCAAAAATAGTTTTGATGAATTACTACCCGATCCATGGCTTAAGGCTGAAGATGGTATTTTTCGGTTCAGAAGTTACATGCAGGCCAGGGCCGGACGTGAAAAGTATTTTGATCTGTGCGCAGTGGGTGAGTTTTTTCAAGCGGAAAAACTGAACAATTACGCTGGCGGTATTGCAAGAAAATACCCAGAAATAAAACAAGACGTTGCTGAAGAAGTGATGAATCTGGTGTTTCGTAAGCTTTTGCCATTGCTTCCAGACACGACTTACAATATTGGCATTCATCAAATAAGAATAACGACAGATGACCGAAGGCCTGGATATCCCGCTCCAGAGGGTATTCATAAAGATGGTTTTAAGTACATTGCAATCTATTGCAGCGAAATTGAGAATGTGACTGGTGGAGAAACCACGCTTATTCCTAATCATGATGGGGGCAATGATGCCTCTACGTTCAAACTGCATGCGGGCGATGCAGTAATATTCAATGATGTGAATTATCAGCATTATACCGCGGCAGTGGTTCCTTTGTTGCCAGGAAAAGGTTATCGGGATGTATTTGTCATTACATTTGATATTGAATGAGAAAAACAATGAATATCTTGCTGTGTCCACCAAAAATTATTTTTCAGCACTCACGTGAAGAGTGGCAGTCATTGCAATCAGTGGCCCCGGTTCTGATTGCAACGTGCGCAAGCCAGATCGATAATATTCTTGATCATATGGGGGCAGGTTTTTCTTTCCTTTTTTATGAAAACTTTAATGATAATCCCTTCGTGGAAATGGATATTTACCACTACGCCCAAGACAATAAAGCAACGGGTATCTTTTACCTCGCCGAAATCGATGTTCTGAGGGCCGCGCGAATCAGCGATCGTCTGGGTTTGACACACGACCGTGAAAAAAAGGCCATGTTCTTCCGTGATAAATTTATGATGAAATCGCTTGTTCAGTCTCATCAGTTAGCGGTTCCTGCTATGGCACGCGTCGACAGTGCGACTGCGATGGCGCGATTCATTGCCGAACAGGGATATCCCTGCGTCATCAAACCTAATGATGGGCGTGGATCACAGGGCGTGGTGGTTCTTAAAAATGAAGGCCAGCTTTATAAATATCTGGCGCAGGTTAAGCCGCCAGAGTATCACAATCTGCTCATTGAAAAATTTATCGAAGGCGAAGCTTATCAAATTAATGCGTTGTATTTAAAAGGAAAGGCAATATTTGTTTCTGCATCTCGTGCAACCGTCTCCTGCCTGGATTTTCTATCCGGGAAAACATTAGGTCTGGTTATGGAAGATGACACGCCGCTGCATCGTAAACTGATTGCCTACACCAAATATCTTGCTGAAGAGGTTTTTCCAACGGAAGAAAACGCATTGCTTCACCTTGAAGTTTTTGTTGATAAAGATAACAACATTATTTTTGGCGAGCTTGCTTGCCGATTAGGTGGCTGCTTTGTCAATGAAGAATTAGGGGCCGCTTTTGGTCTTGATCCTCGAATGACCTGGCTTAAAGCCAGTTTATGCGAAATCTATCCGCAGGATTTATCGCAAAGACAACCCGTTTTACGGGTTGGCCAATTAAATGTGCCGCCTGCACAGGGCACGCTCCTCTCTATTGCGGAAAAATGTCCATTGCCTTTTGTGGTTAAATATCGGGCAACAGGTGTCGTCGGCCGCCAATATGACGCGATGAAATTAACAAATGGCGAGATCGTGAGTGCTATTGTTCAAGCGGAGTCCAGCCGGGAAATACACGAACGTCTTGATGCATTGACCCAATGGGTTGCTGAAAATACCCTTTGGGTTAACGAAACCGTTCACTGAGTATTTAACACTCCCGGTAGCCAGGAGAAAGGTGTATGAAATTATTGTTAGGTTTTGCTCTTTGTATCCTGGCTGGGTTGGGTTTTACCTATTGCAACGTTCCGTTAGGTATGATGTTTGGCCCCCTTATTACCGTGCTGGTGTTAAAACGTACCGGTCTTTCTGTGCCAGTACTGCCGGGCAGCCTGACGGTGATTCAACTCTCTCTTGGTACGTCAATTGGTCTTTTATTTCGCGATTTTTCTTTTGGGGCGCAAGGAAATATCGCATTTTTACTGGTGTTGTTATTAGTATGCTTATCCCTGCAATTCACCGCATGCTACTTGTGGTGTATTCACCGATTACGTTGGAGTAAGGAAGAGGCGTTATTGGGCGCCGTTCCGGGGGCAATGGCAGCGGTATTAGCGCTAGCGTCCCATGTTAAAACGCCGCCGCAAAAAATTATCATTTCGCACTCGCTACGGCTCATCACATTGACCTTATTTGCCGGATATATTACCGGCGGTGCGCAAACCCATATGGCCATGCCGCCTGTATTGTTTGCAACGACTAATGTGCTCTGGCTATTGGGTATTGTCTTTGCGGGCTATGTGTTGGGCAAATGCCTTGAACGCTTCCACTTTCCTGCGCCCTTTATGATCACGTCGTTGCTTTGTGCAGCACTCCTGCACCCTTTGTCATCTCAGACTGTGTTTTTTCCCGATATTTTCAATCAGTTCAGTATGATCCTGATGGGCATATTACTGGGGCATCATTTTATTGCGTTTACGTTGACTGCATTTTTGCGTCATCTTTGGTCTTCAATACAGCTCATTGCTATTGGACTGGGTGTGACGGTCATGATGGCATTTACAGCGGCGCATCTTCTGGATTATCCATTTTATTTATTGATGCTCTCCTGGGTTCCCGGGAGCGTGGAATCAATGTCCTTTGCGGCACTGGCGCTTAACGCGAATGCGAGTTTTGTGATGGCAAGCCATATTATACGCATGTTGCTCATCCAAACGATCCCTGCAATAGTTATCTACCGCAAAAGAGAGGTTATAGAAGGTAATAGCGCTAAAACCAGTAAGCCGACGAGGCCGCTGTAGGGGGTTATGACCTCCGTTATGAGCATAACGTTCGTTGCGAATTTTATACAGCTCATCATGAACAGCCCGTAGGTGGACAGGGAGATCATTCCGCTGGAGAACGCAAGTGCCATTGCTTTTGGCGAACAAACGTGCGTAGCTGACCACAAAAGCGGTTGTTAACATCTCCTGTTCCATCATCGATTCAGTAGTGATTTCAAACTTGGTCGTACGAAGCCGACGATAAATGTAACTAAGGCTTGTTGTAGTAGGTATTACCTTTATAAGTCTAATCAGACTTTCAATCTCTTTATCGCAACCGCTAATAATCTCCGCCCCTTTCTTCATTATTTGTTCAAAAGGCGCTCTTAGATCAGCTGGTAATTTGCTAAAAAATTCTTCAGAGACGCTGTAATAGTCGTTGCCTTCAAAAATAGGAGGTGGTGACATAGCCATCTGGGTAAACCCTGTGTTGAGAAATTGCACCATTTTCAAACTAACTGGCGGTGTAAGTATCCCTGCAAAACGAATCATTCACTTTTATAGAGCTTCCGACAGACTGCTTTTGTGCTTACGAGACTAACTTCCGCTCCTCGCCCAAAACGGACATTCGTTCAGTTAGCTTATCCGATCAGTACCAGAAACAGACGAGCTTGTCCTTACAGAACTTAAACGCGGGTCAGAGCATGTCCCATCCCGTCAACAAAGCATCTGTCGATGCTCAGCTAGTGGCGATGCATGAAAACCACAAAATCAACAAATGTTTAAAATAATAATTTTGTTTAATTTAAAATAAAGTCATGCTACCGTGCTACTACACTTTCTTTAGGGCAAATCTGACACATGTCTATCGTACGCTACCCCTCGACCAAGCCTTTTCCCTTTTCAGACGCCGTGCAGGTGAACGGGTTTGTTTTTCTTTCAGGCCATGTCGCCATGAGTTCCGAAGGTGAACCGTTGTATGGATCTGTCACCCAGCAGACCCGGCATATCATGCACGCCATCCGGGAAACTCTGGCGCGGGCGCGAACGACGCTGAACCACATTGTGAAAGTCCAGGTTTGGTTAAGCAGCATGGAGCACTTTAGCGAATTCAATGTTGCTTACAGCGTGTTCTTCCCGGAAGGTTTCCCCGCAAGGAGCGTCATCACCAGCCACCTCGCATTTGATTTAGACGTCGAAATAGAAGTCCAGGCCGTTGTCTGATGGAGAGAGCAAAATGAAAGACGAACGTGAACGTTTAATCACTATTTTGACGGCTTCGCTTGAGGCATTGAGAACCACGCTTCCCTTAAACACAGAAGCGGTTCTGCATGACCTTACCCGCCCCGAATCGTCCGTGATAAACATCATTAATGGACACGTCAGCGGCAGGAAAGTCGGTGATGCACTGTTGTCCGGCCCGGAAAATGACACGGGATTCTTAGGTTTACTGGATGCTTCGCAGCGTGTTCCCAGTCAGGTATTCAGTGGATATACCACCACCACTCTCTCTGGCACCACGTTGAATAGCGCATCGACGATTTATTACAGCAAGGACGGCGTGCCGTTAGTGGCTTTTTGCATTAACGTCGATATGGATGTGGTATCAAAACTCAAACGCGACCTGGATTATTTACTCCATCCGGCCGCCGCGGCTGAAACGCCGGAAAATCCGCTAGGTGATATTCAGGATAAATCTCTGGATGACGTTATTTCGAAATTCAGACCCACGGGTTCAGAAAATAAAATTGATTTCAGAAAACGGGTTATTTCTGAAATACATGCTCAGGGCTTTTTCAAGATTAAAGGCAGCGTTAATCATGTCGCTAAAGCGCTGGGCGTCACCCGATACACCGTTTACAACTATCTGGATAAATTAAATGACAAAGTCTGACACCACAGTAATTCCTTTTTATCAGGTTGATGCTTTCACCTCTCAACCTTTTGGCGGCAACCCGGCGGGCGTTTGTCCGTTAACTGAGTGGCTGCCTGACGCTGTTCTGCAAGCCATCGCCACGGAGAATAATCTTTCTGAAACCGCGTTTTTTGTGCCGTTCGAGGAGGGTTATCACCTGCGCTGGTGTACGCCTGCGGTTGAAGTGGATTTGTGCGGTCATGCCACTCTCGCTGCATCCTGGGTGCTGTTCAACAAGCTTGGCTACCAACAAGAAACTATCAGCTTCCACACCCGCAGCGGCCTGTTGACGGTGAGTAAGAACGGGGACGAACTCTGCATGGACTTCCCGGCTAAATCGGCCATAAAGATTGATACTCCTGATGGGCTGCTGGCAGCCCTTGGCATTACCGACGGTGTTATCGGGGTGTGGAAATCGGACGATCTGATTGTACTGGTCGATGACAAAACCATCATCGACGGGCTTAATCCTGACTTCAACAAGCTGGCGGTATTCGACACCCGCGGCGTGATCGTGACCGCCGCTGATAACCAGTTTGATTTTGTGTCCCGTTGGTTCGGCCCGCAGGTCGGCGTGAACGAAGATCCAGTCACCGGGTCGGCACACACTTTCCTCGCCCCGTTCTGGGCAGCGCGTACGGGTAAAAATGTCCTGACCGCTCAACAAGGCGGGAAGCGTAAAGGGGCGTTGCGCTGTGTAGTTCGGGATGACGGGCGCGTGGAATTGCATGGCTTCGCTCGTATGACCATCGAAGGAATATTCCAGTTGTAATGACGATGTATGACCGGAACGGTGACTGAGCAGATAATGACCACGCCTTCCAAAGCATGATGTTTATATAAAATAAGAGTTAATAATGACAGCAAACACCAGACTTTCATTGCCAGAGACAATGGCTCTTGGCGGGATGACCCTTGCGCTTTTTTTGGGTGCAGGCAATATTATATTCCCGCCGCTGGTCGGCATGCAGGCTGGCGCAAACGCCTTTAATGCAGGCTTTGGCTTTATCATCACAGCGGTTCTGTTCCCGGCGCTGGCGATTATTTCCCTTGCCATTAATGGCGGTGATATCGCGGAATTAACGAAACCCTTAGGCAAATGGCCGAGCCTGATTTTTATTGGCATTTGCTTTTTAACACTGGGGGTTTTATTTGGTACGCCACGCACCGCGACGATTAGCTACGAGGTCATCACCGATGGCGCAGCTAGTTCCCTGATGCAGAAGATTATATTTTCCGCCGCGTTCTTTGGCCTTGCTGGCGCGACGCTGGCTAAGCCGGGAAAACTGCTGGAAATCGTCGGTTTCTTCCTTTCGCCCATTAAAATTAGTGCCCTGATTTTTATCGGCATATGTGCCTGGTTACATCCGATTGGTGACCTCACGACCGCCACAACCGCGTATCAAACTCGCGCGTTCGATACAGGGTTCGTCAACGGTTATCAGACCCTGGATGTGATCAGTGCGCTGTGCTTTGGCGCCATTATCACCCACACGCTTAAACAGCGCGGGATCCACCATCCGCGGGGCATCTTTACCCATTCCATCGCCGCAGCCTTTATCGCCGCTGCAGGTCTGGCCGTGATTTATATCTGCTATCTGTCGATGGGGTCCCACAGCCCGGTGCGGGGCGCAACAAACGGTATGCAGGTGATGAGCGCCTATGTCGAGACTGTTTTTGGCGTTTATGGCCGGGTGTTGTTGGCGGCGATCATTACCCTCGCCTGTCTGGTCACGGCCATTGGTCTGACGACCGGAACGGCGCGCTATTTCAACCAGACGACCGGTGCGTCTTATGGGCTGCTGGTGACGCTCTCCCTGATGGTGTCAGCAGCACTTGCCGTGCTGGGACTGAATTCCCTCACCGCAATGGCGGTTCCCGTGCTGTGCGCCATTTACCCGGCTGCGCTGGTCGTGGTCGCGCTGGGCATCGTTAGAAAATGGACAGACGTGCCGACGAATCTATATCAGTTGCTTTTCTATAGCGCCCTGGCAGTGGGAATAATGAGCTTGTTTGTAAAATCCTGAATGAACAGCCGCAAGTTCGGAAGATGTCTTTTCATTTTCGCTCAAAGCAGACCAGGCAATCAGTTGGCCTGTCTGCTTCGAGCCAGAAGCTAACATCGATAAAAAATAACTTAATGGTCGAGCTCCACCAACTTCAGACCTTAGATTGCGTATTCAAAGTTTGAGGGTAAGACTGTCACAACGGACATGTAGACTTAACAGGCCGTATATATTACAAATTTAATATCACTTTTCTCTCATAAAGTAAGGGCCTATCCCATGTCTTTAATCATACGACAAGCAACATTAGCCGATTCGGCATTACTAAATGAGCTTGGCTACCGCTTCTATACTGCGCACTTTAAGCATATGTGGAAGTCAGAATCAGAATTTGATAATTATTTGGAGGGTGAATATTCACTTCCTGTTATTGAGCAGAGTATTAATGATAAAAACATTAGCTGGTATATAGTTGAAATCGAGCAGCCGATTGGTTTTGTGAAGTTGACATGGCAAGCAACTGTCCCGAATACAGACATCAGCGGTGTTTTACTTAATAAACTCTACCTTGCCCCAACCAAAACGAATCAGCATTACGGTCAACTAATGTTTAATAAAGTCATAGATATTGCCCGAAGTCAGGGGAAAAAATATTTATGGCTGGAGGTTCTTGAACAAAATGAACGTGCTCAAAAATTCTATAAAAAGCAGGGAATGAAACACATCAGCGACATCATTTTCGAAACAAATTCACAGAGGAGCATACTCAAGTTAATGGGGATGTGTATATAAGGCCCGCACCTCGCTCAGACCCGTTACCCTGACACGTGTGCAGCCTGGCCTTCATTCATAAATTCTCAGTGTATCGATAACTGCTCGCAGAGCGGGAGACACATTGCGGTGCGGATAATAGAGAAATGAGCCTTCCAGGCGTTGACTGTAGCGTTGTAAAACTCTGATGAGCGAACCCTCTTCTAAATCATCGGACACCAGTTCTTCCGGAACATAAGCCAGCCCCAGCCCCAGTCTGGCGGCTTTGGCTTCCATATAACTGTCAGCAAAAGCCCATTGTCCCTGCGGCTGATGAGTTATTTTTTTACCATCCTGTTGAAGCTCCCATGTATAGAGGCTTCCATCGCCAAATTGATAAGCGATGCAGGGATGAACCGCCAAATCTGCCGGGACTTGTGGAAAGCCATAGCGGCGAAAGTGTTCTGGCGTACCAACAATGGCCATCTCCATGTCGGGGGAAATACGGACCGCTATCATGCCACCGCCAACTTCCGGTCCGAGACGTACACCGGCATCGAATCTTTCCGCAATAATATCGACAAACCGACTTTCGCTAATGAGTTCCAGCCGGATGTCAGGATAGCGTTGCTTAAACACCGCAAGCTTTGGCAGGAGCAGTTTATCAATAGCGTGCTGACTGGCATTAATCCGTACCGTACCTGACGGGGACTGGCGATAATGGGCCAGCGTGGCAAGCCCCATATCTAAAGCGTCGAATCCTGACTCAATAGTCCGGTAGAGTTGTTCGCCGGCATGGGTGAGCGATAGCCTACGCGTAGTGCGAGCCAGAAGCTGAACGCCCAGTCTTTCTTCAAGTTCGCGTACGGAACGGCTTATACCTGATTGTGCCAGGCCGAGTCGTTGCGCCGCAGCGGTAAAACTCCCTTCCCGCACCACCTGCATGAACAGGTATAAATCATTATAGTTTTCCCGTTTCGCCATCACGTTTCCCTCGCTATCGCATCACCATTTAGAACAATATGGTATTAATTCTAGCAATTTTACCCCTCTAATAAGCACTATTACTGCTCACTATAATGCTCGCATTGCAACAAATCACAGCAGTGTTGTCCGTATGAAACCTGTATCTATCACGTTTTATGAGGGGATTTTGATGACTGCCTTCACCAAAAAACTGACAGCCGCGATACCAGCCATGCTGCTCTGCGCATCATTAAGTGGAGTTACAACGATGAGTTATGCCAATACAACCAATCCGAACGCGCCAGTTTCACTGGTCGAGACATGGGATAAAACCTTCGCTAAAAGTACGAAAATTAATCACCGTAAAGTAACCTTTCAGAACCGCTTCGGGATCACCCTGGTCGGTGATCTCTACATTCCAAAGGATCGCGGCGAGCGCAAACTGGCGGCCATTGCCATCAGCGGGCCTTTCGGCGCGGTGAAAGAGCAGTCCAGCGGTCTGTATGCGCAGACGTTGGCTGAGCAGGGATTTGTTACCCTGGCTTTTGACCCTTCATATACGGGGGAAAGCGGTGGCTATCCGCGTAACGTTGCCTCTCCGGATATCAACACCGAGGATTTCAGCGCGGCTGTTGATTTCCTTGGCCTGCAAAATGAGGTTGATCGAAATCGTATCGGATTACTGGGTATCTGCGGATGGGGCGGGATGGCCTTAAACGACGCCGCGATGGATACCCGCGTGAAAGCAGTGGCGACCAGCGTGATGTATGACATGAGCCGTGCGATGGGGCATGGCGTAGGTGATGGTAAAGACCGTTATACCACTGCGGATCGTCGCGCCGTATTACAGTATCTGAACGCACAGCGCTGGGAAGATGCGAAGAACGGAGCTTTCGCGCCCGGCGGGCATGACATTTATGTTGATGAAAAGGGGGACGTCAGTACGTCGAAACGTATTCTGCCAGAAACGTTACCCGCAAATCCTAATCCGGTTCTGAAAGAATTCTTTGATTATTATCGCATGCCGCGTGGTTTCCATGCGCGTTCGGTCAACTCAACCGGGGCCTGGAATGCGACGATGCCGCTGTCATTTATGAATATGCCACTGCTGAGCTACGCCAATGAAGTCACTATCCCCACGCTTATCGTGACCGGCGAAAAAGCCCATTCACGCTATTTTGCTGAAGATGCCTTTAGGGCGATCGGCAGCAATGAGAAAGAGCTGGTGATTGTGCCGGGGGCAAATCATGTTGATCTGTACGACAACGTTGCGGGTAAGATTCCGTTTGCTAAATTTGAGCAGTTTTTCAATACCAACCTAAGATAACCGCCCCAAGCCGCCTGATATTTGCAGGCGGCTGTAAATCGCCTGCAGATCATTTTCATCCATGTTTTGACGTGATTTCCTGAATGACGTCTGTCCGGACTGCGCCTGAACCTGGCCGATTCGATATTAAGAGATCTGATAATGTCCACAGTAAGACTAAAACCGCATTACGAAAAAAAGCATGCGCATTGGGGGGCGTGTTTGCCATGACGCTGTGCGTGTTTGTGCTGATCGCTTCCGAGTTTATGCCGGTCAGCCTGCTTACGCTTATTGCCAGTGATTTACACATTACCGAAGGGCTGGCTGGCCAGGGAATTGCAATCTCTGGCGCGCTGGCGGTCATTACCAGCCTGACTATCTCCCATATTGCCGGAGATCTGAACCGAAAACATCTCCTGCAGGGGCTGACGGTTTTAATGGCCATATCGGGGATAGTCGTCGCCCTGGCACCCAGCTACCCGGTTTATATCCTGGGGAGGGCCCTGCTTGGGGTGGTCATTGGTGGATTCTGGTCCATGTCTGCTGCAACCGCCATTCGGCTCGTTCCGCAGCATCAGGTTCCCCGCGCGCTGGCGATTTTTAACGGTGGGAACGCGCTGGCTACCGTTGTAGCGGCACCGCTTGGCAGCTATCTGGGGATGACCGTGGGCTGGCGAGGGGCTTTTTTATGCCTCGTTCCCCTGGCTATAGCCGCGTTCATGTGGCAGTGGGTCAGCCTGCCATCGATGGAAAACGATAAAAAACAAAAATCCCAGAAATCTATGCATCATCTGTTCCGCATCACCATTGTCCCTGCGGGACTCCTGGCCTGCGGGCTCTTCTTCATGGGGCAGTTTGCCTTATTTACCTACGTGCGCCCCTTTCTTGAAACCGTAACCCGCGTAGGCCCTTCTGGTCTCTCTCTGATTTTGCTCGCAATAGGCGTGGCGGGTTTTGTCGGCACACTGGCCGTATCAATATTCCTGAACACATGTTTTTATAAAACTTTAATCATGATCCCCCTGCTTATGGCAGCGACTGCCGGGGCGTTACTGCTGGTTGGACACAGCATCTGGGCTGTTGCCGTATTGCTCAGCCTGTGGGGACTACTAGCAACGGCTGCGCCAACGGGATGGTGGACATGGATAGCGCGGGCACTACCCGAAGATGCAGAGGCGGGTGGTGGCTTAATGGTTGCGGTGATCCAGCTATCAATTGCACTGGGTTCAACGGCAGGTGGGTTGGTATTCGACACTCTGGGATGGCGCAGTACTTTTGGCTTGAGTGGTTTCTTACTTCTGGCGGCGGCAGCAATGACGATTGTCACATCCCGTCAAAACAGCAAAGCAAACTAGAACTATCCATTCATTTCTGGCGTGCTCTCTGTCATGGCATACGGCAGAGAGCCGAGTGTCCGCCCTCGCTGATCGCGGACCTTTAGCCCCGTTATCTTCTATTTTTTCACCAAATATTTTCGCATCAGTGCATTTTGTAATGTCACTCCGCGACAGGCAGGAAACCCACGTTCCACAACATGAAAACCGTGTCGTAGAAAGAACGCCTCCGCAGCCTTACTGACATTTGAAGTCAGTTCGCCAATTCCACGTTGTCTGGCTTCTTCATGAATGCGATTCATCAATAGTGTCCCTACTCCCTGTCTCGGGTAGGTTCCCGAGACAAAGAAATGGTCAATGTACCCATTTGGCTGAACATCTGCATATCCAGCTATTTCACCATCCACTTCAACAACAAAGGGGCGTAATTCTTTCATATGATTGGCCCATTGTTCCGGGTCGATATCCGTTGGGGCCCACGCATCTATTTGTTCCTGTGTGTAGTAATGTGATGCGAGGGTATGTACAGAAGATAAAAAGACGCTGAATAACGAAATTTCATCTCCATTACTAAACCTTCTGATTTTCATAAGACCTCGTCAGGAGAGTGACTTGTAGAACAAGTCCATTTTTGGTGCAGCGGAGCGTCAGCTCCTCGCGGTGAGTTTAATGGGTCAATGCAACGCTATTCTTAATCAAGGGAGATGCCCAGGCAACGCCGTTGAGTCAACATCAAACCATCGACCAGTGGCGGTAATGTCGCTGTGCCACGGGTAAGACTTTTTCCATTTGAGTATGTAACATTGACTTATTGTGTAAAAAGATTACTTTTCAGGACATGAAGAAGATACTCATTATTGTTCCCGATGGCGGTATGCTGTTTGAGTCCGCCGGTATTGCCGACATTCTGATGCAGGCCAGTCGCCTGCATCCCAAAGGCGCTACGGAGACGTGTTACCAGGTTCAGTTAGCGACAACGCAACCGCATCAGGTGATCCATGGTCAGTCCGGCCTAAATCTACTGGCAGATCACCGCCTGCATGAGATAGATCCTCGCGAACCTCTCGATACCATCATCATCACTGGCAGAGGTCAAAGCCCGCAGGAAGGGATTGCGGTGGTTGACTGGCTACGCCTTGCCGCTCCCCACGCCCGCCGCATTGCATCCATTTGCGGCGGCGCGATGCTGCTGGCAGAAACCGGGCTGCTGGACGGCCGACGAGCCACCACCCACTGGAAGCTACTGGAAACCATGCAGGCAGAATTCCCAAAGGTGCGCGTCGAAAGCGGTCCGCTCTATATCCAGGACGAACACATCTGGACATCAGGTGGCGTCAGTTCCGGCTTTGACCTGACGTTAGCGTTAGTTGAAGAGGATTACGGCTTCAGTCTGGCGCGCGACGTCGCTCAGGATTTCGTCATGTACCTGCGCCGTCCCGGGGGACAACTCCAGTTTAGCCGCTACAACCTTCAGCAGACCAGCACCCTGGGCCCGATTAACGATCTGCTCGCCTGGCTGCTTGAGAACCTCACCGCCGATCTCAGTGTGGATAAACTGGCGGAAAAAGTCGCCATGAGTCCGCGTAATTTCACCCGCGTGTTTACCCGAGAAACGGGCGCATCACCGGCACGCTACGTGGCCGAAGCCCGTCTGGCCGCTGCCCGACAGCGTCTGGAGCAGACCAACGAGACGCTGGAGCGTATCGCCGAACAAACAGGATTTGGTAGCAGCATTAACCTGCGAAGGCTGTTTGAAAAACAGCTTCACCTGACGCCTGGTGAATATCGCCAGCGCTTTCACTGTCGTAAAATGGCGTAAAGTGATCCTTTTTTGTCATTTACGCCAACACGTGACCGGCCTAAATTTACTCCAGAGACAACAGATAAGGAGTTCATCATGGTAAAGGTCGGTATTAACGGTTTTGGCCGTATCGGACGTAACGTACTGCGTGCTGCACTGGGTAACCCGGAGATCCAGATCGTGGCAATCAACGATCTGACAGACAGTAAAACGCTGGCGCATCTGCTGAAATACGACTCGCTGCTCGGTAAACTCGACGCCGATGTCACCGCCGGTGAGGGGCAGTTGGTGGTTAACGGTAAATCCATTACCGTGTTCAGAGAACGCGATCCAGCCAACATCCCATGGCGTCAGCGTGAAGTCGATATTGTCATTGAAGCAACCGGCTTCTTCACTGAACGTGACAAGGCGGCGGTGCATATCCACAGCGGTGGCGCAAAACGAGTGATTATCTCCGCCCCTGGTAAGAACGATGATTTAACCATCGTGATGGGCGTTAACGATCACCTCTATTCCGCGGATAAACACTTTGTCGTTAGCAACGGTAGCTGCACCACTAACGGTCTGGCACCTGCCGCACAGGTTTTGCACCAACATTTCGGCATTAGGCATGGTTTGATGAATACCACCCACGCCTATACCAACAGCCAGGCGCTGCACGACCAGCCGGAAAAAGATCTTCGTGGTGCCCGCGCCGCTGCATTGTCGATTGTGCCCTACTCCAGCGGTGCCGCGAAGGCGCTTGGCAAAGTCATCCCGGAGCTGGATGGTCGCTTAACCGGTTACTCGCTGCGCGTACCGGTTCCGGTGGTGTCCATTGTCGACCTGACCGTAACGCTTGAGCGGGATGTTACAGCAGAGGAGGTCAATAATGCGTTTCGTGACGCCGCCGCGACAGGGCCACTGAAAGGGATCCTCGGCTACAGCGATGAACCGCTTGTCTCAAGCGATTACCAGGGTGACCCGCGCTCATCCATCATCGACGGCCTGTCAACGCTGGTGATTGGCGGCAATATGGTCAAAATTCTGGCGTGGTACGACAACGAATGGGGATTCTCTAATCGCCTCGTCGACCTGGCAATGCTAATGGCAAGGCACGAACGTTAATCCCCTGCTCTCACACTCTCTCTAAATCCACGCCAGGCGTGGATTTTTTTATATCTGTTACGTGTTTGTCCCAGTGACAATCGCCCACAACGTCACGTCCCCCATTTTTAGTCGTCACCTAACGATGCTGCTGGGGTGACGCGTTTAAAAAAATTAGCGATAACCCGACAAAATAATAAATCGGCATCACTTTAACGGTCAGTTTATTAATCAGACAGTTGCGACCATAATAAAATGAGTAATGCGATCTTATTTGAGGATTCCGGCATGATCACCTTTTATCAACTTACAGCCACCCGTCTGCATGGTGAGCCCGTCTCTATGGCCGACTACGCTGGCAAACTGGTTCTGGTGGTCAATACTGCCAGCCATTGTGGCTTCACGCCGCAATATGCAGGCCTCGAAGCGCTTTACAAGAAGTACGCCGCGCAGGGTCTGGTGGTGCTTGGTTTCCCCTGCAACCAGTTCGGTAATCAGGAGCCCGGCGGGGCCGACGAAATCTCGCAAACCTGTCACATCAACTACGGTGTGAGCTTCCCGATATTTGAGAAAGTGGAAGTCAACGGCGCGGCTACGCATCCGGTGTTTCGTTACCTGAAAAACGAATTACCCGGCGTGCTGGGTGGGCGTATCAAGTGGAATTTCACTAAGTTCCTGATCGGACGTGACGGCAAACCGCTCAAGCGTTTTGCGCCGTTCACTACCCCTGAGAAAATAGAAACCGCGATCCTTGCTGCGCTTAAAGTCTGAGCGCACCTGTCATTCAAACCGTCCCCATTATGCCCCAGCGCACTGTCTGAATAAAAAACACGCTGCAAAATCAACAAAATATAATCAACTTGCTTAATTACTCTGCAATCGCGTGAGTTCAGGAAGAAAAATGCTATTTCCCTCTTGCCTCATTCGGTCTGTGCCGCTAATATTCGTCCCCGTTGTCACCTACAACGTTGCGTTCATAGCTCAGTTGGTTAGAGCACCACCTTGACATGGTGGGGGTCGTTGGTTCGAGTCCAATTGAACGCACCATCTTGCGTCCGTAGCTCAGTTGGTTAGAGCACCACCTTGACATGGTGGGGGTCGGTGGTTCGAGTCCACTCGGACGCACCAAATTATTTCTATGATTTGGTGCTATTTCCCTTCGTTACTCCTCATAATTTCTTTTTATTCCCCTGTTCGTAACCTTAAGCTTAATCATTACTCCGTATGATGCTGGCACAAAGCGATGCGCCAAAGCCTTCTAAACGCTATGCTCAGCGCGTATCATTTATCCTCTTCGCAAACCTTTTTCGCCAGAGATCGGATACCATGCCCTCTTCCATTATTCTGTTTGCCGCGGGCAGTTTACGCCTGGCATTTGCCCCTTTGATAAGCCAGTTCTCGCGCCATAGCGGAATAGACGTGAAGGTGGAATATGGTCCGGCCGGTTTATTACGCGAGCGTATTGAAGCCGGTGAACCGTGTGCGCTCTTTGCCTCAGCCAATCGGGAGCACCCGCAACGCCTGCTGGCTTTGCAAAAAGCTGTCCTCACGCAAACCTTTAGCTGGAATCAACTGAGTCTGGTCAGCAACCGAAACGGAGCCTGGCTGGATTTGCTCCGCGACCCAACGCTACGAATAGGTACATCCACGCCCGGCTGCGACCCTTCCGGAGACTATACCTGGGCATTTTTCGACAATATGGATGTAGTGGATCCAGGACTCGGACAACAGCTTAGGGCGCGCGCCATCCCGCTGGTTGGTGGGCGTGATACGGTGAAAATCCCGTCTGGTGAACTGGCGAGCGCCTGGATCCTTCGCCAGGGACTGGCCGATCTGTTTATCGGCTACGCGCATTACGCGAAAACGCTGCGCGCCCAACCCGACGTGCATTATGTAGCTATCCCTGATGAGCACAATATTCGCTGCGAATACCAACTGGCGGTGCTCGACGCATCCAACGAGGTGATGGCGCTGGTTAAATTCATGCTCTCCAACGGCGGTCAGGCGTTTCTTACCGCCGCCGGGTTTATACCTCTTAACGACGAATAGAAAACAGCGGTGCGATAAACGGCGTCGGGTGGTTCTCTACACTGAGTTTTCGCAGCGGTAAGCCATAGGCCTGGAACAGATTATCTTCCGTCACAATGCTGTCCGTTGGCCCTGCCCGCCATTTTCCTTCAGGGAGCAGCAGCAAAGTATGGGTGGCTATTTGTAACGCATGCAGCGGATCGTGGGTCGAAAAAAGAATGCTGCATCCCTGTAGATGGGCCAGATCGCTGATGAGCTGAAGCACCACCTGCTGATTGGCGAGATCCAGCGCGGAGCACGGCTCATCAAGCAGCAGCGTTTGACACTCCGTCACCAGCGCCCGGGCTATCATCACCAGTTGCTGTTGCCCCCCGGAAAGTGAGCTAAACGAGTGGGAAGCAAGCTGGGCAATATTTAACTGCTCCAGCGCCTGGGTCGCTCTTAGTTGATCCTGCTGGCTGGGTTGCGCAAAAAGCTTCACGTGCTGTGCCCGCCCCATCAGCACCACGTCGCTCACCGTATAAGGAAATGGCAGGTGGCAATGCTGCGCCACAATCCCGATCCCGCCGTCAATTTCAATGCTGCCGTCCAAAGCTGGTAGCGTGCCGGTTAGCGTATCGAGCAGCGTACTTTTACCCAGGCCGTTACGTCCCAGCACAGCCCAGATCTCACCTTTCTGGCAACTGAATGTAAGCGGCTCAAATAGCGGCGCGCGATACCCATAGGTAAGCATATTTACACGCAATGCGGCAGGTTTCATGATATCTCCCGGCGGCTGGAGCGGATGAGTAAAAAAGCAAACAGCGGCGCGCCGAATATTGCGGTGATGATCCCAAGCGGTATCTCCGCGTGCATCAGGGTACGGGCAATATCATCCACCACAATCATAAAACCGCCTCCCATCCAGAAGGCGCACGGCAGTAGACGCCGATGATCAACCCCCACCAGCAAACGCGCCAGATGCGGAATAACCAACCCAACCCAGGCGATACTGCCGCTGACCGCTACCTGAGCGGCGACTAAACAAGCGCAGCACAGCAAAACGCTGCGTCGCAGAGGAACCACCGCGACGCCTAACGATCGGGCATCTTTATCATTGAGTGATAACAGGTTTATCCGCCAGCGTAGCTGGTACAAAACTGTCGCAGCGATACCGACTGGAATCGCCAACAGCAGAACTTTATGCCAGTTAGCTGTCGCAAAGCTGCCGAGCAGCCAGAACACGATATTGGGTAACGTTTCTTCGGTATCAGCCTGATACTGAATCAGGCTTACCAGCGCGGCAAAAAAACCACTCAAAATGATACCCGACAGGATCAACACCAGCGTATTCTCCAGCCCCTGCAGCGCAGCAATGGCATACACCAGGATCAGCGCCGTCAGACCGAAGAAAAACGTTGAACCCATCATCAGCCAAGGCGACAGGCCGAGCAGAATAGCCAGCGTTCCGCCAAAAGCGGCCCCGGACGTCACGCCAATAATATGCGGGTCGACCAGCGGATTATGAAATACCCCTTGCAGCGTCGCGCCACATAACCCCAACGCACCACCCGCCAGCAGCGCCATCAGAATTCGCGGTAGCCTGACCGTCCAGATAACCTGACCGGCAATCCCTTCAGCGTCGCTATAGTGCATCAGGTGATAAAAGACTTCGCTTAACGACAGCGGATATTGTCCGAGGCACAACGAACCAAGGCCCAGCAACAGGACCGTCGCGATTAAGAGTGGTTGCTGGAGTAAAATGCGCTTACTTAACTGCATCAGGCTGCCAGTTCACACGATAAAAACGCTGATAGTAGTCTTGCGCCTGCGCATCAACATCCACGTCTTTATAGGCGTCCGGGTACAGTTTTTTGGCCATCCACAGCTCACCAATCGCCAACGCTTCTGGCATCGGATAGCCCCAGGCTTTGGCGTACTCAGGCATCAACCAGACGCGATGATTTTTCACCGCATCAATCCCCTGCCAGTTAGGATCGTTTTGGATCTCCGTTACCACCTGCGGGTAGCGATCCTGAACAAAAATTACCTGCGGGTTCCACGCCAATACCTGTTCCAGCGCAACCTGACGGGCGCCTTTTACACTGGCAGCCGCCACGTTTAGCCCACCCGCGTGCTGCATCATGAGTCCCGTGTACTTCCCGGAGCCGTAAGTCATCAGGTCGGGGTTAGCCATATAAATACGGACTTTTTGCGCATCCGGGATTTTTGCGACCGGCGCATTGAATTTTGCCCGCGCAGCAAATACGTAGTCGATTAACGTCTCAGCTTGCGGTTTGCGCCCCACGACGTCCGCAATCAGGCGAATCCCCTGCTTTAACCCTTCGTTGTAGACCTGCTCTTCATCGGCCATGGTCGGGTTCATTTTATTCTGTTGCCCGGCTGCATCCTTGCGCAATGAGATTGCCACGACCGGAATACCGGCGTTCTGAATCTGCTGGATCATCTCCGCAGGCGCATAGTTGGCGACAAAAACCACCTGTGGATGAATCGCCAGTAGGCTTTCGATATTCACGCTGGTGAGATCGCCCGGCGTCGGCAATGTGGCAATTGTCGGCATAAAGCGCGCAAACTCAGGCCCGAGCTGTTTTTTCCAGCTCGACATCACGCCAATAATGTCCTGCTGAGCATTAAGCTGGACCAGAATATTCAACGTCTGGTGTTGCAGCACGACCACTTTGTCGACGTGGTCCGGAATCGTGACCTGACGACCAAGCTGGTCGGTGATCGTACGGTCGGCCTGGGCAGAAAACGCAAACAACATGCTGGCGCATACCAGCACAAAAGAGCGGAAAGTTAACATGGGATACCATCTGGATAGCGGAGTAAAAACGATGTGTATTAAATTATATAACGATATGACAGGCAACCCATTCGCGATAAATACCGCACGACACACGAGGAAGATCAATTTATGCCGACAAAAAAGCCGACGGTGATGACCACCGTCGGCTGTGGGTAACACCAGGACTAACGGATTATTTGGTTGCCGCTTTAATGATATCGAGCGCTTTGACGAACTGATCCTGCGGGATCGTCAGCGGATAAAGGAAACGAATAACGTTGCCATACTGACCACAGGTCAGCAGCAGTAATCCTTGCTCAAGGGCTTTCTTCTGCACGCGTTGTGCGGCGGCTGCGTTGGGTTCTCCCGTCGCTGCATCACAGAATTCAGCGGCGATCATAGAGCCTAAGCCGCGCACTTCGGCCAGTTCAGGACACCCGGTTTGCGCGTCAGTCAGAGTGGCGCGCAGTTGTTCGCCAAGAGCTGCCGCACGCTGGCACAGCTGTTCATCACGAATAATATCCAGCACCGCATGAGCTGCCGCAATTGACAGCGGGTTTCCGGCGTAGGTTCCGCCCAGACCACCCGGCGCAGGCGCATCCATAATTTCAGCTTTGCCCACGACGCCAGACAGCGGCATGCCGCCTGCAAGGCTTTTTGCCATAGTCATCAGGTCAGCTTTGTCAGCGTAGTGGTCCATCGCAAACAACTGGCCTGTACGGGCAAACCCGCTTTGCACCTCATCGGCAATCATCACGATGCCATGCTCGTCGCAAATACGGCGGATGGCAGCCACAAACTCCGGCGGCGCCACCACGAAGCCCCCTTCGCCCTGGACGGGTTCGAAAATAATCGCCGCGACCTGGGTGGGATCGATATCGGCTTTAAACAGGCGCTCAATCGCTTTGATGGAGTCCGCCGTAGAAATCCCCTGCAACTCGCAAGGATACGGTGCGTGGTAAACGGAGCCAGGGAACGGGCCGAACCCTTTTTTATACGGCGCCACCTTGCCGGTTAACGCCATCGTCATGTAGGTACGCCCATGAAAACCGCCGCCAAAAGCAATAACGCCAGGACGGCCGGTATGTGCGCGCGCAATTTTCACCGCATTTTCGACCGCTTCAGCCCCGGTGGTGAAGAATGTGGTTTTGCGCTTGCCGTCGATTGGCGCAACGGCGTTGATTTTCTCCGCCAAAGACACATAGCTTTCGTACGGGACAATCTGATAAGCCGTATGGGTAAAAGCCTGCAGTTGCGCTTCGACTGCCTGCACCAGGCGAGGATGACGGTGTCCGGTGTTCAGCACGGCAATCCCGGCGGCAAAATCGATGTACTGATTGCCTTCGATATCGGTAATTGTGCTGTTTTCTGCTGACTGGGCATAAAAATCACACATTACACCCACGCCACGCGGGGTGGCATCCAGACGACGTTGTTGCAGGTTTTTATTGTTCATTCTCTACACCTTGTCCATTAATACATTTAGGTTGAATTACCCTTTAAATTTAGACGCCATCTGGTACTTTAATCGAGAGCCAAATCGTTTTATTTTAAGGATCCAAATGCGTTCACTTGCCGGAGATGTGATCAAGCAGGCATTTAGCCAGCAGACCGATGAAAAGCTGCATCGTCGCCTGTATGCCGCCATCTGCAGTTGCATCCTCGAAGGTAGCCTGAAACCGGCTACCCGAATGCCTCCGTCGCGTGACCTGGCAGGCGAACTGACGCTATCGCGCAATACCGTCCTGCGGGTTTACGAGCAATTGCAGGCCGAAGGTTATATTTCCGCGCGCACCAGCAGCGGCACATTTGTCACCGACAGCGTGCTGGACAATCTCGACCTGCGTCCCCACAAAGAGCCCGTTGCCGCCACACTGGAGGATCACACCCGCTTATCTGCCCGCTGCCTTGAGCTGCTGGGCCATGCCAGCGCCAGCCCCCGTCAATGGGGCGCATTTATTCCAGGCGTGCCTGATGTGGAGCATTTCCCTCACCGGGTGCTCAAAAAAATTCAGGATCGGCTGGCGAGACGGTTGCGCCCGGAGTTTCTCACGTACGATGCCGCAGGCGGCGTGACTGAGCTGAAAGAAGCACTGGCAGACTATCTGCGCACCGCACGCGGGGTGCGGTGTTCACCGGAGCAAATTCTGATTACTGAAGGTATTCACCAGGCGCTGGATCTGGTGACCCGGACGCTATGCAACCCGGGGGATAACGCCTGGATTGAGGAGCCGGGCTACTGGGGAATCAAAAATATTCTGCGCATCAATGCGGTTAACTTTTCGGCGATCCCGGTTGATGAACAAGGCATGGTGCCGCCAGAGGCTGGCGAATCCGCGCCAAAGCTGATTTTTGTGACACCGTCACATCAATATCCGCTCGGTTCGGTAATGAGCCTCAACCGCCGTCGGGCACTTCTCTTTCGCGCACGTGAAACGCGAAGCTGGATAGTGGAAGATGACTACGACAGCGAGTTTCGCTTTTCCGGCCAGCCAATTCCATCATTGCAGGGACTGGAAGAAGAGACGCCGGTCATCTATATCGGGACATTCAGTAAAACACTCTATCCCGCACTGCGGCTCGGTTATGTGGTACTGCCCAAACCGCTCGCCGCGCCGCTGAAGAAGGTTCATAACGACCTCTATCGTGGTGGACATTTGCTGATTCAGGCAGCGCTGGCGGAGTTTATCCGCGAGGGTTACTACGCGGCGCACATTCGTAAAATGCGCCAGTTGTACAGTCGTCGCCGCCAAACCTTGGTGGAGCTTATCAGCCGCCAGTTGGGCGAGCAGTATCTTGGCTCCTTCAGCAGCAACGCCGGGCTGCATATGATTCTACAGTTGCCCGTCGGGAGCGATGACGTTGTCATTGCCCAACAGGCAAATGCGCAAGGGCTGCTGGTGCGCCCGCTGTCTCGCTACTACGTGAATGAAGAGAAACGCAGCGGCCTGCTGCTGGGATATGCCAGTATTGAAGAGCATGAAATGGCGGCGGCGTTTACCCGACTGGTGGGTATTATCAGAGTAAACGCCGTTTAAGCACTGCCGGATGGCGCTGCAAGCACCTTGTCCGGCCGACATGCTGTTTAATGTGACGCTTTTTTAATCCCTGCCAGGTCCTCCTGGCTCACTTCGCCATTCCCTTCTCCCCAACTTTTACGCACGTAATTAATCACGTCGCGCATTTCGTTGTCGCTTAACATGCCACCGTAAGCCGGCATCTTAAAGGAGACGCTGCCACGCGTTGTCGGTGTTTCTGCGCCGTGGGCAATCACTCTGAATAGCGGCGTCGGGTCATCAACCATCACCAGCGGATTGTTGATCAAAGAAGGTGCGTTATCATCCGTACCTTTCCCCTCCAGACCGTGACAGGTTGAGCAGTAGCTGTTATAGGTCACTTTGCCCGCCTCGGGTGAATTCGACCAGGACACCGTAGTTGCCGCTGCGCGCACCGTTTCAGGCTTCACGCTTTTCAGGCTCAGCAGATATTGCGCGATCGCCGTGGCATCGTCATCGGTCAGGTACTGTGTACTCTGCGTAACGACTTCAGCCATCGAACCTGAAACCGCGGCATGCTTGCTTTTACCGGTCAGCAACAGCGATTTTAATTCCTGCTCAGACATTCCCGTGCCGCGCAGCGAAGGCGCATACCAGCCGTCGATCATCGCGCCGCTCAGGTACTCGGCATCAGCATTGGTATACGCTTTTTCGTTCATCGCCATGCCTCTCGGGGTATGGCAAGAACCGCAGTGTCCGGGACCTTCCACCAGATAAGCGCCCCGTTTTACTAACGCAGCGTTGTCATCCGTTTTTGCACGCTCTACAGCCGTCGCTGGCGCGTCGGTAAACAGCCAGTTCCAGATATGCAGCGGCCAGCGGGCGGAGAGTAGCCACGGAATGGCATTCTCTTTATTGGGCTGCGCAGAGGGGGTGACATCATGCATAAAATAGCGATACAACGCCTGTACATCGTCATCAGAAAGTTTCGCGTAAGAGGGATAAGGCATGGCCGGATAGAGCGGATGACCATCTTTAGCAATTCCCTGACGTACGGCCTTGTCAAAATCCTCGTAGGAGTAATTACCAATACCCTGGGTCTTGTCTGGGGTAATGTTGGTCGAATAAATATCCCCTACCGGAGTAGGAAACTTTTTGCCACCCGCCATCGCTGCCCCCCCTTCGGTGGTATGACAGGCCACACAGTCAGAGATACGGGCGATATATTCGCCATTAGATTCCGCTGCACTCACAGAGGCGGTAAACAAACAGGCGGCAAGAACGGTTACGTTACGCATAGATCACCCCATATCCTTGAGTTCATTAACCGCACGCCATGCCTGGTCGATGGCCGTATGGGCATAAGCGCCCCAGTCAGAATCGGAATTAGCGATGGCAATGCGACCAACTGGCTGACGCGCCCGCTCGATAATTTCTGGCATTTTATCCATATCATCGAACAACGCGTTGGCGTAATACGCATAGCCATGCGCCCAGCGGTTAACCGTAATGGCGGAGATATCGCGTTGATTATCAAAGCCCGTTGAGCCAAACATTTCCTGCAACTGGGAGCGAATCATCTCCTCATGCGTCGCAAATGTGGTCCCCAGTAAATACGCTCGCCCCAGACGGAATTGCTCTCTGGCCGACAGATTACTGCCCGGATAAGTAGGCACATAGACCATGTGAATGACCATCGGATCGTCCGGTGAGGCCGGGTGTTGATACCCGCCGATGCTGACCGGATAGTCGAGCTTAATCCGGCTGTATGGTGCCGCCGGAGAGTAAAATTCATGCACGCCAAGCTGTTTGAACGCCTGCCAGTTTTTGACCACCACGTTGGTGTACACCAGCGGTGCCTTCACGTTCAGTTTGAGATCCGCCTGCTGCTGTTCCGGCATCTCAGGCACCAGATACGGGATCATCATGTTATAGCCCGCCATGATGGTGTTTTTACCGCGCACGCGATGCATTTTGCCGTCACGCAGATAGGTCACCACCACGCCATCCTTTGTGTTGGCCGCATTAATCACCGTGCTATTCAGACGCAAGCGCGTGGTGTTTTCCGGCAGATCCAGCTTTTCGTAATGCATTCTGGCAAGGACAGAGTCTTCCATCGTGTTACCCGGTAGCGCATCCGGCAGCATATACCTGACTAACAGTCGGGCCAGCCCGGCGTTACCGTCAGGGAAATGGTAAACATACGGCTCTTCGAGGTCGGCCAGCGACTCGCCGTCCAACGGCGGTATTCCCAGCGCCTCCATGCCGGGTAATGCGCACGCCCTGGCATCGCTACAGGAAATGCCTTCAATGCCGATGGCGAAGAAGTCATTAGAACGCTGCTGAAAATAGAGCAGCGCCATTTTGCTCAAACCAACTTTTGTGGCCAAAAATTCACTGTAGCTGTGGGTATCCAGCCATTCCATTTTCTCATCGACCGTCATGCCCGGAAGATAGTCGCCAGGATGGACGTGCAGGTCGATCAACGCCTTTCGGTCGTGCTCACTTAGCGGAAAATCATTGATAAAGTCTTCAATTTTACGGCCATTTAGCCTGTTCGGCGGGATATCATCAGATACCGCGCGCCCCGGATCGCCGCTGACGATTTTTGTCTCGCCAAAATTCTTTTTGTCGAAGAAAACACCGCGACTGAGCTGCCAGTCGGGGTAGAAGTTTACGTCAAAACTCTCTTTTAACCGCGTGACGCTGACGCCCACGGTTTCCATCAGTTTTTGCACCTCAGGGCTGAAATTGTGCGCGGGCGACTGGAATGCTTCGCTACCGCCATAGCCGAGTAATTTCTTACCTGAGCTCGTAAATTCGTTACGTTTGGCGTGTCCGCCAAAATCGTCATGGTTATCGAGGATCAGGATCCGGCTATTTTGCCCGGCAAGCTGACGCCAGAAACAACCGGCAGCCAGCCCGCTAATACCGCCGCCCACAATCACCAGATCGTACTCTTCCTCAACGGGCAGAGCGTTTAAATCAAAATGTTTATGCTCGCGGCCTACTGCATGCGCCATTTCAAACGATCCAGGATGATTACCCCGCAGCCCCGTCAGCCCTGGCGGATAATAATTTCCATCTATAAATGCGTTTCCCTTTCCTGCCGCCCTGACCCATTCCAGCGGGGTAAGCCCCGCCGCAATAGTCACCGCGACGCCGTTGAGAAAATCACGTCTGGTAATTGCCATTAACTTTTTTCCTTATTGCTACACACTGCCCTAAATACGACACAAATAAGAGATGTCCCCCTTCATAGTAATAAAGGGGTATAGCCGACTATTTCCCTGGCTTTAACTCTTCATCCAGTTTTTTAGAATCATAATAATCACCCTGCCAGGTGATTTTACCTGCTTTAACATGAATATAGCTGACACCTTCAAATTTTATCGGATTATTTGTCGGCGGACTCCCTGCCCATTCGCCACTATTTTTGCCTGAAAATTCCCAACGAAACGCCACGGTATCTTCGTCGTAAACGGGTTTGCCGACCATTTTCCAGCTCAGATCTGGCACCGCCTTAATAAAGGCACCGATAACGTCTTTTTCAGCTTTTTCTCTGCCATTTATCGGTTCGCCAGCGGCGGCATCATAATAGACTGCGTCATCAGCAAGATATTGCGCGGCTCGCGAAGCATCGTGTGCATTCCAGGCCGCCATGTACTCTTTAACGGTATTCAGCGATGTGCTTTCTGCGAGGCTATAGCCCGAGAACATCACGAATGAAAGCACCGCTATGTTTAATGTTTTCATCGACATCCTCTCTATTCAGAAATGTCACACATGATATGTTTCACCCGGGTATATTCTTCGAGCGAGTAGGATGAGAGATCTTTGCCATAACCCGATTTTTTGAACCCGCCGTGCGGCATTTCGGCGCACAAAGGAATGTGATTGTTAATCCACACGGTGCCAAAATCGAGGTCAATGCTGAAGCGCTGTGCGCGACCATGGTTACTGGTCCAGACGCTGGCGGCCAGACCATATTCCACATCATTCGCTTTGTGTAGTCCCTCTTCATCAGTCGAAAACGGTTGAATAGTCATTACCGGTCCAAATACTTCATGCTGAATAGCTTCGTCATGTTGATGCAATCCGGAGACGATCGTCGGCTCAAAATAGAAGCCCGGACCTGGCCCGGCACGCCCACCCGTTTCAATTTTTGCATGTGCCGGTAAACGCGCAATAAAGCCTTTCACCTGCTCCAGTTGGTTTTTACTGTTCAATGCGCCATATAGCGCAGCCTGATCCGCTGGCGGTCCAAATTTAATACTCTTCGTTTTCTGAACCAGCTTTTCCAGGAATTCAGCGTAGATGGATTGTTCGACCAGAATACGCGTAGCCGCCGTGCAATCCTGGCCGGCATTGAAGAAGCCTGCCGTGGTGATCGTCGCGATCGCCTTGTCCATATCTGCATCAGCAAACACCACCGCAGGCGCTTTCCCGCCCAATTCCAGATGCGCCTTGGTCAGGTTCGCCGCTGCCGAAGCCGCAACCTGTAGGCCCGCTCGGACCGAACCGGTAATCGAAACCAGTGAGGCCTTCGGGTTTGAAACCACCAGCGAACCGGTGCTGGCTTTACCTAATACGACGTTAAACGCCCCTCTTGGGAACAACGGCGCGGCCAGTTCAGCCAACAGCAGCGTGCTGACCGGCGTGGTGTCGCTGGGTTTTAATACGACCGTATTGCCTGCTGCCAGCGCTGGCGCAATCTTCCATACCGCCATCATGAACGGGTAGTTCCATGGCGTGACTTGTCCAACGATACCCAGCGGTTCACGGCGGATAGTCGAGGTAAACCCAGCGGAATATTCCCCTGCCGCTTTCCCTTCAAGACAGCGCGCCGCACCGGCAAAAAAGCGGATGGCATCGCAGGATGCCGCGATCTCTTCCTTCTCAATAAAATGGCGAAGCTGACCGGTCTCCTGACTCTGCGCGTTCACCAGCCGCTCAACGTTTCGTTCAATCTCATCTGCCAGCTGCAATAACGCCTTTTGCCGCTGTGCCGGCGTCGATTTTCGCCAGATGCTAAACGCCGCCTCCGCCGCCGAGTAGGCCTGCTCCACCTCTTCCGCATTAGCGTTGGGTGATAATGCGTACGTTTCGCCGTCGACCGGACTCACCAGTTCGAAGGTATCTTCGCTACGACCTGCTACATATTGCCCATTAATAAAATGCTTCAGGGTTTTCATGTCTGTCTCCTGCCCGTTAATACATAAAGAATCTTATGTAATATATATATTGTAAAAGATTTTCAAATGCGCAACATTGACACTATGATAAGCCTCGCATTTTTAACTTAATTTTTACATTTTCGGGATAAGGCTTTTCATCGTGAGCCGAGGCTTTATGCTCAGCTCATCATGAAGTTATCGGGACACACATCCGCTTGTGCAGTGACGTTGCGCATAGGCATGTAAAATAACTCGGCCATTCTTACCTTCCTTGCCTGACGGGCATGTGTTAAAAATGGTCGTTGTTTCAGGGAATTGAGTGCAGAAAAGATTATGATTACTCACGCGGTCATATTTGCGCCTATCGGGCAGGTCAGTCGTTCAGACCAGATAGTGCAGCGCCTGTCAAACGCCATTATCACGGGGTTGCTGGAGCCAAAAGAACAGCTCCCCAACGAAACTGATTTGGCAAAGATGATGGGTGTCTCACATATCACTATCAGAGAAGCGCTAAACACGCTTCGGGCTAATAATCTTATCCATACGGTTCGTGGTCGTAATGGCGGGAGCTTCGTTTGCGAAAATATTGATGGCAAAAACAGCGCCCTGCATCCGTTCAAAGCGATCAGTACGGATTATCTTTCTGACCTGGGCGAAATGCATTGCGCCATTATCAGCCATAGCGCAAGGCTGGCTTCCAGACGGATGACCGGCGCGGATATCGCCAAATTTCGCGAGTTTGTTGAGGTGCTCAGCAAGGCAAACTCACCAGAGCTGATGACCCAGGCCGATATGCGCTGTCTACTGGCGATAGCTGCCAGTTCACATTCGGCGCGACTGGCCAATCAGGAGCTGCAGGTCCAGGCTGAATGGGCATCGCTGGTGGCGATACTTTATCGCGCAGACAACATTCATGCCGAAATTATTGCGCTTTACTCGGCACTGGCCGATGCGCTGGCAGCTCACAATGAGGCAGAATCCGTGCAGCTTGCCACACGGATCATCGACACGTTTACCTATTACCTTATTGAAAAAAAGCTGAAATATAACTCGAACTGACAATCAGTGAAGGCAGGACAGACAATGAGCTCTTCGACATCCTTAAGCGCATTAATTCGTAAGATTGATGATATTACCGCCTCTACCGTAGATTCTACCGTTGCGCTGGCGAGGAGCATCCATGAGGCGATTTCCGGGGTGCAAAAGGCCTCAGCAGAAGTTGTCCTCGATCCATCGGTGAGATCTACCGTTCAGCAACACATCAAGCGCACCCTCAGTAACAATCATTACTGTTCAGGGGCCGGGTTCGCCAGCCATATTGAGAGCACTGCCACCACAAAAGAGTATTGGCTGCTGGAATGGTGGTATAAGAAAGATAATGGTTTGAGTCAGGCGCACCTCGATTTAGATCAGGCCACCCAGCAACGCCTGGATTTCAGAACCTTCGAGTGGTTTAAGCACTCACCTCCGGCAGGAAAAGCCTATATCCACGGTCCCTACGTCGACTATATCTGCAATATTTCCTACACCCTGACCTCGGCAGTGCCGATCTACTACAACGATCAGTTTCTTGGCGTTGCCGCCGTCGATCTGCTGGTCAGTCAGATAGAGGCCGAACTGCTCTCCTGCGCTCATCCTGACTATGTCATTCTGACCAATCTGGAAAACAGAATTATCTTTTCCAGCTGGCCACGTTTTCGCGTGGGTGAATTACTCTCTCCCGCAAACAGTACCGTTGTTTATCAGAGCGACTACTTTATCCTTTATCACTATCAAAACTAAGGGCCCGAAGGCCCTTAGTGTTTAGTTATCCTGCCCCATATTCAGCTTGTTAGCGTAGGCAATGGCGTCGTTTTCCGGTGCCGCAGAGCGACCAAACGGTCGGGTCAGGAACATATAGATAAGCCCGGAGCCAACGACAATCGCCAGGCCGAACAGTACCGTCCAACGGTCGATGAAATCGCTGCTGTCTGCCGGTTGCGCCAACAACCAGATCCCACACAATCCATAGGCTAGCGCCAGCACGTTCACAATCACGCCCCAACCGCCAATGGTCCACTCCCCGGCCGGTTTCCAGCCTTTCAGGCGCTGGCGCAGTGCGGCAAGCACAACCATCTGGAACGAGATATAAATACCGATGACGGCAAACGCGGTAATACGCGACAGATTGTCTGGCTGGAAATAGACCCAAACGCAGATGATGACTGGCAGCAGACAGCTAACAACCATCGCATTATCCGGAACACCATTTTTAGAGATCTTTGACATCCACTCACTTCCCGGCAGCATTCTGTCGCGGGAGAAAGAAAAGATAAGACGGCTTAACGCAGCCTGCAGAGACAAAATGCACGACAGCATCGCCACAATCGCGACGATGATAAAGATAGTTGCACCAGTTTCACCAAGAGCTTCATTAAGGATGGCCGGAATCGGGTCAGACGTTTTGCCATTCACGATACTGACCAGATTTGGTGAAGCCAGGAGGTATCCCATGACGGAAATAATCGCCGAAATCGCGCCAAATACGATGCTCAAAATCATCGCAACCGGGATCTTTTTACTTGGATTCTGTACCTCTTCCGCAACGTTACCGCAGGCCTCAAAGCCAAAGAACATAAACAGCCCCATCAGCGCGGCAGACATAAACGCGGTGGAATAGCTGCCGTCATGCGCCAGCACGCCCATCGAATCAAAAATTACGGAGAATGGCTGCGAACGGTGGAATATCAACAGATAAATTCCCAGCGCAATCACGCTAACGATTTCACACCAGAAGCCAATTTTTGCGACCCGAGCCAGATTTTTAGTCCCGGACATATTAACAGCCATCATTAAAAGCAGCAGCAGGACGGAAGTCGCCAACATAGTGGCTGGCGTCTGACCATAGTGGAAGAGCGACTCAACAAATGTTGAAGTATATTCCGCGATTGACGTAATGGTGACCACCAGTGCCCACAGGTAAATCCAGGCAGCGATCCACGCATATTTCTTGCCCCATAACCTTCTGGCCCACGGATAAAGCCCGCCGGTTATCGGATACTGGGAAGCCACCTCACCAAACACCAACGCCACCAAAAGTTGTCCACATGCGACGATTAAAATCCACCAGACTGCGGGCGGCCCCGCCAGCGTTACGGCCAGTGCAAACAGCGAATAGACGGCGGTAAGCGGCGAAAGGTAGGTAAAACCCAACGCAAAGTTTGAAATAAGACCGATCGAGCGATTGAACTGTTCTTTGCCATCTTTTTGAAAATTATCGTTTTTCTTATCAGGTGTCTGTTCCATATAGCTTTCTCTTTTGTGGAATAGTCGCAGGGTTGAACAATTAATGTATAAAAGATATTAAGTTATATGTATAGTGATTTTGTCGCTAATTTGTTAAAAATGATCGCGCATCACGTTAATGAAAAAGTGGAAGTAGAACAGTCGAGGGCACAAGCATTTTTCGGTATTTACGCTTCACGGTTCTTTAGCAATTGCGAACGGTTGGCCAATTGGCTGATAAACAGGCACCCCGAATTGAGTTCGACGCTAAGTAGCAAGAATCGCTGCTGTTAAGCAACATTTTTGCAATATAATAATGTGATGTTAAACGCTGAACCTGAGCAGGTGAATGATGGAAATTGATCTCGATAATCTGGTCTTTGATGGACTGGAAGAAGCGCAAGAGCGTAATGCTGAACGTCTGGAAGATGCTGACAAGAAAGCGCAGGACATTATTGCTGATAATGACTGCGGCGACGCCTGTAAAATCTGATTTCCAAACCGGCGCAATGCCGGTTTTTTTACCGCCAGACTATGCCCCTCCTCTTATCTACATTTCCCATTGCGTTTACCCATTGTTAACACCGCTTTCACTAATAACATTTTGTAAATAGATAAGAATTTTTTCTTATTTTGTCCTGAACGTAAGTTATGGGAGCGTAAAAAGCACAAACCAAAAACGACAGGGATTTACATCATGATGGCAACGAAAACTTATCGCGCTAAAAAAACACTGCTGGCACTCGGCGTGCTGCTGGCCACCGGCATTGCCGCCTCGCAGGCTCAGGCTGACCAACTGGCCGATATCAAAGCCGCAGGCGTAGTAAAAGTTGCGACATTCGACGCGAATCCGCCGTTTGGCTCCGTCGATGCCAAAACGCATAAGATTGTCGGCTATGACGTTGATTTTGCTGAAGCGCTGGCAAAATCCCTCGGCGTAAAACTGGAACTGGTAGCGACTAATCCGGCAAACCGCATTCCGTTATTACAATCCGGTAAAGCCGATTTAATCGTGGCGGATATCACGATTACGCCTGAGCGGGCGCAGGTCATTGACTTCTCCGTCCCCTATTTTGTTACCGGGCAGCAGTTCCTGGTACCGGCCAAATCCCCGGACCAGCTCGATGCATACAGCAAAGCGCGAATCGGCGCGGTAAAAGGTACTACCGGTGAGCAGGCGCTACATCAGCGCTTCCCGCAGTCGCGTGTGCTGGCCTACGACGATATTCCACTGGCGTTAACCGCGCTACGCAATGGCAATGTTCAGGCCATCACCCAGGACAGTACGATTCTGGCCGGTCTATTAAGCGGTGCGCCGGATAAAGCAGATTTCAAAATTCTGCCTGATCTGTTGAGCAAAGAAGAGATCGGCGTGGGAGTGAAAAAAGGTGAGCCAGCGCTGTTAAAAGCCGTCAATGATGAGCTTTTGAGGCTGGAATCTACCGGGCAGGCGGCAAAAATTTATGATGTCTGGTTTGGCCCTGAAACCAAAAATCCGCAACCCCGCGCCTTTAAAATAGAAGCGAAGTAATATGCTCTCAGCCCTGTTTCATCGTTGTGCAGTTTCCGCGGCGGATTTTAACCATTTGCGCCAGGCAAGCGTCGAACTGCGCAATGTCATCAAACAGTTTGACACTCATACCGTACTTAACGGCGTCAGCCTGTCAGTTGAACCCGGTGAAGTGGTGACTATTCTGGGCCCTTCTGGCTCGGGAAAATCCACGCTTATACGCCTTATCAACCAGCTTGAGTCGCTCAGCGGTGGCGAGATTTTCATTGATGACAAACCAATTAGTCAGTTGCGCGGGGCAGCATTACGCCAGTTACGCAGCCGTATCGGTTTCGTTTTTCAGCAATTCAATCTCTATTCGCATCTGACAGCGCATCAGAACATCTCGCTGGCGCTGGAATATGTTCACGGCTGGAACAAGGCGGCAGCGGCGCGTCGGGCACTCGAATTGCTGGATCAGGTGGGACTAGCAGAAAAAGCGAGCGCTTATGCCGCACAGTTGTCCGGTGGGCAGCAACAGCGCGTGGCCATCGCCCGCGCGCTGGCCTCATCGCCACAAATCCTTCTGTTTGATGAGCCCACCTCCGCGCTGGATCCGGAAATGATCGGCGAAGTATTACAGGTGATGAAAAACCTGGCCCACAGCGGTATCACCATGATCGTCGTGACCCATGAAATGCATTTTGCCCGTGAGATTGCCGATCGCGTGGTATTCATCGATGGCGGAGAAATTCTTGAAGTGGCCGCGCCGGAGGATTTTTTCACCCGGCCACAGCACCCGAGAACCCAGCGTTTCCTGAAAAAAGTGCTCGACCCGTTACACCAGGAGTCATCGCTATAATGCTTGCAATGGACTGGCAGGGAGTGCTGAGCGGGCAACCTCTGCAATGGATAATTTCCGGTTTTCTCACCACGCTCTGGGTGACACTGGCAGGTGTCGTACTCGCCACGCTCATTGCCATCTTCCTACTCGGCCTGCGTCTGACGGGCAATCGCTTCAACAAAGCGGTGGTCAGTGTATGGATTTCGGTGTTTCGCAACACGCCTTTACTGGTGCAACTGATGTTCTGGTATTTTGCCGCATGGAACTGGCTGCCCCGCAACATCATTACCTTCATCAATGCAGAGCATCCCTGGTCTATTCTGCCAGGCGATGTCTGGTGGTTAACACCAGAGTTTATCTGTTCAGCATGGGGGCTGGGCGTATTTACCTCGGCATTTTTGGTCGAGGAGATCGCCTCTGGTTTACAGGCGGTTTCTGCCGGACAACGTGAGGCTGCCGTGGCGCAGGGTTTTTCATCCTGGGCGACGTTTCGTCACATTCTGCTCCCTCAGGGACTGGCGAACGCCTGGCAACCCATTGTTGGGCAATACCTTAACCTGATGAAACTTTCCTCGCTTGCCAGTGGTATTGGATTTGCTGAGCTCACCTACCAGGTGCGGCAAATTGAGAGCTACAACGCGCACGCGCTGGAAGCCTTTGCTGTTGGCACTGCGCTCTATCTGTTCACAGGCATCGTTCTGGGTATGCTGCTTACGCGTCTTGGCCCACGACCTGCATCGGGTAAATCGTCAAAGGTTAAAACGCGTATCTTCAGCGTCAGGAGCATACTGCATGATCGCTAATATTTCGGTCATTACCGACAATCTTGATTATCTCCTGTGGGGACGGGTGGCTCAGGGACAACCCGGCGGCGTTCTGCTCACGTTGTTGATGGCTCTCGGCGCGGCGCTGCTGGCCTTGCCTGGTGGGATAGTTCTTGCCTGCTGCGCCTGGCGTTTTCCAGGCACGGTTCGCAACGGGTTGTTTATCTGGGCGGAGTTTATTCGCGGCATTCCGCTAATCTTTGTGATTTTCTGGATGTGGTATTTGCTACCCATGCTGACCGGAAGCGATCTCCCCGGAGCCGTTACCGTGACGCTGGCGCTGGCATGGTTCACCGCTGCCTCGGTCATGCACTCAGTGTATGCAGGAATTAGCGCGCTGCCTGGCGGGCAATATGATGCTGCCGTGGTTCAGGGTTTTCGCCCGTATCAGGCCCTGTGGCTTATCTTATTGCCGCAGGTGCTGCGTAACGTACTGCCATCGCTGACGGGGATTTTTATTGGATTACTGAAGGACACGTCGTTGGCGTTTATCGTTAACGTTCCGGAACTCACAACGGTTGCGGGTCAGGTTAACAGCCGGGTACAAATCTATCCGGCAGCCATTTTTATTTTTACGGGACTGGTCTATTACCTGCTGTGCCTGAGCCTGGAGAAAATCACCCAACGCCGCTTCGCGTTAAAATGAGATCACGGCTCAACATTCCACAAACTGGTGGTCTTCGTTGAGCCGATATTTCACGCCCGCCCGAATGTTATTTTCCCCCTCAACGGCAAGTGCAAAACGCATTCTCTCGCCATCGTGATAGGCCAGCGCCGCGCAGCCGCCGGGGCCGAGTATTATCGAATCGACAACACCGGTACTGGCAACAACGGCGTTCTCTCCGCTGGCAATAATGTGGATGTTGTCGGCGCAGTTGGCGATTTTAGACTCTGCGCCAAAACAGGCCAACTGAGTTAAATCACCACCGCAGGCAATCCGGTTTCTGTCGCCGAGCGAACTGATGCGTACGCGCATGCCGGTACTGGCGATACGCGTCCCGTCACCCACGCTACTGATACGTGCCGAATTTCCCGCAACCGCAATTCGCCCGCGATCGCCTGAACTGCCGATATGCGCGTTATAGCCTACGCTACCAATACGTGCGCTGTAACCTGCGCTGGCGATCTGTGCGGCATACCCGGCGCTGGTGATTTTAACGTTATCGCCTGCACAACTGAATCGGGCATTATCTTCCGCACTCGCCAGCGGAGGGCTGATTTCCCCCGCCGTTTGCACACGGGAAATATTCCCCATCGCGCGAATATCCTGCTGGGCAAAACTCGCCTCTTCCCGCCATTTTGACCAGCCGTATTCCACCAGACTATTTGCCCAGTCTGTATACCCTTCCCGCTGGAGCGCACGATGGACATCAGCGTAGCTTCCGCCAGTTGGAAACGCGCGTAGAAACCAGCGATACATTACGGGCCCAACGCGCCAGGCCCGTAAGTCACTTCGCGTAATCATCATCGCTTAATGCCGGTGATAGCCATCCACCATACACTTGAAGGTTTCGCCCGGCGTACGACCTGTCGTGCAGAGATAAAGATGCCCAAAAATGAAAAACAGACTGATTATTGCCAGCGCGAAGTGCGCCTGGAGCAACCAGTAACGCACGCCGGGGAACAGGTCACCGACAACCGTCGGATAGAGCGATAACAACCCTGAGATCAACAGCAGTGGCAGTAAGCCATACATCACGCCAACATAGGCCGCCTGCTGTAGCGGGTTGAATTTAGAACGCTTTGATGCCGGGAATGGGTGTGACTCGCCCTGCATAATGCCAAACAGGTAAAAACGCGTTTGTCTTTGCGCTCGTCCGATCCAGCCCTGACGTTGGATAATATAGTGATGCCCGTTGCCGCCAATCAGATTGATCAGGACAAAGCCAATCCAGCAGGCGAGCAGCAAAAAGCCGCAGACCTCATGCACGGTAAGCAGGCTTTTCATCACCGACGCACTGACGACGGAGAAGTGATTGACCAGGCCACTGACCAGAAGTAGCAGAAATAGCAGCGCATTCGACCAGTGCCACAAACGAACGGCCTTCGAGTATAAATAGACTTTCTCACCGTGCCCTGCCGACGCTTTATGCGCGGCCCGAAAGCGCAGCATGGCGTGTAGCGCCAGCACCAGCCACATCCCCACTAGCATTAACCCGGCGATGACCAACCACACAGGCCAGTAGTCCGGTGAAAACAGGGGAACATACTGCGCAAGCTGGGCGTGAAACTGTTCGGCATTCTGCGACGCGTTCATACATTTTCCTTTTTAATCAAATGTTGACCGAACCGACGATACAGATGGGGTTTCCCGGCGCCTGCAAGTTGATGCTCGTAATACTTATTTTCTCTCAACCAGGTCTGAATTTCCGGGCTATCTTCGCGACCAAAAATCAGCGCATGTTCCGGGCAGGCGTTAACACAGATCGGCGGGAAACCTTTCGCCAGACGAGATTCAGCGCAGAAGTCGCATTTATCCGCCACTTTGGTCTGCGGGTTGAGATAGCGCACCTGATAAGGACACGCGCCAATACAGTAACTGCAGCCGATACAGGAAGACGTGTCTACCCGCACAATGCCGTTGTCATCTCGCCATGAGGCGCCGGTCGGACACACCTCAATACAGGGGGCATCATCACAGTGCTGGCAGGACTGACGGAAGTAGTGATACAGCGTTTCGTTGTCGTTGTCCGAAACCGGAATATGAGCTATCGACAAACGGCTACCCTGCGCAGGAACATGGTTGGTTTTCCTGCATGCGCGGGCGCAGATATTACATCCGTTACACAGTGATTCATCGTGAATCATGACGTAATGTACGTCTTTAGAACTCATGGTACTCGCTAACAGATTTTGACCTGGGCCAGTGAAAAAAATCACCGTCCCCATGCCAATGACAAATTTTCGTCGGGTGAAGGACATCGGGTTATCCTCTAATACTGTGACAGTGGTCGTCCACACGTTCCATGACATCAACCTGAATAATTCAGGGGTTCTGATACTGCTCAACCTCAAGCCATTCGCACAGGCCGTACGCTTTGCCATAACTCATAAAACGTTCGCTGAACAAATAAGGCTCCGCATTTGACGATTCCACAGTCCGTATATCTGCATAATCGGGATGCGTTTCCATGGCCGTGAGCGCAGCGGCAATCTGTTGAGACTCAAAGCGATACGGCGGTTGCGTCAACATGGCGACCTTATAAGGGCGAGGATACGTTCGACAGTCGAAGCGTACCGCCTCGGCAATCGCACGGCAGATGTCGTTTTCCACCACCTGCACACACATGTCGGCGTAATTTGCCGTCATGGTTTGCGTCGAATAGAAATATGCTTCTTCCGCACCCTGCACACAGGTGATATCCGCACCATTCGCGTCCTGGCCCAGCACATCCAGCAGCGCGGAAAGATCGGTTTCAGGAACCGAATAAGGCGGCAGCAAAAAGACACTGCGCGCCACCAGTTGCCCCGATGCTGAATGCTGACGGATAAAATCTGCCACAATCGACTCCGGGCTGGCTGGTTCCTGAACCTGGGGCGCATTCATCTGTTCTACAGGCGGGTGAAACGCCTGCAGCCACTGTCTCTTTCGGCTATCCACTTCGTCAGGAAACGCCTCAACGGGGGTCAGCACGTCGCTCACGTTAGTCATCTCGCATTCCTTACGCCGGCAACAGATCTTGTGCAGCCAAATCAGCGGCTACATCTTCAAGTCCGAGTCGGTTCAGGGTTTCACGCGTTGGGCAACCCAACTCTGGATCCCAGCCCATTTCCTGATAGAACATCGTCAGCGACTGACGCATATCCTCCCGGTCCATCTTGTCGGTCCCTTCAGTGAAGACCGGGATCTTCGGATCTTTATCAAACACCCAGGAGCAGATGAGATCGTGCTCATTGCGCATATCTTTGGTTTGCATCAATTTGACCGTATAGGCACGGTGCAGAGTAAAGATGCGTTCAGCGGCCAGGTCCAGACTCTCCTGCGTGGTTTCATCGCCGGTGACCGCCTGGAAGAATTTTGCTTCCAGATCCAAATCGCCGCGATAGTTACGGCTCTTGAGTGGTGAAACCGTCATCGGCCACACCCAGTTGCACAGCGTAACCGCGTTATGCAGGCAGACTTTCAGCAGCGTCCATTTGGCGTATTTGATCTTGGCGGCATTGATCGGGGTGTAGTTTTTGGTTTCGTCGTATGCATCCTGCGAACCAAATAGCTCGCCCGCCACTTCGCGCTGTAATTTCAGCGGTAAACCGGAACCGATGAAGTTGATATGGGTGTGCGCCATACAGTCACGGTTAAACATACAGTTGGTGATAGCCCCCACCTGTGCAGAGGCCTCGTTTGCATGGTGGACAGGGAATCCAAACGGCGACCACAGTTTATTTTTGGCATAACCCCAGTACTCTTCACCCAAATTCCAGCGTTCAGCAATGGCATACGATCCGTCCGCAAGATGGCTGAGTTCCCCCACGCGATGCGCCAACCGGTAGTAAAAATCCTTAATAAAATGAGGATCGCCCGCTTCCAGCTGATCCCAGCGGATCTCCGCATACTCTTCAGTTGGCAGTACGCGCTTAAAGACGCCTTTCGAATAGCAGTAAGTAAAATCACGGTGCAACTGCCCGTAGTTACACCAGATGCCATAATCGTCAAACAGGTTCAGGCCAATCAGATTTCCCACCACGCGCCCATCGTCTTTATCGTCGAAATCTTTCGGGCCATTGGGGAAAATGGTGGTGTGGACAAAGTTCGCCACGCAGGTGTTACCGCCGGTACTTGGCACGCCAAAATCTTTCACCCGCGGGACATTGAGCTGCGACATACAGCGAATGGGGCATGAATGGCAGCCGCTCATTTTGACCGTGTATTTCTCAGCGGCTGGCCCCAGATCGAACACGGATTTATAGGTACGGAAACCCACGGTATTCTGGTTACCCGGCGGGATTTCCCCGGTTTCGATTGGTCCCCCTTCTGCCGCGCCCCAGAACAGTCCCTTACGGGCCGTCCAGCGCGAGTTTGGCGAAGAGTATTCTGCCCAGGCCTGCGGGGTGCTTGGCACAACGTGGTTGTTGTTGGCACCGATGAGCTCGGTCATCATGTAATCATTGAGCCGCTTCATCTCTTTACGATCGGCAATATTGACCCCTTTGGTCCCTTCTACCGCAATAGCCTTCAGGTTTTTCGACCCCATTACCGCGCCAGTACCGGCGCCTCCGCTGTGGTTGCGACTGTTGATCATGCAGGAGAGCGGCACCAGATTTTCACCCGCCTGACCAATAGCGGCGACGCAGGTTTCCGGGCTGGTAATGCGGCAAATCTCTTCGGTTGTGGCGCGCGTTCCCTTACCCCACAGGAAATCGGCTTTTTCGATGCTGACCTTTTCGTCTTTAATGTTGATCCAGACAGGCGTCGCGGACTTACCTTCGATAATAATGGCGTCGTAACCGGCGAATTTCATTTGCGCAGCAAAGAAGCCGCCCATATGAGCATCCACCACTAAATTGCCTTTGGTAAAAGTCGATAAGGAGGTGATATTGACGCGGGAGCTACAAGGGGCACCAGAGCCCGTTAATGGCCCGGTGGCGAAAACCAGTTTATTCCCTTCATCAAAAGGCATGGTGCCTGGCGGGACTTCGTCGTACATAATTTTATAACCAAAGCCCATCCCGCCGACAAATTTTTTAAATTTACTGGAATCTTCAAGGGTGATATTCCCCGTGGTGAGATTGACCCGTAAAATATTACCTGTCCAACCATTAGCCATCATGTTTTCCTTTGCAAGAAGGTTTAATAGATATACCCGCCATCCTTCAGGCAGTTTTTTTGCAAAACTGCGATATTTTTGGCAATTAATGACGCGTATCAGGTATGCCTGCTATCTATCAAACAGTAATATCTTTCCACTCGATAATTTTTAATGCCCCAGTCGGACAAGCATTGGCGCACTCCCCACATAACACACATTTTGAGGATTTTTTTGTTTCGGTATTCACGGTCGCCATCATCCACGGGCAGGCGGTGGTACAAGCGCTGCAGCCAATACAACGTTTATGATCCACCGCAATACAGCCGTCTTCCTGTTTCCAGGTAATAGCGCCAATGGGGCAGACCTTCATGCATTGCGGATCTTTGCACTGACGGCAGGTATCAGCGGTATAGTTTAAATCGCCATAAAGTCCGCCACCGGACCCGACGCCATCATCGCCAAAGAAGAAGTTGCGATGGATTTTTATACGGGAAAAGAAAGTACCCACGGCACCATCGTTATAATTGGTACAGGAAATTTCACAGCGGTGGCAGCCAGTACAGCGCGCTCGCTGGGTCACCAGCACCCCTTTCGGCGTATTGATAAGCCCCACGGTACCGCTGTCGATATCTTCCTGCTTACAGCCAAAAAGTGATAACAGTGCAGGGGCGATGGTTAATCCCGCCAAACCTTTTCCTGATATCCGCAGAAATTCAAGCCGCGTTAAACCACAATCTAAAAATGGACGATCAACCTGATTCATTTATTTCGCATCCTCTTCGCAAACGCTGTGTTAGCAACACCTCCAGCTAAATTAAACCCGTGCAGCTCAAGCCATTTCGGGCGGTTAATGTTGCCAACAACACGTAAATTTTTGCCCTAACCTGATCGCGTAAAATGACGGTGGTTAAACTGAATGAATCTAATCCTTTAGGGTTAGGCGTAAAGATAATGTGGTTATTCAGCGCTCATAGTTTTGATCGTCATCAATTAAAAAACGGAAGGGAAATAATAAATGCGGAGTGAGATTTATTATCATTAAGATAAGTTGAAATAATATTTCACATGCTTTGCAAATATTTGTGACTCTACTCGCATATATATTTTAATATATCATTCGGAATATAACTCAATATACAGCGAAGGTTACTCTTCTAATTGCAGCACTAAATTATATATATTGATAAATTAACGTGACGAGAATAAAAGGACGGCGAACGAGACCACCATCCTCTTTTTGTGGATTAACCGGCTAATGCTTTAATGACGGTCTCAATAGCCTGTTTTTCTAACTCGCTGCGCTTCACGCGCTGGTTGGCGAGGGTGGTTCTCAGTACTCCCGCAATGACGATATGCTTAGGCTCTTGTCCCAGATCGCGCATTTCCAGCACTACTTTACCGACTACTCTGCACATTTCACGGTACAACTCATCGTCTTTGGTCTGATTTCCCATTTTTTCCCGCTCGTCATTAACTCAAACCAACAGCATATATCAGTCTGACGGATTAGACAAAATTCAATGAAAATCAAATAAATGTCATAAATTTACTGAATCCTCTGCAGTCGATTAACCAGTTCAGCAAGACTCCCCGCCTGCATTTTTTCCATCACCCGCGCCCGATGAACCTCAACCGTGCGCACGGCAATATTCATGGCATCAGCAATTTCCCGATTCATTAACCCTTTTGCTACCAGTTGCGCCAGCTCTCGCTCCTTTGGCGTAAGCTGCTGATAGCAAACCACGATCTCTTGTCGCGAAAAGGCGGCGTGAGAAATCTGCACTGCATGCTCTAACGCCGCTTGCAGAGGCGCGGCGGAAACCGGCTTTTGCAAAAAATCGACCGCACCGCGTTTCATTTGCTCAACCGCCATCGGCACATCGCCATGCCCGGTGAGAAATACCACCGCCAGCGTACTCTCACGCTGGCGCATGGCTTCATGCACAGCATGCCCATCCAGTACAGGCATACGCATATCCAGCAAAAGTACGCCCACCTGGTGCAGATTTGCCTCGGTGAGGAATGTTTCGCCTTGCTCCCAGCAACACACCTCATATCCCAGACTTTCCAGTAAAAACGCGCAAGCCTGGGTGACGGCAATATCGTCATCCAGCAGATGAATGATTGCCACGACGGCCTCCCTCCGGGTTTTGCTTAAAATGTAATGTCACCACCACGCCCGCTTTTTCATCTGGAGCCTGATGATTTTTGATCTCAATGTCTCCGTTTGCGTAGCGCACCAGCCGCTGGCAAATGGCTAGCCCCAGCCCCATGCCCTCTTTACGGGTGGTCATAAACGGCTGAAAAGCCTGGTACAGCTGCACCTCATCAATACCTCCGGCGTTATCCTGCACCTGAATACTCACATCACCATCCTCACGCTGAGCGCTAAACCACACGGTGGTTGCCCCCGCCTGAGCGGCGTTGAGAACCACATTGGCCAGTACCTGTTCGAGGAGAACACTTGGCAACGTTAATGTTAACGCCTTACCGATCTGCGTTTGCAGCGCTACCGCCGGGAATTGCTGTGGCATGCGTAATAATTGCCAGACGTGATGGATAGCATCATGAACGTTGACGACCTGCCAGTCATCGGTCATCACCGGATTGCCCTGTGCCTGGCTGACCCACTGGCGAAGATTGTGCAGCGTATCAGCCCCCCGCTGCGCCTGGGTATCAATGTGTTCCAGCGCGGGCAGCAGCGGATGCTGTTGATCCTGACTACGCAGGCGGATCAGACAGCCCTGCGCATAATGACGGATAGCCGATAGCGGCTGATTGAGCTCGTGGGCAAAACCCGACGTCATCTCGCCAAGCACGCTCATTTGGCGAGCGGTTTCCAGCTCCTGTTCCTGTTTGCGCAACAATACGTTGTTTCGCTCCAATTGCCTGCCGCGTCGGCGGACCAGCAACATCACCCAGATGTAATTGAGCGTCAGCAACAACAAAACAAGAGCCGCGGCCCCCATCGCCAGCCGATGTTGAATAAACCAGCTTTTGACATCCAGCCACAACTGGCGCTGCTGCGGATGCTGGCGGACATCGCGCAGCAACGCTTCCACCTCGCGGGTCGAGGCGGGCGCCCCCCAGCGAAACGTCGCGTTTTGCGGCGCATTGAACAGGGCCCGCGTGACGCGATCGGCCAGCTCGTCGCTTACCGCAGGCAGTGCCGCAAATGACCAGTCAGGATAGAGCGGCGTACTGGTTAAACAGGGAATCGACGTTGGATGGTTAAGCACGGCCGTAAAATCTGTTTTACGAATAAGCCCTTCTTCGTCCATTTTTTCCAACAGGCACACCGGCACAATCACTGCCTGCACGGCTTTTTCGCGTAATAAATAGAGTAAGGCATCGGCGGGAAATCCGGTAAACGTCAGGCGCAAATCGCGCTCCGGGCGCAGGCCGGCATCGCTGAGCGCTTTATATCCCAGCAAATAGCCGCCAAATGCCTGAGCATCAATGGCACCCACCGTTTTGCCGATCAGATCGTGTGCGGAGGTTATCCCGCTATCGCGCCTGACGAGGATCGCGCTGCCAATCACATTACTGGTGGCTTTCCCCCCGCGAGTAGAACGGAGTGACGCCAGCCAGCGTAGCGCAGCGCGGCTGTTTAGTTGAACAAATTGCGCCGGATTAGTGACCACAAATTGTACCGTTCCACGATTCACCGCCTCCTGCATCTGCCGCAGGTCCAGCGGTTGAATATGAAACTGTTCGCCGGGAATTTGCTGATTCAACAGGGTTTCCAGCGGCTGCCAGTGATTACGTGTGGAGACCTCCCCACGCATCGCCAAAACGCCAATGTTCCATGTCTGAGCCCTGACCACACCGCTTAGCATCCATAGCGACACCAGCACCGTCAGACATTTTGCTACGTTGCGTCCCACTCAATTATCCCTGTCAATTATGTTGTTTTAGATCAACAACAAGCCGGGTATGTGGTTAACCACAATAGAGTACCCCCCGTCACGATTTTTACACTGTAAATCATCAAGATTCTTTATTCATCACACGCAAACCAACGGCGTGACCAATGTTTCGTTGTTGCATCGTGACGGGAGAAAATATGGACAGCAGTAAACGGCAGTTTCTCCAGCAACTGGGCGTCCTGACCGCTGGCGCATCACTGGTACCCTTGGCTCAGGCGCAATTTCCCTTCTCGCCTGAACGCCATGAAGGCTCACTTCAGCATCGCTACGCCATGCTGGTTGACCTGCGACGTTGTATCGGCTGCCAGGCCTGTACTGTCAGTTGCGCCATTGAAAACCAGACGCCGCAGGGTGAATTTCGCACCCTCGTTAACCAGTACCAGGTGCAGATTGAAGGTCAGCAGAGCGTCACCAACGTCCTGCTGCCGCGGCTGTGCAACCATTGTGATAATCCTCCCTGCGTGCCCGTTTGCCCGGTACAGGCTACCTTCCAACGCGAAGACGGCATTGTGGTGGTCGACAACACGCGCTGCGTGGGCTGCGCCTACTGCGTGCAGGCCTGCCCTTATGATGCGCGGTTCATCAACCATGAAACACAAACCGCCGATAAATGTACCTTTTGCGTTCATCGCCTCGAAGCTGGCCTGCTCCCGGCCTGCGTGGAATCCTGCGTCGGCGGCGCGCGCATCATAGGCGATATCAAAGATCCGCACAGCCGGATTTCTCAAATGCTGCGTGAACACCATGGCACCATCAAAGTCCTGAAACCGGAAAACGGGACATCACCGCACGTGTTCTATCTGGGTCTGGACGAAGCGTTTGTAACCCCGTTGATGGGACGTGCTCAACCCGCTCTCTGGCAGGAGGTTTAAATGAACCATTCACTGGTTATTGAAGAGGTTCTGGCCCATCCCCAGGACGTAAGTTGGTTACCCTGGGCCGTACAATATTTCTTTTTCATCGGCATTGCCGCCTGCGCCGCGCTGTTCGCCTGCGTGCTTCACTGGCGTAAACAAGAGATGCCGGAACTGGAAAACCTGACGCTGTTAATCGCCCTGACCTGCGCGATTACCGCGCCGCTGGCGCTTACCGCTGACTTACACCAAACCGCCCGCGTCTGGCATTTCTACGCCTGGCCGACGCCGTGGTCCTGGATGCCCTGGGGCGCGCTGTTTTTACCGCTATTTACCGGCTTCTTAGGTCTGTGGTTTCTGGCGCAGCATGTTAAACGGTTAACGCTTAAAAGTTACAGCGTCACTAAGTGGCTGGCGATAGGTAGCGCCTTGTCAGCCATCGGGTTGCTGGTATACACCGGCCGCGAAGTGTCGGTAGTGCAGGCGCGTCCCGTCTGGTTCAGCTACGCCTTTCCGGTTGCGATGTTCCTCAGCGCGCTGCAAACGTTTCTCGCCCTGCTCATCGCCGCGACAAAACGCGAGGGAACATTGACCCGCAAACTGGCGTGGGGGCAGACAGTCACCCTGATGGTACTGGCTTTAGTCGTAGTGATATGGGTGAGCGGCAATACGCTTTCCGGTTCGGCTATTCGCCAATGGCTGAACGTTGCCCCGTTAGCACGACACTACGCTATCGGTTGGGTTACGCTATGGCTTGTTTCGCTTGTCCTGTGCGGGCTGGTGCTCCGTAACCCCTTATCGCTGCCGCTGCGCATATTACTTGCATTTAGCGCGATGGCGCTGTGCTGGCTGATGCGCTGGACGTTACTTATCCAGGTGCAGACCGTACCGAAATTTAACGCGCTGTTTAATCCTTATACCCTGCCCGGTGGTACCGATGGCTGGCTGGCCATTGTGGGCACCTTCGGCCTGTGGATAGCACTGATCATTATTGTTCGTGAAGCCCTGAACGCGATCGCAAGGAGAATGCAACATGGCTAATTTAACCCGTCGTCAGTGGCTTAAAGTAGGCCTTGCCGTAGGTGGTATGGTGACTTTTGGCCTGAGTTATCGGGATGTGGCAAAGCGCGCGATAGACGGTTTGCTGGACGGCTCCTCGGGCAAAATTACCCGAGACCGCATCTTTGGTAACGCCCTCATCCCCGAAGCCAATGCCCAGCCGCGCTGGCAGCAGAACCCGCAGCAGGTTATCTCCATGACGCAGTGCTTCGGCTGCTGGACGCAGTGTGGCGTGCGGGTGCGCGTTGACAGCGAACAAGGCAAGGTGTTGCGCATTGCAGGCAACCCCTATCACCCATTGTCTCACGAGCACCATATTGACGCCTCCGTCCCCTTTGCCACCGCAATGGAACAACTGGCGGGCGAAACGGGTCTTGACGCGCGTTCCACGGCCTGCGCCCGTGGCGCAACCTTACTTGAAGGTTTATACAGCCCGTTACGCATTCTCCAGCCCATGAAACGTGTCGGCAAACGCGGTGAGGGAAAATGGCAGCGCATCAGCTTCGAACAGCTGATCAAAGAGGTGGTGGAAGGCGGCGACTTGTTTGGTGAAGGCCACGTTGACGGCTTGCGGGCAATCCATGACACCAACACACCGCTTGATGCCAGGCATCCCGGCTATGGCCCTAAATCCAATCAACTGCTGGTCACCAATACCAGCGATGAAGGACGTGATTCATTTTTGCGCCGCTTTGCATTAAATAGTTTTGGCAGTAAAAACTTCGGCGCTCATGGCGCTTACTGTGGTCTGGCATACCGTGCCGGTTCCGGTGCGTTAATGGGCGATCTGGATAAAAATACCCACGTGAAGCCCGACTGGGACAACGTCAAATTCGCGCTATTTATGGGAACGTCTCCGGCGCAATCCGGTAACCCGTTTAAGCGCCAGGCTCGCCAACTGGCCAGCGCCCGTTTACGCGACGACTTCCGTTATGTGGTGGTGGCACCGGCCCTGCCATTGACCACGGTGCAGGCTGACAATCGCGGCCACTGGCAGCCTGTACGACCGGGAAGTGACTCCGCGCTGGCGATGGGGATGATCCGTTGGATTATCGAAAAACAGCGTTATAACGCCGATTATCTCACCATTCCCGGCGTACAGGCCATGCAGCAGGCCGGGGAAAAAAGCTGGACTAACGCCACGCATCTGGTGATTACCGATGAGCTTCCAACCCTTGCCGGACAGCATTTAACCCTCGCGCACCTGAGTGCAAACGCCGCCCAGGAGCCGGTGGTCATTAACGAGGCCGGCGAAATTGTCGCCGCCAGCAGTTGCCCACGCGCGCAGTTGTTCGTCACCCGCCAGGTCACGCTGGCAGACGGTCAGACGGTGACGGTAAAAAGCAGCTTCCAGTGTCTGAAAGAGTCCGCCGGGAAACTAACGCTGACGCAGTACAGCCAGCAATGCGGTGTGTCTGAAGCTGACATTGGCGCCCTGGCCGACGCGTTTACCCGCCATGGCCGCCAGGCAGCGGTGATTACGCACGGTGGAATGATGGCAGGCAATGGATTTTATAACGCCTGGTCGGTGATGATGCTCAATGCGCTGATTGGCAATCTCAGTCTTGAAGGCGGCGTATTTGTCGGCGGCGGCAAGTTCAATGGCGCCACCGACGGTCCGCGCTACAACATGGACAGCTTCGCCGGGAAGGTAAAACCAAAAGGATTAAGCATCGCGCGCAGTAAAACTGCTTATGAGTCTTCCGAAGAGTATCGCAATAAGGTGGCCGCCGGACAATCGCCCTTCCCGGCCAAAGCCCCGTGGTATCCGTTTGTCGCAGGCCAGCTTACCGAACTCCTCGTCTCGGCGCTGGAAGGCTACCCTTATCCACTGAAAGCCTGGATCTCCAACATGACTAACCCGTTCTACGGCATCGCAGGGTTGCGCAGCGTGGCGGAAGAAAAGCTCAAGGATCCTGCGCGTCTGCCGCTGTTTATCGCTATTGACGCCTTTATGAACGAAACCACGGCGCTGGCCGATTACATCGTGCCGGATACCCACAACTTTGAAAGTTGGGGATTCAGCGCCCCGTGGGCCGGCGTTGCCAGTAAAGCCACCACCGCGCGTTGGCCGGTAGTGACAGCGGCAACCAGCAGTACCGCTGATGGTCAACCCGCCTCGATGGAATCTTTCTGTATCGCAGTGGCAAAACGTATCGGGCTCCCCGGATTTGGTGACAATGCGATTACCGATTCGCAGGGCAATCACTATCCGTTGAATCGTGCGGAAGATTACTACCTGCGACTCGCCGCCAATATTGCGTTTATGGGCAAAGCACCGGTCGCTGAAGCGCAACCGGAAGACCTGGCGCTGACTGGGGTACAGCGGATCGTGCCGGTGATGACCCAAACGCTGAAAGCCGATGAAATCAGCCGGGTGGCGTTTATCTACTCCCGCGGTGGGCGTTTTGCGCCAGACAACAGCGGGCGGGTTGAGAATCGGATAGGCAATGCGTGGGAAAAACCGCTACAAATCTGGAATGCGGACGTCGCCGCGCACCGCCATGCAATTACCGGCGAGCGCTACAGCGGCTGCCCGGCCTGGTATCCTTCACGCCTGTCAGATGGGCGTGCGGTCGAGGAGTTGTTCCCGGAACAAGAGTGGCCGCTGAAACTGATTTCTTTTAAATCCAATACCATGTCCAGCGCCACGGCGGTGATCCCACGTCTGCATCATCTGAAGCCGGTTAATCTGGTGGCGCTTAATCCGCAGGATGGTCAACGATATGGTTTAGCGCACGGCGATATGGTGCGTATCACCACGCCTGGCGGTCAGGCGCAGGCGCAGATAAGCCTGCTTAATGGCGTGATGCCGGGCGTGATCGCCATTGAACACGGTTATGGGCATAAAGAAATGGGCGCGGCGCAGCATACGCTCGACGGCAAGCCGATGGCATTTGACGCACAAATAAGGTCGGGGATTAATCTCAACGATTTGGGCTTTGCGGATCCTACCCGGCAGGTAGCCAATACCTGGCTTGACTGGGTGTCAGGTGCAGCGGTGCGCCAGGGTTTACCAGCGAGGATTGAGCGAGTGAAACTCTAGCGCCGGATGGCCACGCCAACGCGTTTTATCCGGCCTACAGAACGTCGTAGGCCGGATAAGGCAACGCCAGCGGATCAGTTATTTACCGGGATCACCGCACCTTTATATTTGGTGCGGATCCAGTCCTGGATCTCTTTTGAGTGCAGGACATCAACCAGCGCCACGATATCTTTTTTCTTCTCGTCGCCACGATGCACGGTAATGATGTTGGCATACGGGTTGTTTTCACCACTTTCGACAGCGATAGGATCTTTCACCGGATCCAGCCCGGCGTCGATGGCGTAGTTGGCGTTAATCACCACCGCATCGCCTTCGTCGTTGTTATACATCTGCGGTAACAGCGCGGCTTCCACGTTAGGCAGGAACTTCAGTTTTTTCGGGTTCTCGACGATATCGCTAATGCGCGCGGTGACTTTATCCACGCCCGGCTTCAGCTTGATTACGCCCTCTTTTTCGAAAATCGACAGAATACGGCCTTCTTCAGATACCGCATCGCGCATGATGACCTTGCCGCCTTCCGGCAGATCTTTAAGCGATTTCACTTTTTTCGAATAGATCCCAATTGGCTCGATGTGAATCGCTCCGGCACTGACGAAATCATAGGTTTTATCGCCCGCATGATCTTTAATCACGCTGTTCAGGTACGGAATATGCTGGAAGTAGTTAGCGTCAATCTCACGGCCAGCCAGCGCGGTGTTGGGCAGAATGTAATCCTGGAACGGTTTAATCTCTAAGTCGATCCCCTGCTTCGCCAGAATAGGCTTAGCCTGCTCAAGGATCTCCGCGTGCGGCACGTTTGAGGCGCCAACGGTCAGAGTATCTGCCCAGGAGGCAAAGCTCAGGGCGCTTAAGGTTGCTGCGGCGAGTAACGTCAGTGATTTTTTCATGATAATGGTTTCCGTATTTTATTAGCGTTTATCTAACAGAGAGGTGATCACATCGCCGCAAAGCTGGATGATGAAGACAATGAGCAAAATCGTCACCGTCGCCACCAGCGTGACGTCGCTGTGGTTGCGCTGGAATCCTTCCAGATAAGCCAAATTCCCTAAACCACCGGCGCCAATCACCCCTGCCATCGCGCTGTAGCTGACCAGCGCAATCAGCGTCACGGTGATCCCGGACACCAGAGCAGGAGAGGATTCCGGCAGTAAAACCCGAAAAATAAGCGTGCTTAGCCGTGCGCCCATCGAACGCGTCGCCTCAATAACCCCTTTGTCGACTTCACGCAGGGCAATTTCGACCAGACGCGCATAAAACGGTGCGGCCCCTACAATCAGCGCAGGCAACGCGGCATTAGCGCCGAGAATGGTGCCAACCATCGCTTTGGTAAACGGGATCAGCAGCACGATCAGAATGATGAACGGGATGGAACGAAAGATATTCACCACCAGCGAAATAACGCTATACACCGCGCGATTGTGAAACAGTCCGCCGCGTGCGGTCAGGAACAGCGCCAGACCAAGTGCAACGCCCAGGACAAAGGTCGCTGCGCCAGAAAGGACCGTCATGTAGAGCGTTTCCTGGGTTGCTGCCAGCAGTTGTTCCCACTTCAGATGAGGAAACAGTTCTTCAGCCATGGTTGATCACCTCGCCTTCAATGTCGCTCTGGCGCAGATCGGCCAAAATATTGTTCAATTGTTCCTCAGAGGCCACAACGTGCACCCAAAGCTGACCAAATACACCGTGCGCGGTTTGCGTCATCTTGCCGTGTAAAATGTTAAACGGCAGGCCATAGCGCAGAGTCAATTCGCCAACCACAGGCCGATGCGTACGTTGCCCGGTAAACGTTAGCTTGATCACCACACCGCCCAGCTCGCTGGCCAACTGTGGGTTAAACTCGTCTTCCTCGGTGTACTGACTCACCTGACGAACAAACTGTCGGGTGATCGGCTGCTGCGGATGGGTAAAGACGTTGAGCACGTCGCCTTCCTCAACGACCCTGCCGTTTTCCATTACCGCCACGCGATCGCAGATTTTGCGTACCACGTGCATTTCATGCGTGATCAGCACAATGGTTAATTTGAAGCGGCGATTAATATCGAGCAGCAAATCGAGGATCTGATCGGTAGTTTGCGGATCCAGCGCCGAAGTGGCTTCGTCACACAGCAGAACGTCAGGATTGTTCGCCAACGCACGGGCAATTCCTACCCGCTGTTTTTGCCCACCGCTAAGCTGGGACGGATACGCATTTTCACGACCGCTCAGCCCCACCAGCGAAATCAGTTCAGCAACTCGCGCTTTAATTGATGCTTTTGGCGCTCCAGCAATTTGCATAGAGAACGCAATATTTTCACTAACCGTTCGTGACCACAGCAAATTGAAGTGTTGAAACACCATGCTGATTTTCAGTCGCGCCTGACGTAAAGATTCCCCACGGGCGGCAGAGATATCGTGGCCGTTAATCGTTACGCTGCCTGAAGTCGGTTTTTCCAGACCATTAAGTAAGCGTATTAAGGTGCTTTTCCCCGCCCCGCTGTAACCAATAATTCCGTAAATCTGTCCCTGTTCAACCGTCAGGTTGACGTTATCGACAGCGGTAATGGCAAGCCTGCCTGGCGTAAACACTTTCGAAATATTTTTCAGGACAATCATGTCGTTTAGGTATCCGCTGCTGCTTATTGTTCTGCTGCTAGCGCTTTTAGCTGTTTAGCAGTATGGATATCCAAACGAGTGTAATCAGTGAGATTGGCTTTTAAAATGAATTAAAACGCATTTGATATAACTTTTAGAAATATGTCGACTTGGTCGGCGTTATACACAAAAAGTCAGGGATTGGGATGACAATTACACCTTGTTGCGCAACAAATGCTGCTGCGAACAACCTCTTTATCCATACCTGGAAACAAATTAATGAATATTTTCTGTAAAACTGCACAGAAGTGTTTTGAAACGCTGTTTCCATTTTCCTTTTTGATAATTTTCAGCGTATAATGCGCGCCAATTGTCTCTTGAATGGTTTCAGCACATTGACCTGTAAAACTCAACGACTACAAAACTCACCATCCCGTTGGGCTGAAACACAAGCACACATTCCTCTGCACGCTCTTTCGATGTCACCTATCCTTAGAGCGAGGCATCACAACTTTCGTAACTCAGGTTTAGCTTCCCGTCCGTGCGCGGCGGGAGCCAGATTTCCATATCCTTCTCAACTTAAAGACTAAGACTGTCATGAAAAAGACGAAAATTGTTTGCACCATCGGTCCGAAAACCGAATCCGAAGAGATGTTAACCAAAATGCTGGACGCGGGCATGAACGTCATGCGTCTGAACTTCTCCCACGGGGACTATGAAGAACACGGTCAGCGCATCAAGAATTTGCGCAACGTCATGAGCAAAACCGGCAAGAAAGCCGCAATCCTGCTCGACACCAAAGGTCCGGAAATCCGTACCATCAAACTGGAAGGCGGTAACGACGTTTCCCTGAAAGCGGGCCAGACCTTCACCTTCACCACCGACAAATCTGTCGTCGGCAACAACGAAATCGTTGCTGTTACTTATGAAGGCTTCACTAAAGATCTGTCCGTCGGCAATACCGTTCTGGTTGACGATGGTCTGATCGGCATGGAAGTTACCGCTATCGAAGGTAACAAAGTTATCTGTAAAGTGCTGAACAACGGCGACCTGGGCGAAAACAAAGGCGTTAACCTGCCGGGCGTTTCCATCGCGCTGCCAGCACTGGCTGAAAAAGACAAACAGGACCTGATCTTCGGTTGCGAGCAAGGCGTTGACTTCGTTGCAGCATCCTTTATCCGTAAACGTTCTGACGTCGTTGAAATCCGTGAGCACCTGAAAGCGCACGGCGGCGAAAACATCCAGATCATCTCCAAAATCGAAAACCAGGAAGGCCTGAACAACTTCGACGAAATCCTCGAAGCATCTGACGGCATCATGGTTGCTCGTGGCGACATGGGCGTTGAGATCCCGGTTGAAGAAGTTATCTTCGCGCAGAAGATGATCATCGAAAAATGTATCCGTGCACGTAAAGTCGTTATCACTGCGACCCAGATGCTGGACTCCATGATCAAAAACCCGCGTCCGACCCGCGCTGAAGCCGGTGACGTAGCGAACGCCATCCTCGACGGTACCGATGCAGTCATGCTGTCTGGCGAGTCTGCAAAAGGTAAATACCCGCTGGAAGCCGTCACCATCATGGCAACCATCTGTGAGCGTACCGACCGCGTGATGACCAGCCGTCTGGACTTCAACAACGACAGCCGTAAACTGCGCATCACCGAAGCCGTTTGCCGTGGCGCGGTTGAAACTGCAGAAAAACTGGATGCTCCGCTGATCGTTGTAGCAACCCAGGGCGGTAAATCTGCTCGCGCAGTACGTAAATACTTCCCGGATGCCACCATCCTGGCGCTGACCACCAACGAAACTACCGCGCGTCAGCTGGTGCTGAGCAAAGGCGTTGTTGCACAGGTGGTTAAAGAAATCAGCTCTACCGATGATTTCTATCGTCTGGGTAAAGAAGTCGCTCTGGAAAGCGGTCTGGCTCAGAAAGGTGACGTTGTGGTGATGGTTTCCGGTGCACTGGTTCCGAGCGGCACGACCAACACGGCATCCGTTCACGTGCTGTAATAATTCCAACGCGAATTAATTTGCTTAAAAAAGCGCCCTGGTGGCGCTTTTTTTATTTTATCGATAGCTACAATTAATAAAAAATCAAATCGGATTTCACTATCTAATCCGTGATTATCTAAGATGAATCCGATGGAAGCTTTCTGTTTTCACTCGGGTTTTTAGCCGTTTTTGCACAATTCGATGCTTCTTTGAGCGAACGATCAAAAATAAGTGCATTCCCATCAAAAAAATATTCTCAACATAAAAAACTTTGTGTAATACTTGTAACGCTACATGGAGATTAACTCAATCTAGAGGGTATTAATAATGAATCGTACTAAACTGGTACTGGGCGCGGTAATCCTGGGTTCTACTCTGCTGGCAGGTTGCTCCAGCAACGCTAAAATCGATCAGCTGTCTTCTGACGTTCAGACTCTGAACGCTAAAGTTGACCAGCTGAGCAACGACGTGAACGCAATGCGTTCCGACGTTCAGGCTGCTAAAGATGACGCAGCTCGCGCTAACCAGCGTCTGGACAACGCAGCTACTAAATACCGCAAGTAATAGTATCTGTGTAATAAAAATGGCGCACATTGTGCGCCATTTTTTTTGCTCTGAATTTCCCTTCCCTGTTATTGCGTAGCACGCACCTCTGCATCCTCTCCCGGCACGCCATTCTGTGCAGACTTCACTTCCGCGCCATTGCTTACGACCGACGCTTGCCCGGCCGTTACGGTGACCGGATAGCCGGCACGACGATACAAGGCTCTTTCCACCAAACTATTATCCACGGCTTTATTGTCTTTAAACTGGGTAAAACCGGCTGGCAGCACATACGGCATGGTCTGGACGTTTTGCTCCTCCTCCGGCGACAGCGGTCGATGCACCTCGACATAGCGCATTCCGTTCGGCTCTATCGAATATTTTATCGGCTCATTAATCACCCGAACCGGCGTTCCTGTCCGGACCTGAGCAAACAGTGCTTTGATGTCCGGCGCGTTCATGCGAATACACCCAGAACTTACGCGCAGTCCCACGCTGTCAGGCGCACTGGTGCCATGGATCAGATATTCACCGTTTCCATGCGCCAGACGCAGTGCAAAGCGTCCTAACGGGTTATTTGGCCCGGCAGGTACTACCGGCGGTAATGTTATGCCGCGCTCCAAAGAGCGTTTACGGATGCCTGCTGTAGGGGTCCAGGTCGGATTCGGGATTTTCTGCCCAACCCGGGTTTCCATTACCGGCGTTTCCAGCCCCTGCAAACCGATACCAATTGGGAAAACCTGAACAATATTCTCTCCCGGCGGGAAGTAATACAGACGCAGTTCCGCCAGATTCACAATAATGCCTTCTCGTGGTGCATCCGGTAGCAGTAATTGCGAGGGAATAGTAATCAGCGTTCCGGGTTTAGGTACGGGGGCAATAGTATTATTGGCTTCAAGGATCAGCATTGCGGCGGTATCAAACTTACGGGCAATCGCCTGTAGGTTTTTATCGCCTTCCTGCACGGTGTAAGTTTGATTTTGCCCAACAAGACGGCTGTTCGCCTGAGGCAAAGGATAATCGACCGCCCATGCGGCCTGAATAGCGCTGTAAGCGCCGATTAGCATTAACGTAATAACAGACGCGCGTTTCATACTCACCCCCCTGGCGTTCCTGCCGGACGGCGTCGAGCGCCCGATCCGGCCTACGAGTCACTGCGTTGCACTACCTCACTCTTTCACGTCGAGCTGAAAATTGACGTGTTTTATCAGTTTAGCTAAGAGTTGCGGCTTTGGTGCGAATAGCCCGAATCATCGCCTCCAGCCCTTGTGAACGAGACGGTGTGAGATGCTGTGCGAGCGCCATTTTTTCAAACCACGGACGCACATCAAAATTCACAATATCCTGGGCGGTCATGCGGTCATATAAAATGAATACGACAGCGATAAGCCCTTTCACAATTGCCGCATCGCTGTCGCCTTGTAATTCAATAATTCCTTCAGCATTCTGACGCATGACAATCCATACCTGACTTTGACAGCCCTGGATGCTATTTTCCGTATTACGATCGTCGTCGTTTAATTCCGGCAAACGCTGACCCAGTTCAATAATGTACAGGTATTTCTCTTCCCAATTAGCGCAACGCAGAAAATTACGCAACAACTTTTCTTTATCCGGTAGCGCAGCCATAACGCCTCCCTGTTATCCCAGTAAGTGATGAATACGCTTGAGGCCCGTTACCAGGCGATCCACTTCTTCGTGGGTGTTGTACATGGCAATCGACGCCCGGCACATCGCAGGAACGTTATAGCAGGCCATCAGCGGCATAGCGCAGTGATGCCCTGTCCGCACGGCGATGCCATAGTTATCAAGAAAACTCCCGACATCATAGGCATGATGTTTGCCGAGGTTAAACGCAATCACCCCCAGACGATTATCCGGCCCGTAGAGCGTTAAATCCGGCACATCCGCCAGCTGTTCCAGCGCATAGCGCATCAGGAATTGTTCATATTCGCTGATTTCAGTAAGCCCCAGCGCGGAAACATATTCAATAGCCGCGCCGAGTCCAATAATTCCCCCGGTGTTTGGCGTTCCGGCTTCAAACCGCCAGGGGGCTTTGGCCCACGTCGTCCCCTGGCTCAGGCTCACCGTCGCAATCATCGACCCTCCGCCTTCCCACGGCGGCATCTCCTGCAGCAACGACTCTCTGGCATACAGAACGCCAATACCGGTTGGCCCGTAGAGCTTGTGCCCAGAGAAAACATAGAAGTCGCAATCCAGCGCCTGCACATCAACCTGATGATGCATAACTGCCTGTGCGCCATCCACCAGCACTTTCGCGCCGTATTGATGCGCCAGCTCAATCATCTCAACCAATGGGTTTTCCGTGCCCAGCACGTTAGACACATGGGTAATCGCCAGCAGTTTCGTGCGATCGTCAAACAGCGTCGGCAGCGTTTCCAGTTGCAACGTACCCTCTGTATTGAGCGGAATAACGCGCAGTTCTGCACCTACGCGGGCGCACAACATCTGCCAGGGCACAATATTGGCGTGGTGCTCCATTTCGCTGATGATAATGTTATCGCCCGCCCGCACATTGCTGCCGCCCCAGCTGTTAGCTACCAGGTTGATACCTTCCGTTGTGCCGCGAACAAACACCAGTTCTTCAGCTGAACGGGCGTTGATAAACAGCGAGGCGAGCTTGCGCACATTCTCCATTTTTTCCGTGGCCTGCGCGCTCAGCGTATGGATCCCGCGGTGGACCGCGGCATAGCCATGACGGTAAAACTCGGCTTCGGCATCAATCACCTGGTTGGGCTTTTGCGCGCTGGCGGCGCTATCCAGATACGCCAACGGTAAACCGTTCACTTCACGCGTCAGGACCGGAAAATCAGCCCGCACTTTTTCAATGGGAAATGTCATGCTACGCCTCCCGGCAAGCGTTGGGCGATCCGTGCCAGAACCTGTTGTTTCAGCGTTTCCTCGCCCAGGGCTTCCGTCAGCTCAGCGGCAAACGCGTAGAGAATCATTTGTTGGGCATCCTGCTGGCCGATCCCGCGCGAACGCAGATAGAACATCTGCTCGTCGTCGATCCGCCCTACCGTCGCCCCGTGGCTGCATTTCACGTCGTCGGCGTAAATTTCAAGCTGCGGCTTGGTATCCACTTCCGCCAGTTTTCCGAGCAGCAAATTATTGTTGGTCATCTGACCGTCGGTTTTAATGGCGTGCTGAGCGACGTTGATCAGGCCATTGAATACCGCGCGCCCCTTATCGCTGACAATCGTTTTATGCAGTTGTCGACTGTTGCAATATCCCTTGTTGTGCGCAAGCCAGGTGCGGGTATCGCAGACTTCATTTTTCACCGGCATCGCCAGGCTGTTAAGCCGAAGCGTGGTGTTTTCGCCGTTAAGCTGGGTGCTGGTGTTATGGCGCAACACCGCATCACCGAGTAAAAAGCTGTGGCTGGCGGCCGTGGCATCAGCGCCCAACTGAATATCATTATGCGCGAAGTGGTGGCTGAGCGGATTCTCAAACGCCAGTTTGATGTGGCGCAAGTGTGCGTTTGCCGCGACGTTCATCGTTAATCGTGCACCGGTAAAATGGCGATATTCGCTGAGGCTGACATACTGTTCAATGACGGTGGCTTCTGCGCCTTCTGCCAGGTCCAGATGGTGGCGATAGTGCGCCGTGTTCACCTCATCACCCGCCAGCCCCTGGGTAATGTGCAGCAGCAGCAACGGTTTTGCCGGTCGCTGGTTACGCCTCACCTGAATGTGCGTTACGCTGCGGGAGAGGCTTTCGGTCAGGTGCAGAAAGACTTCCGGTTGGATAGCCGCCGGTAGCGACTGGCGCACATCATCAACGGTAATGTTAAAACCGCTACCTTCCACGCTGTCGCTGAGCGTTGGACAGAATTGCCCGTCAACAAACACCAGGCGGACAGCATCAATAGCCGGCGCTAACGCTTCACACTGGGCGGACGTTATCTCAGTGACATGACTGACAAACTGGCTGTTGGTTAATCCTTCCAGCGGCGTGTATTTCCAGTCCTCATGCTTACGCGTTGGCAGTCCCAGACGCAGCATCTGCTGCAGGTGCTGCTGGGCATGGTGCGAGCGCGTCTTCCCTTGCGTTTCAAACAGATGATGCCACTGTTGCAGCACGTTACTGCTGTTCGCTAAGCCAGCCATAACCTTGCTCCTCCAGTTGTTTGACCAGCGTGAAATCGCCGGATTTCACAATTCGCCCCTGGTAGAGAACGTGCACATAATCGGGTTTGATGTAATCCAGGATGCGCTGATAGTGGGTGACGATAATGAATGAACGTTGCCCGTCGCGCAGCGAGTTCACGCCATCCGCAACGACTTTCAGCGCGTCGATATCCAGCCCGGAGTCCGACTCATCAAGAATGCACAGCTGAGGTTCCAGCACCGCCATTTGCAAAATGTCATTACGCTTTTTCTCGCCACCTGAGAAACCAACGTTGACCGAACGCGTTAGCAAATCTTCCGGCATCTTCAATAACGCGATTTTCTCTTCCATCAGATCCTGGAAGTCAAACCTGTCCAGCGACTCTTCGCCACGGTAACTGCGCACCGCATTCAGTGCCGTTTGCAGGAAAAACTGATTACTGACGCCGGGGATTTCTACCGGATACTGAAATGCCATAAAGATCCCTTCACCGGCCCGGTCTTCGGGTGACAGTTCCAGTAAATCCTTACCGTTGAATTCTACCGTCCCGCCGGTGACTTCGTAGTCATCGCGCCCGGCGAGCGTTGCGGAAAGCGTACTTTTCCCGGAACCGTTCGGCCCCATAATGGCGTGTACCTCTCCGGGGCCAATATCCAGGCTCAGCCCACGCAGGATCGCCTTATCTTCCACACTGACCTGTAAATTTTTAATGCTTAACATGTGCTTTCCTTAAATTTTAACCGACGCTGTGTTCAAGACTTATGGCGAGAAGTTTTTGCGCTTCAACAGCAAATTCCAGCGGCAGTTCAGAGAACACGTCTTTACAGAAACCATTAACGATCATCGAAATGGCATCCTCTTCGCTGATGCCGCGCTGTAAACAGTAAAACAGTTGGTCTTCACCAATGCGCGAGGTCGTGGCTTCATGCTCAAGCTGGGCGCTATTGTTACGACACTCCACATACGGGAAGGTGTGCGCTCCACAATCCGCGCCAATCAGCATCGAGTCGCATTGGGTATAGTTGCGGGCGTTGGTTGCGGTCGGCATGATCTTCACTAAGCCGCGATAGCTGTTTTGACTGTGTCCCGCGGAGATCCCTTTCGAGATAATGGTCGATTTGGTGTTCTTGCCGATGTGGATCATCTTGGTGCCGGTATCGGCCTGCTGATAACCACTGGTCAGCGCGACGGAGTAGAATTCGCCGATAGAGTTGTCGCCGCGCAGAATACAGCTTGGGTATTTCCAGGTAATGGCCGAGCCGGTTTCCGACTGCGTCCACGACATTTTGCTGTTTTCGCCTTCGCACAGAGCGCGCTTGGTGACGAAGTTCAAAATGCCGCCGGTGTTACCATCACCAGGGAACCAGTTTTGTACCGTCGAGTATTTCACTTCGGCATCTTTGTGGATGATGACTTCCACCACCGCGGCATGCAGTTGGTAGCTATCGCGTACCGGGGCTGAACAGCCTTCGATATAGCTGACGTAACTGCCCTCATCCGCAACCAGAATGGTGCGTTCAAACTGACCGGTTTTTTCCGCATTTATACGGAAATAGGTCGACAGTTCCATTGGGCAACGTACACCTTTCGGGACATAAATAAACGTGCCGTCGGAGGCCACCGCCGCATTTAGCGCCGCAAAGAAATTGTCATTACCCGGGACAACCGTACCCAGATATTGTTTTACCAGCTCAGGGTGATCGTGAATCGCCTCACCAAACGAACAGAAAATAATGCCCTGTTCCGCCAGTTTATCGCGATAAGTTGTCGCCACCGACACCGAGTCAAAAATGGCATCAACCGCCACCTCTTTGCCTTCGCGGACCGGCACGCCAAGCTGCTCGAATGCGTCCTCAACTTCTTTACTTAAAAACGCATTCGCCCCCGTTTGCTGCACCGCGCCCGGCTCAGACGCGCAGGTTTCATCGCAATTACCGCAGGACGGCGCGGAGTAATAACTGTACTCCTGGTAGTTCAGCTTATCGTAATGCGCTTTTAGCCAGTGCGGCTCTTCCATGGTCAGCCACGCTTTAAAGGCATTCAGGCGAAATTCCAGCATCCAGTCGGGTTCATTACGTTTTGCCGAAATCGCGCGCACGACATCTTCGTTGATCCCTTTCGCCAGCTCATCGGTTTGTAGATGGGTGAAGAAGCCCTCTTTGTAATTAAGGGGCCCGCCAGCCCAGGTGTTGACATCGTCAGTTGCTTCAGTATTACGAGACATAGTACCGCCTATACCCCAAAACTTTCGCCACAGCCGCATTCGTTCTGGGCTTTCGGGTTATGAAATTTAAATAGCTGATTTAATCCTTCGCGCACGAAATCGACTTCTGTGCCGTCGATGAACGGCATCGCCTGTAACGGCACATAAAGTCTGGCCCCCTCCGTTTCAAACAGCAGATCGTCTTTTTCCGCCTGGCGAACGGTGTCCAGCACGTAGCCAAATCCCGCGCATCCCGTTTGCTTCACGCCTAAACGCACGCCTAACATGTCGGGTTGCTTTGCCACCAGCTCGCGGATGTGCGCCGCAGCCGCTGGCGTTAACGTCAGACCACGCCAGGCAAAATCGTCCGGGTTAAATGTTCCTGAATGCAATTCCATAGGGTTACCTCGAGTCACTAGCTTTCAAGCTATAACAACATGTTAGTGATAATGATTATCACTTCAACCCCTCAACAGCAGGGGCATTCGGGTTAATCGCCCTTTTTGACCCCTTTTACTAAGCATAGACCCTGCTGCGTGGGTTAACAGGGATGGATTTTTTTGTTCAATGCATTGATTAATAATGGATTAAGTAATTTCAATCGGCGAGACAGGTCGATAATCAAAAGATGTATAGAAAATGACTATTTCTGTGATAGAAGGGGTAACTTCCTCTGTCAGGCTATACCTAACCAGGGAGTTATCAGAGATGAGATTCGCAGAGCGGTGAACGGACAAAAGTTAACGGCCGGCTAACCACCCATTGCCATTTTTCACTCGCCCGTAGGCAGGGGTTATATTATTTTCAAGCTGATAGATGATGGATAAAATAACATTTAAGTTATATCGTGTTATTTGATTATGTTCGGTTGCAAAGGATGAACTGGTTTCCACAAGATTGAAATGATTATATTCCTGCAACAGTGCTAAATTTGGCGCAATCTCAACAGGAAACTGTTTATCATTTGGTGAGGTGAAAAGATAGATATTCGCAGTTTTATGTTTATCTCTGTAGATAACATCCTGCAGCATATTATCCAGCTTATTAATATTCGCTGGCGAGATGGTGCCCATCATCTCTTGTCCGACGTGCGCCCAATATCCTTTTGCAACATAGCTACCGATGTAAAACTGGGGGACTGCTGTAATGATGTTCCGAATGTTGTGCTTAATGCCGTAATACATCGACATCGACCCGCCTTTGGAAGCACCAAGAATAGTCGTGTTAGAGGGTTTTACAAAATCAATCACCCCCTGCATGAGTAGACTAACCCCCTGCTCAATATCGAAATTCATTTTATTACACAAGTAATAAGCTGGCAGACCGCCAAAATCATCTTTAATCCATAGAATTGCAGAATGGCAATGGTCAAGCATGACAAAGTCATAGATGGTAGCATCCGGGATATTAAATCCAGACATGACAATCAACAAATGCCGACAATCTCTGGAGGCCGGTTTGAATCGATAGTGAATCGGTGTCTGATTTTTATAATTGAAAACAAGATTCTCTACCATTATTTAAACCCGGTTAACGTTTCACGGTGACCAGAACAGCGCACACAGTAATGATTTACCAAAGCGTCTGTTCTGTATTCTCTGTGCTATATAAAGCGGTTATGATTCTTTAAACTTAAATGTCACCACGGCTATTTTTTGACAACATCGGTCTGCAGACTCACGGCAAGTAGGTACAATCCCGTTCGGGCACTACGTGAAGACAACAAAAAACCCTTAAGGCTGCTTGCTGGCAGGCTTAAGGGTTCCGGCCCCATCCGGCGCTTATCTCCGGCACTCACGATGGCTTAGCTCTTGAAGGGGCGATAAGAATAATCTCACTTCCGGATATGTTTTGTTTAACACAAATTGCGATTTGACTATTTTATAAGCGTATTCAATCAATTATTAGGCGCTGTTTTTCACTGAGCGCGTCCAGCAACAGGCGCAGTCCTGCAGGCTGATGCTCCCGCGAAAGATATAAACCATAAATTGGCAGGCTTTTTGGTTGAAGCTCGGGCAAGAGTCTAACCAGCTTTCCCTGTGCCAGCCCTTCTCGCGCCTCCAGTTCCGGCACCAGCGCAATGCCCGTTCCCGCCAACGCCGACTCACAGAGCAACGAAGAGATCCCGGCGCTCAAATTGCCTTTAATCGCAACAGCGGCAGCCCGCCCCTGGGCATCCAGAAAGTGCCAGGATTTTCCGGCAAACCCGCTGTAGTACAGACAATTATGCCGCGTAAGGTCGTCGATAGTCTCAGGAGTGCCATGTTGATGCAGGTACTCTACAGACGCGCACAGTACCGATTTACAGTCGCCAAGGCGACGGGCGATAGTTCCAGGTTCAGGGTTTTCCGTTATACGGATCGCCACATCAATGCGTTCTCCAACGAGGCTTACCGGTTGATTATTGATCTCCACCTCGATACGCAGTTGTGGATACTTCGTCAGAAACGCGGGCAGTACCGGCGCTAAAATATGCATAGCTGTAAAATGCGCACAGGCCACACGTAGCGTGCCAGAGGGAGTTTGCGCGGCGCTGGCGGCACCAATATCCAGCGAAAGCTGCGCCAGAGAACGCGTTTTCACTAATGCCTCTTCACCCGCTGGCGTGATCGTCAGACGGCGCGACGAGCGATGGATAAGCCTTGCACCCGCCCATTTCTCCATCTCGTCGAGGTAACGACTGACCATCGGACGGGAAAGCCCTAGCGCACGCGCGGCGGCGCTCAGACTGCCCAAATCACAGATATGGTTGAATACCGTTGCCGCCATCACTCTGTCCATTGCATCCCATCCGATCGTTTTATGAAACTCAGCATGTCCTAATAAGGGAATTCTAACAGATCCGAATTTCCTTAAAATACAGGAACTATCAAAAGACAATTTCCTGCACAAGGATACCTGACATGAAAGTTAAAACGCTGGCCCTGCTGTTACCTCTGTTCGCCTCTTCAGCCTTTGCCGCGACGCTACAGCTGGACGTCTACAATCCACAGGACAAGGCTATTTTCCCGGTCTCTTCAACGCTGGTTTCAGGACCGAAAGAAGCAATATTGTTTGACGCACAGTTCAGTACTAAAGATGGTGAACAGCTGGTGCAGATGATTCGCGCCAGCGGTAAAACGCTAAAGGCCATCGTGATCACCTCCGGCGATCCGGATTTCTATTTCGGACTGCAGCCTATCGTCAAAGCCTTCCCACAGGTAAAAGTCCTGGCAACACCGCACGTAGTAGACCATATCCGTGCCACCAAAGAGGCCAAACTGCAATTCTGGGGTCCGCAAATGAAGGATGGTGCGCCAACATCGCTCACCGTTCCGCAAGCAACAACGCAAACGCATTTCACGGTTGATGGTGAAACGCTGGAGCTGCGCCACCCTAATGATTATGCAGCCTATGTCTGGATCCCGGCGAACCGTGCCATTATTGGCGGTACCGGCGTGGCGTCTGGTATACACGTCTGGACGGCGGATACGCAATCTGCAGAACAGCGTAGCGCGTGGCGTAGCGTATTGGGCGAAATGCAGAAGTTACAACCCACCCAGGTGGTCCCGGGGCATTACATCGGCGAACGCCCTGCGGGCGATAAAGCGATTCGCTTCACACAGGACTATCTGCAATCGTTTGAGCAGGCGTTAGGGGCGAAGAAAGGTTCGGATTATGTGATTAAAACCATCACCGCGGCATGGCCAGGTCTTGCAGACGCAAGTTCTCTGGAGCTAAGTGCGAAGGTTAATACTGGTGAGATGAAGTGGTGATTGAGATTTAACGCAAAAAATAACCCCGAACGCGTGTCGGGGTTTCATTACGATAAGCATACCGGAATCAATGAACGCCCATGCGCCAGGCAAAATAGATCTCTTCTTTTAGTTCAGTCGAAGAAAGCGTCAATAAATCCGCGAACTCCAGCTCTAACTGTTTCAGTCTTTTCAGGTACTGAGCTGGTGAAAGATCGGTTTTATCACGACGTAAAAACTCTATTGCCAGTTGGGCCGGGTCTAATTGGGTAGACATATCATCCTCGCTTGTGTTCAAAACCTGCACAGTATAACACCATTCCCTGTGCAGATAATGACCAAAAGCAATATGCATCACAAAATTGCTGTCGTCAGACGCGACGTGCAGCACAATCGTCCCTGCTCATCGAAGATTTCGATTTGCCAAACCTGATGACGAGAGCCGGTATGCACCGCGCGACATACCCCTCTGACTCGCCCTTCCCGCGCCGAGCGAATATGGTTGGCGTTGACCTCCAGGCCCACCACTTTCTGCTCACCCTGAGTACACAGATAACCAGCCACCGAACCAATGCTCTCAGCCAGCACTACGGACGCGCCGCCGTGCAGCAAACCAAAAGGTTGTTTAGTACGGTGGTCTACCGGCATTGTGGCTTCCAGCGTGTCATCGCCAATGTGCACAAAACGAATATCAAGCAGCCCAACCATATTTCCTTCACCCATGGCGTTGAGCACTTCGAGTGTGACTTCACGTTTCCAGATCATCCTATAATCTCCAGCAGTGCCTGTAATGGATGGCGAACGCCCGTGCCTTCAACGCGTTTAACCTGACTGCGACAGGAGTATCCGGTAGCCAGACAACGGTTACGCGGCAATCGTTGCATTGCCTGGTGCCATGATAGCTCATAGATCCCCAGTGAGTTCTGATGATTCTTCACTTCGTGGCCATAGGTGCCCGCCATACCACAGCACCCTACGCTGATGTTCTCCAGCTTCGCGCCAAAGCGGGCAAAAATAGCCGCCCACTGAGCAGGCGCGCCCGGCAGGGCCGTCACTTCGGTACAGTGTCCAAAGAAGTACCACGGTTCACCGCCCACAGCGACTGGCGGCTGTGACTCCACAACTGTCGATAACCATTCGTTGGCGAGTAACACATGGAAATCGCCCCGCTGTTCCCCGAGCGCCAGTTTGTATTCATCGCGATAGCAAAGCACCAGCGCCGGATCGACACCCACCATCGGAATATTCAGCTTCGCCACCCGATTGAGAAACTCAGATGTTTTCTTTGCGGTTTTAGCAAAACGGTTTAAAAAGCCCTTAATATGCTGGGCCTTGCCGTTTGGCGAGAACGGCAGCAGTACAGGCTGCAAACCCAGCTTTTCAACCAGACGTATAAAATCAGCCACCACCTGTGCATCGTAATAGCTGGTGAACGGATCCTGCACCACCAGCACCGTACGGGCTTTTTGCTCAAGGCTGAGTAATTCGAGTTGTTCCAGCGTCATATTGGCGGAACGATGGCCAACCAGCTGACGTTGAAGCGACGGCGCAGACAGCAGCGGTAAATCGACCATGCCGATGTGCTTTTTAGCCAGATTACGCACCAGCGGCTGGTTGATGAAGAAGTTAAACGTGTTGGGCGCCCGCGCCATTAAAGGCGCATAGCTCTCAACGGTCGCCACCATGTGATCGCGCAACGGCCGCAGATAACGCGTGTGGTACAACTGCAGGAAGCGTGAGCGGAACTCCGGCACATCGATTTTAATCGGACACTGTGTGGAGCAGGCTTTACACGCCAGACAACCCGACATTGCCTCTTTCACTTCGTGCGAGAAATCGTATTCGCCTTTGCGCGCATGCCAGCTATTGCGGGTACGGGCAATCAGCGTACGTAAACTGGCACGTTTTTCCGGTAGCTCTTTTTCCAGCTGTAGCGGGTCAATCCCGCGATCTGCCAACAGACGCAGCCATTCACGCACCAGCGTAGCTCGCCCTTTCGGTGAATGGATACGGTTGAGGCTGATTTTCATCGACGGACACATCGGGCTTTTCGCATCAAAGTTAAAGCATAACCCGTTGCCGTTACACTCCATCGCCCCACGCCACTCCTGGCGTACGGCCAGCGGGATCTGACGGTCATACGTTCCGCGCTTCACCGCGTCCACTTTCATCATCGGCGCATCAACATCCTCCGGTGGACAGATTTTGCCCGGATTGAGCCGGTTTTGCGGATCAAACACCGATTTCACTTTACGCAGTTCGCGATACAATTCCTCACCGAAGAACGCCGGGCTATATTCTGCACGAAAACCTTTCCCGTGCTCGCCCCACAGCAGACCGCCATATTTTGCCGTCAGCGCGACAACATCGTCAGAAATGCGTTTCATCAGCACTTCCTGCTGCGGGTCGCACATATCCAGCGCCGGTCTGACGTGCAACACGCCTGCATCTACGTGACCAAACATGCCGTAACTCAGGCCGTGGCTATCGAGCAGCGCGCGGAACTCGGCAATATAGTCAGCCAGATGTTCCGGCGGAACGCAGGTATCTTCAGCAAACGGAATCGGCTTCGCGGCCCCTTTCGCATTCCCCAGCAGACCGACAGCTTTTTTACGCATCGCGTAAATGCGCTCGACGCCTGCCAGCTCGGTACATAGCTGCCAGCCTATAACACCCGCTTCCTGACACGCAATTAAGCCATCCAGCCGTTCGCACAGTGCGCTGACCTGCGAATCAATCAATGCTTCATCGTCACCGGCAAACTCCACAATATTCAGACCCAGCATCTCTTTATCCGCCACATCGGTAATCAATTCACTTACCGAGTGCCAGACAATATCTTCCCGTGCCAGGTTAAGCACTTTGGAGTCGACGGTTTCTACCGACAGCGCGCGCGCTTCCACCATCACCGGGGCATTACGCAATGCCGAGTCGAAAGAGTCGTACTTAACGTTAACCAGTTGTCTGACTTTGGGTAGCGGCGTGATATCCAGACGGGCTTCGGTGATAAACGCCAGCGTACCTTCAGAGCCGGTAAGAATGCGGGTTAAATCAAATTCGGTCATCTCATCGTTAAAGACGTGCCGCAGATCGTAACCGGTCAGGAAGCGATTAAGTTTCGGGAATTTATCAATGATCAGCAGTCGGTTGTCGCGGCAACGCTCATAAACCGTCTTGTAGATGCGGCCAATAGTGGTGTTGCTATTACCCAGCGTTTGGGCAAGTTCGACCGGCATTGGCTGGGTATCAAGAATATCGCCGCCCATCAGCACCGCGCGGATACCCAGCACGTGATCGGAGGTTTTACCGTAAACCAACGAGCCTTGTCCGGATGCGTCGGTATTGATCATCCCACCCAGCGTTGCCCGGTTACTGGTGGATAACTCGGGGGCAAAGAAATAGCCGTAAGGCTTGAGAAACTGGTTGAGCTGGTCTTTTATCACCCCGGCTTCGACCCGCACCCAACCTTCCTGCGCATTGATTTCAATGATGCGGCTCATATAGCGGGACATATCAACAATAATGCCCTGATTCAGCGCCTGACCGTTGGTCCCGGTGCCGCCGCCGCGTGGGGTAAAAATCAACGAAGAGAAAAGAGGTTCCGCCGCCAGACGAGCGATGAGCGCCACATCTGCGGTTGAACGAGGGAATACGACAGCATCAGGAAGCAGCTGATAAATACTGTTATCCGTCGACATTGTCAGACGATCGGCATAGCTCGTTGCCGTATCGCCCGTAAATCCTTGCTGCTCCAGTGCCTGCAAAAAATTGAGCACCAGTTGAACGACACCTGGCGCCTGAGAAATTTGTGGAATCATTATAGTGACCCTTTCCTGCGGTCTGTGTTGTGAATTTAATCGTTTGCGTGTTGCTTTGTTTGTTGTATCACATTTTTTTCTAATACGCTCAGCAGATTTACAGGCAGAATCCGCCTGTTAAAAACCGCTGAAATTGCTCATCATTACAGGGTGTCATTTAAGTGTTCACGTCGCGTCAACGTTCTGGCGCAAAGACAAAGGTGAAAAGTATTTATGGTAAATTTCCGCCAGCCCAAGGATATTGCACAAGTGCTGCTATCGGCGCTGTTTTTAGCCGTCATGATTGTGGCCTGTCTTTGGATTGTTCAGCCCTTTATCCTCGGTTTTGCATGGGCGGGGACGGTGGTCATTGCGACCTGGCCGATCCTGCTACGCTTACAAAAATTGCTCTGGGGCCGTCGCTCGCTGGCCGTGCTGGTGATGACCCTGCTGCTGGTGCTGTTGTTCATCATTCCTATCGCGCTACTGGTCAATAGCATTGTTGATGGCAGCGGGCCATTGATCCATGCCGTAACCGCAGGCGATATGACCCTGCCGGATCTGGCGTGGCTGAACAGTATTCCGTTGGTCGGCGCAAAATTGTATGCCGCGTGGCACAGTCTGCTGGATATGGGCGGCGCGGCCATCATGGCCAAGGTTCGTCCTTATATCGGCACGACGACGACCTGGTTTGTTGGCCAGGCTGCACATCTTGGCCGCTTTATGATGCACTGTGGTCTGATGCTGCTGTTCAGCGCCCTGCTGTACTGGCGCGGTGAACAGGTGGCGTTAGGTATTCGCCACTTCGCTTGTCGCCTGGCATCCAAACGTGGCGATGCCGCCATTCTGCTGGCAGCACAAGCCATTCGCGCCGTCGCATTAGGGGTTGTGGTCACCGCGCTGGTGCAGGCAGTGCTCGGTGGTATTGGTCTGGCGGTAACCGGCGTGCCGTACGCCACGTTGCTGGCGGTATTGATGATCCTGTCTTGTCTGGTGCAACTGGGGCCATTGCCGGTGCTGGTCCCGGCCATTATCTGGCTGTACTGGACGGGCGATTCAACCTGGGGCACGGTGCTGCTGGTGTGGAGCGGCGTGGTCGGAACGCTGGATAACGTTATTCGCCCGATGCTGATTCGCATGGGGGCCGATTTGCCGCTGATCCTGATTCTCTCAGGGGTCATCGGCGGACTGATTGCCTTCGGCATGATTGGTCTGTTTATCGGCCCGGTGGTACTGGCCGTGTCCTGGCGTCTGTTCTCCGCCTGGGTAAACGAAGCCCCTGCGCCAGGTAGCGATCCCGACGAAATCCTCGAAGAAATTGCTGAAATCGAACGCAATAAGTAATCCCACGTCAGGCGGCACCGCCGCCTGATTGTTTAACATTGCTAATCAATTCCGCCCACTTACTGAATAAGACCCAACGTTATCCTTCTTTAAATACTCATTTGCTTCGCAAATTATTTACAGTTTTTAAACTATTGAGATGAATCTGATCGACGTAAAAAATCAGTATGCCTACTATTAGCCCATGGCTTTAGATCAACACATTGATTTATAAGCATGGAAATCCCCTGAGTGAAACAACGAATTGCTGTGTGTAGTCTTTGCCCATCTCCCACGATGGGCTTTTTTTTGTCCTTCGCGCGCCTCGCCACCACCCTTACCGCACCACAGCTCCCCTCTTCCCCGTTGATAAACAAATAATATTGCACAAGATACTGTGACTCTCTTCAAGCCGAAATATCCACAGCAATGTTATTACTATTCCACCGTCTTTTATGAGGTGATCAAATAATGAACGCATTAGAACTCCAGGCTATCCGCCATATTTTTGCTATGACGGTAGAAGAAAGCGCTATGTATATCTCGCGGGATCACAATGTTGCCGCCTGGCAACAATGGGAGAATGGCGAAAGGGAAATCCCGGAAGACATCACGCGCATTTGTGCAGAAATGAAAGCCAGACGAAAGTTAAGAATTAACGCCATTATCGAAAAAATAAATAACCGTATCGGTAATAACACCATGCGTTTCTTTCCCGATCTGAACTCTTTTCAGGCGGTTTATCAGCACGATGATTTTCTCGACTGGAAAATCTATCAATCGGCCGCTGTTGAACTGTATGCCCACGACCTTGAGCGTTTGTGTTAAGAGACCGCAGCGCCACACTCATTTAGCCTTTTCGCTGAGTAACATATTATGAAAAACACCTATTTCTCCACTGCGATAGGGCTGTACTTTAATTACCTGGTACACGGCATGGGGGTCATTCTGATGAGCCTCAATATGTCTTCACTGGAACAACAGTGGCACACCGATGCCGCAGGGGTCTCAATTGTTATTTCCTCACTCGGCATTGGCCGTTTAAGCGTCTTATTGGTGGCGGGTATGCTTTCCGATCGCTATGGCCGCAGACCGTTTATTATTTTCGGTATGGTCTGCTACCTGCTGTTCTTTGTAGGCATCATCAATACTCATAGCATTTATATTGCCTATGCTTTTGGATTTTTAGCCGGAATGGCAAACAGTTTTCTTGACGCCGGAACTTACCCCAGCCTGATGGAGGCGTTTCCCCGCTCTCCCGGCACGGCTAATATCTTAATTAAAGCGTTTGTTTCCATCGGTCAGTTTCTGCTGCCGATGATTATCAGTTTGCTGGTGTGGGCAGAACTTTGGTTTGGCTGGTCCTTCCTTGTGGCGGCCGCGGTAATGCTAATCAATGGCATATTTTTGTTTCGCTGTCGATTCCCGGCCCATCCTGGGCATCAAGCCCCCCTCAAGGCATTACCCGTTGAACAGAAAAGCATACAATCTGAACATCGTTGTTCTCTTCTCGATCTCACCAGTTACACTCTGTACGGCTACATCGCCATGGCGACATTTTATCTGATAAGCCAGTGGTTAGCACAATACGGACAGTTTGTCGCCGGGATGTCCTACACTTTATCGATCAAGCTGTTAAGCATTTACACCTGCGGTTCTCTACTGTGTGTGTTGATCACCGCGCCACTGGCACGAAAGACAGGGCGCGCAACCTCTCTGTTAATGCTGTACACCTTTATCTCATTTATCGCATTGCTGATGGTCTGCCTGCATCCGTCGATCTACATGGTGATCGTCTTCGCATTTGTCATCGGTTTCTCTTCAGCCGGAGGCGTTGTACAAATCGGTTTAACGCTGATGGCCGCACGCTTTCCCGATGCGAAGGGCAAAGCTACCGGGATTTACTACAGCGCGGGCAGCATTGCGACCTTCACCATCCCACTGATAACGGCAAGACTCTCGCAGACCAGCATTGCTCACATCATGTGGTTTGATACCGGCATAGCCGCGGTAGGCTTCCTGTTAGCATTGTTTATTGGCTATCGCAGCCGTATCGCGACAAAGCAGCAACTAAACATGGCGACGGTCGTAAAATAACGCGGATGCAATATTGTTCTCCCCCGTTGCAAAATAATTGGTCGCGGTTTTAAAACTTCAGCAAAATGTTGGTTGAAAGAATTAAGTTTCACAGTTGAGCATGCAACATACCTGGTAACTTAAACGCCATGCTATGTAGGCACAATATCAGCACCCCGGTATATTAATCACAAGGTCGCCGCAATTTAAACAAAATCGACGAGCACAGAACAATTTTAAAATCCGCAAGGAGTTGTGAACATGTCTCAAAATAAGACCTTTAATACGCCATTTCTTTTGGCGATAATCTGTATTTATTTAAGTTATTTTTTACACGGCATTAGCGTCATTACACTGGCGCAAAATATGAGCTCTCTCGCAGAAAAATTCTCCACTGACAATGCTGGGATAGCCTATTTAATTTCCGGCATTGGTCTTGGCCGCCTGGTGAGTATTTTATTCTTTGGTGTGCTCTCAGATAAATTTGGTAGACGGGCTATCATTCTGTTAGGGGCAATTCTATACATGCTGTTTTTCTTCGGCATTCCCGCCAGCCCGAATCTGATGATTGCCTTTATTCTCGCTGTTTGTGTCGGCGTCGCTAACTCGGCCCTGGATACAGGTGGCTATCCGGCTTTGATGGAATGCTTCCCTAAGGCGTCTGGGTCAGCGGTTATCCTGGTTAAAGCGATGGTCTCATTCGGGCAGATGATCTACCCCATCGTCGTCAGCACCATGCTGCTCAACCATATCTGGTACGGCTATGCGGTCATTATCCCGGGGATACTGTTCGTCATCATAACGTTGATGCTGCTCAAAAGCCGTTTCCCCAGCCAGATGGTGGATGCGGGCATTGCAAAAGAGCTACCACAGATGAACAGTAAACCGCTGGTCTGGCTGGAAGGCGTAGCCTCCGTTATGTTTGGGGTGGCCGCATTCTCGACCTTTTACGTCATCGTAGTCTGGATGCCGAAATACGCGATGGCATTTGCCGGCATGGCAGAAGCCGACGCGCTGAAAACCATCTCTTACTACAGTATGGGATCGCTGGTCTGCGTGTTTATTTTTGCTGCACTGCTCAAGAAAATGGTTCGACCCATTTGGGCGAATGTATTTAACGCCGGGCTGGCAGCCCTCACCGCAGCGGTTATCTATTTATATCCATCCCCATTGGTGTGTAACGCCGGTTCATTTCTTATCGGGTTTTCTGCCGCAGGCGGTATTTTACAGCTCGGCGTTTCGGTGATGTCAGAGTTTTTCCCCAGGAGCAAAGCCAAGGTCACCAGTATTTATATGATGATGGGGGGCGTAGCCAACTTTATTATCCCATTAATCACCGGATACCTTTCTAACATAGGCCTGCAGTACATCATTTTGCTGGACCTCGCATTTGCTTTGCTGGCCTTCATCACCGCCATCATCGTCTTTATTCGTTACTACCGCGTATTTGATATTCCCAAAAATGATGTGCGGTTGGGCGAACGTTATTTTCAATAAATTGCTTAGAAGGAGTATCAAATGGACGTAACTGCAAAATATGAACTGATTGGTCTGATGGCCTACCCGATCAGACACAGCCTGTCGCCTGAAATGCAAAATAAGGCATTAGAAAAAGCGGGATTACCTTTTACCTACATGGCATTTGAAGTCGATAACTCCACGTTTGCTAATGCGATTGCCGGGCTGAAGGCCTTAAAAATGCGCGGTACCGGAGTCTCAATGCCCAACAAGCAACTGGCATGTGAATATGTTGATGAATTAACGCCTGCAGCCAAACTGGTCGGCGCGATTAATACTATCGTCAATGATGATGGTTACCTGCGCGGCTACAATACTGATGGCACGGGTCATATTCGTGCCATCAAGGAAAGCGGTTTCGATATCAGGGGTAAAACCATGGTACTGTTGGGCGCAGGCGGCGCGTCAACGGCCATTGGCGCCCAGGCGGCGATTGAAGGCATCAAAGAAATCAAACTCTTTAACCGTCAAGATGAGTTCTTTGCCAAAGCGCAGGAATTCGCCAAACGTGTTAATGAAAATACCGATTGCGTGGTCACCGTTATCGATCTCGACGATCGACAGGCTTTTGCGGACGCACTGGTCAGCGCGGATATTCTGACCAACGGTACGAAAGTGGGAATGAAGCCGCTGGAGAACGAATCTCTGGTGACCGACGTTTCCCTGCTACGCCCGGATCTGCTGGTGACTGAATGCGTCTACAACCCGCATATGACCAAATTATTGCAACAGGCACAACTTGCCGGTTGCAAAACGATTGATGGTTACGGCATGTTGTTATGGCAAGGGGCTGAACAGTTTAAACTCTGGACCGGGAAAGATTTCCCTCTTGAGTATGTGAAACAGGTTATGGGTTTTGCAGCCTGATGGGCAAGCATTTGTAAAATATTTAAAGGGTAATCGATGAAAACCGTAACCGTAAAAAACCTCGTCATTGGCGAGGGTGCGCCGAAGATCATTGTCTCACTGATGGGTAAAGACATCGCAACGGTAAAAAGCGAAGCGCTGGCCTATCGCGAGGCGGATTTCGACATTCTGGAATGGCGCGTTGACCATTTCACCGAGGTGTCCTCCGTTGATGCCGTACTGGAAGCTGCACGCGCCATCCGCGAGGTGATGGCTGACAAACCGCTGCTGTTCACCTTCCGTAGTGCCAAAGAAGGTGGTGAACAGGCGCTGGCTGTCGAAAACTATATTGCGCTAAACCGTGCGGCGGTAGATAGCGGTCTGGTCGATATGATTGACCTGGAGCTTTTCACCGGTGACGAACTGATTAAAGCCACCGTCGAATATGCACATGCAAAAAATGTCGCCGTCATTATGTCGAATCATGATTTCCATAAGACGCCAGCGGCACAAGAGATTGTCCTGCGCCTGCGTAAAATGCAGGAGCTTGGCGCTGATATCCCGAAAATCGCCCTGATGCCGCAAAACAAGACGGATGTATTGACCCTGCTTGGCGCCACGCTGGAAATGCAGGAACGCTATGCCGATCGCCCGATCATTACCATGTCGATGGCCAAAACAGGGGTGATTTCACGTCTGTCCGGTGAGGTTTTCGGTTCAGCGGCAACCTTTGGCGCGGTGAAAAAAGCCTCTGCCCCTGGGCAAATTTCGGTCACCGACCTACGTACCGTTTTGACCATATTGCATCAGGCGTAATAGTACTGTTTATCCATATTAATATCAGTAATGCCCTGCCCCAGATATTCGCTTAATCCCGAATATCGGGCAGATGGCCGGACATTATTAAATAACTCACATTATTATTGTCGAATATAGCGACAGGTAGTCGCACGCATATAATCTGGAGTTCACATGAAATTATCAAGACCAAAACGCATTGATGGTCGGGTCCCCGTATTATCCGCAGCGGATGCCATTAATTATATTCCTGATGAGGCAACGCTCTGTGTATTAGGCGCAGGCGGCGGTATTCTCGAAGCAACAACATTAATTAACGCGCTGGCTGAAAAATATAAAAATGCACACTCACCCCGAAACTTATCATTGATTAGCCCAACGGGATTAGGTGACCGTGCTGACCGTGGAATTAGCCCGTTAGCACAGGAAGGTTTAGTCAAATGGGCATTATGCGGCCACTGGGGACAATCACCACGAATTTCTGACTTCGCTGAGCAGAATAAAATTGCCGCCTATAACTATCCTCAGGGCGTATTAACCCAGACCCTGCGTGCCTCGGCAGCCCACCAGCCGGGTATTCTGAGTGAGATCGGTATCGGAACATTTGTCGATCCCCGCCAACAGGGCGGAAAGCTGAATGAAGTGACCACCGAAGATCTGATCAAGCTGGTGGAAATTGATAACAAAGAGTACCTCTACTACAAAGCCATTGCGCCAAACATCGCCTTTATTCGCGCCACCACCTGCGACAGCGAAGGTTACGCCACGTTTGAAGATGAAGTTATGTATCTCGACGCGTTGGTGATTGCTCAGGCCGTTCACAACAACGGCGGTATCGTCATGATGCAGGTGCAAAAAATGGTGAAGAAAGCCACACTGCACCCAAAAGCCGTGCGTATTCCGGGCTATCTGGTCGATATTGTGGTCATCGATCCCGATCAAACTCAATTGTACGGCGGTGCGCCGGTTAACCGCTTTATCTCGGGCGATTTTGTCCTTGATGACAGCCAGCAGACTGCCCTGCCGCTCAATCAGCGTAAACTGGTGGCCCGACGCGCCCTGTTCGAAATGCGTAAAGGCGCGGTCGGCAACGTTGGCGTGGGTATCGCCGATGGTATTGGTCTCGTTGCACGCGAAGAAGGCTGCGCTGACGACTTTATTCTGACGGTCGAGACCGGCCCGATTGGCGGAATTACCTCCCAGGGCATCGCTTTTGGCGCCAACGTCAACACCCGCGCGATTCTGGATATGACCTCCCAGTTTGACTTCTACCACGGCGGTGGGCTGGATGTCTGCTATTTAAGCTTCGCCGAAGTGGATCGCCACGGCAATGTCGGCGTACATAAATTCAATGGCAAAATTATGGGGACCGGCGGTTTTATCGATATTAGCGCCACCTCGAAGAAAATAATATTTTGCGGCACGTTAACTGCCGGAAGCCTGAAAACGGAAGTTGCCAATGGCAAATTAAATATCGTGCAGGAAGGCCGGGTGAAAAAATTCGTCAACGAATTACCAGAAGTCACTTTCAGCGGAAAAATTGCACTCGAGCGCGGACTGGATGTCCGTTACATCACCGAGCGCGCTGTATTTACCTTAAAAGAAGATGGCCTTCATTTAGTCGAAATTGCGCCAGGAGTCTCTTTGCAGGAAGACATTCTGGACAAAATGGATTTCCCTCCTGTTATTTCTCCGGAACTGAAACTGATGGACGAAAGATTATTTATCGATGCTTCGATGGGTTTTATATTGCCCGATGCCGCCAATTAAAAGGAGTACCCTGATGGATTTTTCATTAACTGAAGAACAAGAACTGCTGCTTGCCAGCATTCGCGAACTGATTACCAGCAATTTCCCGGAGGAATATTTCCGTACCTGCGATCAGACGGCTACCTATCCGAAAGAGTTTATGCGCGCCCTTGCGGACAACGGAATTTCAATGCTGGGCGTTCCGGAAGAATTCGGCGGTATCCCGGCAGATTACGTCACGCAGATGCTGGCACTGATGGAAGTTTCCAAATGCGGCGCACCCGCTTTTTTAATCACGAACGGTCAGTGCATTCACAGTATGCGTCGTTTTGGCTCCGCCGAGCAGTTACGTAAAACGGCAGAAAGCACCATGGAAACGGGCGATCCGGCTTATGCGCTGGCATTAACCGAACCGGGAGCAGGTTCAGACAATAACAGCGCCACCACCAGCTACACCCGCAAAAACGGCAAGGTATATCTCAACGGGCAAAAAACCTTTATCACCGGCGCTAAAGAGTATCCTTATATGCTGGTACTGGCTCGCGATCCGGAGCCGAAAGATCCGAAGAAAGCCTTTACGCTGTGGTGGGTGGATTCGAAGAAACCCGGCATTAAGGTTAATCCGCTGCATAAAATCGGCTGGCACATGCTCAGCACCTGCGAAGTCTATCTTGATGATGTTGAAGTAGACGAAAGCGATATGGTCGGCGAAGAAGGCATGGGCTTCCTCAACGTCATGTACAACTTTGAGATGGAACGGTTGATCAACGCCGCGCGTAGTACCGGTTTCGCCGAGTGCGCCTTCGAAGATGCCGCCCGCTATGCTAACCAGCGCATCGCATTTGGTAAACCGATTGGCCATAACCAGATGATCCAGGAAAAACTGGCGCTGATGGCGATTAAAATTGAAAACATGCGCAATATGGTGTTGAAAGTGGCCTGGCAGGCCGATCAGGAACAGTCGCTGCGGACCAGCGCGGCGTTGGCAAAACTGTATTGCGCCCGCACGGCAATGGAAGTGATTGATGACGCCATTCAGATCATGGGCGGGCTGGGTTACACCGATGAAGCGCGCGTTTCCCGATTCTGGCGCGATGTTCGCTGCGAGCGCATTGGCGGCGGCACCGACGAAATTATGATTTACGTCGCCGGACGCCAAATCCTGAAAGATTACCAGAATAAGTAAGCGGTAATTCGTGCCGGATAGCGCACAAGCGTTTTCCGGCACGATCCAGGATAATCAGACCTCTGGGATCAAGCATTCCTGCTCAACCAGATTATTTTTAAACTGCTTGCGATAATCACTGGGGGTACAACCCACATGCCGCTGAAAGAGTTTGGCAAAGTGATCGACATTTTCATACCCTACCCGCCAGGAGATTTCCGCTAACGAAGCTTCCGTATTCGTCAGGGCAAATTTCGCCTCGGTCATTCGTCGCTGAATCACATAATTGATCGGCGAAATTCGATACTCCTTAGTAAATTCATGGCAGATATAACTCACGCTGGCCCGGAATTTTTTGGATAACTGATCGAGAGTAATTTTTTCGCGGAAGTTATTATTTAAATAAACCAGCACATCTTTAATTAAGACATCTTTTTTAATATAACCTTGCTCAGAACGATAGGCATTTTTAAAGTTTTCGTAAAATAAAACGGTTAGAGCATAAGCAAAAGCGTCGTAGGCTGAAGATGTCAGGTTATTTTTGCTCTGGGGGAGCATAACTCCCAACTCATTAAAGATACTCTTAATAACCTCCTTCCCCTGAGTAACGCTAATCACCGGACACGAGTGCATCTGCAATAGCTGATTATCCTGCCAGCCGTTGAAACGAAAACCGTAGAGCGCGCAGGTATAAGTCGTTGCAGGCGCGCTACTATCCGAAGCAACCGCATGGAGTCGCCCTTGCTCTATCACCACGATATCCCCGGCATGCGCGACATACAGCGACGAATCGATAATTAATCTTGCGACCCCTTTTTTGACATAAATAAGCTCTGTTTCATTATCGTGAACGTGATGACCCGACTCCCAGTTAGGGTCATCACTGATGACGAATCGCGAGAATCTTGGGGTTTTCCCCTGTTCAAAAAGGGTCTCCACGGCATTATCAAAGCAGCGTTGATACATGACAACCTCCACCTAAAGGCAGCAATTTTGGGATTATTAATATCAGAAAATAAAAATGATAATGACGTTATACAACGTTATTCCTTCCCGGCGAAACAAAATTATTTGCCCCGTCTGCAAGATGACACCTTTTGCTTTGGTACATTGCTGCCATTGATTATTTTCGTTTTATAATAATCAAAAAGAATAAATGTTATTAAGTCTGCATTAATAATTTACATATAAGAAACAAATTCAGCGCAGAGGCGATTAAAAACATGATGCATTTCGCAATTATTTTCACTGTCTTTGTGTTCCCGTTTTTTCCTCTGGGACGCACCGTCTGATTATTGCTGATAAACCAGGCATTCCCGGGACGTTTTTTTTGCAAGATTGTTGGCAATGAAAACAGATTTCCCCGTCGAAAACAGCCCTCCCTCTGTCGCAAACTATTTTCAGTCAATTTTCCCTACTGTCGATAATGACGCACCACGTCATCATCCACACGAGAATCACTGGAGATGCCATGAAAATAATAACCTGCTTTAAGTTGGTGCCTGAAGAACAGGACATTGTTGTTACCCCACAGCGCTCGCTTAACTTTGACCGGGCCGATGCCAAAATCAGCCAGTTTGACTTAAATGCGATAGAGGCCGCAGCGCAACTTAGCGCGGAGGGTGATGAAATCGTCGCCTTAACGGTGGGCGGGTCGCTACTACAAAACTCCAAAGTGCGTAAAGACGTGCTGTCCCGCGGTCCGGACAGTTTGTATATGGTGCAGGATCCACAACTGGAGCATTCATTACCCCGGGATACCGCTCAGGCGCTGGCCTGTGCGGCCAACAATATGGATTTCGACCTGATGCTGTTCGGTGAAGGATCGGGGGATATCTACGCGCAGCAGGTCGGCTTACTGGTTGGCGAACTATTACAGCTCCCGGTGATTAATGCCGTCAGCAACATCCAACGTAACGGCGATCGCCTTGTGGTTGAGCGCACGCTTGAAGATGAAGTCGAAGTAATTGATCTGCCGCTCCCCGCCGTACTGTGCGTGACGTCAGATATCAACACACCGCGTATTCCCTCGATGAAGGCGATTCTGGGCGCGGGTAAAAAACCGGTCACCCCGTGGCAAGCCAGCGATATTGGTTGGATACCTGCGTCACCGTTAGCGGAACTGGTGAGCCTTACCGTGCCGCCGCAAACCGAACGTCAGCACATCATTCTGGAAAATGACTCAGCAGAAGCCATTGCCGAACTGGCTGAACACCTGAAAAAAGCCCTGAACTAAGCCCAACGGAGAGAAATCATCATGAGTAAATTAGCCAACGTCTGGGTGTTCAGCGATAACGTAGAACGCTATGCAGAATTAATGGCCGGCGCTCGCCTGTGGGGTGAGCAGGTTCACCTTATCGTACAAGGCAGCGACCAGGCCAATCAGTTGCAAGCCCTGGGCGCCGATAAGATAGTCGTGCTCGACGCAACCTCCGGTTTACAGCGTGTTGAAAATTACGCTGAGACCATCGCCGCCCTGATGCAGGAACACGCCGGGCTGCTGCTGATGTCCGCGACTAAACGAGCCAAATCCCTTGGCGCACGCTTAAGCATTCAGCTCAACGCAGCGATGGTGAACGACGCCACATCGGTAACGCTGGATGCAGGCACACTGTTCGCCGAACACCGGATGTATGGTGGTCTGGCATTTGGCAAAGAAAAAATCAAAAGTACGCTGGCGATTATCACACTTGCTCCAGGCCAGCTTGAACCGGTCGCGGAAAACGCCTCACACAACTGCCCGGTTGTCTCAGCAACGTACATCGCGCCGCACCATGAAGTGATGTGCCTGGAGCGTCGTGCCAAATCCGTGAGCAGCGTGGATCTCAGCAAAGCTAAGCGCGTGGTGGGTGTGGGTCGCGGTCTGGTGGCGCAAAACGATCTGGAAATGGTGCGCCAACTGGCATCGGTGCTGGGTGCTGAAGTGGGTTGTTCACGACCGATTGCCGAAGGCGAAAACTGGATGGAACGCGAACGCTACATTGGCGTTTCTGGCGTGTTATTGAAATCAGACCTGTATCTCACACTGGGCATCTCAGGACAAATTCAGCATATGGTCGGCGGTAACGGCGCGAAAGTCATTGTCGCCATCAACAAAGATAAAAAAGCCCCTATTTTCAATTACGCCGATTACGGTCTGGTGGGCGACATCTACAAAGTGGTTCCGGCCCTTATCGACCATCTCAGCCGCTAACCCCGTTTAACGCACATCTCCCGCTGCCCTCGCGGCGGGAAAGGAGCATAAAGCATGTCAGATGAAAAATTTGATGCCATTGTGGTCGGTGCTGGTGTAGCGGGTACAATGGCAGGCTACGTTATGGCCCGGGCCGGACTGGACGTACTGGTCATCGAGCGCGGCAACAGTGCGGGCAGTAAAAATATGACCGGCGGGAGGCTCTACGCGCACAGCCTTGAGCGCATCATGCCCGGATTCGCGCAGGAAGCGCCTCTCGAACGTAAAGTCACCCGCGAAAAAATCTCCTTCCTGACCGAAGAGAGCGCCGTTACCCTCGACTTCCATCGTGAAAAAGACAACGCGCCAGCGCAGGACTCTTATACCGTTTTGCGCAACCGGCTTGACCCATGGCTAATGGAAAAAGCGGAACAGGCTGGCGTGCAGTTTATCCCCGGCGTGCGCGTCGACGCGCTAATTCGCGAAGGCAATAAGGTCACCGGAGTACAAGCCGGGGACGATATCCTCGAAGCCAATATTGTCATCCTAGCCGATGGCGTTAATTCTATGCTGGGACGGTCGCTGGGGATGGTTCCCCCCTCTTCTGCGCAGCACTATGCCGTTGGCGTAAAAGAGCTGATCGGCTTACCGTCAGCGGTGATTGCGGATCGGTTCAATCTGTCAGGCAACGAAGGTGCAGCCTGGCTGTTCGCAGGTTCACCGTCTGATGGACTGATGGGAGGCGGATTTCTGTATACCAACCAGGATTCCATCTCTCTGGGCCTGGTGTGTGGTCTGGGGGATATTGCCCATGCCACGAAAAGCATTCCGCAAATGCTGGAAGACTTTAAGCGACACCCGACTATTCGTCCGCTGATTGCCGGCGGGGAACTGCTGGAGTATTCCGCACATATGGTACCGGAAGGCGGTCTGGCAATGGTTCCGAAACTGGTTGATGACGGGGTAATGATCGTCGGCGATGCCGCTGGTTTCTGTCTGAATCTGGGTTATACCGTGCGCGGCATGGATTTGGCGATAGCTTCCGCAGAAGCCGCCGCCCAAACAGCCATTGCTGCAAAAGAGCGCCAGGATTACTCGGCCAGTAGCCTGATGGATTACAAACGCGCCCTCGAACAGGGCTGTGTGATGCGTGATTTACAGCATTTTCGCAAGATCCCGACGCTGATGGAAAACCCGCGCCTGTTTACCCAATATCCTCGCATGGTGGCCGATATCATGAACGATATGTTTACCGTTGACGGAAGCCCAAATCAGCCCGTTCGCAAGATGATCATGTCCCATGCCAGGCAGATTGGGCTGATGAACTTACTGAAAGACGGCATCAAGGGGGCCACCGCACTATGAATCAGGACACTAACGTTAACGTCGACGTCAAACTGGGCGTCAATAAATTTAATGTTGATGAAGGCCACCCGCACATCATTCTGGCTGAACATCCCGACCTTAATGAATTTCGCAAGTTGCTGAAAGCCTGCCCCGCCGGACTGTATAAACAGGATGAGAGTGGAAATATTCATTTTGATTCCGCAGGCTGCCTGGAGTGCGGCACCTGCCGGGTGCTGTGCGGTGACACGATCCTCACACAATGGGAATACCCGCTCGGAACATTTGGCGTTGATTTCCGCTACGGCTAACGGATTTTGCATGTTGTACGCCGGATTGGCCCCGCCTGGCCATCCGGTCAGATGTATGCCGAAATAATCCTGGGAATAACTTCATGAGTATCACACTTACGTTTAACGCCGAACGTCGCCAGGCCTGGCGACAACTGGGTTTATGGGGAGATGCTTCGCTTGGCGATTACTGGCACCAAACCGCCAGAGCCATGCCGGATAAAATCGCCGTGGTTGATAATCATGGCGCTTCATATACCTACGCTGCACTCGACGATGCTGCCAGCAGTCTGGCAACCTGGTTTGTAGCCTGCGGGATCCAACCCGGCGATCGCATTGCCTTTCAGTTGCCTGGCTGGTGCGAGTTCACCATTATCTACCTGGCCTGCCTGAAAACCGGGGCCGTTTCCGTACCACTGCTGCCTGCCTGGCGCGAAGCGGAACTGGTGTGGGTACTGAACAAATGCAAAGCGAAGATTTTTTTCGCACCGACGTTGTTTAAACAGACCCGACCGGTTGATCTGATCCTCCCCTTGCAAAATCAATTGCCGCATCTGCAAAAGATTGTCGCCGTAGATAAACTGGCACCGGCCACCGCTTCGCTGGCGTTCAGCCAACTGCTTCTGGCTCCGCCATTAACCCAGGCTATTAACGTTCACGCCGATGAACTGGCTGCCGTGCTGTTTACCTCCGGGACCGAGGGAATGCCGAAAGGCGTAATGTTAACCCACAACAATATCCTTGCCAGCGAACGCGCCTACTGTGCCCGACTCAATCTCACCTGGCAGGATGTGTTTTTGATGCCCGCCCCACTGGGACACGCTACCGGTTTTTTGCATGGCGTTACCGCGCCGTTTTTAATCGGCGCACGCAGCGTATTGTTGGATATATTCACCCCAACCGCCTGTCTTGAACTGCTCGAGCAACAACGCTGTACCTGCGTGCTCGGTGCAACCCCCTTCGTCTACGACATGTTGTGTAGTCTGGAAAAACGGCCCTGTGATCTCACATCACTACGTTTTTTCTTATGCGGTGGCACCACCATTCCGCAAAAGATTGCCCGTGCCTGCCAACAGCGCGGCATTAAATTGTTAAGCATCTATGGTTCGACGGAGAGCTCGCCGCATGCGCTGGTCAATCTCGACGATTCACTTTCACGCATAATGAACACCGATGGATATGCCGCCGCAGGCGTTGAAATTAAAGTCGTCGATGAAGCGCGCAATACGTTGCCTGCAGGGGTCGAAGGTGAAGAGGCCTCGCGTGGCCCCAATGTTTTTATGGGCTACCTCGATGAGCCTGAACTGACCGCCCGCGCGCTGGACAAAGATGGCTGGTATTACAGTGGCGACTTATGCCGCATGGACGAAGCGGGATACATCAAAATTACCGGGCGTAAAAAAGATATTATTGTGCGCGGCGGGGAAAACATCAGCAGCCGCGAAGTGGAGGATATTTTATTGCAGCATCCGCGCATTCATGATGCCTGCGTTGTCGCGATGCCAGACGATCGGCTAGGTGAACGGTCGTGCGCTTATGTGGTACTGAAACCGCCGCATCATTCGCTGTCGCTGGAATCAGTGGTGGCCTTTTTTAGTCGCAAACGGGTGGCAAAGTATAAATATCCGGAACACATCGTCATTGTCGAAACGTTACCGCGCACGGCGTCAGGCAAGGTACAAAAATACCAGCTGCGTCAGGATATCATTCAGCGTTTAAGCGTGGAGAGTGTGGAAAGCGTTGAAGGGTAAAATACCGGATGGCGATGCTAACACCTCTAATCCGGCCTACGTTGCATACTAACCGTAGGCCGGGTAAGGCATTTACGCCACCATCCGGCATGATGTTACTTCTTCAGTTCAGCCAGGCTCAGCCAGGTCTGCACGACGGTGTCCGGGTTCAGCGACAGACTGTCGATCCCCTCTTCCATCAGCCAGGCGGCGAAGTCTTCGTGATCGGATGGACCCTGACCGCAAATACCAACGTATTTGCCCTGTTTCTTGGCTGCACGAATCGCCATCGACAGCAGCGCTTTCACCGCGTCGTTACGTTCGTCAAACAGTTCAGAAACCACACCAGAGTCACGGTCCAGTCCCAACGCCAGCTGCGTCATGTCGTTTGAACCGATGGAGAAGCCGTCAAAGTACTCAAGGAACTGCTCGGCCAGCAAGGCGTTGGATGGGATCTCGCACATCATGATGATCTTCAGTCCGTTCTCACCGCGTTTCAGCCCCTGACGCGCCAGCTCTTCCACTACCGCTTTCGCCTGGGCAACGGTACGTACAAACGGTACCATCACTTCTACGTTAGTCAGGCCCATATCGTTACGGACACGTTTCACTGCGTCACATTCCAGCGCGAAACAGTCGCGGAAGCTATCAGCAATGTAACGGCCCGCCCCGCGGAAGCCCAACATCGGGTTCTCTTCATGCGGCTCATAACGCTCACCGCCGACGAGGTTGGCATATTCGTTGGACTTAAAGTCTGACATACGCACGATAACGCGTTTTGGATAGAACGCCGCACCCAGCGTGGCGATCCCTTCCGTCAGACGACCAACGTAGAATTCACGCGGGGAATCAAAACCTTTCATCATGCCGCGGATTTCGTTTTGCAGCTCAGGCGTCTGGTCATCGAACTCCAGCAACGCACGCGGGTGTACGCCAATCATGCGGTTGATGATAAATTCCAGACGCGCCAGGCCGACACCTTCGTTTGGCAGACAGGCGAAGTCGAAAGCCCGGTCCGGGTTACCCACGTTCATCATCACCTTCAACGGCAGATCCGGCATGGTCTCCACGCTGGAACTCTTCACGCTGAAGTCGAGCATCTCAGCATAAACATAACCGGTATCACCCTCGGCGCAGGAGACTGTGACTTTCTCACCGTCCTTCATACGCTCGGTGGCATCACCACAGCCAACCACGGCCGGGATCCCCAGTTCACGGGCAATGATCGCCGCGTGGCAGGTACGACCGCCACGGTTGGTGACAATCGCCGCCGCTTTCTTCATGATCGGTTCCCAGTCCGGGTCGGTCATGTCGGTAACCAGGACGTCGCCAGGTTCGATACGGTTCATTTCGCTGATGTCCTGAATGACTTTGACCGGACCCGCGCCAATGCGGTGACCGATAGCACGACCTTCAGCAATAATTTTACCCTGAGCATGCAGCGTATAACGCTCCATCACCTGGCCGCGCGAGCGCACAGTTTCCGGACGCGCCTGCACAATGAACAGCTTGCCGGTATGACCGTCTTTCGCCCATTCGATGTCCATCGGACGACCGTAGTGCTTCTCGATCTGTACCGCCTGCTTCGCCAGTTCCTGCACTTCTGCGTTGGTCAGGGAGAAAATGTCGCGCTGCTCCTGCGGTACATCTTCAATCGTCACCTGCTTGCCGTGTTCCTGGGTTGGCGCGTAGACCATACGGATTTTTTTCGAACCCATTGTGCGACGGACGATCGCCGGACGGTTTGCCGCCAGAGTCGGTTTGTGCACGTAGAATTCATCCGGGTTAACGGCACCCTGCACGACCATCTCGCCGAGGCCCCATGCGGAAGTGATGAACACCACCTGATCGAAACCGGATTCGGTATCGATGGAGAACATTACGCCGGAAGACGCGAGGTCTGAGCGCACCATCCGCTGAACGCCAGCAGAGAGCGCCACGCCACGATGGTCATAACCCTGGTGAACGCGATAAGAGATTGCACGGTCGTTAAACAGCGAGGCAAAGACGTGTTTGATAGCAACCAGTACGGCATCAAATCCCTGGACGTTGAGGAAGGTTTCCTGCTGACCGGCAAATGACGCATCTGGCATATCTTCTGCGGTGGCGGAAGAGCGCACGGCAAAAGAGGCATGGGCATCGTCTGCTGACAGCTGCGCGTAGGCATCGCGGACGGCATTTTCCAGCTCCGGCTGGAAAGGAGTGTCGATAATCCACTGGCGGATCTGTGCGCCGGCTTTCGCAAGCTCGGTGACATCGTCAATATCCGTTTTATCCAGCAGCTCATAAATGCGCTGGTTTACACCGCTCTGGTCCAGAAACTGGTTAAACGCATCGGCGGTCGTTGCAAAACCATTCGGTACGGAAACACCCATACCGGAAAGGTTAGTAATCATTTCACCCAGGGAGGCATTTTTGCCCCCAACTCTGTCTACATCATTCATGCCGAGTTGGTTATACCAAAGCACCAGCGGTGACGAGCCATTGTTGGACATCGAACAATCCTTATATATGAACGAGGTTAGGAAACTCAATTTTGCGTAATTATCTTTGCATATTTACTTCAGCGAAAAAAACGGTGAATCGTTCAAGCAACTTTATTTTTTATTTTTTCAGATTGTTTCCGCATTTGCGCAAACCCGCGAGCCACAGGGGATCACCACAAAAACTACCGGTATAAACATTTGTTCCGAAAAATGAAATGTACTTTTCAGTAAATATAAAAATACCGTTTCATTTTACAAAATAGATGCAGCAATATTCGCTTCTGGCGAATTTTAATTTATGCTTTCAGAGAATTATGTCAGCCCCAGGATGAGCAAAATGGATAATGCTGTTGATCGTCACGTATTTTATATTTCTGATGGTACGGCCATCACCGCCGAGGTATTGGGCCACGCGGTAATGTCACAATTTCCGGTTACGATCAGCAGCATTACGCTGCCGTTTGTGGAAAATGAGAGTCGTGCGCGAGCGGTTAAAGACCAGATTGACGCGATCTATCAACAAACTGGCGTGCGCCCTCTGGTGTTTTACTCTATCGTTTTGCCGGAAATTCGCTCGATCATTTTGCAAAGCGAAGGATTTTGTCAGGATATCGTGCAGGCGTTGGTTGCCCCACTGCAGCAAGAGATGAAGCTCGACCCTACGCCGATCGCCCATCGTACCCACGGCCTGAACCCCGGCAACCTTAACAAGTACGACGCGCGCATTGCCGCCATTGATTATACCCTCGCCCATGACGACGGTATTTCGTTGCGCAACCTCGATCAGGCGCAGGTGATCCTGCTTGGCGTTTCCCGTTGCGGTAAAACCCCGACCAGTTTGTATCTGGCCATGCAGTTTGGCATTCGCGCGGCCAACTACCCCTTTATTGCCGATGATATGGATAATCTGGTGCTGCCAGCGTCCCTGAAGCCGTTACAGCATAAATTGTTCGGCCTGACCATTGACCCTGAGCGCCTGGCGGCCATCCGCGAAGAGCGCCGGGAAAACAGCCGTTACGCCTCGATGCGCCAGTGCCGGATGGAGGTTGCTGAGGTGGAAGCGCTGTACCGGAAAAACCAGATCCCATGGCTGAACAGTACCAATTATTCGGTAGAAGAGATTGCTACCAAGATCCTCGACATCATGGGGCTGAATCGCCGCATGTACTAGAATGCTAGTGCATTGGTTCGATTTTTTGTTATTATGCTCGCCACCAGGCAGGATGAGTATGATATTGTGATATACATCACTTCCCGGTAGTCCTGCCGTTGAAGCAACAAATTTCTGAGACAAGTAATGAACAGAACCGATGAACTCCGTACTGCGCGTATTGACAACCTGGTCACTCCAGCAGAGCTTGCGCAACGGCATCCTGTTTCGTCCTCCGTCGCCCGTCATGTTACGGACTCCCGACGCCGGATAGAAAAAATATTAAATGGTGAAGACGCTCGTTTACTGGTGATCGTAGGTCCCTGCTCGATTCACGATCTTGATGCCGCCATGGAATACGCGACGCGTTTACAGGCGCTGCGCGAAAAACATCAGGCGCGTCTGGAAATCGTGATGCGCACTTATTTTGAAAAACCGCGCACCGTAGTGGGCTGGAAAGGCTTAATTTCCGACCCGGATTTAAACGGCAGCTACCGCGTGAACCACGGCATTGAACTGGCGCGCAAACTGCTGTTGCAGGTCAATGAACTGGGCGTACCCACGGCAACAGAATTCCTCGACATGGTGACCGGTCAGTTTATTGCCGATTTAATCAGTTGGGGAGCCATTGGCGCACGCACCACCGAAAGCCAGATCCACCGTGAAATGGCCTCTGCGCTTTCCTGCCCGGTCGGCTTTAAAAACGGTACGGATGGCAATACGCGTATTGCCGTCGATGCGATTCGCGCCTCCCGTGCCAGCCATATGTTCCTCTCTCCGGATAAAACCGGCCAGATGACCATTTATCAGACCAGCGGCAATCCTTACGGGCATATCATCATGCGCGGCGGTAAAAAGCCGAATTATTATGCTGAAGATATTGCCGCCGCCTGCGATACCCTGCACGAATTTTCCCTGCCTGAACATCTGGTGGTCGATTTTAGCCATGGCAATTGCCAGAAGCAGCATCGTCGTCAGTTAGACGTTTGTGATGATGTGTGCCAGCAAATTCGCAATGGTTCGACGGCGATTGCCGGGATTATGGCGGAGAGTTTCCTGCGTGAAGGTACGCAAAAAATCGTTAGCGGCCAGCCGCTGGTTTACGGCCAGTCCATTACCGACCCGTGCCTGAACTGGGAAGATACTGAACTGCTGGTTGAAAAACTCGCCTCTGCGGTTGATAGCCGTTTTTAATGCTGTTCGCCGGGTAACATCACGTTGCCCGGTGCTAATCCTTTGTTTTCCCCCTCCTTATTGTACAAAATCTATTCTCGTCACAATTATTTCACAAAAAGGCTTGCCGCAATTTTGCAGTTTGATGATAATGATTATCATTGTTAAATTGATTGTTATTTTTAAACACTATTCACGTATGGATAACACAACAACGCCCGCAAAAGAAAAAACACCGCCTGCCGTCGCGCCAAACGAGCGCCGAATTGACAGTAAAAGTCTGCTGGGCAAAGAGGGGCGCGTGATCATAGAACACGATGGTCAGCTCTATCTGCTGCGCCAGACACAAGCCGGAAAACTCATTCTGACCAAATAAACACCACTTTTCGCCAGCCACCCAGGTAGTACCCAGGCAGCCAGCGCTTTTCGATTTCCTAATGGAGAGTTGCTATGCCACACCTGCACACTGCATCCCTGCGCCCTTCGCTCTTGGCGCTGGCGATTATCAGTAACCTGCCCGCCGTCGCGTATGCGGCGGTAGAAGATATGACCGTCACCGCTACCGGCAATGCCCGAAGTGCTTTTGAAGCACCGATGATGGTCAGCGTGATTGATGCCACCGCGCCGGAAAACCAGACCGCCAGCTCGGCAGCCGACCTGTTGCGTACGGTTCCGGGCCTGACCCTTGACGGCACCGGTCGTACTAACGGCCAGGACGTGAATCTGCGCGGCTACGATCGACGTGGCGTTCTGGTGCTGGTTGATGGCGTTCGTCAGGGAACCGACACCGGACACCTGAACAGTACCTTCCTCGATCCGGCGCTGATCAAACGCATCGAGGTCGTCCGTGGTCCTTCTGCACTGCTGTACGGTAGCGGCGCGTTAGGTGGTGTGATCGCCTATGACACTGCGAATGCCAAAGATCTGCTGGAAGCCGGACAAAACAGCGGTTATCGCGTGTTCGGTACCGCGGCAACCGGCGATCACAGCCTCGGTATGGGCGCCAGCGCGTTTGGTCGCACCGATACGCTGGACGGACTGCTTGCCTGGTCCAGTCGCGATCGCGGTAATTTGCGCCAGAGCAACGGTACTACGGCACCAAACGACGAAGCGATTAACAATATGCTGGCGAAAGGCAGCTGGAAAATTGACAGCGCCCAGACGCTGGCCGGCTCGCTGCGTTACTACAACAATGACGCCCGTGAACCTAAAAACCCGCAAACCAGCGCGGCGGATGCCACCAGCAACCCGATGACCGATCGCTCAACCATCCAGCGCGACGCGCAACTGACCTACTCGATTGCTCCAGCCGACAATGACTGGTTGAACGCGGATGCCCGCGTCTACTGGTCCGAAGCACGCATTAATGCGCAAAACACGGATAACACCGGCGAGTTTCGCAAACAAACCACCAAAGGCGGCAAAATCGACAACCGCAGCCGTCTGTTTACCGACTCTTTTGCATCTCACCTGCTGACTTACGGCGGGGAATACTATCGTCAGGAACAACAGCCAGGCGGCGCAACCACCGGTTTCCCGGAGGCAAAAATCGATTTCAGCTCCGGTTGGCTACAAGATGAAATCACCCTGCGCGACCTACCGGTTACGCTGCTGGGCGGTACCCGTTATGACTCTTATCGCGGCAGCAGCGACGGCTATGAAGATGTCGATGCCGATAAATGGTCGTCCCGCGCCGGGCTCACCGTTGCGCCAACCGACTGGCTGATGCTGTTCGGATCATACGCTCAGGCCTTCCGTGCGCCGACCATGGGCGAGATGTATAACGATGCGAAACACTTCTCGATTGGCCGTTTTTACACCAACTACTGGGTACCGAACCCTAACCTACGCCCGGAAACCAACGAAACGCAGGAATACGGATTTGGCCTGCGCTTTGACGATCTGTTGATGGCGAGCGATGCGCTCGAATTTAAAGCCAGCTATTTCGACACCAAAGCGAAAGATTACATCTCCACCAGCGTCGACTTTGCCGCCGCGACAACCATGTCCCATAACGTACCCAACGCCAAAATCTGGGGCTGGGACGTGATGGCGAAATATTCCGCCGATCTGTTCAGCCTCGACATGGCCTATAACCGTACGCGCGGCAAAGATACAGACACCGGCGAATATATTTCCAGCATTAACCCGGATACCGTCACCAGCAAACTGAACGTACCGGTTGCGCACAGCGGTTTCTCCGTTGGCTGGATAGGTACCTTTGCTGACCGTTCAACGCATATCAGCAACAGCTACACGAAACAGCCCGGTTATGCGGTAAACGATTTCTACGTGAGCTATCAGGGCCAACAAGCGCTGAAAGGCATGACCACCACGCTGGTACTGGGCAACGCCTTCGACAAAGAGTACTGGTCGCCGCAGGGCATTCCGCAGGATGGTCGTAATGGCAAAATTTTCGTGAGTTATCAGTGGTAATCACTTTTCCCCGGTTCGCCGGGGCAGCAATCTGGAAGGAAGAGACAATGAATCATTACACACGCTGGCTGGAACTGAAGAAAGAAAATCCTGGCAAATACGCACGTGATATTGCGGGATTGATGAATATTAGCGAAGCCGAACTGACCTTCACGCGCGTCGGTCATGACGCCTGGCGCTTACGTGGCGAAGTGCGTGAAATCCTCGGCGCACTGGAAGCCGTCGGCGAAACCAAATGTATATGCCGCAACGAATATGCGGTGCATGAGCAGGTTGGTGCGTTTACCAATCAGCACCTGAACGGTCATGCCGGACTGGTACTCAATCCGCGCGCCCTCGACCTGCGCCTGTTCCTCAATCAGTGGGCAAGCGTGTTCCATATCAGCGAAACAACCGCCCACGGCGAACGTCAGAGCATTCAGTTCTTTGACCATCAGGGGGATGCGCTACTGAAGGTCTATGCCACACAGAATACCCTCATTGAGGAATGGGCTGCGTTGCTGACCCGTTTCATCTTCGCTGAAAACCCGCCTCTGGCGCTGCAACCCGCCCCCCCTTCTGCTCCAGCCACCGTCACGGTCGATGCGCAGACTGTTGATCAAGAGTGGCGAGCCATGACCGATGTACACCAGTTCTTCGGTCTGCTGAAACGCCACGATCTCACCCGCCAACAGGCGTTTAACCTGGTGGGCGACGATCTGGCCTGTAAAGTCGCAAATAGCGCTCTGGCGCAGTTACTCGACACCGCGCGCCAGGATGGCAATGAAATTATGGTCTTTGTGGGTAATCGTGGCTGCGTACAGATTTTTACCGGTGTGATAGAAAAACTGGTGCCGATGAAAGGCTGGCTGAATATATTCAACCCGACATTTACCTTACACCTACTGGAAGAGAGCGTGGCAGAAACATGGGTAACGCGCAAACCGACCGCCGATGGCCACGTCACCAGCCTGGAACTGTTTGCTGCCGACGGCACGCAAATCGCCCAGCTGTATGGTCAACGAACGGAAGGCGAACCGGAGCAGACGCAATGGCGCGCGCAAATTGACGCACTGACGCCGAAGGGGCTGGCCGCATGAAAAAACTGCTGGTCCTGATTGCGCTACTGCCCATCGTCGCGATGGCTGCGTCCAGGGAACGGGTTGTTGCTCTCGGTGGCGATGTCACCGAGATTGTATACGCACTGGGAGCACAGTCTTCCCTTGTGGCGCGAGACAGCACCAGCCAGTGGCCTGAAGCAGCAAACGCCCTACCTGATGTCGGTTATTTGCGCCAACTCAACGCCGAAGGGATCCTTGCCACCCGCCCTACACTGGTCCTTGCCAGCGCGCAGGCGCAGCCCTCTCTGGCGCTAAAACAGCTCGAACAGAGCAACGTCAGGGTTGTAACGCTCCCGGCAAGCAACGCGCTTAATGTGATTGATGAAAAAATTCGCGTCATCGCCGAAGCCACCCATAGGCAGGCCGATGGCGAAACGCTGCGCACCCGCTTCCGTCAGGAACTGGCGGCGCTGCCGTCATCTGAACTTAACAAACGCGTGCTGTTTATTCTCAATCATGGCGGGATGACCGCGATGGCAGCGGGCCAGCAAACCGCAGCCGATGCGGCTATTCGTGCCGCCGGTTTGCGCAACGCAATGCAGGGTGTTAACCGCTATCAGCCGCTGTCGCAGGAAGGTGTCATTGCCAGCCAGCCCGATCTGGTGGTGATTTCACAGGACGGCGTTAAGGCGATGGGGGGCGAAGATAACCTGTGGGCGCTGCCGGGCCTGGCGCAGACGCCTGCCGGACGAAATAAACAGGTATTGCAGGTTGACGATATGGCGCTGCTCGGCTTTAGCGTACGCACCCCGCAGGCCATTTTGCAGCTTCGCGCTAAAGCTGAGCAATTGCCCTGATGTCGCGACGTATCCGTTGTTCTTTATGGACACTCGCACTCATGTTGGTCGTGATGACAATCATGGCTACCGGTTTTGGCGCGTTGCGCCTGCCGGTAAGTATGCTGTGGCGTGATGGCGATGAGGCACTGCGTCAAATCTGGCTCACCATTCGCCTGCCCCGCGTCCTGCTGGCGCTGGTGATTGGCGGTTCTCTGGCGCTCGCGGGCTGCGTGATGCAGGGCCTGTTTCGCAACCCGCTTGCCGATCCGGGATTACTGGGGATAAGCAGCGGAGCCGCCTGCGCCGTCGCCCTGTGGGTAGTGCTGCCGGTCTCTTTGCCCGCGCTGCTAATGCTGTACGCCCCCATGCTGGCCGCTTTTCTCGGTGCGCTGGCTGCTACGGTGGTTATTTTTATCCTTAGCCAACAGCACGACGCTTCACTCTCACGTCTGCTGTTGGTCGGTATTGCCATCAACGCGCTGTGCGGGGCGGCGGTTGGCGTTCTGTCGTGGGTCAGTAATGACGCGCAACTGCGCCAGCTGTCGCTATGGGGGATGGGCAGTCTGGGGGCCGCGCAATGGTCCACGCTGCTGGCTGTCACTTCATTGACTGTCCCGACGGTGCTGATCATCTGGCGTCTGGCACCGGCGCTGAACCTGCTGCAGTTAGGTGAGGAAGAGGCGCATTACCTCGGCGTAGATGTGCGTACCGTTCAGCGTGTTTTGCTACTTTGTAGCGCATTGCTGGTTGCCGCAGCCGTGGCGGTAAGCGGCGTAATAGGCTTCATCGGGCTGGTTATCCCGCATCTGATGCGCATGTGGCTCGGCTCAGACCATCGGGCCGTTATCCCAGGTTCCGTGCTGGCGGGCGCATTTTTATTGCTGATAGCCGACACGCTGGCCCGTACGGCGGTTGCGCCTGCGGAAATGCCGGTCGGTTTGCTAACCAGTCTTCTGGGCGCACCGTGGTTTTTATGGCTTATTTTTCGTCAGCGAGGACCTCATGGCTGAACATTTCATCGCTGAAGGGCTTCACTATCGCGTCGCGGGCAGAGCGGTGATTGACGACGTCACTCTTGCTCTCGAAAAAGGTGAACTGGTGGCGCTCATCGGCCCAAACGGTGCGGGGAAATCCACCCTGCTGCGCCTGCTGACCGGTTTTCTGAAACCGGCTACAGGGCGCTGCGTGCTGGCGGGTAAACCGCTGGATGAATGGCATAGCCAAACACTGTCGCGGCATCGGGCGGTGATGCGCCAGCAAACGCAGTTGGGATTTGACTGGCCGGTAGAGGCCGTCATCGCGATGGGGCGTGCGCCCTGGACCTCGCGGTCGGAACCTCGACTTATCGCTCAGGTGATGGAAATGACCGGATGTACACCGCTGGCGGGCCGGCAATACGCCGCGCTTTCCGGCGGCGAACAACAGCGAGTACAGTTAGCCCGTGCACTGGCGCAACTTTGGTGCGACGGCGCGCCTCGCGGCTGGTTATTCCTTGATGAGCCGACCTCTGCGCTGGATCTTTACCACCAGCAGCATCTGTTGCGCTTGCTGAAGACGCTTACCGCTTCACAAGAGCTGCATGTGTGCATTGTGCTTCACGATCTGAATCTCGCCGCACTGTGGGCAGACAGAATAGTGTTGCTGCACAACGGCAGGCTGGTGTCGCAGGGAACGCCTGAGGTCGTGTTACAGGCCGATGACCTGAAACGCTGGTATGGCGCGCAGGTACACGTTGGCCAGCATCCGGCCAACGGATCCCCGCAGGTATTTCTGGCCCCTTAGCTTGAACAGCTCACTTCCAGCCGTTTGCCCCAGTCAGGTGGACGGCTGACATAGTCATCATCACGATCGATAAATGGGGTACGCAACGCCTCGTGTAACCGATGCAGCTCGGCGTAATCCCCCTGCTCTGCCTGATTAATCGCCCGTTGCGCCAACCAGTTACGCAATACCATCGCCGGATTAGCCGCCTTCATCTGCGTTTGTCTGTCTGCGTCGGCAATGTTGTCTTGCTGCAGGCGTGAGCGATACCGCGTGAACCAGTCGTCAAACGCTGCGCGGTCGATAAACTCATCGCGCAGCGGGGATTGCGCGCTGTGTTGTTCCGTCTGACTGAGCATGCGAAATGTTCGGGTATAGTCGCTTCTTTCCCGCGCCATCAGGTTAAACAGTTCACTAAGCAGTTCGTTATCGTTTTTTTGCTCGCTAAAGAAGCCAAGCTTTTGTCGCATCCGCTGACCGTAGCGTGTTAACAGCGCCAGTTGATAACTGTCCAGCGCATCATTAAGCGCCTCCACCGGGATAAATGGCGACAGAGTTTGCGCCAGACGTTGCAGGTTCCAAAGCGCCGCGGCCGGTTGATTATCGAAACTGTATCGCCCCTGGTTGTCTGAGTGGTTGCAGATAAAATCGGGCACGTAGTCATCAAGAAAACCGAATGGACCGTAATCCATCGTCAGTCCCAGAATCGACATGTTGTCGGTGTTCATGACACCATGTGCAAATCCCACCGCCTGCCAGTCCGCGATTAACGTCGCAGTACGCGTGACAACATCGTTAAACCACAGCTGATACTTATCGGCTTCTTCCTGCCATTGTGGCCAATAATAGCGAATCGCAAAGTCAGCCAACTGGCGCACTTTTTCCGGCTCGCGGCGATAGTAAAAATGCTCAAAATGGCCAAAGCGCAGATGGCTTTGCGCCACGCGAATGAGCATCGCCCCTGATTCTACCGTTTCGCGATACACCGGCGTGTCGCTGGTAACAATCGACAATGCCCGCGTGGTCGGTATTCCCAGGTAATGCATCGCTTCGCTGGCCAGGCTTTCGCGAATTGTCGAGCGCAGTACGGCGCGACCATCCCCCATACGGGAATAAGGCGTAAGTCCGGCGCCTTTCAGGTGCCAGTCACACGTTGAGCCGTCAGCGAGCTGTTGTTCGCCCAACAAGATCCCGCGTCCATCGCCAAGCTGGCCCGCCCAGACGCCAAATTGATGTCCGCTATAAACTTGCGCTAAAGGCGACATCCCGGGAAGCAACGATTCACCGCCCCAAACACCGGCTCCGGTTGGAATATCAAATAGTGTCTCTGGAATAGCTAATTGCTCCGCCAGCGCATCGTTATGCCAGATCAGGCGCGCGTTTTTCAGGGGAGTGGGTGAAAGTGCTGTATAGGTTGCTGGTAATTCATCACGCCAGCGGGTGGTAAAAGACAGGGTCATAGGGCCTCCTGTCTCTAGTGTAGACTGTTAAAAGCCTGTTAAACACCAGCAAATATGAGGGTTATATCTTCGCGAGCGAAATTATCTGCGCGGGGGGCACAGCAGGCCACAGCGCGCCCTGCATGGCGCTGAATCCCAGAGGCAGTACGCGCGCTAACATCTCGGGTGTATCAATACCGCTGATGATAATTGACTCACTGCTGGGAAATAGCTGTGCCAGGATAGCCCGCATAAATGGCTCAAACGAAATATGTGTAATCCTTTGTTGAACAAAGTATTTATCGAGCACGACGCGTTTGAACAGCCCATCAAAAATTGCCCGGTTTGATATGCCGCCAGCACCATAGTTTGTCAGTACTAATGGAAATCGCGCCGCCAGTGCTGCCAGCGTTGGATTCGCTTTTCCATTATTTAACTCTGGATAGTTTTCATTAATAGCCAGTTCCAGAAATGACAATCGTTCAACTTGTGAAGCAAATTTAGTATCTGATAATAAAGTATTAGCAATTGCCGGCGTTAAATTAATCCAGGCAGAAACCTTTCGTTGAATAAAAAAATGTTGGCACGTTTCGATTAATTCAAGCTTTTCGGTAAATAAGCGACATTGCTCTTCGTCCGACATCCGAGGTAGGACCAGCTCGGTGGGTATACGCACATCCCCCTGCGCACTGGCAAAACTGGTAATGATATCTACGTATTCAAGATCGCCTTTTTCGTTTCTCGCAGGGAGAAAAGAGAACTCTGAATGGTAAAGAGTATCCATTGAAACAATCATCGTGCCAGCCCCTCTGCATAGGTGTTATCCGGCATCCTGTAGCAAAGGATGGAGAAATACGTTATTGCTGATGCAAGTAGAGGCCCTTTCATTTTTCCCTTTATAGCCAGTAAATCGAATCCCTTTTTTTTAGCTTATCCTGATTATAAGCGAATATCCAGCTTTGCACTTTTTAATATCTCGGAATAAATCATATTTTTAGCAAGATACGCTCTTAATGTTCAGGGGTATTGTCCGGCTGGCGGCAGAAATAAGAAGTTACTAACAAATGGAAATGTCGAGGCTACTCAGCCGTAGGCAGCCTCGTGACTGATGAGGATTAAATACGTCGCGCCTGCCAAAAGTTTTTGCGCCAGTAAACGTTGTCCAGTGACGAGCGCATCACACCACGGCTGGTTGAGGCATGAATAAATTGATTATTGGTGTCGTAAATTCCGACATGCAGACCGCTTTCCCCAGAACCGGTTTTAAAGAACACCAGATCGCCGGGCAGCAAATCATCTTTATCAATTTCGGTACCAATCTTTGATTGCGTGCGCGTATCACGCGGGAGTTGCAGATCGAATTTATCGCGCATTGTCATCAATACAAATCCAGAACAATCCACTCCGCTACGGCTCATGCCGCCATAACGATAGGGTGTGCCATGCCAGGTTTGTAGCTGGTCATTAAGCCCGGCGATAACGGCGATAGAATCCGACAAGCGGGCATTTGGCGCAGGAGCACGATGGCTGCTGCAGCCCGCCAAAAACAATGCTGTGATGAAAAGAAGCCAAAAGCGCATTCAGGACGAATCCTCTGAATTATATTTTTATGTCAATTTAGCGTGGAAATTATATGATTTTCAAGAACCCATTTAACTTAAGTGGTTGATATGAGCATTCTGTGGCCTTCAATATCCAAACGACGGAAGTTCACGCCATAAGCCGCAGACAGATTGGCCGGCGTTAGTACCGTATCACGAGCACCACTGGCAAGCAGCTTCCCGCGTTTGAGGAGCCAGGCCTTGTGCGCATGACGTAAGGTATGATTAAGGTCATGGCTGCTCATTACAATCGCGATGCCCTGCAAACACAGCTGACCCAGCATCCGGTCCAGCGCATTTTGTTGCGCCACGTCCAGGCTGTTCATCGGCTCATCCAGCAGCAAAAGCTGGCCGAATGGATTCGCTTGTGGGCAAATCTGCAGGATAACCGCAGCCAGGCGCACGCGCTGCCACTCACCGCCGGAGAGCTGATTCACGCTGCGTCCCAGCTTATCCCCAAGCCCAAGCGCATCGGCGACTTCCTGTAACAGATCGGTGCGTGCTTTATCGGGTTGATGCAGCGTCAGAAAATGCCAGACCGGCATCGCAAACGGCGGGTTTTGCTGTTGCGCAAGATAAGCACGATATTGCGCCAGCTTTGCTGCCGGCCATTCATCCAATGACACATCACCAAAGGTGATGCTGCCCTTGCCGGTCGTCAGCCCCGCCATTCGCGCCAACAGCGTGCTCTTTCCTGCGCCGTTAGGTCCCACTAAATGCAGGATCTCCCCTGCTTTTATCTCACCAGAAAGCGGGCCGAGTCGGGTCGATTCTGCTACGTCCTGTAGCTGCATCAATCGAGACATTAGTTTGCCAGCGCCGTCTTGATGGATTGCACCAGAACAGGATCCTCAGGCGTCATATCGGGTGAAAATCGTTGCAGTACCTGACCATCCCGACCCACTAAAAACTTCTCGAAATTCCACAGAATATCGTCCGGGTAGAGCGGCGCCCGACCTTTACTCGCCATACGCTCATAGAATCCACTATCCGCAGGCGCAACGGCGGTTGGCGCGGCATCAATCAGTTTCTGATACAGCGGATGGCGTCCCTCGCCGTTGACCTCAATTTTGCTGAACATCGGGAAGGTAACGCCCCAGGTGGTACTGCAGTACGTTTTTATTTCCTCTTCACTGCCCGGCTCCTGGCCCAGAAACTGGTTGCAGGGGAACCCAAGAACGGTAAAGCCCTGCTGATGCCAGGCTTTCTGCAGATTCTCCAGTTGCTCATATTGCGGCGTTAGACCACATTTTGAAGCAACGTTGACGATTAACAGCACATTTCCGGCATACGGCTGCAGTGAGGTCACCTCGCCGTCGATGGTCGTCACGTCTGTATCGAGGATAGTGTTTTGCATAGCATCTCCAGAACAACAGGTGGATTTTCAGTTTTTAATCATAGACCGAATCAACGCGTTCTAGCGCGCGGCTTTTAACAATAGCCAGATAAATACCGGTGCGCCCATGGTGGCCGTCACCACGCCAATTGGCAGCTCAGCCGAGGCCAGCACCAGACGCGCGACAACATCAGCCAACAGTAATACGATAGCGCCAGCCAATGCGCAGCCCGGCAGTAACACGCGATGATCGGTTAAGCCGCACAGCCGCAGAATATGTGGGATCACAAGCCCAATAAAGCCAATCGCTCCCGCCAGAGCCACGCTTACGCCAACCATCCAGCCCGTGGCGACCACCAGCAGGTTGCGCCAGAACCATAATGGCAATCCCAACTGACGTGCAGAAGTCTCTCCCAGCGCCAGCATATTCATCGGCTGCGACTGACAGCAGATCCACACCAGCACTGGAATCAACGCCACCATGAGCCAGGCCTGATGCCAGTCAACGCCACCAAAGCCCCCCATCATCCAGTACATTAGCTGTCGCAAATCAAAAGAAGTGGAGAAGTAGATGGCCCATGTCATCAGCGCGCTACAGATAATGCCCAGCGCCACCCCCGCCAACAGCAGACGGCTGGTAGACAAATGACGGCGGGCAAAACGGAGCAGAATAAGCGTGATAATCAGCGCCCCAGCGATGGCGCATAAACCCAACGCCCAGCCGGGGAGCTGCCCCTGCCCCAGCAGCACCGCCGCGATGAGCCCGACGCCCGCGCCATTAGACACACCCAGTAATCCAGGCTCTGCGAGCGGGTTTTCAAAGAGAGCTTGCATCACTGCGCCAGATAAGGCCAACGCAGCACCAACCAGCAAAACGGCGAGGGTACGGGGAAATCGGATTTGCCAGACGAACAGATCGCCGCGGGCGCTGAACCAGTCGCCGGGGGCGATCCACTGTTCTCCTGCGCATAAGCTAATCACGAGCATGGCCAATAGCAACAGCGATAAAGTGCCTAACCAGTATCGGTCTCGCCGACGTTGTAATTGTGCAAAAGGTTGCATGTTTATACTTTTTTTATGGGTTATCTCATTAATTTTACGATGAAAGCAAAAAACATGGAAGGAAGCTCTACCGCAAATGAGGCAATGGCCCAAAACAGCATGAACCTTAGACTTTTGCATAATGCAATGCTGGCAGCAATACCAGGTAGTAGCTGTCATTATTAATATCGTTCCTGAGATTAAATAAATAACCACAACCGGACAGGATGTCCGGTTGCAGAAGTTTTGTGTGATTGTCTTCTCATCAATACGTAAATATATTGTGTAGTCTTCGTATCATCATAACATCCTCAGGAATTATCTTATGGATATAATTCTTTCGCTTATTGCCGGTGCGATTATTGGTTTCATATTTACATTAATAAAACTTCCCATTCCAGCCCCTACTGTCTGGCCTGGTGTATTTGGTATCATCGGTGTGCTTAGTGGTAATCAGATCTTTAACTATTTATTCAACAAATAAATTCATTCACCAAAAAATTAACACATAGAAAAAATAAACTTATTACATGGACCTCTCATCACATTCATGAAAAGTGAGGATTAGATGCCCTGTCGTTACAAAAAACAGCGTCTTCGCTATATTTTAACACTACTCAAAAAACAAGGAAGTGTACAAATATCATCTCTTGTTAAGGTACTTGATGTTACGGAAAGAACACTCCGCCGCGACATCAATGACCTCGTAAAAACAGGACATGTCCGCTCATGCTATGGAGGTGCTGTATATAATCACGACAATGCATTCCCATTATATGAGAACAACTCTCTTTATTTGCACCAAAACATCATCATTAACCAATCAAAGATCGAACGAGAAATATCAATGAACGAAAACAATGGGAAAGTTTACATTCTGGGTTCATTTAATACCGACTTAGTATATCGGCTTCACCGTTTTCCTATTTCAGGAGAAACCACGCGCGCGCTTTTTTCCTGTTGTTTACCCGGAGGGAAAGGCAGCAACCAGGCGATAGCATCCGCACAAGCCAATGCTCGCACTTATTTTACAGTCAAATTAGGTGAAGATGAGTTTTCAACCAAAGCCCAGCATTTTTTAAATGGCGTAGGATTAGAAAAACTAACCATCTTTACCAAAAATGATGCACCAACCGGCAGTGCCGTAGTGATGATATCCGAAGAGGCTGGCGATAATGTAATCGTTATTAATCCAGGGGCTAATCAGGAAATAACGAGTGAAGAAATTATATCCTGTTATGACGAGATAGGCACCGCCAATGTTTTTTTGACGCAGATGGAAAACAATCCTGATGCTACAGCTCAAGCTATTAAGTTCGCACATGCCGCCGGGGTGATGACAATCCTGAATCCAGCACCATGGCGCAAGGAAGTGACAGATCTTCTCCGCTGGACACACATCCTGACCCCAAACCTCACAGAAGCAGAGGCGATAATTGGCAAGGCTATTCGTACGCCAGACGATATTCGTCAGGCCGCCGAAACCATGCACCAAATGGGACCACAATATATTCTAATTACGTTAGGCAAAGATGGGTGCTGGTTATTTGATGGTTCTACTCACCAACAGTTCCCGGCATATCCCGCCGTTAATATTGATACATCCGGCGCCGGTGATGCATTTAATGGTGCACTCGCTGCACGACTTGCCTGTGGAGAAAATATTGCCAACGCAATTCATTACGCCTGTGTATTTGCAGCACTGGCCGTAGAGCGTGAAGGCGCAGCCAATATGCCATCCCATGAACTCGTATTAAAACGATTAGCTTGTACTAAATACTGATATTAACCCACCACAAAAATAGGGATATAAAATGAAAAAAATCGCCTTCGGGGCTTTATTATCGTGCGTAGCTTTTTCCTCATTAGCTGAACAACAATACGGTTGGGGAAATATACATTTTGACTATCAATCCTGGGATGCCGGTGTTAAAGACCTCGAATATGAACAAGCCTTAATTGGTATTGAGGGAGGTATTGGTTTTGATTGGGGTGAAATGTACGGTTTTTATGATTTTGAAAATATTCTAGATGACGAGGGAAATCAGGGGCAGACTGCGAATGGTGAAATCCATACCTACCTCTGGAAAACGGGTTCCAGCTTATTTACAAAAGTCTATAATTCGCAAAGCCCCAATTTTAAAGAGACGAATCAATTTATTGGGCTTGGCTATACCGACCTGAAAGGCGATGGATGGTGGTTTAAACCCTGGATTGCTCGTCAGTACATTACCGCACACAGTAATTTTGGCCCAGCTTATGATATTAATGGACTCAATGGTTTCTCAATTGGATGGAACGCTGGTTATGCTTTCAATCTCCTCAACCAGGACTTCTTACTGTCCAATTGGAATGAAATAGAACTTGACCGTAATGATGACTATACCGCTAACAATCATGGTAGCAATGGTTTAAACGGCGGCCTGAATATTACCTGGAAAATCATGCCTCATATATCCACCACATTAATGTATCGGTACTTTTATAACAAACTTGGTGCGGATGGATATGGCGATATTCTCATTTATCGACTGGCCTACGACTTCTAACTTAAGGAACATTAACGATGTTAAGTATCCACTGGCCTGAATTAACTTCAGCGCAGCGTATTGCCTTAATTACGCCACCTAAGTATGGCAAAGTGCCTATCGTTATTGACAGCGATACCTACAATGAAATTGACGATCAGATGGCCATTGCCTGGGCATTCTTACACCCGGAGCGCCTCGATCTGCAAGCTGTTTACGCCGCTCCGTTTACCAACCACTATTTTGGTAAAGAGGGCTCGCACACATATGTTGACGATCCCGCAGTAGGCATGCAACTGAGCGTCGATGAGATCTATCGCGTATTTAACAAACTCCCCCGCCGCGAAAACATACCGCAAATATTCCAGGGTTCAACACGCTATCTGAAAGATAGCAACCAGCCGGAGATGTCAGCAGCAGTACAGGATTTGATTAACCGGGCAAGAACGGCTGAGCAAACATTACATGTACTCGCAATCGCCGCGCCGACCAATATCGCTAACGCACTGCTCCTCGCGCCGGACATCGTCACAAAGATTCATGTCATCTGGCTTGGGGGTAACAGTTATGCCTGGAAAGATAATCATGAATTCAACCTGATGCAGGACATTGCGGCGAGTCGGGTACTTTTTGATAGCGGCGTAGCGCTCACCCAAATCCCCTGCTTTGGCGTGGCTAACACTATGGCCTCATCGGTCCCAGAGATGCAGCACTATTTTGCAGAGACCAGCCGCATTGGTAGCTACTTTGCTGAAATTGCCCCGCGATGCCCCTGGATTGGTTTTGCATCCCGCAAAGTCATTTGGGATATCACTACGGTTGGCTATGTCCTGAATCCTGACTGGTTCACCTGTGAATACCGTACATCCCCTTTGATCAATGACAATCTGAGCTGGAGTTTTGATAACCGCCGTCACGTCATTCAGGTCGCAAAATTTATTGAGCGGGATGCTCTCTTTAAAGATCTTTTCCGTAGCATCATTGATGCCGATGAGGGATAAACCATGCAGATACTCATCGTCATACTTGGCATTGTTGTCCTGTTACTCGTTGCCTGGCTATGTTCAGAAAATCGCAAAGCTATCCGGTTTCGCACCGTTGGCGGTGCCTTTGCAATCCAGGCTCTTTTTGCTGCATTTATCCTGTATGTCCCCTTAGGGGAAAAAATCTTACTCGCCATATCAAACAGTCTGTCAGGCATGCTGAACTATTCGTCGGAAGGGATTAACTTTCTCTTCGGTAATCTCGGACAGTTCAAAATGGGGTTTGTATTTGCCGTGCATGTTCTGCCGATTATCATTTTTATGTCAGCATTGTTCTCCGTGCTGTACTACCTGGGCATCATGCAGTGGATTATCCGTCTCATCGGTACGGGTATCCATAAACTGCTACGCACCAGCCCGGCAGAATCCATGGCTGCAACGGCCAATATTTTTGCGGGCAATACTGACGTCTTCGTCCTGATGAAGCCTTATGCGCCACGCATGACGCGCTCAGAACTGTTTGCCCTCATGACAGGTGGTGTGGCCTCTATCGCAGGCTCAGTGCTGGTTGGCTATGCCAGTATGGGGATCGAAATTCGCTATCTGGTAGCCGCCTCTTTTATGTCAGCACCTGGCGGTCTGTTAATGGCGAAAATGCTGTTTCCAGAAACGGAACCCGAAAATACTGCCGACGTGACGGGCGATATGCTTGGTCAAGAGGAAAAGCCTATCAACATCGTTGAAGCGGCGACAAATGGCGCGACTATCGGGCTGAAGCTAGCCGCTAACGTGGGGGCAATGCTTCTGGCACTGATTGCATTAATTGCTATGGTGAACGGCTTGTTGGGCTGGTTTTGTGGCTTTTTCGGCTATGGAAACGTCACGCTACAATTTATCTTTAGTTACCTCTTTGCTCCGGTTGCCTGGCTGTTGGGCATTCCCACTAACGAAGTCTTGCAAATTGGCAGCCTGTTAGGTCAAAAATTGGTGTTGAATGAGTTCGTCGCGTATACCAGCTTTATTCCAATGAAAGACCAACTGTCGGAATATTCGCAGATAATAACGATCATGGCGCTGGCTGGGTTTGCCAATTTGTCCTCTCCTGCTGCATTGATTGGCGTACTGGGGGGGATTGTGCCGGGGAAAAAAAGTTTCATTGCTAAAATGGGGCTTAAAGTGATCCTGGCGGGCACGTTGTCTAACCTGCTGAGTGCAGCACTGACCGGGCTGTTTTTCCTTCTGGCCCACTAAGAAAAAAGGCCGCATTCGCGGCCTTTTTAGTTAGTTCAGATTACTCTTCTTTCGGCGTTGCGTTTTCAACCCGGCTTTTTAACTTCTGTCCGGGTCTGAAGGTCACCACGCGCCGTGCTGTAATGGGAATATCTTCGCCCGTTTTCGGATTACGGCCCGGACGTTGATTCTTATCACGCAGATCGAAGTTACCAAAACCAGAGAGTTTTACCTGCTCACCATTTTCCAGAGCACGACGGATCTCTTCGAAAAACAGCTCGACCAGTTCTTTGGCATCCCGCTTGCTAAGCCCAAGCTTATCAAACAGATATTCTGACATTTCAGCTTTTGTAAGCGCCATAGGTTCAATCCCTCAATGATGCCTGGAATCGCTCTTTTAATGCCTCTACACATTTGGCGACGGTAGCGGCAATCTCCTCTTCTTCAAGTGTACGGCTGGTATCCTGAAGGATCAGGCTGATAGCGAGGCTCTTATAACCCTCCGCAACACCCTTACCGCGGTACACGTCAAACAAGTTTACGCCAACTACCTGATTTACGCCAACTTTCTTACATTCGGATAAAATATCCGCAGCGGGAACGTTTTCTGCCACAACAACTGCGATGTCGCGACGGTTCGCCGGGAAGCGAGAAACTTCACGCGCCTGAGGCACCACGCGGTCTGCGAGCTTGTTCCACTCCAGTTCAAACACCAGAGTGCGACCGTTCAGATCCAGTTTACGTTCCAGTTCAGGATGAACAACCCCAATGAAACCAATGCGTTCACCTTTCAGATAAATCGCCGCAGACTGCCCCGGATGCAGTGCTGGATTCGCTTCAGCTTTGAACTGAATATCCGCCAGCTTGCCGGTCAGGTCGAGAACCGCTTCCAGATCGCCTTTCAGATCATAGAAATCAACGGTCTCTTTTGCCAGATTCCAGTGTTCATCATGACGGTTACCGCAGATCGCGCCCGCCAGCATCAGATCCTGACGGATCCCGAGATTGGCCTGCGTGTCCGGTACGAAACGTAAACCCGTTTCGAAAATACGCACGCGGTTTTGCTGACGATTCTGGTTGTACACTACCGTAGACAGCAAGCCGGTCCACAGGGATAAACGCATTGCCGACATATCAATCGAGATTGGGCTTGGCAGCAGCAGCGCTTCTTCACCCGGGTGCAGCAGCGCCTGGACTTTCGGGTCGACAAAGCTGTAGGTAATAACTTCCTGGTAGCCTTTGTCATTCAGCATGGTTTTTACGCGTTTCAGCGACAAATCCGCTTCACGATGCGTACCCATGATAAGACCCGCCTGAATTGGCGTATTCGGGATATTGTCATAACCGTATACACGGGCGACTTCTTCGACCAGGTCTTCTTCGATCTCCATATCGAAACGCCAGCTCGGCGCTACCGCTTTCCACTCATCTTGCCCTTCCGTAACATCACAACCCAGACGGCGCAGAATATCGCTCACCTGCTCATCTGCAATATGGTGTCCGATCAGACGATCCAGTTTGCTACGGCGAAGCGTAATGGTTGCGCGTTTTGGCAGCGAGGCTTCGTTCGTCACGTCAATGATTGGACCCGCTTCGCCGCCGCAGATATCAATCAGCAGGCGCGTAGCACGCTCCATGGCTTTATGTTGCAGCGCCGGATCGACACCACGCTCATAGCGGTGAGAGGCATCGGTGTGCAGACCGTGACGACGTGCGCGACCGGTAATAGACAGCGGGCTGAAGAACGCGCATTCCAGCAGGACGTTTTGCGTTTCATCATTCACACCGGAGTGCTCGCCACCAAAGATGCCGCCCATTGCCAGCGCTTTGTTATGGTCCGCAATCACCAGCGTATCCGCATTCAGCTTCGCTTCACTGCCGTCCAGCAATACCAGGGTTTCACCTTCTTTTGCCATGCGGACAACAATCCCGCCTTCAATGCGGTCTTTGTCGAATGCGTGCATCGGCTGGCCCAATTCGAGCAGCACATAGTTAGTCACGTCAACCACGGCATCGATCGAGCGGATGCCGCAACGACGCAGTTTTTCTTTCATCCACAGCGGGGTTGGCGCTTTAACGTTAATGCCTTTCACCACGCGGCCCAGATAGCGTGGGCAGGCTTCCACCGCGTCGACCTGAATCGGCAGGACGTCGCTAATAGTTGCGGCTACTGGCGCTATTTCCGGCTCAACCAGAGGGGCTTTGTTCAGTACAGCAACGTCACGTGCTACACCGATAATGCCTAAGCAGTCGGCGCGGTTCGGAGTGACGCTGATTTCGATAGTATTATCGTCAAGTTTCAGGTATTCACGGATATCGGTACCAATTGGTGCATCGACAGGCAGTTCGATAATACCGTTGTGATCGTCAGAAATACCCAGCTCGGAGAACGAGCACAGCATGCCTTCAGACGGCTCACCGCGCAGTTTTGCGGCTTTAATTTTGAAATCGCCCGGCAGAACGGCACCAACGGTTGCTACTGCCACTTTCAACCCTTGACGGCAGTTTGGCGCACCGCAGACGATATCCAGCAGGCGGTCGCCGCCGACATTCACCTTGGTGACGCGCAGTTTGTCAGCGTTAGGATGCTGAGCGCACTCAACCACTTCGCCCACCACAACACCGTTGAACGCGCCAGAAACAGGATCCACACCGTCAACTTCCAGACCCGCCATCGTGATTTGGTTTGACAACGCATCGCTATCAATCGCCGGGTTTACCCATTCGCGTAACCACAGTTCACTGAATTTCATTGTTTTATCCTGCCTTTATTTAAACTGTTTGAGGAAACGCAGATCGTTTTCGAAGAAAGAACGCAGATCGGTTACGCCGTAACGCAGCATGGTCAGACGCTCCATACCCATACCGAATGCAAAGCCAGAGTAGATTTCCGGATCGATACCGACGTTACGCAGCACGTTCGGGTGAACCATTCCGCAACCCAATACTTCCAGCCATTTGCCATTTTTACCCATCACATCGACTTCCGCAGATGGTTCGGTGAACGGGAAGTAGGAAGGACGGAAACGAACCTGCAGGTCTTCTTCAAAGAAGTTGCGCAGGAAATCGTGCAGCGTGCCTTTCAGGTTGGTGAAGTTGATGTTGGTATCAACAATCAGCCCTTCCATCTGATGGAACATTGGGGTGTGCGTCTGATCGTAGTCGTTACGATATACGCGGCCCGGAGCGATAATACGGATCGGCGGCTGTTTTTCTTTCATGGTGCGGATCTGCACGCCGGAAGTCTGCGTGCGCAGCAGACGCGTCGCATCAAACCAGAAAGTGTCGTGGTCAGCGCGCGCCGGGTGATGGCCAGGAATGTTCAGCGCATCGAAGTTATGATAGTCATCTTCGATTTCCGGACCGGTCGCCACGGTAAAGCCCAGCTCACCAAAGAAACTTTCAATGCGATCGATAGTCCGCGTTACCGGATGCAAACCGCCGTTTTCGATACGACGCCCAGGCAAGGAGATATCGATCGTTTCTTCAGCCAGACGAGCATTCAGCGCGGCATTTTCTAATTCGGCTTTACGCGCGTTCAGCGCTTGCTGAACCTGCTCTTTGGCTTCGTTTATCACCGCACCTGCTGCCGGGCGCTCTTCTGCCGGCAGTTCACGCAGGGTAGTCATCTGAAGGGTCAGGTGCCCTTTCTTGCCCAAATATTCGACGCGGACATTGTCTAACGCGGCAACATCTGAAGCCTGGTTAATGGCGGCCGTTGCACTGGCAACCAGCTCTGCGAGATGTGACATGGTTTTCCTCGTTATGTTGCGATATTCACTAGTCGCTCGTATATACACAAAATCATTCTGGCTGAGTCAAGGCAGCAGTAGAGCGCTAATCCTCAGACAAGTACGTGACTGGGGTAAGCGACTGCAGCCAACGCAGAGGCAGCCTGAAGGATAACGTGTATAAAAAAAGCCTCCACCAGGGAGGCTTTTAGGCGCTGTTTTCCGTTTCTTCTTTCACGCGCAAGCCTCCTGAGTTCAGGTGCTAAAGTAAAAGAAGAAGCGGAAAATAGCAGCATTCATGCTTGCGTTACCTTGTGTGGTAAAAACCGGACAACCTTTATTGAAAAGGCTTACGGATAAATTGTCAACCAATTGATTGCACTACAAATAAAAGAGAGGGAGCCAGGCTCCCTCTTTTCACCGGCTTATGCCAGAGCTGCTTTCGCTTTTTCGACCAGAGCGGTGAACGCTACTTTGTCGAATACTGCGATGTCAGCCAGGATCTTACGGTCGATTTCAACAGAGGCTTTTTTCAGGCCGTTGATGAATTTGCTGTAAGAAATACCGTTCTGACGTGCTGCTGCGTTGATACGCGCAATCCACAGTTGACGGAACTGACGCTTTTTCTGACGACGGTCACGATAAGCGTACTGACCAGCTTTGATAACAGCCTGGAAGGCAACGCGGTATACGCGAGAACGCGCACCGTAGTAGCCTTTAGCTTGTTTCAAAATTTTCTTGTGACGTGCACGGGCAACTACACCACGTTTTACGCGAGCCATATGTGCTCTCCTGTATCTATATTCTTAGTAAAAAAATTAATTAAACGTTAACGGCTTATGCGTACGGCAAGCACGCGATAACCAGACCCAGATCGCCTTTAGAAACGAGGCCTTTTGGACGCAGGTGACGTTTACGCTTAGTAGATTTTTTGGTCAGAATATGACGCAGGTTTGCGTGCTTACGCTTAAATCCACCACCACCGGTTTTTTTGAAGCGCTTAGCAGCACCGCGTACGGTCTTAATTTTTGGCATTTTAATAACTTCCACTTCGCATTGTTAATAAACGAAACGTAGGCGAACAACGGCTGTGGAACCCGCAGGCTCCACAGACATTGCTACTTGAAGGCCTTACTGTTTCTTCTTAGGAGCGAGCACCATGATCATCTGGCGGCCTTCGATCTTCGTAGGGAAGGATTCGACTACTGCCAGTTCACTCAGATCGTCACGGACGCGGTTGAGCACTTCCATACCGATCTGTTGGTGGGCCATCTCACGACCGCGAAAACGCAGCGTGATCTTAGCCTTATCGCCATCTTCCAGAAAGCGTACCAGGCTGCGGAGTTTTACCTGGTAATCGCCATCGTCGGTGCCAGGACGGAATTTAATTTCCTTAACCTGGATAACTTTTTGCTTTTTCTTCTGTTCCTTAGAAGACTTACTCTTTTCATAAAGGAACTTGCCGTAGTCCATAATACGACAAACTGGCGGTTCGGCGTTAGGGCTGATTTCAACTAAATCTACTCCAGCTTCTTCAGCTTTTTCGATCGCTTCTCTCAGACTCACAATACCCAAAGCTTCGCCTTCCAGACCTGTTAAGCGAACTTCCAGGGCGCGAATCTCGCCATTGATACGATTCGGACGTGCCGTTTGAACTCGTTTTCCGCCTTTAATACCTTATTCCTCCAGTTGTTGAAGACTGCGGCTGCGAATCTCTTGTTGCAGCTTCTCAATCACTTCATTTACGTCCAGGCTGCCCAAGTCTTTGCCACGACGGGTGCGCACGGCAACTTTGCCTGCTTCTACCTCTTTGTCGCCACAGACCAACATGTAAGGGACACGACGTAAAGTGTGCTCGCGGATTTTAAAGCCAATCTTCTCATTTCTCAAGTCTGCTTTTACACGAATACCCGCATTTTGTAGTTTCTGCGTTAATTCGTTGACGTATTCAGACTGTGAATCGGTGATGTTCATGACGACAACCTGAACTGGCGCAAGCCAGGTCGGGAAGAAGCCAGCGAACTCTTCGGTCAGGATACCGATGAAACGTTCCATCGACCCAAGAATTGCGCGGTGAATCATAACCGGCACCTGACGCTCGTTGTTTTCGCCAACATAAGAGGCGCTTAAACGGGACGGCAGAGAGAAGTCCAGCTGTACAGTGCCGCACTGCCATGCACGATCGAGGCAGTCATACAGGGTAAATTCAATTTTCGGACCGTAGAATGCGCCCTCACCCAGTTGGTACTCAAACGGGATGTTGTTTTCTTCCAGCGCAACGGCCAGGTCAGCTTCAGCACGGTCCCACATTTCATCGCTACCGATACGTTTTTCGGGGCGAGTGGACAGTTTGACGACGATTTTCTCGAAGCCAAAGGTGCTATACATATCGTAGACCATACGAATGCAAGCGTTAACTTCATCACGGATCTGCTCTTCTGTACAGAAGATATGTGCATCATCCTGAGTGAAGCCACGAACACGCATCAGGCCATGCAGCGCGCCTGACGGCTCATTACGGTGGCAGCTACCAAACTCGGCCATACGCAGCGGCAGATCACGATAGGATTTCAGACCCTGATTGAAGATCTGCACGTGGCCCGGGCAGTTCATGGGCTTAATGCAGTATTCACGGTTCTCAGAGGAGGTCGTGAACATCGCATCTTTGTAGTTATCCCAGTGACCTGTTTTTTCCCACAGCACGCGGTCCATCATGAACGGACCTTTAACTTCCTGATACTGGTATTCTTTCAGTTTTGAGCGAACAAAGACTTCCAGTTCACGGAAGATTGTCCAGCCATCATTGTGCCAGAACACCATACCCGGCGCTTCTTCCTGCATATGATACAGGTCAAGCTGCTTACCGATTTTACGGTGGTCGCGTTTGGCCGCTTCTTCCAGACGTTGCAGGTAGGCACTCAGGGCTTTTTTATCGGCCCACGCAGTACCATAAATACGCTGCAGCATCTTGTTATTGCTGTCGCCACGCCAGTATGCCCCAGCGGTCTTCATCAGTTTGAAGTGATGACAGAAACGCATGTTCGGCACGTGCGGGCCACGGCACATATCGACATATTCTTCATGATGGTACAAGCCAGGCTTGTCATCATGGGCAATGTTTTCATCAAGAATCGAGACTTTATAGGTCTCGCCACGCTTCACGAAGGTTTCACGCGCTTCGTACCAGCTGACTTTCTTCTTAATGACATCGTAGTTTTTCTCAGCGAGCTCGTGCATCCGCTTCTCGAGCGCGTCGACATCTTCCTGGGTTAGCGTACGGTCAAGATCGATATCGTAGTAAAAACCGTTATCAACAACCGGTCCGATCGCCATTTTGGTGTGCGGCCAGAGTTGTTTGATCGCGTGCCCTAACAGGTGCGCACAGGAGTGACGAATGATCTCCAGACCTTCTTCATCCTTCGCGGTGATGATGGAGAGCTTCGCATCATGCTCAATCAGATCGGAAGCATCTACCAGCTCACCGTCAACACGGCCAGCAATAGTGGCTTTCGCCAGACCTGGACCGATGTCCAGCGCAACATCCATGGGGCTTACAGCGTGGTCGTAATGGCGTTGGCTGCCATCAGGAAGAGTAATAACAGGCATGTTATATCCTTATTTGCAGTGGTGACCCACACGTAAGATCACATACAAAGATTCAATATTTAAAATCATCAAAAAGGTGTGGGCTGATTCCCGCTTCACTCTGCGAAATATGTCACTGGTCGCCTTAATGGCTACACTGGACCTACACCCGCTTTTTGATAACACCGTTTGACAGTGTACACGGCATTACGAGCCGATCAAAGTAACAATCAACGCGCACTCTATGATGTAAATCAATTCACTGACACCCTGACGTTTTTGTTACACTTGTATAAAGTCATCTAACCTGAGCAGGAAAAGGACAATGCCAACAAATCGCTTTGCGAAGAAACACTGGAAGATGGTTGTGATACTGCTCGTTATTTGTGCGGCAATGCTGATGCTACGTTGGGCTGCGATGATCTGGGGTTAAAATACTGGCACACGCTGTTCCGGTTCCGTTGTATTTATCAATTAAATCGAATTCGTCTGAAAATAGCGCGTTATTGATAAGTATTAAAAATAAAACACAGATTTAATATTAAATAAATTTAACGTTAATTGAGAAAAGCCGGGCCAATTATTTGACCCGGCTTGTCATTACATACGATAGCCGAGTGACACAGTAGTACGACGATCGGTATGCTCCGGCGCTGTTGCCGGTGGTTCAGAGTTCCAGGTAACGTTGTAAGCCACCTTTAACCCAAAGTGTTCGTTGATGGCAACGTTCAAGGCTGTTTCAGAATTGAGCGTTGTATCGTCAGCACCAAATACCGACACACCTTGCGTAAACTTAGTATTGTCCGTCATCTGCCACGCATAGGCCCCGGACGCATAGCCCAGCGGCTGTGTTTCGGTGGTGCCATCCGTGTGCTCGTCATAGCGCACACCAGGACCGAATTCAAAACGGAAGCTGTGCACCGGTCCGTTGAGGAACTGACGACCATAACCTGCGGTCAGCACGTCACGCTCGCGATAGCCGTTGTAACGGTCGGTCAGCCAGCTTGCCTGCCCAAAGAGATAATCATAGTCGGTCATGTTGTAACGACTACGACCACCTACGGCATATTTCTCCGATGAACGCTCATCATTTGAGGAGGTATTGCTGGCATTTCCCCACAAAGACCACGCCGTAGTTTGACCGTACCAGGTCATGGTGGTGTCTGCAGTTAAAGAAGAACTTTTTGTGTTGCCTGACTGGGCGAGATATCCCGCGTTCAGGTTACCTTCAAAGGGTTTTTTCGCGCTGGAAGGGTCATCCATGACAGTAAAAACGGAATCATCGGCGGCAGCCTGCATTGACGCAAGCAGGCCACCCGTCAGCAGTAACGCTGCGGGCACTGTCTTCAAAAGCTTCATTTATTAAGAGTCCGTACAACAAAAAAAGAGACCATAACGGTCTCGGAAACTTTCATATGGATCAATGACAAAAGACCCTTGAAAGGTAACAAATTATAAAAAGACTCGAATAACATAGCAATAAATTCTTATTTCATTTTTTGAATAAGAGCGTTCCTAAATCGTTTTTTTATTTATATATCTTTAACGCGATTATTTTAAATAAAGATATGAAAAATCATGTTGTTAATTACTTCACTTTCGGGGGGTTAAGTGCCAGACTGAGGACAGCCTAACAGGAGGTAAAGATGGTACGTATCTATACGTTAACACTTGCGCCCTCTCTCGATAGCGCAACAATCACGCCGCAAATCTACCCGGAAGGTAAGCTTCGCTGTACCTCGCCGGTTTTTGAACCCGGCGGCGGCGGCATCAACGTCGCTCGCGCAATTGCCCATCTTGGCGGCACCGCTACGGCCATCTTCCCTGCGGGTGGCGCCACCGGAGAGCATCTTGTTGCTTTGCTCGCCGACGAAAATGTTCCCGTATCCACCGTCGAAGCTAAAGACTGGACCCGACAAAATCTCCATGTCCACGTTGAGTCCAGCGGCGAACAGTATCGCTTCGTCATGCCAGGCGCTGCGCTCACCGATGATGAGTTCTACCAACTTCAGGATCAGGTGCTGGAAATTGAGTCTGGCGCACTGCTGGTTATCAGCGGCAGTTTGCCGCCTGGCGTACAGCTTGAGAAGCTGACCCGGCTCATTACCACAGCACAAAAACAAGGGATTCGCTGTATCGTCGATAGTTCTGGCGAAGCGCTGGCGGCAGCATTAACCATCGGCAATATCGAACTGGTCAAACCCAACCTCAAAGAACTGAGCGCGCTGGTGAATCGCGAACTCACGCAGCCCGATGATGTGCGCAACGCCGCGCAGGAAATCGTGCAAAGCGGAAAAGCGCATCGCGTAGTGGTCTCGCTTGGACCGCAAGGAGCGCTGGGCGTTGATCGTGAAACCTGTGTCCAGGTGGTTCCGCCACCGGTGAAGAGTCAAAGTACCGTAGGCGCGGGCGACAGTATGGTCGGGGCCATGACGCTTAAACTGGCTGAGAGCGCACCTTTTGCAGATATTGTTCGTTACGGTGTCGCCGCAGGTAGCGCCGCCACCCTGAATCAGGGTACGCGTCTGTGCGCTTTAGACGATACGCAAAAAATATACGCGTATCTGGCTCAGTAATAACGGTTTCCCCTTGTTTAGCTACAAGGGGATTTCCCCGTAAAACTGTCGGCATAGGTGTTATACGTCTATGATAAAAAATCACGTGATTACAAAGCAGTGAATCATGTGCGACCAGGCGTCTTCACAACTATGCGAGGTGAAGAAGAACGACACACATTAAGTGCCTTTCCAGCGATGACGCGTCCGTGGTGTGCGTCAGTTCGTGTTTTTTAACCGCATTCTTGCGCTAACCTTATGATCTGGCAGACAACATGGGGAGAGACATCATGTGGCAGGCTATCAGTCGTCTTTTAAGCGAGCAATTAGGTGAAGGCGAAATCGAACTGCGTAACGAACTGCCCGGCGGAGAGATCCACGCCGCATGGCATTTACGCTATGCGGGGCGCGATTTTTTCGTCAAATGCGATGAAAGAGAGCTGTTAACCGGCTTTACGGCGGAAGCCGATCAGCTGGAGCTACTTTCTCGCAGTCAAACCGTATCTGTACCGAAAGTCTGGGCGGTAGGCGCAGACAGAGATTACAGCTTTCTGGTGATGGATTTCCTCCCTCCCCGTCCGCTTGATGCGCACAACGCGTTTATCCTCGGCCAACAGTTGGCGCATTTGCATGAATGGAGCGATCAGCCGCAGTTTGGGCTCGACTTCGATAATGCGCTCTCTACCACGCCGCAGCCCAACACCTGGCAACGTCGCTGGTCAACCTTTTTTGCCGAGCAGCGTATTGGCTGGCAGTTGGAACTCGCCGCTGAAAAAGGCATTGCGTTTGGCAATATCGACGCTATTGTCGAGCATGTTCAGCAGCGTCTCTCTTCTCATCAGCCGCAGCCGTCTCTTCTGCATGGTGATTTGTGGTCCGGGAACTGCGCTCTCGGCCCGAACGGCCCGTACATCTTTGACCCTGCCTGCTACTGGGGGGACAGAGAGTGTGACCTGGCAATGCTGCCGTTACATACCGATCAGCCGCCGCAACTCTATGACGGTTATCAGTCTGTTTCTCCGCTACCATTGGATTTTCTCGACAGACAGCCTGTCTACCAGCTCTATACGCTGCTGAACAGGGCTATTCTGTTCGGGGGACAGCATCTGGTCGTGGCGCAGAAAGCGCTGGACAGGTTACTGGCGGCTTAGCAAAGTCGCACGTTGCTTATCTGGCCTGGCGTTTCACAACGCGTCAGGCCTGATAGTGCAGCAGTTACAAAAAACCCAGTAATGAAAAGAAGAAGTAGCCAATCACGATAACGATCACCGGCAAAATATAGAGCGGGAAAATTTGTAAAAAGATCGTATGGTGCGGTACCACAATACGCGACTCAAGTTGCTCGCGTGATAACCCTTCACTGCCCTTTGCCTGTTCCAGAATCAACTGGTCCTCAACGCCCTCGCGTAAATAACGCGCCTGACGGCTCATTCTGGCGCCTGAATCCTGCAACGCCAGACCGATAAAAATCAGAATGAAAATCAGCCAAAAAACGAGATTCAGTCCACTTTGAAAATCGGGCGTCGGCGAGTTATACCAAAACACGTTAAGAAAAGGTGTGTTCACGCGCATCATGTCGATCATCACGTGAGCAAAATCGAGCATGACCGCGTTAATCCCTTCCTGCTTTTCGCTGTGCGCATACATAAACTTCAGTACTGAAACCAGGGTTGAAATCAGCGCGGGAATGAAAATCACCCATCCCACCAGCCTTTTCAAGATGGCAATGCGTCCAGCTTGTTGATACGTCATGAGTTCCCCTTGATTAAGACGTGTCATTTTGGCCTAAGTTTACCCGTTGATTATCGTTTTCGCCTGATCTTTAAAGGCGGTATACTGCTGAATTAGCCATAATGAACGCTCAGAGCCCGTCCTGGCTGGCTCTTAATCCCTTTTATCACCCGTAAAGGAGAGGTTGTGATGTCAACCCCGCGTCAAATTCTTGCTGCAATTTTCGATATGGATGGATTACTGGTCGATTCTGAACCGCTTTGGGATCAGGCCGAACTGGATGTGATAGCAAGTTTAGGCGTTGATATCTCCCGCCGCCATGAACTTCCCGATACACTTGGCTTACGCATCGACATGGTGGTTGATTTGTGGTTTGCACAGCAACCGTGGAACGGTCCCTCACGTCAGGAAGTTACTGAGCGCATCATTACCCGGGCAATTGCGTTAGTTGAAGAAACAAAACCACTGCTGCCGGGCGTGCGTGAGGCCGTGGCATTGTGTAAATCTCAGGGGTTGAAAGTAGGACTGGCATCCGCCTCGCCGCTGCATATGCTGGAAAAAGTGCTAACCATGTTTGATCTGCGCAGCAGCTTCGACGCACTGGCTTCTGCGGAAAAACTGCCCTACAGCAAACCGCACCCGCAGGTTTATCTCGATTGCGCGGCGAAACTGGGCATTGACCCTATAAACTGCGTAGCACTGGAAGACTCGGTGAACGGCATGATTGCTTCGAAAGCCGCCCGTATGCGTTCCATCGTAGTACCTGCGCATGAAAATCAGGACGATCCTCGCTTCGTTCTGGCCGACGTCAAACTGGCCTCGCTCACCGAACTCACTGCCGCTCACCTGCGCGGCTAATCCTGCGACGGGCAATGATCGCATTGCCCGCCTGCCGGACGCTGGGGCACGCCTGATGATCTGAAAGGCCCGGTCGTGTTCCTCGCAAGTGCTGCCTCGGACTATATACATGGCTATACGCTGGTCGTGGATGGCGGTTGGCTGGCGCGGTAAAGGCGCACTTGTGACAAAGGGTTACAACGTCACCTCTTCCGCCTACTGTATAAAACCCCTATACTGTATGAATCGACAGTTTATTGGGTTTTATCATGACGGCGGAAGGTCACCTTCTTTTTTCTATTGCCTGTGCGGTATTTGCCAAGAATGCCGAGCTAACGCCCGTTCTTGCGCAGGGTGACTGGTGGCATATTGTTCCTTCAGCCATTTTGACGTGCTTACTGCCGGATATCGATCATCCCAAATCCCTGCTGGGGCAGCGTCTGAAGTGGGTATCAAAGCCCATTGCCCGGGCATTTGGTCATCGCGGGTTTACGCATAGCCTGCTGGCGGTTTTTGCCCTGCTGGCCACGTTTTACCTGAAAGTCCCTGATACCTGGATAATTCCGGCTGATGCCTTACAAGGTATGGTTCTCGGTTATCTCAGCCACATTCTGGCCGACATGTTGACCCCGGCGGGCGTCCCCTTGCTTTGGCCCTGCCGCTGGCGTTTTCGTCTGCCTATCCTCGTGCCGCAAAAAGGCAACCAACTGGAGCGGTTTCTGTGCATGGCGCTGTTCGCGTGGGCAATCTGGATGCCGCAGACCGTACAAGAGAACAGTGCGGTGCGCTGGTCATCACAAATGATAAATACGCTGCAAATGCAGTTTAATCGTTTTATAACGCACCAGGTTGACTAATAAATCAGCCATAAAGTTATTTTTGGCATAAACAATTCCATTTGAATATAAGAGGCAAGTCACAGTTCTGCTAATCTTGCGCCAACAGAATCACCGTCACACGGTGATACGCATAATAAGATCAGGAGAACGGGGATGAACTATCCATTAATCGCGAACATTATCGTGTTCGTAGTGCTGCTGTTCGTGCTGGCGCAAGCCCGTCACAAGCAGTGGAGTCTGGCAAAAAAAGTACTGGTCGGTCTGGTCATGGGTGTGGTGTTTGGCCTCGCCCTGCACACCATTTATGGTTCCGACAGCCAGGTTCTTAAAGATTCCGTACAGTGGTTCAACATTGTCGGCAACGGTTACGTCCAACTGCTGCAGATGATTGTCATGCCGCTGGTGTTTGCGTCTATTCTCAGCGCCGTTGCGCGTCTGCACAACGCCTCTCAGTTAGGTAAAATCAGCTTCCTGACCATCGGTACGCTGCTGTTTACTACGCTGATTGCCGCGCTGGTAGGGGTTCTGGTGACCAACCTGTTCGGCCTGACCGCAGAAGGTCTGGTGCAAGGTGGGGCCGAAACCGCTCGTCTGAACGCGATTGAAACCAACTATGTTGGCAAAGTAGCTGACCTCAGCGTTCCACAGCTGGTGTTGTCGTTTATCCCGAAAAACCCGTTTGCCGATCTGACCGGAGCTAACCCGACGTCGATTATCAGCGTGGTTATCTTCGCGGCATTCCTCGGTGTTGCCGCACTGAAGCTGCTGAAAGATGATGCGCCGAAAGGCGAGCGCGTGCTGGTCGCTATCGATACCCTGCAAAGCTGGGTGATGAAGCTGGTTCGTTTGGTGATGCAGTTGACACCATACGGTGTTCTGGCGCTGATGACCAAAGTGGTTGCAGGCTCCAACCTGCAGGACATCATCAAGCTGGGTAGCTTTGTCGTGGCCTCTTATCTCGGTCTGGGTATTATGTTCGTGGTACACGGGATCCTGTTGGGTGTTAACGGCGTTAGCCCGCTGAAATACTTCCGCAAGGTGTGGCCGGTGCTGACTTTCGCCTTCACCAGCCGTTCCAGCGCAGCCTCAATTCCGCTGAACGTTGAAGCGCAAACCCGTCGTCTGGGCGTGCCTGAATCCATCGCCTCTTTTGCCGCCTCCTTTGGCGCCACCATTGGCCAGAACGGTTGTGCAGGGCTGTACCCGGCAATGCTGGCAGTAATGGTCGCCCCGACCGTCGGGATCAACCCGCTGGACCCGATGTGGATTGCCACGCTGGTTGGTATCGTAACCGTCAGTTCCGCAGGGGTTGCGGGTGTGGGTGGCGGTGCAACGTTTGCCGCGTTGATCGTCCTGCCAGCTATGGGTCTGCCGGTCACGCTGGTTGCGCTGCTGATTTCCGTTGAGCCGCTGATCGATATGGGTCGTACCGCGCTGAACGTGAGCGGTTCTATGACAGCCGGTACGCTGACCAGCCAATGGCTGAAACAGACCGATAAAACAATTCTGGACAGCGACGATAACGCCGAACTGGCGCATCGCTAAGTCTGTTAGACTGAAAAACAAAAAAAACCGCCGGAGTGTCATGCTCCGGCGGTTTTTTTATATCCATTAATCGCTCAGTTCATTTTCCTGGCGAACCTGATTAGCCCAGCGTTGCGCTGATTCCGGGACCGTAAATGCAGGTGAACGCTGAAACGCCTCCCCTATTAAGACAAAAGCGACATATTTTCCGCGCAGTATCCATACGTCACGAAACGCATCCATTTTAACTGCATGCTCTGGTGGGGCTGGCTCCACGCGAGGAACATAGCTAATTACCGGACGATTTTGTTGGCGAAGAGGTTTCATAATCAGTTGCTTCACTAAAGACTAATTCTAAAAATCAGAAAACGGCTATCTTAGCCGATTTTGCCTCCTGACGTCCTGCCTTGCGTGCGCTGTTTGCCTGGTTCATCGCGCTTTACGCCCTCGGTCAGTTCCTGCACCACTGAGCAAGTGGTCTATAGTTAAAGCTTTTGACGGCAACAACGACCTTTAAGCGATGAAAACAGGAGACGAGTTTAATGTCACAGAATGATAAGCACCCACTCCATCACTCAGCGCCGGTTCATGATGCCAGCGAATCCCAGCCAGGACTTGACTCACTGGCGCCAGCAGACGGTTCACATCGGCCAACACCTGAACCCACACCACCTGGCATGCAGCCCACTACGTCCGGCAGCTTAAAAGCGCCTGACACCAAAAGTGACAAACTCAACGCGCTGGAAAGTTTTCGCAAAGGCAGCGAAGATTTTGCTCTGACAACCAATCAGGGAGTGCGCATCGCGGACGATCAAAACTCTCTGCGCGCAGGAAACCGTGGGCCAACTCTGCTGGAAGACTTTATCCTGCGGGAAAAAATCACCCATTTTGATCACGAACGCATCCCGGAGCGGATCGTACATGCCCGAGGTTCGGCCGCTCATGGTTACTTTCAGCCCTATGCCAGCCTCAGCGCGACGACGAAAGCGGACTTTCTGAGTGATGAAAATAAAATCACCCCGGTTTTTGTCCGTTTCTCTACGGTTCAGGGCGGCGCAGGCTCAGCGGATACGGTCAGAGATATTCGAGGATTTGCGACCAAATTTTATACTGAAGAGGGCGTTTTCGATCTGGTGGGAAACAACACGCCAGTCTTCTTCATTCAGGATGCCCATAAATTCCCGGATTTCGTTCATGCGGTAAAACCGGAGCCGCATTGGGCTATCCCACAGGGTCAAAGCGCCCACGATACCTTTTGGGATTATGTCTCGTTACAGCCAGAAACGTTGCACAACGTTATATGGGCAATGTCCGACCGGGGTATTCCACGCAGCTATCGCACGATGGAAGGCTTTGGCATCCACACGTTCCGGTTGATAAATGCGCAAGGGAAAGCCACCTTTGTCCGTTTTCACTGGAAACCGCTGGCGGGCAAAGCTTCGCTGGTATGGGATGAAGCGCAAAAACTTACCGGTCGTGATCCCGATTTTCATCGCCGCGATCTGTGGGAAGCTATTGAAGCAGGCGATTATCCGGAATACGAACTGGGGCTGCAGCTCATTCCTGAAGAAGACGAATTCAAGTTCGATTTTGACCTGCTCGACCCGACCAAGCTGATCCCGGAAGAGCTGGTTCCGGTGCAACGCGTCGGTAAAATGGTGCTGAATCGTAATCCGGATAATTTCTTCGCCGAAAATGAACAAGTCGCTTTTCATCCCGGACACATCGTCCCTGGTATCGATTTTACCAACGATCCCTTGCTGCAAGGCCGCTTGTTTTCGTATACCGATACCCAGCTCAGTCGCCTGGGCGGGCCCAACTTCCATGAAATCCCGATTAATCGCCCGACCTGCCCGTACCATAATTTCCAGCGTGACGGCATGCATCGTATGGACATCGATACCAACCCTGCCAACTATGAACCAAATTCCATCAATGATAACTGGCCGCGTGAAACGCCGCCGGGGCCAAAACGCGGTGGATTTGAATCGTATCAGGAACGGATTGAAGGAAACAAAATCCGCGAACGTAGCCCCTCTTTTGGCGAATACTATGCGCACCCTCGCCTGTTCTGGCTAAGTCAGACGCCAATTGAACAGCAGCATATTATCGGCGGATTCAGCTTCGAACTCAGCAAAGTTACGCGCCCCTATATTCGGGAAAGAGTGGTCGAACAGTTAGCCCATATTGATACAGCCCTCGCCGAGGCGGTTGCCGATAACCTCGGTTTTGAGCTAACCGAGGAACAGGCCAAAATCGCCCCACCGGCTAACGTCAATGGTTTGAAAAGTGCGCCGTCACTCAGTTTATATGCGGGTGCGCAAGGTGAGATTAAGGGCCGCGTGGTCGCCATTCTACTTAATGACCAGGTGAAATCAGGCGACCTGCTTGCCATCATGCAAGCCTTACAGGCCAAAGGCGTTCACGCCAAACTGCTCTATTCCCGAATGGGTAATGTGGTTGCCGATGATGGTTCCGTCCTGACAATCGCCGGTACCTTTGCGGGTTCACCATCGCTGACCGTCGATGCGGTTATCGTTCCGTGTGGCAATATCGCAGATATCGCTATGAACGGTGATGCCCGATATTACTTACTCGAAGCGTATAAGCACTTAAAACCTATCGCACTGGCTGGCGATGCGCGTCAGTTTAAAGCAACGTTGAATATCAAAAATGAAGGAGAAGAAGGCGTGGTGGAGGCAGACAGTGCAGACGCACAGTTTATGGATACCCTGCTGACGCTAATGACTGCGCACCGCGTCTGGTCACGCGCCGGAAAAATCGACACGATACCAGCCTAAAAAAATGCGGCGCATTATGCGCCGCAAACTCAGGAGTTAGACGTTCAGAAAACTGCCAAGACGATAACCGCGCTCCGCAATAGCATATTTCAGTGACGGAGACGTCAGCACGTCGAGCTCAGTTAAGCGGGGGTAACAGTAGGCACTTTGACGAATAATGTCATCGATAAAGGCCGGATGACACATCACTTCCAGCGAGGACTCTCCCCGGTCTGCTGACGCGTCAAGCGTTTGCAAAAACAGGGCTTCAGAAATCGCTTCGCCATAAAACTCGCTGCTGAATCCCTGGGAAGTCCGTAACGTCTGCGGAAAGTCAGACGCCTGGAATACCGTCTGACGATCGATCCGTAACGCAATCCCCCGTTGGGCAGCAAACCCGGCCACGATAGGGAAAATCTGCGGGAACATATGCACATGGTGATGGCTATCCAGATGCGTTGGCTCCCGCCCGAACAGGTCAATAAAACGCTGATACTGCGCGGCCAGTTCCTGAGAAATTTCATCCAACGGCAAGGTGTCTTCTTCAGCCATCTGCCAGATCCATTTTCCCAGTAACCCGTCACGAGTAAGGCCTGGCATTGCCGTCAACGGCCTGCCCAGCGTCAGAACAAAATGCATCCCAACGGCAAGTTCAGGAATGTCGCGACTCAGCTGTACCGCATGGTCAATGGCTGCGCCATTAACCAGTGCGGTTGTCGAGGTGACCACGCCATTGCGACAGGCTTCAACAATGCCGTAGTTTTGTCCTTTACTCAGGCCAAAATCATCCGCATTTACAATCAGTACGCGTTCCATAGCCGACCTCAGTTAGTGTTGTTCGCTTTTGAGTTTCTCGATACACCCGGCGAAGTTTGGCAGCCATTTTTCATGCGCCAGAATTAGCTCACGCGCCAGAATCTCGGCATCGCTGTCAGAATGCACCAGCGGGCTCAGGTTCAACGCCAGCAGCACATCATTCAGCTCGCCGCTCAGTGCCGCATTGCTCGCCGCGACTTCAAAGCCTTTAATGGTATAGATAAGGCCGAGCACTTTCTCATCAAAATGGGTAATACGTGGGTGCGGCGTGGCGCCGTTGCGTCCCAGTGTACAGGTCATCTCAACCGCCCAGTCCGCCGGGATATTGTCAACATGCCCATGATGTGGAACGTTGACATAGTGCTCGGTCTGTTTGTCGTTGTAGATGGCGTTGATCACTTCACAGGCCGCATCGGAGTAATAGGCTCCACCACGCTGTTCCAGCTCTTTCGGTTTCACGTTCAAATCCGGTTTTTTGTAGAGATCAAACAGTTGTTTCTCCACTTTCTGTACCACCTGAGCGCGAGCGCCGCCCTTATAGTATTCACCCATTTCAATCGCCAGCATCTCTTTTGGCTTGAAGTAATAGAGCAAATATGAGCACGGCAGCAGCTTCAGCGAGCGAATCAACCCTTCACTGAACGGCAGATCGAAGATGTTCTTCACGGTGGAGGCTTTCAGTTGACCTGAAGCCACGCCATCCAACAGTTCATCAAAGCGTGATTTACCATTCACCAGTACGTCTTTAATAAAGACCATATGGTTCAGACCGAACAGATCGATGGATAAGTCATCGCTCTCTTTCAGCGCCAGCACATCGCTAATGAACATTTTCATGCCGACAGGAATATTACATACACCGATGAATTTCTTAAAATTCGTATGGCGATAGACCGCTTCCGTCACCATCCCGGCCGGGTTAGTAAAGTTAATCACCCACGCATTCGGGCACAGTTCTTCCACATCTTTGACAATATCAAAGATAACCGGAATAGTACGCAGACCTTTGAACAGCCCACCAGCGCCGTTGGTTTCCTGCCCCAGATACCCGTGGCTCAGCGGAATGCGTTCATCCTTTTCGCGGGCTTTCAGTTGCCCTACGCGCAACTGGGTGGTAACGAAATCAGCATCTTTCAGCGCTTCACGGCGGTCCAGCGTTTTAAACAACTTCATCGGCACGCCAGCTTTATCGATCATGCGCTGGCAAAGGTCAAAAATAATGTCCAGCTTCTCTTTTCCATCGTCGACATCAACCAGCCACAATTCAGAAACCGGTAATTCATGATAGCGCTTAATAAAGCCTTCAAGTAACTCAGGGGTGTAGCTGCTCCCGCCACCGATAGTGACGACTTTTAATTTCTGGCTCATACTTTCTCCCTTCAGTGTCAAAACACTGACGTGTATTATGCTCAACCCGTTTGTCAGGTATAGCGTGGCTGTCCCGACGCTATTTTGGGCAAGCTATAAAAAATGGGTTATTGGCAAATAATATCTACTGATTAAATTCAGTTAATTTCTTACGATAGCTATTAGGTGTAAATGACGTCAGCTTTTTAAACGTTTTAATAAACAGACTTGGACTACTGTAGCCAGATTCGTAAGCAATATCCGTTACAGAATAGTTAGTCATTTCCAGCTGTTTTTTAGCAAAGTTAATGCGGATTTCATTAATGATCTGCATCGGCGTTTTGCTGTAATAACGCTGGGTTGCGCGGGTCAGATACTCCTGGGATTTCGCGGACAGGTGTACCATGTTTTCCAGCGCATTCTCGCTAAACTGCCGTTTGTCATGCATGGTCTCCACGGTGGTTTTAAGCCACTGCGGAATATCATCCAGCACCTGCTCTTCGCGATGATGGCGCAACCGGTTAATAATATAGAAGGTGACCACTTCTACAAATTCATCCAGTCCGCTCTCGCGAAAGTTTAGTGATGCAATAACCGTTTCAATGTAGGTGAGAAACGAATTATTCGCCCGATAGACCTGCGATGCAACGAAACAAAATGGCAGCAGCGGGTGGTAGTGCTGTTCAAAAAAGCGTTTACTGATACCGACGTTCAGGATCCTTGTCGCCCCAAAATCATAAAAACTCTGGTGGTGCGATCCCAATGGAATAAAAACAAAGTCCCCGCGTTCGAGCAATACGCGTTTACCGTTGATTTCCTGATAATAGCGCCCGGTTAAAACCAGGGTAAATTCGTAGTAGTCATGCTGATGCAGCCCGCTGATGCTCTCAGTTTTGTTATAGATGAACACATGGAAATTTTTGCCATTAAACAGCTGCTGCTCATAGACGGTTTTAATTTCCGGTGCGTTAATCTGTAGCTGCATTATGCACTCCTCGCTATTTCAGCTTTTCGTGAAGCTCAATCAGTTCAGTCACCAGCTCACGCGCCAGCATTGATGTCATCAGGTGGTCCTGAGCATGAACCAGCACCAGGCTAACTTTCATTTTACCTTCGCCCTGATCGCCTTCAATCAGTTTCGTTTGCACGAGGTGCGCTTCATTCAGCGCCAGGCGAGACTGGTCCATCATAGCCTTAGCTGACTCGAAATCGCCTTGCTTGGCCATTTTGAGCGCGCCATACGCCAGGCTACGCGCCTGACCGGAGTTGATGATGAGACCCATCACCACTTCTTCGAGTTCTTCTGCTTCTGACTGCGTGTCGACGATGTTTTCGATATCCAACATACTTTTTTCCTCTGGTTCAGTCCGGCATGACCGTGAAGCCATGCCGGATTAAATTTAGAATTTCAATGCGTTAGCGATATCTTCTTCGCTTTCTTCTTGATCAATAACGTTCTGCGCTTTGTTGGCTACCACCACGAACGGCAGGTAAACCAGCGTGGCGATACCGAGGTTGAACAGCGCGACCAGCAGAGCAGCGACGCTACCGTTGGTGTTAAAGAACGCGCCCAAACCGGTTGGCATGGTCCACGGTGCGATGTTGGTAATCGGTGGAATAATGCCGGAGTAATAAGCTGCCAGCGTAATCGCCGCCAGAATCGGCTGCACCAGAATGAACGGGATAAACATCACCGGGTTCATGATGATCGGCAGACCGAACAGGATAGGTTCGTTAATCTGGAACAGGCCTGACGGCAGTGCCAGTTTAGCAACCTGACGATAATCCGGACGACGCGATGCCAGGAAGATAGCGATAATCAGCCCCAGCGTAGCCCCGCTACCCCCGAGGAAAATATAGGAGTCGAGCATCGGTTTCGCCCAGACGTGGAAGGTCTTTCCGGCTTCCAGCGCGGCGTCTACGGAACCAAACTGTTGGTAAATGGAGATGTTTTCCAGCGCCCATGGCGTCATGATACCGCTGTCCAGCGCGGTCAGCGCCAGTGAACCGTGAATACCGAAGAACCACAGCAGCGGAACAAAAATCACGTAGGCCCAACCCACCACGCTGCCCAGCGATGCCAGCGGAGTTGAAATGGAATCCATGATGATCTGGTGGAAGTTCGTACCCCAGGTGTTCAATGCCCAGGCGATGATCCCCATAATGGAGAGGATAAGGAAGCCAGGAATCAGCGCAGAGAAAGAGCGCGACACGGATGTCGGTACGCTATCAGGTAATTTAATTACCCAATTGCGACGGACCACAAAGGTGAACATTTCCGCGACCGCGAGGCCGATAATAATACCGGAAATAATATTGGCACCGCCGAGCCAGTTCGCGCCAACGGCATAGGCTTCACCCACGCTATATGGCGTTACGGTCATAAACGCGGCGACGGATAACAGCCCGGCAGCCAGAGAGTCGACTTTGCGTTCTTCTGCCAGCGCCATACCGATAAAGAACGGCGCCATCAATGACATGATACCCAGCGTGCCGTTATAGACGTTTCCACCAATGCCTTTCAAACTATTCAGCGTTTCAATAGTTGAAGCATCAAGTCGAATGCCCATTGAATAAAAAAACGACCCCTCCCCAAAGCTCAGGAAAACGTTATTGATTAATACAAACATGGCCCCTGCGAGGGTTAACGGCATTAAACGAATAAAACCGTTTTTGATTGCATTAACGTGTGGCTGCTTTCCAATTTTTACAGCAAAAGGAAGGAGTACCTTTTCAAGTGAAGCAATAGCGTTACTCATAGAAAAATACCCTTAAATACCGCAATTAATAATTGCGGTGAATGTTAATGAAATAACTCTTTGACGGGAAAAATTAAAATAAAATAATTAATTTGCTGCGGCTTTTTTAATTGCTGCAACCGCAGCCTTAAGCACGCCTAAACCATCGACTTTGCCATACAGCAGCGAGTCAATCACTTCCACAGGCTTGTTGGGTAACAAACGCTGAATTTCGGGCAACATATAAGCAATTTGTGGACCTAATAATACAACATCGGCCACTGGACCTTTTTCTCCGGCCAGCGTTTCAGGAAACGCTTCAATAATAACCGGTACTTCGTATTTTTCGGCCTGAGCACGCATCTTCGAAACCAACAATGAAGTCGACATGCCCGCAGAACAAAACAGATAAATGTGTTTCTTTTCCATTAAAACGATCCTCATGTGCGATTATCTGTCACCAGACACTCCGCAAGCCCTAACCTGCATCCATGCTCTGGGTAACTTGCGTCAGCTAAATTACTTTTTTAGGTGGCTGAAATGAGTATACGGGATTGCACCGGCGGATGGTATTTCCTTGACCAACTAAATTGTCTCTCCTTGACCTGGCGTTATGACCCCCCTCACACTTCAGGTAAATAATTCGCGTCAATAATTAAGATCGTGTGACATAAAAAAACCGGCGCAGTGGCCGGTTTTCCCGAGTGCTCAGGCAATAAACAGTTGTTACTTCTTCGCTGCCTGCGGGTCGGTGTCGTACTCTGCGCAGGTCTGGTAGCCAGAGTTAATCACGTGTCCGGTGTCATCTAAAGCAACAAAATAGGTCTCAGCTTTACCATCTCGTTGACCCAGGATGTAGGTCTGACACGTCCCACGCGCATGGATCATACTGACTTCGGAAGACGGTTTACCGGCAATCTGCGCTACCTGTGCCCGGCTCATCCCTTTCTTCACATCTTTCACCACGGGCTGAACAAATTGGTCTTTCGTACGATCGTAGGCCGTACACCCTGCCAGCATAGTCAAAACAGCCGCTGCGCTCAGAATTCCTGTTAGATTCTTGTTCATATTCCGTCCTCTTGTATTTCAGCGTGTTATATAAGCCTGGAGCACAACAACGCATTTTTCAAGCAATCAGAGGATACTTAGGTGGTTTCGGAAAATTCTATTAAAACAAAATGATGCTATATCAGGCTCGCATCCCTTGTCGTTTGGGCCTCAACGCGTTAGCTTTAACACATCATTTTTTTGATCATTTTATTTTTCGGAGGGGGTTAAATGACTCTGCAGCAAGAGATAATCCAGGCGCTTGGCGCAAAACCACACATCGATGCAGAAGAAGAAATTCGCCGCAGCGTGGATTTCCTGAAATCGTATCTGCAGACCTACCCCTTTCTGAAATCGCTGGTGTTGGGAATTAGCGGCGGACAGGACTCAACGCTCGCGGGAAAACTGTGCCAGATGGCTATCACCGAGCTGCGAAAAGAAACGGGTAATGACGCACTGCAGTTTATTGCCGTACGCCTACCGTATGGTGTTCAGGCCGATGAGCAGGACTGCCAGGATGCCATCGCCTTTATTCAACCGGACCGCGTACTGACCGTCAATATTAAGGGCGCGGTGCTGGCCAGCGAGCAGGCCCTGCGTGAAGCGGGTATCGAACTGAGCGATTTTGTGCGTGGCAATGAAAAAGCCCGTGAACGTATGAAGGCACAATACAGTATCGCCGGCATGACCAGCGGGGTTGTCGTGGGTACCGATCATGCTGCAGAAGCCATCACCGGATTTTTCACTAAGTACGGCGATGGCGGTACCGACATTAACCCACTATTTCGTCTGAACAAGCGCCAGGGCAAACAACTGCTCGCCGCGCTGGGGTGCCCGGAGCACTTATATAAGAAAGCACCAACTGCTGACCTCGAGGACGATCGCCCTTCTCTGCCGGATGAAGCCGCACTGGGCGTCACTTACGACAACATCGACGACTATCTGGAAGGAAAAACGCTGGATGCCGACGTCGCAAAAAAAATTGAAGGCTGGTACGTGAAAACTGAGCATAAACGTCGCACCCCGATCACCGTGTTTGATGATTTCTGGAAAAAAGCGTAATCCTTTTCCCTTCAAAATGCCGGGTAGCGCCAGGATTGGCACTATCTGGCATTAGCCTGCTGAATCTCATGCCGCTTTTTTAAGCGTCCTCAAACTGCTATACTGGATGAATAACCAGCATCTGGAGTCAACAGTGGTACAGCGTCAATCAGCCCCTCGTCTGACATTTGAGGCAGCGGCAATCTATGAATATCCCGAGCACCTGCGCCCGTTTTTGAGTGCGCTTCCCACCGCGCCAGGCGTCTATCTGTTTCACAGTGATAGCGACACCATGCCGCTTTATATTGGTAAAAGCGTCAATATTCGCAGCCGTGTGCTGGCGCATCTGCGTACCGCAGACGAAGCGAGTATGCTGCGTCAGGCCAGGCGCATTAGCTGGATTTGTACGGCCGGAGAAATTGGCGCCCTGCTGCTGGAAGCGCGGCTTATCAAAGAACAGCAGCCCCTGTTTAACAAACGGCTGCGACGCAATCGCCAGCTGTGTGCCTTGCAGCTTACCGATCGAACGGTTCAGGTGGTTTATGCACGAGATATTGATTTCTCCCACGCCCCCAATCTGTTTGGCCTGTTTGCCAACCGCCGCGCGGCGCTACAGACGCTGCAAAGCCTCGCCGATGAACAACAGCTGTGCTACGGCCTGTTGGGGCTGGAACCCCTCAGCCACGGGCGCGCCTGTTTTCGCTCCGCGCTTAAACGCTGCGCCGGAGCCTGCTGTGGGAAAGAAAGCCCTGAAGCGCATCATTTGCGTCTGGTAGAAGCCCTGGAAAGAGTGCGCGTAATCTGCTGGCCGTGGAGCAATGCCATTGCGCTGCAGGAAACCCGCGCTGAAATGACGCAGTACCATATCATCAATAACTGGCTGTGGCTGGGAGCCGTTTCAACGCTGGATGAGGCAGCTACACTCGCGCGAATGCCGGCCGGCTTTGATCAAGATGGCTACAAAATTCTCTGCCGGCCAATTCTGTCTGGTCAATATGACATTATTGAACTGAGTCCGGAGAATGCCCCGGCATCCAGTTAATCTCGCTGAACAGCAGTTTCCCCTCGCGCTCCAGCAGTCGTAACGTGTGTTTACCGTCGTGCCAGCTTGCACCCTGATCGACGGTCAACAACTTATCACCCAGTTGCCAGGCTCCGCTGATAACAAACACCACGCCGCCGCGCGAACCAAAGGTCGTAAAGGTGCGATCGGCAACTCTGACTTTTGCCTGGCAGACATCCCGTCGGGTCATGATATTAAAATCCATCGACATCTGCCCTTCCGTCAGCTTCGCTTTTACCACCTTGTCACCGGCAAAGGTAAAAGGCTGATGCTGTTTCAGGGTATGCGTGAAGGTGTTCGGCTCTTCCAGTGTCACTTCTCCGCCTTCCAGCAGGGTAATCACGCGTTCTACGCCGGGAAAAAGAGAAAACTCCCCATTCGCTGCGATGGAGGCGATACTCGCCCGCCAGTGAAAATCTCGTGTTGCTGGCGGAAAACAGCAAATCTCACGCGTTTCTCCCGCACCATTTCGCCACAGATTGACCGGCATTTTGCGGATATCAAAGTATTCCATCATCCCTCCAGAAAGGCGCAGCACGGCAGCCCACCGTAAACAGGCAGCCATAAATCATCATTGTTATGTTCACCCTGCAGATTATTGTTATCGGCAGCAGAGTTGATTTGCCTTAGCGATGAACCCGGTGTTTTGCAAAAAAGAACAACGCGCCCTCCAGGTGGAATTTTCGCGGGCTTCAGGAGAATAACGTGTCACAAGCGCGGTGCAAGAGGCAGCAAAGAAAAAACCGCCGATCCTGCCCACCTCGTTAAACGTGTTGTGGACAAGAGCGGCGGTCTTGAGTTTGGTTTCACACTGTGCGGCAATCAGCACACACAGCGTGAATGATATAGTGTAGACGCTGAACGATTACTCAGCAGCTTGCGGCATTTTACCCTTCTGCGCGGCACGTTCTGTCAGACGCTTCTCAAAATTGGCATTAAACTGCTTTTTCTGTTCCGGGGTCAGAATGTTGTAAATCTTGTTCTGGGTTTCCATGTGCGCCAGCATGTTGGCTTTGCGCTGTTCTTCCATCTTCGCAATCTGCGCTTCCGCTTTCGCTTTATCGAAGCTATCGCTAGCGATGATGTCGTGCATTGCGCGGCGCTCTTCCAGCGGTGGACGTTTCATCTGATCGCGCTGACCTTTCATGATCTCGCGAATCTGCTGTTTCTGCGCATCGGTCAGGTTCAGGTCTTTAAACATCATGTCGTGATGCGGGGCAAACTTACCGTTGTGGTGCATCATTGGTTTGGCATCAGCTGGCGCAGCTGTTGTCGTGTCAGCGGCGTGGGCCAGGTTAGCAGCGCCCAGCGCCAGGGTAGAGGCAACAAACAGAGCAGTCAGTTTACGCATAATTTCTATCCTTTCTTTCAGTTATTTTTACGACACTCATGCGACTCTTATGCAATGTGATGTCGTGTTGACGAGATTAACTTTACCGGCTTAAGCGTCAATTAATCAGAGCAACGGTAAAACAATGAAAGTGTAAAAAACAAACTTTCATCAATTATGGAGAAAAAAAGAATAAATTGCGCAAAGTTGCAATAAAAAATTACAACAGGATGATTTTGAAGGGATTATGAAGAACTATACCTCATCCCTGATTATTAAGAAAGCAATTCACCAGGAATAATCCGTAATAAATAAAAACAGCACGCAAAAATAAGCCCTTAGGGATAAACCAAAAGGGCATATATATTTGTCACAATTTTTCGAGCATCAATCCGGCACGTAAACCACAGGCCACGTTTGGATTTGGAAAAAGAACGTATTCAACATCATGGGTGACGGTAAAACGTTCATCACCGTCCTGCGCCAGCAAGGTGCCCTCTGTAAAAGGGGTAAAGTTGAGCGTCTGGTTATCCATGTGAAGAATGAAATCGTCGCTACGCCGCGTGATTTGCGACACCACGCGGTAACGCAGCGGAGATGTTTCTCCCGGTGACATTCGCTCGCCCTTTAGCAGCTTCGCCAGCGCATCTGCCGTCAGCGCAAACTGAGTCAGATCGTTTTGTCCAAACGGCAGCGCTTTACCCAGTTCCAGCGTGCAGGCCAGCGCGCCAAAATGTTCAGCGCTAAAATGGGTGAACGTGCCGCCAGGTGTCTGATGGAAAACCAGCGCCTCCAGCCCTGCCTCTCCCAGCCATCCCAAAAAATCTTCGTCCCAGGCAACGTTGCGTTGTGGCAACACGCCAAAGCGCAGATGCTGCGAACCGCGAATCGCGGTGTGCAGATCCAGATGCCAGCGGACTGGCTCTTTCGCCCGCGAATAAAAATCCTCCAGACATAGTTCAAGCTGATGGGCTCGGTGCGTTTCTTCACTCGCGGCAAAAATCTGCCAACGGCCGCCAAACATACGGTTCAGGTCGCTATGACAATAACGTTGTCCCGCCGCCAGCGCCTGCGGGTTCCCCAGAATCACCAGCAGCCGCCATGTCAGCGTTAGTTCACCGCTAAACAGCCTGGAGAGAATTGAATCAAGTATCTCTACCGGGGCCGTTTCATTGCCGTGGATCCCCGCAGACAGCACCAGCGAATATTCCGCCGGAGTGTCCGGCGTCAGCTCCAGAATCCCATGACCAATCCACTGCCAGGAAAAGCCGCGAGCTGTGCCCTCGGTTGTCTCGGGGGTTATCCCTGCCAGCGTCTGGGCCAGAAAATTATCCATGGCTGGTCCTCTCCTGCTGGAAGGGATACACAGAGCCGAGGTTGAGCAATTGCGTCAACGTATCCAGCGCTTCACGCCCCTCACGCAACAGCTGCGGGTCGGCAAGGTCGGCGGCGGTAAGACGATCGCGATAGTAACGGTCGACCCAATTATTCAGCGTGTTAAACAGCGTATCGTTCATGATAACCGCCGGATTTACGGCCTGCAGCTCCTGTGGCGTAAGCACCACTCTCAGGCGCAGACATGCCGGACCGCCGCCATTGGACATACTTTCACGCAGATCGAATACCTGCAGGTCATCGATCGGATTGTCTTCCTCGAGCAGATGGTTCAAATACCGCCACACGCCCGCATGCTCCCGACACTCCTGCGGCAGGACCAGCATCATCGAACCGTCATCACGGCTCAGTAACTGGCTGTTAAACAGATAGGTAGTCACCGCATCCTGCACCGACACTTCCGCAGCCGGGACTTCCAGCGGGGTAAAACCTGCCACCTGACTGCGTAACTGCTCGAACAACGCCTGCTGTCTGACAAACGCCAACTGATGACAAAACAGTACCTGGCGATTCGACACCGCAATCACATCGTTATGAAACACGCCAAGATCGATAACGTCCGGGTTTTGCTGGGCAAAAATGCGCTGATGCGGGTTAACTTGATTCAGTCGGGCGACCGCCTCGCTGGCCTCACGGGATTGCCTCGCCGGATAGCGCTTCGGATGGGACGCATTCCCTTCTTCACGACCGTAAACAAACAGCTGTACGCCAGGGTCGCCGTAATCCCCGCCGAGGCGGTTATGGTTTGCCGCACCTTCATCACCGAATAGTGCAACCTGGGGTAACGCACCGTGGACCGTAAAACTATTCTCATCACGGAAAATCGCCCGTAGCAACGCTTCGGTGGTCGGCGCTTCCAGCGAACGGTGAAACTTATTATTCAGATTCGCCACCGTCAGATGCACTTTCCCGTCCAGCGCATCGGCTGAAGGGCAGACCGTTGCCGCATTCGCCACCCACATAGACGATGCGGAGCTGGCGCTGGAGAGCCAGTGAGGCGCCTGACGCGCCACGTTCTCCAGTATCTGTTCGTCGCGGCCGGTAAAGCCCAACTGACGCAGCACCGGAATATACGGCCGCTCATGAGGCGGGATCACCGCCTGGGGAAATCCCGCATCCGCCAGCGCTTTCATCTTTAGCAGACCCTGCTTCGCCGCCAGACGCGGGTTCGATAGCTGAAAACGATGTTTGGTTGAGGCCTCATTACCAAATGACAGCCCCGCATAGTGGTGGGTCAGCCCCACCAGACCATCAAAATTTACCTCACGGGCTTTCATAGCTTATCCTCGCGAGAAAAATCCAGGCCGGGGCTAAGCGTCGTTGGCAGCGTTAAGGCCGGTGATTCCAGACTTGCCATCGGCCAGGCGCAATAATCTGCGGCATACCACGCGCTGGCGCGATGGTTCCCGGAAGCGCCAACGCCGCCAAACGGCGCTGTACTCGCCGCGCCGGTTAACGGCTTATTCCAGTTGACGATCCCGGCCCGCGCCTCGAGCAGCAGTTGATCAAACTGGCTGCGATCGGGGGAAACCAACCCACACGACAATCCAAAGCGGGTGTTGTTCGCCATACGAATTGCGTCATCAAAGCTGTCATAACGCCAGACGCCAAGCAGCGGTCCAAAGACCTCTTCATCGGGTACGTTCGCCGCCCCGGTCAGTTCGATGATCCCAGGGGTGAGCAGTGACGTTCCGGCTTGCACCAGACGTGGCGCTAATAGCGTTCGGCCCCCTAACGATTCCAGACGCTGCCAGGCATCATAGACATGCCGCGCGGCCTGTTCGGAAATCAGCCCGCCAATAAATGGCTGCGGTTCTGCATCCCAGTTGCCGGGCATTAAACGCTGGCTGACGTCCACCAGGCGCGTCAGGAACGCATCCCCCTGCGCGCCTTTTTTAACTAACAGGCGACGGGCGCAGGTACAACGCTGTCCGGCGGTGACAAACGCGGACTGAATAGTCAGATGCACTGCGGCATCAATATCTTCCGGGTTCTCAATAATCAGCGGGTTGTTGCCCCCCATCTCCAGAGCGAGGATTTTTTCCGGCTGGCCGGATAGCTGTCGATGCAGTTGATAACCCGTATTGGCACTGCCGGTAAACAGCAGGCCATCAAGATCGTCCTGCGCGCTCAGCGCCTGTCCCGTATCGCGACCGCCCTGCACCAGGTTCAGCACACCCGGCGGCAATCCCGCCTGCTCCCACAGCTTTGTCACGGCTTCACCGGTCCACGGCGTCAGCTCGCTGGGTTTGAAAATCAATGTGTTGCCTGCCAGCAGTGCCGGAACAATATGACCATTGGGTAAATGGCCAGGGAAGTTATACGGGCCAAAAACCGCCAGCACGCCGTGCGGGCGATGGCGCAACGTCGCTGCGCCATCCGGTAATTCGCTGTGATGCTCTCCGGTACGCGCATGCCAGGCTTTCACGGAGATGGCAATTTTATTGATCATCGCCGTCAGTTCCGTAGCGGCTTCCCAACGGGGTTTGCCGGTTTCCCGGGCGATAATCTGTGTGAGTTCGGCTTTATTGCTTTCCAGCAATGAGGCAAATTTTTCAACAATGGCCTGGCGTGCGCCAAAGGGCTGTTTAGCCCAACTGGCAAAGGCTGCGCGCGCGGCCCGGCACGCCTGCGCTACCTGGGCTGCATCGGCATCATTCCCCTGCCACAGCACATCACCGCTTACGGGATTGGTTTTCACCCGACGCTCACCCAGCCCCGTCACCCAGTCGCCGTTTATCCATAATGTCATGCTGTTTTCTCCTCTGCACAAAGACGCACAAAACGTACATGGTCGCCCGCGTGACATTTCAGGGCGTCCAGTTGCGCCGCCGTCAGCACCAGACGCTGAGTATCCGGGTCGGCACGAACCAACATGACGCGGAAATTTTGATAATTTTCATTGGCAACCAGACAAGCAGGATAGTCGCCCGGCGCAGGCTGCCCTTCAGCCACCTCCACCAGCCTGCTTTTACGGATAGCCCGTACCCGGTCAATATCGCATTCCAGGGTCGGTCCGCCGTCGAAAATATCGACGTAGTTGCGGTAGCGAAATCCTTCTTTCTCCAGCACCGCCCGCGCAGGAGCCGTTTGCGGATGCACCTGACCAATCACGCTTTGCGCTTCGTCAGACAGGAAATGGGTATAAATCGGATGCTTAGGCATCAGTTCAGCAATAAAGGCTTTTTGCCCGGTTCCGCAGAGAAAATCCGCCCGGCTGAACTCCATTGAGAAAAAACGTTTGCCGAGGCTTTGCCAAAACGGAGAGTAGCCGTGCTCATCGATCACGCCGCGCATCTCGGCCACGACCTTCTCATTGAACCGGTCACGAAAGGCCGCCATAAACATAAAGCGCGACTTCGACAACAAATAGCCGTTGCCTTCTTTACGCCAGTCCGGATCGAGAAACAGAGAACAAAGCTCGCTACTGCCCGTGTGATCGTTACTCAGAAACAGCGTCGGCAGCGCGTTATACACGTTCAGCTCTTTCGAGGCGTGCACCAGAGTACCGACCCGGTAGTTGTACCAGGGATCGTTAAGCCCCACCGCCACCTCAATGGCGCAAATCCCCGCCACGGTTCCGCTGGCGCTGTCTTCAAGCACAAACACATATCCCTGCTCACTTTTGGGCAACTCACCGCGCCAGGTTTGTAGCGAACGTTCGATACGCGCCATCAGCGTAGCTTCATTCGCCGGTAGCGAGGTCAACCCGCCGCCGGTCTTACTGGCAAGCTGCATCAGCGCGGTGATATCAGCGCGTTCAATGGGACGAATCACCATCATGATGAACCTCCTGCTTTAATGCGTTCGCAGGCCAGCGCAAAGCGATCCAGTCCGGTGGCGATTTCTTCTTCGCTGACGTTTAACGCTGGCGCAAACCGCACCACATTAGCGCCAGCAATCAGCACCATCACTCCGGCAACCGCCGCTTCTTGCGAGATGAGTTTTGCTTTCCCGGCAAATTCCGCGTTCAGCACACAGCCAATCAGCAGTCCGAGTCCACGAATTTCACTAAACAGTCCAAAACGTTCGTTAATGGCGTTAATACGCTCCACAAACCAGTCGTGACGCTGTTTCACTCCGTTAAGCACTTCCGGCGTGTTAACAATTTCCAGCAGTTTTCCCGCCACCGCAGTGGCCAGCGGGTTTCCGCCATAGGTTGTACCGTGCGTACCGACCGTCATCACACTGGCGCAACGCTCTGTCGCCAGCAGTGCGCCGATGGGGAAACCACCGCCCAGCGCTTTTGCTGTCGTCAGCAGGTCCGGCGTAACGCCGTAGTGCATGTAGGCATACAGTTCGCCGGTACGACCAACTCCGGTCTGAACTTCATCAAAAATCAACAGCGCATTATGGCGATCGCATAATTCACGCAACCCCTGCAAAAAGGCGTTTGTTGCCGGCACTACGCCACCTTCTCCCTGCACCGGCTCCACAATAACCGCACAGGTGTTGTCATCAATCAGTTGACCGGCAGAGTCGAGATCGTTATACACGGCATGGCGGATATCCGGCGGCAGCGGCGCGAAGTCCTGTGAATAGGCGGGCTGTCCTCCGGCGCTGACGGTAAACAGCGTGCGACCATGGAAAGCATTTTTAAACGCCACAATGCCGCTCTTCTGGCTACCAAAACGATCGTGGGCATATTTACGTGCCAGTTTTAATGCCGCTTCGTTAGCTTCTGCGCCAGAGTTACAGAAGAAAATGCGCTCGGCAAAAGTGGCATCAATCAGCTTTTTCGCCAGGCGCAGCACCGGCTCGTTGGTGTAGCCATTTCCCGTATGCCAGAATTTGCTCGCCTGGTCGTTTAATGCCTCGCGCAATGCCGGATGTGCATGACCCAGCGCGTTAACCGCAATGCCTCCCGCGAAATCGATATACTCTTTACCCTGCTGATCCCACAGACGTGAACCTTCGCCACGCACCGGAATAAAAGGGGCCGGAGCGTATACGGGCATCATCCATTCATCAAAATTTTCACGCGTAATTGACAGAGACATAGCGACCTCAACGGTAAATAAAAGGTTATTTATATGTTAATAAATATAGTATTTGCGGTGTAAATGTAGATTGCAGGCTTCGTGCCAGCCAGCGAAAAAAGTGCATAAACGGAGGGCGGTGACGGAATATCAACGAGTTACAACCTGACGATATTCACTGTATGTGCATATAAAGTGAATATGTTTGCGTACCAGATGACTAAACAGAGGAAAAAACGCAATTTTATTCAGTCGCCAAATATAATTCTGGAATTGTGATCGTATACGAAATTTATCGGAAATTATTGCTCTATTCCGACGCTCTACGCGCCAAAACGGTGCAGTTTTTGCTCCATCGTTAACACCATTAGCAATCATTGTTGGAATCAGGTGACAAGAAGCAGTCAGCCTGCAGAAATTCTGCTACCATCCTTGCACTATTCATCTTGCAAAGTGGCAGCGACTATGAAATTTGTCTCTTTTAATATCAACGGCCTGCGTGCCCGTCCCCATCAACTGGCAGCCATTGTCGAAAAACACCAACCGGATGTTATTGGCTTACAGGAGACAAAAGTCCACGACGATATGTTCCCTCTCGAAGAGGTAGCAAAGCTGGGTTATAACGTCTTTTATCACGGTCAGAAAGGCCACTACGGCGTAGCACTATTAACGAAAGAAACGCCGATTGCGGTGCGTCGTGGCTTCCCGGGTGATGACGAAGAAGCGCAGCGTCGTATCATCATGGCGGAAATTCCGTCGCCTCTGGGCAGCATCACGGTGATCAACGGCTATTTCCCGCAGGGCGAAAGCCGTGACCATGAAACCAAGTTCCCGGCCAAAGCCGCATTTTATCAGAACCTACAAAACTACCTGGAGACTGAACTGAAGCGCGACAATCCGGTATTGATCATGGGTGATATGAATATCAGCCCAACCGACCTCGATATCGGTATTGGCGAAGAGAACCGTAAACGCTGGCTGCGTACCGGCAAATGTTCCTTCCTGCCAGAAGAGCGCGAGTGGATGGAACGTCTGCTGGGCTGGGGCCTGGTAGATACCTACCGTCACGCCTGGCCTGAAAAGAACGACCAGTTCTCGTGGTTTGATTACCGCTCAAAAGGCTTTGACGATAACCGTGGCCTGCGTATCGATCTGCTGCTGGCGAGCAAACCGCTGGCGGAGCGCTGCGAAGAAACCGGCATCGACTATGAAATCCGCAGCATGGAAAAGCCGTCCGACCATGCGCCTGTATGGGCTAAATTCCGCGTCTGATCGTCTGCGTATTTTCACTCTCCGGGCCAGGCCCGGAGAGTCTGTTTATTCTGTGCAAAATCAATAAAGCCACGGTAATACATTGTTGCGGCCGGAAATTTATTATATCTTCGCGCGCACTTTTCGCTGACGAAAACGCTACATTGCATTCGGTTTTACAGGAGAACCCCCATGAAAAAGAAGTTCGCATAACGCAGAATACCGGCTGCTAATTGTTGCGGTATTGTTCTGCGTTCTGGCGGGAGTTTTCCATCATTACGGTCTGACCGATCTGATCACCAATTTCCATCATTTACAAGATGTCATCCGCCAAAGCGGCCTGTTCGGCTATACCCTTTATATCCTGCTGTTTATAGTTGCCGCGCTGTGTCTGATCCCTGGCAGCATCCTGGTGATCGTCGGCGGTGTGCTGTTTGGCCCGGTGACAGGGACGCTTATCTCGTTAGTGGCGGCAACTATGGCTTCGGCGCTGTCATTTATGTTGGCTCGCTGGCTTGGCCGGGAATTGCTGCTGAAATACGTTGGCCATACGGCAACGTTTCAGGCTATCGAAACAGGCATTGCCCATAGTGGAGTAGACTTTCTGATCCTGACCCGGCTCGTGCCACTGTTCCCCTATAACATTCAAAACTATGCCTATGGGCTGACGGCCATTCCGTTCTGGTCATTTACTGTGATATCTGCGCTAACCACCTTGCCCGGTATCTTTATCTATACGCTGATGTCGCACGAACTGGCCAGCGAAGGGATTAGCTGGGCATTTATCGGTAAGCTCAGCGTTGCGGGGCTGGCGCTATTCGTCCTCGTTCAGGCCGCCAAAGCCTGGGCGCGACATAAACATGTCGATCCGGCGCTCGGTCACGAGTACGCGGGTAAATGATCAAGATGAATAAAGCGCGGCGGACACGCTATTACCGTATAAGCTTGCTTGCCCTGCTGCTGCTCGCCCTGATGGCGTGGGCGTGGATACCTGGCGTGAGTGATTTTCTTCACGCCAGCCTGGCGGCATTTACCACGCTCGATCAGCATGCTCTTGAGAACTTCATTCGTTCTTACGGAACCCAGGCGGCGGTCGTGTCGTTCTTCCTGATGATCTTACAGGCCATCGTCGCGCCGCTTCCCGCCTTTGTGATCACCTTTGCCAATGCCTCGCTGTTTGGCGCATTTTGGGGCGGCGTTCTGTCCTGGAGCAGCGCGATGGCAGGCGCGGCGCTGTGCTTTTTTATTGCCCGCGTTTTAGGTCGCAGCGCGGTGGAAAAACTGACCGGAAAAACGGTGCTGAACAACATGGACTCTTTTTTCGAGCGCTATGGCAAGCACACAATTCTTGTCTGTCGCCTGTTACCTTTTGTGCCGTTCGACCCGGTAAGCTACGCAGCAGGCCTGACCTCGATTCGTTTTCGCCATTTCTTCATCGCCACCGGCATCGGTCAGTTACCGGCCACTATCGTCTATTCATGGGCTGGTAGCCTGTTAACCGGCGGCACATTTTGGTTTGTTACCGGCCTGTTCATCCTGTTCGCTCTGAGCGTGGTGATTGCCGTGGCCAGAAGCCTTTATCTTGAGCATCAACGGAAAAAGACCTGAGTCTTTCCCCCATTTTTAGCAATGGAGATATTATGCGTTACTGCTTATTGTGCCTGAGTTTGCTGCTCTCTCCGCTGGCGGCTTTCGCCGAGGACGCCAGTTGGCAGCAAATCAAAAATGACGCCCGCGGTCAGACGGTGTGGTTCAACGCCTGGGGTGGCGACAACGCAGTTAACCAGTATCTCGACTGGGTTAGCGGCGAGATGAAAACACACTATGCCATTAACCTGAAAATCGTACGCCTGGCGGATGCCGCCGACGCCGTAAAACGTATCCAGACGGAAGCGGCATCCGGGCGAAAAACCGGTGGCTCGGTCGATTTACTGTGGGTGAACGGCGAAAATTTCCGCACGCTGAAAGAAGCCGGGCTGCTACAGACCCAGTGGGCGCAAACGCTGCCTAACTGGCGCTATGTTGATACCCATAAACCGGTGAATGAAGACTTTTCCATTCCAACGGAGGGGGCTGAATCACCGTGGGGCGGCGCACAGCTTACCTTTATTGCCAGGCACGATCTCACCGCGCAGCCGCCGCAATCCCCGCAGGCACTGCTTGAGTTTGCCCAGGCGCACCCTGGCACGGTGACCTATCCGCGACCGCCAGACTTTACCGGAACGGCTTTTCTTGAGCAGTTGTTAATTTCGCTCACCAACAAGCCGCAAGCGCTGAAAATAGCGCCAGATGCGTCCACATTCGCCGATGTTACCGCTCCATTGTGGCATTATCTTGATGCTTTACATCCTGCCCTGTGGCGCGAAGGTAAAGATTTTCCGCCCACGCCAGCGCGAATGGATGCGCTGCTCAACGGTGGCACCCTGCGTTTATCAATGACCTTTAATCCTGCCCACGCGCAGCAAAAAGTGGCCAGCGGTGAATTACCCAAAAGCAGCTATAGTTTTGGTTTCTCACAGGGCATGCTCGGCAACGTGCATTTTGTCACCATTCCAGCGAATGCGCGCGCCAGCGCCGGAGCGAAAGTCGTGGCAAATTTCCTGCTTTCACCCGAAGCGCAGCTGCGTAAAGCCGACCCGTCTGTCTGGGGAGATCCTTCGGTGCTTGATCCACAAAAATTGCCTGTCGACCAGCGTAATGCGCTGCTGGCGCGGATCCCACAAGGGCTCCCTGCCGTACTGCCAGAACCGCATGCTGCATGGGTAAACGCTCTGGAACAAGAATGGCTACGCCGCTACGGTACACATTAATTCTGCTACTCTGGGCCATCATGGCGGGCGTTTATCTGCCGCTGGCGCCAGCGGCTTTTTCTCTGATAACGCCGGCGCTGAGTACCAGAAACTGGCTGGCGCTATTTAGCGATCCTCAACTCCCGCAGGCGTTACTGGCAACGCTGGTTTCCGTAAGCCTCGCGGCTGGCGGCGCGCTGATCATCGCCCTGCTGGCGATCCTCGCCTTATGGCCCGGCGCAGGCTGGGCGCGTCTGTGCACGCGTCTTCCGTGGCTGCTGGCGATTCCGCACGTTGCCTTCGCCACCAGCGTGCTGTTGGTTTTTGCCGAAGGCGGCATGCTCTGGCAATGGCTCCCGTTTCACAGCTCCCAGCCTGACCGCTACGGCATTGGGCTTGGCGTGACGCTGGCGGTAAAAGAGAGTGCCTTTTTGTTATGGATCCTCTCAGCTCTGCTGAGTGAAAAACAGCTTTCGCAGCAGGTTATCGTCCTGGATTCGCTGGGTTACAGCCGACTGCAATGCCTGAACTGGCTGGTTCTGCCCTCTCTCGCCCCCGCGTTAGGCAAAGCCATGCTGGCGATTGTCGCCTGGTCGCTCTCGGTAGTGGATGTAGCAATCGTCCTTGGTCCCGGAAACCCACCAACGCTTGCCGTGTTGAGCTGGCAATGGCTCAGTCAGGGCGATGCCGAGCAACAGGCTAAAGGAGCACTCGCCAGCCTGCTGCTGGTACTGCTGCTACTCATCATCGCGCTGGCGGGGTATCTGCTCTGGCGCGCCTGGCAACGCACTATTCCCGCAGTAAACGGGGAACGCCTGCGTTTTTCATCCTGTACAATCGGACGTTCGCTGGTACAACTTTTGCCCTTTGGCGGTGTGGTGTGCGCGCTGGTTCTGGCGCTGATCGCCAGCTATTCGTCGCTAAATAGCGAGGCGCTCAGCACTAGCCTGCAACTGGGGCTTCTCTCCAGCGTGCTGGCGCTGCTGATACTTTTTGCCTGGCTGGAATGGGGTCCACAAACCGGACACCGTTGGGTCTGGCTACCGCTCATTTTGCCTGCGCTGCCGCTGGTGACTGGACAGTATCTGTTGGCGTTATATGCCGGACAGGATGGGCTGATGATAACCATTGTCTGGGGACACCTGCTGTGGGTGATGCCATGGATGCTGTTTGTGCTCAAACCGGCGTGGCAACGCATTGACCCACGATTGATTTTGATTGCGCAAACGCTGGGTTGGACCCGGGGCCGCATATTCTGGCAAGTAAAATGTCCGCAGCTGGCGCGCCCGGCGCTGGTTGCCTTCGCGGTAGGGTTCTCAGTCAGTATCGCCCAGTATATGCCGACGCTGTGGTTAGGCGCCGGGCGCTATCCCACGCTGACCACCGAAGCGGTGGCATTAAGCAGCGGCGGCAGCACCGCCATTCTGGCAACCCAGGCGCTATGGCAGCTTCTGTTACCGCTTATAATTTTCGCACTGGCGGCGTTTCTCGCTGCGTGGATTGGCCGCTTTCGACAAGGACTCCGCTAATGCTCATTGTACAAGGCGTTTCGTTATACCAGGGTACGACGGCGCTACTGAAGGACGTTAATTTCCAGGTTAATAAAAGTGACATTGTCACCATTATGGGGCCTTCCGGCAGCGGTAAGTCTTCGCTATTTTCGTGGATGATCGGGGCGTTGTCTCCTCAGTTTCAGGCGTCAGGCGAACTGTGGCTCAACGAACAGCGCGTAGACACACTGCCTACTGCGCAGCGCCAGATTGGCATTCTGTTTCAGGATGCGCTGCTGTTTGACCATTTCAGCGTTGGGCAGAATTTACTGCTGGCCTTACCCGCCAGCGTGCAAGGTCCCGCCAGACGCCATGCGGTGGAAAGCGCCCTCGCACGCGCGGGCCTGGCAGGATTTTATTCACGCGATCCGGCTTCGCTCTCCGGCGGGCAACGCTCGCGTGTCGCCCTGCTTCGCGCGCTACTGACACAACCCCAGGCGCTGTTACTCGATGAACCCTTTAGCCGGCTGGATGCGTCGCTGCGCGATACCTTTCGCCAGTGGGTCTTCACCGAGGTACGTAAACTGGGTATTCCGGTGGTACAGGTTACCCACGATGCGCAGGACGTTCCGCCAGCAGGTCACGTATTACAGATGGAAAACTGGGCGTGAATGTGGCGATATGCTGCGTTAACGCAAGGTTTTTACTTAACTGGCGGCACAGAATGTCGTCCTCTTTTTCAACGTCGGGCTATTCGATGAAACGTGTTTCTCAAATGACCGCGCTGGCACTGGCTTTAGGGCTCGCTTGCGCTTCTTCCTGGGCTGCTGAAACAGCACAGACGCTCACCCTCAACCAGTTACAGCAAAAGCAAGGCGCGGCGATCGATACCCGTCAGAGCGCTTTTTACAACGGCTGGCCGCAATCGCTTAATGGTCCTTCAGGACACGAGCCTTTCGCACTGAACCTGTCTGCCGCCTGGCTCGACAAGATGAATGATGAACAACTCAGCGCCTGGGTTAAGGCACATCACCTGAAAACCGACGCGCCTGTGGCATTGTATGGCAGCGATACTGACATGCAGGCCGTCAAATCCCGCCTGCAGAAAGTCGGCTTTAACGCTATCTCAACCCTCAGCGATGCGCTTACGGACCCTGCCCGCCTGCAACGTCTGCCGCACTTCGAACAGTTGGTTTACCCGCAGTGGCTGCACGACCTTCAGCAGGGTAAAGAGGTGACCGCCAAACCGGCCGGTGACTGGAAAGTGATTGAAGCCGCCTGGGGCGCGCCGAAGTTGTATCTGCTCAGCCATATCCCTGGCGCGGGCTACATTGATACCAACGAAGTCGAAAGCGAACCGCTGTGGAATAAAGTGTCCGACGCGCAGCTCAAAGCGATGCTGGCGAAACACGGCATCCGCCACGACACCACGGTGATTTTATACGGCCGCGATGTCTACGCCGCCGCGCGCGTGGCACAAATTATGCTGTATGCAGGTGTGAAAGATGTTCGTCTGCTCGACGGCGGCTGGCAGACCTGGTCTGACTCAGGTTTACCGGTCGAACGCGGTACGGCACCAACGGTGAAGCCTGAACCTGATTTCGGCGTGACGATCCCTGCCCAACCGCAACTGATGCTGGATATGCAACAGGCTCGCGGTCTGCTGCATCGCCAGGATGCGTCTTTGGTGAGCATTCGTTCATGGCCGGAATTTATCGGTACGACCAGCGGCTATAGCTACATTAAGCCAAAAGGTGAGATCGCAGGGGCGCGTTGGGGCCATGCAGGCAGCGACTCCACCCACATGGAAGATTTCCATAATCCGGATGGCACCATGCGCAGCGCCGATGACATCGCCGCCATGTGGAAGCAATGGAATATCCTGCCAGAGCAACAGGTCTCATTCTATTGTGGTACCGGCTGGCGTGCTTCGGAAACGTTTATGTATGCCCGCGCAATGGGCTGGAAAAACGTCTCCGTCTACGATGGCGGCTGGTATGAGTGGAGCAGCTCTCCGAAAAACCCGATCGCCAGCGGTGAACGGGGTCCAGACGCCAGCAAGTAAGATTGTCATTTTTGCCGGATGCAGCGAGAACGCTTTACCCAGCCTACATAAACCATCGTTGTAGGCCAAATAAGCGAAGCGCATCCGGCAACGCACTACGTTACGCCTGACGCTGGACCGCTTTCAGCGTCAGATATCCGCTCCAGATCCGGGTGAACGTCGTCATCCAGCACAGCGCGCCAAAGACCCACGCCATTACGGCAAAATATTCCGGGAACAGACATCCCAACACAAACAGCAAAATCGTCTCGGTTCCTTCGGTCAGTCCGCCCAGATAATAAAACGATTTATGCGCATAACCGGGGTTATCAATCTGATGCTTTGCCGCCAGCGCGGCGAAGGCCAGAAAGCTGCTGCCGGTGCCAATAAACGCGAACAACAGCCAACCGCCTGCCAGCGCATTTTGCGCCGGCGCAGCAAGAATAAAACCAAACGGCACTAAGGCGTAAAACAGAAAATCGAGCGAGATATCGAGAAATCCTCCCGCGTCCGTTAGCCCTCTGCGCCGTGCCAGTGCCCCATCCAGCCCGTCAAACAGCCGATTGAGTACAATGGCCACCAGCGCCGCCATATACCAGCCTAACGCCAGAAATGGCAACGCCAGCACGCCAATAGCAAAACCGACCAGCGTAAGTCCGTCCGGGGTAATCGCCGGTTGATCAATGATGCCCACGCAGCGATGCAAAAGCGGTTTTAATCGCGGATGAAGATGGCGGTCAAGCATGCGGGCGTCCTTTAAAACTGTCGCACAGTCCCTGGGAGGGAATATCGAGAGCGGCATTAAAACGCGCCGAGAGATTTTGAAACGCAATCAGCGCGGTCATTTCAGTAATGGCGTCATCGGTAAAATATTGCTTCATCTGCGCTTTCAGCGCATCGTCAACCTGTGGTGGCGTTGCGGTGACCGCATCAGCATAGGCCAGCCCTACACGTTCTTCTGCGCTAAATAGCGTTGATTCTTGCCAGTTGGCAACCTGTAAGACTTTATCCAGCGCGCCGCAGCGTTCAGCCAGCCGTAAACTGTTGGCGTCAACGCAGAAAGCGCAGTGGCACACCTGAGAAACGCGGGTCATCAACAGCGCGCGCATCACCGGCGACAGGCGCGCCTTTTTACGCTCCAGATACCCGACAAACAGCGCCACCAGCCAGAACAGGAACGGCATCCGCCCCCACCAGCGCGTGGGATGCAGCACATCGCCATAATGTTTTTTCTGCGTAGCAACGAGCGGTTGCAAACTGGAAGGGATACGCGTTAACGGTTTTACCCACGACTGAGGATCGTTCAACGGTGGCTCCTGAATACTTTAGATAAAACAAAGATAACGATAGTATGTCATTTTCTACCGTTAGATCTTGATGAATATAATGAAAACCCTCGACGTGGTCGCCGCTATCATTGAACGTGATGGCAAAATTTTACTGGCTCAACGCCCGCAGCATGCGGATCAGTCAGGTATGTGGGAGTTTGCTGGCGGTAAGGTTGAGCCGGGAGAAAGTCAGCCAGAGGCGCTGGTCCGTGAACTGCGTGAAGAGTTGGGCATCGAGGCGGTCGTTGGGCGCTACATTGCCAGCCATCAACGCGAGGTTTCAGGCCGACTCATTCACTTACATGCCTGGCATGTACCGTCATATCAGGGGGAGCTGAAAGTGTATGAACATCAGGATATCGTCTGGTGTTCACCCGAAGAAGCACTGCGTTATCCGCTGGCGCCTGCCGATATCCCGCTATTAGAAGCGTTTATCCTTTTACGCGACGCCAGACCAGCGGATTCGTGCTGATCGTTTTATCATCGCGCTGGCACTGAAGCAAAACGCCATCCGCTTTAATCACCGCCCCTTCTGAGTAGTTTTGATCCTGATAAATACAGCACTGACTACAGGGTTGCGCCCGCTGACCGCTGGAACTGAACACTTCCGGCGGGACATTCACCTGCACGTCCGGGCGATAAAGCTGATTTGCCAGCGTCGCGCTGGACACCAGTGCCAACGCTCCTGCCATGATTATATGGCGCATATTCTTTCCTTTTTGACTGACAGTTATGCTCAGTATAACGGTATAAACCGGCAGAAACTTTAGCCCTTGCCATCATCGCTTTTGGTTATGACCCACGCCGCAATATTAATTTACTTAGCGCGGTTAATTTTTTCTTGCGTCCCGTCACACTGCTGATGTTATAGTCAAAAACTGCAAAACACTTAACACAAAAATCAAAAATATAACCATATCAATACATAAGAGGTACTTATATCTATGGATCAGACACGTTCTCTGGAGTCATTCCTTAACCATGTGCAAAAGCGCGACCCGAATCAGACCGAGTTCGCGCAAGCCGTTCGTGAGGTAATGACGACACTGTGGCCCTTCCTCGAGCAAAACCCGCGTTATCGTCAGATGTCGTTGCTGGAACGTCTGGTTGAACCGGAGCGCGTGATCCAGTTCCGCGTCGTCTGGCTGGACGATCGCAATCAGGTGCAGGTCAACCGCGCGTGGCGCGTGCAGTTTAGCTCCGCCATTGGCCCATACAAAGGCGGGATGCGTTTCCACCCTTCCGTGAACCTGTCGATCCTGAAATTCCTTGGCTTCGAGCAAACATTTAAAAACGCCCTCACCACGCTGCCAATGGGCGGGGGTAAAGGCGGGAGCGATTTCGATCCGAAAGGTAAAAGCGAAGGCGAAATCATGCGTTTCTGCCAGGCGCTGATGACCGAACTGTTCCGCCATTTAGGACCCGATACCGATGTTCCGGCGGGCGATATCGGCGTAGGCGGTCGTGAAGTCGGCTTTATGGCCGGGATGATGAAAAAACTGTCCAACAACAGCGCCTGTGTCTTTACCGGTAAAGGTCTCTCTTTCGGCGGCAGCCTGATTCGCCCGGAAGCTACCGGCTACGGTCTGGTGTACTTCACCGAAGCGATGCTCAAACGCCATGGCCTGGGCTTTGAAGGCATGCGCGTGGCCGTCTCTGGTTCCGGTAACGTGGCGCAATTCGCCATTGAGAAAGCCATGGAGTTTGGCGCGCGAGTAGTCACCGCCTCCGACTCCAGCGGAACTGTGGTCGACGAAAGCGGATTTACCAAAGAAAAACTGGCGCGTCTGTGCGCGATCAAAGACAGCCGCGACGGCCGCGTGGCGGATTACGCCCGCGAATTTGGCTTGACCTATCTGGAAGGCCAACAGCCGTGGTCGGTTCCGGTGGATATCGCCCTGCCGTGCGCCACCCAGAACGAACTTGATGTCGATGCGGCACGCGTGCTGATCGCCAACGGCGTGAAGGCTGTCGCCGAAGGGGCAAACATGCCTACCACCATCGAGGCCACCGATCTGTTCCTGGAAGCGGGTGTATTGTTCGCGCCGGGTAAAGCGGCCAACGCGGGAGGCGTAGCGACATCCGGTCTGGAAATGGCGCAGAACGCCGCACGTCTGGGCTGGAAAGCGGAGAAAGTGGATGCACGCCTGCACCACATCATGCTGGATATTCACCATGCCTGCGTCGAGTACGGCGGCGAAAGCAAGCAAACCAACTACGTACGTGGCGCCAACATCGCGGGATTCGTGAAAGTTGCCGACGCGATGTTGGGCCAGGGTGTGATTTAATTCAGATCTGTTGTTCCCGTAGGCTTGATGCGGCACACATGCCTTATCCAGCCTAAGAGCGCATTACAGGCCCGCCTCTTCAGATGGCGGGCTTTTTTTCGCCGTGCGTTTACGCGGCGCGCTCTTTTTCTTGTCACCACCACTACTACCCGGTGCGGCAATACCACGGAAGCGTCGTACCGGCGTGCTGCGCGCCTGATCGATTAGCTGATACAGCGTCCCCACCAGCGGCTGCATGAAATCCTGATATCGACACTGCTTTTCGCTGATTTGGGTCAGGATAGATTCCCAGTGCGCGGTCATATCCGGGCGCGTCGCCATTTCAGGCAGCGAATGAAACAGCGCTTTTCCGGCATCGGTAGAATGGATATAGCGCCCCTTCTTCACCAGGAAACCACGCTTAAACAGCAGCTCGATAATCCCGGCGCGCGTCGCTTCCGTTCCCAGTCCGTCCGTTGCGCGCAGGATCTTTTTCAGATCTTTATCCTGCACAAAGCGCGCGATTCCGGTCATCGCTGACAGCAGCGTGGCATCGGTAAAGTGCCGCGGAGGCTGGGTCTGTCGTTCAACCACTTCGCCTTTTTCGCACAGCAGCTCGTCGTCTTTTGCCACCACCGGCAGCGGCGTCCCGTCGTTATCTTCGTCGCGCTCTTTGTTGCCAAGCAGCGTACGCCATCCGGCCTCCGCCAGAAAACGGGCTTTGGCGACAAACTTACCTTTCGCGATATCCAGCTCAATAACGCACTTCCTGAATACCGCATCCGCGCAAAACTGCATCAGATATTGACGGGCAATCAGGTTGTATATCTTCGCTTCATTATCGTTCAGGTTGATGGACGAACTGCGCGCGGTTGGAATGATGGCGTGGTGCGCATCCACTTTTTTATCATCCCAACAGCGGTTTCGCGTATCGGGATTGACCGCCGGTTGCGGAAGCAGATCCGGCGCATGGACACTAATCGCGTTCAGCACCGCGTGACGTCCGGCAAAGTGTTCTTCCGGCAGATAACGGCTATCCGAACGCGGATAGGTGATCAGTTTATGGGTTTCATACAGCTTCTGGCAGATATCCAGAACGTTTTGCGCACTTAAGCCAAAGCGTTTCGCCGCTTCAATCTGCAACGCCGACAGCGAAAACGGCAACGGCGCGGATTCTGATTCCCGTTTATCGTTATAGCTGGTGACAATCGCCGGCTGACCGTTAATGCGGTTTACCACGTGTTCAGCCAGCGAGCGATTCAGCAAGCGCCCTTCTTCATCCTGATGCGGCTCACACGCTTCGCTCGGCTGCCAGATAGCGGTAAACCGCTCATCGGCGGGCGTCACGATATGCGCCTTTACCTCGAAGAAGTCTTTGGCAACGAAGTTTTCAATTTCTTCATCGCGACGCACAACCAGTCCGAGCACCGGCGTTTGCACGCGCCCGACCGAAAGTACGCCCTGATAGCCCGCGTTACGCCCCAGAATGGTATAAGCGCGCGTCATGTTGATACCGTACAGCCAGTCCGCCCGCGCTCGCGCCAGTGCCGACACGCACAGGGGGATGAACTCACTGTTGGCGCGCAGACGCTCAATCGCTCGCTCGACGGCCTGCGGGTTGAGGTCGTTAATCAGGCAGCGTTGCACCTGCTGGCGCTTTTCAGGGGCCAGTTGCAGGTAATCCAGCACTTCATCCACCAGCAGTTGTCCTTCACGATCGGGGTCACCTGCGTGAATGACTTCACTGGCCTCATGCAAAAATCGCTTAATAACGTTGAGCTGTTTGGTCACCGAGGGACGCGGCTGCAGTTGCCACTTTTCCGGGACAATCGGCAGATCAACCAGACTCCAGCGAGCATAACGACTGTCGTAGGCATCTGGCTGCGCCTGCTCAAGCAGGTGACCAATACACCAGGTCACCACTTGCCCGTTTCCGCACTCGATAAAACCGTCACCTTTGCGATGCGGCTTCGGCAGCACATCGGCGATAGCGCGCGCCAGACTCGGTTTTTCGGCAATAAACAACCGCATCGAGTTAACGGATCTCAACCATGGCGCGACCGCCACGAGCTTCCACTAACTCACCAATCGCAGTGAGGTCGATGCCAAACTGCGCCGCTGCCGCTTTAACTTCGGCTTCAGCTTCCGGCGTTACCGCTAACAGCAGACCACCGGAAGTTTGCGGATCGCAGAGCAAATCGCGAACCGACTGCGGCATTTCACCCATCAGGTGTCCGTAGCTGGCAAAGTTACGCTGGGTACCGCCCGGCACCGCGCCCTGCGCGATGTATTCTTCAACACCTGGCAGCTTAGGAATAGCCTGGTAGACGATCTGCGCCTGAACGCCGGCCCCCTGACACATCTCGCTCAGATGCCCCAGCAGCCCAAAACCGGTAACGTCGGTCATGGCTTTCACGCCGTCGATATCGGCAAATGCCGCCCCGGCAATGTTCATCCGGCACATCACTTCCGTCGCCAGCCCTTTGTGCTCGTCCTTCAGCAGCGATTTTTTCTCTGCGGTGGTCAGGACACCAATACCCAGAGGCTTGGTCAAAAACAGCTTGCATCCCGCCTCGGCGGTGCTGTTTTTCTTCACGCGTTCGGTTGGAACAACGCCGGTTACCGCAAGACCAAAGATAGGTTCAGGGGCATCGATAGAGTGCCCCCCCGCCAGCGCGATACCCGCCTGACGGCAGGCAAAGCGTCCGCCTTCGGTTACTTCGCGGGCGATTTCCGGCGCCAGCTTATCAAGCGGCCAGCCCAGGATAGCAATTGCCATAATCGGTTTGCCGCCCATGGCGAAAATATCGCTGATGGCGTTGGTGGCGGCGATGCGGCCAAAATCAAACGGATTATCGACAATCGGCATAAAGAAATCGGTGGTGCTGATTACGCTGGTGCCGTTTCCCAGATCGTATACAGCCGCGTCGTCGCGGGTTTCATTACCCACCAGTAAGTTTGGATCAACAAACTTCGCCTGCTCACTGTGCAGGATAGTTTCCAGCACTTTTGGGGAAATTTTACAACCGCAACCGGCTCCGTGGCTGTATTGCGTTAAACGAATAGCTTGCTCGCTCATGGACATCTCCTGTCATTGCAATCCGGATATGGTAGCGCTCATTCCATGATGTGGTAAGAGTGACTGTCTGAATTCGGGTGCCTTTGCTCATAATCCAGACAGTTTTGCCGTTGATATCAGAAATAACGGACGAATGCGCTCGGATCGGCAAGGGTAATCGTCGTGGATGCTTTCAACTGTGGTGTGCCCAGATAGAGAAAACCGACGATTTTATCCTGTGGGCGACAGTCAAACGCTTCGCGGACGACCTCACTTTCGGTTAATGCGCCACTGCGCCAGATACCGCCAAAGCCCTGGGCAATGGCAGCCATCTGCATGGCCATCACCGCACAACCGGCAGACATTTCCTGTTCCCATAGCGGAACCTTGTCGTTTGCTTCACATTTCGCTACCACGGTAATAATCAGCGGTGCGCGAAACGGCGCGCTGCGCGCTTTTTCCTGGGCCTTCTCATCGCTGTCAGATGCAATAGCCCCTTTTTCAAGCACGGCGGCAAAGCGTTCACGCCCTTCGCCCTCAATGACAAAGAATTGCCACGGTTGCAGCGTTTTGTGGTCCGGCGCGCGCATTCCCGCACGCAGAATATTTTGCAGTTGTTCTCCTGCCGGGGCCGGTTCGACGAGACGAGAGGCGCTACGACGGGTCATAAGTAATTCGAGTGCATCCATTTGCTTAACTCCAACAATGAAATTTGTTCACAAAATTAACACGTGAGCGGATTTTGTTACAGCACAGGCGGTGATTCCTGCTGACAAGTGCCTGTCGGGTCATTACGATAGCCTCATCTTATCGCCTTTCTCCGGGATTTCGGGGTGGCGTGTTGTTAATTGGTAGGGAGAATACATGCGAACCCTGTGGCGATTTATTGCCGGATTTTTTAAATGGACATGGCGATTACTCAATTTCGTCCGTGAATTTGTGCTTAACCTGTTCTTCATCTTTTTGGTGCTGGTTGGCGTGGGCATCTGGATGCAGGTCAGCAGCAGCAACACCAGCGAACACGCTGAGCGAGGCGCGCTACTGCTGGATATCTCCGGGGTGATTGTCGATAAGCCTTCGAGCACCAGTCGTTTAAGCGTTATTGGCCGTCAGCTGTTTGGCGCCAGTTCCGATCGTCTGCAGGAAAACTCTCTGTTTGATATCGTGAATACGATTCGCCAGGCAAAAGATGATCGCAACATCACCGGCATCGTGATGGATCTGAAAAATTTTGCCGGGGCAGACCAGCCTTCCATGCAGTATATCGGCAAAGCACTGCGGGAATTCCGCGACAGCGGTAAACCGGTCTTTGCCGTGGGCGATAACTTCAGCCAGGGGCAGTATTACCTCGCCAGTTTTGCTAACAAAATTTACCTCTCTCCGCAGGGTTCCGTTGATCTGCACGGCTTTGCCACCAACGGTCTGTACTACAAGTCCCTGCTCGATAAGCTGAAAGTTTCCACGCACGTATTCCGCGTCGGGACCTATAAGTCTGCCGTAGAACCGTTTATCCGCGATGATATGTCTCCTGCCGCGCGTGAAGCCGACAGTCGCTGGATCGGCGAGCTGTGGCAGAACTATCTCGACACGGTCGCCGCCAACCGCCAGATCCCAGCTCAGCAGGTGTTCCCTGGCGCACAGGCGATGCTGGACGGTTTGACGAAGGTCGATGGAGATACGGCGAAATATGCGCTCGACAACAAACTGGTGGATGCACTCGCCTCCAGCGCCGAAGTCGAAAAAATGCTGACCAAACAGTTTGGCTGGAGCAAAGCGGATAAAAACTATCGCGCCGTCAGCTATTACGATTATTCGCTGAAAACGCCGGCGGATACCGGAGACAGCATTGGCGTTATCTTCGCGAACGGCGCGATTATGGACGGTGAAGAAACCCCAGGAAATGTGGGGGGCGACACCACTGCCGCACAAATCCGCGAAGCACGTCTCGATCCGAAAGTGAAAGCTATTGTTCTGCGCGTGAACAGTCCTGGCGGCAGCGTCAGCGCCTCGGAAGTCATTCGTGCTGAGCTGGCTGCGGCAAAAGCGGCGGGTAAACCGGTTGTCGTGTCCATGGGCGGCATGGCGGCCTCCGGTGGCTACTGGATCTCCACCCCAGCCAGTTACATTGTGGCAAACCCCAGCACTTTGACCGGTTCAATCGGGATCTTTGGTGTGATCAACACCGTAGAAAACAGCCTGGATTCCATTGGTGTACATACCGATGGCGTGGCCACTTCCCCGCTGGCGGATATCTCCATAACCAAAGCGTTACCGCCTGAAGTGCAGCAAATGATGCAATTGAGCATTGAAAATGGCTATAAGCGCTTTATCACGCTGGTCGCGGATGCACGTAAGACAACCCCTGAGCAGATTGACAAAATCGCGCAGGGTCACGTCTGGACCGGTCAGGATGCGAAAGCCAACGGACTGGTAGACAGCCTCGGTGATTTTGACGACGCCATCGCGAAAGCGGCTGAGCTTGCCAAGCTGAAACAGTGGCACATTGCGTATTATCAGGATGAACCGACATTCGTCGATATGGTAATGGACAGCATGTCAGGCTCCGTTCGCGCCATGCTGCCCGAAGCTATTCAGGCCATGCTCCCGGCGCCGCTTGCTTCTGCGGCCAGTGCAGTTAAAGCGGAAAGCGATAAGCTGGCCGCGTTTAACGATCCGCAAAACCGATATGCGTTTTGCCTGACCTGCGCCAACGTTCGCTAACAATTGCCCCCTCTTCGGGATGAAGAGGGGTTTTCATTGAGACAGAAGAAAAGTCATGCAAAAGAAATCGATTTACGTTGCCTATACCGGCGGTACCATCGGTATGCAGCGCTCAGAACAGGGTTATATTCCTGTTTCTGGTCATCTCCAGCGTCAACTGGCATTGATGCCTGAATTCCACCGCCCGGAGATGCCAGACTTCACCATCCACGAATACGTCCCGTTGATGGATTCCTCCGACATGACGCCGGAAGACTGGCAGCATATTGCGGAAGACATTAAAGCACACTACGACGATTACGATGGTTTTGTCATTCTGCACGGCACCGACACCATGGCGTTTACGGCTTCAGCGCTCTCTTTTATGTTGGAGAACCTGGGTAAACCGGTAATTGTGACCGGGTCACAAATTCCGCTGGCAGAGCTACGTTCAGACGGGCAAATCAATCTGCTCAATGCGCTGTACGTTGCGGCAAATTACCCGATCAATGAAGTCACCCTGTTTTTCAACAATCGACTGTTTCGCGGCAACCGTACCACTAAAGCGCACGCCGATGGCTTTGACGCCTTTGCCTCACCCAACCTTGCGCCGCTACTGGAAGCTGGGATCCACATCCGTCGACTGGGAACACCGCCAGCACCGCACGGCGCAGGAGAACTGATTGTTCATCCTATTACTCCACAACCGATTGGCGTGGTCACCATTTATCCAGGTATCTCCGCTGATGTGGTGCGTAACTTCCTGCGCCAGCCGGTGAAAGCGTTAATTTTGCGCTCCTACGGCGTGGGCAATGCACCGCAAAATAAAGAGTTTCTGCAAGAACTTGAAGATGCGAGCTCACGTGGCATTGTGGTGGTGAACCTGACCCAGTGTATGTCCGGCAAGGTAAACATGGGTGGCTACGCGACGGGTAATGCCCTCGCCCACGCTGGCGTGATTGGCGGCGCGGATATGACCGTCGAAGCCACGCTCACCAAATTGCATTATTTACTCAGTCAGGGACTGGATGTGCAGAGCATTCGTGAAGCAATGACGCAAAATCTGCGCGGCGAGCTCACCCCCGACGAATAAAGGAGTCTATGCCCATGGCCCGAGCCTTACTGTTGGTCGATTTACAAAATGACTTTTGTGCCGGCGGCGCTCTCGCTGTTCCGCAAGGCGATAGCACAATCGAGATTGCCAACCGTCTGATTGACTGGTGCGCCCTACGCGGCGACACGGTTGTTGCCAGTCTGGACTGGCATCCGGCTAATCACGGTAGTTTTGCCAGCCAGCATCGGGTCGCCCCCTACAGTCAGGGACAACTGGATGGTCTGGCGCAAACGTTCTGGCCCGATCATTGCGTGCAAAACAGCGAAGGAGCGGCCCTGCATCCGCTGCTGAACCAGCGTGCGATAGCGAAAACCTTCACCAAGGGCGAGAACCCGCTGGTCGACAGTTACAGTGCGTTTTTTGATAACGGTCGTCGTCAGGCAACCACGCTGAACGCCTGGCTGCTCGAACACCGTATTGCTGAGCTTATTATCATGGGTCTGGCTAGCGACTATTGCGTTAAATTCACCGTTCTGGATGCGCTCGATCTTGGTTATACCGTCAGCGTTATTACCGACGGCTGCCGTGGCGTCAATATTCAACCACAGGACAGTGCAGAGGCGTTTATGGAAATGGCCGCAGCGGGCGCGACGCTGTATACGCTTGATGACTGGCTGGAAACCCATCGCTAATACTTTAAAACGCCTTATCCGGCCTATTGAATTTGCGCATGTATGCAAATCTGTAGGCCTGAAAAAGGACTTGCGTCAACAATCAGTAATGTTTGCCCCAACCGATACAACCTACCAGAAATGGTTTGCCGCTTCGCCGACATGACGTGAACCTCTTCGCATTTTTCCTGTTATGAAACTGTTAACCTGCAGATGCTGTTTTTTTCGCCACGCCATTTCCGTGGCGTGTTTGCTTGTTTAAATGTCAAAGAGGAACACCGATGAAACTATTGCCTTTGTTGGCAGCATTACCCCTGCTTTGCGCCAGCGTTGTTTCCGCCAGTTCACTGATGTCAGTTGGCTACTTCAATGGTGGCGGCGACGTCACTGCCGGTCCTGGTGGTGACATCAATAAACTGGATGTTCGTCAGATAACCCATCTCAACTATTCGTTTGGCCTTGTCTACAACAACGAAAAAGACGAGACCAATGACGCCTTAAAAGACGCCGGCAAGCTGCATCAGATTTGGCTTTCACCGAAAGTGCAGGATGATTTACTGAAAATTCCACAGTTGCGTAAACAGAATCCGAACCTGAAAGTATTGCTTTCCGTCGGTGGTTGGGGGGCACGTGGATTCTCAGGCGCGGCGGCAACGAAAGAATCGCGGGCGGTGTTTATTCAGTCTGCTCAGGAGATAATTGCGAAATATGGCCTTGATGGCATCGACCTCGACTGGGAATATCCGGTCAACGGCGCCTGGGGACTGGTCGAAAGTAAACCGGCCGACCGAGCTAACTTTACCGCGCTGTTAAAAGAGCTCCGCGCCGCATTGGGGCATAAAAAACTACTGACTATCGCCGTGGGCGCAAATGCGGAAAGCCCGAAAAGCTGGGTGGATGTGAAAGCCATTGCGCCATCGCTCGACTACATAAACCTGATGACCTATGACATGGCTTACGGTACGCAGTATTTCAACTCGAACCTGTACGATTCGACACAATGGCCGACAGTCGCCGCGGCGGATAAGTACAGCGCTGATTTTGTGGTCAACAACTATCTTGCTGCCGGTCTAAAAGCGAGTCAGATGAACCTGGGCATTGGTTTTTATGGTCGCGTACCGAAACGCGCTGTTGAGCCAGGCATTGACTGGAGCAAACCTGACGCACAGAAAAATCCTGTTACCCAGCCCTATTTCGAGCCCGCGCAAATTGAATTGTTCAAATCACTGGGCGTCGATCTGAGCAAAGATACCTATGTGAAGTACAACGATATCGTGGCGAAATTGATCAACGATCCGCAGAAGCGCTTTAGCCAGCATTGGGATGATGAAGCAAAAGTGCCGTGGCTGTCAGTGCAGTCTGTGGAGGGAAAAGCGCTCTTTGCCCTCTCCTATGAAAACCCGCGCTCGGTAGCGATCAAGGCTGACTACATCAAGAGCAAGGGGCTGGGAGGCGCCATGTTCTGGGAATACGGTGCGGATGACCAAAACCAGTTGGCTAAGCAGTTAGCCGATTCGTTAGGCATCAAACACTGATCCCAACGCCTGACACAATAGGTTATGATTATCGCATTCTGCTGCGCCAGCTTTTGGCGCAGCTTTTCATTTTCTACTGGAGGCATGAGCTTTATGGCTTTTATCCCTAAAAATTACGCCCGTCTGGAAGTCGGTTACCGGGAAAAGGCGCTTAAACTCTTCCCCTGGGTCTGCGGACGTTGTTCCCGTGAGTTCGTGTATTCAAATTTGCGCGAATTGACGGTACACCATATCGATCACGATCACTCCAATAACCCGGAAGATGGTAGCAACTGGGAAATGTTGTGCCTGTACTGCCACGATCACGAACATTCGAAATATACGGAAGCGGACCAGTATGGTTCAACGGTGGTTGCAGGCGAAGATGCGCAGAAGGCGGTGGGCGAAGCGAAATATAATCCATTCGCCGATCTGAAGGCGATGATGAACAAGAAATAACTTCAACTGCGGGCCCGACATAGATGTTTGCCGGGCCTGAGTAATCAGGATTTAAACGTCGCAATGGGTTCGGGCGTAATACCAAACTCCACTTTCAACTGCTGCTTACTCTTCATCACCATCTCACCGTTGGTATCAATCGTCATATGCTGCGCGTCAATATTGTTTCGCGCCTGCCACAACATCACCAGCTGTAAGCAGTTCTCTTTTTGTTCTGCCGTTAGCGCCACGCCATCCGGCCATTTTCCGAGTTCAACGGCAGTTGATAAGCGCTGATAAACTTCCGGCGTCATGCTGTTGATCATCTCATCAAGATTCATGTTAAATCCACTCTCCGTAGAATAATTTGCTGAATCGTTTCTTCAGCCTTTGGTCTGCTCACCGTTTTCACCATCGGTGAAGTTCAAAGAGGCTGAGTTAACGCAGTAACGTTCACCGGTAGGTTGCGGACCATCCGGGAAGACGTGCCCCAGGTGCGCATCACAGTTACCACAGCGGATTTCAATGCGCTGCATACCGTGTGAAGTATCTTTAATGTAACGGATAGCCTCTGCGCTGACAGGCTCGTAAAAGCTGGGCCAGCCGCAGCCAGAGTCATATTTTGTCTCGGAACGAAATAGCGGTTTGTCACAGACCAAACAGTGGTAGATTCCGTCACGCTTGTTGTGCAGCAAACGCCCGGTAAATGGCGGTTCTGTCCCGTGATTCTGCGTCACGTAGAACTGCATTTCGGTTAAATTTTTTTTTAGTTCTTCTGGAGAAGGTTGATTAGCCATTTGCTCACATCTCGCTTTATCTAAACTCACATCGCGAGACAGATTCTAACAAAACATTAACACCAGAGTGCGAACTTTTGTTCTAAACTTGATCCGTGCGAAATGGCAGCCTGCAATTCGTGATCACAATCACGTTTTTATCTTGATTGCCCTTTAAAATTCGGGCCGCCGACCCCATGTGGTTTCAAGCCCAAAGGAAGAGTGAGGCGAGTCAGTTGCGCAAAGCTTAAGCAGCAGATTGATTTGTCGCAATGATTGACACGATTCCGCTTGACGCTGCGTAAGGTTTTTGTAATTTTACAGGCAACCTTTTATTCACTAACAAATAGCTGGTGGAATATATGACTATCAAAGTAGGTATCAACGGTTTTGGCCGTATCGGTCGCATTGTTTTCCGTGCTGCTCAAGAACGCTCTGACATCGAGATCGTTGCAATCAACGACCTGTTAGACGCTGACTACATGGCTTACATGCTGAAATATGACTCCACTCACGGCCGTTTCAACGGTACCGTTGAAGTGAAAGACGGTCATCTGATCGTAAACGGTAAAAAAATCCGTGTTACCGCTGAACGTGATCCGGCTAACCTGAAATGGGACGAAGTTGGTGTTGACGTAGTAGCTGAAGCTACTGGCCTGTTCCTGACAGATGAAACCGCTCGTAAGCACATCACTGCTGGCGCGAAAAAAGTGGTTCTGACTGGTCCGTCCAAAGATAACACTCCGATGTTTGTTAAAGGCGCTAACTTTGACAAATACGAAGGTCAGGACATCGTTTCTAACGCTTCCTGCACCACTAACTGCCTGGCTCCGCTGGCTAAAGTTATCAACGACAACTTCGGCATCATCGAAGGTCTGATGACTACTGTTCACGCGACCACCGCTACTCAGAAAACCGTTGATGGCCCGTCTCACAAAGACTGGCGCGGCGGCCGCGGCGCATCCCAGAACATCATCCCGTCCTCTACCGGTGCTGCTAAAGCTGTAGGTAAAGTACTGCCAGAACTGAATGGCAAACTGACTGGTATGGCGTTCCGCGTTCCTACCCCGAACGTATCTGTTGTTGACCTGACCGTTCGTCTGGAAAAAGCTGCTTCTTACGAAGAAATTAAGAAAGCAATCAAAGCTGCTTCCGAAGGCCCGATGAAAGGCGTTCTGGGTTACACCGAAGACGACGTAGTATCTACCGATTTCAACGGTGAAGTTTGCACTTCCGTGTTCGATGCTAAAGCTGGTATCGCACTGAACGACAACTTCGTGAAACTGGTATCCTGGTACGACAACGAAACCGGCTACTCCAACAAAGTTCTGGACCTGATTGCTCACATCTCCAAATAAGTTGAGATGAAACAGTAATCTGTAAGAGCGACTCAGGTCGCTCTTTTTTTTGCCTGAAGATACCCGTCATACTTCAAGTTACCGGTGTGTTGGCAATGCTCTCTCACCCGAATCACTTACTTCTGTAAGCTCATCGGGATCGTTCACTTGCCGCCGTCCTGCAACTCGAATTATTTAGGGTAAAAAAAAGGATTGCATAATGATTAATAAAATTTTTGCACTTCCGGTAATCGAACAAATTACCCCGGTCCTCTCCCGCCGCCAGCTTGATGAACTTGAGATTCTTGTGGTCGATCATCCACAGGTTAAAGCATCTTTCGCACTGCAGGGCGCACATCTTCTTTCCTGGAAACCCAACGGCGAAGAGGAAGTCCTGTGGCTAAGTAACAATACCCCGTTTAAAGCCGGCGTAGCGCTGCGTGGCGGCGTACCAATTTGCTGGCCGTGGTTTGGCCCGGCTGCTCAGCAGGGTCTGCCTTCTCATGGTTTTGCCCGCAACCTGCCATGGACGCTGAAAGCGCACAACGAAGACGACAATGGCGTGGTGCTGACGTTTGAATTGCAAAGCAACGCTGAAACGCGTCAGCTATGGCCGCACGAGTTCTGCCTGCTGGCCCGTTTCAAAGTAGGTGCCACCTGTGAAATGGAACTGGAAGCCCACGGTGAATTTGAAACCACCTCTGCGCTGCATACCTATTTCAACGTCGGTGACATTGCGGCAGTAAAAGTCAGTGGACTTGGCGATCGCCTGATCGACAAAGTGAATGATGCTAAAGAAGATGTGCTGGCTGATGGTATCCAGACCTTCCCGGACCGCACCGATCGTGTCTATCTGAATCCGCAAGCGTGCAGCGTTATCCATGATGATGCGCTCAACCGCAATATCGACGTCGTCCATCATCACCATCTGAATGTCGTGGGCTGGAACCCGGGTCCGGCGCTGTCCGTTAGCATGGGCGACATGCCGGATGACGGCTATAAAACGTTTGTTTGCGTAGAGACGGCTTACGCGACCGCGCCGCAGAAAACCCGCGAAGAAAAACCATCACGCCTGGCACAAACTATCCGCGTTGCTAAACGCTAAAATTGTGTCTGTAGCCTGACGGAACTTGCGCCTTATCCGGCCTACCAAACATTGCGTTGGCCGGATAAGAAGCGTGAGCATCGCCATTCGGCAAATCAGGCCATATCCAGCGCCGTTTTACCCTTTGGCGCTGGATATGCCTTATCTAACTGCTTCAGCTCATCAACAGAGAGCGTTATCTCCAGCGCGGCGGCATTTTGTTCGACATGCGCTATGCTTGCCGCTTTTGGAATCGCCATCACGCCCGGCAGACGGATCACCCATGCCAGCAAAATCTGCGCAGCACTAACATTGTGCGCGTGCGCGATGTCGTTCACCACAGAATGAGAAAGCAAGTCACCGCGCAATCGCCCCGCCTGAGCCAGCGGACTGTAAGCCATGACCGGCATCTGCTGCTGCTGGCACCACGGCAGTAAATCATATTCAATACCGCGCGATGCTAAATGATAAAGCACCTGGTTAGTGGCACATTCCCGCCCACCTGTGACTTGCCATAACGCCTGCATGTCATCGTAATCGAGATTAGAGACGCCCCAGCGGCGGATTTTCCCCTGCGCAATGAGTGCTTCCATGGCATCAACGGTCTCAGCAAATGAAAAACGGCCCGTCCAGTGGAGCAAATAGAGATCCAGATAATCGGTTTTTAGTCGACGCAGGCTCGCCTCACAGGCGGCAATGGCTTTCTGACCACCGGCATTCCAGGGGTATACTTTCGAGACTAAAAAAGCGCTATCACGACGCCCGATTAATGCTTCACCCACTACCTCTTCCGCTGCACCATCTGCATACATTTCGGCGGTATCGATCAACCGCAGACCGAGATCCAGACCAGCCCGCAGCGCTGAAACCTCTTCCCGGCGTCGGCAAGGATCCTCGCCCATGTACCATGTTCCCTGCCCAATAGCAGGCAGCGATACCTGCTTTGTAAACATCACCTGTTTCGCTGTCATCGCGCCCTCCTGTGTTAATGCACCACAGTAAAGCAAAACAACTGGCATGTGTCCTGTTAGGGTGCACAAATTGCACCTTCTAAGATTGGAAGTTGACCGCTATGGCAACGGCAATAAAAAACCCGGGAACAAACAATGCTCCCGGGCCGAATGACAGAAAATCTTAACTGCACTGCGGTTATTTTAAGCGACCTAAATATTTCCCCTCTTTCATCGCGTTAATTTTCCCGTTTTTATAGACAATGACGGTAATCAAGCCCGCGCTATAAGACTGAGCGTCTGCATTGTTCTCATCATTTGCCGCAGCTTTGCCATTAATATAAGCAATACCATCAGCGCCACGTTTAAAGTCTACGCCCAGTTTATTCATATGCACGGGTGTGATTTTACTGGCTTGCAGCGGAGCATTAGCATCGCTGACCATCGTTTTATGTTCATGCTGTAACTGCTGACGGTAAGCCTCGCTGATGGCATAGGCTGGTGCAGCCGCAGATGTTGCGACCAGTGCAGCGATAATTATTAATTTCTTCATAAGTTACACCTTAATAATTATTGTGTTTGTGGTGATGACTGGAATTAGTATCATTTGAGTTATATACGTTTTGCGCGTTCTCCATAGCTTGTTTTTCAGCTACGGCATTGATTGTCGCCTGACGGTTTTGCTCAGCGATATAGCAGGAATCGCGGCTCACGCCCTTGCTTTCGCAAGCACTCATGCGTGAAGCCTCGGTGGAACATCCCGTCAGAATCCCACCCATCACTGCTATCATGATTAACTTTTTCATTATCTCTACCAGGTTTATTCGCAAGAAAACCACATGACATTTAATATCTGAGCCATGCAGCGTTACTGTCTTTACTTATTAAGTTGGAGTAATATCTGCAATCGCTTATTTAATGTCAATTTTAATTTTTTCAGATAAATACCTAAAAGATGTAAAATAAAAATTAAATTAATGATTTTATTTTTTTCAAATGAAAGTTAACTTTCATCGTCACACAAAAATAATAAAATAGTTATCTTGCTATTTTTAGTGGCGAGAGTTTCACGATAAAATTATACCGTGATTATAAAATAGAATATTATCAATATATTGCGTAACCAGAAATCACTCTCCCAGAACAATGATTCGTGAAACTGTACAGATATTCTTCCATTCACAAACGAATAGATTTCAGTCTCATCAAACAACAGGTTTAATTTTGGTAATTGCGGCAGGAAAAATACGTTAACTATTTGTTGCGGCAGATGTAATGCCAAAACAGCACAAAAAATCAAATCACATGTTTTGGATCAATATTCATCTCTGATATGCACAAAAAAGCCCGCATCTCTGCGGGCTAGTGTTTGACACGCAATGGCATCAGAACTTGTAGGTAACACCCGTTGAAATCAGACCCGTCCAGGATTTGTCCACCATCGGGCTGTCTGTCACTTCATCAGACAGATGGGTATAACGCGCAGTACCGTATACGCTCCAGTTGCCCAGGAAGTTATAGTTTGCGCTGAGCTCCAGATACGGGTTCCAGGAGCTTTCAGGATCGTAGCTACGCAAGCCGCTACGGGCAGATTCATGGCGTGAAACACCATAATAGTATTCATTCTGGTTTTCACTGTTCCACTCGACACCAATCCCCGGAGTCAACGTCAAACCGCCATTGGTATAGCGGTATAACCACGCCAGATCCCATACAATACCATTGCTGTTATCCAGCGTATCGCCTGCAAGGCTGGTACGCAGGAAACCGTATTGCGTGTTGTGAATGTAAGAAAGGCCAGCCATCATGGTGCTCTTACGTTTATCCAGACTACGCAGACGGTTGTCGTCGCTGTCACCCGGTTTGAAGTACATTGGCGACCAATAGGCCATCACCGACAGCTTATCGGTATCGTCATTCCACAGGTAGTAACCACCGCCCAGACCACGGAACCAGAAGTTATCGCTTTCATAAGTCACAACCGGGACCGGGTAAACGTCACTATCGTAATCTTTGTAAGGGTGCTCAACCACACCAACGCCTGCGCCCAGCGTCAGGTTGCTCTCTGCCTGTGCGACGTTAGCGGAAGTGGCGATAAGCACGCTAAGTGCCAGAAGTTTGAGTTTGGTCACAGTCAATAATTCCTTATTTAAATGTGTAGCGGTCAAAGTTTAACCGTCAATACGCTTCAGCCCAACTATTTTACGGATTCGCCCCAGAATGTAACCCCCTAATTTCTCAGCGAGTGATGACATTTTGCTTGCAGGACAGTGAACACCGCATGAATCCTGCCCCTTAGATTTACAAAAGATATGCTTTTTTTGCTGATGAGTTATTGATATGCCATTGAAATTCATTTGCGCACACAGGCAAGTTTTGCAAATGCCATCTACGCTTAATTTTAGAAGGTGTATCACCGAATACGTTGATCTCCTGACCACCACAATGGCATGAGAGTTGCTTATTTCTTCAGCAGCGACGTCGTTCAGTTTACCTCTTCAGGGGCCTCTACTATTCATATGAACGGCTCTTAACATGTGCTAAAAAAACGAAAGGACGGCATACCATGAATATATTCGATCACTATCGCCAGCGTTATGAAGCTGCCAAGGACGAAGAGTTCACGCTGCAGGAGTTTCTTACCACTTGTCGGCAAGATCGCAGCGCTTATGCCAATGCGGCAGAGCGGCTATTAATGGCTATTGGTGAGCCTGTCATGGTCGACACTGCCCACGAACCTCGTCTTTCTCGACTCTTTTCGAATCGGGTGATTGCACGATACCCTGCTTTTGAAGAGTTTTATGGCATGGAAGAGGCCATTGAGCAGATTGTTTCTTATTTGAAGCATGCGGCTCAGGGTCTGGAAGAGAAGAAGCAGATTCTGTATCTGCTGGGGCCTGTGGGAGGGGGGAAATCATCTCTTGCTGAGCGGCTGAAGTCGCTGATGCAGCGAGTACCGATTTATGTCCTGAGCGCCAACGGCGAGCGTAGCCCGGTAAACGATCATCCGTTATGCCTGTTTAACCCGCAGGAAGACGCCCAGATCCTGGAAAAAGAGTATGGGATCCCACGTCGTTATCTCGGTACGATCATGTCGCCCTGGGCTGCAAAACGTCTGCATGATTTTGGCGGGGACATTACAAAATTCCGCGTTGTCAAAGTCTGGCCGTCTATTCTGGAGCAGATCGCTATTGCCAAAACGGAGCCTGGTGATGAAAACAACCAGGATATCTCTGCGCTGGTCGGGAAAGTGGATATTCGTAAACTCGAACACCACGCCCAGAACGATCCTGATGCCTACGGTTATTCGGGCGCACTGTGCCGCTCAAACCAGGGGATTATGGAGTTCGTTGAGATGTTTAAAGCACCAATTAAAGTGCTGCATCCTCTGCTGACCGCAACCCAGGAAGGAAACTACAACGGGACAGAAGGTATCTCTGCCCTGCCGTTTAACGGAATTATTCTTGCCCACTCGAACGAGTCCGAATGGGTGACGTTCCGTAATAATAAAAACAATGAGGCGTTCCTTGACCGTGTTTACATCGTCAAAGTGCCTTATTGCCTGCGGATCTCCGAAGAGATCAAAATTTACGAAAAACTGCTTAACCACAGTGAGCTGACCCATGCGCCTTGCGCACCAGGCACGCTGGAAACGCTCTCTCGCTTTACCATTCTTTCTCGCCTGAAAGAGCCTGAGAACTCGAGCATTTACTCGAAGATGCGCGTTTACGATGGGGAAAGCCTGAAAGATACCGATCCAAAAGCGAAGTCCTATCAAGAATATCGGGATTACGCCGGGGTCGATGAGGGAATGAACGGTCTTTCCACGCGCTTCGCGTTTAAGATCCTCTCACGCGTCTTTAACTTTGACCACGCCGAAGTGGCAGCTAACCCGGTGCATCTGTTCTACGTACTGGAGCAGCAAATCGAGCGCGAACAGTTCCCGCAGGAGCTGGCAGAACGTTACCTTGAGTTCCTGAAAGGCTATCTGATCCCGAAATATGCTGAGTTCATTGGCAAAGAGATCCAGACGGCTTATCTCGAATCCTATTCCGAATATGGACAAAACATTTTCGACCGTTATGTCACTTATGCGGATTTCTGGATTCAGGATCAGGAGTATCGCGACCCGGATACCGGTCAGCTGTTTGACCGCGAGTCGTTGAACTCAGAACTGGAGAAAATTGAGAAACCGGCGGGTATCAGTAACCCCAAAGATTTCCGTAACGAGATCGTCAACTTTGTTCTGCGTGCCAGAGCGAATAACAGCGGTCGCAATCCAAACTGGACCAGTTACGAAAAACTGCGCACGGTCATTGAGAAGAAAATGTTCTCCAATACCGAGGAGCTGCTGCCGGTCATTTCGTTCAACGCCAAAACCTCAACTGACGAGCAGAAAAAACACGACGATTTTGTCGACCGGATGATGGAAAAAGGCTACACGCGTAAGCAGGTACGTTTACTGTGCGAATGGTATTTGCGCGTACGTAAATCGTCTTAAAATAAGTGCCCGGAGGCGCGTACGCTTGCCGGGCCTACAATACACATCCGTAGGCCGGATATGCTCAGCGCATCCGGCGTTACTGATGTAGCATAAAGTTGGCAAATGCAGTACGGGGGGCTTATGACCTGGTTTATTGACCGGCGTCTTAACGGCAAAAACAAGAGCACGGTAAACCGCCAGCGCTTCTTACGCCGTTATAAATCGCAAATTAAACAGTCGATCTCCGAGGCCATTAACAAGCGTTCGGTGACTGATGTGGATAGCGGCGAATCTGTCTCTATTCCGACTGATGATATTAGCGAACCGATGTTCCATCAGGGGCGTGGCGGCTTGCGCCATCGCGTGCATCCGGGTAACGACCATTTTGTGCAGAACGACCGCATTGAACGCCCGCAGGGCGGCGGCGGTGGTTCAGGAAGCGGACAAGGCCAGGCCAGCCAGGATGGCGAGGGTCAGGATGAGTTCGTCTTCCAGATCTCTAAAGATGAATATCTCGATCTGTTGTTCGAAGATTTAGCACTTCCTAACCTGAAGCAAAATCAGCAGCGTCAGTTAACGGAGTACAAAACGCACCGGGCAGGTTTCACCTCTAACGGCGTGCCTGCCAACATCAGCGTGGTGCGCTCCCTGCAAAACTCACTGGCGCGCCGCACAGCGATGACGGCAGGTAAGCGTCGCGAATTGCATGCGCTCGAAGCGGATCTGGAAACCATCGCAAAAAGTGAACCAGCGCAGTTGCTGGAAGAGGAACGGTTACGCAAAGAGATTGCCGAACTACGGGCAAAAATCGAACGCGTGCCGTTTATCGACACCTTTGATTTACGCTACAAGAATTATGAAAAACGGCCCGATCCTTCCAGCCAGGCAGTGATGTTCTGCCTGATGGACGTCTCCGGTTCAATGGATCAGTCGACCAAAGATATGGCCAAGCGTTTTTATATCTTGCTGTATCTGTTCTTGAGTCGGACCTACAAAAACGTGGAAGTGGTTTATATTCGCCACCATACCCAGGCGAAAGAGGTGGATGAGCACGAGTTCTTCTACTCTCAGGAAACCGGGGGAACCATTGTCTCCAGCGCGCTGAAGTTAATGGATGAAGTGGTAAAAGACCGTTACGACCCGGCTCAGTGGAACATCTATGCCGCACAGGCCTCGGACGGTGATAACTGGGCGGATGATTCCCCGTTGTGTCATGAGATTCTGGCGAAAAAACTGCTGCCGATGGTGCGATATTATAGCTATATCGAAATCACCCGCCGCGCGCACCAGACCTTGTGGCGTGAATACGAACATCTGCAATCAACGTTTGAAAACTTTGCGATGCAGCATATCCGCGACCAGGATGATATTTATCCGGTCTTTCGCGAACTGTTTCATAAGCAAAGTACAACCAGCAATAGCTAACCACATACATAAATCAGCCAGAGGTTATCTCCTCTGGTTGATTTTTATGACCTCGCGTTTCGACCACATGTTATGTCATTTAGCATTTTGTCTCAGGCTAGCCACTTCCACTTCGAGCGCGGAAATATCGCCAGAAGACAACAGCGGTTGCATTTTCACGAGCGACTCTTCCGGAAGTTGATACAAATTAAGGGCCAGTATTCGTTCAATATCCCCCACCGGTAGGCGATATTTTATTATTTTTGCCGGATTGCCGCCGACTACCGCATACGGTGGCACATCTTTAGTCACCACCGCACCTGCTGCGACAACAGCGCCTTCCCCGAGCGTAACGCCTGGCATGATCATGGCGCGCATGCCTAACCAGCAACCATCATGCAACACCGTGTCACCCCGAAACTCGTAGGCATCTTTGATCGACGCCATAAAGGGATAAAGACTGATCCAGTCAAGCCGATGCGTACTATTTCCCCCCATCAGAATAACGCTCTCAGCGCCAATGCAGACGAAATTCCCAATAATCAACTTATCCAAATGCCCAAGCGGTTCCCAGTCCCGGCTGATCTCATCACCGAGTAAATACCGCACCACCGAACGTTCGAATCCTTGATCCCAGCAGTCACTGTAATAGCTATGCGTACCCTTAATAACTATATTAGGGTTGGTCACTGTCTGATGAAGGTACTCCATTCTCGACCAGTGTTTTTCTGACACTTCGCCATCCTTTTATCATTGTGTTTTAAAACACCCTACATCCTTTCCACCAGCGGATAGAAGTCTTTATTTTCTTTTTGCATACGCTCATACACTTTGCGTAGAACATTGTTGGCATCACGTCTGAATGCCTCATCATTACCTTTTAATTTACTGGCAATATTCCAGCGCCGGGAAAAAACTTCATATTCGCTGACGATATCCGTCATTTCACGTTGAAATTTTGAGCTAACCTGTCTGAGCGTACTATTTCCATCCTGCTCAATATGTGGATAAAGGAACTGATCTTCAGCAAACAAATGTGTTTTTATAATGGCACTCATGCTAACGATCGCAGTTGCAATTTCCTGGGCATTGGATGATACGCCTGCATGGCTCAACGTACGTAGAAATGATATTTTCTCCAGAATTTCAACATGCTGATTTTTCATTTTATCAATATTCATCCGTTTATCCTTTTTATTTTCCCTTTACGGAGCAGCAGACAATGTAGTTTAGCTGGTGACGTTGCGAACGGAAGAAGCGAAACATTTTCAGGAACCGGCGACGATTTTCGCGTGTGCGTAAGCCGTTAAACACAATTTTAACCGCCCCAGTCAGCCCTTCATCACGAATTAATCCTCGCGGCGACATCAGCGACATATCACCATTCTGCTGCAAGACCTGTGCAAACCCACCGTTCAGAAATAAATCGCGCCAGCCTTGGCTGGTCATCGGGCTAACGTTTGATTTCACTACCTCTACAAGCTGGCCCTGCTCGCCCGTGCCCAGTTTTTGTGCGGTGAACATAATGTCGTGAGTTAACAGACGCCCGCCGGGCTTCAATACGCGATAATATTCGGCAATTAACTTCGCCTTCGCTTTATCGGCATACATTGTCAGCATGGCTTCGTTGATCACAACGTCGAAACTGTTATCCGCAAATGGAAGGGTGTTAGCGTTAGCTGCCATAACGTGAATGTGATTTTCCAGACCATTTGCCGCCACGTTATTTCTGGCGTTTGCCAGTGCGGTTTTATCCATATCAATGGCGTATACCGTACAACCAAAACGTTGAACTAACTCTATCGCCGTCGTGGCCATGTTACACGCCACTTCCAGCACCTGGCTGTCGGGCGTCAGCTGTGACTGGCTGAACAACCACTCTGTTGCTTCAACGCCCCCCGGACGCAGACGGGTTTTGCCCAGGCTGGCTAAGAACGTATGGCCCGCTTTATCAGTCGCGCTCACCTGCTTGTCTCCTTTCTTATAAGTTGCATTATAAATACAACAACAAGAGTTAAAGGTGAAGCACGCGAATGATTTTTATTACAAAATGCCCTTCCCAGTAGCGTTAGAGCGGATGTATGCCGTGTGATAGACTGAAGTATCAGACTTACAGGGCTGTACATCATTATGCAATTGCATCATAAAGCGCTCAGGCTCTTTATCTCCGTCAGCGTAGTTGTTTTGACGTTTTCTTTTTTGGTTTATGAGCTCATTGCCAGCGATAAAGCAATGAATGCGTACATGCGCTATATCAATGAGAAAGCCGACTCGTCGTTTCTCTATGATAAGTATACTAATCAAAGTATTGCAGCCCATCTGATGCGCACATTTTCATCCCCCCAGGAACCCGCTTCTATCGAGCAACAAAAAGCACTTTGCAACGCTTTCGACAGCGTTAACGGCACTCATGGGCTCAACCTCACCCAGCATAACTACCTACCATTACACGGTACGTTGCAAACCCCCACCACAAAATGTAGCGAGAAACTTGAAGACATATTTCTACTGCCCTCTTTTGACCGGGCGGTAAACGTTAATCGTGAGCAGAAAGATTACGGTCATGGTTTAGGTATGCAGGAGTATAAATTTCGATATTACGTCGATCTCAAAAATAACTACGTCTATTTCTTTGATCTGGTCGACTCGCGGAAATTTGCGATACACAACTGGTCGTTTTTGCAAAAAGGAAACCTGGGTATCAACCAGAATGATATTGACGGTATTTTCACTGGCCGCACGGTAATCTCCCGTATTTATGAAGATAACCTGACCGAGAAAAAAGTGATGAGCTTTTTAACACCGGTCTACTATGCCGGTAAGTTAAAAGGCGTGGTGATGGTGGATATTAACAAAGAGAATTTAAAGAATATTTTCTATACCAGCGACCGCCCTCTCGTCTGGCGCTATCTTAACGTGACGCTTTCGGACATCAACTCAGGTAAAGAGATACTCGTTCACCAAAGTGAGAACAATCTGTTTAGCTATGTTCACTACCAGGAGGACATGCCCGGCGGTATACGCATCACCTTATCGCTTGATTTTATGTACTTTATTGTCTCCTCCTGGAAAGTATTCGCCTTCTATCTGCTAGCGACAATACTGTTGCTGAATATGGTCAGAACGCATTTTCGGCTGTATCACAACGTCACGCGTGAAAATATCAGTGACGCGATGACCGGGCTCTACAACCGCAAAATTTTAACGCCGACGCTCGAACAGCGTTTACAGCAGTTGGTAAACGCGGGCACCCTTGTGACCTTTATCGCCATTGATTGCGATAAACTAAAAGTCATTAATGATACGCTGGGGCATAAGGAAGGCGATCGCATTATCACCATTCTGGCTAGAGCCATTCAAACCTCGATTCGCAAAAACGACTATGCCATCCGCCTCGGTGGGGATGAGTTTTGCATTATCCTCATCGATTACCCCGCTGAATTAACGCCTCGTCTGCTGGAGAGGATTCGCTATAACTTACAAATTATTGCGCAAGATAGAGCAATCAGCTTCTCCGCAGGGATTTATAATATGCAGCCAAACGACACCATTGATGATGCCTACAAAGCATCCGATGCACAGCTCTACCTGAACAAACAGAAAAAACGCGCGGATGCGTAATCATTTTTCTGACAGGATTTTCATTGTTGTACCAGGAGTAAGTCATGACGGAAGTGAACAAAGGTAACGCAACGCATCAGCGTTTAATTTCGCTGTTGTCAGAACAAGGCGCAACGTATCGCGTGGTAAGCCATGAAGCGGTCGGCAAATGTGAAGCGGTTTCTGAAATTCGCGGTACCGCACTGGGCCAGGGAGCAAAAGCGCTGGTTTGTAAGGTCAAAGGCAACGGCGTTAATCAGCATGTCCTGGCGATTCTTTCTGCCGACCAGCAGGCCGACCTGAGTCTGTTAGCCAGTCATATCGGCGGGTTAAGAGCATCACTTGCCAGCCCGGCGGAAGTCGATGCACTGACAGGTTGCGTATTTGGCGCTATCCCACCGTTTAGCTTCCATCCAAAACTTAAGCTGGTCGCCGATCCGCTATTGTTTGAGCGTTTTAATGAAATTGCGTTCAATGCCGGAGTGCTGGAAAAATCCGTGATCATGGATACCGCAGATTACCTACGTATCGCGCAACCGGAATTACTCCCGTTCCGCCGCGTACAATAGCCGCCCGAGTCAGGTGTAAAAGCGTAGCATCGTGCATTAGCCCAAAAAAAATCATAATCATTAAAAAAAGCCTGTTCCGTCACGCGTTTACGCGTACAGTAAGCAGGCTTATTTTTTCTTTTGGCAAGGAAACTACGATGTTTGATGTCACTCTGCTGATCCTGCTCGGACTGGCAGCTCTGGGCTTTGTCAGCCACAACACCACTGTCGCTGTTTCAATTCTGGTGCTGATCATTGTTCGTGTTACCCCTCTGAATACGTTCTTTCCATGGATAGAAAAACAGGGCCTGACCGTCGGGATTATAATTCTAACCATTGGCGTCATGGCGCCGATCGCCAGCGGAACGCTCCCCCCCTCCACGCTCATCCACTCCTTTGTGAACTGGAAATCACTGGTCGCTATTGCCATCGGGGTATTCGTCTCCTGGCTTGGCGGGCGCGGTGTCACGCTCATGGGTAGCCAGCCTCAGCTTGTGGCCGGTTTACTGGTGGGTACGGTACTGGGCGTGGCGCTATTTCGCGGTGTGCCGGTGGGACCGCTCATTGCGGCAGGTCTGGTGTCATTGATTGTTGGGAAGCAGTAGCCAGTCCAGCCAGATAACGGCCTGGCGTCTGTCCCAGGCCTTTTTTGAACATGGTGATAAATGCCGTGGTCGAATCGTAACCGAGCATTTGCGCAACCTGTTGCACGTTATGGCCATCTATCAGCGCCTGCAGCGCCAGAATTAATTGAAGCTGGTGACGCCAGCGGCGAAAACTCAACCCCGTTTCTTTAACGACCAGACGGGCGAGGTTCCGCTCACTCATCGCAAATACGCTGGCCCACTGTCCCAGCGTCTGCCACTGCGCGGGCTCCCGCGCCATCGTCGCGACCATTCTGCGGATTTTCGGGTGATCGGAAACCGGCAACTGCATTTGCTCCTGCGGCTGCTGCGGGAGTTCATCAAATAACACTTGCGTCAGCCGCTGGGTAGACGGCTCCAGCCGTTGATCATCCGTTTTGGACGCCAGCGCCAGAATGAGCTCCCGACATAACGGGGCGATTTTCAGGGTGCAGCAGCGTTCAGGCATCACTACTGCCTGCGGCTCAATAAACAAAAAGCACAATTGCGCCCCAACGGTAACGTGGTTGCTGTGTGGAATTTCACCGGGGATCCATACCGCATATTGTGGAGGCACCATCCACATGGCATTTTCAACCTCACAGGTGATCGCGCCATGCAAGGCCAGAATCAACTGCCCCTTACGGTGCTGATGCAGCGGACTGAAGAGTTCATCTTCCCGGGCCTGTATACAAAACGCCACCGCCGCATCGTGGTAAAGGTCGGGCTCATACCCATCCAGCCTCAGTCCTAACATAAAAATGTCCGTTTTTAGCGATAAACTGTCATTTTAGCTTGATTCATCCATTGAGTAAAAACGCTAAAGTATCGCCTCGCCTGACGATATGAGAAAAAAATGACAAATATGCCTTCCTCCCGCGGCAAAAACGCAGCCTGGCTGATCGCGGGGATCCTGATGATTGCCACCACGCTGCGCGTCACCTTTACCGGAGCCGCCCCGTTGCTGGATGCAATTCGCACCGACTACGGCCTGAGTACCGCCCAGACGGGACTTCTGACCACCCTGCCGCTGCTGGCCTTCGCACTGGTATCGCCTCTGGCCGCCGCCGTTGCACGCCATTGGGGCATCGAACGCAGCCTGTTTGCCGCAATGCTACTGATTTGCGCTGGTATTGCGATACGTTCTCTGCCCACGCCAGGTTTCCTGTTTAGCGGCACCGCTATCATTGGTTGCGGAATCGCGCTGGGAAATGTGCTGTTACCTGGGCTGATTAAGCGTGATTTTGCTCAGCATGTGGCAAAACTCACTGGCGCATACTCGCTGACTATGGGCGCAGCGGCGGCTCTGGGTTCAGCTATTGTGGTTCCGCTGGCGCTGAACGGGTTTGGCTGGCGCGGTGCGCTGATGGTACTGATGGTCTTTCCGCTGCTGGCGCTGATTATCTGGTTACCCCAATGTCGCCAGACGGCCAATGCCAGTTTGAGCAACTCGCGCGCTTTGCATTCCCGCGCGATCTGGCGCTCGAGCCTCGCCTGGCAGGTGACGCTGTTTCTCGGGATCAATTCACTTATCTACTACGTGATTATTGGCTGGCTACCTGCCATTTTAATCAGCCACGGCTACAGCGAAGCGCAGGCCGGTTCGTTGCATGGTTTACTGCAACTGGCAACCGCCGCGCCGGGGTTATTGATCCCTCTCGTCCTGAACAGATTTAAGGATCAGCGCGCCATCGCCGCACTGGTTTCGTTAATGTGCGCCGTCGGCGCAGCCGGATTCGCGGTAATGCCCGGGCAGGCTTTGCTGTGGACCATACTGTTTGGCTTTGGCTCAGGCGCCACGATGATCCTTGGTTTGACCTTTATTGGCCTGCGTGCAAGCTCAGCGCATCAGGCCGCGGCCCTGTCCGGCATGGCACAATCCGTCGGGTATTTACTGGCTGCCTGTGGGCCACCGCTGATGGGTAAGATTCACGACCTCAATGGTAGCTGGCTGATTCCATTAGCTGGGGTCGCCGTGTTAGCGATACTGATGGCAGTGTTTGGTCTGTGCGCAGGGCGTAATCGGGAGATCGCAAGCGCATAATGCAGCGGGCAGGTTTGGGTACAACCTGCCCGTTTTTTTATCCTCGCGCAGCGCGCAGCATTGCCTGAACTAACGGCACGGGTTTTCCCGCCAGCGCTCCACGTTCATGCTGAAAGAGTGTGCCGACAAAAAAAGGATGCGTCACCAGCTCAATGGCACGGATATCACCCGCCTCATCCCAGCCAGTCACACGAAGATCACCGCTCTCAAGCTCGGCGGCAAAATCTTCTGATACGCCATAGTTGCAGTGATACCCCTCGGAGATAACACCCCGTCCGTAGGCTTTGGCAATCAGCGTATTGGCCCTCAGTTCAATATCATCCGTTTTTTCTACCAGCGAGCAGGTCAACGGTGCGATGACCATCCGCCCCGTGGTATCCGTTTCCGCATGGGCAGCATCACTCCAGCCCAGCACGTTGCGGGCATACTCCAGAATCGCATGTTGAAAACCGCCACAGGTCCCGAGGAATGGGATGCTGTTTTCACGCGCGTAGCGGATCGCGATCAGTGCGCCTTCCAGGTGCCGATATGGACTGCCAGGAACGACCCAAATAGCATCATAGCCAATCAGATCTTCACTGCTGCTAATATCAGAGGTGGTTAGCCAGTCATAATCAGCCACTAATTCCAGGACGGCAGCGGCATCATCGATAGCAAGAGGAATGGCCTGATGCGCCACAATATCAGGGCTGTAATCACCCACCAGCGCAATGCGAAGCGTATCTTTAAACGGGGAAATTTCCATTAAGCTTTCCTTATGTCCAGACAATGAGGGACAATATAAGGAGCCTCAGCCTACCGATTTTTTGTTGGTACCACAATCCCTTAAATTGGGAGTCAGGACGGGCAGAATGTTACAATTGTCACGTTTTACGATCTTATTTAACCGTAATAAAGGTGTCGAAATATATCAAAGCAGTGGATTAATGGAGCGGATGAAAAGATGAAAATTCAATGTAAACGCGTATATGACCCAGCAGAAAAAAATGATGGTTATCGCGTACTGGTCGACAGGTTGTGGCCTCGCGGGGTAAAAAAGACCGACCTTATTTTTAACGAATGGAATAAAGCGCTTACGCCGTCATCTGATTTACGCAAGGCGTTCCACGCAGAATTGATTGATTTCACACACTTTTCCGAGCAATATCGCGCTGAACTCGCCCTACAGCAGCAGGAAGGAAAGCGTCTCGCAGAGATTGCCCGACAGCAAACCTTAACGCTACTGTATGCGGCGAAAAACACCCAGCAAAACCACGCGCTGGTGCTGGCTGAATGGATACGTCAATGCTAACCGGATTTCATTTGCCCGTTGTCGGATGCTCTCTGCGCCAGAGCGCCCATTCATCAATCACTTCCCCGCCCGGTAATTTGCAGTCCGACCTTACGCCTTGCGGGGTCTGCACCGCAATCAGCGAGCCGCCCTTTTGTTCGCAATATACCGATGCCGGATTCGCCAGACCAATCTTCGGCGGTTTGGGGGCTTCGGGCTGAGTGGTACATCCCGCTAGCACCAACAAGCCGGGCAAAATTATAGACGCCAGTTTCATATCGACTCCTGTTAAAAACCTTATCCCGGCAGGTTACCCCGACTTTCCATCTATCTCCATGTTTTACTGTCAGCTTTCAATTTAATGTTTAAGTTTTGAGCGGGATGGCGTGTTTCATCTTTCATCTTGATGTTCTATCATGCGGGCCACGTCAGCCCAGTCATTACTCAGGAGCATTTACACCTCATGTCGGACATGATCCTTGCCAGAGTCTCACAATCCTTAGCCACGGAGCAGTCAGTTGAGAGCCTGGTTCGGCAACTTCTGGAGATGCTGGAAGTGGTGACTGAGATGGAATCCACCTATTTAACTAAGGTCGATTTAGATGCCCGCCTGCAGCATATTTTGTATGCGCGCAATAGCAAGCAGATGCAGATCCCTGAAGGGCTGTCCGTACCCTGGGATGAGACGCTATGCAAACGCGCCATAGACGAAAACTGTCTGTACAGCGACAACGTCCCCGCTCGCTGGCCGGAGTGTACCGCCGCCCGCGCGCTGGAGATAACCACTTTCCTGAGCACGCCGGTTCATCTTCCCGACGGAACGTTTTACGGTACGCTCTGCGCCACCAGTCGCCACCAGCACGCATTAAGCCAACGTGGCGAACAGGTGTTACATCTGTTTGCAGGCCTGATCGCCCAGTCAATTCAAAAAGAGTCGCTGGTTGCTCAGTTACGCGAAGCGAATGCCGCGCTGATTGCGCACTCTTACACCGATGCTCTGACCGGATTACCGAATCGGCGCGCCATTTTTGAGAATGTTGAGACTCTTTTTTCCCTTGCCCGACATCTCAGGCAGAAGATTATTTTTGCCTATATTGATTTGGATGATTTCAAATTGATCAATGACCGCTTTGGCCACGAGGTTGGCGACCAGTTTCTGATCCAGATTGGTCAGCGTCTGCTTCGCGAATGCGGTGACAATGATATCCTTGGGCGACTGGGTGGTGACGAATTTTTAGTCGTGAGCCTGTCACCGGAAGATGACAGGGATCCGCGGGACCGCCTGCAGCAGGTGAAAAATCAGCTACAACAGCAAATTTGTGGTGACTACCACCTGGGCGACATTCATCTATTTTATCCTGGCGCCAGTCTGGGCGTGGTGGAAATTAATCCGTTGGAGACTGATGTAAACTGCGCGCTTCACCTCGCAGACAGCGCAATGTACAAGGATAAAAAGCGTCAGGATAAAACCACTTTTGTCGTACATTAAGCCCTGCTATGCTAACCCGTCTTTAAATAACTCTGGCAGATAATCGTATGCGACTCGGTATTATTTTCCCCGTCATCATTTTCATTTCCGCTGTCGTTTTCTTATCCTGGTTTTTTATTGGCGGCTACGCTGCGCCGGGAGCATAACGATGAAAAAAACAACGCTTATTATGATTGGCGTGGCTATCATCGTCGTTCTGGGAACAGAATTCGGCTGGTGGTGACCTAAGAAAAAGGCCACATATTAGTGGCCTCTATTGTCTGTATGTTTACTTAGCTTTTGATTTTTCTGTAGATAAACAACACCACAATCGCACCGATCACCGCCACGGCGAAACTGCCGAAGTTGAAACCATCGACTTTACCAAAACCAAAGAAAGTGCTGATCCAGCCACCCACTACCGCACCGACAACCCCTAAGATAATGGTCATAAAGAATCCGCCGCCATCTTTACCCGGCATAATCCATTTTGCCAAAATCCCAGCAATAAGACCGAAAACCACCCATGAAATAATGCCCATAATTTCCCTCACTTATGTTTTTAAATTAACGATTCACTCGTCGTATAAAAGCATAGCATAGCGCTGAAAAATTAAAATTTGTGATCGCTATCACTTCTGTTTTTCATCTTTTTCCGATGTTTCATAAGGTTACACCTCTGACCGGCAGACTAAATTTTGTCGCGCCTCGTCATTAATGTCGAATCGTCAGTCATTCTGCTTAACGCTTTGGCCGCCAGCCCCTGCTATTGCTGGGTTTTCACTTCTGGCACACTTTATGCTTAAACAGCCCGTCACTACGACACATCGTAGTCCGCGATGCGTATCGCGTGACTGCGTCTACAATTCGCGCTATTTCAGCATTTAACAGGTCTGTTATTGATGAAAAAAATCACCAGTGTATGCCCATACTGTGGGGCCGGGTGCAAGCTCAAGCTTGTTGTTGAGAATAACAAAATCATCCGCGCTGAGGCCGCAGAGGGTGTAACGAACCAAAATCAGTTATGCCTGAAAGGCTATTATGGTTGGGACTTTCTTAACGACACACGCCTTCTGACTCCCCGTCTGACCCGCCCGATGATCCGTTATGAAAAAGGTGGAAAATTCACTCCCGTTAGCTTGGATGAAGCCATTCGTTACACCGCAAAACGCTTAACTGAAATCAAAAATACCTATGGCCCTCGAGCCATCATGACCACCGGCTCTTCCCGTGGAACTGGGAATGAGACCAACTACGTGATGCAAAAATTCGCACGTGGCGTGCTCCATACCAACAATGTCGATTGCTGTGCCCGCGTCTGTCACGGCCCTTCCGTGGCCGGGTTACAGGAAACGTTAGGCAATGGCGCCATGAGCAATTCCATCAGCGACATTGAAAACTCAAAATGCCTGCTGATCTTTGGTTATAACTGTGCCGATTCACACCCAATTGTGGCCCGCCGGGTAATTAAAGCTCGCCAGAACGGCGCAAAAATCATTGTCTGCGACCCACGCCGTATTGAAACTGCCCGTATCGCTGACCAACATTTGCAGTTGAAAAACGGTTGCAATATGGCGCTGGTCAACGCGTTTGGCCATGTTCTCATCGAGGAGCAACTCTACGATCGCGAGTATGTACAAAAGCATGCGGAAGGACTGGAAACATACTGGGAAACCGTTAAGGAGTATGCGCCTGAAGACGTTGAACATTTAACCGGTGTTCCCGCACAGCAGGTTCGTCAGGCGATGCGTACATTTGCCGCGGCGCCATCGGCCACCGTAATGTGGGGGATGGGCGTTACCCAGTTTGGTCAGGCCGTTGACGTGGTTCGTGGTTTGTCGAGCCTGGCCTTGCTGACCGGAAATCTGGGACGCCCTAACGTCGGTGTTGGCCCGGTGCGCGGGCAAAATAACGTGCAGGGCGCGTGCGATATGGGGGTGCTGCCTAACCAGTTTCCAGGGTATCAGGACGTAACCGATTTCGCCGTCAGGGAGAAATTTGCCGCCGCATGGGGTATTGACGTTAATCAGATGGATGACAAGGTTGGAACCCGCATCACCGAAGTTCCGCATCTGGCTATCGAAGGCAAAATCAAAGCCTACTACATCATGGGAGAAGATCCGCTGCAAACCGAGGCCGATTTGGGTCTGGTCCGCGAAGGATTTAACGCGCTCGATTTTATCGTCGTGCAGGATATCTTCATGACCAAGACGGCGGAAATGGCCGATGTCCTCCTGCCTGCCACCTCATGGGGTGAACACGGTGGCGTCTTTACCTGCGCCGATCGCGGTTTCCAGCGTTTTGAGAAAGCGATTGAACCCACTGGAGATGTAAAGCGTGACTGGGAGATTATCAGCCTGCTGGCCAGCGAAATGGGCTATCCAATGCAGTATCAAAATAACCAGCAAATCTGGGATGAGATGCGCGAGCTGTGTCCACTGTTCTACGGCGTGACCTATGAGAAAATGGGTGAGATGGGTCATGTTCAGTGGCCATGTCCCGATCTCGATAGTCCTGGTACGCCCTACCTTTACGCGCACAGCCAGTTTGATACCGCCAATGGCAAAGGCAAACTGTTTGCCGCACCGTGGCGAGCGCCTGCAGAAGTTCCTGATGAACAATATCCGCTGGTGCTGTGTACCGTGCGTGAGGTTGGGCACTACTCCTGCCGTTCGATGACCGGCAACTGCGCAGCGTTGCAAGCGCTGGCAGACGAGCCTGGGTATGTGCAAATCAATACCCATGATGCTGAAAAATTGGGTATTCGTCATCGCGATCTGGTATGGGTCAGCTCGCGCCGCGGTAAGGTTATCAGCCGCGCGGATGTCTCCGAGCGCATCAATGTCGGAACGGTCTATATGACTTATCAATGGTGGATTGGCGCGTGTAACGAGTTAACCCAGGACAATCTCGATCCTATTTCGAAAACGCCGGAAACCAAATATTGCGCCGTAAATATTGAACACATTACCGATCAGGGGTGGGCAGAAAAATATGCCGCACAAACGTATAGCGATATGAAGTCACGTCTGTGTGAGGCTATTGCGTAAGTCACCGCCATTATCGCCTGAGTCTGGCTTTCCAGACTCAGGCCTTATCTCATGACTTCGCCAGCTGTGGTTCACTGAAGCGGATGGATGCAGCTTCCTCCTGCTTATCCCGCCGCATAAAGCCGAGGTTCATCAGAAACAATCCCGCCATAAACGGTAGTTCGTACAGTTCTTCAATCAGATCGCCATACTGAGCATTGTGCAGAAAGATGGGAGCCAGCAGACGATGATGCTCTACCGTATCGGAGATCAAAAATGCACAGGTGGTGATCGCTAACAGCCACAGAGGTAGCGGTTCATTGCGAAAGCGACGGGCAATATCCTGGCGTAAGCGCTTCGAAATCAGCACTGGCAGAATAATCATGGCAATCAATACCACTGAGATAGCCCGGAACAGGAGTTTGGGATGCTCAGGAAAATAATCGCGGCCCCAACTTGTGCTTCGGCCCAGTAATACCAGCCACCACGCTGCCGCCCAAAGCCAAAATTGCTTCTCGCCTTCGGGACGTGATAAGGGCCTGATGTAGCTGAGTGTAAATATGGCACCAAACAGCAGCCATAGCGCCTGGCCATTTTCAATCCAGCTGACGACAGTACCGTTGAGTAGCGGGAGATGCCAGTTCGCGGCGAACGGGATCGCCACGATGGCTAATCCGAGAATGATTGTGGGTAATGTAAGTCGGGTATTGAGTTTCATAAGCGCGATGTTCTGTTTTATATCTGTTTCGCGATCATAACCCCTGTGAATGATCAACTATTAGCAATCAATGCGAATCTCTTAAGGTATTCTTAAGGAATCCTTTCTGAATATTTCCCTGTTCGCCCAGAAAAAAAACGCACTGCGCCGTCAAAGCGCAGTGCAGTTTTTAGATTAAAAACTAATATACTCAATCAGTAGCAGTGACTAATGCCTACCACCCGCAGACTTCGTGCTCATTTTCGGTATCGTACGAACGCACGGTATTGACCAGATCTTTGACCACTTCTGCTGCCACATCCGGCACCAGTAATGTCATTGGCGCCTCTGTTTCATAATCAACAGAAACACCGTTGCTGTTATTGGTCACGGTTACGGTATAGGTTGCTTTACCCATGATTTACTCCTTGCCGGTGCGCACGACTTTTCGTTGATTTGCACTCTCCATCAGAACTTCCGGGGCGACGAAAAAATCGATATTAAAGTAAGTGTCGTCGGTCATCACTTCGATGTTATGCCATTTTTCCGGTGGAAAAACGCCAAACTGACCGGCTTCAATAATCATCACCTCTACTGGCTCCGGACTGTGTTCGTCTGCGTATCCGAGATATTTGACCGCCCCCTGCATAACCGAAAGTCGAGGATAAACCCCGGCACGGGTCCCTTTATCAAGGTGGCGTTCGAAAATTCCGGCAGGCGCCGTTTCTTTGTTCCAGAATGGCGTAGAGCGTGTATGGATATGATTCTGTGGAATTTGAAGCATTTTTCTTCCCTTTTCCAGTCGACAACCAGCGAGTCATATTGAACCGCTGCTGTATACAGGGTACGCCTCAAAATATACATTTAAAATACCATTTATTGGTTATAACCCTACGATTATAAATGAAAAGCAGAGCGCAATATTAAAGGCCCGCCGCACTCAGCGGGCCGATGGCATCACGATTGAAGCGTGGCCAGACGGGCGGCAAAACCAACGAAAATCAGGCCGATAAGGGAATTACCCACTTTGGCCAGTTTCTTCTTCGTACGGATATATTGCGTCACAAACGCGCCGGAGAAAATAAGGAAACTCAAATAGAAAAAGCTCACTATCTCAAGCGTAATAGCCAGAATAAAGAATGACAGCCCTGAATGCGGCGCATTGACATCAATAAACTGCACGAAGAACGACACATAAAACAGAATAGCTTTGGGATTGGTCAGGCTCAGGATTAATGCGCGCTTAAAAATAGCGCCAAACGGAACTTCCTCAGGCGCGGCGTCGCTTGCTTTCGATTTCAGTGTTGCATACAGGATCTTCGCGCCAAGATACAGTAAATAGAAAGCGCCAAGATAACGAACGATATTGAACAAAACGGGCGTTGTTTTAATCAATGCAGCAACACCGGCATAGGCCAAAAACATCAACACGGCATCACCAATAAACACACCGCTGGCGGCGAGATAACCCCCCTTTACTCCCCTACCGACGCTGTTTTTCAGCACAAATATCGTATTTGGCCCCGGTACCAGCACGATAAAAATAGCCCCCACCAGATACGTCCAGTAATTCAGAACTCCATACTCTGCGAACACGTTAACCTCTTCCTGAAAAAACACATGCACTTGCTGCGATACAATATGCTAACGAATGCGACAGGTGATGGAAAGAGCAGGTTATTAATTAAAAAACCCGCCACTGGTGGCGGGTGTGTACAGATAAGGTTAGCCCAGATTAATGGTGCAGCATCTCATCCACTACTTCTTCGCCCTTCAGTTGATAAGGGTAGTAGGTAGGCCAGTTTTCCATCTCCTCAAGCAAGGCAGCCTGCGAGGTATTTCCCATAAAGATATGGAAGTGGCTCGATTTACGCGGCGCGATAATATGATCGCTGAATTGCACGTATTTAGGCGCTTTGCTGTCAGCGGCTTTACACTCAAACAGATACCGTACACCTTTCTTGCCTGATTTATAGTGCAAGATTTTATACCCGGCATAATCGTATTTGCACGATGCGACCTGATTACCGGTGTGAAATTCCATCACGCCATCTTCGATGCCGATGGTGTCTACATTGGTTGCATAGCCTGTACGGTAATAAGCTTTAATTTGTTCTGCCGTTTTGCTTTTATCTTTCTCCGCTTTCTTTTTGAAAACCGGATCAAGTTCGCCACTGACCAGATACGGATAGACAGATTGCCACATGCCATCCCAGTCGGACAGCGCCCGGTTCTGCACCTGGTTATCATCAAATACCCCTTCCGACGCCTTTTGTTCTACTTCACTCATCGGCGCACCATGGGAATGATGACCATGCGCCAAAACCTGCCCACTGACTAAAAGCATCCCCAGAGCGATTGTCAGTTTGTTAAAACGAATAGCCAAAATTTCACCCTCAAATCGTTTGCGAGTGAATTGTTATAATATAACGTAACAATTTAATCAATAGACATTACTGCACGTTATTGCCTCACGCTTCAATGAGTTTTCTGGAGCAGATCTGATCAAGCAGAGCCTGCTGATGGCTGATAATGAGCATACCTAATGGCCGACGCTGGCACTCTTCAAGCAGCAATACCCAGATATCTTTTTGAATGGAAGGATCGAGCTGGGCGGTAATTTCATCGGCAATAAGAAAACGTGTCCGCGGATCCAGCGCGCGAAGTAAAGCAATTCGCGCCAGTTCACCGCCAGAAAGCTGTCCGGGACGGCGGGTTAACCACTCAGGGTTGATGTGAAGACGGATAAGCAGTTCAGCATCAGGTCGCCAGGCATCATAAACCGCATCGCCGGTGCTGCGCCGCGGATTAAAGGTTAATTCCGGATGCTGCGGCACCAGTTGCACCGGGCAATACTGGTGCATTGGCAGCGGTTGGTCATCAACCAGAATGTCACCCGAGGTCGGTTTTTGCCAGCCCGCCAGTACGCGCCCCAACGTTGTTTTGCCGGTTCCGCTGGGTGCGCAAACCCCAATGCGTTCTCCGGGGCGCAGAGAGAAGGTCAGATTTTGCCATAGCACCTTTCCTCCCTGACAAATCGTCACCTCACGACAGCACAGCATCGCGCTCTCCAAAAAGTTGATTTCTTTCAGGCAGGGCCCGCCATTGGCGTTGCAGATGCTCGCTGATCTCTCCGCGTAACAGCTGTTCCCGGCTGACGTTATCCGACACCCTTCCCTGGTACAGCGCGACAATGCGGTCCGCGTGGCGAGCGGCCAGCGTGAGGTCGTGCGTTACCCATAAAACGCCAGCCCCTTGCTCACATTGCTCACGTAGCTGTTCAAGCAGTTGATTAGCCAGCGGTGCATCAAGCCAGGCGGTAATTTCATCAGCCAGAATATAGCGAGCCTGGCTCAGCGACGCGTGACAGGCCAGAACACGTTTCGCCATCCCCCCTGAAAGCTGGCGTGGGAAGGCATCTAATACGCGACTTTCCAGTTGGCTACGCTGGAGCAATCGTTCAATTTTTCCGGCATTCCAGGCCTGGCCGGAGAGCTGACTTGCCCTGCGCAGATGCTTTTCAATCGAGAGCAGCGGGTTAAGTGCCTGAACACCTTGCGGGACATAGCTGAAAGTATTGCCACGACATTTGCGAATATCATCACTGTCCAGCGTTTTCCCCTCCAGGGTGATGGAGCCGTTGAAGCGCAAATTGTCCGGTAAGAGATCAAGCAGACATTGCAGCAACAGGCTTTTACCTTCCCCACTTCCCCCAACTAACGCCACCATCTGACCAGGCGCTACGTCGAAAGAGATATCCTGCAACAGCGAAGACCAGTTTCTCGCGCCGTACCAGCGATAACGCGCCACGTCCAGCGAGACCTGTCTTAAACTCAACATGCGTCACCTCGTAACCATAAACGATGCACTGCCCTTGCGAGCTGATCGAATAACATAACCAGACTGAATAGCATCAGCCCGGGAAACAGCACTAACCACCAGTCGCCATGACTGATAAACCTCAGCGCATCAGCCAGCAACAGGCCCAGCGATGGTTCATGCGGCGCCAGCCCAAAACCGAGGAAGCTCAACGCCGCGCTGTGCAACACCGCGTGGGGAAACATCAGCAAGGTTCCCGTTAACCACTGGGGTAACAATGCCGGGAGATAGTGATGCCGCCAGCAGTAAAAATGTCCGTGTCCCAGACGCCAGGTCAATGTTAGATAGTCACTGTGGGCCACGCGCTGCGCTTCGGCACGCAGGATTAGCGCCAGACGCGGCCAGTGGGTCAACGCAACCGCCATAATCACCCCATTTTTTCCGCCACCCAGCGTGAAACAGATCAATATGAGCAACAGCAAATGCGGCATTGACAGCATGGCATCGGTAATCAGACGCATTAGTACATCCAGACGCGGATGTATACGTGAAACCGCTGCCATCAGTAATGCGATGAAACCGCTGCACAACGCCGCGCCAATACCAATTTGCAGACTGGTTAACGCGCCCTGAAAGCAACGAATCCACAGATCGCGACCGAGGTTATCGGTGCCAAACCAATACAGCGCATCAGGCGGTAAATGACGGGCAAGCAGATTAACGCTCAATGGGTTATCCAGCGTCGCGGCGCCATACACCGCAATGCCTAGCAGGCAGCTAAAAGAGAGCAGAAGACGAATCAGCGTCGGCGTCGGATTATAGAGCATCAGGTCGCTCCAGAGCACGGTTCAACACATGGACAAGCCAGGTAGACAACGAGTTGCCAATGAACACCAGTACGGTACTGAACAACACAATCCCCATCAGTAACGGCAGATCGCCGCGCAATCCGGCATCAATAGTGGCCTGTCCCAATCCCGGATAAGCAAAAACTTTTTCCGCCAGCAATGCGCCGCCCAGCAGTTCTCCCAACGAGGCGAACTGCAGGCACAGCGCGGGCGTGATAGCGTGGCGCAGAACCTGATGACGCAGCAGCGACCAGCCTTTATCTCCCTGAGAACGCGCAAAACGGACAAAATCGCTTTTCATCACGCTGGCGATACTTTCCCGCGTATGAAGTGTAATTTGGCCAAGTCCCAATAAACTTAGCGCGCAAACGGGCAGCACTAAATGGCGCAGACGCTCAGCCAGCGTGGCCATATCACCACTGTTGCCCGGCTCCCACGCGCAGCAGACCGGAAATACCGGCCAGCGCACGGCAAATAACGCCAGCAGCAGCATGCCAATCCAGAAGGTCGGCAACGACGAAAGCAGATAGCTGAGTCGACAGATTGCTTTATCCGGCCAGCGATTCAGATAACGACCCGCGACAAACCCCATTGCCGTTCCCAGTATGCCGGAGAGCAGCCACGCGCCGCCAAGCAAGGCAAACGAAGTTGCAAAGCGCTCCTTGATTACGCTGGCAACCGGTGCATTAAACAACATTGAGTAGCCGAGATCGCCCTGCAATACACGTATAAACCAGTGACCAAAACGCTCCCATAACGGCTGGTCTAATCCCCAGCGAGCAGCGATACGCGCATATTGTTCCGGCGGCACGTGCAGGAGATCGTTGCCAATATAGGCGCGAATCGGATCGACAGGAGAAAAGCTGAGCAGCATAAAAGTGCCAGCCGCAACCAGCACTAATAACACTATCAGCCGTAGAAAATGGCCTACAACAGACTTCATCAACGGCAGGTCCAGGTCCATTCATCCAGATTATTGAGCAGGGACCAGCTACCGTGGATCTCCGGCGCGCCTTTGCCTAAGTCAATACACGGATTTGCCAGATAAGTGTGCTGAATGTTCAGCAGCCATGCCCAGGCGGCATCGCCCTGCACCCCAGCCCCTTGCTTGCCATCCCACTCCACCTGTTGCCAGAAAGGCAACGCTTTTTGCCAGTCCGGAGCATCAATGGCCTGTTTAAGATGTTGTTCAACGACGGGATTGCTGTAATAGCCTGGATTGTAGTATTCCACGCCCGCGGCCTGATTGCTGTAGTGATGGAAAAGCTCCATCGGATCCAGGCTTCCCCAGCCAAACAGCGTCGGATTCGCATGCATATGCCGCTCAACGGTTTCCCAGCTTCCGGATTGCAGCGAGACCTGAATACCCACGGGCTCCAGCATCGCACGTACGGCCTCGGCTAAATCCCGGCGCGTACTGTCTCCGCTGGCGTACCATAGAGTCAGGCGAGCCTCTTTACCGTCTTTCACGCGTACGCCGTCTTTCCCCACCTTCCAGCCGGCTTCTTCCAGAATCATCCGTGCTTTTTCGCTGTCGCCATCTTTGAACGCAACTGACTGTCCCTGCCATGGCAGGCCCTGAACCGCGCTATACGCCGGAATCGCATGACCTTCCATGACCTGATCGGAAAGTTGTTTACGATCGATGGCGTAGTTGATGGCGCGTCTGATGGCGATATCAGCCGTGATATCGTTGCCGACCGGATAACCATTGGCGTCTTTTTTACCCGCAGGGACCATCGGGAACACAATGCCACGGTTTTCCACGCTGTCGCGTACCCAAAGCTTCAAATTCTGCTGTTGAGGGGCGACCGCCATCGAAGGCGCAATACGCACGAGTCCCAGTTGACCACTGCGCGCTGCGGCATAAGCGTTATCTTCATCAAGGAAGACAAACACCAGCTTACTGAAATCATTTTTCTTACCGGCATACCAGGGGTTCGCCTCCACGATCAGCTGCTGCCCCGGCTGAAAACTCACCAACCGATAAGGGCCCGCGCCAATCGGATTTTTGGCGAATGTTTTTTCGTCATACCGTTTTTCGGGAACAATACCCAAAGAGCCCAGCACGTTCACAAAGGTGCTCTGCGGGCTGCGCAGCGTGATTTCTACCGTGCGGTTATCTTTCAGGCTGGCATGAGTAAAGTTACCCATGTCGATTTTGCCGCCGCTCTTTGCGGCTTTATTATAGGTGAACACCACATCTTCAGCGGTTAGCGGGGAACCATCGGAGAATTTAAGGTCGGGTTTTAACGTCAACGTCCAGGTTTTGCCGTCAGCGCTGGTTTCAACTTTTTCCGTCAGCAGGTTACCCCAGCTCATATCTGCGTTTTGTTTTAATAATGGTGCATGCAAAAGCAAATAGCTGCCATGACTCCAGCCCAGCATCGGGTCAAACCCTTCCGTTGGCTCAGGTCCAATTGCCAGCTTCAACGTCTGCCCCTCGCTCACATTTTGCGCGGCGAGAAGTGGTGAGGTTAATGCGAGAGTCAATGCGCACGTAAGCAGTGCCAGCTTGCCTTTAATCATTATGTTATCCAGATTTGCGTTATTTTTATGCCGCTCAACGATTCATTGCCGTTAAACGGTCTCCTGGGGAAGGGATTATGGCGGACTGAAATGACGAAAAAAATGATGCGGCGCAGAAAAGTATGACGATTTTCTAAAATTATCATACTTTTTTCTGATACTCCTAATTGAGTACCCTCTGAATCACAGAAAATAGATTAAATGTTAGCCAGTCAATTAATGGCAAATTAATTACAACCTAATGATTACAAATACTAATTATTGGTCATTTCCGCTATTTACTTAGCTAAAACTAATGACAATTTATGTATATTTATTCAAGAAAAACACCAGAAGTGATAAGTTATGTAAACATATAATGATAATTATTTTTATTATCATTCCCATCAATTATCTTACTTCCTTTGAATTTTTAACAAAGGAAGTTTGACTATGCGCTTAAAACCTGTTGCTTCTGTTGTTCTGTCCTGTTTAGGATTTTCCAGTCCCCTGGCCTTCGCTGAAGATGTTATGGTGGTAACCGCTTCCGGTTACGAAAAGAAAATCACCAACGCTGCCGCCAGCGTCTCCGTTATTTCACAGCAAGAGTTACAAACCAATAAATATAATGATTTAGGCGAAGCCTTGCGTTCTGTTGAAGGGGTGGATGTCGAAAGCAGCACCGGTAAAACCGGTGGTCTGGAGATCAGCATTCGTGGCATGCCCGCCAGTTATACCCTGATCCTGATTGATGGTATTCGTCAAAACGGCAGCAGCGATGTGACGCCAAACGGCTTCTCAGCTATGAATACCAGCTTTATGCCTCCACTGGCGGCAATCGATCATATTGAGGTGATCCGCGGCCCGATGTCGACGCTTTATGGCTCCGACGCAATCGGTGGCGTGGTGAATATCATCACCAAAAAAAGCACCGATAAATGGAGCACCTCCATCAATACCGGCGTTAACCTGCAAGAGAGTAATAAATGGGGTAACAGCACGGTCGCCAACTTCTGGTCAAGCGGCCCGTTAATCGCTGGCGTACTGGATATGCAGGTTCGGGGTAGCACCACCCAACGTCAGGGTTCCAGCGTTACCTCCCTGAGCGATACCTCCTCCACCCGCGTACCTTATCCTACCGAGTCAGAAAACTATAACATCGGCACGCGACTCGACTGGAAAACGAATGAAAGCAATACGCTATGGTTAGATCTCGACTCCGCCAGACAGCGCTATGATAACGATGACGGTCAGTTGGGTAACCTGACGGGGGGTTACGATAAAACGCTGCGCTATGAGCGTAACAAAGTCACCCTCGGCCACGATACCGCCTTAACGTTCGGCACCTGGAAATCCTCCCTCGGCTGGAATGAAACTGAGAACAAAGGACGACAACTGGTCTCCTCCGCACTCACGCCAGAGAACGCAGGCCGGGCCGGTGACGCACGTGAACTGAAGAACACCAACGTCATTCTGGACTCAGTACTGCTGACGCCATTAGGTGATTCGCACCTCTTAACCCTCGGCGGGGAATATTGGGATGCGCGGATGAAAGACGGTGTGGTGCTGGCCAATACCGGCGAAACGTTCCATCAAAAAACGTGGGCAGCCTATGTAGAAGATGAATGGCATATTCTCGACTCGTTGGCCTTAACCGCAGGGACACGCTACGAGCATAACGATGTCTTTGGCGGTCATCTCAGCCCACGCGCGTATATGGTTTGGGACGTATCCGACGAATGGACGCTCAAAGGCGGCGTGACGACAGGTTATAAAGCGCCATCACTGAGCCAGTTACATAACGGGATCAGCGGCGTAACCGCGCAAGGAACCGTGAATACGGTCGGTAATCCGGACCTAAAACCTGAGGAGAGTATCAGCTACGAAACCGGGCTGTATTACGAGAACGACACCGGGCTGAACGCCAACATTACCGGCTTCTATACCGAATACAAAAATAAAATTGTCTCGTATTCTATCGATGATAATACCAACAGCTATACCAACAGCGGAAAGGCAAGGACCGATGGCGTTGAATTTGCCAGCACCTTCCCTCTGTGGTCGGATGTACTGACTTTATCCCTCAACTACACCTACACCCAGAGCAAGCAAAAAGATGGTGACAATAAAGGCGCGCCGTTAAGCTACACGCCAAAACATATGGCTAATGCTCACCTGAACTGGCAGGCAACGGAAGATATGAATGCCTGGCTGAGCGCACGTTATCGCGGTAAAGCTCCACGCTTTACCGAAAATTACAACAACCTCAGCGCAGTACAAAAGGCCGTCTATGACGATAAAGGCGCTGATTTAAAAGCCTGGACCGTTCTCGACATGGGAATGTCTTATAAGCTGACCAAAGATCTGACGCTGAATACGGCGGTCAATAACGTGCTGGATAAAGACTTTAGCGAGGTTAAACTTTATCAGGTAGGCCGTAATAGCACCTACGCAGGAGATTACTATCAGACTGCGCAATCCACTACGGGATATGTAAACCCGGGCCGTAACTATTGGGTATCGTTAAACTACCAGTTCTGATTTAGTTTTTTCCTACCAGACGGGCTGTCAATGATAGCCCGTCGACCACTGGGTTTCACCAAATGCCCGGCACTGTTCTTTTTGCCAGCCAGCGGGGCTCCAATGTTTTTACCAGAGATAAAGCGACAAGGAATATTTTCGTCCCCGGCAGAGAAAAATGACGGAATGAGAGGTAAAGCTGAACTGGGACAGAATAGTCTGGGCGAGGCTTTAATCGATAGCTTTAAATAGCCATTATGTTTTATGAGTCACGGAGCAACGAGTGCCCCGTGACAGTCATTAACTTACTTCAAATACTCTCCGCTGCGCAGCGCTTCAATACGTTTATCCAACGGCGGGTGAGTCATAAACAGCTCACTCAACGACTTGGATTTACCGTTGATGCAGAACGCCATCATGCTGGTCGCTTCCTGCGGCTCATAGCTGGTTTTCAGACGCTGCAGCGCGGCGATCATTTTCTCACGCCCCACCAGTTTTGCTGAACCGGCATCCGCATGGAATTCACGATGACGTGAGAACCACATGGTAATAATGCTCGCCAGAATACCAAACACCAGTTCCAGCACCGTCGCCACTGCAAAGTAGATCAATGGATTGCCGTTACTGCCCTCACCCTCATCGCGGTTTCCGCCCATAAAGCCAGCGGCAATTTGCGCCAGAATACGTGAGATAAAGATAACGAAGGTGTTCACCACACCCTGAATGAGCGTCATGGTAACCATATCGCCATTAGCAATGTGGCTGATTTCATGCGCGATAACGGCTTCAGCTTCGTCCGGGCTCATGTTTTGCAACAGGCCTGTACTCACAGCCACCAGCGAAGCATCCCGGCGCGCACCGGTAGCAAACGCGTTAATATCTGGCGCATGGTAGATTGCAACCTGCGGCATAGCGATCCCAGCCTGGCGAGCCTGATTCGCTACCGTATTCATCAGCCAGCGTTCTCTTTCATTGCGAGGCTGTTCGATCACTTCCCCACCAACGGATTTTAACGCCATCCATTTGGACATCAGCAGCGAAATGAAGGAACCACCAAAACCAAACAGCAGTGCCATGATCAACAAGCCTTGAACGCTGCTTGACTGAATCCCTGTCAGGCTCAATACCAGCCCGAAAACGACCATCACAGCCAGGTTCGTCAGCAGGAAGAGCGCGATTCGCATCATAATTTTCTTTTAACCTCAATTTAACAAAACGCACTATGCGATTACCCATATCGTATGGGTCTTATGGCTATTTTCAAGCATCCATAGGTGCTAAGTCACCAGAAAGACACAACTTTACATTTTATCGTATCACACTGACGTCTTCATGCGTTTGTTAAAAAAACAGGCACAATTTCTTGTGCCTGTTGGAGGTTATTTACTGGTTGCGGGCTGTTCCGCTGGCTTTTCTTTTTCAAGATGCGCCAGGTCAAGAGCAATTTTTACCGTTTCATCCAGGTAGGGATCTGGTTCCTGGTAATCCTTCGGTAAATCGTCCAGTTTTTTCAGCGGCGGCTTACCTTCTCGCTTAAACCGATCGTTGATACGCGCCAGACGCATTGCGTCATCTTCGTTATTCTCTTTCTCACGCTGAGCGTAATTGAGAGAAGCGATGTTGCGTTTATCCTTCATCGCATTGAAACGCGCAATATCCTTCATGATGTACTGGAACTCAGGATCGTTGGCAATACGTGCATTGTGCTCTTTTAACAATTCAGGTCCGAACGGCGTCAGATTCTCTGATTTGGTGTAGGTCGCAGCATCAATGCTATCCCACGGCAGCGCGTTATCTTCAAACTTCTCACCGGTTTCCGTTTCTTCATTACCTGTCGGCATGATGATGTCCGGCGTAACGCCCTTACGCTGTGTACTGCCACCGTTTACACGGTAGAATTTCTGGATCGTATACTGAACAGAACCCAGCGCCGGCCATTCCGGACGCAGCATCTGATCATAAATACGGTTCAGAGAGCGATACTGCTGTACAGTGCCTTTCCCGAAAGTCGGTTCACCAACGATCAGCGCACGACCATAATCCTGCATTGCCGCAGCAAAAATCTCTGATGCCGAAGCACTGAAGCGATCGACTAACACTACCAGCGGGCCTTTGTAGTACACAACGCCGTCGGTATCGCTGTCTTCACGCACTTTACCGTTATTGTCACGAACCTGAACCACCGGGCCGGAAGGAATGAACAGACCAGAGAGCGAAACGGCTTCGGTCAGCGCGCCGCCACCGTTAGTGCGCAGATCGATAATGACGCTGCTGACGTTCTGTTTTTCCAGCTTCTGCAACTGAACTTTGACATCATCCGTCAGACCAACATAGAAGCCAGGGATATCCAGTACGCCGACTTTTTCTTTGCCAACGGTTTTCACGGACATTTTCACGGCGCGGTCTTCGAGACGAATACGTTCACGCGTTAACGTGACGGTACGCGTCTTGGTTCCTTTACCGGCAGGCAGGATTTCAAGGCGAACTTTGCTGCCTTTGGGTCCTTTGATCAGCGCAACAACGTCATCCAGACGCCAGCCAATCACGTCGACCATTCCCTTACCGGTCTGACCCACGCCGACAATACGGTCGCCAACGCTTATTGCTTTGCTCTTGGCTGCCGGGCCGCCCGCCACCATGGAGTTAATGACGGTGTAGTCATCATCCATTTGCAAAACCGCGCCAATACCTTCCAGAGACAGGCTCATTTCAGTATTGAACTGTTCGGTATTGCGTGGAGAGAGATAGTTAGTATGCGGGTCGATCTCACGGGCGAAAGCCGTCATCGCCAGAGAGAACACATCTTCGCTGTTGGTCTGCGCCAGACGGCGAATCGCAAACTTGTAGCGACGCGTCAGCGTTTCACGAATTTCCGCATCGGTTTTGCCGGTCAGCTTCAGGCTGAGTTCGTCAAATTTAACCTTGCCGTCCCACAGCGCGTTAAGCTCTGCTTCGCTCTTCGGCCATGGCGCTTTGCTCCGGTCGAGGTTAAAGGTGTCGGTACCGGTGAAATCCATTGGACGTGCCAGTACGCTTAACGCGTACTGATAACGTTCAAATCGGCGTTTTTGCGCCAGATTATAGAGATCGTAAAAGACATCCAGCTTGCCGGTACGCAGTTCATCGCCAAGGACCGTTTTCTTTTTTGCATACTGTTCGATATCGCTCGCCAACAGCACGTTGTGGCTGTAGTCGAGCAGATTCAAATAGCGGTCAAAAATTTTTGCCGAAAACGCCTGATCCAAATCGAACTGGCGATAGTGCGAACGCGTAAAACGCGATGTCACACGTTCACTTACCGTCGCATGCTGGGTTTCTTCCTTTAAAACGGGGATTTGATCGGCACGCGTGATATCTTCCACAGCAAGTGCCTGGCCTGCTAATGCAAGCAGACCAGCTAACGCAGTAAGCCTAAAAAAAGTGTTCATGCCAGGCCTGGCCTCCGTTTCAGAACACCAGGTGTTCTGCGCGTACAATCAAAGACATACCCGAATTCAGCTGTACACGGACGCCATCTTTGGTGATTTCTAATACGGTGGCATCCATCGCATTATTACCTGCTTTCACCTTCAGAGACTGCCCTACCGTCAGTACTGAAATATCAGATACCGGGGTATGCTGTTCTTCACGAGGAGCACGCGGTGCTTTTGCTGCTGGTTTCTCAGCGCGAGGTTTACGCTCAGCGCCTTCTTTACGACGCGGTGCAGGACGCGGCTTACGCTCGCGACGCGGTGCGTCTTCTTTTTCACCGGCAGCAGCGGCTGCTTCGCGTTTTTTCGCCTGTTGCTCTGCACGTTGCGCCTGAACGCGGGCTTTAGCTTCTTCCAGCTGTTTGCGAGCATGTTCAACGTGCTGCTCATCCAGCTCACCACAAGGGTTGCCGTCGAGATCAACACGCGTTGCGCCCAATTTAACGCCATACAGATAGCGCCAGCTTGAAGTATAGAGACGTAAGGCAGAGCGGAGCTGCGTCTTGCTGAGGTTCATTTCGCCCTCAACACGCTCTACCAGATCCTGAAAAATGCCAATTTTCAGTGGGCGCGCTTCGCCTTCCGCACTAAAACACTGCGGGAAGCGTTCGGCCAGAAACGCGATGACTTCTTTACTGCTATTCAACTTAGGTTGATTTTCCATGAAATTTCCTGATTACAACGGACGTAGCCAACAAGCGCAGGCATGAACAGGCGACATTATAATGACGTCATCAGTAATTGCTACGTTATCCGTTGATTATCCTGCGACGCGCGCAAAGAATTTTTTGTAATCCGTCGTTGCAAGCACGGTTTCAAGCTGTGCCACCAGCGTTCGCAGCCCCTGTTCATCCTCGTCAGTAAAGCGGCCAAACGCGGTGCTATCGATATCCAGCACGCCGATTATCTGATTTTCGACGGTGATTGGCAGGACGATTTCAGCGTTGCTGGCGGCATCACATGCGATGTGTCCGTCAAAAGCATGAACGTCCTCAATGCGCTGAACCTGGTTCTGCGCTACTGCGGTCCCACACACCCCGCGCCCTACCGGGATCCGCACGCAGGCGATTTTTCCCTGGAAAGGTCCCAGCACCAGCGTATCGTTTTCGAGCAGATAAAAACCGGCCCAGTTTACTTCTGCAAGACGTTCGTACAACAACGCGCTGGTATTTGCCAGCGTTGCCAGAAAACTGGTTTCACCTGCCATTAATGCCTGAAAGTCACGGTTCAGATCCGTGTATAGCTCTGTTTTGTTCATTATGTAATCACTTAGTTGTCTTACTTAAAGCTGCAGCCTACTAAAATAAACATTAAATGCGTTAATGCTCAAGATCATTCCCGTCATGAGTTAAGATAACATTACTTCAACAATTTGATTCGCGATACATGGCCTTAACGACACCACGCATCACGCCGACTAAAAAAATAGCCATCAGGTCCATTGGTGATGCACTCCCTCGTGCGCATTACCATCGTTGCCCTGAATGTGACCTGATCTTTAGCTTGCCTAAAATGCGTTCGCACCAAAGTGCATTTTGCCCACGCTGTCAGGCAAAAATTCGTGACGGACGCGACTGGTCATTAACACGACTGGCGGCTATGGCTTTCACCATGCTGCTGCTGATGCCCTTTGCCTGGGGAGAACCGCTCCTGCACATCTATTTATTAGGTGTGCGCATTGACGCCAATGTGCTGCAAGGCATCTGGCAAATGACCCGACAAGGCGACCCACTCACCGCATCCTTCGTACTCTTTTGCGTTGCCGGTGCGCCCATCATTCTCGTGACCTCAATCGCTTATCTGTGGTTTGGCAATATTCTTGGGATGAACCTGCGCCCAGTGCTGCTGATGCTGGAAAGGCTCAAAGAGTGGGTGATGCTTGATATCTATCTGGTGGGCATTGGCGTCGCATCAATCAAAGTTCAGGACTATGCTTTTTTGCAACCCGGTGTAGGTCTGTTTGCTTTTATTGCGCTGGTGATCCTCAGTGTTTTGACGCTGTCGCACCTTAACGTTGAGCAGCTTTGGGACCGTTTCTATCCGCAAAGACCAGCCCGTCGGCCCGATGAAAAACTTCGCGTCTGCCTCGGTTGCCACTTTACAGGTTATCCGGACGCCCGAGGTCGCTGCCCTCGCTGTCATATCCCGTTGCGCTGGCGCAGGAATCAAAGTATCCAAAAGTGTTGGGCTGCTCTGCTGGCCTCGATCGTCCTGCTTTTGCCTGCTAATCTGCTGCCCATCTCGGTAATTTATGTCAATGGCGGCCGCCAGGAAGACACGATCCTGTCAGGCATAATGTCCCTGGCGAACAGCAACGTTGGCGTGGCGGCGATTGTTTTTATCGCCAGTATTCTGGTGCCATTCACCAAAGTGATTGTGATGTTTACGTTGCTCATCAGCATCCATTTTAGATGTGAGCAAGGATTGCGTACCCGCATCAAACTGCTACGTATGGTGACCTGGATTGGTCGCTGGTCGATGCTGGATCTCTTTGTTATCGCTTTAACCATGTCGCTGATTAATCGCGATCAGATACTTGCTTTTACTATGGGGCCAGCTGCGTTTTATTTCGGCGCAGCGGTAATATTGACTATTCTTGCTGTGGAATGGCTGGACAGCCGCTTACTTTGGGATGCACATGAGTCAGGAAACGCCCGCTTCGCAGACTGAAGCGCAGATTAAAACTAAACGCCGTATCTCTCCGTTCTGGCTGCTGCCTTTCATCGCGCTGATGATTGCAGGATGGCTTATCTGGGGAAGCTATGAAGATCGCGGCAATACCGTAACCATTGACTTTATGTCTGCTGACGGCATTGTGCCGGGCCGTACTCCCGTTCGTTATCAGGGCGTTGAAGTGGGCACAGTGCAGGATATCAACCTCAGCGAAGATCTACGCAAAATTGAAGTGCGCGTCAGCATCAAATCGACCATGAAAGATGCTCTGCGCAAAGATACCCAGTTCTGGTTGGTCACGCCGAAAGCGTCGCTGGCGGGGGTTTCTGGCCTGGATGCGTTGGTTGGCGGCAACTATATCGGCATGATGCCCGGAACCGGCGAGCCGGAAGATCATTTCGTCGCCCTCGATACGCAGCCAAAATATCGTCTGGATAATGGCGATTTGATGCTGCACCTGCGCGCCCCTGACCTCGGGTCGCTCAATAGCGGTTCGCTGGTTTATTTCCGCAAGATTCCGGTGGGCCGGGTATATGACTACACCATCAACCCAAATCATCAGGGCGTAACCATCGACGTGCTGATCGAACGTCGCTTTACCAACCTGGTGAAAAAAGGCAGCCGTTTCTGGAACGTGTCCGGTGTGAATGCGGATGTCAGCCTCAGCGGAGCGAAGATCAAGCTGGAGAGTCTGGCGGCGCTGGTCAATGGCGCCATTGCTTTTGATTCGCCCGAAGACTCTAAACCCGCGGTGGCCGATGACACGTTTGGTTTGTATCAGGATCTCGCGCACAGCCAGCGGGGAGTGATCGTCAAGCTTGATTTACCCAGCGGCGATGGACTCAAGGCCGGCTCAACGTCGCTGATGTATCAAGGATTAGAAGTCGGGCAACTGACCAAACTGGATTTAAATCCAGGCGGTAAAGTGACCGGCGAAATGACGGTCGATCCCAGCGTAGTAACGCTGCTGCGCGACAATACGCGGATTGAATTACACAGCCCTAAATTATCGTTAAACGATGCCAATATCAGTTCGCTACTGACGGGCAAAACTTTCGAGCTGGTACCTGGCGAGGGCGAGCCGCGTAACCAGTTTGCGGTTATTCCTGCAGAGAAGTCGTTGTTACACGATCCGGGCGTCATGACGCTTACGCTGACCGCGCCGGAGAGTTACGGTATTGATGCCGGTCAGCCGCTGATTCTCCACGGCGTACAGGTCGGTCAGGTGATTGATCGCACGCTCTCTGGCAAAGGTGTTTCATTTACCGTTGCCATCGAACCACAGCATCGCGCTCTGGTGCAAGGTGACAGTAAGTTTGTGGTCAACAGCCGCGTTGACGTCAAGGTCGGGCTTGATGGCGTGGAATTTCTTGGCGCCAGCGCCAGCGAATGGCTCAGCGGCGGCATTCGTATTTTGCCCGGTACCAAGGGTGAAATGAAAAAAAGCTACCCGCTGTATGCCAACCTGGAAAAAGCGATTGAAAACAGCCTGAGCGATCTGCCAACTACCACGCTCAGCCTGAGCGCCGAAACGCTGCCTGATGTGCAGGCCGGTTCGGTGGTGTTATACCGCAAATTCGAGGTCGGTGAAGTGATTAGCGTTCGCCCACGCGCCGATGCGTTTGATATCGATCTACATATCAAACCGGAATATCGCAACCTGCTGACCAGCAACAGCGTATTCTGGGCCGAAGGCGGGGCAAAGGTTCAGCTTAACGGTAGCGGATTGACCGTACAGGCATCTCCTCTGTCACGAGCGCTCAAAGGGGCGATTAGCTTCGATAACCTCAGCGGCGCCAGCGCCAGCCAACGCAAAGGCGACAAGCGTATTCTGTATGCTTCCGAAACCGCTGCACGTGCGGTGGGCGGCCAGATAACCCTACACGCGTTCGATGCCGGTAAACTCGCGGCGGGCATGCCAATTCGCTACCTGGGGATCGATATCGGCCAGATCCAGACGCTTGAGCTCATCACCGCCCGTAACGAAGTTCAGGCAAAAGCGGTTCTGTATCCGGAATACGTGCAGACTTTTGCCCGTAGCGGTACCCGCTTCTCCGTGATCACACCGCAAATCTCAGCGGCAGGCGTCGAGCATCTGGATACGATCTTACAGCCGTATATTAACGTTGAACCAGGACGCGGTAACCCGCGCCGTGATTTTGAACTGCAGGAAGCCACCATTACCGACTCTCGTTACCTCGATGGTCTGAGTATTGTGGTAGAAGCGCCGGAAGCAGGTTCGCTGAATATCGGTACGCCAGTCCTGTTCAGAGGCATTGAAGTGGGGACCGTCACCGGGCTGACGCTGGGCTCGCTTTCTGACCGCGTGATGGTGGCGATGCGCATTAGCCAGCGTTATCAGCATCTGGTGCGGAACAACTCCGTGTTCTGGCTGGCATCCGGATACAATCTCGACTTTGGTTTGACCGGCGGCGTCGTGAAGACCGGTACCTTCAATCAGTTCATTCGCGGTGGAATCGCCTTCGCTACGCCACCGGGTACGCCGCTGGCCCCGAAAGCGCAGGCAGGTAAACACTTCCTGCTGCTCGAAAGCGAACCAAAAGAGTGGCGTGAATGGGGAACCGCCCTGCCACGTTAATCTCTCCCCTTGCTCCGGCGTACATACTCGCGCCGGAGCACTTATGCTACACTGCGCACCTGTTTTTTTGCCGGTGGTACCAAGTGGCTTATTTTCCCGACGCCTTTCTAAACCAAATGCGTGAAGCAATGCCTTCCACGCTCTCATTTGATGATTTTCTCGCTGCCTGCCAGCGTCCGCTTCGTCGCAGCATCCGCGTCAATACGCTGAAAATCTCCGTTGCCGACTTCCTCACTCTGACAGCACCTTACAACTGGTCGCTCACTCCGATACCCTGGTGCGCTGAAGGTTTCTGGATCGAACGCGATGATGAAAAGTCAGTACCGCTCGGCAGTACCGCGGAACATTTAAGCGGCCTGTTTTATATTCAGGAAGCCAGCTCAATGCTGCCGGTCGCCGCGCTGTTTGCCGATGGTAACACCCCGGATCGCGTGATGGATGTCGCGGCAGCCCCCGGCTCCAAAACCACGCAAATTGCCGCAAAAATGAAAAATCAGGGCGCGATTCTGGCGAATGAGTTTTCCGCCAGTCGCGTCAAAGTCCTGCATGCCAATATCAGCCGATGCGGGATAGCCAATGTCGCGCTAACCCATTTTGACGGGCGGGTATTTGGCGCAGCGTTGCCAGAAGCCTTCGATGCCATTTTGCTGGACGCGCCGTGTTCCGGTGAAGGCGTGGTGCGTAAAGATCCCGATGCGCTAAAAAACTGGTCGCCAGAAAGTAATCTGGAAATTGCCGCAACCCAGCGCGAACTTCTCGACAGCGCCTTTCATGCCTTGCGTACCGGCGGCACGTTGGTTTACTCGACCTGCACGCTGAACCGTGACGAAAATGAAGACATTATGCAGTGGTTGATTGAGACCTACCCGGACGCCGTCGAGTTTTTACCACTGGGCGATTTATTCCCGCAGGCTGAACGCGCCCTGACCCCGGAAGGATTCCTGCATGTGTTCCCGCAGATCTACGATTGTGAAGGTTTTTTCGTCGCACGTCTGCGCAAAACCGCCGCGATCCCTGCACTACCGACGCCAAAATACAAAGTCGGTAACTTCCCGTTCAGCCCGCTTAAAGGACGTGAATCCGCGCTTGTCACTCAGGCCGCTAACGCCTGTGGATTGCAGTGGGAAGACACTCTGCGCCTGTGGCAGCGTGATAAAGAGATTTGGCTGTTCCCAACCGAGATTGAAACCCTGATCGGCAAAGTCCGCTTTTCCCGACTCGGCATCAAACTCGCTGAAACGCACAATAAAGGGTACCGCTGGCAACATGAAGCCATCATTGCTCTCGCCAGCACAAATCACAGCCATGCGTTCGAACTGACCCTTGCCGAAGCCGAAGAGTGGTACCGCGGACGGGATGTCTACCCGCAGACCGCACCGACCACCGACGATGTGCTGGTTACGTTCCAGCATCAGCCGATTGGCCTGGCGAAACGTATTGGATCGCGATTAAAGAATAGCTACCCGCGCGATCTTGTCCGGGATGGCAAACTCTTTACAGGATAACGCACGTTTTTACTGGCGCTTTTGCTAACGTTGACTACGCTGAAAAATGGACGGCCTAACTGGTCGTACCACAACCAGCAAATAAACGGAGAGCACGATGATGAAAACCAGTGTGCGCATTGGCGCTTTTGAAATCGACGACGCCGAGTTACATGGCGAATCGCCAGGGGACCGAACGTTAACCATTCCATGTAAATCCGATCCGGATTTATGCATGCAACTTGATGCCTGGGATGCCGACACCAGCGTCCCGGCCCTTCTTAACGGAGAACATTCAGTTCTATTTCGCGAGCACTACGATCGTAAGTCAGATGCCTGGATCATGCGCCTTGCCTGATTCAAAAAGAACCCGTCGCCAGACGGGTTATTTCTTGGTTAATTTCCCTCATCTATCAACATCTTCTACACTACAGCTATGGCTTTACCATTTGAGGATGGAATGTTCACGCTGGTTCTTTTTGTGTGCTACCTGGGTGGCGGTTGTGAAGATATCGTTGTTGATGTCTACAAAACTGAGCAGCAGTGCCTGATATCGATGGACGATCAGCGTATTCGTAACGGCGGATGTTTACCCGCGGATGACTACATCGACAGCTTCTGGCGTCCGGCCCAGGAATACAGCGATTTTTGATTATTGCAGTTGCACCAGCGTCAACTCGCCACCAAACACCGCACCAGTATCAATATAGTGCAGATTCTCGTGATCCAGCCGCTGACGCAGAGGCGTATGGCCAAACCAAAAGTGATCCGCGCCGCGAATGCCGTTGCCTTTATTCATCAGCCTTGTGCGATCCCATAGTACCCGCTGTAAATCGACCTCTTTTTGCCACTGATAATTATCATCAGGGTAATCTGCGTGAGCAATAACGTGTATGCCGTTCTGGCAACGCAGCTCCAGAATCCAGGGTAATTGCCGACACGTTTCAAGAGCGGCTTTCGCCGCTGGCTGCTCCGCCTGCGCAAACCACGAACCGCCATTCATAAACCACAGGAATTGCTCCCCGGTTGCCAGCGCGTCCAGCCCCATCTGTTCATGATTCCCTCTGACCGCGATAATCCAGCGTTTACGCAGTAGTTTCAGGCAACGCAGACTGTCTGGTCCGCGGTCGATAACATCCCCCACTGAAACCAGCAGGTCCTGCCATGGATCAAAATGACACTGGCGCAATTTCGCCATCAATAATGAGAAGCAACCGTGGATATCCCCGACCACCCAAACATGTCGCCAGCGCGTCGCTTCCACTCTTTGATAAGCATTGTCAGGCAGTCCCATTTGACCTCCTGTACACAGTTCTCATGCAACTTTAATTTTAGCAAATACATCAGAAAGGCGGGGACGTTTCTATTTATATCCGAGACATAATTATTTATGGATATGTAATCGGGCATCCATTTTAATCCCATTCGCTGTAATAACGACAAGTGGTGTTGGCTTTAAATCGTAACAGTCAAGTATTCGTGAAAGTAAGTCATGAGGAACCTCCGATGAAGCCATAGCTTTCATGACAAACGATTTATCATTAATGGTCCGTAGAAGCAGGCTATTAAAAACTTCTTGTTTATATGCATTGAATTCATAATAACGCCTGGCTTTACAAAAAGCCTTAACTAACGATTCCCAAATTTGTATTTCTCTTTCCGGATCATGGTCTTTCATAAATCCATCATACCAACCCACAAGATCGTTAGGGAACACCTCAGCTAATACAAGCATCAATATTTCGATTCTATCTTTTTGCTCGCTATTTAATTTAGAATTATATTTTTCTTGCATAAGTATATCTTTCATAGATATCAAAAAGTTAGACTCATGATACTTTTCAATTTCAATAGCGATCTCTTTCTTTTCCACCAATATTATAGGATTAATACAATTGAAATTAAGTCGTGCATTTATCTTATTACATTCATCTAGAACTACCTTACTGCAAATTTCTATTGGTAGTTCAAAAAACTCTCTTCTATGGTTTACTCTATAAGGTTTTAAGCGAAGATGAATATTCTTTTCTGCTTCCCGATAATTTCCTACTTTACATGCCATAACCACATCGAATGGTAGTGGAACACCGGTCACCCCATTAAACAATTGCTTAGCCCGATGCTCAGGCATGTTCTTTGTAAACCCTATCTTAAAAAGATTATCCTGATAGGCATCATTCTTTAAAATATAAACATAACCATCTGAGTCATTCATATATCCATTCCATCTTTAATAATTTTATCGCTATAACCCGTTCATAATAAATCATAATCCTTAGATTATTACCAATTAACTTTATCCGATATCCCCATGGCTATGAAAAAATTAATATACTGTCATTTTCAATAGTACAACATTTAAATCATATCCATCTGCCACGTTACGAGAACATTTGCATAAAGGGATGCAGATAGCACCGAGTCCAAGACCAAAGTGAAAAATGACAGAAAAGTACTTGGATATGGGGACAAAAATGTTTAGATTGTTGTAGCAGGCATAAAATGCCGCACGAAGAATTTCGTGTGTTTTGGCACCGTGCTTTCTAACCTTTTGGTTTTTAAAGTACATAAAAAGAGACCGAATACGATTCCTGTTTACAACTCAAAACGCAATAACCTATAAACTTCAATAGGTTAGCATAAAAAGCCCACTAAAAAACACCTCCTGATACTTACTATTGCACCCGTTCAAGATCAATCAGTTGCTATTGGTTTCGTGGCGTCGTCGGGAAAAATTCGGGATCGCTTTCAACGAGCGCCCATCCATTTTTAAGAATTCATCAATTCACAAAACCATCATTTCGATTTACCTTACAAATTCCTTTTAAATCATTACCGGGCGCACCACTTTTTCTTCCTGCCCTATACTTTCAGTCTGACATATGGCTGGAGGTTTCTATGTGTGGCCGTTTTTCACAGTCAATGACACGAGAGGACTATCTTGCCCTGCTCGCTGAAGAAGCCGAACTAGACATTCCATATGACCCGGAACCCATCGGAAGATTCAACGTAGCGCCTGGCACCAAAGTCCTGCTTCTGAGCGAACGTGATGAGCAACTGCACCTTGACCCTGTCATTTGGGGATATGCCCCTGGGTGGTGGGATAAGCCACCGCTAATTAATGCTCGATCTGAAACTGCGGCCACCAGCAGAATGTTTAAACCGCTCTGGCAGCACGGTCGTGCAATTTGCTTTGCTGATGGCTGGTACGAATGGAAAAAGGAAGGTGACACGAAGCAGCCTTACTTCATTCATCGGGCCGACGGACAGCCGATATTTATGGCGGCGATTGGCAGCACGCCATTCGATCGAGGAGATGAAGCAGAAGGTTTCCTGATAGTTACAGCTGCAGCTGACAAAGGACTGGTAGATATTCACGACAGGCGGCCGCTGGTACTGTCACCAGAAGCCGCTCGCGAATGGATGAGGCAGGACATTGGAGGAAAAGAAGCTGCGGAAATTGCGGCTGACGGTTCCGTTCCGGCTGATAAATTTATATGGCATGCCGTAACGAGTGCCGTTGGAAATGTGAAAAATCAAGGTGCCCAGTTAATCCTGCCAATGTAACGCAGCATTACATCGCCACAACTCTCATAACACTATAATAAATATTAAATTATAATGTTTACATTTTGCAAAATGTACCATATCTACCTTTTTCAACTCATTGATTATCCGAGCTATGTTTTTTGTTTTGGGGAGAGTTTTCACCAAGAATCCAAGTTTTTCACGCCGGCACATTCAACACGCTACCATTACTGGCAAACCTCGATGGTACAGATTTTACAGTCGCTGCAATCCACTATGAGCAATTAGCGGAAATTAAAGATTTTGAACATTACATAAATTGTTATTCTGCCCGCTTCTTTTAATCAAATATGATCAATTAACAGTCAGTCGCAATGCTAAATCTTGCGGGTAGGGATCAAAGTAATTCTGCGTCAGCAGATAACCGTCCGGGTATTCCGCCAGATAATGTTTCAGCAGCGTCATAGGAGCCAGTATGGGCAGTAGTCCTGCGCGGTAATTAAGGATCACCTCGCGCAACTCGCCGCGCTGACGCATTGTTAACTGATTACGGAAATATCCCTGAATGTGCATCAGCACGTTAGTGTGGTTTTTACGTGAGGCGGGTTTCTTCAGAAGCGTCATTAATTTATCCCGGTAGACCGCAAAGAAAGCTTCCAGATCCTCCCATTCATGCAGTGATGCGACGAATGGGCCAATTTCCCGGTATCCGGCCTGATGGTGAGCCAGCAATTGCAATTTATAACGGCTATGAAAATCCAGTAGAGCCCGACGCGTCAGGCCATTTTTGCGCAGCATATTTAGCTCATGTAGCGCGAAAACCCTTTCGACGAAGTTTTCGCGCAGGACCGGATCGTGCAGCCGCCCGTCCTCTTCTACCGGTAGCCACGGATATTTCTCCATAAGCGTGGCGGTAAACAGTCCCACCCCGTCTTTGCGCCCGCGATTGCCTTTCTCGTCATATAAGCGCACGCGTTCCATACCACAACTGGGTGATTTGGCGCAGACGATAAACCCGGACAGAGTGTCCAACCCGGCCAGATACCGCTGGCAAAAGTCAGCCATTTTGTCGGTCACGTCTTCGTGAGGTGCGTGGCTAAATCGCATGCGAATATCGCCGACAGCCGTTTGTACCAGGCGCAACGCCGGTCTTGGGACAGGCAAGCCAATCGCCATCTCCGGGCAAATGGGCCGGAATGTCACCCACTGTGCCAGCCTGTCCATCACAAACTGCGCCCGCTTATGCCCGCCGTCAAAGCGGACGGCAGACCCCGTTAAACAGCCGCTGATCCCAACGATGGGTTGCATTTTCATTGCGTCTTCCTCGCTAGTGCGTTTTACGGGAGAAGAAGAGTGTCACCGTGCCGACGGTGACGCCAAATTTCTTCATCTCAGTTTTATTAAACAGATGATTGGCATCCTGCAGGTACATCCAGTCATCAAAATTTAGCAACCAGGTTCTGCCGCTGGCTTTCACATTCATGCTGTAATGCCAGTTGAACGCGTTGCCCGCCGCCTGTCCCTTCGCAACACCTTCAATGTCGCCGGCGGTGCCTTCGTAACGATCGGCGCTGACTTTACGGATATGCCACACACGCTGCTGTTTCTCGCCATCGTCGTACACAAAGCGTTCGTTGAGGGTCAATGTGTCTCCCACCACATCGCCGTTAATGTCGACGTGGAAGCGACGAAGCTGTTTACCGCTGCGGTCCTGAACCATCCCCCATGCTTGCGTTTCTCCCTGAAAATACTGAAAGATATCCAGCGTCGGCTGTTGTTGTCGATAGTCGGCAATTTCAGCGCTACAACCAGCCAGTTGCATCAGCAAGGGCAGGCTCAGGGTCAATAAACGTTTCATTTTTCACCTCCAGTAAGCTGCTGACGCAGCTCAGGATATTGCGTGCGGGAACCCAGCCAGACAGCGAGAAAGTTTTCGCTGAACGCCGCCGACTGCGGTGGGCCAAGCGGGATAAATTGCCTTTGTGTCGCTGACATGCGATACCAGAACTGCCCCTGCTTATCTTGCAATACAAAAGCCAGTTGCGTACCCGGCGCGACGTCTGGCCATAGCTCACCCAACATGCGAAGCCAGGACTCGCTCTGCGCTTCCCGCGCCAGAATCCCCTGCGCTCGCCACTGATCGCGGGTGGCATCCACCAGTTCTTGCCGTTCAATTTTGCGCTGATAGGTGATAATCAGCGCCTGCTCCTCTTTCAGCCCGCGATAACGCCCATCCGGCGTGCGCAGTTGTGAGGTATAGATCGTGAATGGCCCCCAGGTGAGCGTTGCATCGCCGACTTTATGCCAGCTTAACCAGTCTGTAGCCCCTGCAAACGGCGCAATCGCCATGACGCCCAGCAGTATCAGTAAGGCAGGTTTCATTGGCGTTTCCCCATGAAAATATGAAAAAACAGCATCAACACCAGCCAGCCCGCCGCCATTAAACCGACAACGATAAATGCCGGTTCCAGAAAAGTAATAGACCCCAAACGCTCTCCTATCACATAGGCGACCGGGCCACCACCGGTGGCCATGATTGCCAGCAGCCATCCCGGCAAAGTGGTCGAGCAGGTAAGGTGCGTCCACAGGGCGGCGAACATGAGCCAGAGCGCGACCATCCATAACGGTAACAATGCTTCACCGTGAAAATCGATCAACCCCGTCAACGCCCACAGCGCATCCAGACTACTGCCCGCTGCTGCCAGCATTAACGCGTACAGACGTTGTGCAGGCGGCAGCAAGAAGCAGGCCAGAATAGCCAGCCCAAGCCATAACACCAGGCCGCGCTCACGTAATAACACCACCATGAGCCAGTACAAATCGAACCCGACAGCCAGGATAAAGACCTGTAAATGGCGGTTCATAGACGTTCCACCGTCAGTTGCACCACACTGATAGTGCGCGCATTAAAACCGGCTTCGCAGTAGCCGAAGTAATACAGCCACATGCGACGAAAACGCTCATCAAAGCCCAGCTTTTCAATATCATGCCAGGCGTGAACAAATCGTTGTCGCCAGTGCGCAAGCGTCCGGGCGTAGTCAGGCCCCATATCGAACAGATTGCGAACCACAAAGTCGGTGTGCTTTGTCATCAGACCGCTCATCGCGGTGATACTGGGTAAAAAGCCTCCCGGAAAGATATAACGCTGAATAAAATCCACGCCTTTGCTGTAATCGCGATAGCGCTGATCCTGAATGGTAATGGCCTGAATCGCCATTTTCCCTCCAGGGCGCAGGCGCGCCTGACAGGTGCGGAAAAACGTCGGCAGATAACGCTGACCCACCGCCTCGATCATTTCAACCGACACCAGTTTGTCGAATTCCCCGGTCAGGTCGCGGTAGTCGCACAGCAGTACATTGACTCTGTCCTGTAAACCTGCGCGGGCAATGCGCGCGTTCGCCCAGGCGAACTGTTCCTGCGACAGGGTCGTGGTGGTCACCCGGCAGCCGTAATGACGCGCGGCGTATTCCGCCATCGCTCCCCAGCCGGTACCGATTTCCAGCAGATGATCATTCGCGGTGAGCGCCAGCTGTTCGCAAAGCCGCGCCATTTTGGCCTGCTGAGCCTGCGCTAACGACTGCTCGGGGCAGGTGAACAAGGCACTGGAATAGAGTAAATCCTCATCAAGAAAGTGCGCGTAAAACGCATTGCCGAGGTCGTAATGCGCGGCGATGTTTTCTCTCGCCTGTTGCCGATGGTTGCGACGTGTCCAGTGACGCAAACGCTCGACGGGTCGTCCAAGCAGGCGAAATCCGCTTTCCAGCCGTCCCAGCAGGGTGGTGTTAAGCGCAAATATTTGCAATAACGGCGTGAGCTGTTGCGTTTCCCACTCTCCGTCCATCCAGGCTTCAGCCGCCGCAAGACTTCCGCCTTTCAGCACCCGCCAGTACACCGTGGGTGAGAGAATATGTACGTCGGCGCGTAACTCAGCTGAAACATCACCAAAATGAAAAGTCTGCTCCCCTTCCCGCACCGTGATTGCCCCCTGGCGAAGACCGCTCAGCACGCGGAAAAGAAGCCAACGCGCCACACGCAGGTTGCGCGGAATATCAGGTTCAAGCGCAAAGACGGGATCGGTCATGATCGTTCACTCCTGCTCACGGGATGGTTGTAGAGAGGGACTCGCTTGAGCCACAGTCGTAACGCCTGCCAGTAAATCGCTGACACCGTTTTCAGCGTCATCAACGGCAGTCGTAGCAGCAACGTACGTAAATTCGCCTGCGTCAACGGCTCGCGTTTGAGCATCAGGGTGGCATCAAAAATCTTCTCTTCCTGGTGGTTTTCGATATGCATATGCAGCGTTTTAACCGGCGAGTTAAATCGCCAGTGATAGACCATATCCATCGGGTTAAATGGCGATACATGGAACGCTTTTTCCAGCGGACGCTTTTCCTGTGCATCTACGGCGTAGTAATGTCGCTCATTCCATGGCGTATTGCGGACCTCCGCCAGTACCCAGCGCAGGATTTGCGCGTGGTCATAGCAGTAGTAAAAATTGACCGGGTTAAAATGAAAGCCGAAATAGCGCAATTGCGTCAGGAGCATCACGCGACCTTCGGGACGTTCGCCAGTCAGGAGGGCAAGCTGATTCAACACGTTCTCTTTTAACGGTGTCCCCAGCGGGTAATCCGCATCATGAAAAGCCGCCGCGGCAAAGCGATTACGTTTCACGCCGACGCCCGGAAGCTGCGCCAGTTCATCCAGATCGAGCCACGCCATAAACACCTGATAAGTAAACTGGTGCGTTGTAGGCTGAAGGCGGCGATGACGCAATACGCCCTGATACAGGCAACTGTTCATCTTAGCGCCCCTCTCCTGCAGCAATGCCGTACACCACGTCCAGTGCACTGCGTACGCCATCTTCGTGAAAACCGTTGAACCAATAGGCACCGCAGAACCAGCTCCGATGCAGGCCGTTGATCTCAGCGCGGCGAGCCTGCGCCCGCCAGCTTTCAGGGTTAAACAATGGATGCTCGTAAACAAAGCGTCGCCAGACGAATCGATCGTCAATTGGAGTGTCTGGATTGAGGGTCACGCAAAATAGCGGGCTTCCTTCAGGTAAGCCCTGGAGTATATTCATGTTATAGGTGACGCAGGCGCTGGCACGATCTTGTCCACTCAGACGGTAATTCCAGCTTGCCCACGCGCGTTCGCGTACCGGTAACCAGCGGCGATCGCTATGCAACACCACCTCGTTACGCTGCCAGCCAATTGCGCCCAGCACGTCGCGTTCTGCGGGGGTCGCATCTTCAAGCAAAGCCAATGCCTGCGAGGAATGACAGGCGAAGATCACCTGATCAAATGTCTGTACCGATCCTGCCAACTGGATTTTGACGCCGCTGTCGTAGCGAATAACCTGCTGAACAGGGGCATTAAGGTGCAATGTCAGACGATCGCCCAGCTTCGCCAATATGACACGGATGTATTCCCGCGATCCGCCCGGCACCACGTACCACTGCGGGCGATCCCGGATATCCAGCAGGCCATGGTGCTCAAAGAAGCGTAAGAACAGCGGAAGCGGAAAACGGCGCATCTCCTGAAGCGAAGATGACCAGATGGCTGCGCCCATCGGCAGAATGTAATGACGCGCAAAGAACGCGCTGAAGTGGTGCTGGTCGAGGAAGGTCTGTAGCGTCGCGTTCGCATCGACCTCATTTAATGCCTGTTTCGCCAGACGATTAAAACGGACAATCTCTTGCAACATACCCCAAAATGCAGGGTTGAGTAGGTTCCGACGCTGGGCGAACAAAGAAGTCAGCGTATGACCGCTGTACTCCAGACCGCTTTGCGGATTATGCACCGAAAAACTCATCTGCGTTTTTTGCCCCTGGATACCGAGTTCGCTCAGCAAGCCCATAAAACGCGGATAGGTTCGGTCGTTATAGACAATAAAGCCGCTATCAATCACGAAATTCCCCTGCGGGGTCGCCACATCCACCGTCGCAGTATGGCCGCCAGGGGTCGACGCCGCTTCAAACAGCGTCACCTGATGGTGTCCGGCCAGACGCCAGGCGCAGGTTAATCCGGCAATACCACTGCCAATGATAGCAATTTTCATGAACGCACCATCCTGCGCAGCAACGCGCGCTGGAGACTCTCAGGCAGCCCGGCCAACAGACGTAGCAGCACGCCAAAGCCTGTCGGGAAGGCAATATGATTTTTTCCTTTCGCCAGGCCACGGCGAATCGCCTTCACCGCAGAATCAACACTCACCTGACCCGGCATGGCAAAATCGTTTTTACGGGTAAGCGGGGTATCGACAAATCCTGGCGACACGACGGTCACGGAGACACCTTTCGGCTCCCAGTCCAGACGCAAGCTATTAGCAAACCAGGTTAGCGCCGCTTTAGACGCACCATAGGCTTCTGCCCTTGGGAACGGCAGCCAGTGCGCCATCGAACTGACCAGCACCACGCGGCTACCGGAGGTTAACTGCGACTGAAGCGCTTCCAGGCAGTTGATGGGACCCAGATAATTCGTCGCCATCACCCGTTCAACCTTCTCGGCGTCTATCCAGCCCTGGTCGAGATATTCGCAGGTCCCGGCACAGAGAATAACCAGTTCGGGTTTGCAGTCCGCCAACGCCTGGCGACAGGCGTCCCTGTCTGTCATATCGAACAGGCGTACTGTGATGTTGGCATTGGATTGGCGCAGCTGTTCCAGCCTTTCTGGATTGCGACCGCAGGCAATCACCTGACAGCCGTCATCGGCCCATGACTTTGCAAGCCCGGCACCAATCCCGGAGCTTGCACCGGTAATGAGGACAGTCATCATCCGCGCACCCTCCTTTTAACGCCGCGAACGGCCCAGCCCAACAGCGGCAGATGCTCATAAAGCATCTCACCCGCGTCGTAGTAATCTCGCTGGCGAAAAATCTTATCGCCATGCGTCTCTACCATTGAACATCCCGGCAAAGATCGTATTTCTCCGCCAGCAATGCGCGGATGCGACCAGTACATGGTCCACGTCACGGCAAACCGCCCGCTCTCACATAGCGGAGGATCTATGGCAAAACGGCAAGCGTTTACATTTCCCAGGAGGTGCGAAAAATAGCGCTGGATGGCAAACAGCCCGTTATGTTCCCCGAAGGGATCGACAAGTACTGCATGCACGTCGTACAACCCAGCAAGCGCGGGGACGGGCTGGCGATCCAAACTGGCGTAGTAATCCATAAACCTGTCGATAACGGATGGCTGTGCGCGCATAACTCTTACCCTTAAGTGAACCACATGACGTCGCGGCATAATTAAAACTTACACAAACACTTTAATTTGTCCAAGTTTTTGCTGGAGATTTTTTATAAACTCATTTAATTCAATAAATTAAAAATTTAATTTTTTGAGTTAAATTATCCAACAGCCACTAATACAGTGGCCAATCGACACACACAGGAAAGGTAATCACAGGGGATTAAAGCGGGATCACATCGAGGAAATTAACCTGCTGTTGCCAGAGGTCTATCTGTTTTTTACGCGCTGCGGTGAGCTTACCAGAGGTCACTAACAACCATTTGCGCTCGGGGAAAATCTCAGGAGCAAGCGTCGCGGGCGGTACGGGAAGCACATCAATGCGATGCCCCTGTCCCGTGCGGCAAAGCGCTTCAAGCCAGATCTCGCAGGGGTCCGTAAGATGCCAGCCGGTAATCAGGTAGTTATCGCCCGGCGCACGCTTATCCCCTTCCAGGCAAAACGAGGTGTAAGAAATAATAATACCATCGAGGATTTCACGCAGCGTCATTATAGCCGGCACATTAGCTGAGACTTGGCTTCGCAGAGGGCGCAAAACCTCACTCACCAATTCAGGGCGAGGATACTCGCGGCCTGCGTCATAAATAAGCTGGCGCAGGGTTTCAATTTTCCCTTCGTTCAGCCGCTGCAGCATACTCTCCTGCAGGGCGAGCCAGTTATTTGTTCGCTTGGCTCCAGGGCGGGCCAGCAGCGGTTTTACCTGGCTTATCGGTACGCCTTTTTTCACCCAATCGAGAATTTTAAGCGCCTGCTGAATATCGTCATCGTTATACAACCGGTGCCCACCATCCGTACGCTGTGGTTTGAGAAGTCCATAACGACGTTGCCAGGCGCGCAACGTCGTGGCGGTTATTCCACAAAGCCGCGCAAATTCACCGATGGAATAGGACATACAGAACACCTGATAACAAAGAATACCCTTAATATACTACGAACTACGTTGGATTAGATAAGTGAAAACTACTTACCTTACGATTGCTAAATACCATACAACCACCTTCAGGGAGACGTTAAGAAAAAATATCTGAGAATAGTAGGCAATTTGTTGATCAATTCTAACTAATTGATATGTTTTAACTATTAACCTTACGGTTTCTTGCAAGCTATTGTTCCGAACATATTTTTACTTTTTGAAGATTTTCCCCTGCGTTCCGGCATCCGTATCCCGCCAGACATCCTCACCTTTCACCCGACGATCTCCTTGGATAGTATAAATCACCATCCCCTGCTTGAACTGCAGCACACCGTCTGATTTTGTGGCATGTACGCTCTTTCCATTGACGATGACTTTGTCATTTTTATCAATACTGATGTTTGCAACCGTAACACCGCTATCACTCAAAGCTAACCACTTACCTGCATAAGGACTGGTTGCTGATGTTGTGGTATCGCTGCTTTCATTAACAAAACCAGCTTTTGCATTTTCATCTTTAGATTTGTTGATATCACAACCCTGCGCTTCAGAAACCTGAGTACAACCAGACTGCTCAAGTTTGTGCCGATAATCTTTATTGATAGCCCATGTAGTGGATGTGAACAGTACAGAAGCTACTGACAGGCAAATAATTACCCTTTTTGTACACATAGTGCGACCTTACGATGATAAGCCCAGATGAGAAGCAGCGCATAGCTGCCCTTCTAAAATCTTAGTCAAGATCGTAGATACCTGTTATAAAAAGAGTGTCACCATTCGATTTTTTGATAAATTTTTAAGCAGTAAGGGGCGATGAGCAAGATAGTTATTCAAATACCGGCTGCTGTCGCTACGGTACAATGTAGAAAACTAATCAAGGCCGAATAGCAACCCTCTTTTATGCGTAAAAAGACGAAAAGATAATGCGATGTTAAAAATGAAAGAAAACAACGTTAATATCAACCGAATTCACTTCCTTTATGAGGCGTTGGCCAAGAGACATGCTTCTCCTGAAGATAAATACCTGGCTATTCTGAATGAAGGATTAAAAGCCTTTGACCTGTCTCTTGGTATTATTAGTCAGATAGAGGGTGAGCGTTACTCTCTACTTGCGGTTTCACCAACAAGTGGAGACATTTCAGCTGGTATGGTGTTTGAACTGAAAAACACTTATTGTCAACAAGTGGTCAGAGAAAGAAGAATAATAAGCGTTGAACATGCAGGAACACATCCTGACTTTAATTCCCATCCGGTCTACATTGGTATGAGGCTGGAGAGTTATATCTCAGCGCCAATATGGGTGAGGGAAAAATTGTGGGGTACAATTAATTTCTCATCCACTCAGATAAGATCCATATCATTCTCTGAGGATGACTATGAATTCATTAGTTTAATGGCTGAGGGTATTGGTTCGTTAATCGAGATCAATTTATTAATCAGTGAAAATGAAATTGTTATTTCAGCACTACAAAAAAACAATGACATACTCGAATCTATTTTTAAAAATTCAACTATCGGGATGGCGTTGGTAGCCTCTTCTGGCCAATGGAAAAAAGTCAACAATTCACTGACCCGTATGCTGGGATATACTGAAGACCATCTGCTTTCTATCAATTTTCAAAATATAACCCACCCCGATGATTTAAGCACTGATTTAAAACAATTAGATGCTCTTTCTCGAGGAGAAATTCCCTTCTACCAACTAGAAAAGAGATATCTGACAGCAACAGGGAATTATATCTGGATACTTCTGAGTGTTTCTTTGGTACGCGAAGATAATGGTGAAGTCAAATATTATATTGCTCAGATACAAAGTATTAATGAGCGTAAAACGATGGAAATTGAGCTCAAAAAGCAAAAGGAAGAATTACACAAAATTAATACTATGCTTGAGCGAATGGCTACTGAAGACAGCCTGACAGAGATTGCGAATCGCCGAAAGTTTATGCGTTGGTTTGAGAATGAAATGACCAGAATTGCGCGAGATCCCGCACCTGTGTCAATTGCCATTGCCGATATCGATTTTTTTAAATCATATAATGATTCCTATGGCCACCAGGAAGGTGACTATGCACTTAAGAATATCGCCAAAGAACTTAGCCATAACCTACGAAGCCAAGATAAGGTCGCACGATTTGGCGGTGAGGAATTTATCATGCTTTTCCCTGAAACGGATGAAAAAGACTGTTTTTTGGCTTGTGAAAGATTAAGGAAAAGCATTGAGAAACTGAGTTCGCTCAGAAGATCGGTCACGATCAGTATTGGTGCAGTGACATACCATCCGAGAGAAGGGAAGCTTATTACCTTTGATGATTTATTGAAAGTGGCAGACACCAAACTCTATGATGCTAAAAGGTCTGGGCGAAATAAGGTAAAATTAGTCAATTTAGCAGACCATCAGGACTAATCTAGTGGTCTTTCTTGCTATCAGTAAGTGTGCTTACTAGGCATGGAGCAGCATTCACAAACTCGCTACAGGAGTATTTTGATGAAGGTAGAACTTAAGAACGTTAATGGAGAAAACCAGCCTATGGAAGTGGCATCTCTAATTATCACACTGAGTAATGGTGAAACAATAGAAATCAGTGAAGAGAAACAAGGCCGCCCCGCGCACCTGTCGGAAGGCATAACCATCTGGGACGGCCGTATGCCCCAGGAGAACGCTAGCCTTGAAGAACTGAAGGAGTCAACCCGAATGCTGGGGATATACCCGTTGGCAGCTAATACCCTGCATCTTTTTCCATTGAAAAAATAATCTGGTGATGGCGTAAGAACCTGTGCTGCTGTTTCCAAAAGTATAATTAGCACTCAAGGTCCGCTTGGCACAAAGCAGACGCCCATCCTCACGCGAATGCTTTGCCCTTTCCTTATCAACAACCCAATAGCTTGCCCCACAACCATGGTTTTTTTATTAGAATTGTTGCCATATTATAAATCAAAATAAATTGACTTTATTAAATATCTATCAGATATCTATATGGTCACCGTGAATTCTTTCTGCATTTCCTCGGGTTGCGGTCGGAATAAATAAATGCTGCCTTCCATGACAGCATGTGGATATTAACGAACTAGGTGCAGGAAGTGCAGATGTTTTTCATACTGGTCGAGTATGTCATTAATAAGCTGTTCCTGATTCCAGCCCATCACATCATAATTTTGACCACCTTCTTTGAGATAGACCTCAGCGCGATAATATCGATGTTGTTCAGCATGATGCTCATCATTATCCATCGCAGCTAGGGCGAATGTCGGTGAGTTATACCCGCGAAGCCTCACTTCATAAATATAATTCAGCTCGTTGCCCAAATCGACTTCAAGTCGAATACGATCATCGGCAGCGTCACTGATATGGCTTATCGTCCCCTGCTTGTTCAGTTCTTCCTGAACGAGCGTCATGGCGGGTTGGATAACGTCGTCCATAAAGCGTTTCACAAGAGAACGCTTCGGCAGATAAGCTATATTGCGCAACCTTCTCTGCCACGGAATTGGGTTACGTGCAGCCGTCGGAGCAATAGTCGCCATGCTCAGGCTTTCACGCTTAGTCAAATCCCGACGCAGGGCTTTTAACAGTCCGTATATGGATATCAATAAGATAGCTGAGAAGGGTAATGCACTTGCTATTGTCACCGTTTGCAGCGCGCTTAGCCCTCCTGCAAGGAGAAGCGCAATAGCAACAATTCCCATGAGCGAGGCCCAGAAGATTCTCTGCCAGACGGGTGTGTTTGCCACCCCACCTGATGCCAGAGTATCTACAACCATTGCCCCCGAATCAGCAGATGTGACAAAGAAGACAATGACCATCGCCATTGCAATGAATGACAGTACGGAGGAGAACGGGAAATGCTCCAGGAAATTGAACAGGGCCAGAGCAACATCCTGCTGAACGGTATTGGCGAGGTCAGTCGCCCCCTGGTTCATAATAAGATAGATCGCGCTGTTACCAAATACCGTCATCCACATGAGCGTAAAGCCGGCAGGAACAAACAGCACACCGGTGACAAACTCGCGAATGGTTCGGCCGCGGGATACCCGTGCGATGAACATCCCCACAAACGGCGACCATGAAAGCCACCATCCCCAATACAATAATGTCCAGCCTCCCAGCCAGTTGCTCGACTTAGGTTCATACGCGTAAAGGTTGAACGTTTTACTCACCAGTTCTGAAAGATAACCGCCCGTATTTTCCACAAATGACTTCAGCAGAAGCACGGTTGGTCCCAGACACAGGACCAGCGCCAGCAACAACAACGCCAGGCCCAGATTGAGCTCAGACAGGATGCGTATTCCCTTGTCCAGGCCCGACACCACTGAAATCGTCGCTAACCCCGTGATGACCACGATCAGAATGACCTGCACAGTTTCATTAATGGGTATCCCGAAAAGATGGTTCAAACCGGCATTCACCTGCAAAACACCGTAACCCAACGATGTAGCAACGCCAAAGACCGTGCCTATAACAGCGAAAATATCAACCGCATGGCCTACAGGCCCGTATATGCGATCGCCAATAATGGGATAGAGTGCGGAGCGCAGCGTTAAAGGCAAACCGTGACGGTAACTGAAGAACGCCAGAATCAGCGCCACAATGGCATAGATTGCCCATGCGTGCAGGCCCCAGTGGAAGAAGGTCAGACGCATTGCTTCCTTCGCTGCCGCAACGGTCTCTGGAGTGCCGACGGGGGGCGAAAGATAATGCATCACAGGTTCGGCAACGCCAAAGAACATCAGGCCGATCCCCATCCCTGCCGAAAAAAGCATCGCAAACCAGGAGTGGTAGCTGAAATCAGGCTGCGCATGGTCCGGGCCCAGCTTGATATCGCCGTAGCGTGAGAGTCCCAGGAACGTGACACTCAGTAAAATCAGGGCCACAGCCAGGATGTAGAACCAGCTGGCATTCGTGAAGATTTGTTGTTGAAGTAGTTTAAAATTTTTGTCGGCAACATCCGGGAATACGGCGGCAAAGGCGACAAGAAGGAAAATTAACAAAGCAGATGTAAAGAATACTGCTTTGTTAATCTGGCTTTTAGACTTCTTTGGGATTATATCATTTTCACTCATAATCATTTATTCCATTAATTTAAATCCGCATTGGATAAAGGGTACTACCACTCATAGAGTAGCAAAGTTCAACTGACAATGCGGCATTAATCGGAACGCATGGTGCAACGAGGTTCGATACAAATCATCTTATATATTCATATTTTTAAAGGGCTCCTTAGCTAGTCAGCCTTCCACTTCTTGGGGCATTAAATTTGCATAATCTGCATCAGACTTGGGATATACGTTAATTGAAGCAATATTGATTACGAATGACCAGCGTCTGCTTCTGGGCACATAGCAGCCCTTAAGACGGCGGCTCGTCGTCATGGGGAGATCGGAGATTCAAATCCTCTCGTGCCGACCAAAAATCATCTAAGAACCAGCCTGTTACGGCTTTTTTATGTCTGTTTTCTGAGCGGGGGATACTCCGGGGAATAACTGGGGAGAAACACAACCATAACTTTTAAATTTGCCTGGCAGTACAGTGACTGTGTAGTTGATGATGAAAAACCGGGTGTCTGCTGACATCAACAGACCCCGTAATTACACAGCAGTGCATATTGGATACGCTATATCCTTAGCGAGTGGGTAAATTTATAGTCATTACAAAGATGGTTGTCATTAAATCTTTGTGATTGATATCTAATATTTTTAACTAAAATCTTACCAAGATCATAAATGGTCAAATAACCACCAATTGAGCATAATTATTCTTTCCCATGATGTGTTTCTATCTACATCACCGGGCAGTCATCAAACTCCGCATTGCTGGCATCATTAATGATGTAAGTAATCACCCCGAATATAGCGGGTGCAGAACCGTAACCGTCATCATCTACTGGTAGCGCCTCCCTTCTCCCGCTCTCCAGATTAATCAGATGGGGTTGAGGATGAGTCCGATATCGCTTGATCCTGAACTCCCCGTCGATTGCACATATCAGCAGTGAACCATCGCAGGCAGTAAGTGACGCATCTACCACAAGCAGCGCTCCCTGGAGTATCCCTTCCCTGAAATGTGAACGCGATGCCCGCATGAAGTAAGTCGCTGCTGGCTGGCTGATAAGCTGCTGATCGAGTGAGATCCTCGTTTCAACGTAATCGCTGGCCGGTGAAGGGAACCCCATGGCTATAGTCCTCCGTTTGGATTGAACAGCTGAAAGGTTCGGTTCTCGCCTTCCTGCGTGGAGACATCGCGGAATGTTGTCACATAACATTCTATCCAATCGTTGGCCTGCTTCGGCGTCCAGTGCCAGTTAACCTTACCCAGTTCCTGGACAAACCGCTGTGTGGTGACAGTCTTCCGACCATTCGGTTCTCGCTGTATCGAAGCATGCCAGGCTATTTCAATATCGCTACGTCGTGGCATCATTAACCCCTTCTTGAATACTGGATAAAAAAACAGTATAAATACTGTGTATCCATCCAGTAAAGAGGCAATAAGCAATGTTCGTGGAACTCGTTTATGACAAAAGGAATTTTGATGGTCTGCCCGGTGCAAAAGATATCATTCTGGGCGAGTTGACCAAGAGGGTTCACCGGATTTTCCCCGATGCTGATGTCCGGGTTAAACCGATGATGACGCTGCCGGCGATCAACACTGACGCCAGCAAGCATGAGAAGGAACAGATAAGCCGTACTGTTCAGGAAATGTTTGAAGAGGCTGATATGTGGCTGGTTTCAGATTAAACGCCTTGAACCATCATATCGCTTGAGTTGTATTAGCTCAGACCTGAGCTGGCAGTCTTATGGCACAGAGCCAAACCTAACCTGACAGTCCACTCTGTGCCAAAAGCGGAAGTTGCTCACACTTAGTTGCTTTAATAAGCGACGGGCAGGTCATTGCTGTCAACCTACCTATTATCAGTGACATTAACAAATTTTCATAGCATTTATCTGTGGTTAAGAGTTATATTATTGGGCGTCTCTTGTCGAATTTCATAACTTTCTAATTGAAAATTTAGGATTTCTGATGAAAATATCTCTTATTTTTGCCTTTCTCCCTATAGCTATCTCATTTTTTTCATTATGGGTGAGTTTTATTCATGGTAATAATAGGAATAAAACTGGCATTGTTGATACTCTTTCTAAAGAACTAAGTAATAAGAGAACAACTCCTTATATAATCCAAGTGTGTGTATCTAGAATACATAACAGCAGACCTATCCCATTCAATATTTTAAAAAAACTACTCCATTATAATAATGCATTGGAAATCATCCAGCTTTTTTCATTTGGTAGAAAATTACTTGATATTCTTAAATTCTCAGAGAGTAACAATCGTATTGTAGTGGGGTATTCAGACACATATAACACATTAACTAGTAGGTTAATTAGCATGCTCATTTGTTTTTCGTCTTTATCTATATGCTACTTTACATCTGTTTATCTTATGCTTGAAATGATGAAATCAATTGATAGGGCAAGTTCGATGGGAGGCGTAGGATTTATTGAATTCGGTGAGATAATTTTTAAAACAATAGGATTGATCTTTTTTATGTTTATGACATTTATATTTTCTTGGCAATTTATGATCATTTTTAGATCTGGAAAAAGAATAAGTAAAATCCAAAAATTAATTAATGACAACTATTCCATGCGCAATCATTGTAGAAACGGGTAGGCCGTAAATTATAAAATAGGCCAATATAGCTGTTAAGACCATTAAGTCCGCTTCCGCTCTACAGCTGACCTTTGGCCTAGTTAGCACGTCAGCTCTGTGCCAGGAGCGGACGTTGCTAACAGCGTAGTGTGTTAATCTATAGGGCGCAGGTCAGCTGATCTCTAATCAACTGTTTGAATTCTTGAGGAGCAGTAATATGGCAGTAGTTCCTAGACAAAACGCACCAAGTAAAAAAAAGATCTGGCAGTACTGGATTGACAATGGAATTCAAAGAGGTTTGGATGATACGCGCTATGATAATGCGTGTGATTTCAATGTATGTGTCTGCTGTGGCCGCGAATCCTCAAAATTGGAGAGGGCGCATATTATCCCTCACTCACTAGGCGGAAGTAATGATGTCTCAAATTATATTCTGCTATGCAATAAATGCCATAGAGAAAGCCCAGATATTGCTAATGAATCTGCGCTTATTGAATGGATGAATGAGCAACCTACTGAAATGGAAAGCATGTTAAGACTAATCCAACAGGAAATGGATAAATATAATAAAGAAACTCAAATGGCAGTTAATGAAATTCTTATCAAAGAAATTTTCAGTGAGTTGTTCAAAAAGGCAGGAGCACATGGTGGTAGAATTTCTGATGCAACCAAGGTGTATATTGTTAGGGAAGCTTTGAAAAAAATATTTAGTCAGGCCACTTTATAAATTAAAATAATTATAGTCATTCAGTTTGACCGGTCTATTTAATGTTAAGTTTTACTTTACATTAGATTTAAATTTTCTTTTAAGGAAATGCCCGATCTTCGCTCAAAACTGCCTTTCAGGAAAGCTTAATGCGAGATTTTACCTGGCCCTAAGAGCGCTACTTTACAAAATGAAGTAAAACAAAGCCTTCATCTTTTGTTAACATCTGTTTTCCTGCGGGTATCAATCATCCTGACATACATCTCCCTAAATTCCTTATTCTGCTTGATTACCATTTCCTTGGGCAAGGATGCACGCTCATTATTCCATTCATTAACGATATCCTCGCACTCCTTATAAGCATCATTAACAATATTCTCAGCAGGAATCGTCGTGTTGATATAGGGAATAGTATGTTTGTTCAAGCATCTAGAGATGGGAGGACCATAATCATGGTCTTCGGCATGGAGGGGAAGAGCGAAAAGTAATGTAAACAGTGTTATAAATCTCATTTTCAGTTTTTCCTTGTAGAGACAATGTGGCCAGAAACGCCTGTCCTCTACAGTAATATCGATTTTATGATGAATAGTTAGTCGCTGAAGAAAGTTATTATGCATATTCTATGACGGCATTACACAATGCCAGCCAAGTGAAAGCCATCCTATCTCAAAATCAGCTTGCGAAAGTTACAATGTCTGCTCCTCGCTCAAAGCGGACTGGCAATCATTCAATACTCGCACTATCGAACGTTCGCCAGTTCGCCGCCGCCCGTTCTTGCATACGACGACGCGTGGCGTCTTCTCAACACCGCGCAGGAAATTTTTTGTATAGCGTGGACACCCCGACATCATAAATTATAGCCACACGTTTTCTTGACTCACCTGCAGCAATCAACCTTCCAGCCTGAGCCTACTCTTCTGCGCTTAACTTTGGCCGTCTGCCGCCGATCCGACCATCTTCGCGCGCAGCAGCTAAGCCAACCCGTGTTCGCTCAACAATAAGCTCTCTCTCCATCTCCGCCAACGCCCCATGACATGAAAGAAGAATCTCCCCATGACTGTCCACGCGCGCCTATCCATCAGGGCGCACACCGTTTTTGCCCAGCACACTGCCAAGTGAGGCAGCGAACCCGGAGTATTGCTTAGAATGACGTGAATGTCATACATGCTGATGTGCCTCCTTATCAGAAGAGTAATCACGGAACACTCTGGCAACACGTATTCTGTAGAATAAAAAAATTGACTGTTTACCTTCTTTCTGTGCTGCCAAGTGCATAACATTTTGCTTCCATCCTGCTACAGATTCCTCATCTTCCCACCATGACAAAGAAAGAATTTTTCCGGGCGCGCTCAGGCTCTGGTAGCGCTCAATAGAAATAAAACCCGGCGTGTCTGACAGTAAAGGCTTCAGTTCGGCAGCAAGCTGAAGATATCTTTCCTGTGCCTCTGGCAGGGCGTCAGCTTCAAAAAGTACCGCAATCATGATTTAGCTCCGTCGTTAATTTCCGATCAGTTTATTACCGACGAAAGTATGACGCTTCGGCCAGCACCGAAGTATGTATGCTGCGTAAGAAGTGGAGGAAACGGATAAAAGCTAACTGAACGATGAACAGGAGATGAATCGCCACGGATTTAACAGACACCTCAGAGTCATTTTTGGACTGACCCCGCCCCGGTAGTGTCATAGACATCCAGCAGATTGGCCCTGATATGTTCGTCGGAAAAGTGGAATAGATACTGATCGGGTTGGATTTTAGCTATTACTGTTCCCGCACCTGGCTGCGTAACGTGCCGGAACAGTAAGCTCATCAAGGCGCGCCGCCAGTTTAGTGCTGACAGAGCGCTGATAAGCAGCTTCAAAAATAAGGCATTCTGTATAACGCAGCCCGAGGCGTATCCCTGCTGACTTTCGAACCGGAATCATCACTGTCTCTTCCACTTCTTCAATCTCTGGCACGAACTCATCATTAACAAGCTTGTACTGAAGCGCGTCTTCTACTCTACGCTCGACCGTAACTTCTACGCCGTCAACAATACCGGACTCCCTGATAACTCCCGGCCCACGCTTCTGACGTGAAACAGTCCTGATTTGAGGTTCGAATACTTCTTCGAATATTTCGTCTTCACAGAACAACGCGTAACGGCGCGGATCCAGCCCCTCAGATTCAAACGCCGTAGCAACATCCTGTGCAATCAGCCCTGCATGTAGCCGCGCGTCCTCACCTTTTTCATTCAGTGACTCCAGTATCTGATAAATTGTCGGCGGCACTTTAGCCCATGCCCGTAATTCAGCATCGGTTAACGCTCCACGTGATTTTTTCGTCGTTATATCAGAGGTGTTGATTGCAGCAGTACCCGCATAGATAACTGACGCGCGTGCGCTCGGCGTCCCTACAGAGGAATTATTATCCGTTTTAAAATCAATGTTACCCGCGAACAGTGACCTGCCTGACTCAAATACGGCAAAACCGGTTTTTGGCGAAGCCTCAGCCTTACCGATGCCAACCTGGAACCTTACAGGATCTGCCAGCGAGGTTTTGTATTCAGAGAATCCGCCAAGTGCCGCGCAGTAAGGATCTGCGATTGTATGTCCTCTCCCACCGGCAAAAGCGTAGGGAGTATTAATGGTATTGCCGTAACCGAAAGCTGCTGAGTTTTGCGCCTGAGCAGCAAACATATTCAGGCGGCCCCATGCTATAGAATAACTCGCACCGGACTCCATCGTTACCTGATACCCTCCAGCAAGCGCATTATTTGCAGCTGTACATTGATAACCCCAGTGAATCGCGTGCGACGCAGCAGGGCCGTTCGCCGGAAAATCACCCGTTGTGGAGCCTGCACTTACCAGGCTCGAAAATTTTGCCAGCGCGATGGCCTCGCCACTCCACGGACCCGCCCCCCGGGCAGAGAACGCTGCAAGAGTATGGCGGTGTGTGACCCCGCGTTCATGCAGTGCTTGCCAGATTCGATAATAGCCATGTTCCCAAAGGGATGTACCCAGCCAGTGCGTGTAATCTCCCGCACCATCAACGTCGTATTGTGTCTTTAGTCCTGCAGAGTTCACATAAATGCAGTTGCGGTTGTGGTTTTCACAATAATCCAGTTGCGCCTGCCAGACCTGGTAACGCATGTGTAATCCGCTCATACCCATGATAAACATCGGTGTGGTATCAGACATCCAGCTTTCAGCACGAAACTGCCTGTCCAGCGTGGCAAGCTTGCTGCGGTAATCCGTAATGGTATCTGTCAGTCCGTTAGCTTCCCCTTGCGCAAAGACAACCATATCGACTCTCGTCTTCCCTGTGGCGACAATTTCCGGTGAGGCCAGCGCCGCTTCAACCTTGCCTTTTATCGCTGCGTAGCGGACTGAGTTAACCCCCTCCCCTGTCCAGTCCTCAATGGAACGCCCACCTGCCGCATCATAGATGATGAACACCTTTTCTGCCTTAAACTCATCCACAAGGCGATGTGCAAATGCCAGCGCTATATTGTTGTTGCCGCCGTTCCCGTTCGGACTGGAGCGTGACAGCGGTGGACGGGTATAATCACTGCTTCCCCAGTCGCCCGTTGCACCATCCCAGATAACGATTTTATCGCTTGCCGGATTAGGCCCTCCACTATTTGCACCGACTGCATTCGACTGTCCGGTAATGACAATAATGAAGATTTTCTGAGCCAGTATCTCACCCAGCGTCAAATCACCCAGTCCTACCAGCCAGGCTCCATCCGGTAGTGCCAGTTCCTGACGCAGCATGTCAGCGTCCATCAGGACCAGATGATTAACATCCTCTGCCCAGCTTATGGCATCCGTTCCGCGTGTCGTGAATGGAACATCCGTTGCTGTATTCAGTCTCCAGAACTGCCCCTGATACCGGATTGTCTGATTTCGTGCAGTGAAAGTAAGAGGACCGTCCTCGTAATCGCCGAGAAAGTCATATCCGGACTTAACAAGAAATTCCTGAAAGGCAGCAGAAAAGCGGGCAAGTTGTTTCTCATGAGCTGACTCCATACCGTGCCAGGTTTTACGGGAATGTCCAAGACGATCATTGCGTCGATCATTCACCTGGTCATTCATCAGATAATCCATGTTTTGCGCGTTATCGTTAAGGTCTTTTGCAGCAGCAGATCCCAGCGAGTTGCCGGTGTTATAAGTCGTCATATGAGCCTCATAAACGAAAAAACCCGCCGAAGCGGGTGATAGTTAAGTAGGTGAAATCAGGCTGTATCGCCGGGATATGTTGCATTGTCGTGATCGTAGAAGCTGGGTTTATACTGTTTCGCCGTTATCTGACATGTGCCGTCAGATTGCGGGGCTATCTCTGAGACAAGAGCGTTATAGCCCACTCGTGAAGAGTCGCAGAAAATCAGGCGTGGCGGTTCAATGCCGGGATCATCAAGAATCATGTCATCGAACGTCGCCAGGTAAGGTACGGAAACCCGGTAATCACCTGCACTGGTCGCCACCATTAGTGAGGAAGCCGAACCATCCTGATAACGAATCAGCACGCGAGGATTTGGAAACGACCAGTCAAGCCGCTCTGTCACCGTGAATGTCGTTGTGCCATCCACAGACGCCATCGACTCAATCAGTGTGCTGACCGTCTGGCTACCGGGTATATCGTCAGTCAGCACGATACGGTCGCCGATGTTATAGCAAAGTGCGTCCAGCTCAGTAGATGTCGTATGGGTCAGCCGCTGCTGCTGATACTTCATCAACCGGCGCATGCCGATTTGGTACGCGCGATCACGATCAAGCACACCATCAAGAGTGTAGTCTTCGATTTTGACAGGGGTTGGATTATCCGGGGTCCGGCACTGTACCGTCTCCTCAGCCCAGGTCGTTCCGTTGATATACGTTACATCAACGCCGTCATAATCGTCACCGGAGGGAGCAACGAATGCAGTTTGCAGGTCTTCAGTCATCTCATGCGGACTGATAACCCCGGACCATGGCTTTACGCCTTCACGCGCAACCGAAGCAAGCCCGTCCGTCAGCAGAAAATAACTTTTCCCGGCGTTGGCTATCTTCTGCAAAACCTCCAGCGCAGATGTGCTGTCAGTCGTCTCGAAATCGAAAAACTCATTGCCAGGCGTCCAGTACGCACTTTCCAGCGCATCAATGGCGTCGGTGTCCATATCCAGCCCCAACGAGTTACCAACGTGGTACAGGGCGCCAGAGATGCTTCTTGGTGCGCCAGTGTCGTAAATCCTTGTCGCTACCACGTTCACCCGGCGATCGGACTGAGCGGCCAGCTTGCCGCCTGTTTCCACCGTGACACCCATCGTCGTTACGCCAGCGTACGATGACGGCGAGGTCAGAAGGCGGCCACGCAACGATTGCCAGTACATATTATCGCGGCTGTTATCCTGTCCCTGCTCGTTAGTGCGTCGACATCGCACTTCAACAAGGCCAGGAGAACTCAGCGTGATGCGCTCAGTAAAACCAAGACCATTTATATTTTTTGTATTATACGAGCCGGTTTTGCTCAACCATCCAGAACCAGAGCCATAGACGCGGTACTGAACTTCCCAGCGAACCGTTCTGTTTTGTTTTCTCCCTTTTTTGTCGTACCAGCAAATGCCATTCGGGAAGAAGAAATTCACTTCAAACATGTCGATGGTTTCATTATCCGGGCATGCCAGAAACGGCCCCATCCAGGAATCATTCTGGTTAACGCCAGATGCGTCAAAATCAAGCACGGTGCGCGCAACGAAACCCGGCCATGTGTTATTGACAACGCCGTCAATCAAGCGCTGAAGAGTCACACTTGTGCCGTCAACGTCGAAAATTTTGTACTGATATCCAGCGTGAGAAACGGAAAGCCTGATATCCCCCTCTGGAATACCCGTAAAAGGCGTACCGGTGTCACTCTCATAAGCCAGCGTTACCGAGGCGGTGACTTCCTCTTCTTCCTCTGTCGCGTCTGCATGCGGCGTATACGAAGCGATAAACAGGCTATAGTCGACGCTGTTGTACCAGAGCGTTACCGGCATGCCGACATAAGGGGCGAGTTCCGCCAGATTGTCACTGGTAATTCGGCTGTATGCGCCATCGTTGGTTACAACAAACTGATCGGGTACGATTAGCTCAACCGTTGCGCCAGCAATCCACGAATCAGGCAGCTCGTTTGTTGCAGTATCGTCGTCAGCGCTTAATCCGTTAAACGTGATTGTGTTTCCAGACACCGTCAGTGACTGCGCAACAACATCATCCTTGTCCGGCGCCGTCTGGGCCATATCCAGCCCGGCGCCAGAGCTGGTGCCTCCAACTTCAGTGGAGTTAAACCAGTTTTCGCTACGGCGGTCACCAGCCACATTCTGGCCGGGCTGAAAAACGGTGTACGCGAAACTATCACCCAGCGATGAAACAGGCGTGGCACCAACACGCATATCCCCTTTGCCGAATGAAAATTGTCCGAATCCCAGCGCGACGAACATTTCAACGGTCATCACTGTCGGATCATCCTGGCTGAAGCGGGTTACCGGCTGTACTACGTAATCGGGGTAAATTCGGCGGCGTCCGAACAGCTCACGAATCGGCTCCCCAAGCTTAGCCTGGTTGGCTTTAGCCGGGTTTACATCGAGTGAATTGCCTGTTCCTGATGAATATCCTCCCGGATCGACCGCGCCTGGTGCAAAAAATAGCGCATATGCAACGGATGCGGCAGAAATAGCAACAGCTATCCACGCAATTGTCCCGGCCTCCAGCCCGTAAGGGATCGGATAGATACGTACTTCACTGGATGGGGCTATGACATAATCGAACCATTCCGTTGCGGGAATATTTTCGCCATCAACTTCAACCGCAATCGGGTGTTTAATATCTGAACGATAATTATCAACGTTGCTCGACAACCACTGATGAAGAGTCAGTGCGCCATGTTCATGTATTTCCAGCGGCTCGCCGGGTAACCGGGATGGATAAATTCTGATAGTCACTGCCAGAACTCCACTTTAACAAACCGACGCATAAAGCGCGGCAATGGAAGGATGGTCACGTTGGTCTTTGGGTTGCATTCCACAACATAAAGTTGCTCGTTGATATCCACCACGACTGCAACATGCGTCACCGTTGAACCGGAATAGCAATAAACCCCTGCACCAGCGCATGGCTCGCATTGGGAAAGAGTCAGTGAGAAACTTTTTGCTTCTCGGTCAAGGCCACCATCGTCTTTAGTCACTCCGGCAAAATCAGGCCATTCATGAAGCCCCAGATCGCGACGCACTTCATTCACGATGCCGAAACAGTCAAGTTCAGGGTAAGCGCGTCCGCCCTTCAGCCATGTGACTGAAAGGTATTTATCTTGATTGAACATTGAAACTCCTTAGCTCATGTAACGAAGGCCAGGATAGAACGGGAGTGTGTAGCGATAGCGGGGCCAGCCTGTATCCAACACGTTCATGTACCCTGCGATAATCTGCGCCTGCGTCGCGGTCCAGTACCCGTTTTTAACCGTCAGGGTATAAGGACGTTCGGCGGGAGCGGTTAAATCGTCAGAGGTAAACTGGCGGTAAGTTACTGTGGCGCCACGCAAGTTTTCCAGCGCGCTACGCACGGATGTCGATGCCTCGCCATTAATGTTAGAGACTGCAAACTGCAGATCCTGTGTACCGTCGCTGTTTCGCGCAGGTAACGCAACGTCGATGGTGCTTGCGATAAATGTCACTTCTTCGCCGGTTTCCGTTGTCGCGGTTATGTCGTCATAGCCATCACAGAGATACAGAGCATCATCACCGATGTTGATTTGTAGGGTTTTGATAATGACCTCTTCACCGGAAGAGGCGTACAGTCGTTTTAAAGTCGGGCTGGTCATGCTTCGGGCCACTCCCTGTTAAGCGCAATATCAATGATGCTGCTGTTGATGATGTAATCCGGGAACTCAGCCCAGCCATCGCCAAGAACAGGACGTGTCCATAGCTCCAGCGTCGCGGAGAACTGCCAGTAAATCGGGGCGACCAGCGTCGGCCCCTGATAGATATCGGTGAACCGGCATTTATAGAACTCAACGCCCAGCGGGGTCTGTAGTCGCATAAAAAACCAGTCAGCACCGTCAGTGATCGTTTCGCGGTACCAGGCCTCAAATAGCTGGGCCTGAATGTCCGTTTCAAAAAGCCACTGCACATTTGCCTGTGTTGGCGTGGAAATGAATGCCCGGCGCTGGCGGGCACGGCCGGTTGTCATTTCGGTACGCATTAACGGACTGACTGGCTGAAATGCATAGCCATCCTGAAGCGGCATAGGGAGATAGTCGTGGGGGTAGTATTTTTCTGCCACTTTTCCTCCGGGCATAAAAAACCCACCGTTAAGCGGGTTCTTGACCTAAATTTGTTATCCGTCAGGCAACATCAGCACCATGGTTCAGATGGCGAAGAGATTCAATGCCGTTGGTGTTATTGCGGAATGCTTCAACCTGCTTAGTGGAGTGAGCCGACTTATCCAGAAAGAATTTGCCCTACTGCTCAGTTTTGAGGTTGTTCGCGTTAGCTATGCGCCCGATTTTATTGGCGCTGACGCCGATTTTCTGTCCAGCCTCTGCTGCCGTGTAATAATGCTCTTCAATCACCGGCAGCGGGATAGCGTCATGGACTCTTACCCGCAATTAGATACGATGAAGTATGAGTAGATATGGTGAGTTAGAGATATCTTGAGGGCATCAAGTAAATGGCACTAATTGTTAAAAAGCCCACCTGAGTGGGCTATGCGTCTTTAATATGGAATTTGCTTAAGAAATCTTTGCATGGCGTAAAACGCCTTGCTGTCACCTTGTGAATCAATGATTGCATCCGACATCACGCCACTACCAGTTTCAACAAAAATCCAAGCCTTTTTAGCTGTTGATAATTTCTTGATTAAGTCTAAGGGCACAAGGTAATCCTTGCGGGACTGTGCATATGCTGAGTAGTTAGCTAAAGGACGCTCATAACGAGTAAGATCGCCACCATCACGCAGTTGATACTTTTTGCCATCTATCTCGAAGTAGGCACTTCTAACAAAATCAGTAGTGTTCATCAGGGAAATATTGAGAAGGGCGGTATCTTTCTCACTTTCAGCCCAGAAAGCTCCAATTGCTATACACTGCATACTTTTGCAATCAGTTCCATGTGGCTGCATTAACACCGTCTTACTTCCGCTATGACGATCAACTCCGGTTATAGCTTCCTGCCCTTGATTATTAGCGCATCCAGTCAAAAATGAAGCGACAAAAGCCGCTAACAATAATTTTTTCATATCCCTATCCCCAACAGTAAACATAACCTGATGTTATCACAGGCCGGGTACATGGCAATGTGGGGCGTCCTTGCCTGCAATCAACCTATCTTCCTTCCCGCATTGTACTTGCCGGAGAGAGCCTTAAATACGTCACCTCTCCCATTAGCAAGATCATGAGCCACCTGCTGATATCCCTGCTTTGCCCCTTTCGCAGCTGCCTGCTGGACAAGCATAACGGTAGAATCAGATGGGTTGCCGTTAATAGTAATCGGAGGCACTATGACTGTAGGGCTGATGATGGTGGTATTGCTGTTGTTGTTGCTGACACTCTGAACGCCCGTTCCGTATCCCGGCCTACTGAGCGTTGCATCAAGCGGTTTACCATTCCGAAGCGCATCAAGCTGAGTCACCCCGATCCGGTTCGTTGATGCTTTATCGAAAACATACTCGCCCTTGTGAACAATGCCTGCCGGGTCGTATTTACCTCCGGGGCCGGTATAGCCGCCAGTTGCGAAGCCAACGCCAGAAATTGTCGATATATTGGAAACAATACTAGCTGTAGCTGCTGCAACAGACGCCATTGCCGCAATGTTGTAAGGAAATGGATTGGCTGCTGCCATAGCAATACCCTGCTGGATAGAAATCAGGGACTGAGCAATCGCAAATGCCTTGCTTGCAGCAAATGCAGCCTTATAAATCCCTGACTGCTTACCAAATCCTGTTTGCGCTATTGAAACCACACTATCAAACATAGACTGAGTGGCTGCGGTCTGAATCTGGAAGTTCTGATTGCTCAACGCCGCCGTCTGATCGGCATACAATCTCCGCGTCTCATACATCTTTTGCTCATATTCTTTCGTGGTCAGATCCATTTGCTGATATGCAGCGAGCTGATCAGCTTGCCACATATCTAAATCCATTTGCGCTCGCTGTATTTCCTGCAATTGTTGCTGAATGCCTCCCCACGAACCAGATAGCTCGCCCCCCACAGGCGAAAGACTGCCAGTCACTTTCTTTACCGAACTTGGTAGCTGTGCAGTTGTACTACCGAGAATATTTGAACGGGTTTGTTCATACTCTCCCAGCATCAATTGCCCGGTCGCTTTTGCCTTTTCCAGAAGCTCGAGGCGGTCTCTAAGAAGGTTATTTGTCTGCTCATCCTTTGTTAGAACCTGCTCCTGCATCTTCCGGTAGTCATCCAGCGTCTTAACCGAATTTTGCAACGCTTCCTGATTTTTGTACGCCTGAAGGATTTCCTCAGAACGCGCCAGAATTGACTTCTGATCGGCGGTGAGTTGCGTTTTAGACTTGAGGTCAGCAATCTGTTGTTCAAACTTTACTCGCGCCTGTGTAGCGCTGTTCAGCTTGTCGCCGGCGTTCAGTTGAGACTGCATCGCGGCTGTTTGCTGGTTTATCTGGTCGAGTAGCCGGGTTGCTGCGTCTTCGGAGTAAGATTTGCCTTTTCTGCCGCGATTTCCCTTCTGTAGCGACTTCTCATAACGAGCATTTTCACGCTGGATAGCCTGATCAATTGCCGCCTGACTTGCCCCTGAATTTCTGATTTCATTCAGTGTGCGCTGGTGACGCTCTTCCTCGTTTTCATATTGCTGGTTGAGTTTCTTTGTCGCATTAAATTCGCGCTTTTTCCTTTCCTCTTCGTTTTTATCTGCCTGCTCTCTGGCGTTGTCCAGGCTTTCGCGAAAATCAATTTCTTTCAGCTTCTTCAGTTCATTTCTCAGGTCATCAGCGGTAAGTCCGGTCTCATTAAAATACAGCCCCTTACTTACAGGATTCGTCTGGAACTCAACAAGTTTTCGCTCAATTTCATCTATTTGCTGCTTGGTCGTCTTCACGCGACCGATATCCAGCATTTTGTCCCATGCGCTTTTTGCTGCGTCACCAAGCCAGTTCCAGGCTGTTTCCAGTGAGCCTAAGCTAGCCTTAATTTCTTCTGAGCGGGTTCGCATTGCAGATGAATAGCTTTCCATGGCTATTCTCGCCGCTTCCTGGCTTCTGCCCTGCTCGGCAAGAGTGGTGATCTGCTCTAACTGCGTAGCGGTGAGGAAGTGGATCGATTTATCAAGCTCTTTTACAGCATTTACTGGGTCGTCTTGAATGCGCTGGAACTGTTTTATTGTGTCATCGACTGACACTCCTACCGAGTCCCGCATTTTTTCAGCAGTATCGGCTATCATCATAATGCTGGAGCCTGAAAAGCTGCCTGTACCAACGACCTTTGCAATACTTTCAGCAAATTGACTCTGGGATATTGAAAATGTCGAAAGCGACTTCGCCATTATCTGCAACTCACCGGCAGTTTTACCAGCATAGCCACCTGTAAGAATAATGGATTTATTATACGCATCCTGATCCTTAGAGCCTTTGTAATAGGCCAGACCAAGAACACCGACCGCCGCAGCCGCCAGAGTAAACGGGTTAATCAGCCCCGCCACATATCCGCCAACTCCTTTAATCGCTGGCCCGATACCGCCGAACATATCTTTAAGCTGACCGCCCTGCTGCAATAAGACCGTCATCGGAGCCTGACCGGAAGCGAGGCTCACGACAATATCGGTCATTTGCGCTGGGATCATGCGCATCTGGTACGCCATCGCGCGGGACGTGACCCCGGTCTTCTTCATTGCATCCTGGGTGATTTCCAGTTGCTTACGGGTAGTCGCAAGGCTGGAAGAAAGCACATCGTATCTTTCCGGCGACAACATACCAGAAGCCTTCGCGCTGTCGAGTTGCTTCTGCTGGTCTGCCAGCCTTTTAAATGCCGTACCTATCGGGTCAAGCTGAGCGGAAAGACGCTGAAGTGACGCGCTTTGCTTATCTCTGGCTTTTGCAGCAGCTCTTTCAGCCAGCGCCTCACCATTGATTGCTTTTTCTGTCTCGCGGAGCTTAGATGCCAGATAATCGAAATCGTCATCCGGCAGAATCCCAGCCTTCTGGTATTTCTTGAGTTCCTGATATCTGTCATCCAGCTTATCCAAGGCCGCACTAACCGGGTCAATCTGGTCCCTTAGCTTTGCAAGAGCTTTCTGTTGCTCACTCAGTTCTTGGCGATGGTTCCGCGTCTCTTTGGAAACAGATTTTTGCACTATGTTGTAATCAATGAACTCATGCTTCAGGCTGTCTGTTGACCTTTCCGCCTGCTCGCCAGCCTGGGTGATTCTAGCCAGCGCCGTCGCCAGATTATCGGCATTATTCTTTGCCCCGGAACTATCCAGAACAATAGCAAGGCGTGATGTTTGTTCGGTCATTTACCTTTCTCCGGGCGTAAAAAAACCCCGCCAGAGCGAGGTTGTGTTCAGTCTTCATTTTTCTGTCGCTCGTTTGCGTCGGCGATCTTCACGCTTTTCCTCACGCTGTACATCGTCGAACACCTTCATTATCGCCTTCAGCATCATGAACTTGATAAAGTGGTGATTAACGCAGCCGTAAATGCGTAACTGCTCTGTGAATTCTTCAGCAAACCGTAGCGCCTCCACCATGTTCTTCTCGCCTTTCATGAACTCCGAGAAGTCTCGCCCAGCTCTGGAGGCGCATTCAACAATTCGGTTATTCATGCTCATGCCGCCGCATACAGTAACTTCATTTGCCCTTTGACGGGGAACGCGGCCAGACATGGGCAGCCAAGAGCGGTACGATGAAATCCACCACCCTGTCTCAGACTCACACTACGGAAAGCTCTTGCTGGAAGATGCGCACGCGAATGCACGATTTGTTGCGGGTATAAAAAAGCCCCGGACTGTACCGAGGCTCATTTCTTCTTGCTGCTTCCTTTCTGTTCCTTCGCCCACTCATCCCGCCAGGCATCGTCGAGGGCAAGTATCGAAGCATCAAACTCTGTGCGGTCAATCAGGATAGAACGTGAGGCCAGATAGCGCTCGATATCGTGCAGGGACAACGGGAGCGGTACGCCAGCCATTCCGGTATACTGTCTGCCGCGAGAAATCATTGCGTAAGCGTTGAGTATCTCCCCCGTTACAGCATCAATCTCAGGCTCAGGAATTGGCGGGAGTTTTAATTTCTCCCTTCGCCACTTTGCCTTTTCACCCCGCTCCCCGCCGAATTCACTCAGCCACTTCTGCGCTTCGATGGCTTTTTTACGGTTTCCTGCTTTTGCTGCTCTTTGCCCTGGGCGATGCTGGCTGCCTCCGCCAGAATTTGCCAGTAAATCGCTGGCTCCTGTTTCAGAAGTGCAGCTCCGCGTTCCGGCGTGTATTCAATCGGAACTTCTTCGCCATCAACAAACTCACCAACGCCCTTCCAGTCTTTGAGCAGGTAATGCGCACAGTTGTCGATAAGCAGATCATCAGCAGAGTCTATTTCCCCGACCGCTGACAGGCTAAATTCGCTGGTTCCAACCTGGTAACTGGCGTCCATTTTTTCAATATGACGACGGATAAGAGCATTACGCGAGCGATACTGGTCGTTATCAATGCTGTTGACGAGCAGTTTCAGGCCTTCAATGGGTTTCAGACCTTTCAGTGGTGTGAACCAGCGCTCGCCACCAACATCAATTCGTGGGGCTAGGATAATCATTAAAAACTCCTGCATGAAAAAAGCCCGCGCCACCATGGAGAGCGGAACGGGCAAGGGAAATTTTATGGTTCAGTTACGATAATCTCGGCGGTGGCGGTGAAGCCTCGCACTTTACCGGTTATCGTTGCGGTGCCGGCGCCGGCTCTGACTACCTGGCAGGTTTTTGGGCCTGTCGATACCACCGTTGCGACAGTCGGATCTGATGACTCCCACTGCACAGCATCAGTCGCACCAGCCGGGGCAAGGTTCGCTGTCAGCGTGACGGAAGTACCGACATCACCTGATGAAGTTTCTGGCGTTACGCTGATTGCCGTGGCAGGGGCGGTAACAGCGCGGGTAATCGTCGGCGACTCGTCAGCTGCAGTGATATCCAGTTGAACCTGAATAATGTCGGTATTGCCGCCATCCGGCCAGTCGCCAGAGACCTGCACTTTCGGGAAGTTAAACGTGTATTGCCCTTCGTCGTTCGCCAGCGTGAAACTGAATGGCACGGTTGCGCCAGTAAGCGTTTTACTCCAGACCTCCCACGCTGCTTTTGACCACGACAAAGTGATCGAACCTGACGGCGTGAACGTAGTCGGGATATTGGCCCCGGCATACGGTGAGCCGGTACCGATACAACGCTGAGTCTGAACGTTGTTATCAAACTTGATGTTAAAGGTATCAATACAGAAACCATCACCACCATCGACGCCATTCAGGTTAATTGCAGTGACCTCTTTGAACGAATAACGCAACTCGCCAGCATTATCAGCAGGTGTGCCTGTGATGTAACTCGTATCGTCTGCTTTTGAGTCCCAACCCAGCCCGGCGAATGTGACTGTCGCGGTAACGTCGCCATCATTCGGAACTTCCAACTGGAACACGCTCACCTGCGCGCCACGAACAATAGAGGCAATGCCAACGTCCGAAGCGTATGTCGCAAGAGAGAAGGAAATACGGTCATTCCCCATCGTCAGCACATTGCTTGCCCACTCTGCGCCAAAACACGAAGCAAGAAAGTCATCATGCTGGCCATAGCGGAATTTTGCCCCGACATCGCCGCCAACATCGACCGTCCCCAGCGTAGCGCCCTGCGCCATTCGGGTTCCACCAATCTCATCGTTATCGTTGGTGTTCTGGGACGGGCCAACGCCCCAATTGGTACGTTTGAGAAGATTCCAGACGCCAGCAGGCGTAATTCCTGGTGTCGTCTCCCGGATAAAGGCCGAGAGTACCTTAGCGCCGCTCGACATGCGGTCACCTCCATCGAAGTTAAGCGCTACAGAGCGCGGTAAGGAATATGTAGATTGAGCTGAGACCAGCCGTCGGCCTCGCCCGCCGGGATTGCCGATACAGCGAAGTAACTCAGTCGTCCGTCATTCTGGAATTCAAAATGCTCCGTTAGTTGGTCTGCTGTTTGAGTAAGCAGAATCGTGCCGGTGTAGACCGGTACAAATAGCTGAATGATAAGTACACCGGTTCGATGAACTACCGGCCCGTTCCCGGTTTCGTTGGCTCCCGCCTGCCCTGAAATATTGGTGAAGCGTGCCCAGATATCGCGGCCACTCGGATCAAATAGCGGTCCGTTGGGATAGTCCACCCCATCAGAAGCAATAGCGGTCTGCGCCGTCATTCGGGAAATGACAGCGTTTCTGATTTCTGTAAGGGTCATTTGTAGGCCTGAACGACACCGTTAAATGAAACTGCATAGACGCCCGCTGGAGCCTGCGTTGAATGCCCGTTCTCCAGAGGTACGGAGTAAGGAAGGTTTGACTGGATATAAATCACTGAGTAGGCCGGAGCCTGATCGATGATGTTTTTACCGTTGAGAAATGTCGTCGTTCCGCGCGGGTCCTCCTCTGTTGGAACCGAGTAATCCGGTGATCCGATACTTACGAAATGCGAAGCCCTGAACGTACCCGCACGATAATCTGCCGGGCGTTTGATATCCATGCTGTCGTTAACACGTACTTTCTTCCTGAGTCGCCCGGTTTTGGTCAGATTATCCGGGTTGTCGTAGAGCGATTCGTTCCATTCTCCAACCGCTTTGGAGTACTCGACGGCGGTAGCGTTAATCGCCCATAACTCTGGATTGCCGACAGGAGACCGTTTCACGATTTCATTCAGCAACTGTGTAGCGATGGCTCGCTGCCGCAACCTCACGTCATCGGCCACCAGCCCGGCGAATGCTGCCGGGTCAATACTCCAGCCCTTAGCCATATCACGCCCTCCGTAACTGGATGGAATACGCAGCACCAGCGGAATCAACAGCGGCGGTTATGACCTCATAACGCTGAGGTACACAAGTTATCGGTTCCGGCGCCGTGACAAAGTGCCCGACTGCTGGCCTATCGGTCACCTCGTTAACCAGGGCGGTTAATTTCAGGTCACCGTGCAGGATATTAATGCCATCGATACGACGGAGTTTGTACCGCGCCAGAACACCGCGCCCTGAATACGTCACCTGCGTTTCACTGCCGGTTTCCGTTACCGGATCCCAGTCACCTCGAACGGTGTATGTTCCAGTGAAATCCTTAACAGCATCCTGCAGGTCGGTATCGAATGCTGCGGCGACTTCAGTTTGTAGCTCGTCACGTATGCCCATGCTACCTACCCCCTGACTAACCGCACCTGCGACTTACTAACGCCATATGGCATAAGCATGGCCAGCGCAAGCTGCAGGTCGGAATCGAGTAATGCCGTGCTATTGGTGGCGATCTCGGCATAGGACTTTGAAACAGAAACATCGTCAGCATCAACCGTCTTACTCAGCAGCACCCCAGAATCGGTTTTCTGCTGATACAGCCCGCCATTTGATGCAGCCAGTGCCGCATAGGCGCCAGCCTGCTTCACATCGTCAGGAATAATGGTTTCGTGAGTAGCCTTATTGCACGGAAGCTTCAGATTGAGACCATTCATCCAGGTGTTAGCCATCAATACAGACCTGACTTTTTTGCTTTCATCAGTCCAGGAATCTCCCAGAATGGAATTGACGTCTTCAACAGTTATGAAGGTGAGCATCTATTACTCCGTTTCTTTCCAGCCGAGCGCCTTCCAGTTTTCAACCTCATCAGGATGTACGTCAGCATTTGTTGGAGCGCCGGGAAATGCCGGAAAGTCAGTGACCATAGCAACCAGATAATCCTGCTCCTGCTGCTCCTGCTGCTGCTCCTGCTGCTCCTGCTGCTCCTGCTGCTCCTGCTGCTCAGAATTGCTTTTTGCAGCAAGTTCGGCAGCAAGTTTTTCCGCCGCTCGTTGAGCGCGCTGTTCTTTAGTTAATCCGGCCATTGGCCCTCCACTAAAAAAGGGGCCGAAGCCCCTGATTGTTAACCCAACAGCAGAACCGAATGTTCCGTTTTCACTGCCGCCACACCCCATGACAGGCCAACTTCGTAGCGCACCTGGCGGTACTGACGGTATAGCGCCACCTGGTAAGTGATGCCCGAGACCGGGTCGGTAACGTTCATAACATCATCCGCGGTATCGCCACCCTGCGGCATTGCCGGGGTTCGGGACGCCAGCAGGAATGCGTTGCGATCAAACGCCATATTGGCAGTGAAGGGGCCGGTCGCAGTAATAGCGGTGTTGTCGGCCAGCGCCTGGCGTAAGCCCGGAGCTGCCAGGGTGATAGTTGCAGCAGTAGCCGCGGCCACCAGATACTGATTGCTGTCACCGTCGAACATCACGATATCACCGGCAGCAAAGGCCCCCGCGCCGCTATCAATGGGAATCAGAATGTCGCCTTCATCTTTCGCGTCATTGACCAGGTATCCGGCAGCAGCAGATGCTGCACGTTTCTTAACGTGTGCGGATTCGTGGATGTTAAAGCCCTCCAGGCGACCCACGATACCTTCACGCAGTAAGGCATCAGTACCCGATTCGTTCACTTTAAACAGCACCGACTGCTTACCGCGAAGGTTCGCAATCGCAGAGGAGCCCAGAACCATCTGCAAATCAGTCGTCGGTGAGCCGTTGTCTGAAAGAACCTGTCGCGCGTTTGCTGCATCGGATAAATCACCGGCAATACCAAACGGTGCTGTACCCGCAGTACCAACAGCACGGGATGAGGCGTAATACAGCGCCGCCAAATCGGCATCCATCTCGTTAGACAGCGCGCGAAACGCCTGCTTAAACTGATCCGCAAGAATAGTGTTGTAGGTACCTGCTGGACCCAGCGCCAGTTGCTCTTCACCGTTCCATTTGACCGGGGCCATTTTGGATTTGGTGATCTTAACTTCAACGTTTCCGATATTCTGATTGCCATCATCTGGCGCCGTAGCCCCCGGTTCAATGTCAACGGTCGTTGCAGGCGGTGCGACTGGTGCAGTAACTGACTGCCCTTTCGCTGCTGCATCTGCTTTCGCATTACGTGATACGGAAGGGATAAACCCAACCTGCTCACGTGACACAGTATCCAGAGCGGTATAGATAGTCGGGATCAACCCGGTAAGCGTGTTAGCCATGTGTATGGATTCCTTCGAAATTAAAATTTAGGGTTGTTTGAGCTATCCAGCTCTGGCACCAGCCGCTATCCGACGGCTGGCAATGAATTAATCGACGATGGTGATGCCGTCTTTGAGGGTCGATTGCTGATCTGTCGGGCTCAAACTGCTGAACGCATCGCGCTTCATCGTTTTCTGCCCGATTGAGTGTTGAGACTGACGAGAGCCTCCTCCCTGATTACCACTCGCCTTCAGAATGTGATCTTTCTGAGGGTACTGCTCCACCAGAAATTCCAGCGCCTCATCAAAGACCGCCAGTTCGCCCGGCTTGGAGCGGGAGTATATTTTGTTGCCGGAGCCGTCATAAGCAACGACTTTGCCATCCTCAACTTTGAAAGACTGACCAAAGCGGGCCTGTAGCATGTCCGCCGGGATCGCAACTTTATCAGCAATGAATTTCGAGCCTGAGAAGCGCCCGCCAATCATTTCCTGATAGAGCTGTCCTTCGAGCGTTGTCGCCCGCTGGGTGGCTTCATCAAGCTGAGCCTGGAATGATTTGGTGATATCCGCTTTCACCTGGTCAACTGCGCCTGCGTCGATCAGCTTTTTCTGGTCGATTTTTGTCATCATCTCCAACGCTTCGAGCGCCTTCGCCGGATCGCTAATTTTGGCGAATTTAGCCAGGCTAGCTTCGGCAGCTTCTTTCGCTTCACGATGAGATTTTGCCTCGCCATTCAGGGAGGAAATTTTTCCTACTGCCTGCACGGCATCAAAGCCGATCTCCTGGCCGTCATCGTGGACGTACACGGGCAAACCGTTAGCATCAACTTCCGCATAGTGCTTGCCATTTACTTCAACTGTCTTCAGTTTCATGTTGGTACCTTTTCGAGGTCATCCGACCGTTGCACCGCTCACCATCCGGTATTGCGGCAATAAAAAAGGCCGCCCGGAGGCAGCCTTGTGTTAGTCAAAATTATTGTCAGGAATGGCCGTTGGCCTCGTCCATCATAGCGGCACTAATCAGGCCGCCGATCATCCTTGCTTCAGGTGTCGTACTTCCTGCTTTCTCAGCCAATGCTTCCAACTGGTCCAGAAGATCCACAGGCCTGGGCGTGGAGTGGTACAACTCATTGGCCCGTTTTAGACACGGGAATTTTTCTTCAGCCATTCGAGTAGCTCCGGGTTAATACGCTGGTAATCATCCTTACTGCCCAGCATGAATATCGTAAGAATTTCTGCAAAGAGTTCACGTTCGTTTTCGGAAGCATAATAACTGACAGGTCGCCACCAGCCTTCATTATATGCTTTTGTAGTAAGTTGACTTAAATCGTCAATGTGCTGGTAATAGAGATGATGCCCCATTTCATGCGTAACCGTGCCGGCAACGCTTGAAATCGCTGCATAATTCAGTTGATTGTTCCCGGCTGCGAGTAAAGCGGCATCCGAAACCGTCAACATTCTTTCCAGCGACAATGAAGAAACGAAATCATAAGTAGCGCTATTTTCACAAATAGCATCCCACTCAGTGGACTGCATCGCCCAACGAGAAACATGGACAGCAGCATTTTCCTCAAAATACGCACCTGCTGCACTTTTCCTCGTACCACTTACCTCTCCAAAATACTTAACTGGCGGTAAGCGAAACCGCTCAATAACATTCTGCATGGCTCCGGCGGCAATACGTGCTGACTCCAGCGTAGTTTCTTCAGGGAAGCGAATTTCATCGGCAATAATTCCTCGCATACCCTGTTCAATCTCCGCTACTGACTGTGCATCACCCAAAGAAAAGCCGGGAGATTTCCCGGCTTGTCTCAACTCTGAGAGTTTATTTAGTTGGGCCAACGTCAACCATTCGCCCTTGTCACTATAGAAGTCGTCATATTTCATGACGCCATCACGCATCATCCTTGCTCGAGTCTCGCCTAAGATTTCTTTTTGCCGGGAAAATGGCTGACGCTGCAACCATTCGGAATATGTAGTATCGCCGGGGGCCTGTCCATCCATACTGGCGCGGGAACTGTTCTGAACCTCACCAATTTGAATACCCAACTCATTAGAGGATTTCAGGATGTAGGTTTCCACGCTGCGACAGCAAAAGTGGATTTTGCCTGGTCCCTGAAGATACGGTACTTTATGGCCGATTGGTTTATTATCCAGCGTGTATTTAAGGCAATCGCGAACCCGGCAATCTTTCGATGTCCGGTTATCCAAAGTGGATAACCACTGCTTACCCTTCAGAATGTCGTCATTCGCATCCGCAAAGCTTTTACGCGCCGTCGCCGCAAGATGCCCTACAGCTGTTTTAGCAATACTCCCCGCGTTCGTCCTGCTCATCTGTAGCGCGCCATCCTGATAGCCCCGGTTAGCGTGTCCGCGAACCTTTTTGGCTATCTGTTCATGCGTATCGCCCAACAGAAAGCCCTGCCGTACGGTATTGGATATCCGCGTCATCCTGTCGGCTTCAAGGTTGTCTGCCCACTCAGAAAGCAGGCGACCCTGAAACGGCCTGGCCATTGCAGCAGCATAGACGGCATCTGGCGATATACCCACCAGCGGATGAAGCGCAAGCACATCATCCGGGATAGCAAACTGGAACAGACTGAGCTGAAAACCAGCCTCATGCTGGGCCAGACCTTGCAGCTCGGTTGATAACCCGGCATACATAGTCTGAACTGCTTCCCGATTAGTCTCCCTGACGCTTGCAAGCAGCGATTCCAGGCGGGTTACAGTGAAGCTATCAGCGTCAAGGGTATCCATCGCCACCAGCAGCCTGGCGGTAAGATCTGCGTCGCTCTCATTGAGGATTTTTATCATCCTGTTTGCTACGCCGGTACTATATCGACTCACCCAGATTGCATGCGCCAGACTTTCATCTCGAAGTTTTTCATTTGACGTTGCCATTCACACCACCAGGAGTATTCAGGCTGCTTAGCAGAGTTACCTGCTGATTCCTGAGCTCATCGATAACCTCTTCTGGATTAGCGTCCGGGTCGATGAATTTCAGCGCCTGGAGTACGCGAATAGCGTCCACCTGACGAATATCGCCCCCCTGCCTCAGCGACTGAACAGCCGTTGCCGCGGTTGCGTCATAGGTCTGCGCTGAAATATCAAGTTCTGTGCGCACATCAACGTTACCGCCTTCAGTTTCACCAAGCCATTCCGCCATGATTTGCAGGATGTTATCGAGGGCATCCTCCAGAGAACTCGCCATCGTATATAGCGGCGAATTCTCCTGCATGCGCTCTTCATTTGTCTGGTCAACAGATTTGGTCGAGGTGTTCTCGGCACGCAGCAGTTTGGCGCCCGCCTGCCGCATCTGATCTTCCAGTTTTTCCAGCGATGTTTCACCAGATTCAATGGCTGCTCCGGTATGTTCGACGTATTCAAGCCCCTGCCGTTCGCGGTTTTCGAAACGTGTTGCTGAAGACGCGCCGATCGTTAACGTTTCACCTTCTGCCAGCCCATAAGCCACCAGCAACGGTACGCGGGCAACATGCAGGATGTTGTCCTGCTCGCTCTGGCTCTGCCAGTGCTTGATATTCAGTAAAGCCAGGTTCAAGAGTGGCGGCGAACCGCGCATAAATCCGGTTCGCTTGGTGTACAGCGTTACCAGAGTGATATCGCTGCGGCTGGTTTTCCACTCTTCGTAGAGTGTCCATTGCGCTTCGCCATTTTCTCCCTTGTTGCGCCGATGGATTTCGACTTTACCAGGCATGATATGCCGGATCTGTTCGAGCTTTGTCTGCCCGTAATCATCCCCGTCCAAGATGATAGTTTCGCGAATGCGCAAATCAGTGAGGATGACCTTTCCGCCCTCAACTTTCGACTTCCAGCCGATTACCTGTCGAGGGTTTAGCATCGTGACGTATGGCCTGCTCCCGGCTGCTTTTTCATCTGCTTTTGTTTTTACAGATTCCGGATCTACACGCGGGTAATCCACCAGCGCATGAACCAGGCCGTACTGGAAACCGATACTGAAGAACTGTTGCGCCCAGACATCCAGGCGGTTTCCTTCCATATCAATATCAGTCGAAAGCTTTCTGATACTTTCCGGCGCGTTTTCGCTTAATACCGTGGGTTCAGCAAATACGCGCCCGATATTCTGTTTTATCGACTCTTCATAGGCCGGGAGTAACGTGGCTTTAGATAAACGCTCTTTATAACTTTCGGGATCTTCGTTAGGCCATTTGGGGAGATATGCCTTCCCCTGCCGACGCATTTCCAGCGTCCCGCCCATCAGAGCATCGTTAATATCCCATGCCTCAACCATGTCGTTATAGTCGAGATTGGGTGTTGAAATATCTGGCATGGTTTTACATCCGAAGTGGTGTGGATTTACCTGTCGGTTTGATGATTGGGAACTGCTTCACGATGAAGTAGCCGCCGGCATCGTTAGGGTGATCATTATCTGCCTTTTTATCTGGCTCTCCGTTCTCTCCCCAGATCTGCTGCTCAAGCGATTCGGTGTAAACCGGGCATCGTTTTACATTCACTTTATAGCGACGTTCACCATTGCCGTTGCAGAACATGGCGTTCATGGAGTTAATGCGGTCTTTTACTGGCGGGTTTGAATCGTTCACTATCACGTTAAAACCAGCTTGTTTAAGCTGTGCTATATCCGTAGTGCTGGCGTGGGCCGATTTACGCGAATCACCGGAAGCATCCGGGTAGATATAGATTTCCCTGACCTTCCGATAATCTTTACCGTCGAACAACCAGAATCGCTCTTTGATGATGCGTATCATGTCAGGGGTGTCGTAGGCTTTTACTATCTCGTTAACCGCGAACGGAAGTCCAAGACGCAACACATGAACGATCCCGGCCATCTTCCCGACGTTAAAATCCATACCGATGTAAAGTGGCTCGCCAGGCTGTTCTTCTTCAGTGCAACAATTCAGCTTACGATCGAACTGATGGTAAATAGTCCCGCTGGTCAGGTTGGTGAACTGGCCCCGCAAATACGCCTTAATCAGCTCAGGCGGATAAGACTCCATCAGGGACGGGATGTAATCCGCCGGCAGGTTCTTTTCGTTGTCGAATGTCGAGGCCTGCACCAGACCATACAACGTAGAGAGCGAGGGTTTATCGCGCACAGCCTTTGCGAACTGTTGATAAACAAATTTAAATCCTTCTGGCGTCGTGGTGACATCTATTCCGTTGCGAAGTCCTGGCACGTTGTAACGCATACGGGCAATGATTTTTCGCCAGGCTAACTGCGCCTTTTTGGCGGGCATTACGTCCAGTTCATCAATCAGCGCGTTACCGATTTTAAAACCCACGATGGTTTGTGGTTTCTCCATCGAGCGGCAAATCGTCGTTCCGCGGTACTGGCGCCCGACGTAGAAGTGAACCTCTTTGTTTCCCTCGTTAATTTTGACATTCAGCCCCCAGTCAAAGGCCACCTCTTCGACCGTGGGGTAAAAGATGTCGCGGATCTGGGGGTAAGTAGGTGCAAAATAGCCCTGGTTGATTTTCGGATGCTCCCACATCCCTTTGCAGATACCACCGCAACCGACCCACGTCTTGCCAGAACCAAAGCCGGCCACGTAGGCTTTAAATTTGTGCTCCATTGCGAGGAATCGGGCCTGCGGGATGTTAAGCGTTGGTGCTATCGCCATCCTCTTCCCTCACTCGCGCATCAACTACGTTGATATTGATTGCAACTGGCGTTGGTTCGTCATCCTCCGGATCTGCAGCCTGTTCTTTACGGAGTTTTTCCACTTCCAGTTGCCGGCGCTCGATTTCAATCTGTTGAAGTCGCTGCGCAAACTCACTATCAGCCAGGCCAAGCCGCTTCATCACGGCTTCATACATCCGTTCACGGCTTATCGCGGTAATTTCCACACCATGTTTGCCAAGCTTCACGCCGGAATAAGCCAGGGCAGCATCAGGGGGAAGTTTTCGGGTATCAGCAAAGTATGGCTGTCCGATCCCATCACCATTGCAGCGCGGACAGCCAGGGTTTGGCTCCCGGTTGTGGTCGTAGCCATAACCTCCGACGTCTACCGGCTCTTTGCCCTTCCGCTCAAGGGCTTTAAGCCGTTGCTCCTCGAACTCCACCATGTCACGCCACTGATAGTGATGACCGAAGCCCCAGCAATAGCGGCAGGCACCGCGGCGATACTGTGAGAGTTGGTTGGCATCGAAAGTGGCGAGTTGCCACATCTGCGAGAGGACTTCATCAGCGCTGCCAAGCGTGCGCGCAATAGAGGCTTTCTGCTGCTGCGCAATGGCCTGCGCAACGTTAGGATTCGTTATGAGCTGACGACCATAGTTTGGGTCACTATAGCCAGCACGCTCAGCGGCTGCCGTGGCGTTCTGGTCCTTCAGAAATTCAGCAATGAAGCACTTTACCTTCGGGCTGAGTTTGCTGTTAACCAGTTCCTCTGCACTTTTTTCTTTCTGCGCAGTGCGCAATTTCTTCTGCGCAGGTTTTTGCGCAGTCTGCGCAGTTGGCTTTTTAATGTAGCGCCGCGCAGATGTATAATTCAGTCCCTGCGCTTCACACCAATCCTTCGGTGATACGCCGGTTGCGGCATGATCGGACAGGAACCGTCGCTGAAGCTCGCCCCAGTCCGGTATTGCCATAACGTCCCCTAGTTTTTATTTTTGAATTGAAGGATATTAGTATTTTGAATCAATGATGTACTCGCGACAGAACATTTAATGCTTGTCGGTGAGTTCCATGTGAATTCCTAAGAAGGCTATAGTATGAAAATAGACTTTGGGCTATATGTAAAAAATATCGCGGAAGCGGTGGAGTTGTATCAAAAAGCTTTTGGGGTTGAGCTTGGTTATCATGTGAAAAACCCTGATGGAAGCTATTTTCACTCAGAATTGTCAAAAGACGGACACGGATTTAGTGTCGTTGAAGGACAGGGTGAAGCTGCGATGGAACATACGGTAACGTTGGGTGTTACATTGGCAGATGAGTCGGAGGTACAAAAAGCATACAAGCATTTAGCCGAGGGAGGAACAATCAAAGAATCGATTGGGCCATTACCATGGAGCCCCTGCGCTGTCACTGTAATCGATAGATTTGGTGTTTTGTGGTATATCACCGCCCCACAGCATCGTCCGCCCGATGATTACGACCCGAACATGCCTTGGGACCCAAGCATGTATAAAAAACCTGAATAGAATAAAGTTACTAGACCTCACTCCAACAGATAATCACAGCTCACCTCAAACACTGCGTGCGGATGTAGTCCTGCAGGTAGTTCACTTGACCGGTGATGGTATTAATTCCGGCACTGAGACGCCAATAATCCCGTTCAGCGGAGTCAGTAAGTCGGGGGCCGGAAGCATCGCCCAGGCTGCCGGAGCCGGTCGCTCCGTTCGCGGGACATTTTGCGTTGACGTGCAGCCCACACTTACCAGTGCTAACGCAACGCTGCAGATCATCCAACTGCTTTTTCGCATCAGCCAGTTCTCCGGTGTATTTGGCATCCAAAGTCGCAACATCACGCTGTCGGATCTGCATGTCTTTGATGGTGTTTTTCGCTAGGCCGAGTTTTTCGGTGGCCTTATTGCGCTGGTCTTTGTAGGTGATGGCGTTGTCGCGGTAGTGGTTAACGGCCCAGCCTAGAGATAAGATTATGCAGATGACCACAGTAATGATGATGTTTGTTAGTCGACTCACCGGTCTATCCCCCAGCACGCCAGCGCGCTTTCCTGATCTCGCCGCTCTACCTGACCATAGCACCCATTTTTCTGGCCTTTGGTCAGGCGACAATCGCGGCCACCGTCTTTAATCCACCAGCGAATAGCTTCACAGGCACCTTTACGGTCTCCAGCATTTATTCGCTTATAGAACGTGGACGGGAAACATTTGCCGGGGCCGATGTTATATGGACAGAAAGACGCAATCCCCGCTTTCTGTGGTTCGGTCAGTGGTACTTTGATATTTCGGTCAACCCACGCCAGCGCTTTATCGCGTTCAATGGCGTTTACCTGGGCGCATTTCTCGGCAGACAGCTGCATGCCCTGAACTACTGGCTTACCATCAACCATCGTGGCACCACGACAAATCGTCCAGAGTCCGCCGCCGTCGCGATACGCCGTCAGGCTGTTACCCTCTTTCTCATCCAGAAATTGATCGAGAATAACGGGTGCAGAAGCCCCGGCAAGAATCAGACCAACGACTGCTGCGCTCAGTTTATTCTTCAGCTTTGGTGACATTGCCATTAAGCCGGTCCTCCCTTTCCTTTTGCCTGTAGTACCAGTTCACCGCACAGGTGATAACGGTGCATGCGATACCGACAATAATTGCCCAGTCGCTCAGGCTTAATCCTGCAATCCTGTCGGCCAACATCCAGGACACCTCTTTTGCTGTTTTAGCTGTTTCGGCGTATGCCTTCGCTGATACACCGCAGCCGGTCAGCGTGGTGCCTGTTCCATATGAAAGTCTGCTGTAAATGGTGCTCATTCTGGTCATAGCCTCACCTCCGATTTTTCGGATGGCGCTGTGCTTGATTAAGGAATGTCAGGCTTCACGGGCTGGATTTATCAACAAAGCACGTAGCGGATGACTCCCGTGAGCCTGAAATGAAAAAGACCGCCATACGGCAGCCTTGAATAAATAAGGTTGTTTGCATTTGTGAAGTAAGTGAGGCTTCAAGCAATTTAGATCCTGAGCAATAAGTCCCTCGGATTCATTAGGTTGAAAGCACAAATAGTATGAAGGTACCAATTCGTAAGTTCTGCCAGCCAGGACACATTGTTTTATGTCCCAGGTACTAAACTCAAACATGAACAAAAAACAAACAGGATGGCTAAAATGTACGAATCTATTTTAGTGCCAATTGATGTTTCTGAGATTGACCTGACACGGCAAGTTATACCTTATGTTCAGGCTCATTCTGTATTGAATACTGCCAGAGTTCACTTTGTGACAGTGGTTCCTACATTACCTTATTACTCATCATTAGGTTTGGCATATACAGCCGAAATGCCAAAAATAAAGGAATTTCAACATACTGCATTAATGAAACTTGATGAGATTGTGAAGCAATTCAATGTGCCTGCGATGAAAATACAAACTCACGCAGTATCTGGCTCACCTAAAGATAAAATACTTGAACTCGCTAAAGCTATCGACGCTGATTTAATCATCATCGGCTCACACCGACCAGACATCACAACCTACCTTTTAGGTTCTACCGCAGCCGCAGTTGTGCGGCATGCAACCTGCCCTGTACTGGTAGTTCGGTAACTAACTTAAGCCCGTGATTGCGGGCTTATTAAAGAGCATCCCTTTTAACTGTCCATTTGTAACTTTATCACTGGAACAGTATCGAACATTTCGCCCCCTCTTATTGCTGTGAGTACTCTCAGAACGAGGGGAAATAAAAAAACCCAAGGCGTTAACCTCAGGCTTGAAAACTCATTTACTGCCAGTGCATACAACAATGGCACAATATCAGATTTACACGAAATATATGCTAATTAGTTCATTTCTGCAATATTTTGCTGATAATTTGCCGCCTTTTGTTGTGAACGTGATCGCGAAACATGATGTAATGCCTGAAAATCTAGTCTCTTATACAGGCTGATCATTGTGCCGTAATGTTCAACGTAATTCTGAGACCAGTTTGTTTTGTTAACCCCCACCAGCGCAGCCAGATCACCATACTGATAGACATCGCGCCCAGCTAACTCAGCCTTCACATCCTGTGCCGCCAGCCATATAAGCTGTCGCAACCGTTCGACGGTCTTCTTCGCCACCCTCTTCCCGGCCAGATACGCGCAGAATTGCGACCACGCCCACTGAGTAATCAACACCTGATTCTCCCAGCTTACGTTCTCACTGTAGTTCCACAGTAGCCAGGCCCTCTGGGGTTCTTCGAGTGACATCAGCGCGCGGCGCCACGATGCAGTGGAGTATTCAACTGGCTGCACCAGGGGAATGTGCGATCCCTTAGCATGCGACTGTTTGCCGGGTATTGGTGGGTTATCCAACGTAATCATTTTCCCGGTCACTTCATCCATCACTCGAGGCTTTTTACGTTTAAACGTTCCAGTATCGAACTGCGCGTTCTCCAACCAGGCCATCAACTGCCCTTTCGTTGCACCACTCAGGTCGGCGGTGGCCATAATCAGTTGCTGGCGCACGTATTCGAGAAATTGAGTATTCATACAGCACCGCCTATGGTTTTGATGTAATTCTTCAGTATCCGGTAGTCCGTCAGCACAGAGCCCGGGAAATGATATAAGCGCAATCGCTGCCAGCGCACGCGAAGGACCTCAATCAGTTCTGGTGTCATGCTGCCTCCCTGCTCTTAATTAACTCGCGACGCAATGCGCTGTAATGCTTCCTGATGGCTTCGAGTTCTTCGATGGCATATCGGTGTGGGGCGTTGTTGTTTTCGAGAGCCTCAACGCGTTCAGACCCGATGTTCTCTATAAGCCCAAGCCGGTATTAGCCATACTCAACCCCACGCCCTGTTTTGCCAGACCTTACTCGGGCGCGGCGCTATCTCGCTTTCCGGCAGCTGCACGCTGACAGTCCAGGTGATGTTGTCGCGATTAAGGCTGCGTTCTACCGTGGCGCCACGATGGCGGTAACTGGCCACCAGCTCGTCGGCCTGTTCGGTTGTGCATTCGTGATGGTGAAACCAACTTATTTTCATCGCCATCACCCCGCAAAGCTCATTAGCTGCGATGCGGCGTTTTCCGCTTCACGCTGGTCCTTGAATGCCCGGGACAATACCCAACGCCACAAAACATCGAGCGCGGCTTTGTACAGTTGGTGGAACTCGGTTTCGTCCATGTTAGCGAAGGCAATACTGCGGGGATGTTTACGAAGGGTGCCATCAGGCAGTTGAATGGCGTCGTAGTGACCGGCCTCGACAATTACCCATGCACGGTACGCGTCAAAGGATTTACACAGGCTGATCCCATTGGTAATTCGGCGACTGGCTACCTGCACCAGATACTGCTCGGCAGCATCAAAAAGAGCTGTTTCACTTCCTCCGAATGAGGCAAGGTATCTGGCGTACCCGGTCACCAATTTACGCTCGTTGGAAGATATTGCCCCGCCGGTAGGTTCCCAGTATTCGAAACCGAGATTGAGTAATGCGAAGAAACGACGGTGAAAGGCCGGGTTGCGTGCCTGCCGGAACTCAGCCACCAGCACAGCGCCGAGTTTGATTTTTGATTGCAGAATATCGCTGGTCTCCGGCGTCGCGGGGATCAGGATTCCTGAAGACTGCTTGATGAGTTGTAGTTCGTGCGCCATGGTTTCTCTCCGTGGCGCAGTAGGTTACGGTTGTTCAGACCGTTGATTTCATATTATCAGAAGGCGGAGTTACCCGGTAGCCGAGACGCCGGATAAATTGCACAAAACCATTAGGAGTAAAGACCTCTTCATCATCGCGCAAAGGTCGCATTGATACCATTCCATTAACGCGATAAATCAGATGCCTGCCCGACGAAGGAAAGCTAAACACCACGCAGCCGTCAGACCGTCTTACTATGTCATACCAGTTGTCTTCTGACGTTTGCAAAGCAGAATCACTCACATTCTGTTCTCCCTTCGAGCGACGTACAGACGCGATTGAAGATTGTCGGCAGCAGCATCAGAGGGATACGCAAATTGCGGTATTCTGAAAAATGCGCGCCAGCCTTAAGCGCTATGTTAATAAAACCAGTCGTCGGCGCTTTCCCATGTTTCCTGCAAGATTTCCTCCACCTTCGTTTTGACGCCCTTATCTCCACCGAAAACAGTCAGGCTATCACCACCAGCCCTGCGGATAACCAGAGAACAATTTTCATATTGATTTTGAAGTCGTTTAAGCAACTCTGTCTCAAGTGCGGGTATGGCGCCGCGCGGCAGGTCTTTTGATTTGTTGATGGTAAGTTCTATCTTCATAATTCCCTCCACATCAATATACTGTACATTTATACAGTACACCTATTAAACCTCATATTCAAGTGGTTAATAGCACTTTTCGCCAAAGCCATGCCGTTGTATACGCTGAATTTTTCCGAGTATTCGGAATTTACTAAATCAGTTATACAGGGGCTGAAAGGAACGAAAACCCGTTCTGACCTTGATTTATATGGCTACCTCAGTGCCTGAACGGGGGTTTGGTTTAGTCATGCCTTATGGAGAATCATTCAGGTAAGTGAATCTCTCCAGCTACATTGCAAATGGTAAGAATGCAGTTTATCGATAAAGTGCGCACACGTTATTAGATATGTGTTTATTAAAACGCTAAAAGTAAACAGTGTTTTCATCCATATACTTCAATGTTGAAATAATACTGTCCGCACGACATCTCTTACTGAGTGGGAAATTTTTGAAAACAAGACCATTTGTAAAATAAATGTCACATTGTTTCGTCTCAGTATCTATATAGACCTCCCTAAATGATTTAAAGGCAAGTCGCCTGCATACCTCCCTATCTTCTTTTAGTGACAAGTTTAGTTCTTTACTCCCGCGACTTTTATCCTTCTTAGCTTTATTTTTCAAAACCTTGATTGTAGTTTCGATTTTCTTTAACTTACGGTCCAGTTCACGAACTTTACCAGCCAAAACATTTACTTCAGGGGCTATTGTAAGTGCCTGTACGAGACTGTTTATTTGAAGCTGTAAATCAATGCTATTTTTTTCTAATGTTTCCTGCAAACTTACCTGATTTGACTCAATCTGTAACTTATCAAAATTGAAAAGTATCTCTTCAATCAGATTAACATCGACAAGTTCTCTTTTAATCGATGGACTCTTACACCGATGAAGCCTTCTCATAGGGCATACATAATAACCCTTTCCAGACTTACTAACTGCAGTGATAATCATGGTATTCCCACAACATTTACACTTCATCACGGTTCGCAGCAGGTTTATAAGATATGGGTTACCGCTGTGAGAGTTGTAACCGAATGGAGACAATCGCACCTCCTGAACAGCATAAAATTCATCATCAGTAAGGACTTTTGGGTAATAATCAATTATTTCATTAACGCCTTTTGCACGTCCTCTATATGTTGGTCTGCAAATACCAATAAGCGCTTTGTTACCAAGGATTTTTTCGATGACAGAGGGACTCCACTCACCAGGGGTACCAGTCATATTTTCAATCAACCTGTCATTAAGATATTTAGTAATAGCTGTCAGAGATTTATTTTCTTTACGTAACGAAAAAATTTTCTTAATCACCTTCACCTTTGATTCTATCACTTCAAAATGACTGTAGTCAGGACTAACTCTTAACCAGCGTGGACATGCTTTTGTCATTATCCTACCGTTTAACTCGGCCTCATCCCTTTTCTTTTTCCAAGAGAGTTTCACCCTACTTGATTTTATTTCGCTCTCTTCATTAGCTCTCTGAGCAATTAGAATTGCTTTGATGAGTGCATAGGGGTCATCGAGCGATGCCTCAGAATATTGGGTGTTATCACTAAGTGTGATGACATCAATACCACATTTTAAGATATATTTTAGTCTTTCTGTAGCCTCTCCGATTTTCTCTCGAGAAAGCCGGTCCAAACTTTCAACGAGTAAAACTGTACCAGGAATGATAACCCCATTCTCCAGAGCATCAATAAACTCACTAAATGCACCTTCTCTGGCATGTTTCCCCTTATAAGCACTTAAACCCAAATCTTCATATGTAGTTGGGTCAAGAGTATATTGCGGGTTATTTTTAAGCCAATCATCTATTAGTTTTTTCTGTCTCCTTAATGAATCCCCTTTGTCCTGATTTGCTGACGAGAAACGCATGTAAGCAATGGCCTTTTTCATATATACCTCATTTTCAATGTACACACTCTATAAGACCATTAACTTTTAATTTCTGATGAAATTTTCCAGAATTTTACGATGTAAAATATCTTATTCTTACCAACCATGATAATAGACCGGGTGATGTGGCTCGCCAGCTCGTATAACTACTGCCCTACGTACCAGGTGAAGCAGCAGGTTGTGTGCCTTCTTACTGTCGCATCCCAGCAGATTCTTAACCTGTCGCGGCGTGATGGTCTGGTTAACCCGAAGAAAATCGACAATTGCCCACAGTGATTTGCTTGCCATAGTGATTTTCCCTCGAGGTTATTTAACGACCCGGAGATGGCTAACGTTTTTGCGGTAGCTACCCCAGTCAAAGTTCACCCACATCCCGCCATCCATTTGAAGACGGTCGATAACCCGCGCACCCAACGCCCCGAGAAGCTCGTCGTGGTTCAGGTTTGTCAGGATCCCTACCGGACGCATCGACGACAGGCGACGGTCGATAACCTGATTCAGAATGACTTTCTCGCCGTTACTTCCACGCTGAATACCGACTTCATCCAGCACCAGCAGATCGACTTTGCAGAGATCGTCCAGCAACGCAGCCTCTGATTGACCACCGTCGTAGCACTCGCGAACGCGCAGCATCAGGTCAGGGATAGTTACTACCAACACTGATTGGCCACCAGACAGGAGATGATTTCCGATCGCTGCCGCCAGATGGTTTTTCCCAGTACCAGGACCACCACTGAACACGAAGCTCGCAAAGCCGACCCCAAAGTTCTGCGCGTAGCTCTTTGCCATCGTGAAGGCTTTACGCTGCCCTTCCCCGGATACCTGGTAATTCGCGAACGTGCAGCTGCGGTGCAGGCTTTGAATTCCTGAGCGACCGAAAATTTTCTCTGTCCGGGCTTTCTGATTCGCCCTGTCCAGTTCTTCACACCGCTTCAAGCCCTCTTCCCGTTGCCAGGCCAACAACTCTGCTGCACTGGTGAACTTCGGCTGAACGCCAGGTGGAATGAGTTTTCTAAGGCGCTCGAGAGCATTTCCGGTACAAACCATGTTTTTCATCGTCACCCCCTAAATCCGGCCGGAATCGCTTTATCTGGCTGAGAAATTTTGTTCGGATCCCTTTTTCCATCTGGCTTCGCTAAAGACCACGACTCTTCGTAGTGCTTTGAGGGGCCAAAAAACGTGGATGCCTGTTTCACAAACTCGGTGTTAAGTTTTCCAGCGGCAGTTACGTAATCCGCGTATCGCCGAACACCATCGGTAAGCTCCTGAACTGTTGCTCCGGATTTAATACGTGCAGTCCAGGCTTTGAACGCATCAGCCTTGCTGTTACCACCGGCGCGTTTTGGGTATTCCTGCCACGCCAGTTCAAAATCATCCGGATAAGTATTTTTCCCTCGGGGTGTGGCGGCGCCATGCCCCAAAATATCTTTATCCTGATCTTGTTCCTGATCCTGTTCCTGATCTTGGCTTCGTAGCCCCTTCGAAGCCCCTTCGGAAATTTGGCGCGATTCACGTTTTAAATTAAGGTGAAAATCCGTTTTATAACGTTCATAAAATAATGATAAAAAAGGGTTTTCAGGTAATGACACATACTCATTCCTGACACCAGCACAACGGTTATCCCCTGGCTTCAGTGATCGACCAACCTGATAAGCGGCCATTTCATGCACCCAAACCATCTCAGTGTCCTCGTCATAGCTACAAAATCCCGCTTCAATGGAGCTTTTTAGCCCCTTCGAAGCCCCTTCCAAGCCCAGACCTGTTTCATGGGCTATGTACAGAATTGGCAGGTAATACAACCCGAGCATATTTGCGTGTGGCGAGGTCATCAGATAGAACGAAACCACCTGCGCCTCCGCGCCTTGTTTCCTCAGTTCACGGCCTGTTTTTCCAAGCCAGAACTGAGGCGCAACGGTTGCGTAATCACGCATAAAAACCTCTTAATCGCTAAAGTGGTGGCCCATCTATCTTTCTGAAGGCTGATTTTTCTGACATAATTTCCTCGCAATGAGTCCACAACGAATTGCACCTGAAAGCCGTTGGTGTTCGCGCACCACGGCTTTCGCCATTTTTGAACCGGTCATATAGCCCCCAGCATCATCTGCACCATTTCCATCAGCGGACCGGTTAAGCCAGGGTCAACGCGGTACATCTCCACGATCCCCTCGCTCAACTCTTTCAGCTTCTGATGACGTGGAGCATCCATCGCGACGGCTATCTTCGCTTCGCTGGTTTCTTTCTCCAGCCGAGCCAGACGAGCCATAACGTTGTCTTCTGGTAGCAGGCGATTGCGGAACTCGAGCGGCAGAACAGCAAGAATTGCCGGAGTCAACTGACGAACGTTCTCGCGGTACCGCTCGCTGTTGAAATGGTTATCGAGAAAGCGGAAAAGCTTCTGACGCTGTCGGCTGAGATCGCCAGGGAAAGTAATCTCGTCACCACCCTTCGCCCGGTACTCTTCGATTATCAGAGCCGTAACTACGTCCTGGCCATCTACACCCGCCCACGCACGAACGGCATCGCGGATCTGGTCATGTTTATCTACCGAGACAGGTTGATTGCGATTTATCATCGCAGCCGGTTGATATCCGCTATTTTGATGAAGTGATAGTGATTGCATTGTTATGCCCTCGCTTCCTGAACTGGTAATCCATCCGTAGGGTTGAGGTACAAATCAGGGCGTAACTCATGTGGAGTTACACCTGTAGCATTGAAAATAGGAATGACACGGTTAGCCGGTACGAATCCATTATCACGGTGACGCCAGTGACTGACCGTCATTGGAGATACATTGAGCTTTTCTGCTAAACGGGTTGCACCCCCTACGATGCATATTGCTTTATCAAGTGCTTTCATATTTGGCTCCAAGTAATAACAAACCAAATTAAACATTATGTTTATGCTCAAGTCAACATTATGAATGTTGAGGCGATAAACTTTTAGTTTAGAATCTTGATATATGAGAAAAAACACACACCAAACAGATAACCCGCAGGTTCGGCGGTTAAATGAAATCATCGAGAAAAAGCGCATATCCAAAGCGGATATAGCGAGAATCTGTGGTGTGAGCGCACAATCAGTCAACAACTGGTTTGTCAGAGGAGCGATAGGAAAAAGCTCAGCAATAAAACTTGCCGATGCGCTAGGCGTAAGTCTTGAGTGGGTTCTAGGTCAGGACGTGGATGCTAAGGACGGTTTGAGACACGACGAACGGAGACTGTTGGAACTCTATAATCAACTACCAAACGAAGAAGAACAACAGAACATGTTGCGGATCGTATCTCTGCGATTGAAAGAACTCGACGAACTGTACGCCAAGTACATGGGACGGCGGATTAAGGGTGATGTAGAACATTAAAACCCTACCACTTCAATAAGGATAACAACAAGTTATGACTGACTTTAGCAATAACGGATCCCTACAGCAAATACAGTTATTTCCGGTGGTAGAGGTTGTTTCAGATGATATGCCAATGGGTGTGCTTAACGATGGCACCCCTTATCTGACTTTGTATGGGTTAGCTAAGTTATGCGGAATTGACGATACACCTCTAAGGGTTTTCACATCTAACTGGGAAACCGAAAAACATAAACCTCGTGGGCAAAAAGTATCTAGTTACCTTGCATCTCGTGGATTTAGCGATCTAGATCGACTGTACACCAGAGTAGTGAACTCTGTTGGGGTTGAAACCCATGCATATCCAGATTATGTTTGCATGGCGATTTTAAGATATTATGCCTTTGATGCTAATAACTTTGACAACAGCACCGCAGTCGATAATTTCGTTAGACTTGCTGAATATACGCTTAAGAGAATGATTTATGAGCGTTCTGGTTATCAGCAACAAAACACTGAGGTAATAAGTGAATCCTGGAATGTGTTTCAACAACGCATAATCGCAAATGACAGCATTCCTATTGGATATTTCTCGATATTCAGAGAAATGGCTGACCTCACTGTGCGGCTCATAAATAGCGAGTTCAAACTAGATCCCCACTCCATTCCTGACATAAGCGTTGGCCAGAGATGGGCGAAGTATTGGAAGGAAAACAACTTAGCTGAAACTCACGGGGAAAGGACTCTGCACCCACACAATTACCCAGATGATTTCCCGCAAAGCAAAGGTACACAGAAAGAGGCGTACATCTACCCAAACTCAGCATTGGGCATATTTAGAGACTGGCTTTACACTGTCTATGTGAACATTCATTTGAAATCTTATCTCGCAAATAAAGTCCAACAGAGAGCACTTCCAGCACCTCAGGCAGAAAAAATTATTTTAGCTCTTCAAAAGCCTACACTTCCTAAACCCCATTAACGAGTTTTTCTTACCCGGCCACCGTGCCGGGTTTCTTTTACCTACCCCTTTCGCATTTCCTCAGCTGCAAACCTGAATACCTGTCGCCAAAAAGCGTTCTGCTCAATATCCCCCAGTGACTCCAGCATTGAAATGATCGCCTCAGTAGTTGGCGCGTCTCCATGTGATATCAGATTCAGCGTCGCTCTACCTACCGCCTGACATACATCGTTGTAACCCACGTAAAACTTTTCCATATCGCACCCTCATCGAGGTTTTTATAACCACAAAATAGACCACAAAACATGCTACGCGTGCCAACTCGCGCAACCAATTAAACTTTTTGTTTATACAAAAACACTCACTATGTTGACACGCAACTAAACATTGTGTTTAATTACTCCATCAACACAACCACCGAGGCAGGACGCCCACGAAGTAGCCGTCCGGGGCATACGAAGACCGGAATGAGGTGATGAGATTAACGCGCAGTAGGTTTGAAACGTTCCGCCAGCCTGGCGACAAGGGCAAACACAGGAGATGTGAGATGGATAAATCAAAAGCTGTGTTGGAAGTGTCTGTGAAAGCGGTGGAGTTCATTCAGGCCGAACTGAGAGCGGCTGGATTAAAGGGAGATGAATTTAGTGACATTGCGGAATGTTTAATGGCGGCTGCAAACTCGAGCCGCCGGGAGTTGCTGGAACAGGCAAAAAATCCAGCTTCGTTCTCCGATAGAAGGGAGTTAAGCGATGCGGCCAGGAATGTTTATTCTTCCTTGTCAAATATCCCAGGAAATAAGTGAGGCATCTCGCGACGAACTCCCTCGAGATGCTCAAGCATGACACTGTCGTTAATCAGTTTGTGGTCATGCTCTTTAAAATCAAGGGAATTATTAATTAGTTCCTTCATTAGCTTAAGTTGTGCCGGGGTTTGAATAAACAAAAGAGCCTTAATCACAAATCGATGAGCTGTAAGTTGCTCCTCGTGATGCTTAATAACCTCAGTAATGCGGGTTAATTCGATTGAGTTGCTCATAGGTTTCCTTGCTGGCTGTGTGAGAACTACCAGCATGCCACTGAGACTGAAGTGGATAAAAGACAGGCACATAAGAGTGGGTTTCGCGGTGGTGAATTGCAGAGTTAAAACGCTCAACCGTGAAGATCAGCGCCGCGGCGCCACCAGCGAAGTTCACTGAGTTCCAGAAACAACGTATCGAGGGTGAGATGAAAGACCCACTGAGACTAGCCACAAAATACGCAGGATTCGCAAGCATAGAAGCAGAGCTTTTATCTGGATTAGAAAATCTTGAACTGGTTCGTTCAGCAGTAATGTCCGCTATTGAGAACATGAACTACCAAGACAAAGATACAGTTCTCGAAGCTCTATCTCTTGTTAAACGTTTCATGCATCAACAACGCGATATTTCACGTAGCGAGATTCAAAAAATACGCGGCGTTCTCTCTGGAGAACTGGAGTCATACGATGATTGATTTCGCACGCAAACCAGTCCGGCAGCAGGCCGTAATGCTGAATTGTATTGAGGTGTTTTTACGTAAGCTGTGCTACCTGCTGGCACAGAAGGGGGATCCGGATGCTTGAGAAGAAATGCGGTTATTGCAGGAAGCCGGTTAAACCGGAAGAAGTAATCAAAAGCACCCTTCTCTATCGCAACGGCTCACAGCTGGCGCACAAAGAGAAAGAGTATTGCTCCAGACGTTGCGCTTCGCACGACCAGATGGCGCACGAAGGCTAAATAGCAGTTCCTAAATATGAAATCAAAAATTCGCCATTAGTTTGGCGTAGATTCTTACACCCTAAATAAACCAACAGGAATAATTATGCAAATCGTAAAAATCGAATTAAATCTGAAAGCAGTAAATAAAGAAATCGCATTATTCAACTGCGAAAAGAAAGTGTCTGGCGTTATTCACTCAGCCCAAAACGGTGAAACAACCGTCGTTCTCGATGGCGGCTATGTGCTCGGTCAGTTCGATTGCCCTCACTGTGCAGTAACAGCTATTTCACTACTTGCGGTTCAGGTAAACGATGGCGATAAGGCCGGGTTTGGTAACTACCGCAGCTACAAACTCGATTACTCAGAAAGAGTTTTCATCACCGTTCATTAAGAAAACGCCCACCGAAGCGGGCGTGCCCTGTCCGGTCCAACCGACCAAAGCGTACCGGACATAACAACCTGATATATCGGGGTGCTTTAAGGCACCTCCATTCTACACGAATCGAGGATAAAGTGATGAGTGGAACTAATCCTGTATTTTTAGTCCGCAGAGCAAAAAAACAATCCGGTAATAAAGATGCGGTGCTCTGGTGCAGCGATGATTTTGAGGCTGCAAATGCAACGCTGGATTATTTGTTGATTAAAACCGGCGCAAAGCTGAAAGATTATTTTAAAGCTGTTGCCACTAATTTCCCTGTCGTTAACGAGTTGCCCCCAGAAGGCGAACTCAGCTTAACGTTTTGTGATTTCTACCGCCTCAGCGACGACAACATGACATGGGAACAAATCCCCGGCGTTACGTTGCCCTCTTCTGATGCTGCCGCCGAAGCACGTCAGCATATCGTTAACGGCGTGGATACCAAAACCGGCGAAATCCTCGGGGAAAACGCAGGTGCTGTTGACAGCAAGAGCACAGGTAATACTTCGACGCCTGCTCTCACTGTTATCGCCACCATGCCTTTCCGTCATCGAGTTCTGGCTCAGTTCATTGGTGTTGGTGAGTATCTCTATCACGTCGATGCCGCGCAGAAAAAAGAAATCGTTGGCCTCGAAATGGATACTGATGAATCGTACATCCAGAATCTGCTGCTGGCCGCTGAAAACGTTGAAGACTTTAAAAAAGCCATCGAGCACGATATTCATAAAGCAGTCAATGCTGTTAAAAAAGCATTCCCTGTCGATGGAAAAATCCCTGAACTCGCGACCTTAATTCAGTTTTTGAAATTGTGGTTCGCTACAGATCATATTGACCGCGGTATCCTTGTTCGCGAATGGGCTGCAGGTAATCGCATCAGTAGCGTGCAGCGTACTGATTCCGGCACCAATGCCGACGGCGGTTACGTCACTGACCGTGGACCTGATGCACACCACACCCTTGACACTCTCGATTTAGAGATTGCCTGTGCCCTTCTGCCTATGGACTTCAACCACTTCGAGATCCCGGGCAGCATTCTTCGTCGCGCTAAAGAAATCGTGACCAAAAAAGAAGAACCGTGGAAATCATGGAGCAGCATTCTGCGCAATCAGCCTGGCGTTCTTGGCGTTAACCGCACGGCTATTTTTAATCTGGTACGTATCGCGCCGGAAAATATTCATCTCACTCCTGTCGCTCACCTGGAATTTGTTAACCAGACCATGACAGCCGCGTTCAATTCCGCGGTCGAGTTATTGCCATTGCATGAAGCCGAACCCGCAACACAGGGAATTCTCCAACCTGAAAGTAAGGAGCCTCCGCGCAAATCCTTCTGCACTCACGAAGAGAACCTGCAACGCGTGCGTGAAGAAGGAGCACGTCGCCGCGCAGAGGAAGCGACAGCACAACCGCAGAAAGTCGAACAAGAACTGGTTAAAAATGTCGGCAACGGAATATTCGACGTTACGGCTTTGCTTCAGAATTCAGCAACTCATGGCACGAAAAAGGCTACGGAGACCACCAGCGATGTGCAGGTTCAAGAAACTGTCAGTGATGAAAAACAGGCTGGTGATGAAGTGCAGTCAGGCGAAAGCAGTCTGGAAACTGGTGAAGAGTCACATACCAGCCAGCAGGCCGATGTAAACCAGAATACGGATTCTGTCGCCCAAAATAGCGATTCTGTAAACCAGACTGAACCAGTTTTGGCGCAAACCGAGCCAGAAGCGCAATCTGACGAACCAGCTGTTGTTTACCCTGCTTACTTCGAGCCAGGCCGCTATGAAGGTCTGCCGAACGAGGTTTATCACGCGGCCAACGGTATCAGCTCTACCCAGGTGAAAGACGCACGTGTTTCGCTGATGTACTTCAATGCGCGCCACGTAGATAAAACCATTATCAAAGAACGCTCTTCTGTACTGGATATGGGTAACCTGGTGCATGCACTGGCGTTGCAGCCAGAGCAGCTCGATGAAGAATTTAGCGTTGAACCCATAATTCCGGAAGGCGCATTTACCACCACGGCAACGATCCGCGCGTTTATTGATGAGTACAACGCCAGCCTGCCAGCGCAACTGAGTGCAGACGACATCAAAGCTTTGTTAGAGGAATACAACGCCACTTTGCCTGCACAGGTGCCGCTGGGTGGTTCAGCCGAGGAAACCGGCCAGAGCTATATGTCGCTGCCCGAAGAGTACCAGCGTATCGAAGCGGATCAGAAACAGACCGCTGCGGCGATGAAAGCCTGCATCAAGGAATACAACGCCACTCTGCCTGCACAGGTGAAAACCAGTGGTAGCCGCGATGCATTACTCGAGCAGTTGGCAATCATCAATCCTGACCTTGTTGCACAGGAAGTGCAAAAGCAGGCGCCGCTTAAAGTGTCCGGTACCAAAGCAGATCTGATTCAGGCCGTGAAGTCTGTTAATCCGGACGCCGTCTTCGCCGACGAGCTGTTGGATGCGTGGCGCGAGAATCCGCATGGGAAAGTGCAGGTCACCCGCCAGCAACTGAGCACTGCACTGAGCATTCAGAAAGCCCTGCTCCAGCACCCGACCGCGGGCAAGCTACTGACACACCCGAGCCGCGCAGTAGAAGTCAGCTACTTTGGCTTCGACGACGAAACCGGTCTGGAAGTCCGTGTGCGCCCGGATCTGGAAATCGACCTTGACGGGATGCGCATCGGCGCCGACCTGAAAACCATCAGCATGTGGAACATTAAGCAGGAAGGCCTGCGCGCCAAGTTGCACCGCGAAATCATCGACCGTGACTACCACCTGAGCGCGGCAATGTATTGCGAGACCGCAGCACTGGACCAGTTCTTCTGGATTTTCGTCAACAAAGACGAGAACTACCACTGGATTGCCATCATCGAGGCCTCCGCCGAACTGCTGGAACTGGGCATGCTCGAGTACCGCAAGGCGATGCGCGCTATCGCTACCGGCTTTGACACTGGCGAATGGCCAGCGCCGATCACCGCTGATTACACCGACGAACTGAACGACTTCGACCTGCGCCGCCTTGAAGCGCTGCGCACTCAGGCATAAGGGGAATGATGATGGAAAAGACCAACGTTGCAGTTGTTGAACATAACGAACCGAACACGATGAATAACACATCCCTGCTTCTGAATATCGACGTCATGGATCGCATGATGAAGCTAGCAGAGGTGATGTCTCAGGGCGTAGCGACAGTACCGAAACATCTACAGGGAAGACCTTCTGATTGCCTGGCAATAATAATGCAGGCCGCTCGTTGGGGTATGGACCCATTTGTTGTAGGACAGAAAACACACCTAGTTAACGGGGCTCTGGGTTATGAAGCACAGCTTTACAACGCTTTAATCACCAGCTCCAAAGTTGTACACGGGCGCTTTAAATACGAGTACGGCGGCGAGTGGGAAAAAATTGTTGGCAAAAATGACGGGCGTGATGAATCAGGTTTGTTTGTTCGTGTCGGAGCAGTCCTTCGAGGCGAGACAGAGGTGACCTGGGGAGAGCCAATTTACCTTGCTGATATTACTACGCGAAATTCCCCTTTGTGGAAAACCGCACCTAAACAGCAAATAGGTTATTTGGCCGTCAAGTATTGGGCGAGGACTTACTGCCCTGAAGTCACAATGGGTGTTTATGACAGAGAAGATCTGGAACAACGAACAGAGCGCGAAATTAACCCTGCACCAATACAACGAATGAGCGCTGCTGAAATAGCAGGTGACACCGTCACAACCACGCAGAGCGCGCAGGAGTCGTCGGTAAATATCGACTCACTGGCTGATGATTTCCGCGAGCGTATAGATGCCGCACAGGATGTTGATAGCGCCAAAGCGCTGCGCGCTGATATCGAAAGCGCGAAGGTTACGCTGGGTTCAGCCCTGTTCACTGAGCTGAAGAACAAGGCGGTGAAACGTTATTACCTGGTTGATTCACGTAACAAGGTTGAGGCAGCGATCAACTCCCTACCGTCTCCGGACGAACCGGATGCAGCTGAACGGTTTGGGGAAGTTGAGCGAGTTCTTGCAACGGTGAAACGTCATCTAGGCGACGAGCTGCACGATCAGTTCAGCATCACCCTGGCGGATATGAAACCGGAATACGTGGCCTAAGGGAGGCGGGAGGCTTCGCCCTCCCACTGAGGAGATGTAATGCGACTGATTAACCGAGCCAATCAGCAATCCCCATTAGCGCGTCAGGCATGCGACATAGCACTGGCCACTCATGCAGAACGTTACGGCGACTATGGCCGCAGCAAGATGAAAGAGACGTACACGGTGAGAGTTGAAGGCGTAAAAGTCTGGGTTGAGGTAGTTAACCGTAAGGCGAGCTACGTGGCCACGGCAATGACAGGTATGCGCCGGTTGCGCGCGCTGCCAGGTCAGGTGAGTTGATAACGATATTTCATTAACAGTTTTCCGGCAGCTCTATAATAAGTTGCCGGAAGCCGGAGGTAGTATGGCCAAGCTTCTTAATCTGCTGGAATGGGCGAATTCAACTTATTCAACCCCTCCGTCTCTTTCAACACTTCGCCGCTGGGCGCGGGAGGGGCGCATTTTCCCTGCCCCGGAGCTTCACGGCAAAGAATATAAGGTTCAGCCTGACGCCATCTATGTGGATCCGAGCAAAAAGAACCTTCGTCACAAAGCAAAACACCTAGCGCTGCCAACTGGCGGCACTCTACTGGAGAGACTGACTCATGGCGAAAAGGCCAGTTCGTTACGACGCTAACCTGCCCCGTAACCTGACCTATCGTAAAAGAGACAGGCTTTATAGCTGGCGAAACCCGATTACCGGTCAAGAGTTATCTCTTGGCCGGATCGACAGAAAGGACGCCATTTCTCAGGCCATCGAAGCCAATAACTACATCGAACAGAATTACCTTCCGTCAGCGCTGCTGGACCGCATAAAGGAAACACCCACATTTACGGTGAAAGCGTGGCTTGAGCGTTACGAAGTAATTCTTGAGCGAAGAGAATTGAAGCCCAACACGATGAAGGTCAGGCGTAACCAGATCGCCACTATCAGTGATGAATTCGGACGTATGCCGCTATCTGCTGTCAGCACGAAGGACGTATCTTCTTTTCTTGAGAGTTACATACTCTGTGACAAGAAGAGCATGGCCTCCGGACTGCGTTCGGTGTTGTTGGATATTTTCAGGGAAGCGATTGTCGAAGGGCATATTGAAAGGAACCCGGCAGAGCCGACAAGAACGCCGACACCAAAAGTGAAGCGTGAGCGTCTTTTGCTTGAACAGTTTGAGATAATAAGAGATGCCGCAACAACCCATTCCGAATGGGCTGCAAATGCATGTGACCTTGCACTTGTCACCGGACAAAGAAGAGAGGACGTATCGTTGTTCAGATTCAGCGATATCAGGGATGGAAGGTTGTTTGTCACGCAGGAAAAGACAGGTCACAAATTGGCGTTGCCACTTGATTTGCGACTGGACTCTGCTGATTTGGTACTGCAGGATGTTATCGACCGTTGTCGTAAAAACAACCCGTCAGACTTCATGATTTATTCTTCGGTAAGGCGTGGCGGTAGGAAGCCAGGTCCGTTAACTCCGGACGGAATCACTCAAGCGTTTTCCGATATCAGGGATTCTACAGAGTTAAAGTTTGGCCCCAACCCTCCTCCGTTCCATGAAATCAGGAGTTTGGCGAGTAGACTCTATGAAAGGGAGCGCGGAGAGGATTTCGCACAGAGGCTGCTGGGGCATAAAAATTTAACAATGACCAAAAAATACCTGGACGCACGTGGTGCAGAATATGTTATGGTTTAGACAGGATATGGAAATTTCGAGTAATTTTCGTGGGATTTCGTGAAAGCACCGAAAAAACCCAACGAAAACAAGAATATAAAAAGAGACCGAATACGATTCCTGTATTCGGTCCAGGGAAATGGCTCTTGGGAGAGAGCCGTGCGCTAAAAGTTGGCATTAATGCAGGCTAAGTTACCCTGCCATTTAAGAATAGATGACAGCGCCAGGTTTTCCAGTCCGCGACTAAAGTGGCCTGAAAAAAAGGACGATTGTCACACATCCAAACGTAAAAACCGCAAGTTCTCCTGAGCGAGCCTTGCGGTTTTTTATTGGAAATCAGAACGCTGCATCTGACAATTAGCAGAGCTTTTCTGCACGCTCCACAAACGGTGCGAGGCTCATTTTTTCGCCCGGTTTCGCCGGGTCGTCAATCTGGATAATCTCGATCGGCTTCGCCGTAGTTTTCCCACTCTCTACCTGCTGTCTGGCAACATCATTCAATGGGTATTGCACCAGCGTACTGGGATTGATGACATACAGCGCGTTACCTGGACGGCAGGTCAGCATCACCTCTTCCCGATTAAACGCCCACTTATCTTTGCCAACCTCAAAACGGCTGACGGTGATGACCTGTGGCGCAGCCAGCGCGGCCCCTGAACTTGCCAGTAGTAATAACGAGATAATGATTTTTTTCATGCGTTTTGCCAATCCATCAATCAGAAAGGTTCGAGGGTTGCAAACAGGCTGACAATCGCCAGCACAACGGCCCCAATTCCCCATTCCAGCTTAGTCATCCAAACAAAATAGAGTGCCATACTGCGGTTATCCTGCCGCATGCGTGGTACCAGAACATACCGATTCACCAGCGCAATCGCTACCATTAGCATCACCAGAGCACCTTTTAACAAAAGCAGTTGCCCGTAAGCCATGTGCCAGGGAACAGAAAAACCGACAATAAACAGCGCATTCATGATACCGGTAAGTAAAACTCCGATAACGAAAAGATGCCCGTAGCGGGAGAAACGCATCATAGTATTGATGGCCTGTTCCCGCCAGCGGCCTTGCGCCATTTGCATACAGTAAAGTACGGGCAGCAAACCGCCGAACCAGGCGGCAGCGCATACCAAATGCAAGGCGTGGTTAACCTGCTGGATTGCACCAGCGATACCGCTATGCAGCGTCGCGTGTCCGACGCCAGCCAGCAAAATAAACTGCGCAATCGTCAGCATTAACAGCAGTCGCGGCATGCTGCGCGGTACTATAATTACCACCACCAGCGTGACCAGTGCGAGGATAATCTGCCATAACCACACGCCGCCAAACTGCGTTTGCAACACGGCGCCCCATATGTCACCAGAGATAACATCCCGCCAGCCTGAGCCCATTAAACCACCCTGGATCGCCAGCATCAGCGTCGCGCTAATAAAGCTCCACGCTGCGGCATGTCGTTGTAGACGCAAAAAACGACGCATCATTAAACGACGAACCGAAACGGGAGCCAGCCATGCGCCGTAGAGCGCACAGCCAAACACCAGCATCAACGTGGTAAAATGGATAAACCGTAGTGCAACCCAGGTAAATTCCAGCATCGGTTATTTCACGCTAAAGGTATATTGCCCCTTTGTCTTATGGCCATCCACGGAGACGACGTGCCAGTCGACAGTATATTTTCCGGCCTCAAGCGTTTGAGCAAGCGGAATAATCAGTTGTGTTTTGTCCTGTTCACTGCGCGATGCCTTACCCGTTTTGATCTGTTCTTTGTTTGGGCCTGTCAGCGTTGCGCCGCTGAATCCCGGCTCGACACCTTCAGAGAAATTCAGCGTCAACGCCTGAGGAGATACCGCAACATCGGCATTAGCCGCCGGGCTTTGTTTTGTCAGGTGAGCATGAGCCAGGGCGGCGGGAGTTGCCAGAAGGCTGGCGAGTACGATGAGAGCGTTGCGAAGCTTAGATGCAGATGAAGCCATTTCAACTATTCCTTTTTGTTATGTCTAATCTATAGAGAATAACCTTCTACAATGATCGAGTCGAGAATCATCATTTCGGTCTTGCCATTAATGCACACTCTTAGTAACTTTGCGCGCCGAAAGACAGAGAAAAGGAGAAGCCCATGAACATCAATCTGGCCAAACTTGAGCAAGCTGAAATGGATAAGGTCAATGTTGACCTGGCCGCGGCGGGTGTCGCATTTAAGGAGCGATACAACATGCCGGTTGTTGCCGAAGTCGTTGAGCGTGAACAGCCCGAACATTTACGCGACTGGTTTCGGGAAAGACTGTTCGCGCACCGTCTGGCATCCGTTTCCCTTTCACGTTTACCCTACGAGCCTAAAGTTAAATAAAACTTATATTACGTTACGATTCCTTACATGATGCCTGCTACAGTATAAGTATATTCTTAATCTATACTTTAAAGATGGTTGTAGACACTATGAAAAGGAAATCATTATGTCACACTGGAAAATCGCAGCAGCACAGTACGAACCTCTTCAGACCTCAGTTACCGAACATGTCGCGCATCACCTGCAATTCATTCAGGCAGCCGCTCAATGCCAATGTGAATTGCTGGTTTTCCCCTCCCTTTCCCTGTTGGGTTGTGTTGATGAGAATGACGCGCTCCCTGCCCCACCCGATGAAGCGTTGTTAGAACCTCTCGCGCATGCTGCCGTGACTTATCGCATGACGATTATTGCGGGGCTATCGGTAGAACATAACAATCGGTTCGTAAAAGGTATCGCGCTTTTCTCTCCCTGGATGACCTCCCCCTTAACGTTTCACCAGAGCCACGGGGCCTGTATCGCCAGACAGCAAAATGCCATCAGCGTTGTGGATAGCCAGCCGGAAGGTATCGATATCGACCCGGCGTACTCGCTATTCACTAGCAGTCAGTCTGTCAGTGAGCCCGAATTGCTCTCCTCCACATCTCGTCTACAGAGTTTCTCGCATAAATTTGCCATCGCGGTATTAATGGCCAATGCGCGTGGCAGCAGCGCGTTATGGGATGAGCAAGGTCGATTGATTGTTCGCGCAGACAGCGGTTCCTTACTCTTAACCGGTCAACGCACGCCACGGGGTTGGCAAGGTGATATCATTCCTTTACGCTAATCGTTTTGGGTCAGGAGCATGGCATGTTGCGCATAATAGATACAGAAACCTGTGGTCTGCAGGGAGGCATTGTTGAGATTGCTTCTGTCGATGTGGTTGACGGAAAAATAGTCAATCCCATGAGCCACCTGGTGCGTCCTGACCGCCCCATCAGCCCTCAGGCGATGGCAATTCATCGCATTACGGAAGCGATGGTGGCCGATAAGCCGTGGATTGAAGATGTCATCCCCCAATATTACGGCAGCGAATGGTACGTGGCGCACAATGCAAGTTTTGATCGCCGCGTATTACCCGACATGCCCGGGGAGTGGATTTGCACCATGAAACTCTCCCGTCGTTTGTGGCCAGGAATCAAATACAGCAACATGGCGCTGTATAAATCCCGCAAGCTGAGCGTGCAGACGCCAGCTGGCCTGCATCATCACCGTGCCCTGTACGACTGCTACATCACCGCGGCACTGCTGATCGACATCATACAGACGTCAGGCTGGTCAGCAGAACAGATGGTCGATATTACCGGCCGTCCTGCGTTACTTACTACTTTCACTTTCGGCAAGTATCGCGGAAAACCTGTATCAGAAGTGGCTGAACGCGATCCGGGCTATCTGCGCTGGTTATTTAATAACCTCGACAGTATGAGCCCGGAGCTGCGCTTAACGCTAAAGCACTATCTGGATAACCCATGAGCAGATGCCTGCCCAGGCAGTGTCCCCTGCGCCAGTCCGATCAAAAACGCGTATTCCAGGGCCACGCCTTCGTATGATTTAAAACGCCCGGATTTTCCGCCATGCCCGGAATCCATATCCGTGCAGAGTAACAGCAGATGATCGTCCGTTTTCAGCTCGCGCAGTTTTGCCACCCATTTTGCCGGTTCCCAGTATTGCACCTGGGAGTCGTGTAATCCCGTCGTAACCAGCAGATGAGGATAAGCTTGCGCTGTAACATTGTCATACGGGCTGTAGCTTTTCATGTAGGTGTAATACTCTTCGTCCTGCGGATTCCCCCACTCTTCAAACTCACCGGTCGTCAGGGGAATGGACTCATCCAGCATCGTGGTCACCACATCGACAAAAGGCACTTGCGCAATGACGCCATGGAAGAGTTCCGGGCGCTCATTAATGGCAACACCCATTAACATTCCTCCGGCGCTTCCCCCCATGCCGTAACACAGCGAAGGCGCGCCATAACCCATTTTTAGCAGCGCGTCGCAGACGTCAAGGTAGTCATTGAAGGTATTTTTCTTGAGCAGAAACTTACCGTCTTCGTACCACTGCTGTCCTAACTCGCCGCCGCCACGCACATGAGCAATGGCATAAACAAAGCCGCGATCCAGTAAGCTCAAGCGGCTGCTGCTGAAATCGGCGTCCATGCTGGCGCCATACGAACCATAGCCGTAGACCAGTAACGGGTTTTTCCCTTTCAGGAAATACTTTTGATGGTAAACCAGCGAAACCGGAACCTCGGTGCCATCACGCGCGGTGATCCAGACGTGTTCGCTACGGTAGTTCGCCGCATCAAATCCTGGGACCTCCGTCTGTTTGAGTACGCGACGCTCTCCGGTGTCCATATCCAGTTCAAACAGCGTGTCCGGTGTGGTCATGGAGGAATAGCCATAACGCAGGCGCGATGTCTCAGGTTCTGGATTATAGGCAAGCCATGTCACATACGCCGGATCATCAAAAGCGATACCGACCACTTCGCGCGTTTTACGATTAATCTGTCGCAGGCTGGTTAAGCCCCGCTGACGCTCTTCCACCACCAGCCAGTCTGTGAACAGCGTAAAGCCCTCCAACATGACGCTGTCGCGCGGCGGGATCAGCGTCTCCCAGGCTTGTTCATCACGCACACGGGTACGGTACAGGCCGAAGTTTTTACCCTGACGGTTGGAACGCAGATAAAACGTATGCTGATAGTGATCGAGGCTGTACTCGTGATCTTTACGTCGCGCTAAAAAGACTAACGGCTCGGCATCCGCCAGTTCTGCGTCAAGCAGCAAAACCTCACTGGTGGTCGCGCTGGCGATATGAATAACCACATAATGTAACGAGGTGGTTTTATGCAGACTGACATAAAACATGTCATCGGCTTCTTCATACACCAGCTCATCCAGTGATGACGGCGAGCCGACGGTATGTCGCCACACTTGATACGGGAGCAGCGTCGTTGCGTGTTTGCGCACATAATAGAAGGTTTGCGAGTCATTCGCCCAGACCAGATCCGCTTCAACGTTTTCCAGCACTTCCGGATACCAGTTGCCGCTTTGCAGATTGCGAAAACGCACGCCATATTGCCGACGAGAGAGATAATCTTCGGCCAACGCCATGATGGTGTTATCCGGAGATATCGCCAGTCCCCCCAGCGTATAAAACTCACTGTGGGCCGCGCGCTGGTTACCATCCAGCAAGGTGTCCCATTCATCCCACTCTTCACTGAAGGCAGACTGACGTTGATAAATGGCATATTCGCACCCCGGTTCATAAATATGCCGGTAGCGATAACCATTCTTCACATAGGGGGCGGAAGCATCCTGAGGCGGGATACGGTCGATAATCTCTTTCAGGACGCGATCCTGCAATGCTTGCTGCGAGGCCATAATCTGGCGGCCATACGCATTTTCTTGTTGCAGATAATCCAGCACTTCTGGCTGCGAGCGGGTGTCATCTCGCAGCCAGTAAAAATTATCAACGCGGGTATCGCCATGATTCGTCATGGCGTGGGGGATACGAGAAGCTTTTGGTAGCATGTCATTGTTCTTTTGCTTAAACATCCTATAAGGGTGGCAAAAGACAGCAATGATGCAAGCGAAACATGCGCCTTAACGGTAAGTAATTAACCTGGTAAAGCCTGTTTTTGTTCCTTGAGATCCTGTTCAATGCCTTCACGAACATCCTGCGGGATCTTCAACGCATCGCCCAGCGCGTTCAGATAGCTACGCTCCATAAAGTGGTCGATATCAATCGCCGCACAGCTCAGGAAGTATATTTCCAGCGCCTCTTCTTCGTTGCGGATCCCTTGTGCCAGGCGCTGAGGATCTAACGGTTGTTCAATGGCGCGTTCGATCAGAACACGGCCCTGCTCTTCCACGCCTGCTTCACGAAGTTGCTGCTCAATGGCGGTACGTTCTTTGGCATCAATATGACCATCGCTTTTCGCCGCAAAAACCAGCGCCAGGATCAGTCGTTCGGTTCGCTCATCCAGCGGCGAGCTTTGTGCACCGAACTGCGGCTCACCCTGATGCGCCGCGCGAACCTTATCCTTGTATTTGTTCCATAACACGGTACCGGCAACCGCACCGCCGCCCACCAGAAGCGCGCTGGTGCCGTATTTACTCAGTAACTTACGTGAAGATTTGTTGGCAACCAGTAATCCTGCCAGACCGCCTAACGCGCCGGGAACCAGAAGTTTACTCAGCCCTTGCTCACCAGAAGATGACGCGGAAGATCCTTTTTGCCCAAGAAGAGATTGAAGTTGATTCAGCCAGTTAGCCATGTTGCCCCTCAAGTACAGACGAATAATCATCAAAGCGTACCCGAGGGGATGTCAGGAAGTGTTCAGGTCATCAAAAGAAGTGCAAATACCTTCTACCTTCGTTACTGCGACTGATACTCCGCCGTTCCGGCTTTGCAGTCGACTTTTACCTGGTAGTGAATATCCGCGCTTTTACCGCGAACCGTGAGGGGAACTGACCATTTCCCATCTTTGCCCGTAATATCGGGCGTGTTGACCCAGGCGACAGGATCGGCTTGCCCGACGCGTTTTTGATCGTCAGCCCAGCGCGCGATGCGATTTTGCTGATAATCACGTTTCACGCTCGCCGCGATACCGTCAGCATTCAGTCCTTCGCACTTGGGGAACTGAACATTCTTGCTTTCCATATTTGCCGCAAATACAGATACGCTGGCAGATAACAACAGCAGGCTCAGCAACGCTCTTTTTTTATACATTCTTTTCTCCTTAATCTCCCCTTCGTCCTTCAGGTTGCCTGTTGCAACGTGAAAAGACGTCAGGGATTGCACAATGATTCAGGGAAAAGCATGGTACAAAACGTCAGGAGCGCAAGTCGTTTCAGGCAGCCTGAGTATCATCCTCAGCGTGCGCATCGTTTTCGACCGCCTGCGGAGAGGGCAGCTTGCCGTTTTTCAGAATGGCGCTCAGCACATCTTTCTGCTCAGCCAGCCACAGGGAAAGCGCTTCGCGCTGCTCGTCTTCGAGCGCTACCGGCGATTGCTCCAGCCATGTGTCGAGCAAATCTGCTGTATCAAGCATTTTGTCATACGCATCGGCTTCCTTTTTGCTGGTAAACGACATTTTTTCCTCACCTTCCCGAATGACTACGTATTTAACTTCAACCGCCATTTTTGCAGCCTCTTAAATTACCTGTATTTATGTACAGTATATTCTTTTTGCGCCTTGAAATCAACCTGGTAATAAAGACAGACGCAAACGTTTTCGTATATACTGCGCCCAGATAAAACAGGGGATTAATTTATGACGTTATTAGGCACAGCGCTGCGTCCCGCAGCAACGCGAGTGATGTTATTAGGTTCAGGTGAACTGGGTAAAGAGGTGGCGATTGAATGCCAACGCCTGGGTGTGGAAGTCATTGCCGTGGATCGTTACCCCGACGCGCCAGCCATGCACGTTGCCCATCGCTCATACGTAATCAACATGCTGGATGGCGATGCTTTACGCCAGCTCGTCGAGCGTGAAAAACCACATTATATCGTGCCGGAAATAGAGGCGATTGCCACGGATATGCTGGTAAAACTGGAACAGGACGGTCAAAACATCGTGCCGTGCGCCCGGGCGACGCAGTTGACCATGAACCGCGAAGGAATCCGTCGTCTCGCCGCCGAAGAATTATCTCTACCGACCTCTTCTTACCGCTTTGCTGACAGCGAAGCCCGATTTCGCGAGGCCGTTGCCGAAATCGGCTATCCCTGCATCGTGAAGCCGGTAATGAGTTCCTCCGGTAAGGGACAGAGCTTTATTCGTTCCGCCGATCGACTCACTGAAGCCTGGAATTATGCTCAACAAGGCGGCCGAGCAGGTGCCGGACGCGTTATCGTCGAAGGCGTAGTGAATTTTGATTTTGAAATCACCCTGCTTACCGTCAGCGCCGTTGATGGCGTACATTTCTGCGCACCGGTAGGACATCGTCAGGAAGATGGCGATTATCGCGAATCCTGGCAGCCGCAGCAGATGAGTGAACTGGCGCTGGCTCGAGCGCAGGAGATTGCCCGTAAGGTGGTGCTGGCGCTGGGCGGCCACGGTCTGTTTGGGGTAGAGCTATTTGTCTGCGGGGATGAGGTCATTTTCAGCGAAGTTTCCCCTCGCCCTCACGACACGGGTATGGTGACCTTGATTTCGCAGGATCTGTCTGAGTTTGCCCTGCATGTACGCGCATTTCTCGGTCTGCCGGTTGGCGCAATCCGTCAGTATGGGCCTTCTGCTTCCGCCGTTATTCTGCCGCAGCTTACCAGCCAGAATGTCACGTTTGATAACGTACAGGCCGCTGTGGGCACAGGTATGCAAGTCAGATTCTTCGGCAAGCCAGACATCGACGGGAGCCGTCGTATGGGCGTTGTGCTGGCAACAGCGCAGAGTATTGAAGACGCGGTGACACGCGCGAAAGACGCGGCGGCACAGGTGAAAGTCGCAGGATAAAAAACGGGCCAGATGGCCCGTTTCAGACTCGCAGGCCCGGTAATGATTACCGGGCATTTTGCGTTATTACAGCTTCGCGCCTTCTACTGCTTCACGAGCCAGCTTGGTAATGCGTGCGTAATCGCCAGCTTCCAGGGCATCTGCCGGAACCAGCCAGGAACCACCGATGCACAGCACACTTTTCAGTGCCAGGTAATCACGGTAGTTCGCCGGCGAAATACCGCCGGTTGGGCAGAAACGGACCTGAGAGAACGGACCCGCAATTGCCTGCAGCGCTTTAGTACCGCCGTTGGCTTCCGCCGGGAAGAATTTGAACTCTTTCAAACCGTAGTCCATACCCAGCATCAGTTCAGACACGGTGCTGATGCCTGGGATCAGCGGAATAGTGCCTTCAGTTGCAGCTTTCAGCAGCGGCTCGGTCAGGCCCGGGCTGATAGCAAACTGAGCACCCGCTTCAGTGACTTCAGCCAGTTGTTGTGGATTCAGTACGGTACCCGCACCCACGATAGCGTCGGGAACTTCTTTTGCGATCGCGCGAATGGCATCCATCGCACATGCGGTACGTAAGGTCACTTCCAGAACGCGCACGCCCCCTGCAACCAGCGCTTTTGCCATTGGCACCGCGTGTTCCAGTTTATTAACCACGATAACCGGTACAACCGGGCCAGTGGTCAGGATTGCTTCTGCACTTGTCTTCCAGTTTTTCATCAGAGTTTTCTCTCGCCTGATTACAAAATAAGTCTTAAAAAGTGATACAGGTTGCGCCCTGCTCCGCACCGGACAGCTTTTCACGCAACGCGCTGAACATTTCACGTCCCGTACCCACGCGCGATGCGCTGAGATCAGGAATGTGTGGCTGACGGGAGGCAAGTTCCTCTTCATCCACCAGCAGCGTCAATTCACCTGTCTGTCCATTCACACGAATGATGTCGCCATCGCGTACTTTTGCCAGCAGCCCGCCATCATAGGCTTCCGGGGTTACATGGATTGCTGAAGGCACTTTACCTGAAGCACCTGAAAGTCGTCCATCGGTAACTAACGCAATTTTGAAACAACGGTCCAATAATACACCAAGTGGCGGCATGAGTTTATGTAATTCTGGCATTCCGTTCGCTTTTGGTCCCTGATGGCGCACAACCACCACGCAATCCCGATCAAGCAGACCCGCATCGAACGCGGGTAACACATCATGCTGACTTTCAAAGACGACTGCCGGCGCTTCAATAATCTGGTTTTCTACCGGTACCGCCGACGTTTTCATCACCGCACGCCCGAGGTTACCGCTCAGCACTTTGGTGCCACCGTGGTGGGAGAATGGTTGGTCAAAGGTGGCGATCACGTTGCTGTCCAGAGACTTCGCTGCCCCTTCGCGCCAGTCCAGTTCACCCTCGTTAAGCCACGGTTCCATGGTGTAGCGGGATAAACCGAATCCGGCAACGGTGTTCACATCTTCATGTAGCAGACCCGCATTGAGCAGTTCACGCATTAACACCGGCACGCCACCCGCCGCCTGGAAGTGGTTAATATCTGCCGGACCATTCGGGTACAGACGCGCCATCAGCGGCACGATATCGGACAGATCGGAGAAATCATCCCAGTTAATCAGAATCCCGGCCGCACGCGCCATAGCCACCAGGTGCATCGTATGGTTGGTAGAGCCCCCGGTCGCCAGCAGCGCCACAATACCGTTCACTACCACTTTTTCATCGATCATTTTACCGATCGGCATCCATTCATTGCCATTGCCGGTCAGGCGTGTTACCTGACGGGCTGCAGCCGCGGTCAGCGCTTCACGCAGCGGCGCATCAGGATGTACAAATGAGGAGCCAGGCAGTTGCATACCCATAAACTCCACTACCATCTGGTTAGTGTTCGCTGTGCCGTAGAACGTACAGGTACCCGGAGCGTGATAAGACGCCGCTTCGGATTCAAGAAGCGCCATGCGATCGACTTTACCTTCAGCATACAGCTGACGGATACGCACTTTTTCTTTGTTCGCCAGACCGCTCGCCATCGGACCGGAAGGAATAAAGATTGACGGCAGATGACCAAATGACAGCGCAGCCATTACCAGGCCCGGGACAATTTTGTCGCACACGCCGAGGAACAACGCGCCGTCGAACATGTTGTGGGAAAGGCCCACTGCAGCAGACATCGCAATCACTTCACGACTGAGCAGAGAAAGCTCCATCCCATCTTGTCCCTGGGTCACACCGTCGCACATTGCAGGTACACCGCCAGCAACCTGGCCTACTGCATTGGCTTCATGCAGTGCTTTACGAATGATGGCCGGATAGTGTTCATACGGCTGATGCGCGGAAAGCATGTCGTTATAGGAGGTAATGATCGCGATATTGTTACGCAGCATGCTTTTCAGCGAGGCCTTATCGTCCGGCTGACACGCAGCAAAACCATGCGCCAGGTTACCGCATGCCAGTTGCGAGCGATGAACGGTAGTTGATTTCGCTTGTTCAATACGGGCGAGGTAGGCGGAACGTGTGTCACGAGAACGTTCGACGATACGTTGTGTTACGCGTAACAAATTCGGATTCATAGAGGCTCCTAAAATTTATCTGTCAGAGCGTTGGATCAACAATGTGTTTCAGTTGGGTAAAAACAGCTGAATCGCTTGTTGGCCGTAGCTCAGGGGCAAAATCGTTTCAGGCAGTGTAATAAAAAAAGCCCCGCGGGTGAATCCACGCGGAGCTTAAAAGTGCAAAAATTATTCTACAATCTGTGTTAGATCATGTTACCGGTAAAATAACACCTATGGGCTAGATGATATTTTACTCGAATTCGTTCCAGGAACGACCATCTCGGGTAATCATCGCCACAGAAGCAACCGGGCCCCAGGTTCCTGCCTGATACGGCTTCGGCGCGTCGTTGTCCATCGCCCAGGCTTCGGTAATTGAGTCGACCCACTTCCATGCTTCCTCAACTTCATCACGACGCACAAACAGCGCCTGAATTCCGCGCATTGTTTCGAGCAGCAGGCGCTCATAGGCGTCGGCAAGGTGCGTCTGGTTGAAGGTTTCGGAATAGCTCAGATCAAGCTTGGTAATTTGCAGATTATGCTTGTGATCCAGACCCGGCACTTTGTTCAGTACCTGGATATCGACACCTTCATCAGGCTGCAAACGGATGGTCAACTTGTTCTGCGGCAGATCCTGCCAGGATTCTCTGAACAGATTCAGCTCAGGCGTTTTGAAGTAAACCACCACTTCAGAGCACTTCGTCGGTAAACGTTTACCGGTACGCAGGTAGAACGGAACTCCCGCCCAGCGCCAGTTATCGATATCCACACGGATCGCCACAAACGTTTCCGTGTTGCTGCTCTTGTTTGCGCCTTCTTCTTCCAGATACCCCGGCACTTTTTTGCCCTGGGCAAAACCCGCGGTGTACTGACCGCGAACCGTTTTTTCACGTACGTTCGAACGATCGATACGACGCAGCGATTTCAGTACCTTCACTTTTTCATCACGAATGCTGTCGGCGCTCAGATCGGACGGCGGAGACATCGCAATCATGCACAGGATCTGCAGCAGGTGGTTCTGAATCATGTCGCGCATTTGACCTGCCTGGTCAAAATAGCCCCAGCGGCCTTCAATACCCACTTCTTCCGCCACGGTAATTTCTACGTGATCGATAGTGCGGTTATCCCAGTTGTTCACAAACAGGGAGTTGGCAAAACGCAGTGCCAGCAGGTTCAGGACCGTCTCTTTGCCAAGATAGTGGTCGATACGATAAACCTGACACTCTTCGAAATACTCGCCGACCTGATCGTTGATTTCACGGGATGTTGCCAGCGATGTACCCAGCGGTTTTTCCATCACAACACGGGCTGGTTTAGCATTCAGCTTTGCTTCACCCAAGCCTTTGCAGATCGCGCCAAAGGTGCTTGGCGGCATCGCGAAATAGTTAATGGTGGTACGTGATTTTTGATCCAGCATTTCGCCCAGACGGCTAAACGCGGCGGTGTCATTGACGTCCAGATTACAAAACTCCAGACGACCGCTGAGAGTCTCCCACAAACCTTCGTCGATTTTTTCTTTCATGAAGGTTTCGAGCGCTTCACGCACAACCTTGGTATAGGCTGCTTTGTCCCAGTCGGCACGCCCTACCCCAATGATACGGGTTTCCGGGTTAATCTGGCCGGCCTTTTCCAGTTGATACAGGGAAGGCAGCAATTTCCGCCGCGCCAGGTCGCCCTTCGCGCCGAAAATGACCAGATCACATGCCTGGGCTGTTTGCGTTACCGCCATGTCATTCTCCTCAATTAAGTGCCTGGTGCTTTTGCCAGACACTGGTTGTAATTTTATTACAGTGCACTGTACTGCTTTTACGTGAATCCGGAAACCGTAAACGCTTATCCAGCCGTGCTGTTACCGCGAACAGTCGCTTTATGGGCGTTTGCCGTCGCAAATTGGACAAAAAAGTCGTCTTTTTTCGTACCCCTGAAGACGTAAGAAAACCCGACTCCGATCATGTAATGAAAAAAAACAACAACTATTCTGTCCATTTTGCCCCGTTGCTGCATTAGCAGGGGTAATATCTATACACGAAATTATGCCCCGATTTCTCCGTATCATTGAAATCGTTTTTGCCCATGACCCATGAGTCTACCTACATCATGAATATGCTGGAAAAAATCCAGTTAAAACTGGAACAGTTGAGCAAGTCAGAGCGTAAAGTCGCCGACATTATTCTTGCCTCTCCCGAGCGGGCAATCCATTCAAGCATCGCCACACTTGCTGTGGAAGCCAATGTCAGCGAACCGACGGTGAACCGTTTCTGTCGCAGCATGGATACCCGCGGCTTCCCTGATTTTAAACTGCATCTGGCGCAAAGTCTGGCAAATGGCACCCCATATGTTAATCGCAATGTGGATGAGGATGACAGCGTAGAATCTTACACGGGGAAAATCTTCGAGTCAGCGATGGCAAGCCTCGACCACGTCCGCCAGTCGCTGGATAACGCAGCGGTAAACCGGGCCGTAGATTTATTAACTCAGGCGAAAAAAATTGCCTTCTTTGGCCTCGGTTCTTCTGCCGCAGTGGCGCATGACGCAATGAATAAATTTTTCCGGTTTAACGTACCGGTAATCTATTCCGACGATATTGTTCTGCAACGCATGAGTTGCATGAATTGTAGCGACGATGACGTCATTGTGCTTATTTCTCATACCGGAAGAACCAAAAGTCTGGTGGAACTGGCGCAGTTGGCGCGGGAAAATGACGCCATGGTTATCGCCCTCACCTCTCCCGGCACGCCACTGGCGCGTGAAGCAACGCTGGCAATTACTCTCGATGTACCGGAAGATACTGACATTTATATGCCCATGGTCTCTCGACTTGCTCAACTGACCGTGATAGATGTGCTGGCTACAGGATTTACTTTGCGCCGTGGGGCAAAATTTAGAGATAACTTGAAGCGTGTCAAGGAAGCGCTCAAGGAATCGCGTTTTGATAAAGAATTACTCATCAAGAGTGATGACCGCTAAAAGCAATAACAATGTTCTACCCTTTTATCATCCGGGTCGTTCATTTACCGTTAATATTTGAGAACGACCGGATTAATGTTCACGCAACACCAAGTTGTTTCAGTCAACGGAGTATTACATGTCCAGAAGGCTTCGCAGAACCAAAATCGTTACCACGTTAGGCCCGGCAACTGACCGCGATAATAACCTTGAAAAGATTATCGCCGCGGGTGCGAACGTCGTACGTATGAACTTTTCTCACGGCTCTCCAGAAGATCACAAACTGCGGGCGGATAAAGTCCGTGAAATTGCCGCAAAACTGGGACGTCATGTAGCTATTTTGGGTGACCTGCAGGGACCTAAAATCCGCGTATCAACCTTTAAAGAAGGTAAAGTATTTCTTAACGTTGGCGACAAGTTCCTGTTAGACGCCAACCTCGGCAAAGGCGAAGGCGACAAAGAAAAAGTCGGTATTGATTATAAAGGACTGCCTGCTGACGTCGTCCCAGGCGATATCCTGCTGCTCGACGACGGCCGCGTACAGCTTAAAGTGCTGGAAGTTCAGGGCATGAAAGTCTTCACCGAAGTTACCGTCGGTGGCCCGCTGTCCAACAATAAGGGCATTAACAAACTGGGCGGCGGTCTCTCTGCTGAAGCCCTGACCGAAAAAGACAAAGCCGACATCGTCACCGCTGCGCAAATCAGCGTTGACTATCTGGCCGTCTCCTTCCCGCGCTGCGGCGAAGATCTGAACTATGCCCGCCGTCTGGCGCGCGACGCTGGCTGCGATGCGAAAATTGTCGCCAAGGTAGAACGTGCAGAAGCCGTCTGCGACCAGAATGCGATGGATGACATCATCCTTGCCTCCGACGTGGTGATGGTGGCGCGTGGCGACCTGGGCGTTGAAATTGGCGATCCTGAGCTGGTAGGTATTCAGAAAGCGTTGATTCGCCGCGCACGTCAGCTGAACCGTGCGGTCATTACCGCCACGCAGATGATGGAATCGATGATCACCAACCCAATGCCGACCCGTGCGGAAGTGATGGACGTGGCTAACGCCGTCCTCGACGGTACCGATGCCGTTATGCTCTCTGCAGAAACTGCTGCAGGTCAGTACCCGGCTGAAACCGTCGCGGCTATGGCACGCGTCTGTTTGGGTGCTGAGAAGATCCCGAGCATCAATGTTTCTAAACACCGCCTTGACGTGCAGTTTGATAACGTTGAAGAAGCGATTGCCATGTCAGCGATGTATGCCGCTAACCACCTGAAAGGGGTCACCGCTATCATCACAATGACGGAATCCGGTCGTACTGCGCTGATGACTTCACGTATCAGTTCTGGTCTGCCGATTTTCGCGATGTCTCGTCATGAACGTACGCTGAATCTGACTTCCCTGTATCGCGGCGTCACCCCGGTTCACTTTGACAGCGAAACTGACGGCGTCGTTGCCGCCAATGAAGCAGTGAATCTGCTGCGCGATAAAGGCTATCTGGTTTCCGGCGACCTGGTCATTGTGACGCAAGGCGATGTCATGAGCACCATTGGCTCAACGAATACCACGCGTATTCTGACCGTCGAGTAACGCCCCGTTTGATGTAAAAAAGCCTCTCGTTTGAGAGGCTTTTTTTTATTTCTTCGGATAAAGATCTTTACGCTTATAAGGCTCAATTTCACCGGGTTTGCGCGTCTTAAGCAGTTTTAGAATCCAGGTGTATTGCTCGAGATGCGGCGTGACAAAGATTTCCACTTCTTCGTTCATTCGTCTGGCAATGGTGTGGTCATCCGCCGTCAGGATGTCATCCATCGGAGGACGAACCTGAATCGTTAAGCGATGCGTTTTCCCATTGTATACCGGGAACAGCGGCACCACACGGGCGTGACACACCTTCATCAGGCGGCCAATCGCCGGTAACGTGGCTTTATAGGTAGCAAAAAAATCCACAAACTCGCTGTGCTCAGGGCCATGGTCCTGATCCGGCAGGTAGTATCCCCAATATCCCTGACGTACAGACTGAATAAACGGTTTGATGCCATCATTACGCGCATGCAAACGACCACCGAAACGACGGCGTACCGTGTTCCAGACATAATCGAATACCGGGTTTCCCTGATTGTGGAACATCGCAGCCATTTTCTGTCCCTGGGAAGCCATCAGCATCGCTGGGATATCTACGCCCCAACCATGAGGAACCAGAAAAATCACTTTTTCATCGTTGCGACGCATCTCTTCGATGATTTCCAGCCCCTGCCAGTCGACCCGATGCTGAATTTTTTCCGGGCCGCGTATGGCGAGTTCCGACATCATAACCATCGCCTGAGGCGCAGTCGCAAACATCTCATCGACAATAGCTTCACGCTCAGCTTCGCTGCGCTCAGGAAAGCAGAGGGATAAATTGATCAGTGCTCTGCGACGCGAGCTTTTTCCCAGCCGCCCGGCCATTCTTCCGAGCTTTGCCAGAATTGGATCGCGAAATGATGCTGGCGTTAACGAAATGCCTGCTATCGCCGCCACACCAAGCCATGCACCCCAGTAGCGCGGATGGCGAAATGATTTGTGAAACTCGGGGATATATTCAATATTCTTTTTTTTCGTTTCCATGCTCTTCCAGTGTCTGGTGCGGCGAAAAGTAGATCTGCTGATAGTGTAGCGGCGCGCGATGCGCCGTACAAAATAAAAAAGCCGGCACGCATAGCGTACCGGCTCTGTCAGCGTGTTAATTAATCGAAACGCAACTGAGGAACAACCTCTTTCACCTGTGCCAGGTAATCGGTACGATCCGATCCAGTCAGGCCTTCTGTGCGCGGCAGTTTCGCCGTCAGAGGATTCACTGCCTGCTGGTTGATCCAGACTTCGTAGTGCAGATGCGGACCCGTTGAACGCCCGGTATTGCCAGACAGCGCGATACGATCGCCACGTTTCACTTTTTGTCCTGGTTTGACCAACAACTTACGCAGGTGCATATAACGCGTGGTATAGGTGCGACCATGACGAACCGCAACATAGTATCCGGCTGCGCCGCTGCGCTTCGCTACAACCACTTCGCCATCACCCACCGACAGCACCGGCGTCCCCTGCGGCATCGCAAAGTCGACACCTTTGTGCGGCGCAACGCGTCCGGTCACCGGGTTCAGACGACGCGGGTTAAAGTTGGAAGAGATGCGGAACTGCTTAGCCGTTGGGAAACGCATAAAGCCTTTCGCCAGTCCGGTACCGTTGCGGTCATAGAACTTACCGTCTTCAGCACGGATTGCGTAATAATCTTTACCTTCAGAACGCAAGCGGACGCCCAACAGTTGGCTTTGCTCACGTTTACCGTCCAGCATTTCGCGAGACATCAGTACCGAGAACTCATCGCCTTTTTTCAGTTTGCGGAAATCCATCTGCCACTGCATGGCCTTAATCACTGCGCTGATTTCAGAGCTGGTCAGTCCGGCATCTTTGGCACTGGCGACAAAACTTCCGCCCACGGTGCCTTTGATTCGGCTGTTAACCCAATCGCCCTGCTGCATTTCGCTGCTCATTTTGAAACCCGTCGCGGTGCGATCGTAAGTACGGGTTTCACGACGGGAGACTTCCCAGGTCAGGCGCTGCAAGTCACCTTCCGCGCCTAACGTCCAGGAAAGTTGCTGACCAATTTTCAGATTACGCAGTTGTTTGTCGGAAGCCGCGAGTTGGCTGATGTCACCCATATCGATGCCGTACTGATTCAGAATACTGCTCAGCGTATCGCCCGTGGAGACGACATACTCATGCACGCCGGCTTCACCAGACGTTTTGTCATCCAGTTCGTCCTGTGGGATAGCTTCGTCTTCCTGAGCAGCCTGATCGATAGGTTCGCTGGCCTCAGGCAATAGTGAACGAATCTCGCTTTTTTCCAGCTCGATAGTTTTGACGATGGGTGCAGAATCAGGATGGTAAACATAGGGCCGCCAGACAGCGACGGCCAATGTCAGTACGGTAAGCGACCCCAGCATAACGCGATGGGGCCGCGGCAGATTATTAAATGCCAGAGCGACAGAGCGGGCTATCTGTTGCACGTAATCACTTCCTCATTAATCTCCTTTCAGGCAGCTCGCATACTGGTTGGCTAATTGGTTCAAAAACGCTGAATAGCTTGTTTTACCCAGTTTGATATTCGTTCCGAGCGGATCCAACGTTCCCATTCGAACGGATGTCCCTCTCGCGACGGCTTCAACGACCGCTGGCCTGAACTGTGGCTCAGCAAAAACGCAGGTTGCTTTTTGCTCAACCAACTGTGTTCTTATTTCATGTAAACGCTGCGCACCAGGTTGAATCTCAGGGTTCACGGTAAAGTGACCAAGCGGTGTTAGTCCGTAGTGTTTTTCGTAGTAGCCATAGGCGTCATGAAAAACGAAGTAACCTTTTCCCTTGAGCGGCGCGAGCTCGTTACCTACCTGCTTATCGGTTGCGGCTAATTGTGCCTCAAAATCCTTCAGGTTGGCGTCAAGTTTGGCTCGACTTTGCGGCATAAGTTCCACTAATTTTTCATGGATTGCAACCGCTGAGGCCCGTGCTATCTCTGGGGAAAGCCAAAGATGCATGTTGTAATCGCCGTGATGGTGATGCTCGTCACTTTTTTCACTGCCAGCATCATTATGTCCATGATCGTCATCATCGTCGTCAGTACCTTTCATGAGTAACGGTTTCACGTCATTGAGCTGCGCAATCGTTACCTGTTTTGCGTTAGGAATATTCTTGACTGATTTTTCCATAAACGCTTCCATCTCAGGTCCAATCCAAACGACTAAGTCCGCGCCCTGTAAGCGTTTTACGTCTGAAGGACGCAATGAGTAATCGTGTTCGGAAGCCCCGTCAGGCAGCAGAACCTGGGTGTCAGTAACCCCGTCAGCAATGGCTGAAGCGATAAACCCCAGTGGCTTAAGAGAAGCCACGACAGCGGCATTTGCCGACTGTGTTGCACTACCCCAAAGAGCAGCGGATAATGCTGCGAAAAGAAGCGTATTTTTATGTAACATAATGCGACCAATCATCGTAACGAATGTGAGAATTGTGATATTATAACATTCTATAACTTCTGCAAGACTAAAATTGATATGACGACTTTGGTTTCACTGGAAAATGTCTCGGTCTCTTATGGTCAACGCCGCGTCCTCTCTGACGTATCGCTTGAACTTCGACCCGGTAAAATATTGACGCTTCTCGGCCCAAATGGTGCCGGGAAATCTACGCTGGTGCGCGTTGTATTAGGGCTGGTAGAGGCTGATCAGGGAGTTATCAAGCGTAATGGTCGATTGCGGATTGGCTATGTGCCGCAAAAACTGTACCTCGATACGACGCTTCCGCTGACGGTAAGTCGGTTTATGCGCCTGCGTCCCGGCACCAAAAAAGAAGATATCCTTCCGGCACTGAAGCGTGTTCAGGCCGGACATCTGATGAATGCGCCGATGCAAAAACTCTCTGGCGGGGAGACACAACGCGTCCTGTTGGCCCGTGCTTTATTGAATAAACCTCAGCTACTAGTGCTTGATGAGCCAACCCAGGGCGTGGATGTCAATGGGCAAGTCGCGCTGTACGATCTTATCGACCAGTTGCGACGTGAACTGGATTGCGCCGTACTGATGGTTTCTCATGACCTGCATCTGGTGATGGCAAAAACCGATGAGGTACTGTGCCTGAACCATCATATTTGTTGTTCTGGTGCGCCGGAAGTGGTTTCCATGCACCCGGAATTCATCTCAATGTTCGGACAACGCGGTGCCGAACAACTCGGAATTTACCGTCATAATCATAATCACCGCCACGATTTACAGGGTCGTATCGTCTTACGCCGAGGAAATGGTCACTCATGATTGAATTGTTATTACCCGGTTGGTTAGCCGGGATCATGCTGGCCTGTGCCGCTGGCCCGCTCGGCTCGTTTGTGGTCTGGCGTCGAATGTCTTATTTCGGTGATACGCTGGCCCACGCTTCGCTACTGGGGGTCGCCTTTGGCCTGCTGCTGGATGTAAACCCTTTCTATGCGGTCATCGTCGTCACCTTGTTGCTGGCAGGCGGTCTGGTATGGCTGGAAAAACGCCCCCACCTCGCAATCGATACTTTATTGGGCATTATGGCCCACAGTGCGCTGTCATTAGGGCTGGTTGTCGTCAGCCTGATGTCTAACATCCGTGTGGATCTGATGGCCTACCTGTTTGGTGATTTGCTCGCCGTGACGCCAGAAGATCTTATTTCCATCGCCATTGGAGTGGTTATCGTTCTGGCGATTTTGTTCTGGCAGTGGCGCAACCTGCTGTCGATGACCATCAGTCCGGATCTGGCATTTGTGGATGGCGTGAAGCTGCAACGCGTTAAGCTTCTGCTGATGCTGGTCACAGCATTAACTATTGGCGTGGCGATGAAATTTGTCGGAGCGTTAATTATCACCTCTCTGCTTATTATCCCTGCGGCAACCGCCCGTCGCTTTGCCCGTACGCCAGAACAAATGGCAGGGGTTGCCGTTGGTGTGGGAATGATAGCGGTTACAGGCGGGCTGACCTTCTCGGCCTTCTATGACACCCCGGCAGGTCCTTCCGTGGTGCTGTGTGCTGCGCTGCTGTTTATCTTCAGCATGATGAAAAAACAGGCGAGCTAATGCGTATTTTAGCCGGATGGAGGCTATCACCTTATCCGGCTTTTTATTTCATGAACGAAATGGCTCCCTTCCCGCGGTTTATTAAATGTTTATCCCCACAGCCACATAATCAGCGTTAGACTATAAAATTGATTTTGTAAATTTAGCAATTACAGTCAATTACCATAAAATCAATCAGTTAATGAAAAATCGCCTTGGACAATTTCGGGCAATGTGAGTCATTTCATCGCCCCAAATCATGCCCCGAACTGATTTTTGCCCCCAAATTTGCCCCCAAAAATTAACAATCGATGGTGGTCTAAGCTGCCGCTAATTTATGCACGTTCTGAAACTACAACCATCAGCAGAATGTTTAAACCACTCTGGCAGCATGGCCGTGTAATTTGCTTAGCTGATGGCTGGTAAGAATGGAAAAAGGAAGACGACAAGAAACAGTCTTGCTTTATTCATCGGGCCGATGGTGCCGTACCGGCTGATAAATTTATACGGCACGCGGTGACGCGTGCCGTTGGAAATGTGAAAAATCAGGGGCCCCAATTAATTCAACCAATGTGACGCAGCATTACATTGCCAAATTCATAGCTACCATTTGATATAATTGAAATTATCATGCTTTCTACTTTCAAAAACAGCCAGTGGCTACCTTTACAACTCATTGATTATCTAAACTTTGATTTTAGTTTGGGGAAGAGTTTTCGCCAAGAATCCAAGTTTTTCGCCGGCACATTCAACGCACTACCACTATTGGCAAACCTCGATGATAAAGCTTTTACTGCCGCTGAAGTCCGCTATGAGCGAAGAGCGGCCATCGGATAGTACTAGCTCTGCATGTAATGCCACGTCTTATGGGCTTCATGTTCTCTCACTTTTTTCTTATGATGGTGCAGTAAGAAATGCGTGAATATTTTCCGATTGTCAGATCTGGTCCTCTACGAAAATTTCCCACAACTCTTCTACAGCGCGGGACATCTTTGCTGCCGGGCGGAAAAGCCTGATGTCTATGGGTACCCAGAGCGCGCTCTCTTTCTTCGCCGCAACGGCAATGGAACCGGCATCAACATCCGGCGCTGCCAGCGTTTCCGGCAACCATGCGATGCCGTCACCGGCCCTGACCATGGCCAGTAATGTTGCAGCCAGATCGGCAGTGAATGCGATTTCCATTCCGCGTCTGGCACGGTTGACCTGCGAGGTGTTGGAAAGGATCCGGCCAAGGCCGGATTCAGCCGAATAGGACAGAAAAGGAAACTTTTTGCCGCCCGATGCATACCACATTGGCTCGCGGGTTGCCGGATCGCATCTGGAATAAGGCAATAATGTTTCCCGCCCGAGCCGAACACTGAAGTATTTCGACTGATCAAGATTGATGCGCATATGAGGGTGGTAGTAACAAAGCAAAAACTGCGCGTCACCTTTGTCGATCATGCGTTCACAGGCACTCAGTGTGTCAGATAACAGGCGAAAAGAACCGAAGCGGGCGATTTTTTCGTTATTACGCATCAGTGCTGGGAAAAAAGAAAATGACAGAGAGTGCGTGGCGGAAAAAATAACATCCGGTCTGGTTTCTCCTGCGGCCTCTATAGATTCACTTCTCAAGGTATAAAGTGCGCGAATAAGTTCAGGGATCTGCGTAACGAATACTTCCCCGGCGCGCGTCAGGCTGACGCCCCGACGATTTCTTTCAAAAAGCGGCGTTCCAAGCCACTCTTCCAGCGAGACAATCCTCCGGCTGAATGCTGGCTGCGTCACATATCGTGAAGCTGCCGCACGGGAGAAATTCAAGGACTGTGCCAGCGCAACACAGTCCTCAAGCCAAGTTAACTCCAAGTGATGCCGATTTTGCATTACAGCCTGCCTCTTTGGCATTAGAACGAAATTTGTTAACTGCTTAGGATGGTATCAGACAGGACAACAAGGTCCCTGAACACTACGTTAGTGCATTATGCCGATAAATATACGGCATGACATAAAATATAGCGTAGGTAATTTAGTTAGATCGTATTTGACTGGAAACTGCCGGAGAGAACATGCGTATCCTTGACGTTGTAGAAATTACCAAGCCTATTGCTTCCCCTATCCGTAATGCTTACATCGATTTCAGCAAGATGACGGCCAGCCTGGTTGCCGTTGTGACAGACGTTGAGGTAGACGGACGTCGCGTAGTGGGATACGGCTTCAACTCTAACGGCCGTTACGGTCAGGGCGGCCTGATCCGTGAACGCTTCCGCAACCGTATCCTCGAAGCCGAACCAGAAAGCCTGCTGAATGCCAAAGGCGACAATCTAGATCCGCATAAGATCTGGGACGTCATGATGAGCAACGAAAAACCGGGCGGTCACGGCGAACGTTCAGTTGCGGTAGGTACGTTGGACATGGCCATCTGGGATGCAACTGCAAAAATTGCTAACAAGCCGCTGTTCCGCCTGCTGGCAGAAATGAAGGGCGTTGAGGCTAACCCGCGTGTTTTTGTCTACGCGGCGGGCGGTTACTATTACCCGGGTAAAGATCTGAGCGCGCTGCGTCAGGAGATGCGCGGTTATCTTAATCGCGGCTATAACGTTGTGAAGATGAAAATCGGTGGAGCGTCTCTGGAAGAGGACCGTCGCCGTATTGAGGCCGTCCTGGAGGAAATTGGCAGCGAAGCGCGTCTCGCCGTTGACGCCAATGGCCGCTTCGATCTGGAAACCGGTATTGCCTATGCGAAAATGCTGCGTGACTACCCGCTGTTCTGGTACGAAGAGGTCGGTGACCCACTGGATTACTCCCTGCAGGCCGCGCTGTCAGAGTTCTATCCGGGCTCAATGGCCACGGGTGAAAACCTTTTCTCCCATCAGGATGCGCGAAATCTGCTGCGCTATGGCGGCATGCGCCCGGATCGAGACTATCTGCAGTTTGACTGCGCACTCTCTTATGGTCTGGTTGAATATCTGCGCACGCTTGATGTGCTTGAGCAATTTGGCTGGTCACCGTCACGCTGCGTCCCTCATGGGGGTCACCAGATGTCCCTGAACATTGCCGCAGGCCTTGGCCTTGGTGGCAATGAAAGCTATCCCGATCTGTTCCAGCCTTACGGCGGTTTCCCTGACTCGGTGAAGGTGGAAGATGGCCATATCATCATGCCGGAACTGCCGGGTATCGGTTTTGAGGGTAAATCAGACCTTATCAAAGAAATGCGCGCGCTGGCTGTATAAGTCTCTGCTGACATCTCGTCTTGCTTAATTTAATGACGCCCTTCCGCGATGCGGAAGGGCGTAGCGGGAAAAATGTATGAAGCTTTTAAGTTATCTGACGCCTGATGGATATAAAAGTTACGGTATTTTACAGGGTGAGGGAGTTATTGACCTGAGAAGCCGGACAGATATTGATACTCCCGATTTGAAAAGTTTTATCAGAGAAAAAGGGATCGCAGCAGCTGACGGATATATCAGCTATGAGCCGGATTATCAGCTTTCTGATATTACCTTCCTTCCTGTTATTGATAATCCGGGCAAAATACTTTGCGTCGGCATGAATTATCAGGCCAAACGCACTGAGTTTAGTATTACTTCGGATGCGCCTACCATATTCATCCGGTTCTCAGATTCTCAGACCGCTCATCTGGGCAACATCGTGAAGCCTGCGCTGAGCGATCAGCTCGATTATGAGGGTGAGCTTGTAATCATAATCGGAAAATCCGGCATAAACATCGCTGAGCAGGACGCTGCAGAATACATAGCGGGCTATTCCTGCTATATGGATGGCTCCGTGCGTGACTGGCAGCATACCTGGTTCACTGCCGGCAAAAATTGGAGCAAAACAGGTGGGTTCGGTCCCTGGCTGGTTACGTGTGATGAGGTCCCCGATCCGCAAAAGCTTCAGTTAAAAACCTGGCTTAATGGTGAAATTGTTCAGCAGGACAGTACAGCTAATATGGTTCATCCAATAAGCAAAATTATCAGTTATATGAGTACCTTTACACAGCTATCCCCGGGTGATGTTATTTTGACGGGCTCACCAGGCGGTGTTGGTCGTTCACGTAACCCGCAGGTATTTCTTAATGACGGCGATATTATTGAAGTCGAAATTGAGTCAGTTGGTCGCCTGACTAATTACGTCGTTGCAGCTTCAAAATAATAAAAATATTTTATCTGACTGATATTTAAAAGGACCTGAAATCAGCATTTCCTCCCCTACATCTGCTCTAAATGAGGAAGTTATCATGAGTGATAATGCTCTTAAAGGTAATGCGCTTATCGGGAAAAAACGCTGGACAATAATACTCCCTGCAGTGTTTATCATGTATACCATTTCTTTCTTCGACCGGGTGAATATAGGCATGGCGCTGCCCCATATTACGGCCGAGATGGGGCTCAGCCCGGTAGAAGCTGGCTGGCTTGGCGGTGCATTTGCATGGGGCTACGTGGCGACGCAGTTTACCGCTGGCTGGCTGGCGCTTCGCTTTGGATCGCGAAGAATAATTGGCGTCAGCCTGTTTCTTTTTGGTGCCTGCGCCATGCTCACGGGTCTGACGCGTAACTTTGGTGAACTGGTTGCCATCCGTTTCTTCTTGGGACTTGCTGAAGGGCCGATTCAGGCAGCAACGGCGATGTTTCTGGCACAATGGTTTATGAAGCCAGAAAGGGGACGCGCATTTGGTATCTGGAACCTCAGCCTGGGGGCCGGTGCGTTTCTGGCCGGTCCAATATCGGGCTGGATCCTGGCACATCATGACTGGCGCATGATGATGGTCATTGAGGGGGCACCCGCGTGGCTGTTCTGCATCATCTGGTTTTATCTGGTACCTAAAAGTATTCAGGCTGCAAGCTGGCTCAGCGCCGAGGACCGGGATCATATCCAGAAAGACCTTGCGGCTGAGCAGTCAAACTATGTGAAGGAGAAATCTGACCCCTGGTGGACCATTATCAAAATACCGGCACTCTGGCTGATGTTAATCGGCTATTCCCTGCACAGCATGCTGGCATACGGCTTTACGCTCTGGCTGCCGACGGCACTTAAGGGGTATGGAACGCTCAGTGAATTCATAGTCGGTCTAATCAGCGGAATGCCTTTCCTGATGACCATGGTGGGCATCTGGTATATCACCCGGCGGTCAGATAAATACAACCAGGAACGGCGGCTGCATGCCGCTATTCCCACCGTGTTGTGCGGTATCGCGTTGTCAGCCGCGGCCTTTGTTCCGCTGTCTTACTACTGGGTGCAGATAGCCCTGTTCATGTTTGTCGGCCTGACAATGAAGATGCTTGTGCCGTTGGTTTACGTCCGGTTGACGGAAATCCTCCCGACAAGGAAAGCGGTCCCTGCGGTGGCATTTGTAGGTGCATGCAGCAACTTTATTGGTCAGTTTGGCGGACCGCTTGTTGCCGGCTACCTGAAGCACCTGGGGGGCGGTACTGACATGACGCTCGCATGGAGCGTACTGGGTCTGTTCTCAATCGTGGGGGGAGTACTGTTTGCCCTGGCCGTGGGACGTGAGGAAAGCGTCTGGGACATCAGGCAGGCATTCCGGGTTACTTCCCGCAGGACGATTTCCGCGCGGGAATAGAATGCAGAACCTGCCCCTGCGTATGGGGCAGGCAGACATTTTTATAATCACTGACGTTTATTAATCAGGAGTGCGATGTGAGGTTATATATCAGAGAATCTCTGGCGGCATATACAGGCGCCGGGCTCGTACTCAGGCGGGAAGAGCAGATCAGAATCAATTACGCATAATGAATGAACTTTACGCAAGATTGAATCCATTCCGGTAATAGAGTGTGCCTGATACCCTGGGTATAACTGATGTTATGCAACGTCCGCTTCTGGCACATAGCAGCCCTTAAGCGGTAACTCGCCATCATGGGGTGTCGGGGGTCGGAGGTTCAAATTCTCTCGTGCCGACCAAAAATCCTTTAATAACCAGCCTGTTACGGCTGATTTTTTTATGTCTTTTTTCTGAAAGGGGAAGCTTCGGGGAATCACTGGGAAAAAGTCCGTCAAATGTTGTCTCTTAATCGCTCTCGAACACAATGATTAAGGCCCCCTTCACTTTCGGAATTCATCAATTCACAAAGAAATCATTCCGATTTATTTTACAAGCTCCGTTTAAATCTTTAACGGTGCGCACCACTTTTTCTTACTGCCCAATACTTTTAGTCTGACATATGGCTGGAGGTTTCTATGTGTGGACGCTTTTCACAGTCAATGACACAAGAGGACTATCTTGCCCTGCTCGCTGAAGAAGGTGAACGCGACATTCCATACAATTTTGAACCAACTAGCTGATTGAATGCGGCAAGATATCAAAATCCTTCTGCAGTTAAATTTATATAGCTCGCGGTTACGCGTGTTATATAGAATGTGAAAACAATGAAAATAAAGTAATAACTATTAAGGCAAATTGGCATCCTCGACTAATTTTGTCAATTTATCTATAGATAACGGCTTTGAGTAATACCATCCCTGTACACCGCACTCAGGGAACATTTCAGTTAAATAATTAACCTGAGTTGATGTTTCCACACCTTCGAATACGACCTTATGAGTTATATCTTTAAAAATCTCTACCAATCCTGATAATAAATTATTACTTATAGAGTATTCATCGATAGAGTCTGTAATTGATTTATCAATTTTAATTTCATCTATTTGTAAACTTGACAGCCAGTTTAAATTTGAATAGCCCGTCCCGAAATCATCAATGGCTATTGAAATACCTTTATCATTAAATAAAGAAATTACCTTTTGGAGTGAATTTAGATCCGCACTCTGTCTTTCTGTTAATTCCATCATTATCATTCCGGGCTTTATATTTAATTCATCGATCATCTGAAACACTTTTCTTTGAAAAGATTCAGACAAAAGATCTTGAGAACTAACATTAATGCTTATAAAGACATTAAATTTTTCAGAAAGAGACCTAGCTTCTTTTACTACCATTCGAAATACAAGATTACTTACATCTTGAATTAAATTATATCTCTCTGCAATAGGGATAAAAATATCAGGAGGAATGCTACCAATATCATGGTCATCCCATCTAATAAGTGCCTCTACACCAATAACCTTACCGGTTTTTATTTTATAAATAGGTTGATATACAAGATATAATGATTCATTTCTTATGGCATTTTTTAATCTTGATACTAATGATTGTTTGCGTGCAACCTTTTGATTATAAACAACACCTAAAAGAACACCTGTTACAATAGATGTAAATGCAATCAACAATATCATTAACCAATTATCGAAACTCACCCACGGGAATTTCACTCCTCCCATGACACAGATGTCATGTTTTCCATTACAACTTTGTGTAGTAATAAGTCCTAACTGATAGGATTTATCATGTTTAGCCTCCTCAAGCAGATCGACCAGATCACCAAACCTAAACAAATGAAGAGAATGATCTCTATTGCCGACAATTGCTGAAAATCCTTTCTCTTCATGGTCTGTAGCAAATCTGTTAAAAGCAAATGGTGAAATCGTTATAGCTAATTTTTGGTTGCTTAGTAAATCAGCTTTAACATTATTTTCCAACAACACGCCAAAAAACCACGTCAAGTTATCTTTTTCAACTTTTCTATCGTATATGTTGAGTAATAATGGTGCTGGCAACTTTCCCCACAACGCAGTACAAGTAATTGCCCCATTAGAAATAAATGATATATCCTTTATAAGTGCATAAGGCCATAGAGCGATTCTTACAGCATGAAGCTGTAGTTCACTACAGGGACTATAAGCATCAAACATCTCATAACCATCATTTATTTCATCAATCTGTTGAATGAGACTAACACTTCTATTCAATACTCGTTCTGTATATGAACCGATACGCTCCTTATATATATAATAAGTAGAAATCTCAGTTAACGACAAAAACAGCAAAAATGAAAATGTGATTGATATCACATAGGGCTTAAGTGTAGTCAATTTGTAGTTCTTTATCACACAAACCTCTTAATATATCCTAACCCTTTGTGACAACATACATTCCACTATCAATATACAATGTTGAACATACAATTAAAATAGATTATCGGCAACAATAGTTGTTTCTTTATACTTTCCATTAGAAACTGACATCATACTATAGTACAAAACTATATAAGTGAGATTTATGTCTCCATTTCAATCAAGTACATGTCTCCCTACATGTACAAACATCGTGAACATGATAGCATTCAAGGGGGCTGAGTATGATGAGGGAGCGTTCTTCCCCCGATGCTGGTGTTCGGGTAAAACCGCTCATGACACTGCCGGCGATCAACACTGACGCCAGCAAGTATGGGAAGGAACAGATTAGCTGTACTGTTCAGGAAATGTTTGAAGAGGCTGATTGTGGCTGGTTTCAGATTAAACGCCTTGAACCATCATATTGCTTAAGTACAATCCGCCGTGACTGGCAATCATTCAATACTCGCACTATCGAACGTTCGCCAGTTCGCCGCCGCCCGTTCTCGCATACGACGACGCGTGGCGTCTTCTCAACACCGCGCAGGTAATTTTTTGTATAGCGTCGACACCCCTACATCATAAATTATAGCCAAACGTTTTCTTGACTCACCTGCAGCAATCAACCTTCCAGCCTGAGCCCACTCTTCTGCGGTTAACTTTAGTCCTCTTGCACAAAAGACATCGATATATCAGCCAGCGAGGAAACAGAACTGGCGGCGTTGCGAAGCTATCGAACTGAGTTACGTCGCATCGATTTGTCTTCCGCCCCTGATATTAACTGGCCTGAATATTCGGTTGAGTAGGCCATTCTGGATTTGAGGTATCTACCCGGTTAAGCAAGACACGGTATTTCTTCCACTCCAGTAAAAGTGCGGTTTCAACCTTCGTTGCCATGCCCAGATCAACAGCATCCTGTAAGGGGGCTATAGCGGATGTTGCGACCGCCAGAAGATTTATTTTTTCCTGTTCGGCCAGCATCAGAAGATGTTTATTTTCCGCATCGGTATCGTGGACCCACTGTGCTCCATCCCACTTAACAAAATGGCCTTCCGGCGCGACGGAAACAACATCGTCAGGTAACTTACCTAACTGGTCAATCGTGGTAGCTTTCCCGGTTTGAATGTCGTAGACAATTTTCCCGCGATGGTCCTCAACCAGTGACCATTTTTCTGACTTAAGATTAAATACAGCGACAAAACCGGCCTTCGCTGGCGGCGGAGAAATATTGGTACTGTAAGCAGGTAATCCGGTATTAGCAGGGATAAACCCTTCACATTTCCCAATATATTCATTTGTATCTGCACGAAGATTGTAGAGAGTAATAGTCCGATTTTCTCCGGTCATTTCAAAAGTCATCAGGCAAGCCTCACAATATAGTTAAACGCAATATTTTTGACAGTGTTTTCCGCGTTACCAGTAGCGTTAACAGTGACGGAGTGTCCGTGTGAACCAATAGCAATGGAGTGTGCATGAGCGCCAATTGCAACAGAGTGCGCATGGTTACCCGTAGTGTTTGTGACGCCAGACCAGGTTCTGGAAGCGTTAAAGTTTACAGGAACACCATAAGTAAAATTAGAACCTGTAAAACTTTTAGCCGCTGTAGAGCCACCAAGTGTAAATGTTCCACTTGCTGTATAGAAGCTACTATTATCACTTCTGAAGTAACCGAGAGTACCAGTAATTTCCATAGTACCTCTGTTGTGGTTATGGTCACCGGTAGTGTTTGAAGTCTTAGTGCCGTAATCAAACGATGATGTGGTTTTAGTTCCCAAATCCGTACTGGATGCGCTGGCTCCGTGGGTATGCGATATAACACCATCCTGTTCATATGAAAGTGCCGCACGACCGTTCGGTTTACCCTTAATCGTCTGGCCTCGCATATCCGGGATAACACCCGATGGATACGCAATCGCAAGCAATGGATAGGCTGCTTTATCGAAAGGTTGCCCCTGCATTAAAGCATACCCTTGCGGAGTTGTATCAGACGGCCAGGGAATAGGTGCGCCGACCGGAAAAGAATCATCAGGTACCCAGGGAGTCCATGCCTGCGTTGAATGCTTGCTACGTGTATAACTGCGGGATGAATTGTACACGCGGTAAATCTGTGTCACTCCGGCGCTTCTCAGTACCATCAGAGAACCTGCATTATTCTCCGGGTAATTCAGTGCCGTACTGGTATTAACATTCATATCCTGAGCATACAGCCCCGGCGTCTGGAAATTGTCCAGATTTTGGTCTGCACCAATCATCAAGACTTGCCCGTTAAAAATATCCTGTGAGGTGATGTAAATATCATCTGTAAGCGCTTTTTCGTTTACTCTGCGCGTTGAAGGCACCGCGCCAGCTGCTAAATTTATCGTTTCTACCAAACCAAGGTATGTGATAATTTCATTTATTGAGTTTTTAGCAATCAACCCACGCCCGGTCGTCGTCAGATCCGTCAACATCAACGTATTTTTACTGCTAAAAAATGGCAATTTACTTCCGGAGGTAGACAGCCCGGACAGCGACGTCAGTATTTCATTTAGCGGCTGTTTACCCGCTAACGCATTGAGCATCGTGGTTGCAAAATTAGGATCATTTCCTAATGCCTGCGCTAACTCAGCCAGCGTATCCAGAGCTTCAGGGGATGAGCCAACTAATGCAGCAACCGCAGCCTGAACGTACTCGGTATTCGCAATCTGTTTGTTACTGACACTTAATGGCGGCGTGGGGGCAGTTGGAGTCCCTGTCAGATCCGGACTGTCCAGTGGGGCCTTCTGGTTTGCCAGGTCTTTGACTTTTTTAACGGCTTTCGGTGTCGCTGCATAGGCTTCACTGTCGCTGTCGTCATCGCTGCTTAACTGCACAAGCCCTTTCTGCGTGGTGCTGGCGTCTCCTGGCTTCAGACTTTCAGCAATATCCCTCGCTTCATCACGGTATCCCTGTGAGGCTACTGCCGCGCTTTCAGCGCCAGCCATTGCGGCTTCGGCGCGCTGAGTATCATCAGCTACAGCAGCTTTCAGTTGCTCCGAAACCTTGCCTGCGGCTTTCTCCGCAGCGTCTGTCGCCGCTGTTTCAGCGGCCTCCACTGCCTCGTTCCGGGAAGTCAGCGCCTCATCTCTGGCCTGTTCTGCACGGGTGACACTCTCAGCGGCTGCATTTTTCTGTTTCTCAGCCTTTTCGGCTGACTGCAGGGCTGATGCATCACTGGAAGATGCCGATTCTGCACTGGCTGATGCCGCAGCCTCTGATTTAGCAGCCTTTTCGCTGTACTCCCTGGCATGCTGTTCACTTAGCACTGCAGCTGCCGCGCTGTTATCACCCTGTTCTGCCGCCTGCGTGGCCGTAAGGGCGCTTTCACGCGCTGAAATTTCAGATGCGGCTGCATTACCGGCATGTTCACCCGCTGTTTGTGCTGCTGCAGCAGCACTTCCGGCACTTCCTGCTGCTGACTGTGCCGAAACTCCCGCTTCCTCCTGCGCTTTCTGTACCGTATCGGCGGCGATTTTTGCCTGTCCGGCCTGCTCCGTCGCTGTCTGTGCAGACTTTGCCGCACTGTCCGCATCCGCTGCACAGGCCAGAACGTCCTGCGCGGTCTGTCGGGCATTATCATCAGCAGAGCGGGCAGACACATCAGCAGCATCTGCAGAGCGTGCTGCCTGCTTCTGTGACTCTGCTGCAGCCGTTGCAGAAAGGGCTGCCGAATCCTTACTTTGTTCCGCTGACTGTGCGGCCTGTTCGGCGCGTTCCCGATCCTTTTCTGTTGCACCGCTCAAATCCACTACACGGTTTACCATTTCTTCAAAGCGTTTCATCACCTCCGGGCGCAGATCTGCATCTTTTGGTGCATCGAGAAACGCATTCAGGGTATCCGGCGCATCAGTCGGGGCCACGTAAATGTCGCCAGCCACAGAGGGCGGAAACCCTTCCCGCATCAGTGACACACTGTAATAACCCGGTTCAGCCTCAATGCTGTAGTGGCCGTTCGCGTCTGTAACAGTGGATGAAATCACCTCCACAACAACGGTCGGGCTGGTTTTCTTCGCATTCAGCTGAATAGTGCAACCCTGTACCGGTTTCCCCGCCCCGTCTTTAAATACGCCAGAAATTTGTACTGACATATGTCATTACCTCTTGTTTTCAGCAATAAAAAAGCGCCCATTCAGGCGCTCGTTTCTGGATTCAGGTATCAGTAAATGCTGATCCCCGTGCTGTTCTTCTTCACCACCATGACCAGCAGGTTGCTGATATCAGCCCAGGCCCCGCCGCCATACCCCCTGGATGAAACCGTGAAGCTCAGCGTCACATTTCCACCTCCGGCTGGCATATCAAGAACCCTGCTGAATGATCTCGCTGTAATCGCGGGTTCTGCGTTGTATATCTCTCTGCCGTTGTGCTTCACCACAAGCCCACAGTCTGTCCATATCTCGTTGCTTGTCTCTGATTTTGCCTTTCCTCCTGCAAAGGTGATGGGGGGAATGATTATCTGCCTGTCAAAATGGTGGTCATCCTGTATCTGAACCGTGAGGGTCCCATTCGGGTAATTAGCGCTTCCGGGGAAAGCCCGCCCGACGGCTTTAACGATATCGCCGACAATATTCTCTGCCCGCATTGTCCCGTTAATGGTGCAGTTTTCCGCTATCGTCACATTATTGAGGGTGCCGGAATTCGCGCTGATATTACCGCTGATATCCGCATTACGGGCAGTCAGCCTGCCGTCAGGCGTCAGCATAAAGGTCGGCGGGTTCCCGCCACTGGTGATGCTCGGGGCCGTCAGATATTTGAGGAACACCTCGTTCATAAATATCTGGTTGCCCTGCGCCACAAACATCGGAGTTTCATTGCCGTTCGCCGGGTTGATAAACGCGATACGGTCAGCCGCCACCAGGAACTGGCTCAGCTTACCTTCTTCCGTATCCTCCATGCTCAGGCCCAGACCAGCCACATAGTGCTTCCCGTCTTCGGTCTGTTCTATCTTCACGCCCCACATGGCATTCCACTTGCCGTTCGCGTCCTGCCACTCTTCCGAAAACTGATCCAGCCGGCTGGCGTTGTCTTCTGTCAGTTCCACCTTCTCCAGCAGTTCTTTGCCGAGGTGGCTTTCGGTGATTTCCCCTTTGAAGAAGTCCAGATAGCCCGCCGCATCGTTGCTGGCCTGGCCTTTAGCCTCCACGAACGCCGATTTCCCGACCTGGTTCACGGCACGGATATAGAAGTAATAGTCTTTACCTGGTTTGATACTCGCGTTTGCCGCAATCCAGTACAGCGCCGTGCCGAGATAACGCGCATCGCTTTCCACCTGGCGGATATCGGTTATCTGCGTATCCGTAAACCAGAATTCATACTGCACCGTGGGGTCATATACCGCCTGACGCGGGGTGGCGGTTATCTGGAAATAGCCGGGAATCAGCTCAACATAAGACGGTACAGCCGGCGCGGCGATACTGAAATCTGTGCTGGCAGGCTCACCCTGCTGGCCCTGGGTGTTCACCGCCCGCACCGTCAGGGTGTAGCGCCCCGGCGTCAGGTTGCGGAAGGTGTGCTCCGTTTCGGTCAGGGTCAGGCTGCTGGCCAGGCGGTCGCTGTTATCTTCCGCTTTCACCGTCAGGCGCAGGAAGAAGTTAACGCCTTTCACCACGCGCGGCGTGTCCCAGCGCGCCCGCGCCTGATACTGCCCGTCCTCTGCCAGAATCTCCGTGGTGAGATGCTGCACAGCGGGTGGTGTGTTCGTGATACCTGTGCCGGGCAACGGGTCAAACTTCGCACCGTTGTCCACGATGCTCTCTTTCTCCGGAACATGCTGCACGGCGGTGATGGCATACGTCCCGTCATCATTCTCCCGTATGGCCACGCAGCGAAACAGGCGCTGGCGCAGGTCCGGCAGTTTCAGCCCCCACACGCTGTACGCCGCCACGCCATCGGGTAACTGGCTGACGGTCACGCGGTCCGGGGCCGGATGTGCAGTGACCGCGACGGTAACAGGCTGGCCATCGCTGCCCACCAGGTTCAGCACCACATTGCCGCCTGGCGGTATTTCCACCTCGCGGTCCAGGGTGAGCGTACGGGACAGGCTGTCGACCGACAGAACGCGTCCGCCCACGGTCACGCCGGCATAATCACTGTCGCAGACCTCAATGATATCGCCGGGAACATGTCGCAGTCCTTCGGCCCCCACGGAAAAATCCACCGTCTGCGTTTCCAGCAATTCGGTGGTGATGGCCCACAGTCCGGCGCGGTGCGCCTGCCCCCGGCTGGTACAGGCGAACGCGTCCATCTTCAGGACGTTGCGACCGTAGCGCCGGATGGCAGCGTCGTTTTCCACCAGTTCGGTGGACGTTTCCCAGCCGTTGTTCGGGTCGGTGTAACGGACCTCGGCGGCATTATGGCGCTCTTTCAGGGCGCTGAAGCTGTAGATGAACGGCGCACCGTCAGCGGGCATCACCACATTACTCTGCGTATAGGTCCAGACTTTATCGGCGGGCCGGTCCTGTACAAAGGTCAGGGTATTGCCGTTCCAGACCGGCATGCAGCGCATCAGGGAACAGAAGTCCCCCAGCACGTCCCACGCTTTACGCTGGTCCGTCAGATACGCATTGCAGGTGATACGCGGCTCTGTCCCGCCAAAACCGTCTGGAACAAGCCGATCGCAGTACTGTGCAATGGCATACAGCGCCCACTTGTCCACATCGGCAACACCGATGCGGCTTCCCATGCCATAGCGCGGGTGGGTCAGCATATCCAGCACACACCAGGCCGGATTATCTGTCCAGGCGGGTTTAAACGTCCCGTCCCACAGCCCGGAATACGTCCGTTTTACCGGATCATAATTCGACGGCACCTGTACGATACGCCCGCGCAGGAGATAGTTTCGCGTGACCTGTTGGCTGCCAAACTGCTCCGCGTCCACTTTTACCCCGATAACGGCGGTATTCGGATAGAGTTGTTTTACATCAATGATTTCGGTATAGCCCGACCACACCGTTTTGTTCTGCAGCAGGTCTGTCGTACTGTCATCAGTGATACGTTGCATGCGGACTTCAAACGGCCGGGGCGGCAAATCATCGATCACCACAGATGCCAGAAACTGCGTGGTTGTTTTACCTGTAATGGTGATATCCCGTTCCGTTCGCCACAGCCCGTCCCGGCGAAACTGGATCAGCATCTGTACGCTGGTCGGGTTGCGGTCGCCTTTGGTACTGGTACTGACCAGAGACTGCACACCAAAGGTAAAACGCAGACGGTCCACCGTTTTAGCGGTAATGGTGCGGGTCACCGGCTCTGACTTCTTCACCTCCACACCCAGCAGGGTTTCAGCACCGGAGTCTTCGAACCCCTCCATCGCGGTCTGCTCATCCTCCCCCACGCGGTAAACCACGGTGACACCGTGAACCATCGCATTACCGTCGCTGTCGAGGACCGGCGTTTTGTTAATTCTGACACTTTTCAGCCCGTCCACCGGACCTTCAATCGGCCCCTCGCAGATGGCATCAACAACGGTCAGCATCTGGCTGGATTTCAGGTCGTCAGGAGCCTCATGCGGCGTTTTACTGCTGCCACCACCCTTACCCATAATCTGTTCCCTCTGAAACGACAAAACCGCCCGAAGGCGGTTCTGTTTTAATATAAATATGCTGCAGTAAATCAGCGACCGATGATCACCACCTGCCCGCCGCCGCCCTCATCCCGTGTGCTTATTTCCTGGGAGATCGTGCGGGAGCCGACCAGCATTTCACCGTACAACACCGGCAGGGCATTCCCCTGCGCCACCATGTTGTCCAGTGACGAAAAATAAGTGTTCTGTTTGCCGTTATCGGTCTGCCGGGACGAGGGGATTTTTGCCTGCGGCGTCAGCATCTGCGCCACACCACCCAGCATCATGGCTGCCCCCATAGAAAACAGAACTGAGGATACCGAAATACCACCGGCAGATAACGCAGCCCCCCAGGCTGCCATTGAAGCGCCTGCCGTAAAAAAGGACGCGCCTATTGCCACAGCACCCAGCACGACCTGAAACAGGCCACCGGATTTTGCCCCTGCCATACGCGGGACAATATGAATAATGGCCCCGTCCGGCAGCGGTTCATGCAGACGGGCTGACACGCTGGTTTCATCCACATCCTGACCGGCGATGCGTATCTGATACCAGCCATCATTCATTTTCTGCCGGAAGCCCGGAACCTGTATGGCCAGCGCGTAAATGGCCTCGGCCCCCGTTTTTATACTGAGGCTGAAGCGGCGGCCAAATCGTTGTAAATCCCCGTGAAGGCAGAGTCGTGCCATGCCCGGTGTCGCCATATCGAGTGTGTGCGGCGTTGCCATTTTTCAGAATACCTCTCGCGTTTACTGAGCTGGTCAGGAATATGGTGCAGCAGTTCGCCGTCGCCGCAGTAAATCGCGGCATGGTTGGCAACTGATGAACCAAAACAACAAATCAGAATGTCTCCGGGCTGTGCCTCTTCAGCATTCACCCGATAAAAACCTGTCGCCTCCAGATTATCCAGATACAGATTCTCGCCCTGCTTCCACCAGTCCTCCCCCCGCGCAAAATCCGGCATCTCAATACCCGCCAGATGGTACGCATCTCGGAACAGGGTGTAACAGTCCGTCCCCCCGTGCTCAAATGCCCGCCCGGTGAGGAATGGCATGCAGCGAAATTTGTATATCCGGTCATCGCAGACCAGCCACCACGGCAGGCCACTTTGCACCTGCAGGCGGCGATCAACATCGCTGAGAAACGGCTGGCCATCGGGATGGCTGTGTACCAGGGCCACCACATCGCCTGCCGCCTGCGCCTGAAGGTAATCTGCCGGATCCATGCGGAAATACAGAGTCGGTTCAGCGGAAAGATTCTGGCAGGGAAAATACCGCTCCCCTGCGGGCGTGTTCACCACCCAGCCACACGATTCAGCCGGCGCGCATGCTGCAGCATGCGCCAGGAGTGTTTTTTTCATGGGTGTATCCATCAGGAAAGACGGTTAATGGAGAGGAAACAGCCGATGCGCGGCAGGTTATTACGCAGCTCGCAGCCGGTACGGCATTTGCTGCAGGCATCTTTTGCAGGGTCTGTCGTGGGTTTATCAAACTCGTCCGCCACAGGTGGCCCGACATAGCCACACTCCTGCGAACGGTAGGTCCAGTTGCAGACATCAGCCAGCATGATCCGCGACGGATACACGCTACCGTCCGTTTCGGTCGGTGTGGCCAGCACGAAGGTCGCCGTGGTGGCTTTCAGCTCCGACAGTTGTTCAATCACCCAGCGGCTGACCACTTCCTGTTCCGGATCAGCCTCCGGATTGCCGCCTGTAAAGTTCACCGCATCGAGAAAACGGGCGTATACCACGCGCCTTACCACCGTGGCCCCGACGAGGCTCTGCACATCCTCCGCGAGTCCCGTGACCATGCCAAACAGGTTCGACACCGCCAGCGTCGGTCGGGAAGACGTCCCTTTCCCTACCAGATCAAATCCGGTTCCCTGTATCGGGTAAACGTCATACTTCCTGCCCTGCCAGGTGACCGGCTCTCCCTTCTCGTTTAGTTCATTTGAAAAGTAGTAACGCTGGCCACCAAAGGCCGTCAGGTCGATTACCCACAAGTCAATGCGGGCAGACTGCTCGGTTTTCGTGGTTTCGTTGAGGGTGTTCTGAGGAATATCCTGCATAAGGATCCTTAAGCAATAACCTGCTCAAATTTACAGCTGAAATCAGAATACGTGACGTTGTCCGTAACAGACCATTCCCGGCAGACAACTTTAATCGTGCGGTTGTATTTTGGCGGTCGCCACAGAAAGGCTTTATATCCCCCGTGCTCGACCAGAAACGCTTCAAGTGCGGTGCGGGAATTGTCCGACGTTGTCCGGAAAACAGGCTGGAAGTTAATTAACTGATGGTTGAGTCCGGTCGGGCGACGTTGCTCATAGCCATCCCCAAATTTTATGGTTGTCACTGAAGGGGAAACAGAAGACGGCATCCCCTCCCTGGGTGCCCAATGAAAGGTTTTCACTTATCCTCCCGCCAGCATGCCGCCATCGCGGCCCTGAGTTCTCAGGATGCTCATGACGCGCGTATCGATCATTCTGACCAGCATCTGCGATGCCTGCGGCCCTATCTCCCCGTTTTGTCCGTCATTCTGGATGGCAATGTGATACACAGGTGAATAAGTAATCCACCCATTCATACCACCACCAGAGGAACCCGGGTCACCCAGCGCCCTGACGCCCAGCGTACCGTCAGGCGTTTTAGCAAGGGGCATAATGGCTTCCGGACCAGCTTCACCAAACACACCTGCCCCCTTTGCAAAAGCAAACAGGGTCGGGCTGTCATAGATGCCGTTACTGTAGGCACTTAATGAAGGTGAGTCATAAACACCGCCCTTCGCATTAAAACTAAAACTGCTGCCAAAACTGCTGATGGCCGTGCCGGTACTCGCGGTGGCTGCACCACCCAAAAGACTGCCGCCGATACCCATAATGGATTTCAGAATGGTGTTAGTAATCAGCGCCTGCGCTGCCATATCGACAAGGTTTTTAATCACCGACTGTGTCAGGGAGGAAAATAACCCAATCATCCCGTCCAGGAGTGTCTGTGTACCGTTCAGCATCCCGGTCAGCATGTTGGAGGTTCGCTCCTGGGTGGTTTCCATCAGGCCAATGGCGAGGCTGTTCAGGTTTCCCTGCGACTTATAAAGCTCCACCGCCGTCTGGTACTGCGCATCAGCGGAATCCTTGTCAGCCTTTTGCTTCAGCAGTTCGTACTGTTCTTTATTGATAACATCGTTCTGATAAAAAGCCTGCAGCAAAGACTGACGCTCGGCCAGTTGATTGCGCAGTTCTGCCAGCGGATCAACCGTGCCGGCGATATCAATCAGAGGGGCAGACATTGCCGCTGCCTGTGCCTGTAACAGTTCGCGGGCTGTACTTTGTGCCAGCGTGATTCTGGCCGTCTGGTATTCCTTTTCATCCAGAAGACGGGCATCCAGGAGCGACTTCAGCTCCTGGCTCGCTTCGCGCTCTTTCGTCAGAGAGGCTCTGGCCGGCGTATACTGTTCTGCCAGTTCGAGGCGCTGTTTCTGATAATTTTCAGCATTCAGTAGCAACGTCTTCTGAATATCAGCCTCGCTGGCCCCGTCAGCGCGGGCGGCTTCAAGGAGTTTTCTGGCGCTTTCCTGCTCCTGCAGGTTGATTCGTACGAGACTTGAGGCATGCGCCGCTTCGATTTCACGCCGCAGTTGCTCATACTGGTTAACCTTCGCCTTTTGCCCCTTCCCTGTATCCCCGCCTTCCCCGGTCCAGGGGGTATCGGGTTTATCGCTCCCTGTTTCATTCCCTGGTTTATCCGGCTTCGGCGAGGGATCGGTTTTCCCTGATTTAGCCTGCTCTATGGCCTCTTTGACAATTTTTTGCCGTTCCTTGAGGAGTTTTAACCCTTGTTCAACGGCATCCAGATCCCCTTTGTAGCGGGTTTTATCGTTCTTTACGCCTTTAAGCTGTCCGAACGGGTCGAAGCCGCTCAATCCATCGATACGGCTGTCCGCATCCTGAATTTCCTTAATCAGTTTATTTCGCTGAATAACCTGATTCTCAAACTGTTCATCAATATCCAGCTGTTTCACGTTGAGCTGGTTAAGCGACAGTTTTTTTAGTTCTTCATTCGTTTCAACGACAGCATTTTTCAGGTCAATCGCTGACTGACGGGCATTCTTCGCCTGATTATGGAAATAGAGCAACGCCGAACCTGCCAGCATCGCCGCTCCCACCGGACCGCCAACAAGTGCCAGCGCCCCTCTTGCCATACCTACTGCTGCAGAGGCTGCGCGGGCTGAAACGGAAAGCTGTTTATTGGCAGCATTCAGCTGGCTCTTTGCCTGGGTGGAGAGCAGTGTCTGCTCGGTTTCCTGCCGGATTAAGCGGTTAAACTCACTCTGATAACTGACGTTAAGGCCAAATTGTCTGGCACTTTTCTCCATTTCCCGATAACGCCCGAATTCTGCGTTATTCTGTGCCAGCGTGGCGGCGGTACTTTCCAGCGTTTTTCGCGCCATATCGGCCTGCGCCATCGCGCTGGCCCTGACTGCCTGCTGCTGCTCCACCCAGGCACCGATGTTGCCCCTGATACCTGCCGTCAGTTTTGTCGCCAGAACAGGAATCAGCGTATACAGCGCAACGTTGGCGACCGTATTAAAATTATCCGTCAGGCCATTAATGGCATCGGTAACGGTCTGAACACCACTGCGCAGCGGGCCGTTTCCGCTCTGTCCCACCTTAATAATCAGACCTTCAAAAGCCGAAGTCAGGCTGAGAAGATCGCCGTTGAGGTTATTTACCCTGATTTCGGCCTGCTCATGTGCGGTCTGTGTACCGGTCAGGGCGGCGGTCAGCGACTCCACCTTCTCGCGGTTCTGCACCAGGATGGATGCCGCGCTGAGGTTTTCCACCCCGAACAGCTTCACGGCCTGCTTTGTTGACTGGTTTTTCCCGGCCAGGTTCTCCAGTGCCTGACTCAGCCCGACAACAGAAGGCTTCAGGGTTTTATCGGTTCCCTTCTCCAGATTCAGGATCACGTTACGCAGCGCGGTTCCGGCCTCGCCGCCTTTAACCTCACGCTCCGCCAGTACCTGTATGGCGGCATTGAGGGTTTCAAAACCTACGCCAGCCTGTGCCGCTGCCACCCCGCCATTTTTAATAGCAGCAGCAGTATCGGCTATCTCCGACGAACCAAATTTCGCGCCGGCAGCCAGCACATTGATATACCGGTCGGCTTCACTGGCTCCCGCCCCAAACTGGTTTAACGACAGCGCCAGCGTTCGGGTGGCATCCGGAAGCGTGGTCCCTGCCGCCTGGGCCAGCGTTAACGCGCTTTTGGTCGCCGCCGTCAGCCCCGCAGAGGTACTCAGCAGTTCAGGCTTTGCCGAAGCCATCAGCTTAATGGCCTCGGCAGCCTGCGATGCGCTGTATTCCGTTGTGCGGCCCATTTCCTGCGCTGCCTGATCGTACAGTTTCATCTGCGCACTGGTGGCACCGGTGATGGCCTGCAAATCCGACAGGGACTGGCTGTACTGCCGCGTAGTGTTAATAATGGTGCCCAGCGATAAACCCGCCCCGGCAAAACCTGCCAGCCTGCCAGCCAGCCCTGATACCGAAGCAGAAACACGCTTATAGGCATCCTCCGTCTTTTTCGCATCAGCCTGGGCATTGCGGTTAAACTGGCGTGACTGACTCTCAGCGCTGCCGTAGGCGCTCATCAGCTGCGATTTAAAGTTCGCTGCATTCAGATGCAGCCCAACGGCAAGAGAGGCAACGTCACCCATTACATTAATACCTTCATAACTGCCGCACACTGCGCATCCAGACTCGGATTCACGGCGGCGGTGGGGGATTTAACAGGGGGCGGATTACTGTCAGGCTCTTCCCGGCAAGGCTTTTTGAAAATGCCCTGTTTGAGGAAGAAAGCTCGCCAGTGGAAAAGCGTGTCAGCCGGAAGCGCCGCAATTTTTGACGGGTCAGGCTCGCCCCAGCGGTCGGCCAGCCAGAAAATCAGCTCCAGCCAGGGCGAGTCACTCAGTTTTTTTCGGCGGTTTCCAGCTTACCGATGGCGTGCTTTTTCACTTTGTCGATGGCATCCAGAAGCACAACGTTATCGTGTGCCGCCAGCAGCTCCTTCGCCGTGGGTTTGTCTTTGGCTTTAATCGGCGAGCCGTCAGGCTGAACCAGGCTGTCGATAACAATCTGTACGCTCAGCTCAGACGCCAGGCGGGCATTGCCAGAGGTCTGCGCCTCGATGAGTGCATCTTCATGATCAATAAGCTCAGCCGCCGTCAGCCGACGCAGGTAAACCTTTGTGCCTAAAATTTCAGTTTCAGTAGGCGTGGATTTCGTTTTGAGCAGTGCATTTTTCAGTGCGGAGAGGCTAAATTCAGACATGGTGTATCCTGTTTTTCAGACGAAAAAAAACCGCCCGGAGGCGGTGTATATCGGGAAACAGATTACGCTCCGGCATCTGGTGCCGGCGCGGCGATCCCCCATTTAATGTTGTTTTGCTTACCCTGCACCGTAATCTGGATAACTTCACTGGCAGGCGCTGTGATTTCGTTCATCTGCCAGCCTGAAAGCGCAAGGATCATTGAAGCCGTTCTTTTGTTCGGCAGCTCAATATAAAACTGAACGGTCTTACGCTGTTCTGCAGCATTGAGGAACGCGGTGAAATCTTCGTTTTCCGGGTCGTCAATGAATCCCAGCGATTTCTCCGGCCCTTCCGGCAGGTCTGACACCGACTGCTTACTCTTGTCCAGCAGGGTGGTACAGTCGACAAATCCTCCCGTCTGACCTGTCGCGCCCAGTGCCTTACAGTTAATCAGGGGTTTGAGCGCCGCCACAGCGGCCCCCACCTCGCCGAACTTCACCACCGTCCCGGCAGGAAGCATTGCGTACTCAGGGGATGATTTTGGCGTGTTATTTTCATCAGCCATAATGATTCTCTCTTAAATAGTGGGCAGCGGTTGCTACCTGTTCTGAATACCATTGCGGATTTCAACGGTCAGAATGCGCAGAACCTGCCGGACGTTGTAATCCAGTGCCGGACGGATGAATGGATCGGCAACCTGTTTCACCGTACCGAACTCTTGGGCCAGCGCTTTCATGTAATGCTTCTTGCTGGGGCCAACCCGAAGGGTGACCACCGTATTTCCGCGACCTTTCCGCGTGGATGAGCGAATTTTGATGGAATCACGCATATGCTGCTCTGCAGAGGATGCATCGTCGAAGCCGGCATGTTGTTTCATGTCGTCTTCAACCACTTTCAGCGCCTCACGCCCCGCGTCACGTAACACCTTCGTGCCGACCTTTTCACCGAGTGCGATAAGCTGCCGCTCCAGCTCGTCCAGCCCTTTTACGTCCATAGTGATCATGGTGAGGCATCCCGGTAGTGAAAGGTGAAATCCCGGACGAGCCGGTACTGAATATTGCCGCTGGTCAGTACCGATTTACTCTGCTGTATTCCACCCCGGACCACATTCTGCACGGGAAAGCCCTCCAGCTGGCCATGCACGATAGCGGTCCATTCCGCGCTGATTTTCTTATCCAGCTGTAACAGGCGGGTGTAGTCATTAAGCAGATAAATCGCTATCTGGAAGCGACCCGCAATCAAGCCTGTGCGCAACAGTCCGGCGTACAGCTCCGGATCGGAGATACACTGGTAAGTAATTCCCTCCTGCAGCTCATCAGGCAGGAGCAGAGGGTAAACATCCAGCCCGGTCAGGCGTTCAAGTGCTGCCTTTAATGCCAGCTCGATCATGACGTGCGTCTGCCTCCCCTGTGATGATGATGCGGTCCGCAAGACGTTCGACGTTACGAACGGTATAAACCCGGTCAGACGTCGTTATTTTCCAGTCGATATCAATATTCAGGTTCGGATGAGTGGTAAAAAGACACGTTTCAACAACCTGTTGTTGATCCAGTGTGCGGATCTTTCTGCCCGAGACCAGCTCGCGCTTCGCCCAGGCTTTCCCGGTCGTGACCAGTTGCTCCGGCAGCTGTTCACCCAGCGGTCCCCGACCGGATTGCATATACCCAATCGAAAGACGGCAGGTCATCTCTTCCGGCTTCAGGCTCATACGGTGTTCTCCTGCAACGGGAAAAGAAGATGCCGGACCGGAGCCGTCTCCAGCCACTGACCGGTGAAACCATTCAGATACGCATCCCCGACCAGATACTGCATGGCCAGCTGGATATCTTCATCCGCCACAAAACCGCGTACACCTTCCGGCAGCGCCTGCAGTTCGTCGTCGCTTCCCACCAGTTTGCAGTAGTAGTCACGTTCAATACTCTTCTGCGCAGCCGCCACCATTTTAGTGAGCATGCCGTCATGCTCCGTGAAATCCGGCTCCAGACGGAGCTGGGTTTTCACGTCATCCAATGTCAGTATCATGGTCATCGGCTCCCTTGCGGGGACTCAGCGCCTTTTCCGCATCTTCTGGCCATACCGCAATATGGCGTTCAACCAGTTTTTCTGCGTACTCAGTATCAAAACAGGCCGTATCACCGCGTGAATAACGATGATAGGGTCCCAGGAAAAAAACCGCTTTCCGCATCACTTCTGCTCCCGTCAGGACCGTGGCCCCGTTTGTTTCACTTCCGGTCAGATCAACACCTGTATCACCTGAACCCGCTGCAGTATTCTGACCGTCATCCCCGTCCACTGTATTTTCCGGCGTCAGTTCATCCGGCTTTTTCACATCACCGGCTGCAACCGCCGCTGCCGCTGCTTTTGCCGCTTTCGTCGTCATCGTTTTGCTCCTGAAAAGAAAAAACCCGCTGCTGCGGGCTTGGGGAATTACGTGCTTTTACGCTGTGCGACCGTGGTCGCACAGAGTGCAGGACCGGTTAAAACAGCACTTTTGTCCCGAGAACAAGACCTTCCGGATGACGGAAGCCGATATCGTGCTCCGTCACCACGCGAATCAACGACTGGTTACGGGAGAACGCGGAAACCAGATTTCCGTCCCCGTCCTGATAGGAGGCTTCCTGCGAAAACGACACCTTCATGTTGCCGTCTTCACCGATAACCACGTCATTAAAGTCAGCGAAGTAAATTTCCGACTCTTTGCCAGCGTCACCGAGGTTTGCCGGGATAGCGCTGGTACGCTGAATCTGAAATCCCTTCAGCATCCCCTGGGCCATTTCCGGGTAGACCTTATTACCGTTACCGTCGCGCAGCCCGAACAGTTTCATGTAGGTACGGTTCGACATGCCCCAGCCGCAGCTGATCATGTTGCTGTTCCCGTCCATCGCCATCAGGATGATGCTGTCGAGATAGGTATCAATCGTCTGCAGATTAACCTCTGCAGCAGCTTCCCACGGCAGCAGGCGGTTCCACTCAGTTGCTCGCGTTTTCATACCGACAGGCGTATCACCGGTACCGTCATCGCGCATAAAGGCTTTATCTTCACGAACAGAGATCGCGGTCAGAATATCCTGCAGGACCAGCTGCTCCACGTTGTAGCCAGCACGACCAATCAGCTGGTTTGAGATTGGAACCATTGCAATCATGGTTTTCGCAGTGAGTTTCACATCATCGAAGCGCGCTTCTGATGTTTTCGCATCCTTGCCTTCCCCGGTGTAGCTCGCCGTCGCACCACCTGCCAGACGCGGCAGCGCCATGTTGCCGTTCGGCAGCGGAATGGAGCGCGCACCCAGCTTACGAACGATGGTGCGATCGCGCAGCAGTTCGATCACCTCGCTGTGCAGGTTTTGCGGAATAAGAACACCGCCTGACGCGGCGGCAGTGTTGATGGCCATCGAGACAGACTGGTCATTCAGTTCTTCAGCTGCAAATTTAGCAGCATCCTGAACGTTACCCTGTGCTGCCGCAATCGACATCACCAGACGGGTCATGCCTGCGCCGGTATATTGCTTTGGCTCAGCCTTAATGCTGATACCTGGAGTCTGCTGTGTGCCTTTAACCGGTTTGGCGACAAGCGCTGCAGCACGTTCAGCCGCTTCCAGACGCTCAATCTTGGCGCTGATATCCGTGAACTGCTGCTGCAGGCTGGCAAATTCGGTTAACTGCTCCGCAGTCAGCGTACCGCCACCAGTTTCTACTGCCGCCAGTACCTGAACCTTCTGATTAATACCCGCACGTTCACGACGCAATTCTTCAATATGATCCATGTTTTTCTCTCTTTTTGGCATAAAAAAAGCAGCCTGTTGGCTGCTTTCTGGTAATGACGCGTTAGCGCCGGGTTACATTCTGGTTTGCAGGTCCATCGCGGCTGCCTGCAACTTTATGGAAGTGGTTTGTTGAGGTTGTTTGTACTTTGCCGCAATGGCATTAATCGCGGACTGAGGATCCGAAACTTCATCAGCAAGACCAGCAGAAATGGCATCAGCGCCGAAATAGATTCCGGCCTGTGTGTTAATCACCGTCTGAGGGGCAAGTTTCCGGTATTCCGCTACAGAGGTAATAAACGTCTCGTACATATCGTCAATCATCCTCTGGAACATTCCCCGAGCGTCTTCACTCAGTGGCTCATGTTGTGTACCGTTATTTTTGTTATCTCCCCGAAAAATCGTGGTGAATGTTAACCCCATTTGCTCTTCCATCCTGGAAGTATCCAGGTGTTCCATGATCACTCCAATCGAGCCGACTCCACTGGTCTGGCTGACTACAATTTTGCTGCAGGCCGAAGCGATAAAGTAAGCCGCAGAATAGGCGCTGTAGTTCACAATTGCAGTAATAGGCTTAGTTTGACGTGACTGGAAAATATAATCGGCCAGTTCCTTGCATCCAACCGCCGCACCACCACCAGAATTTATATCCAGCACAATTTCACTGATGGAAGGGTCATTTAATGCAGCATGCACCTGGCTACGTATGCGCTCATAGCTGGTAAGTTCCGAACACATTGCAGTAATTTGCCCACGACGTGGAACCAGAATGCCGTGAACAGGAATAACAGCCATTCCACCAGCTGGTTGAACCAAATCTGGCGCCTGATTGTTATCAGGATTCTGTGTCATGTGAATTCCAGCCTCTTCTGATAATCCCTGAATACGGGGAACCAGCACAGCTTTTACAGAATCCATTGTCTGTCGTGTCACGTAATGTGGAACACCAAAGACCATAGCCGCCAGATGCGGCAGATTAATTAAATTTTTTGTCATGATGTTTACCAAGTCAGCCCGCACTGCGGGTGATATTCAGTTTCTGGACAGAATAGAGTTGATTTCTGCCAGTTGTTTTGCTGTTGGCGTGTTATCGCCAGGTAAGATTTGTTTACTGTCGACCATATTCAGAGGCGTCAGGTATTTGTCCCCTCCGGCGATGGGTGGAAGGTTCTCCATGCGGCGAATGTCGTTAACCGATAACCAGCCCCACTGGCGGCCTAATGCATAAGATTCATAGCGTGACTTCTGATCACCGCGCAGCAGGCCAGAAACATTGAATTCAATGTACAGATCACTGCGCTCGCTGGGTAAAAGCAGATCGCGCATTAATGCGCCTTCATGGCGCTTCAGCCAGGCCAACAGCGTGTACATCACAAACTGCAGCCCCTGGTGCTCAATGTTGTTATTCGTGGCTTTCGCCAGCATCTGCACCATATGGGGCGGGATTTTATAGAGCCGGCACACTTCCTCCACGCCCCATTGACGGGACTGTAACAGCTGCGCTTTCTCATTATCCTGAGATAGCTGTTTGTAGCTCATCCCTTCCTGAAGCAATGCAACAGAGAATGCGTTCCTGACGCCGGAATATCTGTCCGTCCACTTTGCCAGCAGGCGGTCGATAGCATCCTGGCTTTTGATCGTCGGAGCGTCTTTTGGACGTTCAATAACGCCGCTCATCGTTGTACCACGGCGAAAGACCTGAGAAGCATGCTCTTCCACGGCGAGGTTTAGCCCAAGAACATCCGCGTTCGTCTGGATTGGGGAACTGCCGATATAGCCATCCAGTGAGAAGACCTTCACATGATGCATCATGCGCATTGGCAACGTTTCGCCAATTTCGGGTAGTTCATAATATGGCATCCCATCCGGGCCTTTCAGGACAATGACCTTTTGGGGATTAACCGGGATTAATTCGCGGGGATAACCTTTCCCGTCCCTGTCGATGATCGAGTAGCAATTTCCCTCCAGGCCAAGCAGGCCCTGCTGCTGTTCAAAGTATTCAAATGAAGTGTCTTTTTTGTTGGGCTCGGAATGAATCAGATCATATACAGGGTGGTCAGTCGCCCGTTCACGGCCTCCGTTAGCGCCTCGCCTGTAAAGTTCACACGGCAGCTGCGCCACCGATTCTGCCAGAAGCGTTACACATGCCCGGACCGCCGATAACGCCATTGCGGTTTCAGAAGTGATAACGATCCCCGCCTTGCTCTGGCTGGAACTCACACCACCCAGCATCGCCTGCCAGAAACTACCACCAGACTGAGATTTACCCCGAAACATCTGGGGAATGAACATTATTCACCCCCTGATTTAATTACGCTGGCAGACATTGATTTCGCGATTAAAAATGACCACAGCAGGCAGATTGAACCGCCAGTAATAAGCCCGGCTGCAGGTGAAATAAGCCAGGCACCGGCAGACAGTAACGCGGCTCCGGCGAGGCCGATAAAAAAACTTAAAAACGTCATTAGCATGCTACATCTTCCTCGTCGTAAACGGATGAATTACTCGCCCGGCTATTCAACATTGCCCGTCCGATTGCCATAATCAGCGAAACCGCGCCATCGATTTTGTTTTCGTTATGCTCTTTGATGGGTTTAACCACATCGTCATTACCGGGCAAATACTTCCCGACGACGTTGCTGATACACCAGCTCATAATCGGGTTCCCGTCGTGATGAAAGCGGCCTGACTCAATGGCGGCTTCCAGCTCCTTCGTCGGATCAGACATATTGGTGTAGTTCTGAACAATAGTGATCGGATTAAGGCTTTCATCAGCCAGATCATGTGAAAGCCCCGTCGCGCCGAACGGGTCAATCGGTGACTCACTGACTGGGTTGAGCTTGTTTGCCGCCTTGGCCTCTTCAAGGATGTAGCGGTAATCAACTTCAGCGCCATCAGTAACTGTAAGCAGTCCCATTTCAACCCATTTCTGAAATCGCTCCGCAGTACGACGATCTTCGTTCTTTTCAACGCTGAATACTGCGTCGTAGGGAACCCAGAAGCGGGGAGCAACGCTGTAGTAATGTGTCTTGCCGTCAATTTCCCTGGTGAACAACCGCGCCATACTGTTCATATCCAGCTTGCGCGCCAGGTCGAAAGACAGAACACATGGCTGTCCTTCGAATTGCTCCAGCGTAAGTGTCTTATCCTCACAGTTCTGCCAGGAAACCAGGTTGTAGAAAGCAGCACGGGCTGCAACCCAGATGTTGAGGTGTTTAGTTTTAAATACACCAGCCTGACGGGCGTTATTAATAGCTCTCTGTTGCTGGCTGAGGAGAAAGTCACGATAGACCGACACGCCCATATTCGGGTTAGCTTTTTCCAGCACTTTAGGATCGGTCCAGTCATCCCCCTCGTCGACGGTGTATATCACGCCGAACAATTCCTCATTCGGTACTGTGCCATTCAGCATCTCAATCACTTCACGCCGTTTGTCGTAGCATGGCCCCTCAATGTTGTAACCCGCCGTCGTGATCGCCCACATTAGTGGTTGTCGCCGCGCCCCCATACCCGTCAGCATAGTGGTGTAGAGCGAATCTGTGGGATGTTCGTGGTACTCGTCAACAATCGCACAGTGCGGCGAAGCGCCGTCCCCAGGGTTACCAATCAGCGGCTCAAAACGCGCGCCATCTTCTGGCCGGTTCAGGTTGGACGCATTAACTTCAATCCCGAACGCTTCCACCAGCAGCGGGGTGCGCTTACACATCAGACGAGCTGGTCTGAATACTTCCCACGCCTGTTTTTCAGTTGTGGCCCCGGAATATACTTCAGCGCCAAACTCGTTATCACAGGTAAAACAGTACAGCGCCACACCTGCCGAAATAGCTGATTTCCCATTTTTACGCGGTATCTCCGTGTAAACCTCGCGAAATCGTCGAAGCTTCGACCCTTTCTGGACCCAGCCAAAGGCGCAGCACACAATAAACAGTTGCCATGCCTCCAGAGTGATCGGCATCCGCTTGAATGCCCACTCTCCTTTTGTATGTGGCAACAACTGGATAAATTTCGCGGCCTTTTCTGCCATGTCTTTATCGAAGCGGTAACGAAATTTCTTACTCTTTTCAGCCGCCATGTCATCGATATGACGCTGGCAGGCCTGAATGACAAACTGGCACGCCGGAATTTTCCCCCGCACAACGTTGCGGGCGTATTGATTCGCGGCGTTTACGTTGGGGTACGATTTCCGGCTCATGAGTTGATCATCTTCAGGAATGGGTTAGAGGTTTTCTTCTGTCCGGCAAGGCCGATTAGGCGTTGTCGACTGCTGGGATCAAGGCCAAGCATGGAGCCGGTAGAGCTCATCTCCGATTCCTGCTCTTTCTTTGCGGTTAGCTCAGGGTTTTTTATCTTCCCCCCCATAGCACCAGTGATAGTCAGCCCTTCTCTGGCGATATTTTTAACCGCCCTGCGCCAGAACTCATATGCAACACACCAGCGCTCAAGTACGGCAAGATCGGTAACACACAGTAATCCCTGTCCACATAATTCTTTCGTGGTCAGTTCCCACATGACGGCCGCCATTGGCAGACCATCATCCTCAGAAAACCAGTCAGGTGGTGCCACACCTTTAATCGGTGTGAATACAGGTTCCTCTTTATTCAGGGCTCGTTTGCCGGGGTTCCCTGCCAGCTCCTTGCGCGCCGTTGGCTTGGGGCGACGCCCGGAACGCCCCGCCGTACCAGCCATAAGCGACACTCCTGGTTAAATTTCATTTTTCGCGGGTATAAAAATACGAGGAAGCGGGCAGTCCTAAAGAGCGAAAGGTGTCAGGGATTTGATCCCCCCTCCCCCTTGAAGATGACAGCAAGAAAGCATGCAAAAGCAGATACTGGTCATCCATCAGGATGTTCAGCATAGTGTCTTCAGTTAATCTGAATAAATAAACGATGGAGTCTAAGAAATGGATAAAACTAGAAAATATGATAGAGCCTTACAACTTGAGATCCTCAACGCTCTTATAGATTGTGCTCCTAACTCTTTAAACAAGGCACAGGAGCGAGACCTCATTGAGAAGTTTGATAACTATGATCACTTTGTGGCGTGCATGCTATATCTTGAAATGCATAGTCTTGTTTCTACACCCTTCGTACGCAGCGAAACCATGGCTGGCGTTGATTTTATCTTCAACGCCCCATACTGCAACATTACAGAGAAAGGAATTGATTTTCTTCTTGATGATGGCGGCTTAAGTGCAATCCTTAAGGTTCAAACAGTTCGGTTACACAATGACACGATTGTTGCCCTTGAGGATATAATCCGTGTCGCAAATATATCTGAAGATCAGAAGAAGGGATTGATTTCAAAACTCCGAGAGCTTCCGGGAGACGCCATAAAACATTTGACCCTACAGTTACTGACTCAGGGGGTTCTGAATCTGCCGAACGCACTTCGACTAATTCAAACAACCCTCCAGTAGGGCTAAACTCGTCAGAGGGGCGAATTAACTCAAATTTGCCCCATCCCAGTGTTTTACTCAAAAACACCCAAAATTCCTTCCGGGTATCTGCATGAATGTAGAAACTGTTCTTATGCATTACAACAGTGAATATTATCATCGAGTACGTTCTCTTGCTGTCTTTGCTCTGTGGCATTCCCAGCACAACGACTCAAGGTTGGAATCGTCATCAGTACCGCCATGAGCTTTTGGAATGATGTGGTCAACGCTTGCCGCTTTCTTCGCTATCCTCTGTCGGCGATGGTTCTGACACAGGTATTTATCACGCTGAAGGATACGCGCTCGTTTAATTTCCCAGAGTCGCCCGTATCCACGTTCTTGCCTACTCTTTCCTGACTGATAATTCCGCCAGCCGTCACCAGCATGCTGCTGTCGGTGTTGGTCACAATATCCGCTGACATCATTGGTGATTGCCGCACACCCTTTGTGTCGGCATGGGCGTTTAGCACGTGCTGGCATCGGCATAGTCCTGTTTGTTGGATACAAATTGTGTAATAAGCGGAAAGTAAAAATGAACCAGTAGCTGATTAAAAGTTCTCATAAATAGCGAGAATCTGCGCAGTTCTTGCCCCGTAACATCACGGATTACCAGAAAGAAATAAAAATGATAATTATTATCAAAATATTCAAGTAAGATCGCTGGAATAACAAATTCTTAATCTCTCAACAAAATAAGGATTTGTTAAGCTTCATGATTTATGGTCGATGTAACACCCCGTTTGAGGCAAGAATAATGGTCAAATTCTCAAAACTTCAGATTCGCTTACACTGGCTAACCCTGATATTAATAGCGATAACCTATGCAGCTATGGAGCTTCGTGGCTGGTTTCCCAAAGGCAGCAACACCTACCTTCTCATGAAAGAAACACATTATAATGTTGGGGTGTTTGTCTGGTTTTTAATGATAATACGATTAATTATTAAACATAAGTATCATGACCCAGCCATCATTCCACCCCCACCAGCCTGGCAGATGATGGCGGCTAAAATAATGCATATCCTGCTGTACATTTCTTTTTTGGCTCTGCCATTATTAGGTATTACAATTATGGCTTACGGTGGGAAGGACTGGAGTTTCTTAAGTTTTAACATTGCACCTTTCGTTACTCCTGACGGGGAAACAAAATCACTTATTAAAGATATTCACGAAACACTGGCAAACGTCGGATACTTTTTAATCGCAGCGCATGCAGGTGCAGCGTTATTTCATCACTACGTCCAGAAAGATAACACTCTTTTGAGAATGATCCCTGATTGTAACGATAAGAAATAAATACAAATTTTAATGTTTAACATTACAGCAGGCACTCAGTGAATGCCTGCTGGAATGCTCTATGAGTTGGGTTCGTTAAATGATATGTTTCCAAATATAACCATAAGGAGATGAAATGTTTAATTTTCTCAAAACACTCAACAGGCTCATCAATCAAAAAACCACCCAAGAGGTACCGCAGGAATATTCAACCGAGCAGCTTCTGCAGTGGGCTACTGGGTGCATGTTAGAAGGTTTGCCGGACAAGTTTTACGAAGCGAGAATTTCCTGTTTCCGCAACATTGACAATGAAGGACGTACCGCAATCGCTTCAATACATGACGTCAAGTTGACCATAGAAAGCGAATACACTCCTTTCTATCCGCCCGATGATCTTTACGCCACACATTGCATAGAGAAAATGCTTGCTGGAAATAACTGGAGCCAAGCAACTATAACTTTCAACCCAGAAACGACAGCCTTCACATGGGAATAACTTTCTCTTCTATGGCGAGGCTCTGGTATTTTCTATTTCACGTATTCCGGCAAGCTGATTGTTTGCCTTCTCAATGGTGGCCAGTAGCGGGTTAATCCACAGCACTGCCTGGCAGTACGTTATTGAGCTGGCGGCAGCGGCGCTATCACTGACTGTGTCAGCCTCCCCGGTATCGGGGTGCATTGCATTGGCACGTAAACGGTGCGCGTATTCGAGCAGCCCACCAGCGACATCAGCAGGAACAGGCAAATCACAGGTTTTTTCACGTCGTAAAATCTCCCGGTATTCAATGATGGTTTTCTCTGTTCCGGCATCTATTAGCGAATTAAGGCGGTTGGTATTCTCTGCTATCTGGTTAAACCGGTTGAAGTTGAAGGCCTGAGTAGTTATCACCGCCGTCTGTAGCGCGTTGTCGCTACGCAAAACCCGGTTGTCGCTCTCTGACGTGGCCAGCGCGGCATTACTGCGGGCCAGCAGCACACAGAGCACCGAGATGAGGATGATAGCTGCCATCCCAACAAAAACGAGACTTCTGTTCACTGGTCTATCCCCCAGCACGTCAGCGCGCTTTCCTGGTCTCGCCGTTCTACCTGCCCATAACAGCCATTTTTCTGGCCTTTAGTCAGGCGACAATCACGGCCACCGTCTTTAATCCACCAGCGGATCGCTTCACAGGCTCCTTTACGGTCACCAGCGTTAATGCGCTTGTAAAACGTAGATGGGAAGCATTTTGCGGGACCGATGTTATAAGGGCAAAAAGATGCGATACCCGCTTTCTGCGGCTCACTCAGCGGAATTTTGATATTTCGCTCAACCCACGCCAGCGCTTTGTCGCGTTCGATGGCGTTTACCTGGGCACATTTCTCAGCAGAAAGCCTCATGTCCTGAACTACTGGCTTACCATCAACCATCGTGGCACCACGGCAAATAGTCCAGATTCCGCCACCGTCGCGATATGCTGTCAGGCTGTTACCCTCTTTCTCATCCAGAAACTGATCGAGAATCACGGGGGCGGAAGCCCCGGCAAGAATCAAACCAACGACCGCTGCGCTCAGTTTATTCTTCAGCTTTGGTGACATTACCATTAAGCCGGTCCTCCCTTTCCTTTTTCCTGTAATACCAGTTCACTGCACAGGTAATAACAGTGCATGCGATACCGACAATAATTGCCCAGTCGCTCAGGCTTAACCCTGCAATTCTGTCGGCCAACATCCAGGACACCTCTTTTGCTGTTTTAGCTGTTTCGGCATATGCCTTCGCTGATACACCGCAGCCGGTCAGCGTGGTTCCTGTTCCATATGAAAGTCTGCTGTAAATGGTGCTCATTCTGGTCATAGCCTCACCTCCGATTCTTCGGATGGCGCTGTGTGTGATTAAAGGGTCAGGCTTCACGGGCTGGATTTATCAACAAAGCACGTAGCGGATGATTCCCGTGAGCCTGAAATGAAAAAGGCCGCCAGTTGGCAGCCTAAAAATGATGTTTGATAATTTTTCCATCGAGCAAGGTTAGACTAGCCAATTACAGTAGCTTGCTCTCCAATTCAATTCCTGATCTACTACTTGGTTCTAGCAACCAATGAAAAAGGATAGATCGTGAATAATGGGAAAAATGAACGATTCAGAGTGTACTTATCCAGTTTTGATGCGGATATTGCAGCACTAACAGAAGCCTGTAAAAGTATCAGCAACAGTCTTAACTCTGTTTTGGAGAGCACAAAAAGAGAGGGGTTTATAAACCCGATTCAAGTTTTCATAGATTCTTTAACACTGAATCAGCCCGAAACACATTCTAATATCTGGGTAGCCGTTAATTCATCATGGCAGATTGCAGAAGAAGCCAGGCTAAAACTTGAGAAATTTGGTTATAAGACTGGTGAAATTATTTAAATATCCTCCGGCATAGCCGGAGGTTTTTCTGATACGCCTATAAGGCTCTGTTTCCAGTTGCGTCCTAACAGGCGCATACGATCTTACATATACATCACACTTCGTTACTTATGACCCGTGAACGGGCTACCCGGATAAATGCGCCAAACACCACACCGTAATCGGTTCCGGTTAACAGTTCATAGACACTGGCCCCCGTCAGGACACCACCAGCCAGCCCAGTACCGGAAATCGGATCGGGCATTTAGCCCCCTCTAAATTGCTGTGAGTCCTCTCAGGAATGAGGGGAATAAAAAAAAGGCCGCCATGCGGCAGCCTCGAAGTAAGTACGGTTGTTTACAATGGTGGAGAGAGAGGACCTTCTAACACCTCTGCTTCACCGTTATGGCAAATGTCATCGCCTCTGGTCAGATGCCAAACACCTGTGATTATTTTCCCCGTTTCCAAGTCATCAACAGTGTCATTCGTGTAGTACGCTACCTGTACAACACCGACATGCTGAATCCAGTAATACCCTTCTTTCATAAGCTCCTCCGCGATACTCAGCAGATAGTATAGAGCAGTACAAATAATGCTGTGGTGCAGGAAGCCACAACTTAATCTTTGCTATAAAGTAATTTCGAAAGATGACGATAATGGGTAATAAATGTAAGGCCAGAGGAACCACCATGAGCATGACAGTTAGCACTTTGGGTCAGGACATACTGCAAAGCACAGTAAAACAAGCACCTTCAAGTACTGGAAACTCTGTTTCACAACAAATTCAAAACCTTAAAAAACAAATTGGTGAGTTGACAAAAGAACTCAGCGCCATGGGTTCAAAAATAAATGAAGTAACCTCCGAGGAGGAGGCAAAACTGCTTAAAGAGCAGATGGAGATGATTCAAAGGCAAATCGAGTCTATATACGCCAAAATTGCTCAATTACAAAAACAAGAAGCAGAAAAAAACCAAATGGCATCGGTAGCATTACCTTCAGTAAGTGACAAATCAGGTTCGAACGCTGCAGGGAATAATACTAAAAATATTGATGTCTACGTTTAGCAGTGACCCCCTATCATTTTTCCTCTGAGTTAGAAACGAAAAAGGATTGCGAGAACTTGTTTTCGAGTTAACGATTTCAGATCGACGATATGACAGGGGTACTGGTGCTATGCACCTCGCGAATACCCCTGTCGTATCGCCGGAAACCAAAAACCCCGCGGTGGCGGGGTTCTCGTTATGTTCAAATTGTTCGCTTTTTGTCGCTGCCATAGTGGCGCAGCTCTGCCAAGCATGAATGAATTATCTGATTTTCTGGCCCGTTTTCAACACCATTATCAAAAAATAGCATCAATAGCTAAAAAATGATTTCAGTGAGTCTATTCAGATAACAGTTTGCGTGCTTCCAAAAAGACCTTTGCTCTGAATATTTCTAGGCACCAGCGCACGCGCTTTCTCGCCTCCCCATCAGTTAACCATGGCGCAATCGCCTGCAACTCCCGGGTTATGTCTGAGATTTTTTTTCGGGTGGTGTAATACTGAAGACCGACCACATAAACCGGATCATTAATATCCAGCGCCTGCAGTACGCATTGCTCAACAAAATCGACATCATCATTATGCAGGGCTTCATCAATCACACTAGCGGATGACTGCGGCCAGAGAATGCTATGTGCCCTGTTCATTGCCTGCTGTCCACGGAATCCCTCTTCTCTCGCCTGATTTAACGCAACAGTGAATCGCTCTAACGCCTTATCTGACCAATTCCGTCCTTTAATAACATTCCAGCATGCATGACTTCGCGGCAAACGGGGTGCAGTTTTCCCTCCCACACCCTCGCCCCATATAGTGAGCAGGGATTTAATCCATCCGGACTGGATCCCTGTAAGGAGAATACATTTACCCAGCCAGCTTTTGCGTGGAGCAGAAGCCGCTTTACCCAGCGCTTCCAGATGATTGCGGCGTTGACGTGGTGTCATCCTGTTCTTCTCCTTACGCCAGAACGCCAAGCCCATAAGCCCGGTCCAGCACTCTGATTATCATTACCGGCTGAGGAACATGTTTTTGCTCAAACTTCACCGGGTCGTTATGTAGTTCTGTATGGCACTGACGACACAAAGGGATCGCGAAAATATCATGCGCTTTCGTAGCCATCCCTCCCTGCCCCCAGCCGATTAAATGGTGTGGGTCATCTGATGGTTTGCCGCAGCATTCGCAGGGCTGTGTTTTAATCCATTCCAGATACCCGGGGGCCGTCCAGCGGATCCTCTTCGGACGTTTCATATAGGTTTGCGGGGACTCGGGATCTACCAGGACACCGACTACGGGTTTAATCGCTGGAACTTGCGCTGGTGGCATGTTCACGGTTACTGCGTTGGCTCTGGCTGTAATGATGCTGGTGGCGGTTACACCCGGTTCGATATCGCATTCACGCATGACTGAATGATGCTCTTTCGAAGGAATACGTAGCGACCGACTGGCTGCTGATTCGGGAATTGCGTCGGTAACTCCCATTCGAACCGCCCACCAGCAAAGCTCAGCCAGCGACAACTCTCTGGAAGAATCCATATTTAGCGCCACCATGATGCTGTTAATAATCCAGTTAATAACATTACGTCTCGCCAGCTCTGCAAGTTGTTCGCTGTAGTGGTCACGCAGATGGTTATCACAATGTCCACACAGGAGAACCGATCCGGGTTCATGACGCAGAGTGGTTAACTCGTGATAATGGTAATTGCTGTGTGGCCACTGGCAGCAGCTACCGCCATAACGCAGAAGCCAGTAATCAAGACCACTAAAACCACCAGCAGCCTTTATAACTTTTTCATCCTGGAAGAACGGCCACAGGGATTCGTCACTGGCCAGCGGCTGGCGAACGTCAGGAACAGGGCCTGCAGGCAACCTTTCCATGCTTGCAGGCTGACTTTCCACCAACACACGTTCACAACTGAATAATGACATTAGCTCGCTGCCCGGTTTGAGCAGCACAATTCCAAGCTCACGCGCAACCACCGGCTTCAGCAACGCCCTCATTCTGCAATCTCCCCGATAATTATTTGTCCCTTCTCTCCCCATAATTTTGTGATGCGTGAATCCCAGATGTGAGCATCATCTTCGTAAATAGCATCCATCAGGGCTTTCATCATGTTGTCGAAATCAGGTTTAGCCTGATGTGGTTTACCATTGAACTCTGTCCGTTTCTTATTGCTCCAGCTCGCTGGCATCGGAAGAATGAAGGTGACATGCGAACCGCTTTCCGGCAGCTCAACACCCTGCAGACGAACTTCATCACAGAAAGCCCGGTAACGCAGAACCTCGGGGCGTTTTTTCCATTTGTCAGCGCGCGTCATTCTGGGCTTGCCCATTGGGGTGATATCGTAGACTTTCACATTCACCTCCAGATCCGTTGTTGCCAGGTTCTCTCCTGACGCGGAGGCTTAGATGCTTCTGGCAAGAACGCGCTGATCGTCCAGTGAATGAAGTCATTATCCAGACTACGCTCTGTCTTAATCTGCTTTGCGCGATAGCGGGCTTCCAGTTCATCAGCCTGCTCAGTGGTGAGTTGAGTATGTTGAAACCAGCTTTTCTTCATAACGCACCTCTGGATGCGGCAAAAAGAAAATCGCTGGCGTTAGTTAACGTCAGTATGTGGGATTGCTTGAATTGATCTTGCGCCATGGGCTTTTCTCCTGTGGCGCAGCAGGTATAGGTTGTTCAGGCCTATGACGGGAGTGTAACAGATTTTTGGGTAACGCGATAACCAGCCCTTTCCAGCATCTGAGTAAACAACGTAGGTGTACCAATAATTTCATTATCCTGAAGAGGCAAAAATGACACCATGCTATCGCGTCGGTACATCAGGGCGCGCTCACACTCAGGAAATGATTGCAGCCTGGCAACGATGACTCCATCGTGACATCTGATGACTGCGTAGCCTTTTTTGGGCAATCCTAATTTTTCTTTCACTTAAACTCCCCCATGCAAACGGGATAAAAGTAACACCCAAAATAATTAATAAAACCAGTCGTCAGCACTTTCCCAGGTTTCCTGGAGGATAGTCTCTATTTTCTTTTTATCTTCCTTGTCACCACCAAGAACACTTAAGCCATCAGAGCCTGTACGACGTATGCTCAGGCTGCAGTTCTCATACTGATTACCCAACCTTTTAAGTAACTCTTTCTCCAGCGCCGGCACTGCTCCCTTTGGAAGTTCTTTAGTACGATCAATGGTGAGTTCAACTTTCATATTAGCCTCCACTGCATATACTGTATATTTGTACAGTACACCGATACATTGAAATGATCAATGACTTAAGAGCACAAATTGCTAACCTTAGCCTATCAATTTGATGCAAAAAAACCCGCCGAAGCGGGTTCAATCCAATGCGGATTTGTTGTTTGAACACCATAGCAAGTATGGAGATATCAAAGCCCTTAAATTTGGATAACTGTATTGATTGGGATTGATTGCACAACTTTCATACGCTCGCCCCCCTGCAACTTTTTCTGGTTCTGTCTAACATTCCCAATCAAAATAACAACTGTGTCAGGTATCCCATAATAATCGCCATGCCCAAAATAACGGTCAGGAATGCAGCAATCAAGGGTGTTTTGAACATTGATTTAAGCAGTATTACTTCCGTCAGACTAGCTCCTGCGCTACCAATAATCAGAGCCATTACTGCTCCCGTTCCCATGCCTTTATCCATCAAGACTGATGCCAACGGAATTACTGCCTCAGCACGTATATACAACGGTATTCCAATAATTGCACTTAGTGGAATCGCAAACGGATTATCATTCCCAGCATGAGCAGCAATCCACTCTGCAGGTATAAAACCGTAGATAAACGACCCTATAACAATACCTAACATCAGATAAGGTAATACATCTTTAAATTGAGTCCAGGCATCCTGAAATGCCAGTCGTATCGCACCAGGCTCTCTTACTACACTTTTCGGGAAGAATTGTTTATTTGTTTGGCCCGTCTCGCAGCTCAATTCACAATTTGTGCCCCGAAATGCTGAGAAACTCTTAAACGTTTCTTGTGGTTTAGAACAACTATTAGCCCCTATGTCCTGTTGATTTGATACAGAACAGCAAGCTGAAACACTCTGTAGTTTAGTTTCAGGAGTTTTTCCACTGCTAACACCACAACAGCTAGCCAGCGGTTTTGATGTTTCGACAATATGTCGGTCAAAACCAAGCACATCTAACAAAATACTTGCCAGTACGGAAACTGTTGCAGCTATAACAGCGTATAGCAGGGTAACTTTCCAACCAAAAGTAACCCACATCAGACCAATGATTATCGGGTTGAGCAGAGGTGAAACAAACAAGAATGTAAGTGTTGGACCGAAGCCTGCTTTTGCTGATAACAGTCCGCGTAACATGGGAATTGTAGAGCAGCTGCAAAACGGTGTTACAGCTCCTAACAGCGATGCAAGTATGTAACCTCTCCCCTTTCTCGCCCCTAACATTCTTTGAATCTTTTGGTCCGGAATTTTTTGCCTGATAAGGCTAACACCCGCACTAATCAGAAAAAAAAGCGCAGACAACTCGACAGCAAGAAACAAGAACATCTCTGCCGCGTTAGTAAACATAGAAATCCAGCTATTCATGAAACCCCCTATAAACCATATTTCTAGAATAATCGAATTATTGAGGTTAGATCAACATATTTCTGGTATTATCGAAATATCAATAGATGAGGAAGGTACCATGCAACTAGAAGAAGTAGCTAAAGCTATGAAAGAATTAGGACATCCAACACGTTTGTTTATTTTCAAACACCTTGTTAAAGCCGGTGAACAAGGTTTACCTGTAGGTGATCTACAAAAACAACTTGCGATTCCATCTTCAACACTGAGTCATCATATATCCGCACTTGTTTCCGTAGGTCTGGTCAAACAAAATCGCGAAAGCCGCTCCTTAATCTGCGTTTCTCAATATGACAAGTTAGAGTCGATTATTGATTTTCTACGCGAAGAATGTTGCATCAACAGTCCAAAGATTTAAATCGAGGCAATCCATTGTTTTTATTTGATAAAGGAGCCGCCTAAATAACAGGCGGCTCTCCTGTCGCTTATTTCAATTTTTTGCCTGCATCATCAACGACTTTCTCGCCATCTTCCTTGGCGAAAGCCCCTTTCTGAGCATCAGGAAGGATATCCAGAACAACTTCAGAAGGACGGCACAGTTTGGTTCCCAGCGGTGTTACAACGATGGGGCGATTAATCAGGATCGGATGCTGCAACATAAAGTTAATTAACTGGTCGTCAGTAAATTTATCTTCGGCAAGACCCAGTTCCTCATATGGCTCGACGTTCTTACGTAGTAACGCCCGGACGGAAATGCCCATATCAGCAATGAGTTTGACCAGCTCATCGCGTGAAGGTGGAGTCTCAAGGTAAAGAATAACGGTCGGCTCATTACCGCTGTTGCGGATCATCTCCAGCGTGTTACGCGATGTGCCGCAGGCTGGGTTGTGATAAATGGTGATGTTGCTCATATCAGTATCTCATTACAAAGTGAAAGAGAGACGTAGCGCCAGCGCGGCCAGCGTTACAAACAGCACAGGCAGAGTCATGACGATCCCGGTGCGGAAATAGTATCCCCAGGTGATGGTCATATTCTTCTGTGAAAGTACGTGTAGCCAGAGCAGCGTTGCCAGGCTACCAATAGGGGTAATTTTCGGCCCCAGATCGCAGCCAATGACGTTGGCATAAATCATTGCTTCTTTGATAACGCCCGACGCGGTACTGCCATCAATCGACAATGCGCCAATCAATACGGTAGGCATGTTATTCATGATAGAAGAGAGGAATGCGGTCAGGAATCCCGTTCCCAGCGTGGCTGCCCACAGGCCTTTATCTGCGAGTAAGTTCAGCACGTCAGACAAATATTCTGTCAGCCCTGCGTTACGCAGCCCATAGACCACCAGATACATTCCCAGCGAGAAGATCACGATCTGCCATGGTGCCCCACGCAACACTTTACCGGTGTTAATGCCGTGACCTTTTTTTGCCACAGCAAACAGGATTGCTGCCCCTACTGCTGCAATGGCACTGACCGGAATACCCAGTGGTTCGAGTACAAAAAAGCCCACTAATAAAAGAATTAATACAATCCAACCTGTTCTGAATGTTGCCAGATCTTTGATGGCTTTTGCGGGCTCTTTCAGTCGTGCAATATCATAAGTGGGCGGGATATCTTTGCGGAAAAATAGATGCAGCATCACCAGAGTGGCGACGATGGCGGCGATATCCACCGGCACCATTACCGAGGCATATTCCGTGAATCCCAGTTTGAAGAAATCAGCCGAAACGATATTGACCAGGTTCGATACGATAAGCGGCAAGCTGGCGGTATCGGCAATAAACCCTGCGGCCATCACGAAAGCAAGTGTGGTGCTTTTACTGAAGCCAAGCGCCAGGAGCATAGCGATAACAATCGGCGTCAGAATAAGTGCCGCGCCATCGTTGGCAAACAGTGCCGCGACTGCCGCGCCGAGCAGAACGATATACGTAAACAGAAGGCGGCCACGACCGTTCCCCCAGCGAGAAACGTGCAGCGCTGCCCATTCGAAAAAGCCTGACTCATCAAGCAACAGACTGATGATAATAACGGCGATAAATGTTGCCGTCGCGTTCCAGACGATATTCCACACCACCGGAATATCAGCAATGTGAATCACACCCGATGCCAGAGCCAGTACGGCCCCCAGCGTGGCGCTCCAGCCAATCCCTAATCCCTTTGGCTGCCAGATAACCAATATGATGGTCAGGATAAAAATGGCTCCTGCCAGTAACATATAACCTCCTGAAAGGGCAGCAATGCTGCCCCGAATGATGGTAATAACTAACCCGCGAGTTGTTTGAGTTTATCGATGCCGGTTGGTTCTGACGCCAGTACGGGTACAAGTGCTACACGGCTGGCATGTAGATTTTTAACGCTCTCGATCTGCGGACGTTCCTGCTGCGCTCGCAAGCGGAGCAGCGGTGAACGGGTATCCGCGATGGAAAGGCTGTTATTGATAATCCAGCCCCAGGGGTGAATTCCTGCACGTTCAAGGTCGGCCTGTAAATTTGCCGCCTCAAGTACCGGCGTGGTTTCCGGTAGCGTGACCAGTAACACTTTGGTTCGCTCCGGGTCCTGCAGTTGCATCATCGGTGTGGTGAAATGGCCTTTTTCCCCCATTTTTCTGGCAATCTCGCGGTGATATGCCCCGGTGGCATCAAGCAGCAAGAGCGTGTGTCCGGTCGGTGCCGTATCCATCACCACGAAGCGCTTACCCGCCTCGCGAATCACCCGTGAAAAGGCCTGGAATACCGCAATTTCCTCGGTGCAGGGTGAGCGTAAGTCCTCTTCCAGCAGGCGTTTTCCCGCATCGTCCAGTTCTTTTCCCTTCGTCTCAAGAACATGCTGACGATAGCGTTCAGTTTCCTCGAGAGGATCGATCCTGCTGACCTGCAGATTGTTGAGGCTGCCGTTGAGGGTTGTGCTGAGATGCGCTGCAGGATCAGATGTTGTCAGATGGACATCAAATCCCATTTCGGCCAGTCTGACAGCAATGGCAGCCGCCATCGTGGTTTTCCCTACACCACCTTTACCCATCAGCATGATCAGGCCATGCTCATTACGGGCAATATCATCGACCAACGCAGAAAGTGACGGAATGTCAGGGCGCTGTTGAATGTATTCTTCAGAGAATGACGCCTCTATAGGCTGAGTGGAGAGAAGTCCGCTGAGTGCAGACACGCCGACCATATTGACCGGCTGGAGGAATAACGTGTCAGTTGGCAGACCGGAAAGATCAGAGGGAAGATTGGACAGCGCCTCCTGTTCACGGTCCCATATTGCCGCAGCCAGTGTATCGTTTGCTGCTTCAGTTTTGGGCAGAACGCCGTTGATGACCAGGTACTGATTTTTAAGACCGATGGCGGCAAGCTCCAGATGAGTCCGGGCAACTTCCTGCAACGTGGATTTTTGCAGACGAGCAACCAGAACCAGTCGGGTACGTGCTGGATCAGATAATGCTTCAACAGCCTGGGCATACTGTTCACGCTGTTTTTCCAGACCGGCCATCGGGCCGAGGCAGGACGCACCCTCGGGATTGCTATCAATAAAGCTACTCCAGGCACCTGGCAACTGGAGAAGGCGAATGGTATGACCCGTCGGTGCGGTATCAAAAATGATATGGTCAAACCGGGTCAGTAGAGAAGCATCTGTCAGTAATCCGGTAAATTCATCAAAAGCCGCAATCTCTGTTGTGCATGCCCCCGACAGTTGTTCGTTGATGCTGGAAACGACGTCATCAGGCAGGATGCCTTTAATGGGGTCAACGATTCTGGCCCGGTACTGTTGTGCAGCGGCCTGAGGATCAATCTCAAGAGCCGATAATCCTGGAACAGAAGCTACTGGCTGAATGGTATTGCCAATCGTCTGTCCAAACACCTGACCTACGTTTGAGGCCGGATCGGTACTGACCAGCAGCACCCGTTTCCCCTGTTCTGCCAGACGGATCGCCGTGGCGCATGAAATAGAGGTTTTACCAACGCCTCCTTTACCAGTAAAAAACAGATAAGGGGGGATATTCTGTAAGAAGTTCATATGTCCTCCTGACATACTTAACAACAAGAAGTATTACCACCACAGCAGATTGTTGGCGCTAATCCCACTTTCTCCAGTGGAATGCCAAACCAGCGAGCCAGCTCAGCGCGTTTCGGATAACGCCCAGCCATCACTGTTTCGCCATCCAGTAACAACAATGGCAAACCTTCTGCCCCGGAAGCCTCTATAAACGCTTTGACCTTCTCGTTCTGTACAAAGCTCATCGGTTGTTGTGCGAGATTGAAACGCTCAATTTGTACACCACGTTGTTTGAGCCATTGTACATCCGCAGAAAAATCGACCAGAGCCTGATCAACATCTGTACCGCAGACTCCGGTGCTGCAACACATCGCTGGGTCAAATACCGTTAACGTTTTCATTTCAATACCTCACATTTGAAAAAACATATATGTTCAGGCAAATTTTTTAGATGCAGACAGCCTTCCCGCTACCAGAGCAGTTGGCTGAAGCCAGCTTACGGGCGATGGCCTGAACGTCGTCCTGTTGGCTTAACCAGGCCTGCTCAATAATCTGAGCAGCCCAGGAAGGAATATGCGGGGATAAGCGGTAATGAACCCATTTCCCCTGCTTGCGATCCAGCAATAATCCACTTTCCCGAAGCATCGCCAGATGGCGGGAGATCTTGGGCTGAGATTGTTCCAGCGCAGTGCAGAGATCGCACACGCACAACTCTCCCATCTCTCTAAGCAATAACACGATACCCAACCGGGTTTCATCTGAGAGATTTTTGAAAAGTTGTAGAGAAGTTAGTTCAACCATTTTAATCTCCTGAATTCTCTCCGTAGTTTCCTGCAATAGTTGAGTGCCGTCAACTATCATATTCGAAAATTCAAATATGATAGTTACGTGAATTTCATTTCGTGTTTACAATTTGTTTATTCTTCAATTCGTTAACCCTGCCGCTTTTCGACGCCTGTATTCATCCATCAGTAGTTGCGCTGGCGTTGGTCCCGCCGGATGGTGCGGCGCCGCCAGTTGACGTCGAATTGGTGGCACACTTAGTCCGTTACCAACATGCTTCGACCACTTCGTAAGTAACTTTTCCGCCAGTCGTTTCAGTTCCCCCTCTGTCATTTGTCGTTCAACGCCCGTTCTGCGCATTTCGATGCAGATGTGATACAGCACGGGCTGAGGCCATGGATATTTATCGCTTCCTGAATACCGATATGACTCATTGCGCCAGCGCCGGTATTCCGTCATAACCTGCTCCGATGTCAGTCCGAATGGATTCGCCCCACTCTCTGAAACCAGAGAAACAAACTCAGCCAAGTCAGGCGGCCATGTATTTCCCATCGCGCAGCGCTCCATGCACTGCTGACAGACCAGCCGAATTTGAGGTTCAGTCATCGAACCTATCTGGGCTATCCAGATAGGCGAAGGCTCCGCCCCGTTTTTCTGGGTCCATCGGTTCGAATACACCTCCCCCATGACCTGCCACAGTCGCCAGGCTGTTTCCGTCGCCATCAAGTCCATTCCTGCGGCGCCACTCTGCGTGTGCTGACTGAATTTGCTGAACTGCCCGGGATGCTGTTGGTTCGGATCCTGCTCCCACATGACTGTTACCTCCGGTTTCTGGTTTTACCTGCGTTCTAACCCGGGCTACATGTCGGGCAAATTTTTGTTCCCACTGGATTTGTGTAAAAACTTTCCCTTCCGACTCCCAATACGCGGTGAATTCTGCGAGTTCAGTCAGAAGGTAATCTGGTTCAGGCAGGGAGATACCCCACGATGCAGCGCGCTGTCGGAAGTCTCTGGAGGGAAGCCAGCTATCTGTCATGCTGAATTTCCCGATCGGTTCATCAACACCGTCCAGGTATCGGGGCATGGCCGGGGATGGCAGTACATCCCCATTCGGATTTTTCATCGCGCCCGCGTTAAGAGAGGGGTTTAAGATCTGTTTACTGCTTACTGCTTTCTGGATACCTGATGGCAAAGGTTTAGCCAAAGACTTAGCCTTATCCTTAGGCAAGGCGAAAGCCTTATCAAAAGCCGTCCCCATAGCGTCAGAAACCCCGTAGCAGGCGGCTTTGAGAGCTTCATATGCTTTATCTTTCAGTGAACATTCAGGCAGTAATTCAAACGATCTTGCCCATGATTTGATCACGTTCACTGATGCTGGCGGGTTATGTTTCACCGCGTTAGGCAACCAAAAAACTCTGGCTTTAAGGTCGGCTTCCACCATACCTAACGCTATGGCTTCGCCTAAGGCTAAGTCGAAGGCTTCGACATCCCAGTTTAATTCTTCGGCCATAGCCGCCCTTCCCGCCTTATACAGCCCGGGAATAATCCCTGTGAATGGACCCGTAAGCAGGTAAATAAACAGACTCTGCCCACTTGGCGGGAGTGGTGATAAGGCTCGAAACTTAGGATCATCCCACATGGTGATCTTCACCTTACGGTAAGGCTCGTTACTAGCCTTACTCTTAGGCATGGCCTTAGCCAAAGGATTAGGCATACTTCACCCCGCGAGTTGCAGTAATAATGGTCATTGGTCAAAACTCGATTAAAACAATTGCGGCGCTACGGCGCTTATGCTCGCCAGTAGTGGTCCCGCCGCATCAGCAGGTAACATGTTGAATAATGCGATTGCCGCCTCACGAATTTCCTTCTCGAGCTTTTGTAATGGCGCGCCAATTAATTTCGCATGGTGTGCCTCACTGCATTCTTTGATAGCGTTCGCCACCAGCTCTGCTTCTGTGCTCGCATTACTTAATCCGTGCTTTCTGGCAATCTGAACTGGCATAGCAGCAATAATTGAACCTGACAGTTGCATAACGTAAGCCGTGTACTTTTCCGAACCGCCCTCGTTTTTCAGATATCGGAATAAATTCTGTTTATTAACAGCAATTCCACGGCCATCTACTTTGGCCCACTCTTCAGCCACCAGCTGAGCGATCCGTTCCTGTGCCTGTCCTGGTAATGTCGATTCCCATTCACGAACGGCGACCCAGATTTTTTTGCACTTCATCCAATCCCGGCGACAAACAGAAAACTGATTTTTTGTTTTCTGAGTTCTCACCATCGTCGGGGTATGGTTTTTAAAAGAGATGGTTTGCATGGTCACTCCTTAGGTAATCCATCCGTTGGATTTGGGTATAAGTCGGGTCTAAGTTCGTGGGGGGTAACCCCTGTAGCGCTAAAGACTTGAAGTACCCGTGACGAAGGAACAGTACCTTTTGCTTTCCACTGACTTACTGCCATTCCGCTTACACCAATCGTGCAAGCTAATTTATTGGCCGAGCCAGCTAGTCGAATTGCGTTATCAATGGCTGTCATAACTATCTCCTTTTTAAATTGGGAGTAATAAACCATAGGTTTACATCAATTGCAAACTTTAAATTTATTGTGACTATAAACCAAACATTTACAATGGGTGTATGAAAAACACTGACGATCTCAATAACCAACTGGTAGCCCGCTTAGAAGAAATTACTCAAAGAGGGATCAGCAAAGCTGATATGGCTCGCATTGCAGGAGTTACGCCTCAAGCTGTGAATGGGTGGTTTAAGAAGGGAGTTATCAGTAAGAAGTCCGCCATAGCAATTGCGGAAGCCGCCAACGTGTCCGTTACTTGGTTGTTAGGTGAGAAAGTATCAGAAGATTCAGGTCTCAAGCCTAACGAGAGCAAAATGCTTAACTTGTTTAGGCAGCTACCAGAGGCAGAGCAAGAGCGAATGATCGATACCTTTGCACTGCGGTTAAAGGAAATTGATGATTACGTGGAGAAATATCTTCGTGGTCGTTTTAAGGCTAACGATGTGAACTAAGAGTTTATTCCCATCCATTGAAACCGGCGTTTGCCGGTTTTTTTTCGCCCTTTTGTCAGAACCTCCCTCCCCTTAGTTTTTCACGACTGATAAAGCAAATGTTTGCCTCTACATCAATTGATGATTGACACAAACATTAAACCAATGATTTAATCATTCTATCGAAAACGTCATCGAGGCAGGACGCCCACGAAGTAGCTGCCGGCGGCATACGAATCACCGGATGAGATGACAGGCATTAACACGCAGCAGGTTCAACGTTCCGCCAGCCTGGCGACAAGGGCAACACAAGAGGATAAATCCATGATCGATTTCGCACGTAAACCAGTGCGGTGTCAGGCCGTACATCTAAATCGCATTGAAGTAATCATTCGACTGATTTGCTACACGCTTGCCCAGAAGGGCGACCCGTCTGCCGACCAACAGACTGCTGTTCGTTCATAACGAGTTTGACCAATGGCTGTTGCCAGCCTCATGCCCGGTGCACAGGGCATTGTGATGGTAATACCACCATCGTAACCAAACAGGAGACGAAGACCTGTTCTGGTTAAATTGGAAAAGTGTTCTTTGCCCGTCCCGTGGCGGGCTTTTTTCCGGAGGTTTTTATGTCAGCTAACGATCTGGCATTGCGCTTCAGCAGCGCACCAGCCGAGGCATTAATCGGGGTTTTGCCTGTTCTGGAAGTAAAAGAAGCATTACGTGAAGAAGTTGAAAGTGATGTGATGGATGAAATCTGGACTGAGCACAACTTTGAAATGGAAGCGATGGGTGAACAAGTTGATGAAACAGCCAGGCTCGCTCGTAAGTTTGAATGTGCGGCTGAAGCTCTTGGAACGGCGATCAAACTTGCTCTGACTCTCCCACATAATGAGGCAATGCAGGTTCTGAATGACGCCTTAAACGATAACCCGGGATACGGTCGCGAACCGGCAAAGGATGCATGATGGAGTTTGGAATGAAACGCGTGGTGGCTTCTGTTCAGGTCGTTGCCATCCTCAACAGGATTTACAACGGCAGTCCGGTTTCCATCGCATCTATCAGTAAAGAATCAAAGCTGTCTGTGTCTTACCTCGAGCAGATTTTCTCGAAGCTGCGCAGCAGTGAAATCGTCACCAGCCAGCGTGGCGCTGGTGGCGGGTACCACCTTAGCAAAGCAAACCCCAGCGTGGCTGACGTCGTTCGCGCCGTTACTCACACGCCTGATTCATTTGAGCCCGTGCTGAATGCTCTGGAGTGGGTCCCCGTCGCACAGCTGGCGCAGGGAAAATCCCCTACCCCATAAAGCACAAAACCCGCGCAAGGCGGGTTAAGTACCCGGTCAGCCGACCAAAGCTTTCCGGAACGAGTTTTGACCAATAACCACTACCTTAGGCGGCGATCATCAGCTGCCGGGTATCTTACAATCCTATGGAGCCCGAACGCAATGTTAACGTATGCGTATCTTATTAAAGCCAAAGCGAAAGCAACTGAGGCAAAAAACCTGTTTTGCTGGTTCTCTGCGAAATCAGATTCCCGTGCAGAACGCGAAATCCTCAATATTCTCGAAGACAATGATATTGCCGTCGGTCGTGGCGCCGACTATCAATTACCTGTCCGCACCAACTGGTTTGTTGTTGACGATCTTCCTGAGGAAAGCAAACTTGATGACACATGGTGCGATCGTTACGAACTGGCAGAAGACCAGCAAACGTGGCAACTGAAACAGAAGCCTGATAATGAGAATCAGGAGACTTCCTGTCAGCAAAAACCTGAAACTTCCAGCGACAATGTACCCAACAGCGATGCGCCAGCATTGCTCCGCCCCATATCTCGCCTGCGCCTGTCTCAGCGACTGATTGCGCACCTGGTCAATGACACTGAAGAGAAGGAAATCAGTGAAGCGCAGCACATCCAGATCGGGCAAATGGTACTGAACGAAAATGATCTCTATGTACAAAACCTGTTACAGGCCGTTTCGAATGTGCCAGCGGTGAAAGAGCTTTCTGCTCATGTCGAGTGGAAGCTGACAAGCGCTGTAAAAGAAGTCTTCGACCGTGAGCAGGTCTATACCGTTGCTTCATTTGAGCAATTTATTACCGAATGGATTGAAGAACCAGAAAAGCGAGCTCTTACCGTTCAGGAGTGGGTTAATCAAAAGAAAGCAGGAGTTGCGGGTGATGAACATGCCACTCCACCTGTAACGCCAGAGCTTATTACCGTTGCGACTCTGCCGCTACGCCAGCGCCTCTTAGCTCAGTTTATTTCTGAAGAATATGCTTACCATATTGATACTGAGCAGAAGAAAACCATTCAAGAACTCGAGCTGGATGTGGATAACAGCTATGTGCAGAACCTGCTGCTTGCCGCCGAGAATGTAGAACCATTCAGGAAGGCGCCAGAGATCGATATCTGGAAGATTGTCAGCGCGCTGAAAACCGTTTTTCCGGTTGATGGAAAACGAGTTGAACTGGTCACCGTCATTCAGTTCTTTAAGGCCTGGTTCAATACTGAGCACATTGACCGTGGGCTGCTGGTTAAAGAGTGGTGTAAGGGCAATCGTGTGTCGCAGATTCAGCGCACTGACTCCGGAACCAACGCTGGTGGAGGCAATAAGACCGATCGCAACCCGGAACTTGTCCACACGCTGGATACTCTGGACATTGATATTGCGCTGGCCACACTTCCAATGGATTTCAACATCTACGATATTCCTGGTGGCGTTTTCCGTCGTGCAAAAGAGATCATTTCTAAAAACGAAAGCCCTTTCAAAGAGTGGTCCGCCGCCCTGCGCAAACGCGCTGGTATCCTGGATTATTCCCGCGCCGCTATTTTCGCGCTTATACGTAGTGCAGAAGAAAACACTCACCATTTCCCGGAACTGCTGAGCCGTTACATCAACAAAAACCTGACTGAAACCGACCACCAGCACCCAACTGAAGAAACTCTGGCGGCAGCCGGTCACGTACCAGAAAAAAGCTGGGAAAACGAGATTAAAGAGAAGTCCACAGCTGAACAGAAGGCAATAACCGAGCAACCAGAAATCGCCAACATGGGCAACGGTGTTTTCTCCATTGATGGCCTGATGGGTAACCAGCCGGCGCCAGCGCTTTCTGTCGTAGACCAGGTACGCCAGCGCGCGGTCGAAGAAAAATTACATCAAGCCAATACCGAGGAAACCACCAGCGATGTGCAGATGGAAAAAACTGACAACAGCGAAATCAAAGCCAATCCTGATGTGCCTCAGGGCGAAGCAGCAGCTTTGCCAGTTGAAAGCACTGATGCAACTGGTGAGCCTCCAGCTTCCCTGAATAATGAACCCGTTCACCATATAGATACGGATCACCTGAACGCTTTTTATACTCACCTGATGGTTGATTTGGAAACTATGGGCAGCGGTCCTGATGCACCAATAGTCTCTATCGGCGCCGTATATTTTGATCCTTCAACTGGTAACACTGGTGCCGAATTTTACCAGGTTGTCAGTCTTGAATCATCGATGTCGTTTGGCATGAAACCGGATGCGTCAACAATTCAGTGGTGGTTGAAACAATCATCTGAAGCCCGCTCTGCAATTCTGGTTGATGAGGCCATGGGGCTGCGTGAAACCCTTGAACTACTGGCTGACTTCATTGCTGAAAATGCTGCTAACGGTAGTCACACTGTTCAGCTGTGGGGTAATGGATGCTCGTTTGATAACGTCATTCTCCGCCGCGCATATGCATTAGCAGAGACTCCCTTCGCTGTTCCGTTCTGGAATGACAGGGACGTAAGGACCATGGTTGAACTGGGTAAATCTGTCGGTATCAACCCGCGCTTCGACATCCCGTTTGAAGGCGACATGCACAATGCGCTTTCTGACGCCCGGCATCAGGTCAAATACGTATCTGCAATCTGGCAGCGCCTGACAAAAAACTGATTTTAGGTTTTCACTTACAGCCAGCTGCAGCATGTACTGTTGTGGCTGGCGGCATCGGAGTTATGTATGTCGCAACTCATTTTCAGCGAAGAGTGGATGGTTGAAGCGCGACTAACAGAAAAGACCGGCTTGTCGGAAAGACAAATTAAAAGTTATCGGTTGAATTTGTGGATCGAAGGCGTGCATTTCAAACATCTGACAGCTCTCGGGGAAACTGACAATTCTAAAGGTCTGCTTTGGTACAACTATCCAAAGATTAACCAATTAGTACAGGATGCATGATGGACTTTCCAACCGGCGTTGAGCTGCATAATGGAAAAATACGGATCACATTTACCTATCGCGGCAAACGTTGCCGCGAAGTCCTTCGCGGCTGGACGGTGAACAGCAGCAACATCAAAAAAGCTGGAAATCTTCGTGCGCTCATAACAAGTGAAATACAGCTCGGTAAGTTCGACTATGCGGAACGTTTCCCGGAATCCAAAGCGCTTAAGAAGTTCATCACAACCAAAAAAATTACCACGTTTAAAGAACTAAGTGATTTTTTTACAGACACCAAAGCCTTAGAGGTATCTGGTGCAACACTGCTATCGCTTACTTCGGTCGTAAATACGTTACTGCGTGTAGTCGGAGAAAATACCCGTCTGGTAGATATTGAGCATGCCGATATTTTGCATTACCGAAAGGAGTTATTGACCGGGACAATTATTAACCCGGCAATGCCGAATCTGACCAGGCAGGGCCGCGCGCCCTCAACAGTCAATAAACAGATGGCAGTTTTATCAGAAATGCTTAAGCTCGCAAACCGAAGCCAGTTTATATTGCATGCTCCTTATGAAGGAGTGTCGCGACTCAAGTTATCTAAAAATGATCCCGACCCACTTTTACTTCATGAGTACCAGGCTCTGATAGCCGCCCTTCCCCGTAGCCAGGCATTAATCATTATTGTTGCCGTACATACGGGGATGAGGCCGGGCGAGATATGCGCCCTGGCATGGGAAGACATTGATTTGGTAAAAGGTGAAATCCACGTATCCAGAAGTTTGACGAATAAGCGAGTATTTGTACCCCCTAAGACAGATGCCGGAATAAGGACGATAACGTTGCTTAAACCTGCTCTGGATGCACTGAAGGAACAATACGAAGTCACCGGCGCTAATCCGAAGCAAGAAATTCGATTTCACCATCGGGAGATCGGAAAAACTGAGCAGCAATCTCTTCGCTTCGTTTTTTCACCGACAGCATATTCGTCAAAAAAAGGCAGTTACTTCTCCAAGAACTCGATTGCCTATGGCTGGAAGCGAGGCACTAAACTTGCCAATATCCGCGAAAGGAATCCTTATCAGTCACGGCATACCTACGCATGCTGGACGTTGATGGCCGGAGCGAATCCGTCATTCATAGCGAGTCAGATGGGACATGAAGATGCGCGAATGGTGTACGAGGTTTACTCCAAGTGGATTGGCGACATGAACCAGGATCAGGTCAACATGCTGAACAATCAGATGCCAACGGCATTGCCCCCAGGACGCCCCCACGGGCAGGGGAGCATGAGAAAAGTTATTTAATTTCATAGCGCTGCTTTCAATCCACATAATCAGCGTTAAACTATTTATACCGTTATTTTAGGGAGAAACGATGATGCGCGTACTGGTTGTCGAGGATAATGCTTTATTACGCCACCACCTCAAGGTTCAGTTACAGGATTTAGGGCATCAGGTGGATGATGCAGAAGATGCGAAGGAAGCGGACTATTATCTGAATGAACATCTGCCGGATATCGCGATCGTTGATTTAGGACTCCCCGATGAAGACGGTTTGTCATTGATCCGCCGTTGGCGTAGCAATGAGGTTTCGTTGCCGATTCTGGTGTTAACCGCGCGTGAAGGCTGGCAGGACAAGGTGGAAGTACTCAGCGCCGGAGCCGACGATTACGTCACAAAACCGTTTCATATCGAAGAGGTGGCTGCGCGCATGCAGGCACTTATGCGTCGCAACAGCGGTCTGGCATCGCAGATTATCTCTCTTCCTCCTTTCCAGGTGGACCTCTCTCGGCGCGAGTTATCCGTCAATGATGAAGTTATCAAGCTCACGGCGTTCGAATACACCATTATGGAAACACTTATCCGTAACAACGGCAAAGTGGTCAGTAAAGATTCGCTCATGTTACAGCTTTACCCGGATGCCGAGCTGCGTGAAAGCCACACCATTGATGTTCTGATGGGGCGTCTGCGTAAAAAAATACAGGCGCAATACCCGGATGATGTCATCACCACCGTGCGTGGCCAGGGATATCTTTTTGAACTGCGCTAATGAATAAATTATTGCGTCATTTTTTCCCGTTATCACTGCGGTTGCGCTTTTTACTGGCAACCGCGGGCGTGGTATTGGTGCTTTCGCTGGCCTACGGCATGGTTGCCCTGGTGGGTTACAGCGTCAGCTTTGATAAAACAACGTTCCGCCTGCTGCGGGGCGAAAGTAACCTGTTCTATACCCTGGCAAAATGGGAGAACGGTAAGATAAACGTCGAGCTGCCTGAGAATCTCGATATGCAAAGCCCAACAATGTCGCTGATCTATAACGAAGACGGTGAGTTGTTGTGGGCGCAGCGCAATGTTCCCTGGCTGACGCACAGTATCCAACCAGAATGGCTAAAAGCGAACGGTTTTCATGAGATTGAAGCCAATGTAGATGCCACCAGCACTTTACTGGGCGAAGATCACTCCGCTCAGCAGCAGCTAAAAGAAGTCAGAGAAGATGATGACGATGCCGAAATGACCCACTCGGTCGCCGTGAACGTCTACCCCGCCACTGCCAGAATGCCACAGTTGACCATTGTGGTTGTCGATACCATTCCTATTGAGCTAAAGCGCTCGTATATGGTCTGGAGTTGGTTTATTTATGTGCTGGTCGCCAATCTGTTGCTGGTCATTCCGCTGTTATGGGTAGCCGCCTGGTGGAGTCTGCGGCCTATCGAATCGCTGGCGCGTGAAGTCCGTGAGCTTGAGGAACATCATCGAGAGATGTTAAACCCCGCCACCACGCGCGAACTGACCAGCCTGGTCCGCAATCTTAATCGACTTTTAAACAGCGAACGCGAGCGCTACGACAAATACCGTACGACGTTAACAGACCTCACCCACAGCCTGAAAACACCGCTGGCGGTATTACAGAGTACGCTCCGCTCGATGCGTAATGAAAAAATGAACGTGAGCGACGCGGAACCCATCATGCTGGAACAAATCAGCCGTATTTCCCAGCAGATTGGCTATTACCTGCATCGCGCCAGCATGCGTGGCAGCAGCGTGCTGCTTAGCCGCGAACTGCATCCGGTCGCGCCGTTGCTGGATAAACTCACCTCGGCGCTAAATAAGGTGTATCAGCGTAAAGGCGTCAACATAAATCTCGATATCTCACCAGAAATCAGTTTTGTGGGCGAACAGAACGATTTTGTCGAAGTGATGGGCAATGTGCTGGATAACGCATGTAAATATTGTCTGGAGTTTGTCGAGATTTCAGCGCATCTGTCCGAGGATCAGCTACACATTCTGGTTGAAGATGATGGTCCTGGTATTCCGCAAAGCAAACGGGAAGTGGTGTTTGACCGTGGACAGCGTGTCGATACGCTACGACCAGGGCAAGGCGTTGGACTGGCGGTGGCGCGAGAAATCACCGAACAGTATGACGGGCAGATTATTGCAGGCGATAGCCTGCTGGGTGGCGCGCGCATGGAAGTTATTTTTGGCCGCCAGCAGCCGGGGCAGATAGACGAGTAATCGCCGCATGTAATAAATATGTACTGATTTCCCGCTTGCGGTTAAGTATCCGTTATAATCGGTTGCAGATACCAGCCTGCGGGATGCTCATTATGGAATACCAACTCACACTTAACTGGCCCGATTTTCTTGAACGCCACTGGCAGAAACGCCCGGTGGTCTTAAAACGCGGGTTTAACAACTTTATTGATCCACTCTCTCCTGACGAACTGGCTGGACTGGCAATGGAAAGCGAAGTCGACAGCCGACTCGTCAGCCACCAGGACGGTAAATGGCAGGTTAGCCACGGTCCGTTCGAAAGCTATGATCATCTCGGCGAGAACAACTGGTCGCTGCTGGTACAGGCGGTCAATCACTGGCATGAGCCAACCGCCGCGCTGATGCGCCCGTTTCGCGAACTGCCGGACTGGCGGATTGACGATCTGATGATCTCCTTCTCCGTACCCGGCGGCGGCGTTGGCCCACATCTTGATCAGTACGATGTGTTTATCATTCAGGGAACCGGGCGACGTCGCTGGCGCGTGGGCGAAAAACTGCAGTTGAAGCAGCACTGCCCTCACCCGGACCTGCTGCAGGTCGCCCCGTTTGAAGCCATCATCGATGAAGAGCTGGAACCCGGCGATATCCTGTACATTCCACCAGGATTCCCGCACGAAGGCTATGCGCTGGAAAACGCCATGAACTATTCGGTCGGTTTCCGCGCGCCGAATACTCGCGAACTGATCAGCGGCTTCGCCGATTACGTTTTGCAACGTGAGCTGGGCAGCACGTATTACAGCGATCCTGACCTGCCGCCGCGCGATCATCCGGCTGACGTTCTGCCGCAGGAAATGGACAAGCTGCGTGAAATGATGCTCGGACTGATTAATCAGCCGGAACATTTCCAGCAGTGGTTTGGCGAGTTTATATCTCAGTCTCGTCATGAGCTGGATATTGCTCCACCGGAGCCGCCGTATCAGCCAGACGAAATTTACGATGCCCTGAAGCAAGGGGATGTGTTAGTGCGTCTGGGCGGATTGCGCGTATTGCGCATCGGCGATGACGTCTACGCCAACGGTGAGAAAATTGATTCCCCGCATCGCCCTGCCCTGGAAGCGCTTGCCAGCCATATTGTTCTGACGGCCGAGAACTTTGAGGATGCGCTGGAAGATCCGTCTTTCCTTGCCATGCTTGCCGCACTGGTTAACAGCGGATACTGGTTCTTCGAAGGATAATACGAACGGTGCCTGATGCGACGCTAGCGCGTCCTATCAGGCCTTTTGGAGTGAAATACTGTAGGCCGGATAAGCAACGCGCTATCCGGCATCTATCGATAAATTTACAGCTGCTTTGCGGTTAATTCCGCAATACGTACAATCACCCGCACCGCTTTTTCCATTCCTTCCAGAGTTACAAACTCATGTTTACCATGATAGTTGTAGCCTCCGGTAAACAGATTCGGACACGGTAACCCCATAAACGACAGCTGCGCGCCGTCGGTGCCGCCACGAATAGGTTTCAGCACCGGCTCAATATCGCAATCGCGCATCGCCTTCTGAGCGATATCCAGCACGTGCGGATGCTCAATCACTTTTTCGCGCATATTGTAGTAGCTGTCTTCAATCACCAGTTCGATATAGCAATCCGGGTGTAACCCTTTGCCGACCTTTTTGGCGATCTCCATGATCTTGCGTTTGCGCGCTTCAAACTGCTTGCGGTCAAAATCACGGATGATGTAGTGCATATCCGCCCGATCGACCGTCCCTTTCATGCTCGCCAGATGATAAAAGCCTTCGTAGCCTTCCGTCGTTTCCGGGCTTTCGTCTGCCGGAACCTCAGCATGAATACGAGCAGCCAGCGACAGCGCATTCACCATCACCCCTTTTGCGGTACCGGGATGGACATTGTTGCCGACAATTTTGATATTAACCGACGCGGCGTTGAAGTTTTCAAATTCCAGCTCTCCCACGCCACCGCCGTCAACGGTATAGGCCCACTGCGCATCAAATGCCGCAACGTCAAAATGCTTCGCCCCTTTACCAACCTCTTCGTCCGGCGTAAAGGCCACGCGGATATCACCGTGCGGAATATCTTTTTGGATGAGCACCGCCAGCGCGGTCATGATTTCCGCCACGCCTGCTTTATCATCCGCGCCCAGCAGCGTTTTACCGTCTGTGGTGATCAGCGTCTGACCCAGAAGTTGATGCAGCACCGGGAACATCACCGGCGACAGAACTTCATCACCAATGCCTAACGCAATATCGCCGCCGCGATAGTTTTCAACGATTTGCGGATTAACGTTTTTACCGCTGAAATCCGGTGAGGTATCCACATGGGAAATAAAGCCGATCGCGGGAATATTGCCAGCAACGTTAGCGGGCAACGTGGCCATCAGCGTCCCCTTTTCGCTCAGTGAAATGTTAACCAGCCCCATCTCTTCGAGCTGTTGTTTGAGCAGTTGTAATAACTTCCACTGTCCTTCGGTGCTGGGTACCTGCCGCACGCCCGATTTTGATTGGGTGTCCAGCGACACGTAGTGTAAAAAACGCTCAAGTAGTTTATCCATGCAGTCACCCTCACTTTTTGTGACAACATTATCAATAAGCAACAAAAGACAAATATTGCGTCAGGTCACTTTTATCCCCGCAAGTGAGAATATTTCGCCCTGACATCCCCTCTGACTATAGGGCTAAGTCAGTAATTCGCAACAAGGATTGGCGATTACCATGGTTTGCCGTAGAATAACGGCCCTCATTAAGAGTCATCAAGGTGGTTAACCACGAACCCCGCAGCGGTCAGCCATCCGTTGCGTTTACATGGGACAGAGTAAAAAATTGAATAAACAACCGCGTTCGCTTTCTCCACTGGTGCAATTAGCGGGAATTCGCAAAAGTTTCGATGGCAAAGAGGTGATTTCCAGCCTGGATTTGACCATCAATAATGGCGAGTTTCTCACGCTGCTTGGCCCCTCTGGCTGCGGTAAAACAACCGTTCTTCGCCTGATTGCCGGTCTGGAAACGGTTGATTCCGGTCATATCATGTTGGACAACCAGGACATCACTCACGTTCCTGCGGAAAACCGCTACGTGAACACCGTCTTCCAAAGCTATGCGTTATTTCCCCACATGACCGTTTTTGAGAATGTGGCCTTTGGCTTACGCATGCAAAAAACGCCCGCAGCCGACATTCCTCCCCGCGTTACCGAAGCTCTGCGCATGGTGCAGTTGGAAGAGTTCGCCCAGCGAAAACCGCATCAACTCTCCGGTGGACAGCAGCAGCGCGTAGCGATTGCCCGAGCGGTGGTCAATAAACCCCGTTTACTCCTGTTAGACGAATCTCTCTCTGCGCTGGACTACAAACTACGCAAGCAGATGCAGAACGAACTGAAAGCGCTGCAACGTAAGCTTGGTATCACCTTTGTCTTTGTCACTCACGATCAGGAAGAGGCGCTGACCATGTCAGACCGTATCGTGGTGATGCGCGATGGCAAGATTGAGCAGGACGGTACGCCGCGCGAAATCTACGAAGAGCCGAAAAATCTGTTTGTCGCCGGGTTTATCGGTGAGATCAATATGTTTAACGCGACGGTGATAGAACGTCTGGACGAACAGCGCGTTCGTGCTAACGTTGAAGGTCGCGAGTGCAATATTTATGTCAACTTCGCGGTGATTCCCGGGCAGAAGCTGCACGTCCTGTTACGCCCTGAAGATCTGCGCGTTGATGAAATCAACGACGACAATCATATCGAAGGACTGATCGGCTACGTGCGTGAACGCAACTACAAGGGCATGACGCTGGAGTCGGTTGTGGAACTGGAAAATGGCAAGATGGTGATGGTCAGTGAATTCTTCAACGAAGACGATCCTGACTTTGACCACTCTCTCGACCAGAAAATGGCGATTAACTGGGTAGAAAGCTGGGAGGTCGTACTGGCTGATGAAGAACACAAGTAAATTCCAGAGTGTGGTGATCGTCACCATTGTCGGTTGGCTTGTGTTATTTGTCTTTCTGCCCAACCTGATGATCATCGGCACCAGCTTTTTGACCCGCGACGATGCCAATTTCGTCAAAATGGTCTTTACGCTGGAAAACTATACACGCCTGCTCGATCCGCTCTATTTTGAGGTACTGGTTCACTCCCTCAATATGGCGCTGATTGCCACGCTCGCCTGTCTGGTGCTCGGCTATCCGTTTGCCTGGTTTTTGGTGAAACTGCCGGAAAAAGTGCGTCCATTGCTGCTGTTCCTGCTGATTGTTCCGTTCTGGACCAACTCGCTTATTCGCATCTACGGACTCAAAATATTCCTCAGTACCAAGGGCTACCTCAACGAATTTCTGTTGTGGCTCGGCGTGATCGATACCCCCATTCGCATCATGTTTACCCCCAGCGCGGTGATTATCGGCCTGGTGTACATCCTGCTGCCGTTTATGGTGATGCCGCTCTATTCCAGCATTGAAAAGCTCGATAAACCGCTACTGGAAGCCGCGCGCGATTTGGGCGCCAGTAAACTTCAGACCTTCACCCGCATCATTATTCCGTTAACGATGCCGGGAATTATCGCCGGATGCCTGCTGGTTATGCTGCCCGCAATGGGGCTGTTTTACGTTTCCGATTTAATGGGCGGGGCGAAAAACCTGCTGATTGGCAACGTGATTAAAGTTCAGTTCCTGAACATCCGCGATTGGCCGTTCGGTGCTGCCACCAGCATTACGCTGACCATCGTCATGGGTCTGATGCTGCTGATCTACTGGCGCGCCTCCCGCTTGCTGAACAAGAAGGTTAGCGACATTGATAGTTAACCGCTATTACTCAATAAGTTAAAATGATCATGGCATGCAGTTTACCCTCAAGTAAACTGCATGCCAGGTCACGAACGGGGATAAGATTTGTAAAATCAGAAAGGAATTGTAAACCCGCAATATTATGCCGTCATGATACGCATGAATTTATTATCGATATTCAAGAAATTGTCTTCTGGATTCATCATCTTCAAGGTACTCAAATGAGAGAAGGCGAATTTTGGTAAGGTTATAAAACCACTCGCAATCGTTTCGTTGAATAATTTCGCCAGGCTTGAAACATATTCCGGATGCTTCCCGGATAATCGCATATTTACCATTATTAAACCTGGCCCTGTGGATACAGAAAGATTGGCCAACCTGCCCATGACAGCTGTTCGAAAGGATATGTCCTTCAATAAAAATAGATTTTTTAGATTTCATCATCATATCCTCTCAAACTACAGTACAGGAGCAATATTGTCATTTCCCAACATCACTCACGTTAGGTAGCAGAAGCCGATCAGCCGCCGATACACCAGCATTCTGATGGTCTGAACAACAGCCCGCAGGCAGGGCACTCCAGAACCGCATCTTTTCTTAGTTTACCTGTTTTCTGATCGGCTCTGTATGCGCATACCGGGCAGGCAACATGCACCGGTCTTTCTTTAAAGTGCCTGAGTCCTTTTGTATAAGACATAAATAATTCTCTGAGGAACACAGTAATTATTATACGCCTTAATATAAAAATAACTGGCTTAAGTTATGTTAATTTATGATTAAATCAGGATATCAGATATTGAAAATTAAACGTCTGATTTATGATATAATACCCTTCCGTGAGAAATTTATCATGAAATCAGAAGACACCCTTGACTGGTACCCGGCCCAGTTGCCACCAGTGAAAATTATTCTTGGCGAAGCCGTGCTGGCAGTGGGCAAACAGGGCCGACCTATTAATACCCGAACTTTGCTGGAATACCTTCAGGTCATGCAGGACAAGCAAAAAAAACGAGATGACAAAATCGCCATGCAGACAGCAATTGAGGTTCTCAGGGATAATCAGCGCATTAACGGCAGACGTTAATGCGCGTCCGGACTCAGTGTCAGTTCTGAATAATCTCAACCGTATGGTTTTGTCCATCATCCCGCAGCGGTATTCTGTCATCAGGGAGGAGAACACCATCCAGTGTAACGCGATATTCTCCATCGCCGCGTGAGACACTAATCTGATAATGGCTTTCGCCATATTGATAAGTCATAGAAAAAGACGGCCACCCATCCGGCAACCGGGCATGAACCGTAAGGTCAGCACCGGAACGTTTTATCCCCAGTAATTCCTCGGTAAGTAAACGCCAGGCCCAGCCTGATGAACCGGTATACCAGCTCCATCCGGCACGTCCGATATGGGGAGCTACGCTGTAGACATCAGCGCTCATGACATAAGGCTCGGCTTTATAAATCCCGACTGAGTTCGCATTCAGAGTATGATTTATCGGGCTGAGCATGGACCAGAGTTGCCAGGCACGTTCGGCATTCCCCATTCGGGCAAATGCCATCACAGCCCAGATAGCGCCATGTGTATACTGCCCTCCGTTTTCCCGCACACCAGGCAGGTAGCCCTGTATGTAACCCGGATTTGGACCGTGCCCATCGAAAGGCGGCGTTAATAGTTTTATCAGTCCCCCCTCGCTATCCACAAGGTGTTTGTCCAGCGCCTGCATGGCCTTTGCGCACCGTCCCGGGCTAGCGGCCCCGGACAATACTGACCAGCTCTGGGCAATCGCATCAATCCGGCAGTCCTGTGAGGCTTTCGACCCCAGGGGAGTACCATCGTCAAAATATCCACGCCGGTACCATTCCCCATCCCAGGCGTGGGCTTCGAGATTACTTTGCAAGCGCACAGCCTGTGAACGGCACATTGAGGCGACACTTTCATCCAGCCTGCGATCAGCCAGCGCCGCAAACCGCTGCAAAATGTCGAACAGAAAGAAGCCCAGCCAGACGCTTTCACCCTTGCCGTCGATCCCCACCCGGTTCATGCCGTCATTCCAGTCACCCGCCCCCATCAGCGGCAGACCATGCTCCCCGAACTGTTGTCCATACTTAATGGCTTTGACGCAGTGTAACCAGAGAGTCTCTTCGGTACCGCTGATCACCGGCGTATCATAGGCAGACTCTTCACCAGGCTGAAGCGGACGTCCCTCCAGATAAGGAATACGTGTTTCCAGTACATCCATATCCCCCGTCGTTTCAACATAGTGGCAAACGGCAAGCGGAAGCCACAGATAGTCATCGGAACAGCGCGTGCGCACCCCGTTGCCGTGTGGCGGGTGCCACCAGTGCTGTACATCACCCTCAATAAATTGCCGTGATGCACACAGGATTATCTGTTCTCTCATCCGGTTCGGATCAGCATGACTCAGCGCCAGCGTATCCTGCAGTTGATCGCGAAAACCAAATGCGCCGCCGGACTGGTAGTAACCGCTGCGAGCCATCAGGCGACAGGCTACCGTCTGGTACAATAACCAGCCATTCACCAGTAAATTTACCGATGTGTCGGGGGTGTTAACCACGATTTTATCGAGCACATTGTGCCAGTGGTTGTGAACCCGGTTCAGCTCCTCGCGGACCGTCTCCTCATTCAGATAACGGGCAAGCGTCTCCTGAGCTCGAATATGATTCTCCTCTGCGCCGAGGATAAAAATAAACGTCCTCTGATCCCCATCAATTAAGGTAACCGCCGATTGTACTGCCCCGCAGGGATCCAGACCGGCGCCCGTTTTACCTGAAAGCCTGCGTAGCTTCATGACCGACGGGGCGTGCAGAGAACCATTACGACCGATAAACTCCCGGCGGTCCCCGGTCAACGAACAGTCATTACCGCTGACGGCAAAAAAGGCAGTACGACCGCTACCGTTATCACCATAAAAATTGTTCGCCAGCACTCCGCAGCCGCCAGGCGGTCTGGCCGCATGAGTCACAATGTGAGGGGCTGAGCGAGTTCGTGTTCCTCCGAGCGTCCACTCCACATAGCCGGTGACGGAAAGTTTGCGTGTCCGACCCGAAGAGTTACTGAGCGTCAGGAGCGCCAATTTAACCGGCGCCTCTTCGGCAACCAGAACCGTCAGCTCGCTGTCTATACCACTCTCTCGATGGGCAAACACGCTGTAACCAAAACCATGGCGGGTCAGGTAATCACCATGTCCGCGAACAGGTAAAGCCGTCGGTGACCAACACTCACCACTCTCTTCATCGCGCAGATAAAACGCCTCGCCGCTGCGATCGCTCACCGGATCGTTCTCCCACGGTGTCAACCGGTATTCATGTGCATTCTCGTACCAGGAGTAGGCCTGTCCCGCCTCTGAAATCACAGTGCCAAAACGGGCATTTGCCAGTACGTTTGACCAGGGAGCCGGTGTCTGCGCATCTTCGCGCAGGACAATCTGATATTCCCGACCATCCTGAGAAAATCCACCGTACCCATTGAAATGGCATAACTGACTGATATCGGGGCTCCAGTCCGTATGTTGATTACGCTCGCGCACAGCTCGTGGAATGAGTGCTCTGGCCTGAGGTTTAAGGGTGTGAGTACGCTGATTAAGCTGCTCATTGATACTGCCTGTGCGGTCATCAAGATAAAGACAGGCCACGCTCATCAAAAGCAACTTATCCTCAGCAGAGAGATGCTCGCCATTACGAACAAAAATACCGCCCGTTTTGTCCAGCAGACTGGCTTCAGACCCGGCATAAATTAAGTCCATAATCTGATTTTGTAAGCCCTGCTGGTAGCCGCCGGGACTGTTATTCAGGATAACCAAATCAACATCCAGCCCTTTCTGTCTCCAGTAACGGTGCGCCTGAATCAGTGTGGTCACTGAGGCAATACTTTCCTCGCTGGTAATACTGAGAAGCACTATCGGCAGATCGCCTGAAATTGCCCAGCCCCACAGACCGGACTGACCACGCCGGTTGCGGCTGATCGCCTGGCCTTCGGCGCGCAGCTCCTGGACAGGGTAAAGCACCGCGCTGGCAAGACGATTAAACAAAGTGGCATCATCTTCACTGGCGTTCATCTGGCGTAACACCACCAGACTGTGAGACCAGGCCAGTTCAAAGACGCGATCAGCGATAGGGTAATCGCGGTATTTTTCCAGCAACGCCAGGCTCTGCTGGCGGGTCTCGCTGATGCCATAAATGATATCAATCGTGACCGGCTGCCCCGGCTGCAGAGTGATGGTGTGGCGTATTGCCAGGATCGGATCCAGCACTGACCCCGACGTGTTGCTGAGCGCCCCGCCTGCCTTTATTGCCTGGGCATCCGCAGGGTTTCTGCCACGACCAAGAAATTTTGCCCTGTCTGTTTCAAACGAAACGTTATGACGGTTATCGCCATGCACCACCATCATGTGAAACAGGCAGGGACTCGCTTCACCCGGAGAACGCGGGCGCCGGTGGCAAAGAATAGCGTCACGCTCAGGATCCAGTTCCGTCTGAATAAACAGATTGCTAAATGCCGGGTGTGCCAGATCGCTGGCTTCAGGCGCCAGTACTACTTCGGCATAGGTTGTCAGTTCCAGAGAGCGGGGCTGGCGACCACGATGAATCAGTGTGAGCCGTCGCAACTCAATATCATCCTCCGGGGAGATCACAACCTGAGTTTTGACGCTGAGCCCATCGAAAGAGCGTCTGAATTCAGCACTCGCATCGGTGAATATCACTTCCTCGTCATGCCCGCTGGTGTGGGCTGTCGGTTGCCATGTATTGCTCGACACATTCCCCGTCTGTATATCGCGGATATAGCAAAATGCTCCCCAGTTATCGCGGGTGGTATCACTGCGCCAGCGCGTAAGCGCAATATTATTCCAGCGACTATAGCCGCCGCCGCCCGTGGTCAACATCAGATGATAATGGTTGTTGGACAGCAGTTGAATATCCGGGGCCGGCGTGTCCACGCCATAGAAAATACGGGGTTCATAGCGAACGGGTTTGACCCTGCCCTCATGAGATTCAAAATGACGGCGCGGACTGTACAGATCAACTGCATCCGGCACGCGTTCCTGTAACAGCAGGCTCGCTGAGCGGAAGACCGTACTGGACATGAAGCGTTCAGTCATCGGGGCGTCAAGTAGCACATGAGCCAGCGCCTGAAACGCCATGCCCTGGTGATGCGTCATCCAGGACTGAACCACCGCATAGAGCTGACCGGTTGCGAGGCGTGAGGGAGTATAGTCCAGCGCTTCATAAAAACCGTATTCACCATGTGCGCCATTTTTTTGCAGCCTGAACAGGTTCTCACAGGCTTTCTGTGGGGAGACCATCAACGCCAGCAGTGTGGCGTAAGGGGCGACTACCATGTCATCGGCAAGCCCCCTGCGCAGGCCGAGACCCGGCACACCAAATGCCTGATATTGATAATTATGCTGAACATCAAAAGCATGATAACCAGACTCTGAAACGCCCCACGGTACTCCGCGTTCTTTCCCCCAATGAATCTGGCGCATTACCGCCGACTGACTCATTTCATCGAGCAGGCTGCCTGGCCAGGTGGGCATTACCAGATTCGGCATCAGGTATTCAAACATTGACCCGCTCCATGACATCAGGGCGGTTTCATTGTCAATGGTGGTGAACAGTCGCCCAAGCGCGTACCAGCTTTTAAGAGGCAGTTGATTAGTGGCAATGGCAAGAAAGCTGGTCAGGCGGATTTCAGACGGCAGAAGATCGTAGTGGCTCTTGTCAGGCATATTCGTGTCACAGTTATAGCCAACACTGAGCAGACTGGTTGCTTCGCTGTACAGAAAGGCGAAATCCATCCGGGCATGCTCATCCAGCCGTTGTTCAAGTTCAGTGATAATATTGAGTCGCATCCGGGCCTGCTCCGTCGCTGACGCCGGGGGGGTTCCTACACCAGTAAATGTTGCGCGGGCAAGCTCGCACAAAGTCGGCAGCGTCTGTTCGTTCCAGGATGCAGGTAACCAGCCAAGCAGTAGCGACCACTCATGGCAAAGCTGAACCAGTTGATGCTCCAGATGTCCTGCCCAACGCATCTGAAGAGGAGATCCCTGATGGCATAACGTGTTCAGGTGATTGCACTGGGTGCGCATATTTTTCAGCTCGCTGAAAAATGTCTGCGGAGAGAGCGACACCGCGCTCAGGCAGTGTTTTCGCAGCAACCGCAAGCTGTCAGGCGGGTTCTGACCCCACTGTTTTTCCAGAATATCCAGCGTATCGTTCAGCCCTGCCAGTATCTGTTGGCGGTTTAAAACTGGCTGATGACGCATGGCTGACAGCCCTGCACGCAGTGTCAACAAATGCCCTGCCATGTTGCCGCTGTCAACGCTTGAGATATAGCGTGGGCTGAGGGGGGCCAGCGTACGAGTGTCATACCAGTTGTAGAGATGGCCTCGGTAGTGCTCCATTTTATCCATTGTGTCGAGCGTGAGCGACACGCGCCGGAGCACTTCCCCGCCGGGCAGGTAGCCAAAGTCCCATGCCGTCAGGTTAGCCATGAGGGAAAGGCCAATATTGGTAGGAGAAGTTCGATGGGCCACCGTCGGCTGCGGTATTTCCTGGTAATTATCAGGCGGAAGCCAGTTCTCTTTTTCTGTGGCAAAGGTTTCAAAAAACGCCCAGATTTCACGGCTTGTCTGGCGCAACAGCTGTTTTTGTTCCGGATTGGGCGAAAACACCTTACGCGCAGGCTGACGACTCAGCCAGCTCATCAGCAGCGGTGCCACACACCATAACAAACCGATCGGCAACGCAATCCCCAGCAGTTGCGGAGCAAATTGTCCGGTCAGTATTATCAGCATCACACCACATGCAACATTCAGCCACATCGCCTGATAAAAACGCGCGACAGTGGGTCCGGCCTGATTGCTGTCCTGGCTGTGGCTGACCCACTGGCTGAGGTGACGCCTACTGATCCCCAATCGCCATAACGTCACGGCGATCGCTTTTAGCGAATATCCGGCTTCATGCGGCAGTATCGCAAAATTAAGGCCGATACCTGACAAACGCTTCAGCGCGCCCGCCCCTACCAGTAACAGATGCGGCTTCAGGCGGCGACGCAGAGGTTTATGCAGCAGGTCATGGGTGATGCAGAGGATGGTTGGCAACAGCCATATCAGCGACAGTACGCCCAGCCAGTAAACCGGATTAGGTACCCCAAGCAGGGTGAAGAACAGCAATACCAGTAATGAGGGGGCGACCAGACTGCGACGCAGATTATCGAGTAATTTCCAGTAAGAAAGCGCGGTCAGCGGATTCCTGGTCCGGGTTCCATCGGCTCTTCTGACACGTGGTTTCAGCCAGTTAAGCAGTTGCCAGTCACCCCGGATCCAGCGTGAACGGCGTGCAACATCCGACAGATAATTATTCGGGTACTGTTCATAGAGTAACACCTCACTGAGCAGACCCGAACGTGCATAGCATCCTTCGAGTAGATCATGGCTGAGAACCAGGTTTTCCGGGCAGGTGTTGGCCGTGGCCTGCATAAAAATGTCAACATCGTAAATCCCTTTGCCCACGAACGATCCTTCCCCAAAAAGATCCTGATAGATATCCGAAGACATCATCGAATAGGGATTATTGCCCGGTATGCTGCTGCGCATGGCGGCGTAACGTCCCTGACCGTTGCGTGGTATCTCCTCCGCAAGGCCGGGTTGTAAAATGCCAAATCCTTTGATAACCCTCTGGCGTACCGGATCATACTCTGGCGTATTCAGCGGATGCGCCATCGTCGCGACCAGTTTGTGCGCCGTATCGCGCGGCAGCACCGTATCACTGTCCAGGGTAATGACGTATTTAATTTGGCCCGGTAAAAGGTTAGCAGGCATGTCTGCAACGCTGACGAATTGTGTCCCCGGATGGCGCAACCAGCTGTTCAGTAACGCCAGTTTTCCCCGCTTGCGTTCATAGCCCATCCACGTTCCTTCCGCGGGGTTCCATTCAGGCTGGCGGTGTAGCAGGTAAAAACGTGGGCGGCTGGAGGGATAGCGGCGATTCAGCGCCTGCGTATCGGCGATCGCCTGTCTGAGCAGCATCTGGCTTTCCGGCGAGGGTTCATTTGCAGAATCAGCGAAATCAGTGAGCAGCGCAAACCTGAGATTTTCGTTTTCATTCCCCAGCCAGCAGACTTCAAGACTGGTGAGGAGTTGGCTGAAACTTGCGTGGCTGGTCAGCATGCAGGGGATGACTAACAGGGTGGCGCTGTCAGGGGGAATGCCGGTTGAGAAATCCATCCGCGGCAAGGGGCGAGGAACGCGAAAACGGGTGGTGGCGTCACTGAGTAAATCGCTCATCAACTGAGTTACAGCGATAATCAGAGGGAATATCACCGCGATTAACAGCCAGTCTGCGCCCTGCATGGCTGTTTCGTGCAAAATTGCCGCGGTCATTGCGGTTGTCAACAACGCCAGGCTTCCAAGCCATGACAGCAGGGTTATTCTGTTGAAACTGTGCCGCAAGCGCATGAGCCTTGAGGTGTCTGCTAACAGATGAATTTCCAGCGCCTGCCGACCTTCGCCTGCGAGATAATAACCAACATGATGTTCCAGTGTATCCGGAGCACTGTTTCCTGAAAGCGTCAGCACCCTGTCAGCAACTTCAGGCTCGCTGAGACCACTGTCTCTGGCCAGGACCTCAACAACGTGCCGGTAATGATCCCGGGTATTGAAGTGCATCCGAGGATAGATACCGGCAGGATCATTGCGTAATGCCTGTTCGACGACACTTATCGTTTCGGCGAAATCAGCCCAATCCGTTTCACTCAGTAATCGCAGACCCGCGATACTGTTACTGACAGATAGCTGGCTGGCGGCAAGCTGTTGATTGAAATTATGTATGAGAACGTCGGTGGTGATCCCCTGTTCCCGAAGGCACTGATCAACCCAGGTCAGAGGTAACGACAGCGCATTGCCATGCCCCTGCAGGCGCCGCACCAGCTCTGCGACAAACGCACTGGTTAACGTAGGTCGGGAGCGTGCCATATCGGCAACCACCATGATTAAATCGCCAGGGGCATTCTCTGCACATCCGAAAATCTTTGTTATCCACATATCAGCCAGCGTTCTGTCCTGCTGCGCTTTGATCACTTCGATACTGATACGACGAAGATTTTCAATCAGCGCCAGGCGCAGCATTCCCGGTAACGCCCAGACTTCACCTAATGTCAGCGGGGTCACCTGTTGATAGGCGGTGAGATAGCTGGTCAGGCTGGCAGCATCCCAGCGCCCGTCACCGTGAGCAATGGCCTCTGATGCAATATTGTAAATTCGTGGGCAATTCAGCGGCGACATCAGCGACGGGAGACCTTTACCAAAGCTTTTCGGCAAGTGCTGGCGGACAGTGCGGATTTGTTCCTCAATCAGATAATAATTGTCCAGCAACCACTCCCCGGCAGGCATGATGCTGGTCTTTTTACCCGCGTTAAGCTCATAACAGCTTTGGGTAATGATGGCCTCATTCTCGCCGAGTCTTTTTAGAAGATAATAAGGATGTTTATCCGGCGATAATTTATGGGTCCGTGCGAGCTTCTGACCGTAGCGTTCCATCTGGGCGGTCGAAAAGAGTTCTGACTGCAGAGTGCTTTCACCGGCAGGATCGTTCGCCGAAAACGTTACGCTTTCGGTAGCATTCATCGGAATATGGGAGCGGTTAAACCACGCCCTGGGGTTCATTTTCATAGCATTGCTCTGATGCAGAGTTAGCATGCAGGAGCAGTTGCGAAATCAGTTCAGAAACGTTCTCTCAGGATGGGCGTAAGGCATCAGGGATTTAACAGCTGCCGGGATTTGACTTAAGTATAGAACACCGGGTTTAGGTGCAACTAAGTGTCAGGGTTATCGTGGTGAAACAAACAGTGTTTTACAGCCAGGGCACAGCATTGTCTGCTTAAGGCGAATTTTAGAAATAGATTGGGATGAACGTAAGCCGCAGGCCGGGCAGATGACAGTAGTCGTCGATACGCCACCGAGGTACTTCATTGCGTAATCGATGAGAGACATGATGATTACCCTTTCGATGAATGAGATTCACTGTACCACGTTTGGATAAAATTTAACCATTTAATTTATCTTCCTATTTTTTATCCAAAAGGGGGATATCACAGGGTAGATGACGACGTTTGCCAAGATAGATATTTGCAGCCACAGGGGCCGTTGAGACCGTTGATCCGCCACTCTTGGATACGGCTCCCTGCAGCCCGCTCTGGTATACAATCACCCGCTTCGATATTTTTTCCGGAAAATATTATGATATTTACCTTGAACTTTTCCTTTATGCCTTAGTCTAATAATCAAATCCATCTGAAATGAAGAAAATTTATGATTACCAGCCTTTCATTGGTATTTACCGTCATTACCGCTCTGTGCATTATGTTGTTTGCTGCGGTAAAAGTAGGAGTTGGGTTATCTAACAATCCCGACCGAAATGATAATTAACCCATTCGCAGGCTACTACGTCATCCCACTCCCCTCAATGTGATACACACTGACCACGAAATTTCCGACAAGTGCATTCCCTGCCCTGAGCCAGCAGTAGCCCGATAGCGCGGGCTGGCATCGGACAGGCCCCATTAAAAAGTCAGGACTTGTCTCTATGATTAAAAATGAAGGTTTTGACAACATCCAAATTTTTTGACAGCAATAAAAAAGCATTACCTTTTAAGATAATGCTTTTCATTCAAGCTGGGTTTTTAACGATTAGATCAATGTAATTTTAATATCATAGCTTTCAAGCCCAGTCATTTTTTCACGAGCAGTAAACTGGATGTCGGAAACTTCTTTTCCTGTCTTTTTTTTGAGTTCAACAATTTTTTTTGTAATGAATTCAGAAATATCCGCTTCAGTTTTTGTTTTTAACTCTTCGACGTTCATTATTTACCTCTCTTGATCTCTAACGTATCAACGCCAAGTATGTAACATTCCCCGTGGAGCACTTATAACAGCGCTGACATGTTTAAAAGATAGAATGGAAAGACTCAATAATCAAGAGGTTGCAGTCCAATCTTCATACAAGAAAAGCGCAAAAAATCTGCAAACCACTGGACTACTATCTCGGTCGGTAAAGAAACAATCAGATGTCACTTCAAAAGCTTCGATGCTGCCTCGAGAATCTCTTCGGAACTGACATCGCGATCAGAGGCAACATAAACTATTTTATGGTCTCCTGTCAGAGATGGAAATCCTGCTGACATCACGGACAGGTGTGCTTTTTCCCCATTGGGAAACTCACGCATTATCGAAGTAATTCCCTTCATTACGGATACAACAACTGCCGGTTCTGAGTTAAAAAAAACGATTACTTTTTTCATAATGATACCGTGATGGTTCGTACAAAGATGAACGGTTTAGCATACAAAAAAGGCTCCATAAGGAACCTGAACTTTATTTTCTAAAATCTAACGAAGTCTGACCAGAACGAATGTATAGCGCAACATTGTCAAATGTAATCATTATCGATTTGCAAAAAATACATTTTGCTCCGAAAGGATTTTTTTCAGTAACATCAAAGCTCGACGTTCTGTACTGAGATCCGTGGCAACACGGGCATCTGAAGTGAATATGATGTGTAATAACAGTTACCTTATACAACCACGACATTAACTGCTGAGGGGCCTTTAGGTCCCTGTTCAACACTAAACTCAACTTCCTGATTCTCATTCAGCGTCTTGAAATCATTACTCTGGATAGCAGAAAAGTGTACAAACACATCTTTACTGCCATCTTTAGGGGTGATAAACCCAAAACCTTTTTCAGGATTGAACCATTTAACTAAGCCAGTCATTTTATTAGACATAATTATTACCTTTCTTGAGTAAGCCCTTGGGCAGAATGGTCCGAAAAAATCATCAGAGAGAAAAGCCAGCAAGGAAGTCTCAACAGGAACAAGAAATAAAATTATTACAGCACTTGCTTTAGATAAATTCGTTACAAACCAAGAATTCATTAACGCATGATTAACCAAACATAGCAAGATTTAGTTTTATAGGGAAATCGCACATGATTCTTATCACAAAAATGAATTTAAATAGCTTAAATCGAAAATTATGTCATGCTGCTTAAGACCTTTATCTATCACCCTAAGTTTTCAGGGATTTTGACTCACGGAAGAGTCGTATTTCCTCCATCTCAGCATAATATTTAGCGTCTACCACGAAATTTCCGAGCATGTCAGAGAGGATTACAACGTCAGCTCCAGCTGTTTTGCTTTTGGCAGGAACGGCAAGATTTCCAGTGTGCTTTGCGGCATTCAGGCGGCGGGCAAGCTTTGTTGCATCGGTGTGCAGCTGGCAAAGAGTGACAGACAGGATAGAAAAAGCCGCATATGGCTGTCTGGGTTATATTTATCAGTAGATTGATCGTGTCTTAATGCCCGGCTGACACTAAGCTCACCATAACAATGCAAGAATCTTATTGTTGGTGCAAACGCACCGTCATAGAGCACCACTGAAACAATATGAAACAATCAAACAATCAATACCCATGCTTTTTTGTTTGTTGTTGACATTTAAATCTGCCATTAATTAGGAACCGAATCTGTGGAGGATATTTATGCTCAAACTTTTCCATTACCATTCTCAATACTGGATATTTCTCGCACTTGCACTTTCTGTTTACGTAGTTGCTTTTCGATAACACATGAATAGGTTGTGTACTGCTTCCATCTAATGTAACCAGAACTTATATCTCATGAGCTTTGGTCCGGGCCTTAGCTCATCAAAGTGTATATGTTATAAATATAATGATACCGTTGCTGATATAAAGCCGTGCACAGAAACCATCTGACCTGTTTTGCTTAGCCTTATAACAACCTGAAAAAGAAAACGTTTTAAACATGCTAACCAGTATTTTGGAAGTCCACAACTTTTTAATATCTGTCAAAGTCAACATGTTGAATTTAAGTCATGGGCCACTCAATATGTGTAGAACCGCTTACCACCATAATGGCAAATCCAACGATAATGTGGGTATTAAAAATTACGTCTTCTTTCTCTACTGCATTAGCAATTGATTAACAATAACCTATGTCAGGCATCGCCCTCCTTTTTTATAAGTTAAAAAAGTAAGACGAGATTATTTTTTCAGTGTATATCTGAACATTCTTTATAATTCTGTCTATGTTAAAGATTTTAACCAATGAAAAACAATATTTTTTCCATTGAACGGAATAAACCGATAAGTCCTTTAGAACTTAAGATCTACCGCAACTATCGTGTAGTTCATGGGATCCGTATTGCTTTAGCATTTGTTATAACTTTCTTACTGATAAGAATGTTGAATTTACCAGACCACTCCTGGCCCCTGATTACACTGGTTGTGGTCATGGGACCAATTAGTTACATGGGCAATGTGATACCCAGGGCACTTGAACGTATGGCGGGAACTGTAGGGGGTGCGATTTTGGGGATCATCGCATTACACATTGAAATGTACTCTCTCACTATGATGATGCTGTGGTGTGGATGCGCAGCTTTCCTTTGTGGTTTTCTGGCCATGAGTAAACGTCCCTATGCCGCATTATTGATTGGTATCACGCTAGCGGTTGTCAGCAGCGCTCCTGCAGGAGACTTACAAACAGCATTGTGGCGAAGCACCAACATTATTATAGGATGCATTCTGGCGATGTTGTTTACCAGCATTTTTCCCCAAAGAGCATTCATTAACTGGCGTATACAACTTGCTGACTTTCTTTCTGATTATCTAAAAATAACAACTGCGGGAGTCTCCCGAAACGTTCTTGCGCCCCCGAGAATGGCCAAACTTCAAACGCGAGCGCTGAATAATGTAGTAAAAATGCGCAGCCTTATTACACCAGTAAATAAAGAAACAAAGATTGCGAAGAGTCTACTTGAAGATATTCAATCGATAACCCGCGATATGATAGCAGCGCAAAAATTTCAGATAAATGCCCACTGGGCATCTCGTGGCAGTCGATTTCTCATATTGAATACTCACACGCTGTCAGATATGGAACAAATGACCCGTAGCACCCTCAACACCCTCGCACATGCCTTGCATGAAGGAAACCCAACGCCGATAGCATCAAATAGCGAGCATCTTCTCGAAATTACTAAAGAGTTGCATTGTCTTTTACTCGCCAATGAGGGCGAGGAAATCATTGAAAGCGCCGTTCACGGATATGTCTGGTTGAGCATTCAACTTGCTATCCAACTTGAAGCACTATCAACCCTAATCACAAAAGCGCTTACAGAAAATAATTAATTTCAATGTCAATCGACAAATATGTAATCATTATTGCCTCACACCGTCCAGATATCACAACCTATCTTTTAGTAATGAAAAAGGCCCATTCTATTGTGTGGGCCAGAAAAGAAGAGTTTTGCACTACCAGGCTGGATGCCTCTCAGTAGGTCTTTGATTGAGAAACCATAATCCGTGAGCACCGTAGGTGATTTATAACTCGTTTACAGAACAGATTTTTTCCTGATAAATATCAATATTTCTCTTATCTCATCGGCCTTTTGACCGTGCAAGGCATGACTTTTCCGTTCGATCAAATCAATGATATTCCCTGTCGTAACCCTTTTTCCATTTTCAAGTAGCTGGATAACTGTTTCACCAATTTCCTGGGCCATAATATGGTTTTGTATGATTCTCAATGCGTTGCCCTTTATATGGTTATTAGTAATACCGTTACACATCAGACATGATGTTAATAGCAAAACAAAAAATACAATTCTTTGCCCAGCTTACTTGTATGTTGCACGGATAACCCTGAAATGACAAAACCCCGTTAGAACGAGGTTTTTATTCATGGTGTAACCATAGAGGATCAAACCCTCGTCTCCTGCAAGTTCAAAAGTCGCCCGCTCAATTCGATGAGATAGTAGCAGACTGACGGCCCTTGTTGGACTTAAACCAGTGCCTGGCAATGATAATGAATCTTGCCGCCTTAACTGGAAGGTCAGAGCCAAATGTTACTTTCGCAACACCTGTTCATTTGATTTACTGGAAGTATATGGCGCATAGTTATCAGGTGTGATCATTGAGGATTTACAAAAAATACACTTTGCACCAAAGGGATTTTTCTCAGTCACATCAAAATGGGAAGTTCTGTACTGTGACCCATGACAACAAGGGCACTTAAAATAAATATGGTCGGTCATGATGTTAGCCTTTATTTGCTACAACACTCACTACCGCAGTGATATCCAAAAGATCTATTTAACTAATAGTTTCTCTTGGTTTTCAGTATCAGGTTACAACTCACTATTAAAAGCAATAAAAAATAAATATTTCTTATCAGTTCACATGAGGAATCTAAAATAATATAATTTTCTTTATATTATAGCACCAGCGATTTTTGGGATGTTGTTAGCTTTTACGAATGCACTTAAGCGTGCAAGAAAAACAACAGAGGTAAAACAACAAATGACATTCATAAAATAATCATTTCAACTGTTCCACCCAATGATTAGACTCAGACATCTGTTCAGCTTTATGTCGACAGATGTTGAGTTTCTGAAAAACTAATATATCTACTCAGGCATTCACCGTCTTCGCTATCGTATATTAGTTTACATCAGGAAAAATATCAGGCAGCTACAACGTTTTCAGCTGACGGCCCTTTTGCACCAGCAGTAATGCTGAACTCAACTTTTTGGCCTTCATTCAGCGTTTTAAAGCCACCACTCTGAATAGCAGAGAAGTGTACAAACACATCTTTACTACCATTGTCAGGGGTAATAAAACCAAAACCTTTAGACTCGTTAAACCATTTTACTAAACCAGTCATTTTATTAGACACAGGTAATTCCTTAAATTCTATGTAGCCTTACGGCGAAAAGGGCTTCGCACACAATCTAATTAGTAACGATAAGAAGGCTCAAAAGAAAGGATTATCTGTGGATAATGCTTGAGATGAGAACTGCTTTACTAAACCGCTTTAATGGGTCTGTGTACCTAACCAACCCCTCATTAATCACACACCCCACAAACAATAGCAAGTTATTTTTTCATTTAATTTTTCGCAAAATCTTAGAAATGGAAACTGAGACAGCATAATCAATGAGTTCTGTTCACTAGCAATAACATACAGCCGGTCGTCCCTAGGATAACGAAAAATAAAATAGAATATATTTATCAGTCACTTAAAGGAAATCCCGTTTCAATCCGTAAAAATCCAGCAACGAATTTTCGTGCTATTTTTCGCAGTTCAGGAAATTAAAGCAACAAAGAAAATCATTTCATCCAACCAGTAAATTCTGAAACAGCCATAACATTTACAAAACTATGCTCCTTTTGTTTCATATCAGTGTATTATCAGAGAAGGAAAATTAAAAAATTTGAAGGAGAAAAAATGCAACGACAGGCAATGATTTCATCAAAAATAAAATTTATTGGTTACTACCCATTAGAAAAGATACTGGAGATTGGGTTCGTAAATTCTTCAACTTTCCAGTATGTGGGTGTTCCTGAAAGCATCTATAACTCTTTTCTCACAGTGCAATCTAAAGGCCGTTTCTTTGACGGTGTCATTAAAGGTAAATTCTTGTGTCGTAAAACAGGGTGATTCAAGAAATTTACGCTGTAGATAGCGTAAAACGCCGTTCTGGTGTTTTCTGTTTTTTGTTACCACCGGGCCAGGAAATTGATATCCAAAAAACCACTATTCCCGTCAATTTCGTTACCCTTCGTTAAGCATGCTCCCTGCAGCGTTCACAGGTTTCAAACACTGGGACGCCATGCTCTTTCGTGGCTTTGCAGTCAAGTACCTCCCCTTTACCACCACAGCGGTAGCTTGCGCTAATTGTTCCCTGAACCGATTTCTATACCGCCACTCGCAGTCAGCAATGAGTAAAGCTGGTCATTTAAATGGCCTTTTTTTCCCGATCATCCTAAAAATTGTTGTAAAATTCGCGGCCTTAGTGATAGCTGCTTCTTTTTGGCTATCTGTTTTGGCGGGAAGTTTTGGAGAGATTTTGGAGAAGAGAAAAAGTTGATTATTTTCAATACTCTGAAAACATCGCGCCTTCTGAACAAGAAGGTGAAACGCGAATGATCGGTCGGCTGCTCAGAGGCGGTTTTATGACCGCCATCTACGCGTATCTGTATATTCCAATCATTATTTTGATTGTGAACTCCTTTAACAGCTCGCGCTTTGGCATCAACTGGCAGGGTTTTACCACCAAATGGTACGGCCTGCTGATGAACAACGACAGCCTGCTACAGGCAGCGCAACACTCGCTGACGATGGCGGTGCTATCCGCCACGTTTGCCACGCTGATCGGCTCACTCACAGCGGTTGCACTGTACCGCTACCGTTTTCGCGGTAAACCGTTTGTCAGCGGCATGCTGTTCGTGGTGATGATGTCGCCGGATATCGTAATGGCGATTTCTTTGCTGGTGCTGTTTATGCTGATCGGCATTCAACTGGGTTTCTGGTCACTGCTGTTCTCGCATATCACTTTTTGTCTACCTTTTGTGGTGGTGACGGTTTACTCACGTCTGAAAGGTTTTGATGTACGAATGCTTGAAGCCGCCAAAGATCTTGGCGCCAGTGAAGTGACTATTCTGCGCAAGATTATACTGCCTCTGGCAATGCCTGCAGTGGCTGCCGGCTGGTTGCTGAGCTTTACGTTGTCGATGGATGATGTCGTCGTGTCGTCCTTCGTCACCGGGCCTGGTTATGAAATTTTGCCGTTAAAAATCTACTCAATGGTAAAAGTCGGCGTATCACCAGAGGTGAACGCGCTGGCGACCATTTTGTTGGTTCTGTCGCTGGTTATGGTGATTGCCAGCCAGCTTATTGCACGTGATAAAACCAAGGGCCGCTAAGGCCCTTAATTCAGGGGACGTTAAATGATGAAAAAATGGTCACGCCACCTGCTCGCGGCGGGTGCTCTGGCACTGGGCATGAGCGCCGCTCACGCTAATGACAACAACACGCTCTATTTCTATAACTGGACCGAGTATGTCCCGCCTGGACTGCTGGAGCAGTTCACCAAAGAGACCGGCATTAAGGTTATCTATTCGACCTACGAGTCGAACGAAACCATGTACGCCAAGCTCAAAACCTATAAAGACGGCGCATACGATCTGGTGGTTCCGTCCACCTATTACGTCGATAAAATGCGCAAAGAAGGCATGATCCAGAAGATCGACAAGTCGACGTTGACCAACTTCCACAACCTCGATCCGGAAATGCTCAACAAGCCATTCGACCCCAACAATGACTACTCTATCCCGTATATCTGGGGTGCGACGGCCATTGGCATCAATAGCGATGCCATCGACCCGAAAACAGTAACCAGCTGGGCCGATCTGTGGAAACCGGAGTACAAAGGTAGCCTGCTGTTAACGGATGATGCGCGAGAAGTGTTCCAGATGGCGCTGCGCAAGCTGGGATACTCCGGCAATACCACCGATCCTAAAGAGATTGAAGCCGCCTATAACGAATTGAAGAAGCTGATGCCTAACGTCGCGGCATTTAACTCTGACAACCCGGCCAACCCGTATATGGAAGGCGAAGTCAATCTGGGGATGGTGTGGAACGGCTCCGCGTATGTTGCGCGTCAGGCAGGTACACCGCTGGAAGTGGTATGGCCGAAAGAAGGTGGGATTTTCTGGATGGACAGCCTGTCTATTCCAGCAAACGCAAAAAATAAAGAAGGTGCGCTGAAGCTGATTAACTTCCTGCTGCGCCCGGACGTGGCGAAAGAAGTTGCGGAAACCATCGGTTATCCGACGCCAAACCTGGCAGCACGTAAGCTGTTAAGCCCTGAAGTCGCGAACGATAAAACCCTCTACCCTGATGCAGAAACCATCAACAAAGGGGAATGGCAGAACGATGTCGGTTCCGCCAGCGCTATCTATGAAGAGTATTATCAGAAGCTGAAAGCAGGACGTTAATTCAGCGTTGTAAGGAATGCCCGATGGCGCTGCGCGTATCGGGCAAAAAAATCACAGTCCTTTCAATAATTTCTCAACAAACTCAGGCACCACCTGGCTTGCCGGACCGTAATACTTCTCTTCAAACTCGCTTCCTACCTGGCTCGGTTCGAGATTTAGCTCTACCGTATGCGCCCCATGTAGTCGAGCTTCATGCACAAACCCCGCTGCCGGGTATACATGGCCCGATGTACCAATCGCAATGAACACATCGGCCATTGCCAGTGCCATATAAATTTCATCCATGCCCAGCGGCATTTCACCAAACCACACCACGTGCGGGCGCAGCGGCGCCGGAAACTGGCAACAATGGCATTTATCTTCCGCAGTCACATCGCCAGTCCACTCCAGAATCTGCCCGCTTTGCGAACAGCGAACCTTGAGCAGTTCGCCGTGCATATGGATTACGTTCTGGCTGCCCGCACGTTCATGCAGGTTATCAATGTTCTGCGTCACCAGTAAAAAACGGTCACCCAGCTCGGCTTCGAGTTTTGCCAGCGCGATATGCGCCGCGTTAGGCTGGATTTCTGATTGTTGCAACTGATGACGACGGGCGTTATAAAACGACTGGACCAGCTGCGGATTACGACTAAATCCTTCCGGAGTCGCAACGTCCTCTACCCGATGTTCTTCCCAGAGACCATCCGCCGCGCGAAAGGTTCGAATTCCTGACTCAGCGGAGATTCCCGCTCCCGTCAGTACCAACACTCTTGGTTTTTCCATCAATTCAGGCACCACTCTGTCTCTGAAAAAGATTCGTTGACGCAGGCGATCGCGCATATGGCGTTTATTTTTACGAAAGCGGCTTAACCGATGACCCCGGCGCGACAGCATAACAACCTCTTTGTATTAATCGGTAAGATGTAGGAAAGCGGCTCCGCGCATCCCGCCCGCATCACCGTGTCGCGCCTGCTCAATACGCGGCACCCGGGCAACCGGCAGCAGATGACGTGGCAGTCGGTCCGCCAGTTGCGTCGTAATAGCGGTAAAATTCGACAAGCCTCCGCCAATCACCACCAAATCAGGATCGACGATAGTCAGGATATTCCCAAGGCACACCGCCAGCAAATCCAGATAGCGTTCAACATGGGCACGTGCTTGTTCATCACCCTGCTCCCACAGCGCGATAATTTCACGGGCATCCAGCGATTGATGGTAGTAATGCTGATACAACCACGCAAATCCACCGCCGGAAAGATAGCTTTCGATGCATCCCAGTTGACCGCACCCGCAGCGGCGCAATGGGAAATCAAAGCCCATCAACGTCAGCGCATCGACTGGCAAACGGATATGACCAAACTCGCCGGTGATATAGCTGCGCCCGGTGATGGATTTCCCGTTAAGCACCAGACCGCCGCCAACACCGGTGCCGAGGATCAACCCCATCACGAGTGGATATTGGGTGAACTCGTCATCCCAGGCTTCGGAGAGGGCAAAACAGTTAGCATCGTTATCCAGACGCACATCGCGGTCAAGGCGAGCGCTGAGATCGGCGCGGAGTGGCTTACCACTGGCAGCAGGAACGTTGGCCGCATACAGCGTGCCGTCTTCCGTCTCCGGCATGCCAGGAATGCCGATGCCGACCGAACCTTTAACGCCGAACCGCTGGTCCGCTTCCGTCACCAGATTGCAGACCGCATCAAGGAAAGCGTCATAGCTGTCGCGAGGCGTAGGGACGCGTGTTTCCCATTGCAAACGACGTTGCTTATCAAATACGCCCAGCGCAATTTTGGTCCCGCCGATGTCAAATCCGTAATACATCACCGCTCCTTGATACACGTCATCCTTCAAGATGCCTTGGGGTTGGCTGCGCCCTCACCCTCCAGTAACATCGTTATCTATGCTCATGGAGATTTCGGTTTGCCGCCTTACCGCCGCATGAATGCTTTCGTGTATATATTGTTATTGGCCGCTAAGTACTCTCGCAGGATCAATATTGCTGGCGCGACGCGCCGGATACCAACTTGCCAAAAGACTCAGCACGAGTGCTGTCACCAGCACGTAAATCACATCCAGCCAGTGTAATTCCGATGGCAGGAAGTCAATGAAATAGATATCGCCGGACAGGAACTGATGGCCGATAAGCGCCTCAATCCCGTTAATGATCGGCGTCAGTTGCAGCGAGACAACCACCCCAATGACGACGCCTATCAGGCTACCGAACAGCCCCGCCAGCAGGCCGTACCAGACAAAAATGGCACGGATAAGGCCATCTTTAGCCCCAAGGGTTCTTAATACCGCAATATCGCCGCTTTTGTCTTTTACCGCCATCACTAACGTGGAAACGATATTAAAACAGGCCACGCCAATCACCAGCACCATCGCCAGATACATAATGGCGCGGATCATCTGGATATCGCGATACATATAACCATAAGTACCGATCCAGCTCTTAATGTACACATAGTTATTGGTGACTTCACCCGCGTCTCGCACCAGCTTATTGGCGTTAAACACGTCGTTCACTTTCAGCGCGATCCCGGAAACGCTGGATCCCATATCCAGGTATTGCTGCGCATCTTCCATTGGGATCATGGCAAAGCTGTGATCGAGCTGACCGCTCAGTTGCAGGATCCCCGTGACGTGCAAACGCACGCGTTTAGGCTGCTGTAACTTATGATCCGCACTGGCGTTAGGGATCATAATCGATACCCAGTCGCCCTGCTTCACCTTCAGCGCATCGGCAATTCCCTTACCAATAATGATTTGTTGCTCACCCGCTTTGAAATTATCCCATGCGTGGTTTTGCACAAACGAGGGTAGCGCGCTTAAACGCTGCTCCTGCTGCGGATCAACGCCCTTCACCTGCACTGCGCGTAGGTTCGCCCCACTCTCCACCAACCCGGTAAAGTTAATATAAGGCGCCGCAGCAGCAATGCCTGGTACCTTCTGTACCTTGTCGAGCGCTTCCTGCCAGTTGTTCCACGGCTGATTCACGGCTTCAATCTCACCGTGCGGCACCACGGCCAGAATACGGTTGTTAAGCTCACGCTCAAATCCGTTCATGGCGCTTAAGCCGACGATCAACACCGCGACGCCCAACGCAATGCCAACGGTGGAAATCACGGAAATCAGCGAGACCATGCCGCCGCGCCGCCGACCACGGCTAAAACGCAGACCAATCAATAACGATAAAGGCGAAGCCATTACTCAGCTCCCATCAGGCTCAGTTCAGCCGTCAGGCGACCATCGCGCATTTCAAGCTGGCGGCTCATGCGCTTCGCCAGTTGCAGATCGTGTGTCACCACCAAAAATGCCGTGCCCTGAGAGCGGTTCAGCTCACCCAGAAGCTCGAAAATGCTGTCCGCGTTACGCGCATCAAGGTTACCCGTTGGCTCATCCGCCAGTACCAGGCGCGGGTTATTCACCAGCGCACGAGCGATGGCCACGCGCTGGCGTTCACCGCCTGACAGTTCAGACGGACGATGGCTGGCACGATGGTCCAGCCCTACTGCTTTCAGCATATCCCGTGCGCGCTCGGTGATTTCAGCCGGTTTTTTCTTGCCGATCAGCAACGGCATCGCCACGTTTTCCAGCGCGGTAAAGTCCGGCAGCAGATGGTGGAACTGATAAATGAAGCCCAGCTTCTGATTACGCAGTTCCGCTTTCGCCGCCGACGAGAGTTTGCTCATCGGCTGACCGCTAAAAATGACATCGCCGGAAGTTGGCGTATCCAGCCCGCCTAACAGATGCAGCAACGTACTCTTACCGGAACCGGAGCTGCCGACAATCGCCATCATCTCACCTTCACCGACGCAAAAACTGACATCGTGCAGTACATCGGTCTGCACTGTGCCTTCCTGATAGCGTTTGCACAGGTTGTCGCATTGCAACAGGATCTTATTCATAACGTAAAGCCTCAGCGGGTTGAGTGGCGGCAGCGCGCCAGGAAGGATAAAGCGTAGACAGCAGCGCGATGGCCATCGCCACCAGCGCAATGACGATAACCTGCAGCGGTTCAATGGCGACCGGCAGCGCAGCCCCATCCAGAAGCACACCGATAATTGGCATCAGGTTGTTCAGTTGACTGGCGAGTAATGCGCCCAGCACCGCGCCCAGCAGCGCGCCGATAATCCCGGCACTGGCCCCCTGAACCATAAACACCATCATTATCTGCCGCGGCGTCAGCCCCTGCGTTTGTAGAATCGCCACTTCCCCTTGCTTCTCCATTACCATCAGACCCAGCGAGGTAATAATATTAAATGCCGCCACCGCCACGATCAGGCTAAGCAGCAGCCCCATCATGTTTTTCTCCATACGCACGGCCTGGAACAATTCCCCTTTGCGCTCGCGCCAGTCCTGCCATTTGGTGCCTTGCGGCAGCGTTTGCTGGCTCAGCGTATCAACCTTTAACGGTTCGTTCAGCCACAGACGCCAGCCGGTAATATTGCCCACCGGGTAACGCATCAAACGTGACGCATCCTGGATGTTGGTCAGCATCTGGTAGCCGTCGACTTCGCTGTTGGCGGCGAAGGTGCCAATTACCGTAAACAGACGCTGGCTCGGCAGACGCCCCATCGGGGTAAACTGGCTGGCTGAGGGCACCATCACGCGAATTTGATCGCCACGATTAACACCCAGTTGCCCGGCAAGCTGCTCTCCGAGGATGACATTATACTTACCCGGCTGCAGATCTGTTTGCTTCACATTGACCAGATATGGCGTTAATGGATCTTTTTGCGCCGGGTCAATACCCAGCATCACGCCGACTGCCACGCTACGCGCACTTTGCAGTACCACATCCCCCGTGGTTATCGGTGCGACGCGGTTGACGCCGTTCAACACCACCGCTTTTTCCGGCAGCTGTTGCGGGTTTAGGGAACCCTGTTCAGACGAGAGGACGGCCTGAGGCATCAGGCCAAGAATATTGTTTTGCAGCTCGCGCTCGAAACCGTTCATCACCGACAACACCGTAACCAGCGCCATTACCCCGAGAGTAATGCCAATGGTGGAGAGCCAGGAAACGAAGCGACCGAAGCGATCTGCTGCACGCCCACGCATATAACGCAGGCCGATGAATAGAGCGACAGGTTGGTACATGAAATCCGTCTGGTTGCTGTTAGCAAAGTCACGAGTATATAAGCGAAAGCGGAATGGGTAAATGACTGAACCGTAAGTGTTCGTCAGCACTATTCTTAAAAGTATAAATAAATCAAACCGCTAAAGTTGTCCCTCTTCCCTTCAACCCTGATCCCTGACCTTTATCCTAAAAAAACAAAATGCAGACAGTTACGCATTACAGCGCACAGCAGGTTGCGCAGGATGGCAGGCTATTGCAATCAATATGGATGCGCCGTCTCAATGAATAAAAAAGAACTATGGATTAATCAAATCAAGGGGTTATGCATTTGCCTGGTGGTGATTTACCACTCAGTGATCACATTTTACCCGCACCTCACCACCTTTCAGCATCCACTGTCAGAGGTGTTGAGCAAATGCTGGATTTACCTCAATTTGTACCTGGCACCGTTTCGCATGCCGGTGTTTTTCTTTATTTCGGGGTATCTGATCCGTCGCTACATCGATAACGTCCCGTGGACAACCTGCGTGGATAAACGGATCTGGAGTATCGCCTGGGTGCTGGTGCTTTGGGGTGTGGTGCAATGGCTGGCGTTGGTGGCGCTCAATAACTGGCTCGCCCCGCAGCGCGATCTGACCCATGCCGCCAACGCCGCTTATGCGGATTCGATTGCGGGTTTTACCCACGGGATGCTGACCGCCAGCACCAGCCTGTGGTATCTGTACGCGCTGATTGTCTATTTTGTTCTGTGTAAAATTTTCAGCCGTTGGGCGATACCGTTGTTAGCATTAGTTGTGGCGCTGAGCGTGGCGATCAATTTTTTCCCGACCCCGTGGTGGGGAATGAACAGCGTGATTCGCAATTTGCCCTGGTATAGCCTCGGCGCATGGTTTGGCGCAATGTTGATGGCGTGGATCAAGGAGGTGCCCCTGCGCCGTCATGCGGTCATTGTTCTGGGTTGCACAATCGTCGCCGTCGTCGCGTGGCTGGCAAATGTCTCGCTATTGCTTTCTCTCCTTTCCATTGTGTTGATCATGAAGCTGTTTTATCAGTTCGAGCTCCACTTTGGCATGCGCGCGTCCAGTCCGTTAAGCGTGATTGGCGCCAATACCATTGCCATCTACACCACACACCGTATTCTGGTTGAGCTGTTCAGCTTAACGCTTATCCCCAAAATCAATCATGCCGCCTGGCCTGCATACGTAGAGCTGGCCCTGCTACTGGTGTATCCGTTCGCCTGTCTGCTGCTGTGCACCCTGTTTGGCCTGCTGGTGCGTAAGATTTCACAAAAAACCGTGGCCGATCTGCTCTTTTCCCCGCCCTCTTTATCGCTCGCCTCGCGCTAACCCCTACGCGCTTTTTGCCCCCATTCGGGGGCGAATCAATTTGCTTATGAGAAACGATCACGGATAATAAAGAACATTGCTTATCAGATGTATATCTAAATGAGATCCTGACAACCGAATGCCTGAACAACATCGTTACACGCTCCCAACGGGCGCTTCCGATCAGCGCCAGTTGGGTGAGCTTACGGGTGCCGCCTGCGCAACGCTGGTCGCCGAAATCGCCGAACGTCACGCGGGTCCAGTGGTGCTGATCGCGCCGGACATGCAAAATGCTTTGCGTCTGCATGATGAAATTCGTCAGTTTACTGACCAGATGGTGATGAACCTGCCCGACTGGGAAACGCTTCCCTATGACAGCTTTTCTCCCCATCAGGAGATTATCTCCTCACGGCTCTCCACGCTGTATCAACTGCCCGCCATGCAGCGCGGCGTACTGATCGTTCCGGTAAATACGTTGATGCAGCGTGTCTGTCCGCACAGCTATCTGCACGGTCATGCGCTGGTCATGAAAAAAGGCCAGCGGCTTTCGCGCGACGCCCTGCGCGAACAACTGGACAGTGCTGGCTATCGCCATGTTGATCAGGTCATGGAACACGGCGAATACGCCACGCGTGGCGCATTGTTAGATCTGTTCCCGATGGGCAGCGAATTGCCTTATCGTCTGGATTTCTTTGATGACGAAATCGACAGCCTGCGTCTGTTTGATACTGACACTCAGCGCACGCTGGAAGAAGTCGATGCCATTAATTTGCTGCCCGCACACGAATTCCCGACTGACAAAACGGCCATTGAGCTGTTCCGTAGTCAGTGGCGTGATACGTTTGAGGTGAAACGCGACGCCGAGCATATTTATCAACAGGTCAGCAAAGGCACGTTACCTACGGGGATTGAATACTGGCAGCCGCTGTTTTTCAGCGAGCCGCTGCCGCCGCTGTTCAGTTACTTCCCCGCCAATACGTTATTAGTAAATACTGGCGATATCGAGACCAGCGCTGCACGCTTCCAGGCCGATACCCTGTCACGCTTTGAGAATCGCGGCGTTGATCCGATGCGCCCGCTTCTGCCACCGGAATCGCTGTGGCTGCGGGTTGATGAGCTGTTTTCTGAACTTAAACGCTGGCCGCGTGTTCAGCTGAAAACCGAGAGTCTGCCGAAGAAAGCGGCGAATACCAACCTCGGGTTCCAGAAGCTGCCGGATATCGCCGTTCAGGCACAGCAAAAAGCACCGTTAGATGCATTACGTAAATTCCTTGAAGGCTTTACCGGTCCGGTAATTTTCTCGGTGGAAAGTGAAGGACGCCGGGAAGCGCTAGGCGAACTGCTCGCCCGCATCAAAGTCGCGCCGAAGCGGATATTGCGACTCGACGAAGCCGTAGACAACGGTCGTTATCTGATGATTGGCTCAGCCGAGCACGGCTTCATCGATAGCAAACGCAATCTGGCGCTGATTTGTGAAAGCGATCTGCTCGGTGAACGTGTGGCGCGTCGCCGCCAGGATTCTCGTCGCACCATCAACCCGGATACGTTAATTCGTAACCTCGCGGAGCTGCATCCCGGTCAGCCAGTGGTTCATCTGGAGCACGGCGTGGGTCGCTATGCCGGTATGACCACGCTGGAAGCGGGCGGCATCACCGGTGAATACCTGATGCTCACCTATGCCAACGACGCCAAACTGTATGTGCCGGTGTCGTCGCTGCATCTGATAAGCCGCTACGCCGGCGGCGCGGAAGAGAATGCGCCGCTGCATAAACTGGGCGGCGATGCCTGGTCACGCGCCCGACAGAAAGCCGCTGAGAAAGTCCGCGATGTCGCGGCAGAGCTGCTGGATATTTATGCCCAGCGCGCAGCGAAAGAAGGCTTTGCCTTTAAGCATGACCGTGAACAGTACCAGCTGTTTTGCGACAGCTTCCCGTTTGAAACCACGCCCGACCAGGCGCAGGCGATCAACGCGGTACTCAGCGATATGTGTCAACCGCTGGCCATGGACCGCCTGGTGTGTGGCGATGTCGGCTTTGGTAAAACCGAAGTCGCAATGCGTGCCGCCTTCCTCGCCGTAGAGAATCACAAGCAGGTTGCCGTGTTGGTACCGACCACCCTGCTCGCTCAGCAGCACTTCGACAACTTCCGCGACCGTTTTGCCAATTGGCCGGTACGCATTGAGATGCTGTCCCGTTTCCGTAGCGCCAAAGAGCAAGCGCAGATTCTGGAGCAGGTTGCCGAAGGTAAAATCGATATTCTCATCGGCACTCACAAACTGCTGCAAGCGGATGTGAAGCTAAAAGATCTGGGGCTGCTGATTGTCGATGAAGAGCACCGTTTCGGCGTTCGCCACAAAGAGCGTATCAAGGCAATGCGCGCGGATGTGGATATTCTGACTCTGACAGCAACGCCAATTCCACGCACGCTCAACATGGCGATGAGCGGCATGCGCGATCTGTCGATCATCGCCACACCGCCCGCTCGTCGTCTGGCGGTCAAAACCTTCGTGCGCGAATATGACAACCTGGTGGTACGCGAGGCTATCCTGCGTGAAGTTATGCGCGGGGGACAAGTTTATTATCTCTTTAACGACGTCGAAAATATCCAGAAAACCGCTGACAGATTAGCGGAACTGGTGCCGGAAGCGCGCATTGGTATCGGCCACGGGCAAATGCGCGAGCGCGAGCTGGAACGCGTGATGAACGATTTCCACCACCAGCGTTTTAACGTGCTGGTGTGTACCACCATTATCGAAACCGGGATCGACATTCCCACTGCCAACACTATCATCATTGAACGAGCTGACCACTTCGGTTTAGCACAATTGCATCAGCTACGGGGTCGTGTGGGACGCTCACACCATCAGGCATACGCCTGGCTGCTAACGCCGCATCCAAAAGCGATGACCACCGACGCACAAAAACGCCTGGAAGCCATCGCCTCGCTGGAAGATTTAGGTGCAGGTTTTGCGCTGGCGACCCACGACCTCGAAATTCGTGGCGCAGGGGAACTGCTGGGCGAAGATCAAAGTGGCTCTATGGAAAGCATCGGTTTCTCACTGTATATGGAGCTGCTGGAAAACGCTGTCGATGCGCTCAAAGAAGGGCGTGAACCGTCGCTGGAAGATCTCACCAGCCAGCAAACCGAAGTCGAACTGCGCATGCCATCGCTTCTGCCGGATAACTATATCCCGGATGTCAACACGCGACTGTCGTTCTACAAGCGCATTGCCAGTGCGAAAGGCGAAACCGAGCTGGAAGAAATTAAGGTCGAGCTGATAGACCGTTTTGGCCTGCTGCCCGACCCGGCCCGGACGTTGCTGGATATTGCCCGTTTACGCCAGCAGGCACAGAAACTGGGGATCAGAAAGCTCGAAGGCAATGAAAAAGGCGGTACTATTGAGTTTGCCGAGAAAAACCACGTTAACCCGGTCTGGCTAATTGGTTTACTGCAAAAACAACCGCAACACTTCCGTCTGGATGGTCCAACACGCCTGAAATTCATGCAGGAGTTGGGCGAGCGTAAAGCACGGATCGACTGGGTTCGCCAGTTTATGCGCCAGCTTGAAGAGAACGCCGTAGCCTAGCGTCAAGCCGGGTGAGTCCTCCACTCACCCGGCCTGATGAATTTACAAACTCTTTGCACTTCCCTGCACTTCCCGACACTGCAAACCGCCATAATTCTTGTTTACTTTTACATAATAAAAACCACGTAAAAACAATGGATTTATGGTGATGTTAAACAATAAACGACTCTCTCGCTGGTTAGCATTTTTTACGCTTGCCGCGACCTTCGCGTTAGCACTTCCGGCCCAGGCAAATACCTGGCCGCTGCCGCCACCGGGAAGCCGCGTGGTGGGTCAGAATGCCGTTCACGTTGTCGAAGACAATGGCGGTTCTCTGGAAGCGATTGCGAAAAAATACAATGTCGGCTTTCTGGCGCTGCTACAGGCCAACCCCGGCGTTGACCCTTACGTACCACGACCTGGCAGCGTGCTGACTATTCCGTTGCAAACCCTGCTGCCGGACGCGCCGCGCGAAGGCATTGTTATCAACCTCGCCGAACTGCGTCTTTATTATTACCAGCCGGGGACAAATTCGGTGACCGTGTATCCTATTGGTATTGGCCAGTTAGGCGGTGACACGCTGACGCCCACAATGGTAACCACCATCTCTGATAAACGTGCCAACCCGACCTGGACGCCTACGGCAAATATCCGCGCGCGATACAAAGCGAACGGGATCGACCTTCCTGCCGTGGTGCCTGCCGGGCCGGATAACCCGATGGGCCATCATGCCATTCGCTTAGCGGCATACGGCGGTGTGTACCTGCTGCACGGAACCAATGCTGATTTTGGCATCGGAATGCGCGTCAGTTCCGGCTGTATTCGTCTACGCGACGGTGATATCGAAACCCTGTTCCGTCAGGTGAAGCCAGGAACCAAGGTCAATATTATCAATACGCCAATCAAAGCATCTGTTGAACCTAACGGCGTGCGCCTGGTTGAAGTACACCAGCCGTTGTCCGAAAAAATCAATGACGACCCGCAATTGCTGCCGATCGTGCTGAACGCATCCATGCAGACGTTTAAGAATGCGGCGCAAACGGACCCTGCCGTCATGGAACATGCGATGGAGATTCGCTCAGGCATGCCGGTCGATGTCACCCGTCATCACGACGTTGCTCAACAACCGCTGTAAACTCAGCGCATAAAAAACCCCCGCTGGATTTTATTCCGCGGGGGTTTTTTATTTAACTCGCAGTGGCATTGCGATGGGTTAAATCTTATTTGTAGATAACTGCAGTCCCGTGGAGGGTGTTAGGACCGGTAACAGAAGTAATACGGAAAGACTTCGCCCCCATCTCATCCGCTTTCTGCGCCAGTTGATCTTCCAGAGAACCTAAGTTAGTCCCCGCATTCGCAGAAATAGTACCGACTTTCTGTTGGCCCGCAGGTGTGGCCTGAACTTCAACGGCAGCAAAGCTTGCAAATGAGAGTGAGCTAAGAACAGCAGCAACAAACAGAGTTTTTACGTTTTTCATGATAGTGACCTTTAGCAGATGAATGTGTGTCGCAAAGATTAACTTAACGATCGATAGGTAAATCATAGATGTGATCCAGGTCACACGTCAACATTTTTTTGTAATGATCGTTATATAAAATACAAAGACCTTATTTTTCATATCAATAGCGTTAAATTATTTTTATCGCTAATCCGCTGGAGTGTGCAGTCGAATATTTTTATAATGGTTATTCAATAAACCCAACAAAGGTACATCGGCGCCATGACAACTGAAATGACAGGTTGTGCTAAAAAAAGCCGTGGCCGACCAAAAGTGTTCGACAGGGAAGCCGCGCTTGATAAGGCCATGACACTCTTCTGGCAGCACGGGTATGAAGCGACATCGCTCGCCGATCTGGTAGAAGCAACCGGCGCAAAAGCGCCCACGCTGTATGCGGAGTTCACCAATAAAGAGGGGTTGTTTCGTGCCGTACTGGACCGCTACATCACCCGCTTCGCGGCGAAACATGAAGCCCAGTTATTTTGTGAAGAAAAAAGTCTTGAGTGCGCGCTGGAAGACTATTTCACCGCAATAGCGACCTGCTTTACCAGTAAAGACACCCCGGCGGGATGTTTCATGATTAACACATCCGCGACACTGGCGGCCTCTTCCCGGGATATTGCGCACACGGTGAAATCCCGCCATGCAATGCAGGAACAGACGCTTACCCAGTTCCTTCACCAGCGCCAGCAACGAGGCGAAATTCCGGCCCATTGCGACGTGCAAAAACTGGCCGAATACCTGAACTGTATTTTACAGGGTATGTCGATCAGCGCCCGTGAAGGCGCGACGTTTGAAAAACTGATGCAGATCGCACACACGACTCTGCGACTGTGGCCTGAACTTATCAAAGTTTAACCCTTTCCCGCTATTTCCCCGCAGCACTGACACCACCGGGAGCTGATTAAGCCCCCGGTTAGATTCCCGCGGATTACCCCTACATTATTCAGTGTTTTCAGCATCTTATCCGATCATTTTTTGTAAAATGTATTGATAACAACAATTATTATCAGCAATATTCGCATTTGTTTTAACGCCTGTTTCACAATGTAACCATCGGTTTCTCTACCGCCATAACAAAAACAGATCGACTCTTTTTAAAAGGAATACGAATGCATAAGCGTCTCTGGGTGCTCAATCCTCTCTTGTTGTCTTTAACTCTCCCAGCCATCGCGGCTGAGGAAGATAACCTCATCGTCAGTGCCAACCGTAGTCAACGCACCGTGGCAGAAATGGCGCAAACGACCTGGGTTATTGAAGGAAGCGAGATTGAACAGCAGGTTCAGGGGGGGAAAGAGTTCAAAGATATTCTTGCTCAGTTAATCCCAGGAATCGATGTCAGCAGCCAGGGGCGTACAAACTACGGCATGAATATGCGCGGTCGTGCCATCGTAGTACTGATAGACGGTGTCCGTCTGAACTCCTCGCGTACTGACAGTCGCCAACTGGATTCTATTGACCCGTTTAACATCGCACACATTGAAGTCATCTCAGGTGCAACCTCACTGTATGGCGGCGGCAGTACCGGTGGGTTAATCAACATTGTCACCAAAAAAGGCCAGCCGGAGCGTGAAGTAGAACTCGAACTGGGGAGTAAAAGCGGCTTCAATAACAGTAACGATCATGATGAACGCGTTGCCGCGGCGGTGAGCGGAGGAACCGATCGCGCTTCCGGGCGTATGTCCGTCGCGTATCAACGGTTTGGCGGCTGGTATGACGGCAATCACGATGCCCTGCTGCTGGATAACACCCAAACCGGCCTGCAGCACTCCGATCGTCTGGACGTGATGGGCACCGGAACGATTGAGCTTGACGACAACCGTCAGTTACAACTGGTTACGCAGTATTATAAGAGCCAGGGGGATGACGATTACGGACTGGATCTTGGCGAGAACATGTCCGCCGTGACGGGAAACGGTAAGGCTTATACCAGCAGCGGACTGAATTCCGATCGTATTCCCGGCACCGAGCGTCATCTGATCAGCCTGCAGTATTCAGACGCGGATTTCTTCGGCCAGAACCTGGTCAGCCAAATCTATTACCGTGACGAATCGCTAAAATTCTACCCCTTCCCTACGCTAAGCAAAGGCAAGGTCACCAGTTTCTCCGCATCGCAGCAGGACACAGACCAGTTTGGTGCCAAAATCACCCTCAACAGCCAGCTGATGGACAACTGGGAGCTGACGTGGGGTGTCGATGCCGATCACGAAACCTTCGATTCCAATCAGAAATTCTTCGATCTGGCCTGGTCCCTGCCCTCCGGCGGTATGGACAACCGAACCGCTTATACCACCGGGCGTTACCCCGGTTACAGCATCACCAACTTCGCGCCTTTCCTGCAGAACAGCTATGACATTAACGACATCTTTACCCTCAGCGGCGGTGTGCGCTATCAATGGACCGAAAACAGGGTGGATGATTTCGTGGGCTATGCCCAACAACAGGGAATTGCCACCGGTCTGGCAAACTCCGCCGATACCATTCCTGGCGGTAAAACCGATTACGATAATTTCCTGTTTAACGCCGGTATTCTCGCCCACCTGACCGACCGTCAGCAGACATGGTTTAACTTCTCTCAGGGCGTGGAGCTTCCGGACCCGGGGAAATATTACGGTAACGGCACCTATTCCCTGGTTGGCGATCATTACCAGCTCCAGCGCAGCGTCAACGTGGCGGACTCACGCCTGGAGGGGATTAAAGTTAACTCCTACGAACTGGGATGGCGCTACACTGGCGACAGTCTGCGCACGCAGCTGGCCGCTTACTACTCTACGTCGGATAAATCGATCGTTATCAACCGTAGCGATATGACCATTAACGTCCAGCCTGATGATCGCCGTATTTATGGCCTTGAAGGTGCGGTGGATTATTTCATTGCGGATACGGACTGGAGTCTGGGCGGCAACTTCAACGTCATTAAATCGGAAGTGAAGCAAAACGGTAAGTGGCAGAAATGGGATGTCACCCTGGCTTCCCCGTCCAAAGCCACCGCGTGGGTCGGCTGGGCACCTGAACCGTGGACATTGCGTGTACAGAGCCAGCAAACATTTGATCTGACGGACGCCAGCGGCAATAAGCTGGACGGCTATAACACGATGGACTTTATCGGCAGCTATCAGCTCCCGTTGGGTAAACTGACCTTTAGCGTGGAAAACCTGCTGAATGAAGAGTACACCACGCTGTGGGGACAACGTGCGCCACTGCTGTACAGCCCCACCTACGGTAGCCCGTCACTGTATGAATACAAGGGCCGGGGCCGCACGTTTGGTCTGAACTACGCCTTAACCTTCTGATAAAAAAAGCCCCCCAGCCTGAGCGAATGGGGGGCTAATGTTCAGGATAATGCTATTTTACGCTTTGTTATTTAGTACCAACTGTCCGTTGTTATCCAACGGAATTTGCGCGCCGGGGTCCTTATCCATACGGATTTTCCCCTGCTGATCGCCAATTTTGTACGTCACGTCGTAGCCCAGCATTTTTTCAGATTTGTCATACACCGTTTTACAACGCTGCTGCGTAGTAGTGTACGTATCATTTTCTTGCATCGAACCCTGGATCTGGTTACCTGCATAACCGCCGCCTAAAGCACCGGCCACGGTAGCAATATCTTTACCGCGTCCGCCGCCAAACTGATGGCCGATAACGCCACCAGCAACCGCACCCAGCACGGATCCCGCGATACGGTTTTCATCTTGTACCGGCTTACGGTGCGTGACCGTCACGTTCCGACACTCCTGGCGCGGTGTTTTTACCGACTCTTTAATCGGTGTTGCAGAGACAACTTGAGCATACTGTGGGCCACGCTCGAAAACGTTAAGACTGGCCACCGCTGCAACACCCAGCGCAGCAGCTACGCCAATCCCTATACCCGCCAACATAGATTTATTCACGGGACTTCCTCCTTTTTTGCTATTAGCAACAACTTTGCAACAGAAGGTAAGGAATGCCAATCAGATTACGGATGAAAATAGCACGAGGAGGAGCGAAGGCAGGATGATTCGGAGAACTCTGAAGGAAGGCGCCGGATAAGTACAAACATCCGACGCCATAAGCCGTATTAATGCAGTTTCAGACGCGGGCGGATCACCCGGTTAATGCTGCCAACCAGCATCATCAGACCGGTTTTAAAGTAACCGTGCAGAGCAATCTGGTGCATGCGGTACAGTGAGATGTACACAAAGCGCGCAATACGCCCTTCTACCATCATCGAACCACGGGTCAAGTTACCCATCAGGCTACCCACGGTAGAGAAGTTAGAAAGTGAAACCAGAGAGCCGTGGTCTTTGTACTGATACGCTTTCAGCGGCTTGCCGTTCATCTGCGCCAAAATGTTGTTCATTGCGCAGCTTGCCATCTGGTGCGCAGCCTGAGCGCGCGGCGGCACAAAACCACCTTCCGGGCGAGCGCAGGAAGCGCAGTCGCCAATCGCGTACACGTCTGGATCGCGCGTGGTCTGCAGAGTCGGCTCAACCACCAGTTGGTTGATACGGTTGGTTTCCAGACCGCCAATGTCTTTCATAAAGTCTGGCGCTTTGATCCCCGCAGCCCACACCATCAGATCGGCTTCAATGTACTCGCCATCCTTGGTATGCAGTCCGCCTTCATCAGCGCTGGTTACCATCGTCTGGGTCAGTACGCGTACGCCCAGTTTGGTTAACTCATTATGCGCAGCACTGGAAATACGTGGCGGCAACGCAGGCAGAATACGCTCACCGGCTTCTACCAGCGTAACGTTCAGCGCTTCGTTGGTCAGCCCTTTGTAACCATAGCTGTGCAGCTGTTTTACCGCATTGTGTAGCTCGGCTGAGAGTTCAACCCCCGTCGCACCGCCGCCGACAATGGCGATATTTACTTTGCCGTTAGCGCCCAGATTCGCGGAATACTTCAGGAACAGATTCAGCATCTCCTGGTGGAAACGACGCGCCTGATGCGGGTTATCCAGGAAAATGCAGTTTTCTTTGACGCCCGGCGTATTGAAATCGTTGGAGGTACTACCCAACGCCATCACCAGCGTGTCATACGGGACTTTGCGCTCAGGAACCAGCAGCTCGCCCTTCTCATCGCGCAGCTCGGCAAGAGTAATGGTTTTCGCTTCGCGATCGATATCCACCACCGAACCCAACTGAAACTGGAAACCGTGGTTACGGGCATGCGCCAGATAGCTCAGTGCATCCACGCCTTCGTCCAGGGAACCCGTCGCGACTTCATGCAGTAACGGTTTCCATAAATGGCTGTGGTTTCTGTCCACCAGCGTGATTTTGGCCTTTTTCTTGCGTCCCAGCTTTTTACCCAGCTGTGTCGCCATTTCCAGTCCGCCAGCACCGCCGCCGACAATCACGATTCTTTTTAATGGTGTAGTCAACGTGACCCCCTTAAATTTATTAACCAATTGTTAATTAAAAGTTATAAGCATAGCCTTTAATTAACAACAAGTTACGATAATGAAAATGTTCTTCGAGAGTGAGAATAACACGAACGGTGCATTGGTCATACCAAAATTGATGTGTATCAAGTTTTGATGCTGAAAAGATAGACAACACGAACTTTAAGAACAAAAAAACCAGCCCGAAGGCTGGTTTTTTACACGTTCATTGAGGATTAACCTAACGTCTTGAACGCTTTGATGCGCTGCAAATGCGGGGAGATATTCTTAAACTTGTGCGTCTGCTCTTCGTCCCAGACTATCTCGTAAAAATGATGCAGCTCTTCTGACGAACGCTGACTATTGAGCGCTTCATCATGACGTGACAGGATCACCAGGCAGCGATCGCGATTCTTTTCGCGGAAATTGGTCACGCATTTTGTCGCGATATCGGCATACTCTTCAGGCCTGTCGATTTTTCCTTCCATGTTCTCATACGGGAACAGGTTGGGATTAAACACTACCTGACGAATATCACACAGGAAACCAATCCGTTCAGCCCAATATCCCCCGAGCCCCACGCCACAAATCAGCGGACGGTCGTCCACATTAAGCTGCAGCATTTTGTCCACTTCTTTCAGTAGATGCTGCATGTCATGTTTAGGATGCCGCGTACTGTAGCTAATCAGCCTGACATCCGGGTCGATGAACTGCAGCTGCAACACCTTTTCGTGGTTGCCCGGGCTGTTAGAGTCAAAACCGTGTAAATAGATAATCATCGCATCCTCGCCAAACTTGCGTTAATGACCTGCTTTCTCTTCCTGCCAGCGCTCATGAAGCTGGTTGAGCTGGGCGCTTACCGTCTTCCAGCGTGCCGAGTCCATCAGTTCCTGACGTGAAAATGAACCTTTATGATACAAACGTGTAACACGTTCTGCATTGATCGGCGACAGATTATCTAACACACTGACCGCGCCTTTACGATTATTGCAGACCAGGATCATATCGCAACCCGCATCCAGCGATGCCTGACCACGCTCCGCATAGCTTCCCATAATCGCCGCCCCTTCCATCGACAAATCATCGGAGAAAATGACGCCATCGAAACCAAGCTCCTGACGCAGCACCGTTTTCAGCCAGTGTGGCGAACCGCTCGCCGGACGCGGGTCCACGTCACTGTAGATGACATGCGCAGGCATAATGGCATCGAGTTTGTTTTCCGTAATCAATGTCTGGAACACGGACATATCTTTTGCACGAATTTCGGCTTCTGAACGTGGATCGGTTGGGGTTTCTTTATGCGAATCCGCCGTCACAGCCCCATGCCCGGGGAAATGTTTACCGGTAGTTTTCATGCCAGCAGCATGCATACCGTCAATGAAGCGGGTCGCCATAGCCAGCGCTTTCCGCGGATCGGCATGGTAAGAGCGTTCCCCAATCGCCGCGCTGATATGCCCCACATCCAGCACCGGCGCAAAACTGATATCTATATCCATTGCGATCATTTCGCTTGCCATTAGCCATCCTGCGTCCTGAGCCAGATTGCCGCCGTCTTCCAGACCGTGCAGCGCAGCAAAGGATTGGGCCGCAGGCAGACGCGTAAATCCTTCGCGAAAACGCTGTACCCTGCCGCCTTCCTGATCTACCGCCACCACCAGATGATTGCGTGATGCCGCGCGAATCTGGCGCACTAATTCACGCAACTGTTCCGGGTCATGATAATTTCGGGTAAAGAGGATCAACCCACCTACCAGCGGATGCGCCAGAATCTCACGCTCTTCAGCGTCCAGCTCATACCCTTCGACATCCAACATTACTGGGCCCACACTGCTCTCCTTATCCTTTCATTATTAGCTGCCGCCAGGTTTCATCGGCCAGCCTGATAAATTGTCGATCGCCAGTTTGTCGCCAGCGATACTCAAACCACCCCGCTTTCAGCATTATGACCCAGGGCCGCCATCGTCTGACCTGCCGCCACAGCGCGTTTTGTTCAATGTGCGCTCGTTGGGCGTAGGCGCTAACCAGCCGTTGGTGCTGAGATTCGTCGTTGACCCAAACCGCCGCCAGTTCCAGAGCGATATCACCGTCTCCGGCATATTCCCAGTCAATCAGCCGCAGTCCTGATACTGTACGTACGATGTTGTCACCGTGGACATCCATATGCAGAGGCCCCAGACGCAAAGGTCGAGGCTCACCGCTTTTCCTGAGCCGCTTCAACGCTCGCAACCAGCATGGCGTGCGACGCGCCGGATCGCCACACTGCCAGTACTGTTCGAGTAGCGGCAGCAGACTGATTCGCCAGCCCAATTGGGGTTGTTGGTGCAGATGATACAATAAGCCAGCGAGTTCGTCGGCGTCCGGTAATATGGATTCAACCTTACCGTGAAAATAGTCGACCGCCATCCACCCTCGTATATAAAAGCGGGGGCGCGGCGCAAGGCTTTCAGGCAGATGCTTTAACGCGTGATAGTGGCGTAAGAAATGCGATTCCGGCGCGTCAGGGTCGTGATGACAGCGCAACACTAAGCGGTGGGTATCGTGTTCGATGATGCAGCTCCCGCCGCTCAGGCCGCTCTGGTTGGCTACGACGGGATGATACTGCGGGAAATAGCGCGACAACACCTCGTCGCGCGTTAGCCGGTTATTGTTGCTGTACGGCACCTTTACCTGACCAGATTATCTCGCCAGTTTGTACCAGCATTAATTGCATTTGCAGGGCCGGCGAATTGACGTTGCCGGAGGCGCTGGAATAGAGCACATACTGTGCGCCAACGTTACGGGCGATACCAATCGCTTTGCTGCGCGTTCCCAGACTGTCGTTCGGCGACAAACCTAACTGCTGTTTGGCGACAGCCAACTGCTGGGCGGAAACCAGGGTAAACTTGCCGTTATTCGCCAACGCGTTCCTCAAGGTCTCGGTAGCTTCACCGGCATTCAACGAGCCGTTGGTCCGGTTATTCACGCTATCAACAAGCAGAACGCCTCCCGCTTTGACACCGTCAGCCTGCAGCATTTTGCCGACCATCGGTTGCATAGCTCCGTTCCAGTCATAGTGACGTTGACGTGGCGTCGGCTGCGCCGTTTGGTCCTCGTGCTCAATCGGACCCGGCTGCTGCGGTATGCTTGGCACCGTTGGTACAACCGGCACCGGTTGTTGCGGCTGCGCGGGCTGTTCCGGCACCGGCTTCACTTCCTCTACGGGGGCGGGCTCACGTTGCGCCACACAGCCAGAGAGAAACATCGCCAGCGCGGCAATCAGTGCGTAGCGATTCATTTTGATCATCAAGATTCACCCCTTACAAATAAAGATAAAGTCTAACCTTGTGCGCCCCCAAAAAATTGGCGCTGCCGTACAGCGTCACCGACGAATGAGCCGGGATAGTCACGCTGCGTGGCGCTTCCAGAGGATGCATTTCCAGTCCTCTGGCGTCATACCAGTAAAACCGATAATGAACGGTAACGGGTTCTTGTCTTTCGTTATAAAGTCGCGAGGATGCTGAGGCCTGAATATCAGACGTGGTTAACGTCGGTTGTTCTGCTGTAATGCCCGACGCCAGAATCGTTGATTCCATCACCAGCGACTGTTCATCACTTACCGGAATTTCAGGATGTGCCCGACAGCCAGCCAGTAGCAGCAAGCTCAGTGAAAGTGCAATGCATCCTCTGGTCATGCTTACAGACCTTTATGCGCAAGCATTGGACCCAGCGCACGTCCACCCAGCAGGTGCATATGAATGTGATACACCTCCTGACCGCCGTGACGATTGGTATTCATAATTAAACGATACCCATCCGCAGCAATGCCTTCCTGCTCGGCGATTTTCGCCGCTACGGTGATCATGCGACCCAACGCCTGCTCGTGTTCCGCCGTCACATCGTTGACGGTCGGGATCAGGACGTTAGGAATGATCAGAATGTGCGTAGGTGCCTGAGGGGAAATATCACGAAACGCAGTGACCAGTTCATCCTGGTACACGATATCTGACGGAATTTCACGACGGATAATTTTGCTGAATATAGTTTCTTCTGCCACGACGTTTTCCTTTTTCATTAACAGCCCAAGCGTTATGCCATGCTACGCCGGGTCACTCTGCGAGTATAGAGTATGAGCGAGTTACTCACGCTCTTTCAACTTTAACCCTCGATTTTTTAAGCAAAAAGCCCTGCCACTGTTGTTCTTATAACCATTTCCCGTCGCTATTGCTTAAGCATAGTACTGAAACAACATTTCATTTATGCCGTAGCATCTGTTTACACATTGAATGTGAATGCGTATATTTCGCATTTGCATTCAATGTAAACTTAATAATTTACAACCAAAAAGTTCATCGCAACCTCAGTGATTCGAACTTAATATTAATAATTATCAAGGACTTTTCGATGTCTTTCACAACACACAACGGGGATGACCAACGCCAACCTGGGCTTGCCCCTTCTGTACTGGCAGCCTGCATCACGTTAGCACTATTGCCTTCCACCAGCCTCGCAGCCCCTGCTGAAGAGACGGTTATCGTTGAGGGCTCTGCTCCAACTACATCCAGCGAGGAGCAGGATTACAGCATCAAATCAACGACTGCTGGCACCAAAATGCAGATGACGCAGCGCGATATTCCGCAATCAGTCAGTATTATCAGTCAGCAGCGCATGGAAGATCAGCAACTGCAAACGCTGGGCGATGTGATGGACAACACGTTGGGGATAAGCAGAAGTCAGGCGGATTCAGATCGCAGTAGCTATTACTCTCGCGGATTTCAGATTGATAACTATATGGTCGATGGGATTCCGACCTATTTTGAATCCCGCTGGAATCTCGGTGATGCCCTTTCCGACACGGCCCTTTTTGAGCGTGTCGAAGTTGTCCGTGGCGCAAACGGGCTAATGACCGGGACGGGTAACCCCTCAGCGTCGATTAATATGATCCGTAAGCATGCCACCAGCCGCGAGTTCACCGGTAATGTTTCTGCGGAATATGGCAGTTGGAATAAACAACGATATGTGACCGATCTGCAAAGCCCGCTCACGGCAGACGGCAACGTGCGCGGGCGCATCGTGGCGGGCTACCAGAATAACGACGCCTGGCTTGATCGCTACAATAGCGAAAAAATGTTCTTCTCCGGGATTGTCGATGCCGATCTGGGCGACACCACCAGCCTGTCTGCGGGTTATGAATACCAGCGCATTGATATCAACAGCCCAACCTGGGGTGGATTGCCGCGCTGGAATACCGACGGCAGCAAAAACAACTATGACCGCTCGCGCAGCACTGCGCCGGACTGGGCGTACAACGATAAAGACTTCAACAAAGTGTTTGTCACCATCAAGCAACGTTTTGCCGATACCTGGCAGGCGACAATGAATGCCACCCACTCCGAGGTCAAGTTTGACAGTAAAATGATGTACGTCGATGCCTATGTCAATAAAGCCGATGGTACGCTGATTGGCCCGTATGGCAGCTATGGTCCGGGCTATGACTACGTCGGAGGTACCGGCTGGAACAGCGGCAAGCGTAAGGTAGATGCCGTCGATCTGTTCGCCGACGGCGGTTACGACCTGTTTGGTCGTCAGCATAATCTGATGCTGGGCGGCAGCTACAGTAAACAGAATAACCGTTACGAAAGCGCGTGGGCGAACGTATTCCCCAACGAAATCGGCAGCTTCTATACCTTCGATGGTAACTTCCCGGAAACCAACTGGAACCCGCAGTCATTGGCCCAGGACGATACCACGCACATGAAATCGCTCTACGCCGCAACACGTATTTCGCTGGCCGACCCACTGCATTTGATTGTCGGCGCGCGTTATACCAACTGGCGTATCGACACCCTCGCCTACAGCATGGAACAAAACCATACCACGCCGTATGCGGGCCTGGTGTATGACATTGACGATAACTGGTCTACGTACGCCAGCTATACCTCAATCTTCCAGCCGCAGAACAAGCGCGACAGTTCCGGTAAATATCTCTCCCCAATTACCGGCAATAACTATGAACTTGGCCTGAAGTCCGACTGGATGAACAGCCGTTTAACCACCACCCTCGCGGTGTTCCGCATTGAACAGGATAACGTGGGCCAATCAACCGGCGTACCAATTGCCGGTAGCAATGGCGACACGGCCTATAGAGCGATGGATGGAACGGTCAGCAAAGGGGTCGAATTCGAAGTTAACGGTGCGATCACCGATAACTGGCAGATGACGTTCGGCGCGACACGCTATGTTGCTGAAGACAACGAAGGCAATGCGGTAAACCCGAACCTACCGCGTACCACAGTAAAACTGTTTACCCGTTATCGCCTGCCAGCCATGCCGGAACTGACCGTGGGCGGTGGGGTTAACTGGCAGAATCGTGTTTATAGCGATACGGTCACGCCGTTTGGCACATTCCGTGCGGAACAGGGAAGCTACGCCCTGGTCGATTTATTCACTCGCTATCAGGTGACGAAAAATTTCTCTGTGCAGGGTAACCTCAATAACCTGTTCGATAAAACCTACGACACCAATGTCGACGGATCTATCGTCTATGGCGAGCCGCGCAACGTCAGCGTCACCGCCAGCTATCAGTTCTGATTCGAAACACATCACGCTCCACCTGCTCGTCAGGTGGATGCATTGGACTGAGAACACAAAAAGCCCACTTAAGTTTCCTTAAGCGGGCTTCTTAAATATGGCTCCTCTGACTGGACTCGAACCAGTGACATACGGATTAACAGTCCGCCGTTCTACCGACTGAACTACAGAGGAATCGTTGTGGAGGCTTATCTTAGCGGCGAAAAAATTTTTGTCAAACCCCATTTCCCCGAATAAGTTTCAATTGATGCTTCTCTCGACAGTTTGTTGCATTTCCAGACATTTTAAATGGAAAAAACTTTGCAGCTTTTTGGATTCTCCCTCATCATTTGAAATGAGGTTTCAACTTTCTTCTTTAAGGTCCACTTTGAACGTCTCCGCTGCCTTACGCCAGGTCGCTTCCCGCACGCCCTGGTATGCCAAACGCAAGAGTTATAAGGTTCTCTTTTGGCGCGAAATCACTCCGCTTGCGGTCCCCATTTTTCTGGAAAACACCTGTGTACTGTTGATGGGCGTACTGAGTACCTTCCTTGTTAGCTGGTTGGGAAAAGAAGCAATGGCTGGCGTTGGTCTCGCCGACAGTTTCAACATGGTCATCATGGCGTTTTTTGCCGCCATCGATCTGGGAACAACGGTGGTGGTAGCATTTAGCCTGGGAAAACGTGATCGTCGACGGGCAAGGGCAGCAGCCAGACAATCGCTGGTGATCATGACGATTTTTGCTACCGCGCTGGCAGCGGTCATTCACTATTTTGGTGAACAGATTATTGACGTTGTCGCCGGTGAAGCAACCCCCGATGTTAAGGCTTTGGCACTCACCTATCTGGAACTAACGGTGCTCAGCTACCCGGCGGCAGCCATTGCTTTGATCGGTAGCGGCGCACTCCGCGGAGCCGGAAATACCAAAATTCCGCTGTTGATTAATGGCGGTATGAATATTCTAAATATCATCATCAGTAGCATCCTGATTTACGGGGTCTTTTCCTGGCAAGGGCTGGGATTTGTGGGGGCAGGACTCGGGCTGACCATTTCACGCTACATCGGTGCGTTCGCCATTATCTGGGTGCTGATGATTGGTTTTAATCCGGCGCTGCGAATTCCCTTCAAAAGCTATTTTAAGCCGCTCAATCTCGCCATTATCTGGGAAGTTATGGGGATCGGTATTCCGGCAAGTATTGAGTCAGTGCTATTTAATGGCGGTAAACTGTTAACGCAAATGTTTGTCTCCGGCATGGGAACCAGCGTAATTGCCGGAAACTTCATTGCCTTTTCTATCGCCGCGCTCATCAACCTGCCGGGGAATGCTTTAGGCTCCGCGTCGACAATCATTACCGGCAGGCGTCTGGGAAATGGTCAGATTGCCCAAGCGGAAATCCAGTTACGCCATATATTCTGGCTATCAACAATCGGCTTAACCGCCATCGCCTGGCTAACCGCCCCTTTTGCCGGCGTTATGGCCTCATTTTATACCCACGATCAGGATGTAAAAGAGGTCATAGTCATCCTAATTTGGCTCAACGCAGCGTTTATGCCGATATGGGCAGCATCCTGGGTGCTACCATCAGGGTTTAAGGGCGCACGTGATGTGCGTTTTGCGATGTGGGTATCGATGTTGGGCATGTGGGGCTGTCGCGTTGTGGCGGGTTACACCTTGGGAATTGTATTAGGATGGGGCGTAGTCGGCGTTTGGTTAGGGATGTTCTTCGACTGGGCCGTGCGCGCCGCGTTATTTTACTGGCGTATGGTTACAGGCCGCTGGTTATGGAAATACCCTCGTCCCGAGCGTGAAAAGTGCATAAAATAACCGGTTGCGTCTGAATAAGCGGCGAAATGGGGAATATTTCAGCAAACGATCGCATTTATCTATTCAGGCTTTGACAACGCTGAGTGGCATCGCTAATATTCGCCTCGTTCACACGATTCCTCTGTAGTTCAGTCGGTAGAACGGCGGACTGTTAATCCGTATGTCACTGGTTCGAGTCCAGTCAGAGGAGCCAATTTAAGGGAAGCAGACGTTCACTGACGTCTGCTTTCTGCATTTCTATCAGTTGGTTATCCCTTCTTTCACGTTCACCCTCGTTCACTAAAAACCACTCGAAGCCATATCATTTTGATGGTAAAAATGCTGGTAATGCTGGTTCGATTTGCCTTTTACCAACAATCGAGGGGGTGTTTTCATGTCACTAACTGATATTAAAGCAAAAAATGCAAAACCCCTTGAGAAGGAATATAAACTAACCGATGGCTTTGGTATGTTCCTCCGTGTTACTGTAAGTATCCCGCATAATCGTGCCATCCACATTTAGAGATCATCCGGCATAATCAATCTGCCAACGAAGGAGATCGCTA
>NZ_JAOWDA010000035.1:0-321641 GCF_030336725.1 Citrobacter sp. Cb031
CCTAATCAGGATATTGTGATTGGCTTTAAGAATTTGGGGACACAATCAGAGCCTCGACTGGTACCCGTGACTCGCAAAGAAACATTTGAAGAGAAAGATGCTCGCTTAAGAACCTATGTTTCCCAACCAACAGATCATAGCACTTTACCAATGAATGCTGATTTCATGTCTCAGATAGTGGCATATGATTTACCGATAGGATATTGCGATGCAACCTGGGATAAGGAATTTATGGCTGATTTACGGCGAAAAGCGGACTGGGTACAGGGGGAGGATCCCTATCTCTTTAGTGGAATACCTGACAAAGTGCCAGAGCCTGATTTAATTGGCCGGGATACTGTTGTTGATGAGTTTAATACAGAGCAACGTAAGTTACCCGCTTACAGAGTTGTAAATAAAGCATAAATATATTTAAGCTGACTTTAAGTCTCGGTGAGTTTTCTAAAATTAAGCACTATGGAGTCAGGTGTTTAATTATAATTAAAGGAATATAAAGTGGGGAAATTTGCAGTTGTTTTAGGGGATGTCACTACACATGGTGGTAAAGTCACATCAGCCTCATCCAGTTTTGATATATCCGGTAAAAATGCCGCACTCTTAAATGATACCGTCACCTGCCCTGAGCATGGCATAAATAAAATTATTGAGTGCGATATTTCTGCCTATGAAGAAAACGGGCGTGGAATTGTTCTACATGGCTGTAAAACGCAGTGTGGTGCAAGCGTCATCGCAAGCTTGCAGGATATGGAGGTTGGCTGATGGGATGGTCTCTGCCGGAGGTGCCTGAAAAAGCGCAGGCAACGGCCTGGTCGCCCTGGGTCTGTCTTTTGATTATCGTATTAGGCCTTTTCATTGGCCTAATTGTTGCTGTGCTGAAATTACCGACGACAGGGTTGCCTTCGTTGAGCAGTGGGTACTGGTTACCACTGACTATCCGGACATTTACAGGCATTTCGGCAGCTATCGCTGTCTATAGTTTCTGGTGGGAAACGCTCGCAATTCGAGTCTGGAACTGGAATGAGTGGTGCCGGAGTATGCGTCTGAAATGGCGCTTACGCGCGCATCAGCATCTCGTCATTCTTAGCCATGTTTTCATCACTGCCAATACGAACCTGTTGTCTCGTCTTGCACATACACAGGCAGGGGATAGCGCGGACACGCCACCTTTAACGTTGTTGTCGGACGCCACTATTACACCCGGCATTTCACGTTTTGAGCAGCTACTTCGTCATCTCATTGCTCAGATAAGTCCTTCGATTCAGCGACGATATCCTTCCGGCCCACTCCAGATTATTGTTCAGACCAATGGTAGCGACAAAGATCGTGAATCTCAGTCATTCCATCGCATCTGGTCAGTAGGTCCCACACCTTGGAATGTCGACGTTCATTTTCAGGATGCAGATTCATCCTTTGGTGACTGGAATCAGTTTGTAGGGTCAACAAAGCGGCCCGTACTGGTACTGGCAATGCACTATCGGCTTCCCGATGATGTTCTACCTGAATTTGCCAGCGCGTTGTTTATGATTCATCCGTCGATGCTAAATCAGGGTGAAGGAAAAAATGCGTTACGGATTTTCCGGGCGATGCCGCTCAACACCCGTACGCTTGCAACGGAACTCAGTGAATTACGGGATATGGCCCTCACGCCTGCCAGCAAGAAACACCTTGTCTGGCACAGTGGGCTGTCAGATGCGCCACGGCAGTCAGTGAATAGGGTGCTGAATGATCTGCCGGTTCCTCTGTACGATAGCATTGGAACTGGTGGTGTCATTGACTTTGACACCGCATGTGTCTGGTATGGCGGCCTTGCTGGCTGGGCAATGATTGGCGCTGCGGCTGAGATGGCTGCTTATGGCCCAGCCAGTCAGTGGCTACTTCTCGAAGGCGAGGAAGATGCCTGGGCAGTGACGATCGGAAACAACGCCCCCGAAGTCGGGTATGATCATTTCGTTATTCAGCCACCCTTCCCCGGAGGATCTGTTCTGATGGCATTACTGCTCAATGCCGGGCTGTACAGCCTCATGATCCGCTATTTCCCTTCAACGGCATTCTCCTGGTCAGGGATCACTCTTCTTCTGCTGTCACTGATAGTGATATTGCCCGGGTTGGCTATTTTGCTGAGGCGAATTACAGCTCGTCTCCAGCGCCCGGAATTTATCAGGGTTGCACGACACTCCGTAAAGGAATAACCGGCATGAAAAAGATTTCAAAGCCACTGGGGGCTGGGCTACTCATCGTGGCAGTCCTGCTGTTGATACTCTTTATTTTTGCACAGACAACGCAGTTGCCCTCTGATAGTGGTGACGATAATTTCTGGTATGTGATGGCTGGTTTCATCATCCTGACTGCCACATTATGCACCTTGGTATTTTTTACGTGGTCCAGGCAACAAAATCCCTCTCCCGTTACGCCTGATGGTGAAAATAATCACAAAGAAGAAAGAACGTCGGATCAAAATGATTTTTCAGCACTGAACAAACATCTCAGAAGACGGTACTCGTTCTTCTGGCGTCATAAAGTCCGTCTGCTACTGGTCACTGGCGACGAAGCCGCTATCGAACAGCTGGTTCCCGGCCTGCAGGAAAGCCAATGGCTGGAAGGGAACTGCACGGTGCTGATTTATGGTGGCAGCCTGACCGCAGAGCACGACACAGAAAAATACGCTGCACTACGCAAATTACGCCGTGGACGCCCACTGGACGGGATTGTCCGGGTAATACCTCAGTCTTTTAACCTGACGCCACAGGTCAGTGACAACGATTTACGCGGGCTGGAAAAAATCAGCGAACTGCTGCGTTATTCTGCCCCGGTCTGGCTATGGCAGTTATGCGACAGCAACTGGTCGCAGACAAAACGTCCTGAGCAGACTGTCGGGGCACGCTTTCCGCTGCGTGCAAAAGAAGACGATATTACCCGCCAGCTTGAAAGGATACTGCCGGAATTGCGGGCACAGGGTATTAGTCAGGTCGCTGAGAACAACGGTCACGACTTCCTGCTGCGCCTGGGCCAGCACCTCAAAGACGGCGGTATCGCCCGCTGGGCTCAGCAACTTGTGCCATGGCTGTCTGCCTCCCAGCAACGCGTTCCGCTGCGTGGCCTGATGTTCAGCCTGTCGGGAAGTCAGTCGCCTGAAAACGCAGTTGCTTATACCGATGCGGAGAAATATGTCCCGGAATCAAAGCGCCATGCGCTGACTCTGCCAGCGACTTGGCAGGGTATCGTTGACGACTGCCCCCGTGTACGTGGCCGCCGTGTCGGGATGGCGTGGGAACAAACGCTTGCCTGGATACTGATGATCATTATCGGGGTCTGGGGAGGCGGGACGCTGCTTTCGTTTTCACTGAACTACGGGCAAATCTCTTCTGTCGCGACAAAAGCACGCAACCTGGTGGAACATCCTTCCGTATCGGATTACCAACTGACGACACTGCATGAACTGCGTAACGATGCGGGTCGTTTACAGCATCACATTCAGAATGGCGCACCTTTGTATCAGCGCTTTGGCCTTGATCATAGCCAACAGCTGCTGAGCGCGATGCTGCCGTGGTACGGTGTCGCGAATAATCGCCTGATTCGCGATCCGGCCAATGCCGCTCTGACGGAAAAACTGACCGCGCTGATCAACTCTGTGCCGAACAGCGATCGGCGTGCGCAGCTTGCTAAACCCGGTTATGACCAATTGAAGGCGTGGATGATGATGGCCCGGCCGGATAAAGCCGACGGCGCATTCTACGCGCAGACCCTGAAAACCGTGCAGCCAGCGCGGACGGGCATTTCTACCGGTCTGTGGCAAAGCCTGTCGCCGGATTTGTGGGCCTTCTATATCGCCACACTCCCAAAACAGCCACAGTGGAAAATCGCCCCGGATGCGCAGTTGGTCAGCCAGAGCCGCCAGGTGCTGTTGCAGCAAATCGGGCGTCGCAACGCGGAAAGTACGCTGTATGAAAACATGCTCAAATCGGTGCGCCGTAACTTTGCAGATGTATCTCTGGAGGACATGACCAGCGGTACTGATGCCCGCCGCCTGTTCACCACTTATGAAGTGGTACCAGGCATGTTTACCCGTCAGGCGTGGGAGGGCGGTATTCAGCAGGCGATAGAGAAAGCGGCTAACTCCCGTCGTGACGAAATTGACTGGGTGCTGAGCGACAGCCGAAAAGCAGTGTCCTCAGACCTGTCGCCGGAAGCCCTGAAAGCGCGCCTGACGCAACGTTACTTCACTGATTTTGCGGGTAGCTGGCTGAATTTTCTCAACAGCCTGCGGCTTAACCCGGCAAACAACATTGCAGACGTCACTGACCAGTTGACGCTGATGAGTGATGTGCGCCAGTCGCCACTGATTGCTCTGATGAATACTCTCGCCTGGCAGGGGCAGACCGGCCAGCAAAGCGAGGGACTTTCGGATTCCATTATCAAATCGGCTAAGGATCTTGTCGGCGGGAAAGACAAACCGGTGATTGACCAGTCTGCGTCAGGGCCGCAGGGTCCGCTGGATGAAACCTTTGGTCCGCTGCTTCAGCTTCTGGGTAAAAACAAAGGCAGCAACGTCATGTCGGCTGACACTTCGCTGAGCCTGCAGACCTATCTGACCCGTATCACCCGCGTGCGTCTGCGCCTGCAGCAGGTGGCAAGCGCTTCTGATCCACAGGAGATGATGCAGACTCTCGCCCAGACCGTGTTTAAGGGCAAGAGTGTCGATCTGACCGACACCCAGCAATACGGTAGCCTTATTTCGGCAAGCCTTGGCGAAGAGTGGAGCAGTTTTGGCAGCACGATGTTCGTGTTGCCACTGACTCAGGCCTGGGAAACGGTGCTGCAGCCGTCGGCGGCGAGCCTGAATGATAAATGGAGCCGCGCCGTGGTGGCGAACTGGCACTCGGCCTTTGACGGGCGCTTCCCGTTTGCGGTGAGTAAAAGTGATGCCTCTTTGCCGATGCTGGCTGAATTTGTGCGTAAGGACAGCGGACGTATAGAGCGCTTCCTGACGACAGAGCTCAACGGTGTGCTGCACAAAGAGGGTAGTCAGTGGGTACCGGATAAGGTCAACAGCCAGAGGTTGAACTTTAACCCGGCCTTCCTGCGGGCCATTAACCAACTGAGTCAACTGTCAGACATTCTGTTCACAGATGGCAGCCAGGGCATCAGCTTTGAACTGCAGGCGCGTCCTGTGCCGCAGGTGGTGGAAACCCAGTTGACCATTGATGGACAAAAGCTGCACTACTTCAACCAGATGGCCGACTGGCAAAGCTTCCGCTGGCCGGGAGATACCTACAAGCCGGGGACGATGCTGACCTGGACCACGGTCAATGCCGGTGCGCGTCTGTTCGGGGATTTCAGTGGGACCTGGGGCTTTATTCGCTGGCTGGACCAGGGCAAGCGCCAGCAGCTTGACCGCAGTCAGTGGATGATGAGTTTTACCGCCCCGGATGGTCGCACCCTGCAGTGGGTGCTGCGCTCACAACTCGGAAAAGGTCCGCTAGCGCTGCTGGAACTGCGTGGTTTCACGCTGCCGGATCAGATATTCAGTGTTGACAGCGAGGCCACCGCGCAGGCGCTGATGGCCAACACCAGAAACAATGACATGGAGGGGGGCGAATAATGAGCACACTGCAGAATCTGGTTGCCGCCTGTCAGGCTGACGAAACTCAGTTGCGGCAACAGGCGCAGGCACGCACGGAAAACTGGCAGCCCTGGCTTGCTCCGGTAAATGACACCAGTCCGACCGGAGAAGACCCCGGTTATGACGATGATTTTCAGCGTATCCGCGAGGAGGTCAATAAACTTTCCGGCATCGATACTGGCCTGATTTGCACGCTTGCCGAAAAACTGCTGACCACCACAGCCAAAGATATCCGGATCGCCACCTACTACTGCTGGGCGCGTCTGCATCAGGACGGGGAGACCGGCTTTGCCGAAGGGCTTGAACTGCTGGCCAGATTGCTACAGCGCTATGGAACGCAGCTTCATCCTCAGCGTGAGCGGAGCCGTAAACCGGCGCTGGAGTGGCTCGCAGGCTCCCGCGTTCTGGACAGCCTGTCACTCTGGCCGGAAGTGGTACGCGATGATGCACTGCGCACTGCCGGTGCGCTGCTGCTCATCCGCGACAGTCTGGAGCCAGAACCAGAAGCGTCACGGCCAGAGCTCAATGCACTATACAGTGCTCTGGAGTCTCGCCTGATGAAGGCCGGTGGCGTGGATGCTGTGGTACCGCAGAACGCTGGTAACAAGACACAGACCCCCACACATATGACAGAGTCTGACGCGCCAGTCCTGAGCCGCATCACCTCCGGCCAGGATTTGCTGGCCCAGGCCCGTACCCTGACCGGATATCTGCGTGAGCAGCCCGATGGCTGGCTCGCCGCACACCGGCTGATGAAAAGCCTGCGTCATGACACGCTGAGTGCTATTCCGGCACCGGATGCCGAAGGGAAAACGCGCATCGAACCGCCGCGCGCTGACCAGCGGGCCATGCTCAAACGCCTGTATCTGCAGCAGAGCTGGCTGGAAATACTGGAGCAGGCGGACAATACCTTCTCGCGTGGTGCCAATCACCTCTGGCTGGATTTGCAGTGGTATATCCACCAGGCACTGATAAAGTCAGGGCAGGATGTACTGGCCGATATCATCACTGCAGACCTGAAAGGGTTGCTGCGCCGCCTCACCGGGCTTGAAACGTTGGCCTTTAACGACGGGACGCCGTTTGCGGATGAAGTGACGCTGAACTGGATAAATCAGAGCGTACTGGACGATATGTCCGGCTGGCGCGATGAGCCGGTCAGTGCCGTCAGTGAGACGGACAACGATATTCTGGCCCTTGAGCCGGAAGCGTTGGAGAAAGCGGACACTGACGGCCTGGATGCCACACTACACTGGCTGCAGACCCGTCCGGGCACCGACTCCACAAAAGACAAATGGCTGCTGCGTTTGCTGATGGCCCGTGTGGCCGAGCAGAAAGGTAAGAATGAACTGGCGCTGCATTTGCTGGGTGAGCTCGATGGTGCTGCGCAGTCCATCACCCTCACGCAGTGGACACCAGCGCTGCTGTTTGAAGTGAAATCGCGTCGCCTCAGACTGCTGCGTATGAAAGCTACACGCAGTGAAACCGAAAAATCACGACTTCAGCCTGAGATGGACCAGCTTCTGGCTGGTCTGATTGCGCTCGATCCGGCAGGCAGTGCAGTGCTTTGCGGGTAACACCACCTGGCATACCTTTAAAACACACATATTCAGGTTTTTATGGACGATTTAACCCTGCGTTATTACGACGCTGAAATGCGCTACCTGCTGGAAGCCGGTGAAGAGTTTGCCCGTGCTCACCCGGAGCAGGCGGCAATGCTCAATCTCGATAAAGCGGGCGCGCGCGACCCGTATGTGGAACGCCTGTTTGAAGGCTTTGCCTTCCTGATGGGCCGGCTGCGTGAAAAGCTCGATGATGACTTGCCGGAACTGACCGAAGGGCTGGTCAGCCTGCTGTGGCCACATTATCTGCGCACCATTCCGTCAATGTCGGTGGTGGAGTTCACCCCCGACTGGCGCGAAATGAAAGAGCAGATGCGTATCGTCAAAGGTTTCGAGGTGAACTCGCGACCGATCGGTGAGAAGGGTACGCGCTGCCGGTACACCACTACCAAAGAGATTACCCTTCAACCGTTGTCGCTGGAGCACGCCCGACTGTCCACCGACCCTGACGGGCGTTCGGTCATCACGCTGCGCTTTAATTGCAGCCATCTTGCCGACTGGAGTCGTGTCGATCTCAGTCAGCTCCCGTTCTACTTCAATGCAGACGCTCCGCTGGCCTGCGCCATGCATGAAGCTTTTACCATGAACACGGCCCGCCTATGGTTGCGGATGCCGGGAGACATGGACAGAAGACCGCTCGACGGATATTTCACTGCGCTGGGCTTTGGTGATGACGATGACCTGTGGCCGAAGGGAAGCAGCAGCTTTAGCGGCTATCAGCTGTTGCTGGAGTACTTCACCTTCCGTGAAAAATTCATGTTTACGGGGCTGCATGGGCTGGAGACCGTGGCCTTTCCGGCTGAGCTCCCATGGTTTGAAATCGACGTGGTACTGGCGGAGCGCTGGGAGCATGACTTCAGCTTTACCGAAAAGCATTTGCGCCTGAACTGCGTGCCGGTGATTAACCTATTCCCGCTGGAATCCGACCCGCTGACGCTCAACTCCCTGCAGACCGAATACATGCTGCGCCCAATGCGCGTGCAGGATGGCCATACCGAGATATACGCGGTGGATTCGGTAATGTCATCGAGCCAGCACACCTACGTGCCGTTTTCGAGTTTCCGCCACAAAGGTGGAATGATGCGTCATGAAGCGCCGGAATATTACTACCACACCCGCGTGCGCCGTGGCCCGTCGGGCCTGCATAACACCTGGCTTATCCTTGGCGGTGAAGCCTTTGATAACCACACCGTACCGGAAGACGAAAGCCTGTCGCTGACGCTCACCGGCACCAACGGCCAGCTGCCACGACGAGCACTGCAGAGCACCATGCTCGATACGGTGATGAAAACCACCTCGACCAGTATTGCTGTACATAACCTGTGCGCGCCGACGCTGCCCTGTTATCCCCCGGCACAGGATCGTTTCCACTGGCGTGTGCTGAGTCATCTTGGCAGCGGCTTCCTGTCGATGATGGACAACGCTGAAGTGCTGCGCGGTACCCTGGCGCTGTACGAATGGACCGACAGCGAAATGAACCGCCGCCGCCTGGAAGCCATCATTGACGTGAAGCACAGCGAAACCGAGCGCTTTGAGCAGGGCTACCTGGTACGCGGTGTGCAGATTGAGGTGACGCTGGACAGCCACGGCTTTGCCGGGCGGGGCGATATCTGCCTGTTCGGCGAGATGCTGAGCCGCTTCTTCGCGCTCTACACCGATATCTATCTGTTTAACCGCCTGATTATCATCCTGCAACCGACCGGAGAACGCCTTGAATGGGAAGAGAAGCACAACCGCCGTATTCCCGGCTGACCCCGCGCCTGGAGGCTGACCTTAACCGCATCAACTTTTACCGTTTATGCCAGTTGCTGGAGAAGCGTAATCCGGGCAGGCCGCTGATGGGCTCAACCAGCCACCCCGCAGATGACCCGGTGCGATTTGCACCACACCCCGGGATGGGCTTTCCGGCGAGCGAACTCAAAGCCGTTGAGTATGACGAAGAGAATGACAGTAAACCACCGCTCATCCGCGCGACGTTTATGGGGGTGTACGGCGTTGATTCGCCGCTGCCAACCGCCTATCTCGACGACATCACCCAGCGCCGGGAAGGGCATGAGGCATTACAGGGTTTTCTGGATATCTTCAGCCACCGCATCCTGACTCAGTTTTATCGTATCTGGCGAAAATATTCCTACCCGGCCACATTCGAGCCTGGCGGGACTGACAGCATCTCGCAGTCGTTGCTGGGCCTGGTGGGGTTGGGCATTCCCGGTACGGCAAACCATATTGCCACGCCGGTATCCCGATTTCTTGCGCTGCTGGGCGTACTGCAACAGCCCGGTAAAACCCAGGAGGGAATGCAGGCGCTGGTGACGCTGCTGGCCCCGGATACCACTGTGAAGGTCAGCCCCTACTGTCTGCGCCCGGTGGAGGTCAGCCAGCCACTGGGCTTTTACGGTGATGACGATTTTCTTCTGGATGGCAACACGCCGCTCGGCGACGAAGCGATGGATGCCAACAGCCAGCTGCTCGTTGCTATCACCACGGAAAATGAACAGGAAGTACAGGGCTGGAAGCCGGATGGCCTGCTGTATCAGGACTTTCTGGTGATGCTGCGTGTCTATCTCGGCTGGCGCTTCAGGGCAAAAATCACCCTGACCACCGCCACTCGTCTGCTGGCCGCGCCGCCCCTTGGCGAAGGCCCCTTCTGGCTTGGGATGAATGGCGTGCTGGGCGCGGAAGACGAAGACCTCCCGGACGATATCCCCCAGACCTTTACGACCGAACTGGGCTATTACACCGGACTTCAGCCCGCGACACCACAACAAGGAAACCGACGTGTTACGTACAAGTTTAACTAATACAGCGCGCTGGCTGTTACCCCTACTGGTATTCAGTCTGGCGGGCTGCGGGGTGACGCAGGGCATCACCGATGGCACCAAATCGGCCTTTAACGCCGTGTTCTACAAAAAGATTAAGGTGCTGCACCTGGATTTCACCGCGCGTGAGGCGCTGAACACCGATTCGCGCGAGAGTAACTCGCTGTCTGAACCGGTAGTGATCCGTATCTACCAACTGAAAGACCGCAAAACCTTCGACAAAACGGTCTACCAGCAGTTGCTGATAGACGGGGAGACCATTCTGAAAGCTGACCTGCTGGCAAGCCGTGATGTGGTGGTTAAGCCGGGCGGTGATGCGACCCTGAATATGCCGATGGAGGCCGATACACTGTTTGTGGCGGTGGTGGGTCTGTTCCGTCACCCGGATATGGTCAACAACACCTGGAAGCTGGTGATAGGCCGCGAAGAACTTGAGCCGGATAAGCCGCGCATTCTGGAAGCCGGTAACAACCATCTGACGCTGCAACCGCTCAAGGACGAATGATGACCCAGGGACATAACACGCCTTCGCTGTATGAAATGCTGACCGGAAATTTTACCGGTGGTCTCAATCTCAACCAGGTCAGTGAAGAAAATCAGGTCATCCTCTCGGTACTGGATAACATGCAACGCATCCTCAACTGCCGTGCCGGCACTCTGGCGCATCTGCCAGACTACGGCCTGCCCGATATGACGAAAATCCTTCAGGGCATGCCGGGAACGGCCCATGAGCTCATGGGGACATTGTCTGCTGTTCTGCTCAAATATGAGCCTCGCCTGAAAAAAATAACGGTTGTCCTGCTGGAGCAGCACGTTCCTGGTGAACTGCGCTATGCCATTGATACTGAGCTGAAGGGAATTGGCCTTGTGCGTTACGGCACTGAGTTTATGCCCGAGGGGCGGGTTCTGATTCGGCACCTCAAGAGGCAGGGTTGGCTTGAGACTGGAGTGTACTGACATGGAAAAGAATCGTATCAGCACCGGGGGGGACCCGCGTGCTTTCATGGAGTTCGGGCAGTTACGTGATGAAATTAGCAAGCTGACTCACCCTGCGCGCCCGGACGTTGACTGGCAAAAAGTTGAACAATTAAGCCTGTCATTGTTTCGTCATAATGGCGTCGAACTGCAAACACTGGCCTGGTACACCGTAGCCAGAATACGTAATGCGGGACTGGAGGGACTTGCCGAAGGCACGGAACTTCTGGAGGCCTTACTGACGCACCACTGGAATGCAATATGGCCACAGCAAACCCATGCCCGCGTTGAGATCCTGGCATGGCTGTCTGTTCGCTTACAGCAAGAATTGCGTACGCTAACGCTGTCATATGCTGATTTATCAAAGGTGTATCGGGTTGAACAAAGTTTAAAACATGCCTGCGCAGTGCTGCAACGGCTTGAATTGAAAGCGCTTAGTAAACTGGAGGTTATCGTGACCTGGATGCACAATGCAGCTTTGCGTCTGGAGAAGTCCGATCCCGATTCGGGATCGGCCGTAGTGATGATACCGGCTCCAGGTGCAACAAATAACGTTGCGACGTCTTTGCCACAACTGGTCTTTGTGGTTAATGAGCCAGCGTCGTCCGGGCAATCGAGCACAGCGGTTTTAGCTACCAAAATCGATCATGGAACCCGACGCATGTGGCTGGGGTTTGCTATCGGTGTCATGGTTACAGCAGTGGTGAGTACAGGCGCTTTTCTTGGTATCAACCCTATGCGAGCTGACGGATATGAACTGGTTAAGCCATTGCCGCAGGTGCTGACACCTGAACAATTGTCCACGTTGAAGCAGTCCTCAGATTTGAAGGGGAAGAAGCAAGATATAATTGCTGCAACGCAAGGGCAATTGGACGTTTTACATCGCTTGTCACCTTTGTGGTCGCGGGAATATGCTGCATCATTAGCGCAGCAGTTAGTCACTCTGTGGCCGGAAGAATCGCAGACGACAGTATTCACGAGCAGATTACAGAAACAGTTAATCACGGAAGCGTTGCCGGAAAGTGCTCTGCAAAACTGGCATAATGCCCAGCAGGGGCTGGAAGCGTTAACCGCCCAGCTAAATGCGCTTGATGAACGCAAGGGTAAATACCTGACGGGGTCGGAGTTGAAATCAGCCATTTTCACTATCCGCCGCCAGCTTGACCAAACGCCGCCGACAGAAGAATTGTTGCGTCAAATCGATGAGGAATTAAAAAAACAGGGGAGTGTATCACCCGCTTTGTATCAGCAGCTCGATATACGGCTTAACCAGCTTCTTAATCGTTATACGCTGCTGAAACAAAATGCCATTCGAGGGCGATAGCACTGGAAATAAGCCAACCAGAGATCATCAAATGAGTCAGACGTTTATATTAACTTAGTTAATGATCTTCGTTATAAAATCATGCAAAAGAGTCAGCGCTTTCGCTGATTCAGGCGGATTGTATGCCTTATTATAAGGATCGCAAAATCCGTGACGGCTGTTGAGTATATGAAACGATACTAGTGGATACTGACGGAGTTTATGCTGGAGAAAGTAAGGATCATAGGCTTCTTCATATTTCGCCTGGATAACCAGTGTTGGGCTGTTGGGCATTATATCAGTATAATCACGTATACGGCTTCCGTAGAAACTGACGATACCATCGCATTGTGTATTCTCCGAACAAAGCCATGCTAATGTCCCTCCAACACTGAATCCGACGATTATTATTTTTTTATAATGATCACGTATTCTTATCAGTAAATCGAAGATCATTGATGTATCGAATCCGCAGAACTTCATAAAATAATCGTATGCCTGGCTATGTTGATCGTATGAGAAAGGTTCTTCGCGGTTCAAAAAATTGGGGCAATATACATCAAGTCCTGAATTGTGCAGTTCTTTACATACTTGCTTGATATGATTATTCAATCCATAAATTTCATGTAAAACTATCACAGCATTTTCATTTTTAGATAATAGAGTATACATCAACTGTCTCCAATAGCTTTTAACTATCTATTTTAATAATAAAGTTTGTCAAGGGTTATCACCGGGCGTAAATTTTACAACCTCCCTGAAAATCTCGTTGCCAAGGATCTCGAGCTGATTCATTACCTCATCACTGGCCTGTTCCATTCTTTTTAACGCCAGGGACATCTGCTCATGGTCGCCAGAAATCGAATACTCGATTGCAAGAACGCCGGAATTATGTAACATCTGGTGAGGGTCCTCCAGATTTTTAAATCCCGTTAAATGAGCGAAACATCTTCCAGTATCACCGTAATACCATTTCCCCAATCTGCACTGACTATATGATGTCAACGTATCATCTAATTTATTCTCGGTAAGTTTTTTATATAGATCTATTTTCCAGATAACATGATCCATTTTAATGATACTTAAAAATAGTAAATTTGATATGTAGTCAATAATTGACTTCATTGCGGCTGATTTTTCAATTACACTTTTAATAGAAAAAACAACTTCATTCATATGCTGAGTGATTTTCGTGATTATTGCTAGCTGTGCTTCGATGGAGGTATCAACCGTAGAACCATTATTCTGGAGGGTTTCCGTTTGCAAGAATATATGGTTAGTGCACGTTTTAACATTTTCAGCCAGTTGTCTAACCTCTTTAGATATAACGCTAAATCCTCTTCCTGCCTCACCTACACGGGCAGCTTCAATCGCTGAATTTATTGCGATTAGATTTGTATGATTGGCAATTTTTTGTATGTCTTTAATTGCATCATTAATTTCAGTCAGTGATAACTTCAGATGAGTCATTTGTTTTTGAATTTCTGCTGATTCTTTGCCTGCCTCATTGATCTCAATAACGAGTGATTCAAGGGAATGCATTGCTTTATTATTTTGTGCGTTTAGTTCTGTTATTTTATCTTTTTCTGTATTTAATTGTTCATGAGTTGAAATTAATGATGTTCTGATCAGGTTGAGTGTTGATATGCCAGAAGTGAAATGATGGCAGATGATTTTATTGTAGTTTTCTGCTTTTTGTTCAGCGATGGGGGTGTCAGCTTCGATGATGTCGGAAGAAGTGTTGTAATTATAGTTACTATTTCTTTTAACTATCTTAGCGATAATTTTCCTGATCATCTTATCAATCCTTTTTCGATAATAGGTTTAAGAAAATAATGGTTTAATAGTTTATCGCCTATGTTATAGATTACGTCAATATATTTTTAATTAGTATTATTTGATGTATTATAATTTCTTGATAATTGTTTTGTTGAATTATTTTACAGAAATGGCCTGGTGTTTTTTAAATGCGCGTGTTATCTATTAAGATAAGGATTATACTTCAGTTGAACACTACAGATAATGATATTTCAGAGTATTAAAATCTCCATCTGTTAGTTTTATATTTTAGCTTAACCTAAATATTCCTGTGATATCACTCTCCAGCCTGGATGTGTAGTTGGATTACATCATTTATGTGTGCATTGAAAAATTCAGAGAGTGGTTAGATGTATCACTATATATCGAGTACATGACCAAAATTGAGAATGTGATAACCGCCGGTTAAAATGCAACATTATTAATGTATTTATAATAACAGCGGTGCCCGGACCCGGACTAACGCAGCAGGCGGTGAACAACGCGCTTGTTGCGCTGGCCCCGCAGGGGTGAGCCGCTGGAGACGAATAATCGAACGGAGCTTGATGGAGAGTCCGTTTCTCCAAAAGCAAAAACCCGCCTCTAGGGCGGGTTCTTTAAATAGTGGTGCCCGGACTCGGAATCGAACCAAGGACACGGGGATTTTCAATCCCCTGCTCTACCGACTGAGCTATCCGGGCAACGAGGCGCATTAAACCCGATTCGCTTCGCTTCGTCAACGAAATTTCTTCAAATCAATGCAGACTGCACAATCTATCACCACATTGCTGCTAATGCACGCATTCTCAGGCAAAAAATGCCGTCCAGGCGGCGGAAAGCGGCATTGCCAGCAGCAGGGCAGGAAGCATATTCACAACCGCAAACATCTTAATGCCGCAAATACGCAAACCGGTTGCTAGCAGCAATAGACCGCCTACGGCGCTGAAATCGGCCATCATAGCTGGCGTCGTCAGGGGTAAAATCAGTGCTGCACAGGTGGCAAGCGTTAACTGGATTGCCAGCATCGGCATGCAAATGGCGGATACCGCGATTCCTAATGAACAGGCAAAAATGATGGCCGTGAAGAAATCCAAAAATGACTTGGCGATTAAAATATTCGGGTCGCCGGTCATCCCTTCATGTATCGCACCGAAGATCCCGGTACCGCTGGCGCAAAACAGCACAATGATAGCCACATAGCTTTGAATAAAGGATTCGTGCGTTACGTTGGCGTCCGAGCGGGTGAAAAGCTGCTGCGCTTTGGCTACCGCAGCATTGATCCCTTTTTCCAGATGACAGAACTCGCCAATTAATGCGCCGACGAGCGTTGCCAGAACCATCACCGGTAGGTTGGCGCATTTGATAACCAGCAAGATACCAATCCCTAACGAGGCCAGCCCGAAAATAGAGGTCATGGAGACCCGAATGCGTTCTGGTATATGCTGGCTGAGCAGCGCGCCGAGAATGCCACCAAATAAAATGGCGCTGGCATTAATAAAGGGTCCGATTACCACATTTGCTCCTGCATACCCATCATCGTCTTGATACTAAAGGCAATTAGCTGGGTGAAATTATGTTTCAGATTGCATTATTATGCCGCAACTTTCAGACGAAATGCTTGCTGATCTGTAAGGTTTTCGCGCAAGATTTTATCTTGCGCCTGTAATTGAAAGGTGCCATGATTGCGCGAATTTTCTCCTGTCTGAATGGGGCTGCCTGGGATGATATTACTCCCCCTACATCGCCTTCAACATCGCCTTTTTGCGCGACGTTTGCCCCTTCCCGCGACTTATCTTTACGCTCCCACCATGCGGTGAGGGCAGCGCACGCTCACTGCAGGATAACAGTAAAATCAGAGGCTATCTGCTTTTACTGATGTCTGGCGGTCGGGGCTGGTAACCAGTTTGACCTGTCATTTCGTGGGCAAAGCCATGCGGCGTTGTCCGGGACTTTTGATTTTCCCGAAACGGGTTATTGCGCTTATGAAATCAATGAAAATTGCCGCCAGTAGTGAACTGGTTTCTCGTCTGTCCAGCCATCGTCAGGTGGTGTCGCTGGACAGTACTGATTTTACTGACGTTGCGGCAGTCGTCATTACCGTTGCGGACAGCCGCAGTGGGATCCTGGCTTTGCTGAAACGCACCGGTTTTCATCTACCTGTGTTTCTGTTCGCAGAGTCTGATGTTGATGTGCCTGCGGGCATTAATGCGGTAATTCGCGGTCAGGCTCAGGACTGGCTGGAGCTGGAATCTGCTGCCTGTCAGTATGAGGAAGATTTGCTGCCGCCGTTCTATGACACGCTTACCCAGTATGTCGAAATGGGGAACAGCACGTTTGCCTGCCCGGGACACCAACACGGTGAGTTTTTTAAGAAGCATCCTGCGGGCCGACATTTCTATGAGTTCTTTGGTGAGAATCTGTTTCGCGCGGATATGTGCAATGCTGACGTTAAGCTTGGCGATCTGTTGATTCATGAAGGGTCAGCGAAACATGCGCAGAAATTTGCTGCGAAAGTTTTCCACGCGGATAAAACCTACTTTGTGCTGAATGGGACCTCTGCGGCCAATAAAGTGGTCACCAATGCGCTGCTGACGCGCGGCGATCTGGTGCTGTTTGACCGCAACAATCATAAATCGAACCACCACGGGGCGCTGATCCAGGCGGGTGCTACGCCGGTTTATCTGGAAGCGGCGCGTAATCCGTTTGGCTTTATTGGCGGCATTGATGAGCACTGCTTTGATGAGGAGTATCTGCGCCAGCAACTTCGAGAAGTTGCGCCGCAAAAGGCTGATCAACCGCGCCCGTTCCGTCTGGCGATCATTCAGTTAGGTACCTATGACGGTACGATCTACAACGCCCGGCAGGTGATCGACAAGATCGGTCACCTGTGCGATTACATTCTGTTTGATTCCGCATGGGTCGGTTACGAGCAATTTATCCCGATGATGGCCGATGGTTCACCGCTGCTGCTGGAGCTCAATGCTAACGATCCGGGGATCTTTGTCACTCAGTCGGTACACAAACAGCAGGCCGGATTCTCGCAAACCTCGCAGATCCATAAAAAGGATAACCATATTCGCGGCCAGGCGCGCTTCTGCCCGCATAAGCGTCTGAACAATGCGTTTATGCTGCATGCTTCCACCAGCCCGTTTTACCCGCTGTTTGCGGCGCTGGACGTTAACGCCAAAATCCATGAAGGCGAGAGCGGCCGTCGGCTATGGGCGGAATGTGTGACGCTGGGGATCGAGGCCCGCAAAGCGATTATTACCCACTGTAAGCTGCTTCAACCGTTTATTCCTCCGGTAGTAGATGGCAAACCGTGGGAAAGCTATCCGACACAGGTGATTGCCAGCGAGCGTCGCTTCTTTAGCTTTGAACCTGGTGCTAAATGGCATGGTTTTTCTGGATATGCACGCGACCAGTATTTTGTCGATCCCTGCAAACTGCTGTTAACCACTCCGGGCATTGATGCGCAAACTGGGCAATATACTGAGTTTGGTATTCCGGCGACGATTTTGGCGCATTATCTGCGTGAAAACGGTATCGTGCCGGAGAAATGCGACCTTAACTCGATTCTGTTCCTGCTGACCCCGGCAGAAAGCGCTGAGAAACTGGCGCAACTGGTCGCGATGCTGGCGCAGTTTGAACAGCATATTGAAGACGATACGCCGCTGGCAAACGTGCTGCCCACCATCTTCAACAAGTATCCGGTACGTTACCGGGATTACACGCTGCGTGAACTGTGTCAGGAGATGCACTCACTGTACGTCAGCTTTGATGTGAAAGATCTGCAAAAAGCGATGTTCCGTCAGGAGAGTTTACCTGCCGTGGCGATGAACCCACAGGATGCTAACAGCGCCTTTATCCGCGGTGATGTTGAACTGGTGCGTATTTGTGATGCCGCTGGTCGCATTGCGGCAGAAGGCGCGCTGCCTTATCCTCCGGGCGTACTGTGCGTGGTACCGGGCGAAGTATGGGGCGGGGCGGTGCAACGTTACTTCCTGGCATTGGAAGAGGGCATAAACCTGCTGCCGGGCTTCTCGCCGGAGCTGCAAGGGGTTTACAGTGAAACGGATGCAGACGGCATTAAACGTCTGTATGGATATGTTCTGAAGTAAGCGTCATCTGACCAAATAGGGCCACCATCAGGTGACCCTATTTAATCAATAAAGATTAGTGCGCGATAGTCTGGGCACCTGCCGGAACGCGTACGTGTTTGTATTTAAACAGCGCAACGAAGGCAAAAGCCAGAACCAGCGAGTAACCTGCGAAGATCAGCCACACGGTCTGCCAATCGGTAATACCGTTCAGCGTATAGTGTTCAACTACTTTACCGCTCACCAGACCGCCCAGAATACAACCGAAGCCGTTGGTCATCATCAGGAACATGCCTTGTGCGCTGGCGCGGATTTCAGGGCGAACTTCTTTCTCTACAAACACGGAGCCAGAGATGTTGAAGAAGTCGAAGGCGCAGCCGTAAACAATCATCGACAGAACCAGCAGCACGGTACCAAACGGTGTTGGATCGCCGTAGGCAAACAGGCCAAAGCGCAGCATCCACGCCACAATACTGATAAGCATCACGTTCTTAATACCGTAACGGCTTAAGAAGAACGGGATGGTCAGGATAAACAGCGTCTCGGAGATCTGCGAAATCGACATCATCACCGACGCGTGTTCAACGATGAAGCTGCCGGAGAACAGCGGATTGTTATCGAAGCTGTGCAGGAAGGTATTACCGAACATATTGGTAATTTGCAGCTCTGCGCCCAGCATCATAGAGAAGATGAAGAAAATCGCCATACGCTTGTTTTTAAACAGCGCGAAGGCATCCAGGCCCAACATGGAAGACCAGCTCTGGTTTTTCTGCTGATTGGCGACCGGGATATGCGGCAGCGTCAGGGTAAACAGCGCCAATACGACGGACAGCGTCGCGCCGATATACAGCTGCATATGGCTCAGTTCAAAGCCGGAGAAGCTTACCGCCCACATCGCCAGAATAAAGCCGATGGTGCCCCAGATACGGATTGGCGGGAAGTCTGTAACAATATCCATCCCGGCTGATTGCAGGCGATAGTAAGAGATGGTGTTGATTAACCCCAACGTTGGCATATAGGCCAGGGAGTTAAGCAAGATCACAAAGAACATGGCGCCTGGCGTGGTGACTTCCGCTGCGGCGAACAGCGTTGCTGCGCCGACCAGGTGACAAATGGTGTACACCCATTTCGCACTGATCCATTTGTCAGCCACGATCCCTAACAGCGTAGGCATAAACACGGCGGCGATCCCCAGCGAGCTGTACACCGCGCCAATGGATGCACCATCAAATTTAAGGGTGACAAACATATAGGAGCCGAGGGTAGTGAGCCAACTACCCCATAAGCAGAACTGCAGAAACGAGAGAACTTTCAGCTGCAGCTTAAGATTCATGTTAATTTCCTCACACCGTAATGCGGATGAATGTTTTAAAAGGCACATTTGCCGTGGCTATATGATGTGATTCTATCAACGAGAGGCACTCTTTTTTTGTTACCTGTGACAAATATTTGCAAACAATTTCGGATTGCAAAGCAAAAGAGTGATGGAGTTAACGTTTTTCCCTCTTCAGGCCCCCGTTTTAGGGGGCAAGAGAGGGATACATTAGCGGCGACGATATGATTTTTGTGCGGAATTGACCTTGTAAAGATATCGGCGTGATTCAGCAGATGGGTGTCGGGTGGTCAGCGTTTGATAAACGTCCCCAGGGGACATGCTGTTAATGATGTTTGCGGCCTGAATTTTATCGTTCGAGAACACGCGCAGCACGCTGCCCGCACCGCCGTTATACGCGGTGATCACCGCATAGCGACGCGAGGTCGGATTATCAATGCCGCCCAAATAGACATTATTCAGCATTGCCAGATAGGCAGTACCGGTATCAATGTTGCTGGCCGGGTCAAACAAGAAGCTACGGCTTGGCGTGCCTGAGCGCCCCTGGGAACGGAACACATCTTTTCCGGCGCTGTGTTGTACCACCTGCATGAGTCCCAGCGCATCGGCATGGCTGACCGCATACGGGTTAAACGAGGATTCGGTTTGCATGATGGCCAGAATCAGCGACTCGTCGACGCCATACTTACGTGAAGCCTGACGTACCATGCCGACGTATTTATGCGCGCGCTTATCAAGGTGGTTCGGGACCAGATTGATCGTCACGCTATAGATGATACGCAAGCCATTGCTGCGCTTTTTCAGTCGCGTTTGTAGCAGGTAGTTGGCAAAATTGGTTGCACGTCCCTCCCAACGAATAGGCTGGCCGGTATTATCGACTACCTGCCCGTACAGGAACGGCTCTTTGGAAATCTTAATGTCGTCGACATCGGAATAGAGGTCGATAGAACCCGGATCATCGCCCATCAGCAACGTCTTGATAATCGCTAGACGCAGATGTCCGGCGGGATCTGTCCCGGCAATGGTCTCGACGGTTATCGTACCGTCATCAAAATTGATATGGCTGCGGGTTTGATACTGATCGGTATACTTTACGTAGTCCTTCGGACCCGCAATCAGCACTTCCTTAAATCCCCACAGATTCTCAATGTTATGGGCAAATTGCCCCATCAGAATATCAAAACCGTTGGTATCCTTGACCCAGGCTTCGTTATAGGAGTCGCCTTTTTTGGTCGAACTGGAACAGGAGATGAGCAACGGCGCGATAACAGCAAGCGCGAGAAATTTTTTCATCATTCCGGGAGTGCGTGTTGTGTTTGTTGTTGTATCGTTTTGCCGGATGGCAGTGCAAGCACCCTATCCGGCCTACGAGATTGCCAGCAAGCGATGCTTATTTTTTTTCTTCAGGCGTATAGCCTTCAATATGCACATCCTTACCTTCAAACAGGAAGTTAATCATCTCCTGTTCCAGTAACTTACGGTGTTCAACGTTCATCATATTGAGTTTCTTCTCGTTAATCAGCATGGTTTGTTTATGCTGCCATTGCGCCCATGCTTCTTTAGATATCTCGTTATAGATGCGTTTTCCCAGATCGCCCGGGTACAGCTGAAAATCCTGTCCTTCTGCTTCGCGTTGCAGGAAAGTGCAAAAAATCGTTCTGCTCATAAAAAATCCTCTTTATCGACCGGTACGTTAAACATGTGTGCCGGCACGTAATTGCTGTAACAAACGCTCCACGGGGGCCGCCAGTCCGACCGACGGCGGTTGCGCTAAGTTATACCAGAGCGCGTTGCCTTCATCCATGCATGAGGTGAATGAGGACACGGGAAGCCACATAGGCACAATATCTAAGTGGAAATGGCTAAAGGTATGGCGAAACGCATTAAGTTGGGTCAGATTATCTGCGTTAATTTGCCGTTGCGCCAGCCAGTTGCGTAGCCCATCCTCATCATCAAACTGCGGAAAACAGTATAAGCCACCCCATAAGCCGCTGGGTGGTCGCTGCGCGAGCAACACCTCGTTTTCATGCTGCATCAGTAAAAAATAGCCCGTCCGTTCTGGTAATGTCTGTTTGGGCTTTTTACCTGGGTACAGCGCCCAGCTTGCATCGGCGCTCGCCACACAGCCATTTTCCAACGGACACAGGGAACATTTGGGTTTTGAGCGCGTACAGACCATGGCGCCTAAATCCATCATCGCCTGATTAAACCGCTCAACCCCATGGGCTGGCGTAACCTGCTCGCTCAACTCCCACAGTTTCTTTTCGACCTCTTTTTTACCCGGCCAGCCGTTTACAGCATAACAGCGAGCCAGCACTCGTTTGACGTTACCGTCAAGAATCGGAAAATGCTGACCCAGGGAGAGCGAAAGGATCGCGCCTGCAGTTGAACGTCCCACGCCTGGCAGGGCGGCCACTTCATCAAAGGTTTGCGGGAATGAGCCGCCGTGCAGCGTCACAACCTGTTGCGCGGCTTTATGCAGATTACGCGCTCGGGCGTAATAGCCCAGCCCGGTCCATAAATGCAGGACTTCATCCAGCGGCGCATGGGCTAAATCCGTTACCGTTGGGAAGCGCGCCATAAAGCGCTCAAAGTAGGGGATAACGGTCGCAACCTGAGTTTGTTGCAGCATCACCTCAGAGAGCCATACTTTGTAAGGCGTCTTATCAATTTGCCAGGGCAGCGTTTTCCGCCCGTATTTGTCGTACCAGCTCAAAACCTGAGCCGAGAATTGAGACGCTTGCATGATTACCGTTTCATTATTGCCGGGGGCAAGATTGCAGCACAGCGGCAACGGGGTGTAAACCGGAACTTTCCGCTGCTCACTTTCTTCCTTTACTTGCATCCGGCAACTAACTTTGGATAATGCCCGTTTTCAGAACTCAAACACAGCAGACTAAACTTTTATGAAGAACGACGTCATTTCACCGGAATTTGATGAAAACGGCCGCCCGCTGCGCCGGATTCGTAGTTTTGTTCGTCGCCAGGGGCGACTGACGAAAGGGCAGGAACACGCGCTGGAAAACTACTGGCCGGTGATGGGCGTTGAGTTCAGCGAAGAACCTGTGGATTTCGCTGCGCTGTTTGGTCGCGATGCGCCAGTCACGCTTGAAATTGGTTTTGGTATGGGGGCTTCGCTGGTGGCGATGGCGAAAGCGCGTCCGGAGCAAAATTTCCTCGGCATTGAGGTTCACTCACCGGGCGTTGGCGCGTGTCTGGCTTCAGCTCATGAAGAGGGCGTCGAGAACCTGCGTGTCATGTGCCATGATGCCGTCGAAGTCCTGCATAAAATGATTCCTGACAATTCTTTATCTATGGTTCAGCTGTTTTTCCCTGACCCGTGGCATAAAGCACGTCATAATAAACGCCGTATCGTTCAGGTACCGTTTGCTGAGCATATCTTAAGCAAGCTGAAGCTGGGCGGCGTGTTCCACATGGCAACCGACTGGGAAGCCTATGCGGAGCACATGCTTGAAGTGATGTCATCGATTGATGGGTATAAAAACCAGTCAGAGAGTAACGATTACGTACCGCGCCCGGAATCGCGCCCGGTAACCAAATTTGAACAACGTGGTCATCGTCTTGGCCACGGCGTATGGGACTTAATGTTCGAGAGGGTGAAATAATGGCAAAGAACCGTAGCCGTCGTCTGCGTAAAAAAATGCACATCGACGAATTCCAGGAAGTAGGATTTTCGGTTGCATGGCGTTTCCCGGAAGGTACATCTGGAGAGCAGGTCGATCAAATTGTTGATGATTTTATCAATGAAGTTATCGAACCGAACAAGCTGGCCTTTGACGGCAGCGGCTATCTGGCCTGGGAAGGTCTGATCTGTCTGCAGGAAATCGGCAAATGCACCGAAGAACATCAGGCTATCGTGCGTAAGTGGCTGGAAGAGCACAAACTCGAAGAAGTGCGCACCAGCGAACTTTTCGATATTTGGTGGGACTAAGTAGCAAAGGGTCGGCAAATGCCGGCCCAATTTGTATTGAGGGAAAGATATGATGCGCAAAACGCTGCTGGCGGCAGTCCTAACGTTCACGGCGATGGCCGCACATGCTGATTATCAGTGCAGCGTCACCCCGCGTGACGATGTGATTTTGAGTCCACAAACGGTACAGGTGAAGGGTGAGAACGGCAACCTGGTCATAACCCAGGCCGGTGATGTCACCTTTAACGGTAAACAGTACAACCTGAACGCCGCGCAGCGTGAACAGGCCAAAGATTATCAGGCGGCGTTGCGTAGCAGTCTGCCGTGGATTGATGAAGGTGCCAGAGCGCGCGTGGAGAAAGGTCGCGTGGCGCTGGATAAAATCATCGCCAAAGAGGTCGGCGAAAGCAGCAACATGCGTGGCCGCTTAACTAAGCTGGATGCGCAATTGAAAGAGCAGATGAACCGCATTATTGAGCATCGCACTGACGGCCTGACCTTCCATTATAAGGCGATTGATCAGGTTCGCGCGGATGGACAACAGCTGGTCAATCAGGCGATGGGCGGTATTTTGCAGGACAGCATCAACGAGATGGGGGCGAAAGCCGTGCTCAAAGGCGGTGGTAATCCGCTGCAGGGCGTGCTCGGAAGCCTCGGAGGTTTGCAAACCTCAATTCAGAACGAATGGAAGAATCAGGAACAAGACTTCCAGCAGTTTGGCAAAGATGTTTGTGCCCGCGTCGTGACGCTGGAAAACGATCGTAAAACGCTGGTTAGCACTCTGAAATAATCTTCACCTCTTTTTAACGGCACAGAAACATTCTGTGCCGTTTTATTTTGTATTTTTCTGTTTTTTTGATATCCATCTCTAAGAATAACAATTTGATGGAGATATAAATCTGGTTAATTGGATGGCGTCACATTATTCATCTGTAAGATAGACATAATGCTGCAAATTCAAGTAACTGGAGAAATAACATGGAGTTTTTCAAGAGAACGGCACTTGCCGCACTGGTTATGGGTTTCAGCGGCGCGGCGCTTGCACTGCCAAACATCACTATTTTAGCTACCGGCGGGACGATTGCCGGCGGTGGTGACTCCGCAACAAAATCTAACTACACGGCAGGCAAAGTCGGCGTAGAAAATTTGGTTGATGCCGTACCTCAGTTGAAAGATATCGCCGTTGTGAAAGGCGAGCAGGTGGTGAACATCGGCTCCCAGGATATGAATGATGAAGTCTGGCTAACGCTGGCGAAAAAGATTAATACCGAGTGTGATAAAACTGACGGCTTCGTGGTAACACATGGTACGGATACCATGGAAGAAACCGCCTATTTCCTCGATCTCACAGTCAAGTGCAACAAGCCGGTAGTGATGGTCGGCGCAATGCGTCCGTCTACGGGTATGAGCGCTGATGGCCCGTTCAACCTGTATAACGCCGTGGTAACCGCCGCAGACAAAGCCTCTGCCAACCGTGGTGTGCTGGTGGTGATGAACGACACCGTTATGGATGGTCGCGACGTGACCAAAACTAACACCACGGATGTCGCTACTTTCAAATCCGTTAACTATGGTCCGCTGGGTTATATCCATAACGGTAAAATCGACTACCAGCGTACGCCTGCGCGTAAGCACACCACATCCACGCCGTTCGATGTATCTAAGCTGACCGAGCTGCCGAAAGTTGGGATTGTTTACAACTACGCTAACGCCTCCGATCTGCCAGCCAAAGCATTGGTAGACGCGGGTTACGCCGGGATCGTCAGTGCGGGTGTAGGTAACGGTAACCTGTATAAAACTATTTTCGATACGCTGGCAACTGCCGCGCATAAAGGTACTGTTGTGGTGCGCTCATCCCGTGTACCAACGGGCGCCACCACCCAGGATGCTGAAGTTGATGATGCGAAATACGGATTTGTGGCTTCAGGCTCTCTGAACCCGCAAAAAGCGCGTGTTCTGCTGCAACTGGCTCTGACCCAAACCAAGGATCCTAAGCAGATCCAGGAAATGTTTAATCAGTATTAATGGCATAAAAAATGCCCCTACCGTAGCGTTGGGGCATTCTCCAGAAGCAGTTACTCTTCGTATTTACATCAACCCCAGCATCTGTGGAATAAACAGAGAGATCTGTGGAATGTATACGATCATCATGAGTGCGACCAGCAATGCGGCGTAAAACGGCAGCAGGGGTTTGATCAATTGCTGGATCTTCACGCCAGAAATCGAACAGCCTACAAACAATGCACTTCCTACCGGCGGTGTCAGCAGACCAATGCACAGGTTGGCGACCATCATGATGCCGAAATGTACCGGATCCATACCTAACTCTTGAGCGATTGGCAAGAAAATGGGGGTAAAGATCAGGACTGCCGGTGTCATATCCATAAAGATCCCAACAACCAGTAGTACAATATTGATTAACAGTAGGATGATCAGTGGATTATCGGAAATACCCATTAATGTGTCACTGATCATGTAGGGAATATCGGCATTGGTCATTGCCCAGGACATGCCGACAGAGAAGCCGATAAGTAACAGTACGATAGAGGTCATCACGACTGATTCCAGGATCAGCTTTGGTAAATCACGCCATTTTACTTCCCGGTAAATCAGCACCGAGAGAATGAAGGTGTAGACGACCGCAATCGCTGAGGCTTCTGTTGCGGTAAAGATCCCACCTAAAATACCCCCCATCACAATGATGACCAGTAACAGACTCGGTAGCGCATCCAGAAGTGCTTTTACTGCCTGTGCGCAGGTTGGCCTTTCCGACAGGGGATAACCACGGCGTTTGGCGATAATGGCGCATACCACCATGATCGAAAGCCCCATCAGGATCCCTGGTAAATAACCCGCCATAAACAACGAAGCAACTGAAACACCGCCAGCAGTAAGAGAAAACACAATTAACACATTTGATGGTGGAATTAACAGCCCGGTAATGCAGGAGGAAACGTTAACGGCTGTCGAAAAGGTTGGGTCGTATCCTTGCTTTGTCTGAATAGGATTAAGCGTACCGCCAACGGCTGCAGCAGCGGCAACGGCAGAGCCGGATATCGAACCAAACATCATGTTTGCCAGCACGTTGACATGACCAAGTGAGCCGGGAACTCGCCCAACCATCACCTGCGCCAGGTTAATTAGCCGGATGGCGATCCCACCGCTGTTCATCAGCGTACCTGCGAAAATGAAAAACGGGATCGCCAATAGGGCAAAATTATCTAATCCGTTTGCCAGACGTTGAGAGACAGTGATAACGGCAACATCCCAAGGAAACATCAGCAGCATTGAGGCTACAGTGGCGATACCGATGGAGAACGAAATAGGTACGCCAATGAACACCAGGACAAAGAAGCAGCCAAACAGGGTTAGTGCGATATAGCCTTCCATCAAATTACTCCCTGCGAAGATTGTTTCAGTTGCTGAATATTTTGGTGAATAAACCACAGGGCATAGAACATCATGACTGCGCCGCTGAGCGGCAGGATGATATACACGTAACCCATTGGAATTTGCATGGCCGCAGAAACTTGCACCGTTGCCAGCGTTTTATTAATCAGCTTGATACCGCCTGTAACGATGACTGAACCTGCAAAGCCAAAAATCAGCAGATTAATGAATAAGCTCAATAACGCCTGTTTACGTTTATTAATCGACATGAACAGTAGATCGATAGACAGGTGGCGCTGGGCGCCTACGGTATAGGCTGCACCTAATAATCCGACCCAGATCATTAAGAAGCGTGCCAGTTCGTCAGTTAAGGTGCTGGGCTGATTGAGCACGTAGCGGCTAAAAACTTGCCAGACTACGCACATGACCAGCGCAATCATTACGATGACCGAAAATGCGGCAATGACGCGGTCTACCGCAAGCTTAAGGCGGTTAAATATCATGGTGAGTTTCCTGGTGAAACAGGGCCAATCAATGGCCCAAGGGGTTATTGTTCTGCGTCCTCAAACTTCGCCAGCAGGGCTGCATGTTGCGGGTCTTTTTTGAAGTCATCAAACAGCGGTTGAACAGCGGCGCGGAAAGGGGCTTTATCAACTTTGATAATCTCGCCACCCATAGCTTTTGCTTGAGCGCGGGTATCAGCATCGATTTTATCCCACAACTTTTGTTGATAAGCCTCGGAATTTTTAGCCGCTTGACGAAGGATCAGTTGTTGCTCCGGGGCCAGCTTATTCCATGTTTTGGTTGAGATAACGAGAAAATCAGGAATAGAGGCGTGCTCATCTTCGGAGAAGACTTTAGCTATTTCGATATGACGTGTTTGCACCCACGATGGAACGTTATTCTCTGCGCCATCCACTACACCTTGTTGCATAGCGGTATAAACCTCACCGAAGGAAATGGGGGTCGGCGATCCGCCCATCAGTTCAACCATTTTAATGGTTGTGGGGCTGGGTTGAACGCGGACTTTCAGACCTTTCAGATCCTCTGGTTTGGTAATAGGTTTTTTGGCATAAAAACTACGCGTGCCGGCAACGTAAGCAGATAACGCAAAGAATCCCTTTTCTTTTGTGGATTCCATAATGTCTTTACCTACCTCACCAAATACAACGTTATTGAAATGGTTTTGATCTTTAAATAAGAAAGGTAAATTATAAATGGCATAAATATTATCAAATGACTCTAAATCACTGGCAGAACCTTTTGTCATATCCAACGCGCCATTTTGTAACAATTCCATCGTTTCTCGGGCATTACCCATTTGGCTACTGGGATATATACGTACAATCATTTTACCGTCGGAGAGTTGTTTTACCTCTTTGGCCATTTCTTCGAAAGCCTGGTGAACCACATGGCTACGTTCAAGGTTGTGTGCCAGTTTGAGAGTCACTTTTTCAGCAGCATTTGCGCCAGTGCTAAGTAGCGCCAACAAGGACGCACAGACTAGCGAGCGGGAAAAGGTTTTGATTTTCATAAGTAAGCTCCGTGCTTTAAGGTACAGTAATTGGTTGACATCTGATGATGGTTTACCTTTTTCTGTATGATAAATTAATATAGTTGTCAGACATCTATCCACTATATAGATCACATACCTTTTGCATGGCAGCAGTTTGATCTTATTTTGTGCGCTGTGTTCAATATATTTATGTTGGTGAAGAGGCTATTTAAAATGAATAAAATAATTAATATGGGTATTGTCAATAAATGACGTGCATTGCACTCGGTTTTTCCGAGTACAATATTTAGAGGAATTTGTAGAAGAAAATGCGCCGACAGGCGCACAGAGATTACTCCGCCAGAAACAGCTCCAGCAGAGAATTCAAAAATAGCTTACCGTGTTGGGTAATCTGCCAGTATTCATCGCATTCACTCAGATAGCCCTGGGCAATGGCCTCATCGATCTGTCGACGAATAACGTCTTCGGTAAGCCCGGTATATTGCGTGAACTCCGCGCGAGGCGCGGCTTCCAGCAGCCGGAAACGGTTCATAAAGAACTCAAACGGCTTATCGGTCTCGGCGACATCTCGCTGGCTTTCCAGATAACGTCCTTGCATGTATCCGCGCGGATGTCGCGTTTTGGTCGTGCGCAGGATGCGACCGTCAGGGAAAGTGACTTTGCCGTGCGCGCCGCAACCAATGCCTAAGTAGTCGCCAAAACGCCAGTAATTTAGGTTGTGCTGACACTGATAACCCGGTCTGGCGTAGGCTGAGGTTTCGTACTGCTGATACCCCGCGGCGGTCAGCAACTGGTGGCCTTGCTCAAAAATATCCCACAGCGCGTCGTCGTCCGGTAATACCGGTGGTCGGGACCCGAACAGCGTATTCGGCTCGATGGTCAACTGATACCAGGAAAGATGCGGCGGGTTGAGCGCGATGGCCTGCTGTAAATCGCCCAGCGCCTCTTCCAGCGTCTGATCCGGTAAACCGTGCATCAGGTCGAGGTTAAAGCTGCGTAGTCCCAGACCGCTCGCCAGGTGCGCTGCACGTTTGGCTTCTTCCGGCCCGTGAATACGTCCCAGACGTTCGAGTTTGGCGGAGCTAAAGCTCTGTACACCAATGGAGATACGGTTTACGCCAGCACGTTGATAATCCACAAAGCGATCGGCTTCCACCGTACCGGGATTCGCCTCCATCGTGATTTCTGCATCTGCGGCGAGATTCAGCCGTGCACGCACGCCGTCGAGCAGCGTTTGCATTGCCGGGCCAGAAAGCAGGCTCGGCGTACCACCACCGATAAAAATCGTCTTTACCTCGCGGCCCTGGGCGTGGGCCACCTCAGAATCCAGATCGCTCAGCAGATGCTGCACATAGTCGTCATGAGGAACTTCGCCTTTAAGCGCATGCGAGTTGAAGTCGCAGTACGGGCATTTCTGCACGCACCACGGGATGTGAATGTAAAGACTTAACGGCGGAAGCTTAACCATTACGCAGGGCATCCAGCAGCAGCTTCAGCGCTTGTCCGCGGTGAGAAATCGCACTCTTTTCTTCGCGGGTCAGTTCGGCGGCGGTTTTCCCTTCGGAGGGCACAAAGAAGATTGGGTCGTAGCCAAAACCACCGTTTCCGGCAGGTTCACGGGCAATAACGCCCGGCCAGCGTCCGTGGCAAACCACAGGTGTTGGATCGTCTGCATGGCGCATATACACCAGCACGCAGTGGAATTGTGCCTGGCGCTTGTCATCAGGAACATCCTGCAGGGTGTGGAGCAGTTTTTCCAGGTTCTGCTGATCGGTTGCATCTTCGCCGGAATAGCGGGCTGAATAGATGCCCGGCGCGCCGCCAAGGGCATTTACCGCCAGACCGGAGTCATCAGCAATGGCGGGTAAACCGGTAATTTGCGCGGCATGACGTGCCTTCAGAATGGCGTTCTCAATAAACGTCAGCCCGGTCTCTTCTGCAGAATCAACACCCAGATCCGTTTGGGCAACAACATCAAGACCGAAATCACTCAGAAGAGAGGCGAGTTCACGCACTTTACCGGCGTTGCCGGTCGCGAGGACAACTTTTTGCATGGGATACCTAATCAGTTAGCGCCGCAATTTCGGGCGGGATCTGTTGCGGATGAATGATTTTAACCTGTTTGTGACGACCAAGCTCGCCCTTCTCAATGACGACCTGGCTTTTTGCCACGCGGAACTGTTTACCGAGAAACTTCACCAGATGGCTATTGGCTTGCCCATCAACCGGTGGGGCGGTAATGGCGACTTTTAGTTCGTCGCCATGTAAACCTACAATACTGTCACGGCTGGCTTTAGGCTGAATGTAGAGCCGTAAAACCAGACCGTCATCGCAGGGGGTAACGGCACTCATAGCGCCATCCACAGCCCCGGCAGCAGCATGTTACCTGTCGCCTGTAATACTTCTGCGATGCCCATATTAATGACATACAGCAGCAGAACCAGGATCATTGGCGAGAAATCGATCCCGCCCATGCCTGGAAGTAAGCGACGAATAGGACGCAGCAGCGGATCCGCCAGTTGAATCAGCACGTACTCCACAGGGCTGCGGCCCTGGCTGACCCAACTCATAATCGCCATCACCAGCAGAACCCAGAAAATCAGCAGTCCGATAGTCTTCAGGACAATCAGCACGGCGGCGATCCAGATGATCGGCTGGAACGTAACCACCTTAAACAGCACGATGGCCTTGATAAAGCTCAGAACGAGCGCAACTAATGCCGATGCGCTGTCAATTGGCCCCATCGGGGGAATGATACGGCGTAACGGCCCAATAATGGGCTGAGTGATTTTCACAATAAACTGCGAGAACGGGTTGTAGAAATCGCAGCGAGACCATTGCATCCACACGCGCAGCAGCAGCGCCATGGTATACAGCTCAATTACCGTTGAGAGCAGGAAGGTCAACGTATTCATGGTGTTCCTTAGTTTTCCTTATTTTTTAGTGTAATCACGAGCACCAAAAATGGCAGTGCCGATGCGCACCATCGTGCTACCCGCCGCAATGGCGGCATCCATATCATCAGACATCCCCAGTGAGAGCGTGTCGATACTTGGGTAACGTGTTTTCAACCCGGCAAATGCTACCGCCATTTGCTGTGCAACTTCAAACTGCCTTACATAATCTGACTCTGGCGCCGGAATCGCCATCAGACCACGCAGGGTAATGCGTGGCAGCGCGGCGACCTCAGCGGCCAGTGCGTCAAGCTCTGCAAGCGGAATACCTGACTTACTGTTCTCATCGCTGATATTAATCTGAATCAATACATTGAGCGGCGGCAGTTCCGCAGGGCGCTGTTCGCTCAGACGGGCAGCGATACGCAGACGATCAATCGTATGGCACCAGTCAAAATGTTCAGCGACCAGACGACTTTTGTTCGACTGCAGCGGGCCGATAAAGTGCCACTGCAGATCGTTAACGCCTTTTTCCTGAAAGTAGCGGATCTTATCCACCCCTTCCTGGACATAGTTTTCACCGAAGGCACGCTGCCCTGCGGTCATGGCTTCTTCGATGGCGCTCGCAGGTTTGGTTTTGCTGACTGCAAGCAATATAACTTCTTCTGAAGACCGCCCGCAACGCGTCGCGGCGGCTGAGATTTTGTCCCGGACATGTGCCAGGTTATGCGCGATATCGTTCATTTTCCGAGGATGTTCATATGAATATGGAAGAAATAGTGGCCCTTAGTGTAAAGCATAACGTGTCGGATCTACACCTGTGCAATGCATGGCCTGCGCGCTGGCGCATAGGTGGAAAAGTCGAAATAGCACCATTTACTCCCCCTGACGTGGAGAATCTGCTGATGTGCTGGCTCAGTGAGCAACAACAGGTACAGTGGCGGGAACAGGGGCAGATTGATTTTGCCCTTACGCTGGTGGACTCCCGGCGTCTACGCGCCAGCGCATTTGCTCATCAACAGGGAACCTCGCTGGCGCTAAGATTGCTACCGCTTGAATGTCCTCGTTTAGACGATCTCCAGACCCCGGAGGCCATACCTGAACTGCTGCACGGTGAAAATGGATTAGTTCTGGTCACTGGAGCCACCGGCAGCGGTAAATCAACCACCCTGGCGGCGATGGTGGAGTACCTTAATCAACATATTGCGGGGCATATTCTGACTCTGGAAGATCCGATTGAATATCGCTACACCAGCCAGCGTTGTCTTATTCAACAGCGGGAGGTGGGCGTACACTGCGCTTCTTTTGCTGCCGGTTTGCGCGGCGCGTTACGCGAAGATCCCGACGTCATTTTGCTGGGCGAGCTGCGCGACGTGGAAACTATTCGTTTGGCCTTAACGGCAGCGGAGACCGGGCATCTGGTGTTGGCAACCTTACATACGCGAGGGGCGGCGCAGGCCATCGCGCGGCTGGTGGACACCTTTCCCGCTCAGGAGAAAGATCCGGTGCGTAACCAGCTGGCAGACAGCCTGCGGGCGGTACTTTCGCAAAAGTTGGAGGAAGATAAGCAGGGAGGACGCGTGGCGCTATTCGAACTGCTCGTCAACACTCCCGCCGTGGGCAATTTGATCCGCGAAGGGAAAACGCATCAGCTACCCGGTGTGATTCAAACCGGGCAGCAGACAGGTATGCAGACGTTTGCACAAAGTCAGCAGCAGCGCCAGGCGCAGGGGCGACTTTAGTAGCCCTGCTCGAAATAGCTTTCAAGGATAATAACGGCAGAAGCGGAATCTACTTTGCCTTTATTTAACGCCCGGTATCCGCCTTGCTCAAACAGGCCTGAGCGGGCTTCGACGGTGCTCAAACGTTCATCGTGCAGCGTTACGGTTACGCCAAAGCGACCGTGAATGCGGTTAGCGAATTTGCGCGCGCGCGCAGTAAGGGGTTGTTCGGTGCCATCCATGTTGAGCGGCAGGCCGACAATGATTTCGTCCGGCTGCCACTCTTTTAGCAGACGTTCAATCAAACTCCAGTCTGGCGTACCGTCCTGTGCTTTGATGGCGGGCAAGGGTCTCGCCGTACCGGTAATGCGTTGACCAACCGCGACGCCGATACTTTTCGTACCAAAATCAAAAGAGAGTAATGTTCCGCTCATCAGGCGTGTCCCGCCACGCCAGGCATGGTCTGAATATCAATCCCGATAAGCTTCGCCGCATCGCGCCAGCGGTCGGCAATCGGCGTTTTAAATAAGATGTTGAGGTCTGCGGGAGCAGTGAGCCAGGCGTTATCCAGTAGCTCTTGTTCCAGTTGACCTTTTTCCCATGATGAATAGCCCAGCGCAACCAGCACTTCAGATGGTTGCTCCTGTGTACCCAGGGTTTCAAGTACATCGCGGGAGGTGGTGATGATCGTGTTATCTGAAATGCGAATACTGGAGGCAAAGCGTGACGGCGGGGTGTGTAGAATAAATCCACGGTCTTCCGCCAGCGGGCCGCCGAGCATCACCGGTTTGTCCAGACGAATGGCAGGATCGCGTGCTTCTGGAGTAATCTTCAGCTTTTCCAGAATCCCTTCAATTTGTAAGTTTTCCAGAGGCTTATTGACGATAATCCCCATTGCTCCGTTCTCATTGTGTTCACAGATATACACCACGGAACGGCGGAAAATCGGATCCTGGAGAGCAGGCATGGCAATTAGAAAGTGATGCTGTAAATTCATTGTCAGAGGTTCTGTTTCCTGGTTCAAAAAAGCAACAGAGCCCAGTATGTGGGCAAAGCGCGAAGATGTCACCCTCTGAAGATAGCTTTGCCGGATGGCGGCTTCGCCTTATCCGGCCTACGGGGTGCGAATGTAGGCCGGATAAGACGCGAAGGCATCGCCATCCGGCAACTTATTTATTTCTGCAAACGTGCCTCGATGGCGTCCATCAGCATACCGGTAATCGAAACCGGGAACTCCGCTTCAATTTCACGAATACAGGTTGGGCTGGTGACGTTAATTTCCGTCAGACGGTCGCCAATGATATCCAGACCGACAAAAATCAAACCTTTTGCTTTCAGCGTTGGCCCAATGCGACGTGCAATTTCCCAGTCGCTGTCGGTTAATGGACGCGGCTCGCCACGACCGCCGGCTGCCAGGTTGCCACGGGTTTCGCCGCCTTGTGGAATACGCGCCAGGCAGTACGGAACGGGTTCGCCATCGACCACCAGCACGCGTTTATCGCCGTCTTTAATTGCCGGCAGATAGTTCTGCGCCATGCAATAACGGGTACCGTGCTCGGTCAGCGTTTCGGCAATGACGCCAAGGTTCGGATCGCCTTCCTTGACGCGGAAAATAGATGCGCCGCCCATGCCGTCCAGCGGTTTGAGAATGATGTCGCTGTGTTTTTGCCAGAAGGCTTTCAGCTGCGCTTTGTTACGCGTGACCAGCGTTTCCGGTGTCAGGTCGGCAAACCATGCGGTGAACAGCTTCTCGTTACAATCGCGCAGGCTCTGCGGTTTGTTGACGATTAGCGTCCCTTTCTCCTCTGCACGTTCCAGAATATAGGTTGCATAGATGAACTCGGTATCAAACGGCGGATCCTTACGCATCAGAATGACGTCCAGATCTGCCAGCGGGAGATCTTGCTCGCTATTGAACTCATACCATTTGTCGTAGTTCTGCTCTACGCTCAGGGTACGCGTACGGGCGCGGGCTTCACCGTTGATCAGATAGAGATCGGCCATTTCCATATAATGAATTTCGTAACCGCGACGTTGCGCTTCCAGCAGCATAGCGAAGCTGGAATCTTTCTTGATATTGATGCTTGCGATGGGATCCATCACGATGCCGAGCTTGATCATTGTTCTTCTCCGTTAGCCCAGATCGCCAAAACGCACCTGTAGCGCGGTGATGGCGGTGAGCGCAGTTGTCTCAGTACGCAGAACGCGAGGTCCTAACAGAATATCAGTAAACTGATACCGTGCGGTCATGGCAATTTCATCTGCCGACAGCCCACCTTCGGGGCCAATCAGCAAGCGGATGCGTTCCACCGGGAGCGGCAGCGTATTGATGCTGGCGCTGGCGCGGGGATGCAGGTTCAGTTTCAGACCTTCATCCTGTTCGGCGCACCACGCTTCCAGATCCATCGCCGGGCGAATTTCAGGCACCCGATTACGACCGCACTGTTCGCAGGCGGCAATGGCGATTTTCTGCCACTGCTGAAGCTTCTTGTTAAGGCGTTCGCTGTCCAGTTTAACGCCGCAGCGCTCAGAAAAAAGTGGCGTAATGAGGCTTACACCCAGTTCAATCGATTTTTGGATAGTAAATTCCATTTTTTCACCCCGCGACATCACCTGGCCCAGGTGGATGTGTAGCGGCGATTCTCGATCGTCGAGTTCAGCGTTAAGCACCTTCACGTCCACGCTTTTCTTACTGGCGTGGGTGATTTCGGCGTCGAATACCTGATTGCTGCCATCAAACAGCTGTAGCGCCTGGCCTGGTCCCATACGCAGCACGCGGCCGATATGGTTGGCTGCATCTTCACACAGTGAAATTTGGCTGCCGGAAGTGAGTGGCTCAGGGTGATAAATGCGAGGAATGCGCATAGTTAAACATCCGCGTCATGGCCCTGGGCTGCAAAAGGCCAGGGCATGGTTAAAAAATATTGCTGCTAGTGTAGGTTAGCTCTTTTGCGCCTGGCAAGCGTGTTGCACATAGGGGTTATGGTTCCCCTGAACCTTCGCAATGCGTTCGTCGCGCTCACACTCCCAATCGGTGACCGGATACTGCTTATTCCAGGCATTAAAAAGCTGAGTTTGCTGGCGGGAGAGCGTCAGGTTGTATTGGTCGCGCATGTAAAAATAGGTACGCGCGATGGCGCCACGGGCGCGGGCTGGTGGCTCGGCAACTTTCTCTTTGAAGTCAACCTTCATGGTGCATTGTCCATATTGGCCTTCGCCACCGTTCCACTGGCTGTACATAAAGTTTGCGCGATCGCCATTGACCTCACCCACCGCGGGCTGCAGGTTATGCATATCGCTTTCCATTTTGCGATAGACCGGATCTTTAGCGCAGTTTTTACGCCCTCCGTCCTGCCAGCACTGGCGCTGATGACCAAATTGCCAGGCGGGGACAACGTGTTCCCATTCAATTCGACTGGCGCGGTTTTCATTTTTTCGCACTTTATAGCCGCAGGATTCGAGGTCAACGACCCCTTTTTTTCCTTGCCAGTTAATTTTACATCCGCAATAGAAATCGCCTGGCGCATCGGCGTTAACTTTAACGCCTGCTGCTTTTGCCTGAGAAAAACTGTTGATGCCTTCGGCTAAAACCGAGCCTGAAAACGCAGCGGCTAACAGGGCCGCAGCAAAAGAAAGATTACGGTACATCACGAACTCCGTGTCAAAACGAGCCCGCAACGTAGCGAAAGTCATTCCTGTATGCAATCAGTTAGATCAGAAAAGTTCCTGATAATTCTGAAGATTATTCTGCAACCAGCGGTTCACCGCAGTGAACGCAGCGGTAGGTGGCTTCGCCGCGTACAACGCGGTTATGGCGGCGGACGGTCAGTTGGTGTTCCTGACACTTACAGCGGTATGTAAAGGTCTTACGCTGCACGGATTGCAGCTCAAACTGATGCGTGCGCCGGGCCGGTACGCCCAGCACGCTCTCCATCATCCATTTCCACTCTTTCCCGTGCGGCGGTACGCGGCCAAAGTGTTTCCACACCAGTAGATGCGCCAGTTCATGGGGCACCACTTCGTTAACGAACGCGTCAACATTCTCCATCAGCAAAACTGGATTAAGACGAATTTCGTAGGTTTGTAGCCACGCGGTACCCGCGGCGGTTCCGCGCTGTTGGTAAACCAGCTTTGGTTCCGGGTATTGGCGTTCGAGCTTGAGATTGGCCTGAGCGAGTTTTTCCCGCAGGCTGCGCATAACGGCTTGCTGGATGGCGATCGGGAGACGGGAGGTTTTCATAACGCCAGAGGATAGTGCGACAGGGAAGGGACTGCAAGAGGAAGGCTCCCTCCCACGGGGGAGGAAGCCTAACGAGATTAGTCGTGTGCGCCAATTTCGCGCAGTTTACGACCTTTCATCAGGTTACGTTCAATGTGTTCCAGAGAGACGTTTTTAGTTTCAGGGATCAGCCACAGGGTCAGGAAGATGAACAGTACGTTCAGGCCACCGTAGACCCAGAAGGTGTTGGCGCTGCCCAGCGAGTTCAGCATCGTCAGGAAGGTTGCGCCGACAATCATGTTGGCAATCCAGTTAGTTGCGGTAGAGCAGGTGATGCCGAAATCGCGACCTTTCAGCGGCTGGATTTCAGAGCACAGTACCCAAATCAGCGGACCGGCGCTCATCGCAAAGCCAACGATAAACATTAGCAGCATCAGGACAGCGAAGTATTGTGCGGCTGGCGAGTGAATACCCACGTGCATCATTGTACCCAGCACGCCCATACCGACGGCCATGACGATAAAGCCGAGGATCAGCGTAGGTTTTCGGCCCCAGCGGTCAACCAGGCCAATGGCGATAAAGGTTGCCAGCACGTTGGTCAGACCGACAATAACGGTCCCCCACATCTGTTCGGTGGTGTTGGTGTAACCCGCCAGCTCAAAGATTTTTGGCGCGTAATACATAATGACGTTCATCCCGGTGAACTGCTGCATCACCTGTAACAGGACGCCGAGGAAAACCGCGCGGCGGAAGTTGCTGTTTTCTTTAAACAGCGCCCAGCCGCTCTGCTTCACTTGCAGGCTTTCACGAATTTCATCCAGCTCGCGTTTGGCTTCAGCGCTGGTGTCACGCAGACGCAACAGAACGCGTTCGGCATCGACAAAACGACGTTTAGCCGCAAACCAACGCGGGCTGTCCGGCAGGAAGATGACGCCAACCAGCAGTAACAGGGCAGGGATGATGATCACGCCCAGCATCCAGCGCCATGCGCCGCTGTAGCTAAATGCCGTATCGGAAAGATACGCACCTAAAATACCGATAGTGATCATTAACTGATACATAGAAATCATGCTGCCGCGAATTTTTTCCGGGGCGATTTCGGACAAGTACAACGGTGCGGTATAAGACGCAACGCCGACTGCCAGGCCGAGCAGCACGCGGGAAACCAGCAGCACTTCAACGTTTGGCGCTGCGGCGGAGAACAGCGAACCGGCAACAAACAGGATTGCGCCGATCATCAGGCTTTTTTTACGCCCCAGCTTGAAGGAGAGCCAACCACTGCCGACGGCGCCCACTGCCGCACCAAACATCATGGAACTCACCACCCATTCCTGAGTGTGTGGGGTAATTTGGAACTCGTCGGTGATGAATGGTAAAGCACCGGCAATAACACCGATATCCAGGCCAAAAAGTAATCCAGCCAGGGCTGCCAGGAAGCAGACAAAAAATGTCATGGCTTTGTTGGAATGCCCCGTTTTTTTATTGTCAGGCATGATGCCCTCCGTTGGGTAGCTAGTTTTGTTGATGTTAAGGGTAGGTGAGTACGGGGTAAAAAAATGCGAATCACATCACATTAGTGTAATCGGTTACACTGGCATTCATGTGGATTATTGTTTAATGAGTTGAAAGTTAACATTATTTATTATTATAGAATAAAGTTGATTGGCTGATTTTAAGACAATGCTGAAATATGATGTAACAGTGATGCAATGCTGGTAACGAAGAGATGTGAATTCAAGGTGGATAGAAATACCGTGCTATGTAATCGCTTTCATTTGTTATTGAAGCAAATGAAATTAGCGTGGTTATAGCGATGGGGGATGGGAGAGCAAATGACATAAAAAAAGACCAGCACGAGGCTGGTCTTCATAAGCATTGAGCCGTCGGGGAATTACTTCAGACCGGCAGCTTCACGCAGCAGGGCGGCTTTGTCGGTTTTTTCCCATGGGAAATGTTCGCGACCAAAGTGACCGTAAGCGGCGGTTTCTTTGTAAATCGGGTGCAGCAGATCCAGCATCTGAATCAGGCCATACGGGCGCAGGTCGAAGAACTCACGCACCAGCAGGGTCAGCTGTTCTGAAGGCACTTTTTCAGTACCGAACGTTTCCACCATGATAGAGGTCGGTTCAGCCACGCCGATTGCGTAGGAAACCTGAATCTCACAACGGTCAGCCAGGCCAGCGGCAACGATGTTTTTCGCTACGTAGCGGGCTGCATAAGCTGCGGAACGGTCAACTTTAGACGGATCCTTACCAGAGAATGCGCCGCCGCCGTGACGGGCCATGCCGCCGTAGGTATCAACGATGATTTTACGACCCGTCAGACCGCAGTCACCCATTGGACCGCCGATAACGAAACGACCGGTTGGGTTGATGAAGAACTTGGTTGAAGCTGTCAGCCATTCAGTCGGCAGTACCGGCTTGATGATCTCTTCCATAACGGCTTCTTGCAGCGATTTCTGATCGATATCTTCAGAGTGCTGAGTCGACAGAACAACCGCATCAATACCGACGATTTTACCGTCGTCATACTGGAAGGTTACCTGGCTTTTTGCATCCGGTCGCAGCCAGGATAAGGTGCCGTTTTTACGCACTTCAGCCTGACGCTGCACCAGACGGTGAGCATAGGTAATCGGGGCTGGCATCAGCACGTCGGTTTCGTTGGTTGCATAACCAAACATCAGACCCTGGTCGCCTGCGCCCTGTTCCAGCGGATCCGCACGGTCAACACCCTGGTTGATGTCCGGAGACTGTTTACCAATCGCGCTCAGTACCGCACAAGAGTTGGCATCAAAGCCCATGTCGGAATGCACATAGCCAATTTCGCGAACCGTGTTACGGGTGATCTCTTCGATATCAACCCATGCGCTGGTGGTGATCTCACCGCCAACTAAAACCATGCCGGTTTTGACGTAGGTTTCGCAGGCAACGCGTGCTTTCGGATCCTGCTCCAGGATTGCATCCAGCACGGCATCAGAGATTTGGTCAGCGATTTTGTCAGGATGCCCTTCTGATACGGACTCGGACGTAAAAAGGTGTTTTGCCATATTTAATTTCACCTAAGGAGAATGTAGTTAGCTCAAACTGTCGAGTGGAATAGCCATGTGTAGAAGATTCTACCATGAGTCTGCAGATGACGGACACTGGCAGTCTGAGTGTTAATCGGTATAGATGGATTAACATCTGGACGGCTATTTTAAGTCGGTTCTGCGCCTGATTTCCAGCTTTTTTTGATTGAGCTCGCATTGTATTGAAAATGTAACTGGAAATTTTTCCTGACGGTGCTGGCAATGCGCGTATTTATCTTTTGCTTTTTCGTACTGTTGTCGGTATAAAACGCGGCGCGCGGCTCATATCCGTCATACTTCAAGTTGCATGTGCGTTGGCAATACTCGGCCCAGTCACTTACTCCTGTAAGCGCCCGGGGATTCACTGCGTTGCCGCCTTCCCGCAACTCGATTTATTGAGGATAGACAAAAAAGCACACGACGTTTTCATCGTGTTGCCACTTCCAGCCGGGTTAAAACTTTAGCTTTGGCTTGTGGGTTCGTTCCGTCAGGAGCAACCGTGGAGGTGATACGAGATAATGAACCGTTGTATTCTGCTGAATCTGTCGCACCGTTCTGGTGTACATATGTCCCCCGCAATCTGCATCTTGCATACCTGCCGATGTTATACCCATCTCGGCGCTTCTCAGGACTCCAGGGCCGGCAACGGTCACTAAGAACTGAACAAGGGCGCTCTTGGTAAACAAGAGTTTTCTCGTGGTTTCGCCGAACCGTCAGCATTAAGTTCGGTTACGTGTTTACATTGATATGAAAAAGAAACCGGTCGCACAGTCGGAGCGTCAGCACTATCTGCTGGAAATTCTGCCTGTATTTGGGTTGTTATCGCGTCTTCGGATTGCGATAGTAGTCAACTGTTTTACACTTGTTAATAAAATTTGAGGTTCGCTATGTCTGACGACATTTCTTTGGGTTCGCCTTCGTCAGCAGGCGAACACGGTGTACTACGCTCCATGCAGGAGGTTGCAATGAGTTCCCAGGAAGCCAGCAAGATGCTGCGTACTTACAATATTGCCTGGTGGGGTAATAACTACTATGACGTCAATGAACTGGGCCACATCAGCGTGTGCCCGGATCCCGACGTACCAGAAGCGCGCGTTGACCTTGCTGAGTTGGTGAAAGCCCGTGAAGCGCAGGGCCAGCGTTTGCCTGCATTGTTCTGCTTCCCGCAGATCCTGCAACACCGTCTGCGTTCGATTAACGCCGCGTTTAAGCGCGCCCGTGAGTCTTACGGCTACAACGGTGACTATTTCCTCGTTTACCCGATCAAGGTTAACCAGCACCGTCGCGTGATTGAATCGCTGATCCACTCCGGCGAACCGCTGGGGCTGGAAGCCGGTTCTAAAGCTGAACTGATGGCCGTTCTGGCTCATGCCGGAATGACCCGCAGCGTGATCGTGTGTAACGGCTATAAAGACCGCGAATACATCCGCCTGGCGCTAATTGGCGAAAAGATGGGCCATAAGATCTATCTGGTCATCGAGAAGATGTCTGAAATCGCTATCGTGCTGGATGAAGCTGAACGACTGAATGTTGTTCCGCGTCTGGGCGTGCGTGCGCGTCTGGCGTCGCAGGGTTCCGGCAAATGGCAGTCCTCCGGCGGAGAGAAATCGAAATTTGGCCTGGCGGCAAACCAGGTGCTGCAACTGGTAGAAATGCTGCGCGAGCGCGGTCGTCTGGACAGTATTCAGTTGCTGCACTTCCACCTCGGCTCACAGATGGCGAACATTCGTGATATTGCCACCGGCGTACGTGAGTCGGCGCGTTTCTACGTTGAGCTGCACAAGCTTGGCGTAAATATCCAGTGCTTCGACGTGGGCGGTGGCCTGGGCGTGGACTACGAAGGTACCCGTTCGCAGTCTGACTGCTCCGTAAACTACGGCCTGAACGAATACGCGAACAACATCATCTGGGCCATTGGCGACGCCTGTGAAGAGCACGGTCTGCCGCACCCGACGGTAATTACCGAATCCGGTCGCGCTGTTACCGCGCATCATACCGTGCTGGTGTCTAATATTATCGGCGTTGAGCGTAGCGAGCATACCGAAGCAACGCCTCCGGCTGACGATGCGCCGCGTGCCCTGCAAAGCATGTGGGAAACCTGGCAAGAGATGCATGAGCCGGGAACCCGTCGTTCGCTGCGTGAATGGCTGCACGACAGCCAAATGGATCTGCACGATATTCACGTTGGGTACTCTTCAGGCACCTTTAGCCTGCAGGAACGCGCGTGGGCAGAACAGCTCTATCTGAACATGTGTCACGATGTGCAAAAACAACTCGACCCGAGCAACCGCGCGCACCGTCCGATTATCGACGAGTTGCAGGAGCGTATGGCGGATAAGATTTACGTCAACTTCTCGCTGTTCCAGTCGATGCCGGATGCGTGGGGGATCGATCAGCTGTTCCCGGTGATGCCGCTGGAAGGGCTGAACAAAGCTCCTGAGCGCCGTGCGGTTCTGCTGGATATCACCTGTGACTCTGATGGCGCTATCGACCACTATGTTGATGGTGACGGCATTGCGACCACCATGCCGATGCCGGAATACGACCCGGAGAACCCGCCGATGCTGGGCTTCTTTATGGTGGGTGCGTACCAGGAGATCCTTGGCAACATGCACAACCTGTTCGGTGATACCGAAGCGGTTGACGTGTTCGTCTTTCCTGACGGCAGCGTGGAAGTTGAGCTATCTGATGAAGGGGATACCGTGGCGGATATGCTGCAATACGTGCAGTTGGATCCGAACACCCTGCTAACTCAGTTCCGTGACCAGGTGAAAAACACCGATCTGGATACCGAGTTGCAGCAGCAGTTCCTCGAAGAGTTTGAGGCAGGACTGTACGGATATACCTATCTCGAAGACGAGTAATTAAGATATATCTGCTTGAGAGCCGGCTTATTTATATAAACCGGCTCTTTTTTTATTAATGAAATCTGAAATATGGTGGCAACTCTTTCTTTTATCTTTTTAGAACTCTACTGTTGCCGATGTAATAACTCGGAAACAGAAAAGGAATCGAGATGAAGGGATTTAAGTGGAACGTGTTTTTTGCCGTAATTTTTTTACTTGCTGGTGGCTGTTCCGTGCCCGCATATTATAGCAGTGCACCTTCGCCAGGCGTGGGAACGGCCTGGGGCGGCGACGTGCACTCAACGGTAACGGGCGTATCTGTAGAACGTGCGGAGCGCGACCCTGCCGAAGTCATATTAATAAATTATTCTGCAAAGTATTCGACGGGTTACGATAGAGTATACAGCATACGCATTAGTGATTTGGAATATGCTGTTCGCGATGCTAATTTTAATTCTATCCCTATTACCCGTCTTTACAACTCTTCTGTTGGGCAATGGCAATATAGTCTTCCAGCCAGGGTGGGGACAAATTATCAATTGTATGTGCGCAATCACAGTCGAGATACGAACTATGAAATCGTCGCGACTGTAGATGGGCTTGATGTACTTAACGGCAAACCTGGTTCGCTGAATAACAGCGGTTATATTGTTAATGCGGGAGATTCGCTGGCAATCAAAGGGTTCCGAAAAGATAAGTATACTGAAGCCGAATTTCGGTTTTCTGATGCTTCAAACTCCTACGCCGCTAACTCTGCGCAGGGTGACAAGCGCAACATCGGAGTGATTGGTTTCGCCGCATTTGCTTTGCAGGGCCTGGTCGTAAAAACGCTCCCGCCTTGCTCCGCGCAGGCATTCCCGGCGGACAGTAATGGTTATGCCCCGCCGCCATGTCGTCAATAAACGCGCTGCTTGAAGCGGGGAAGTTTTAAGGCGATAATTACACAAAATCTGTTTTAAAAAATCTAACCCTTCCTCGTCGGGCCTAACGACGCGGAAGGGTTTTTTTATACCGACGAATATGAGGTTTTTGCCATGAGCACCTTAGGTCATCAATACGACAACTCCCTGGTTTCTAACGCCTTTGGTTTTTTGCGTCTGCCGATGAACTTCATGCCGTATGACAGCGACGCCGATTGGGTGATCACCGGCGTACCGTTTGATATGGCAACGTCTGGCCGCGCGGGCGGTCGTCATGGTCCGGCTGCGATCCGTCAGGTTTCCACTAACCTGGCGTGGGAACACAATCGCTTCCCGTGGGACTTCGATATGCGCGAGCGCCTGAACGTGGTGGACTGCGGCGATCTGGTTTATGCGTTCGGTGATGCCCGTGAAATGAGTGAAAAACTGCAGGCGCATGCTGAGAAGTTGCTTTCTGCCGGTAAGCGCATGCTCTCTTTCGGCGGTGACCACTTCGTCACGCTGCCGCTCCTGCGCGCGCATGCTAAACACTTTGGTAAAATGGCGCTGGTACACTTTGATGCCCACACCGACACCTACGCTAACGGCTGTGAATTCGACCACGGTACCATGTTCTACACTGCGCCGAACGAAGGTCTGATCGATCCGAATCACTCTGTGCAGATCGGTATTCGTACAGAGTTCGACAAAGATAACGGCTTTACCGTGCTGGATGCTTGCCAGGTGAACGATCGCGGCGTAGATGACATCATCGCCCAGGTTAAGCAGATTGTTGGTGATATGCCGGTGTATCTGACCTTTGATATCGACTGCCTCGATCCGGCGTTTGCTCCAGGAACCGGTACGCCCGTGATTGGCGGTCTGACTTCCGATCGCGCGATCAAGCTGGTACGTGGTCTGAAAGATCTGAATATCGTCGGGATGGATGTGGTGGAAGTGGCTCCGGCCTACGATCAGTCAGAGATCACCGCGCTGGCGGCGGCTACGCTGGCACTGGAAATGCTGTATATCCAGGCGGCGAAGAAAGGCGAATAACGGGTTTCGGACTATTTTGCCGGATGTCGCTGACGCTAGTCCGGCCTACATTATTGCTGAATTTGTAGGCCAGATAAGGCGTTCACGCCGCCATCCGGCACTGTTCGAGGATTATTTTATCCCGTCTGCGCTCATGCGATCGCGAATGTGTTGCGCACGTTCTGCAGATGCCGGGTGATCGTCAAACATTGAGCTTTGGCGTCCTGCTTCCAGTTTAGCCAGTTTCTCAAAGCTGGTAGCCAGTCCTGCCGGATTGATCCCACGTTTGCGCAACAAATCATACGAGTAATCATCCGCTTCGGATTCCTGACGCTGGGAGAACTGCGAGTTCACCAGTTTCTCGCCAAGATCGCCCAATTGCGACTGCGACAGGCTGCCGACAATGCCGCCAGCGGAAGCCGCTGCTGCACGTACGGCGTTAGTGCCCAGCGCGACCTGCATGCCTTTTTTCACATGACCCAGCGCGACGTGGCCCATTTCGTGGCCGATCACCGCTTCGACTTCGTTATCGGTCATCATGTCCATCAGGCCGCTGTACACGCGGATACAACCGTTCGCCATGGCAAAGGCATTCACATCTTTCGCCATATAGACTTTGTAGTTCACCGGCTGGCCATTAATGTTGTCGCCAAGCGCGGCGGCGATTTTGCCAAGACGCGTTGCATACTCGCTGCTGGCAGGGGCGATAGTAGCCTTGCTGTCCATATCTTTACAGGCCTGATCGCTCAGCGCTTTTACCTGAGTATCGCTCAGACTATAGGCCTGAAAAGCCTCTGCGCCAGAAGAAAGCAGTCCGTTTGAGTCCATGTTCTGGCAGCCGGTCAATGCCGCCGCCATGCTCGTAGCAAGCAGTAAAGCGCGAATTTTCATTTTTTCTCTTCCGCACAAAGTCAGGATTTTTCTAAAAAATGCGTCGTTTGCAGGTAAACCGACGCTCGGCCTTAGTATAAAGAAAAGAACATTCAGCGGGCGAGAAGATTGCGCAACTTGCGCGCATGATCCAGAGATTTCTGAAGCGGTAAAAGGATGCTCCATGTACATGACACGCGGCTTGGGTTACATTGTTGGCACTTTTTTCCGGCGTAGCCCAAAACGCGCTGTCGTCAAGTCGTTAAGGGCTCAGCCTTCATTATCCGATCTGGAGTCAAAATGTCCTCACGTAAAGAGCTTGCCAATGCTATTCGTGCGCTGAGCATGGACGCAGTACAGAAAGCCAAATCCGGTCACCCGGGTGCCCCGATGGGTATGGCTGACATTGCCGAAGTCCTGTGGCGTGATTTCCTGAACCACAACCCGACTAACCCGTCCTGGGCTGACCGTGACCGCTTCGTGCTGTCCAACGGCCACGGCTCCATGCTGATTTACAGCCTGCTGCACCTCACCGGCTACGATCTGCCGATGTCCGAGCTGCAGAACTTCCGTCAGCTGCATTCCAAAACGCCGGGTCACCCGGAAGTGGGTTACACCGCGGGTGTTGAAACCACTACCGGTCCTCTGGGGCAGGGCATTGCGAATGCTGTGGGTATGGCTATCGCCGAAAAAACGCTGGCGGCGCAGTTTAACCGTCCTGGTCACGACATCGTTGACCATTTCACCTATGCTTTCATGGGCGACGGCTGCATGATGGAAGGTATCTCTCACGAGGTATGTTCCCTGGCCGGTACGCTGAAGCTGGGTAAACTGGTAGCGTTCTACGATGACAACGGCATCTCTATCGATGGCCACGTTGAAGGCTGGTTCACCGATGATACCGCTAAGCGTTTCGAAGCTTACGGCTGGCACGTGGTTCGTGGCGTTGATGGTCACGATGCTGACGCGATTAAGCGCGCAGTTGAAGAAGCTCGCGCTGTGACCGACAAACCGTCCCTGCTGATGTGCAAAACCATCATCGGTTTCGGTTCCCCGAATAAAGCCGGTACCCACGACTCTCATGGTGCGCCGCTGGGTGATGCAGAAATCGCACTGACCCGCGAACAGCTGGGCTGGAAATACGCGCCGTTTGAGATTCCGTCTGAAATCTACGCGCAGTGGGATGCGAAAGAAGCAGGCCAGGCAAAAGAAGCAGCATGGAACGAGAAGTTCGCTGCTTATGCGAAAGCCTTCCCGCAGGAAGCCGCTGAATTCACCCGTCGTATGAAAGGTGAAATGCCGTCTGACTTCGACGCAAAAGCGAACGAGTTCATCGCTAAGCTGCAGGCTAACCCGGCGAAAATCGCCAGCCGTAAAGCGTCTCAGAACGCGATTGAAGCGTTTGGTCCTCTGTTGCCTGAATTCCTCGGCGGCTCCGCTGACCTGGCACCAAGTAACCTGACTCTGTGGTCTGGTTCTAAAGCTATCAACGAAGATACTGCCGGTAACTACATCCATTACGGTGTACGTGAATTCGGTATGACCGCTATCGCTAACGGTATCTCCCTGCACGGTGGCTTCCTGCCGTATACCTCCACCTTCCTGATGTTTGTGGAATATGCCCGTAACGCGGTGCGTATGGCTGCGCTGATGAAACAGCGTCAGGTGATGGTCTATACCCACGACTCCATCGGTCTGGGCGAAGATGGCCCGACTCACCAGCCGGTAGAGCAGGTAGCTTCGCTACGTGTGACCCCGAACATGAGCACCTGGCGTCCGTGTGACCAGGTTGAATCTGCCGTTGCATGGAAATACGGTGTAGAGCGTCAGGACGGTCCAACCGCGCTGATCCTCTCCCGCCAGAACCTGGCACAGCAGGAACGTACCGAAGAGCAACTGGCGAACATCGCGCGCGGTGGTTACGTGCTGAAAGATTGCGCCGGTCAGCCGGAACTGATCTTCATCGCTACCGGTTCTGAAGTTGAGCTGGCTGTGGCTGCCTGGGACAAACTGACCGCTGAAGGCGTTAAAGCGCGCGTTGTTTCCATGCCGTCTACCGACGCGTTCGACAAACAGGATGCCGCTTATCGCGAGTCTGTACTGCCGAAAGCTGTTTCCGCACGTGTTGCAGTGGAAGCGGGTATCGCAGACTACTGGTTCAAATACGTGGGCCTGAACGGCGCTATCGTTGGTATGACTACCTTTGGTGAGTCTGCACCGGCTGAGCTGCTGTTTGAAGAGTTTGGCTTCACTGTCGACAACGTTGTCGCGAAAGCAAAAGAACTGCTGTAATTTTGATTACAGGTGAAAACGGGTCGCTTATGCGGCCCGTTTTTTTAAAGTAATTAAATTTATTTGGTCGTGTGCAACCCGAAAATGTAGATTTGCATCACAAATATGATATTTAGAGATGTTTTATATTTGTAACTTGAATCACATTATTTCTGTTGACTTTTATATTTCTTTTCTCAATTCATTGTTTTTAAAGGCATCACCAAAAAACATTCTGCGCTGTATGTAGTTTTCTCCTCGATTGATTTCATTTCGCCGTGCGCGTATTTTATTTTTAACGCTAACTCGTACCCTAAAAATAAAATAAGGAAAATGTATGCGGCTGATTGATTACTTTCCCGAATCATCTATCTCAATAAAAAATTCAGCAAAGAACTGGCAGGAGGCAATTGACTTTTCTATGTCATCCTTACTTGCCAATCATTATGTCAATTCAGATTATATTCAGGCCATTAAAGACTCAACGATTAACAATGGTCCTTATTATATTTTAGCGCCAGGCGTCGCCATGCCGCACGCTCGACCGGAGTGTGGTGCGTTAAAAACCGGTATGTCATTAACGCTTCTCAAACAGGAAGTGAAATTTTCCGAAGACGATGAAGGTATCAGATTATTAATCGGATTGTCGGCGGCTAATGCTGATTCACACATTGGCGCTATTCAGGCCTTAAGCGAATTATTATGTGAAGAGGAAGCACTAACCGCTTTGTTAGCGGCTAAATCAGAAAAACAATTGGCGGATATTATCGCTCAAGCATAATTAACGGTTTCCTTTCAGGACATTATTATGGAAAACAAGTCTGCTCGTGCCAAAGTCCAGGCTTTTGGTGGGTTTTTGACTGCAATGGTCATTCCCAACATCGGCGCGTTTATTGCCTGGGGTTTTATTACCGCATTATTTATTCCTACTGGTTGGATGCCGAATGAGCATTTCGCCAAAATTGTCGGTCCGATGATTACCTATTTACTGCCCGTCATGATTGGCTCCACAGGGGGACATCTGGTTGGCGGGAAACGCGGTGCGGTAATGGGGGGCATTGGTTCTATTGGCGTTATTGTGGGCGCGGATATCCCGATGTTCCTTGGCGCGATGGTAATGGGGCCGCTTGGCGGTTGGGTGATTAAGCATATCGACCGTCTGCTGGAAAAACGCATTCCTGCAGGCTTCGAGATGGTTATCAATAATTTCTCTCTTGGTATTGCGGGAATGCTTTTATGCTTGCTGGGGTTTGAAGTTATCGGCCCGGCGGTTCTCATTGCCAATAATTTTGTGAAGGAGTGTATTGAAGCGTTGGTTCATGCGGGCTATCTGCCGTTGCTATCCGTAATCAATGAGCCGGCAAAAATCCTCTTTCTGAACAATGCCATCGATCAGGGGGTGTATTATCCGCTGGGGATGCAGCAAGCTTCTGAAACGGGAAAATCAATTTTCTTCATGGTGGCATCTAACCCAGGGCCGGGATTAGGTTTGTTACTCGGCTTTGCTATCTTTGGCAAAGGAATGAGTAAAAAGTCTGCGCCAGGCGCCATGATTATCCACTTCCTCGGTGGTATTCATGAACTGTATTTCCCGTATGTGCTGATGAAGCCTCTGACCCTGATCGCGATGATTGCCGGGGGAATGACCGGGACGTGGGTATTCCACCTGCTGGACGGTGGGTTAGTTGCGGGGCCAAGCCCAGGATCCATATTCGCCTATCTGGCATTAACGCCGAAAGGTTCTTTCCTCGCGACCATTGCAGGAGTCACCGCGGGAACCGTTGTTACTTTTGTTATTACCTCTGTCATCCTGAAAATGGAAAAGAACGTTGAAACAGAAAGTGAAGATGACTTTGCTGAATCAGCCAGAACCGTCAAAGCGATGAAGCAGGAAGGGAAATTCTCTTATAAAAACATTAAACGTGTCGCTTTTGTCTGTGATGCAGGAATGGGTTCCAGTGCTATGGGGGCAACCACGTTTCGTAAGCGTCTGGAGAAAGCGGGATTGAATATTACTGTGACGCATTATGCTATCGAAAACGTTCCGCAAGATGCCGATATTATTGTCACCCATGCCAGTCTTGAAGGTCGTGTTAAACGTGTAAGTGAAAAGCCATTAGTGCTGATTAAGAACTATATTGGTGACCCATTGTTGGATGATTTATTTAAACGCATTACTGCGAACTAGCCTTCTTATATTTTTGGAGTGAATATGAAAACGAAAGTTGCTGCCATATATGGCAAGCAGGATATTCGTATCCGCGAGTTTGAACTGCCTGCAATTACAGATAATGAATTGTTAGTAAGCGTAATATCCGATAGCGTTTGTTTGTCTACCTGGAAAGCAGCAGCATTGGGGAGCGATCATAAACGCGTACCGGACGATCTGGAAAATCATCCGGTTATTACCGGACATGAATGTGCAGGTATCATTGTTGAGGTGGGAAAAAACCTGACGGATAAATATAAGAAAGGTCAGCGTTTTGTGTTGCAACCCGCGATGGGATTGCCTAGTGGATATTCAGCGGGATACAGCTACGAATATTTTGGCGGCAATGCGACATATATGATTATCCCGGAAGTGGCGATTAACCTCGGATGCGTTTTGCCTTATCACGGCTCTTATTTTGCTGCCGCCTCATTGGCAGAACCGATGTGCTGCATTATTGGCGCGTATAACGCGAATTTTCACACCACGCCTTACGTTTATGAGCATCGCATGGGGATTAAGCCAGGGGGGAACATTGCGCTTCTGGCCTGCGCCGGGCCGATGGGTATTGGTGCAATAGATTATGCCATTAACGGGAATATTCAGCCGTCGCGCGTGGTGGTGGTCGATATTGACGAAGCACGACTGGCGCAAGCTAAAAAACTGTTGCCCGTTGAGTTGGCGGCTGAAAAGGGGATTGAGCTCATCTATGTGAATACTACTGGCATGGATTCTCCGACAGCGATGCTGCGAGCGTTAACTCATGACGCAGGTTTTGATGATGTCTTTGTGTATGCGGCAGTGCCTGCAGTTGTTGAGATGGCTGATGATTTACTCGCGGAAGATGGCTGCCTGAATTTTTTTGCCGGCCCTACGGACAGTAACTTCAAAGTGCCGTTTAATTTTTATAACGTGCACTACAACAGCACTCACGTTGTCGGGACATCCGGTGGTTCAACGGATGATATGAAAGAGGCCATTGCGCTCAGTGCAACTGGCCAACTGCAACCGTCGTTTATGGTGACGCACATTGGCGGCCTTGATGCCGTTCCGGAAACTGTATTGAATTTACCGGCGATCCCCGGAGGTAAGAAGCTGATATATAACGGCGTTACCATGCCACTAACCGCCATTGCTGATTTTGCCGAGAAAGGGAAAACTGACCCATTATTCAAAGAACTGGCGCTACTGGTGGAGGAGACGCACGGTATCTGGAATGAAAAGGCAGAAAAATACCTTTTGGCACACTTTGGCGTTGATATCGGGGAGGCGGCGATATGATGTCGCTGGCATGGCCGCTATTTCGTATCACGGAGCAGGCTGCACTGGCAGCCTGGCCGCAAACCGGGTGCGGCGATAAAAACAAGATTGATGGTCTGGCTGTGACGGCAATGCGGGAAGCATTGAACAGTATTGCCATTCGCGGACGCATCGTTATTGGCGAAGGGGAGATTGATCAAGCCCCGATGCTGTGGATTGGTGAGGAAGTGGGAACCGGCACCGGACCTGAGGTAGATATCGCCGTTGATCCTATCGAAGGAACCCGAATGGTGGCTATGGGGCAAAGCAATGCGCTGGCCGTCATGGCGTTTGCCCCTCGCGGCAGTTTGTTACACGCTCCTGATATGTACATGAAAAAACTGGTTGTTAATCGGTTTGCGAAAGGGGCGATTAATCTGGCGCTGCCGTTGGCAGATAATCTGCGTAATGTGGCAGAGGCGTTGGGTAAACCGCTGGAGCGACTGCGGATGGTGACGCTGGATAAGCCGCGCCTTCAACCAGCGATTGCCGAGGCGACACGGCTTGGCGTCAAGGTCTTTGCTCTGCCCGATGGTGACGTGGCCGCCAGCGTGCTGGCCTGTATGCAGGAGAATCCTTATGATCTGATGTATACCATTGGCGGCGCGCCTGAAGGGGTTATTTCAGCCTGTGCGGTTAAAGCGCTGGGGGGTGATATGCAGGCTGAACTGATTGATTTTTGCGAAGCGAAAGGAAATAACGCAGATAATCGTCTGATTGCGGCACAGGAACATCAGCGCTGCGCGGAAATGGGCGTTGAGATCAACCGGATCTACGCGCTGGACGAACTGGTAGGAGGAAATAAGATCCTCTTCAGCGCGACAGGAGTCACGGGCGGCGATCTTGTGAAAGGGATCCAACAGGTTGCGAATGGTGTGCGCACGCAAACTTTACTGATCGGCGGCGCGGATCGAACGTGTAATATAATAGACTCTCTGCATTCATGGTGATTTATCGAGAAACGAATGACGACGCTGACAGAAGACGATGTGCTTGAGCAACTGGATGCTCAAAATAATTTACTCTCGTTTATGACGACGGCACATAACATTTTGCTCCAGGGCATTAAGCGCTTTCTACCGTCGCTGTTCGTTAATAACGATGAAGAGATCGTGGAATATGCAGTGAAGCCGTTACTCGCCCAGAGTGGACCGCTTGACGATATCGACGTTGCGTTACGTCTGATTTATGCGTTGGGAAAAATGGATAAATGGCTTTATGCCGACATCACCCATTTCTCTCAGTTTTATCAGTACCTGAACGAGCAGGATAATATCCCCGGTTTTGCCGATGACATTACCTGGGATTTTGTCAGCAACGTGAACAGTATCACCCGCAACGCAACGCTCTACGGTGCGCTGGAGTCGATGAAATTTGCCGACTTTGCTGCGTGGTCCGAAGTGCGCTTTAGCGCAATGGTCAAGACGGCAATGACGCTGGCAGTGACGGCGATTTTAAAGGAATTAACGCCGTGAAAATCAAACTAACGGTGAATGGGCTACAGGTTGAAGCACATTACCGTGATGATGAGATAGAGAACGTCCACAAACCGTTATTACAACAGCTGGCAAAAATACACGCCACTCACCCGCAGCGACGAACGATCGTTTTTCTCAGCGCACCGCCTGGTACGGGTAAATCGACGCTGACCACCTTCTGGGAATATCTCTCCCGTCAGGATCCTGGCCTGCCGGAGATCCAGACGCTGCCGATGGATGGCTTCCATCACTACAACACCTGGCTGGATGCTCATAACCTGCGAGCATACAAAGGTGCGCCGGAAACCTTTGATGTGGATAAGCTTGCACAGAATCTACGTTTGATAAGGGAAGGGGAGGGCACCTGGCCTCAGTACGACCGGCAAAAACACGATCCGGTAGAAGCGGCTATAACAGTGACCGCGCCGATTGTGATTGTGGAAGGTAACTGGTTATTACGCGATGATGAAAGGTGGCGGGCGTTAGCTGAGTTTTGTGATTACTCGCTGTTTATTCGTGCACCTGCCAACGCGCTCCGTACACGATTGGTAGGCCGTAAACTGGCGGGCGGACTATCACAAGCTGACGCTGAGGCGTTTTATGAGCGTACCGACGGACCGAATGTTCGTCGGGTACTGGAAGCGAGTCTGCCTGGTGACCTGACGCTGGAGATGCTGGAATCTGGTGAATATCGGATTGCGTGAAGGCCAATTATTCCTGTTAAGCCGTAATGATTATTACGGCTTACTGGAATAATTTCCCCCGGTCTCAGCGGGAAAAATGTGATGTGCGTCAGATAACTGTTTTCTTTGGCTGGACAATCATTCCTTTTATTCCGCGTTTCGCTTATTCTAGCTGAAGCGTTTCAGTCGATTAAATGTTCGACAATTAACCAATTAGTCGCAGTTTGCGACAGGTAAGGTTTCCCTGAGCGATTTGCTGCATTACTCTGTCTGCCACATCGTTTCTGAGAAATCCTTGCAGGAGACCTATGACCGTACGCGTAGCGATTAATGGTTTCGGTCGCATCGGACGCAACGTGGTTCGTGCTTTGTATGAATCCGGGCGTCGGGCGGAAATCACCGTGGTGGCAATCAACGAACTGGCGGATGCTGCAGGCATGGCGCATTTGTTGAAATATGACACCAGCCATGGACGTTTTGCCTGGGATGTTCGTCAGGAACGTGACCAGCTCATCGTTGGCGATGACGCGATCCGCATTCTGCATGAGCGAACGCTCGATGCGCTTCCCTGGCGCGAACTGAGTGTCGACGTTGTGCTGGATTGTACGGGGGTCTTCGGCAACCGCGAACACGGCGAGGCGCATATTGCCGCTGGTGCAAAAAAAGTGCTCTTTTCACATCCTGGTAGTCACGACATCGACGCAACCGTTGTGTATGGCGTTAATCAGGATCAGCTGCGCGCTGAACACCGGATCGTTTCCAACGCCTCCTGCACCACGAATTGCATAATACCCGTCATTAAATTGCTGGATGATGCTTACGGCATTGAGTCTGGTACCGTCACCACGATCCACTCCGCGATGCACGATCAGCAGGTTATTGATGCCTATCATCCTGACCTGCGTCGCACGCGAGCGGCCAGCCAGTCTATTATTCCGGTTGATACCAAACTGGCGGCGGGCATCACGCGAATTTTCCCGCAGTTTAACGATCGTTTTGAAGCGATTGCGGTGCGTGTACCGACCATAAATGTGACGGCGATCGACTTAAGCGTGACGGTGAAAAAACCAGTAAAAGCCAGTGAAGTCAACCAGTTGCTGCAAAAAGCAGCACAAGGTGCATTTCATGGTATAGTTGACTATACGGAATTACCGTTGGTCTCTGTAGATTTTAACCACGACCCGCACAGCGCCATCGTTGATGGTACGCAAACGCGCGTGAGTGGCGCTCACCTGATCAAAACGCTGGTCTGGTGTGATAATGAATGGGGCTTTGCTAACCGTATGCTCGACACAACGTTAGCGATGGCTGCTATTGGTTTCAGGCTCGACGCTTGAGCGTCGACAAAACTTTATGAATCAACGAGAGGATTCACCATGTCTGTAATTAAGATGACCGATCTGGATCTGGCTGGTAAACGCGTTTTTATCCGTGCGGACCTGAACGTACCAGTTAAAGAAGGGAAAGTAACCAGCGATGCGCGTATCCGTGCTTCCCTGCCGACCATCGAACTGGCCCTGAAACAGGGTGCTAAAGTGATGGTAACTTCCCACCTGGGTCGTCCTACCGAAGGCGAGTACAACGAAGAATTCTCTCTGCTGCCGGTTGTTAACTACCTGAAAGACAAACTGTCTGCTCCGGTTCGCCTGGTAAAAGATTACCTGGACGGCGTTGAAGTCGCTGCCGGTGAACTGGTTGTTCTGGAAAACGTTCGCTTCAACAAAGGCGAGAAGAAAGACGACGAAGCACTGTCCAAAAAATACGCTGCGCTGTGTGACGTATTCGTAATGGACGCTTTCGGTACCGCTCACCGTGCGCAGGCTTCTACCCACGGTATCGGTAAATTCGCCGACGTAGCTTGCGCAGGTCCGCTGCTGGCTGCTGAGCTGGATGCGCTGGGTAAAGCGCTGAAAGAACCTGCTCGTCCGATGGTGGCTATCGTTGGTGGTTCTAAAGTTTCTACCAAACTGACCGTTCTGGACTCTCTGTCAAAAATCGCTGACCAGCTGATCGTTGGTGGTGGTATCGCGAACACCTTCGTTGCTGCTCAAGGCCACAACGTCGGCAAATCCCTGTACGAAGCTGACCTGGTTGATGAAGCTAAGCGGCTGCTGACGACTTGCGATATCCCGGTCCCGACTGACGTTCGCGTAGCGACTGAATTCTCTGAAACTGCACCGGCTACGCTTAAATCCGTTAGCGATGTAAAAGAAGACGAGCAGATCCTGGATATCGGCGACGCTTCTGCACAGCAGCTGGCTGACATCCTGAAGAATGCGAAAACCATTCTGTGGAACGGCCCGGTTGGCGTGTTCGAATTCCCGAACTTCCGCAAAGGTACTGAAATCGTTGCTAATGCTATCGCAGACAGCGAAGCATTCTCTATCGCAGGCGGCGGTGACACCCTGGCAGCAATCGACCTGTTCGGCATTGCTGACAAAATCTCCTACATCTCTACTGGCGGCGGCGCATTCCTCGAATTCGTGGAAGGCAAAGTACTGCCAGCAGTAGCCATGCTCGAAGAGCGTGCTAAAAAGTAAGACATTGATGGGCAGGGAAACCTGCCCAATTATTAGCGCGCTGTCGAGCGCGCCCCCTTTCCAAGGCCGAAGATACAGGACTCGCAACATGTCTAAAATTTTTGATTTCGTAAAACCAGGCGTAATCACTGGTGATGACGTACAGAAAGTTTTCCAGGTAGCTAAAGAAAACAACTTTGCTCTGCCAGCTGTTAACTGCGTTGGTACCGACTCCATCAACGCCGTTCTGGAAACCGCTGCAAAAGTTAAAGCGCCGGTAATCGTACAGTTCTCCAACGGTGGTGCTTCTTTCATCGCGGGTAAAGGCGTGAAGTCTGATGTTCCTCAGGGCGCTGCAATCCTGGGTGCTATCTCTGGTGCGCATCACGTTCACCAGATGGCTGAACACTATGGTGTTCCGGTTATCCTGCACACTGACCACTGCGCGAAGAAACTGCTGCCGTGGATCGACGGTCTGCTGGACGCGGGTGAAAAACACTTCGCAGCAACTGGCAAACCGCTGTTCTCTTCTCACATGATCGACCTGTCTGAAGAGTCTCTGGAAGAGAACATCGAAATCTGCTCCAAATACCTGGCGCGCATGTCCAAAATGGGCATGACTCTGGAAATCGAACTGGGTTGCACCGGTGGTGAAGAAGACGGCGTGGACAACAGCCACATGGACGCTTCTGCACTGTACACCCAACCGGAAGACGTTGACTACGCATACACCGAGCTGAGCAAAATCAGCCCGCGTTTCACCATCGCAGCGTCCTTCGGTAACGTACACGGCGTTTACAAGCCGGGTAACGTAGTTCTGACCCCGACCATCCTGCGCGACTCTCAGGACTATGTTTCTAAGAAACATAACCTGCCGCATAACAGCCTGAACTTCGTCTTCCACGGTGGTTCCGGTTCTACTGCTCAGGAAATCAAAGACTCCGTAAGCTACGGCGTAGTGAAAATGAACATCGATACCGATACCCAATGGGCTACCTGGGAAGGCGTTCTGAACTACTACAAAGCAAACGAAGCTTACCTGCAGGGTCAGTTGGGCAACCCGAAAGGCGAAGATCAGCCGAACAAGAAATACTACGATCCGCGCGTATGGCTGCGTGCTGGTCAGGCAACTATGATCACCCGTCTGGAACAGGCTTTCAAAGAACTGAACGCGGTTGACGTTCTGTAATTTACGCCGTCCAACGTGACATGAGGCCCGCAAATGCGGGCCTTTTTTATTGCCATTTCAATGTGCTGCTGACAGAGAATTCTGTGATCTGTTTGGCAAAATCTGAGTTTATTGTTTACCCTTGTCAGGTTGCCAGTCCCGTTAGGGCGGCTTTATTTCTCCCGTTTGGGTAAGCAAAAAAGGAATATTGAATGGAAGATTTGAATGTTGTCGACAGCATAAACGGTGCGGGCACCTGGCTGGTCCGCAATCAGGAACTACTGTTGAGCTATGCCGTCAACATCGTTGCGGCTCTCGCGATTGTCATTATCGGTATGATCGTGGCGCGTATCGTATCAAACACCGTTAATCGCCTGATGCTGGCGCGTAAAATTGATGCCACCGTTGCCGACTTTCTTTCTGCACTGGTGCGCTACGGTATTATCGCTTTCACGCTGATTGCCGCGCTGGGTCGCGTTGGGGTGCAAACTGCCTCCGTGATCGCCGTTCTCGGTGCCGCAGGTTTAGCTGTCGGTCTGGCACTGCAAGGGTCGCTGTCCAACCTCGCCGCAGGCGTGCTTCTGGTGATGTTCCGTCCGTTCCGCGCGGGTGAATATGTAGACCTTGGCGGCGTTGCGGGAACCGTGCTTAACGTGCAGATTTTCTCCACAACTATGCGTACCGTAGACGGTAAGATTGTGGTGATCCCAAACGGTAAAATCATTGCCGGGAACATCATTAACTTCTCTCGCGAGCCGGTCCGTCGTAACGAATTTATTATCGGCGTGGCCTACGACTCCGATATTGATCAGGTGAAAAAAATCCTCACTGATATCATCCAGTCTGAAGATCGCATCCTAAAAGACCGTGAAATGACGGTGCGCCTGAATGAGCTGGGCGCTTCCTCGATTAATTTCGTCGTACGCGTCTGGAGCAACAGCAGCGATCTGCAAAGCGTCTACTGGGATGTACTGGAGCGTATTAAGCGCGAGTTTGACGCCAACGGTATCAGCTTCCCGTACCCGCAGATGGATGTGAACTTTAAACGCGTGAAAGAGAACGCGACCGAGTAACTTCAGCTAAAAACGCCCGCCAGAGAGAGGCGGGCGTTGATTTATCTCGTCTTGTTAAGAATTGCGCTGACACCCTGCATCAGCTCGCCAACATCGTTTATTCCTTTACTTTCCTGTTGGGCAATCCATTCGGCCTGAACGTGCTGATACCCGGTAGCGGCTTGCCACGCATTCAGCTCGCTGTTGGTCAGGTAATGAACGTGTGCACCCTCTTTTGCCATCTTTTTCGCCATTGCGGTCAGGCTTGCGTCCTGCACTGCGCCAATACGCTTTTGCGTCATGGCGGCGGCCCGATTGATGGCTGCGCGATCTTTCACGTCCAGGCTATCCCAGACGTCTTTATTCATCACCAGAAGATAAACGTGTCCGAGCCAGAGCGAAGGGGAGAGCTGAATATAGGGGGCCGCCCGCTGGGCATGGATATCATCTCCGCTGTCGAGGTTAACCATCAGGCCGTCAAGCTGTCCGGTCTGAAGCGCATCGGTAATTTTTTCATTCCATGGCATGCTGACCGGCACGCCGCCCGCGTTGCGTAAAAATGATTGATGCCAAAAGCTGGCGGTCCGCCATTGGCTTGCATTCAGCTGTGCCAAATTGACGTTCGGTTTGGTAGTAAAAAATCCAACCGGATAGCCGAGGAAAAACTGAAGATTCACCAGATTGTTGTTTTCCAGCTCGCGACCAAACTGGCGATACTCGCGGAAAATCCGCTGAAAGGCGTTAACCTGCGCTTCACCACGACCCGGTCCGAGGGGGAAGCTCTTAAAAATCTGGTGTCGCGGCAGTTGTTCGGGCGTGTACTCAGGGACCACGATCCCCATATCCGCCACGCTGCCCTGGCCGATAGTTTTTAAGGCGTCATAGCTGGTGGACAGCTCGCCGTTCCAGTGAGCGTCGATTTTCAAACGTCCAAGCGACTCTTGTTCGATCGCGCGAAAAAAAGTCTCTTTTATGAGCCGGGTACGCATGTTGCCATATGGCTCGTGATCGGTATAGCGCAGCGTTCTGTCTGCGCTGGCGACAGTGGGCCACAAACTGGTAACTACCAGCGAGGCACAGAAGAGAAAAATGTTCGCGTTATGCTTCATACCCATTCCTTTGGTATAGACAGATTTATCTTTCAGCATACCCCGGGTAACGCACAATCGCTATTGTCAGAGACTGAATATGGAGGGGAGTGTGCACGGTATTATTAATAATGCTAATTACTGATTAATATTATCCATTTCCTCTAATGAATCCCGCGCAGTATAGTCTGCCCACAAGACAATTATGTGAGATGTTTTACATGTTATCCTACTATTTTCAAGGGCTTGCGCTTGGTGCAGCCATGATACTTCCGCTTGGTCCACAAAATGCCTTCGTGATGAATCAGGGGATCCGTCGTCAGTATCACATCATGATTGCTTTACTCTGCGCCATCAGCGATTTAGTGCTGATTTGCGCGGGTATCTTCGGCGGTAGCGCCTTGCTGATGCAGTCGCCATGGCTGATGGCGCTGGTCACCTGGGGCGGGGTCGCATTTTTACTCTGGTACGGATTCGGTGCGCTAAAAACGGCGATGAGCAGTAATCTGGAACTGGCCAGCGCCGAAGTGATGAAGCAGGGGCGCTGGAAAATTATCGCCACTATGCTGGCGGTGACATGGCTCAACCCACATGTTTACCTGGATACCTTTGTGGTACTCGGGAGTCTGGGGGGGCAACTGGACGTTGAGCCTAAACGCTGGTTTGCACTGGGAACCGTCAGCGCTTCGTTCCTGTGGTTCTTCGGTCTGGCATTGCTGGCGGCCTGGCTGGCACCACGTCTGCGAACTGCGAAAGCACAGCGCATCATCAATACGCTGGTAGGATTAGTGATGTGGTTTATTGCTTTTCAACTGGCAAAAGAAGGTGTTGCGCACGTTCATGCGCTGTTCAACTAAGTGTTGTCTGATGGACAACGCAGCGAGATCGGCTAAGCTTGCCTGCATGTGCCCTGAGTTTTGGGGTAATTAATGAAACATGGAGGAACGACCGTGAAGTTCAAAATAATGGCCCTGGCGGCATTAGTCGGATTCAGCGCACTATCGGTACAGGCAAATGAGTTGCCAAATGGACCGCACATCGTGACTTCCGGAACGGCAAGCGTAGATGCAACACCAGACATCGCCACCCTGGCGATTGAAGTGAACGTTGCTGCAAAGGATGCGGCTTCCGCGAAGAAGCAGGCCGATGAGCGCGTGGCGCAATATCTGTCCTTCCTTGAACAGAACCAGATAGCGAAGAAAGACATTAGCGCTGCAAACTTGCGTACGCAGCCGGACTACGACTACCAGAACGGCAAAAGCATCCTCAAAGGTTATCGTGCAGTGCGCACCGTTGAAGTCACGCTGCGTCAGTTGGACAAACTCAACGCTCTGCTTGATGGCGCGCTGAAGGCTGGTCTGAATGAAATTCGTTCGGTATCGCTGGGCGTTGCCCAGCCGGATGCTTACAAAGACAAAGCGCGTAAAGCGGCGATTGATGATGCTGTTCATCAGGCTGAACAGCTGGCCGCCGGCTTTAATAGCAAACTGGGTCCCGTTTACAGTGTGCGTTACCACGTTTCCAATTATCAACCGAGCCCGATGGTACGGATGATGAAAGCAGATGCAGCGCCTGCAACCTCCGCTCAGGAAACCTACGAACAGCCGGTTATTCAGTTTGACGATCAGGTTGATGTCGTCTTCCAGATTGAGCCTACAGTAACCAATAAGTAGTCTTGATAAGGCGTAAGTCGCCATCCGGCAAGATTTTAGCCTGATGGCGATGCTTACGCGTCTCATCAGGCCGACAAAACATTCCAGCCGGTTTTTTCTGTGAGCAACTGTAAAAATGAGACCTCACATTCAGTCTTTTTTTTCGTGGTAATGAGGATAGGCCATAGCGATTTTTAAGGGGACGCTATGGATATTTTTATCTCGAAAAAGATGCGTAATTTCATTCTGCTGGCGCAAACCAATAACATCGCCAGAGCGGCAGAAAAAATACATATGACCGCATCGCCTTTCGGTAAAAGCATTGCTGCACTGGAAGATCAAATCGGCTATACGCTGTTTACCCGTAAAGATAACAACATCAGCCTGAATAAAGCCGGACAGGAGCTGTATCAGAAGCTGTTTCCCGTCTATCAGCGCCTCTCTGCCATTGATAATGAAATCCATAACGCCTCTTGTCGCTCGCGGGAAATCGTCATCGGTATCGATAATACTTATCCAACGATTATTTTTGACCAGTTGATTAGCCTTGGCGATAAATATGACGGCGTTACGGCCCAGGCCGTTGAATTCAGTGAGAATGGGGTGATTGATAATCTGTTCGACCGCAAACTGGATTTCATTATCTCGCCGCAGCACGTTTCTCCCCGCGTACAGGAGTTGGAAAATCTGGCGATCAGCGAACTGCCTCCGCTACGTCTGGGGTTTCTCGTTTCCCGGCGCTACGAAGAGAAACAGCCGCAGGATCTGCTGCGCGAGCTACCCTGGCTGCAAATGCGCTTCCAGAATCGCGCCAACTTTGAGGCGATGCTGGATGCTTATATGCGGCCCTGTGGGATCAATCCGACGATTATCTACCGTCCGTACAGCTTTATGGCCAAGATTAGCGCGGTGGAGCGCGGGCAGTTTTTGACGGTGATCCCTCATTTTGCCTGGCGGCTGGTGAATCCGTCGACGCTAAAGTATTTCGACGCGCCCGGCAGCCCCATGTATATGCAGGAGTTTCTCTATTCGCTGAAAAATCATCGCTATACCGGCACCATGCTCCAGCATATTGCTGAAGATCGTGACGGTACGGCAAGTTAACCGAGCATCGATCCTGTCTCGAGAAGGTTGCGATGCAGATCGAACGCATGGCTGAGATCGTGATGGATATGCCCGCCGGGCGCTTTTTCCAGATAGCGGTGCAGGTAGTCCCGGTAAAGGGGATGCGCACAGTTATCGATAATCGTGTGCGCCCGCTGCATCGGAGATAACCCACGCAGATCGGCAATCCCTTGTTCGGTCACGATCACTTTAACGCTATGTTCGCTGTGGTCGACATGGCTGCACATCGGCACGATGGTTGAGATTTTCCCGCCTTTGGCAATCGACGGCGCCATAAAGATAGACAGATAGGCGTTGCGCTCGAAATCCCCGCTGCCGCCGATACCGTTCATCAGGTTCACGCCCGCAACGTGCGTGGAATTGGCATGGCCGTAGATATCAAACTCAAGCCCAACGTTGAGTGCAATGACCCCCAGCCGACGGATGATTTCCGGGTTATTGGAGATCTCCTGCGGGCGCAGCACAATTCGGCTGGCGAAGAAGTCCATGTTGTCGTAAATCTTCTGTAGCGACGGGGCTGAGATGGTCAGGCTGGAGGCGCTGGCACCGGTGATCTTGCCCGTTTCCAGCAGATGCACCACCGATTCCTGTAACACCTCTGAATACATCATAAAGGGCGGGATATCCGGATTCTCTCCCAGTCTCGCCATTACCGCGTTATTGATATTGCCCACGCCGCTTTGTAAGGGCAGAAACTCTGCTGGAATGCGTTTGTGCGCCATTTCTGTCAGTAGGAAAGTGACTACGTTATCGGCAATTTGTTGGCTGAGCGGATTGGTTTTATCCGACACATTCCCGGCATCGGGCAGCTCGGTATCCACCACCGCGACCACTTTCCTGGGGTCTATCTGCACGCACTGACTGCCCACGCGATCCATGGTATGAAATATGGGCACGCTGTTACGCCGCGGCGGTGCGCCGGGTATTACGATGTCGGCAAACTCAGCCACGCGTGGATTATGGTAATGATTCAACTCGATAATCACCTTTTTCGCCCGCAGCAGCCAGGTGGGTGCATTGCCAATACCGCTGGAAAGCCAAATCCGGCCATCCGGCGCAATGGCGGAAGCTTCAATGACGGCAACATCGATATCGCCAAAAAAGCCGTAATTAACCATCTGCGCGACTTCGCTCAAATGGAGATCGACAAACCTCACCTGGCCCTGGTTAATTTTCTCGCGCAGGCCAGATGAGGTTTGATAAGGCGCACGCCAGGAAACGGCATCCGCCGCGGATAGTGCATCATCAGCGGCGGCGCCAATTGACGCCCCGGTCAGCAGGCGGATCTGAAAAGGCTGCCCGTCCTGATGCCGTTCGCAGGCGCGTTGGGCAATTGCGGTGGGTAACGCTTTTGGCGAACCCGCGGGGGTAAAGCCGCTGAACGCCACCATATCATCGTGCTGGATAATTTCTGCCGCCTGTTCGGCGCTCATCCGTTTCATGGCCGTCTCCTTCGTCGGACGTGATTAATGGCCAACAAAATTAGGTTTACGTTTTTCCATAAACGCGTTCATCCCTTCCTGATAATCCTCGCTGTCATACACCGCGCGGCGCATGCCCTGAATGCGCTCGAATTCGTCAGAGTTCATGGTGTGTGCTTCGCCCAACACGCGCAGTTCTTCTTTGATGACGGCGATTGCCAGCGGCGCTTTTTCCGAGATGTGATGCGCCATTTGCAGGGTGAAATCTTCCAGTTCCTCGGTTGGAACGACATGGTTGAGGATCCCGACCGCCATAGCGCGTTGAGCGGTGATGGGCGAGGCGGTAAAAATCAGCTCCTTAACGATGTGAAAACCAGCGTCGCGGGTCAGGTTGTGGATGCCCACCAGGTTATAGGGCACGCCGAGGTTGACCGGGGTCATGGAGAAGGTAGACGTACTGGCTGCGATGATCAGATCGGAACTCATGATCATCTCAAACGCGCCGCCCCAGACGCTGCCTTCAACCATGGAGATCACCGGCTTCGGATATTTTTGGATCATACGAGTTATCTGACGCAGCGGATCGTCATAAGAGAGCGGATCGCGACGTCCGGTGGGGAGTTCATGAATATCATGCCCGGCAGAGAACACTTTGGCCCCGCTCGGGGCGCGCAGAATGATGCAGCGAATGTCCGGACGATTGAGGTCGTTCAGCGCCTGCATCAGATCGTCAATAAACACTTTGCTCAGGGCATTGAGCTTGCGGGCGTAATTGAACTCAATGACCGCGACTTTCTGGATGATGACCACGTTGACGTATTGATAAGACATAATGTTCTCTTTATTGAAAGTAATGATGCTGGATAAATTCGCTGATGTGCCGCAGGCCGGTGCGCGGCGAAAGATCATTGTTTTTGACGGCCAGCAGCGTCTGCTGGAAATACTGGTCGAAATCAGCCCGTGCAAACAGCAGATGCAGGGCTTCTTCTTCAGCCTGCTTGTGTAGCCATTCCACCGCCTGCTGCTGGCGGACTTTTTCCAGTCGACCGCTGGCGGTAAGGCACGTTTTAAAGTCGGTTATCGCCTGCCAAACCTCCTCAATGCCGCGTTTTTCCAGGGCGCTGCAGGTCAGAACCTGCGGCTGCCACTCGTCATATTTGCGGCGCAGAATATGCAGGGCGGATTCGTACATATGGCGGGCGATGGCAACGCTGGTACGGTTATCACCGTCGTCCTTGTTGATGACGACCAGATCCGCCATCTCCATCAGGCCTTTTTTGATGCCCTGCAAATCGTCGCCACCGCCGGCGATTTGCAGTGAGAGAAAGCAATCCACCATGCCTGCGACTTCGGTTTCTGACTGCCCAACGCCGACGGTTTCCACAATCACCACGTTGAAGCCCGCCGCCTCGCACAGCAGCATTAATTCGCGGGCGCGCTGGCTGGCGCCGCCTAAATGACCGCTGGAAGGAACCGGACGTATAAACGCAGATTCTGCGCGAGCCAGTTCCGTCATGCGGGTTTTATCACCCAGAATGCTGCCGCCGCTGACCGGGCTGCTGGGATCGACGGCGATCACCGCTACCCGTAACCCGCGGCGAATTAACAGCATGCCGAATGCTTCCAGAAAGGTGCTTTTACCCGCGCCCGGCGTGCCGGTGATCCCCAGACGCAGGGCGTTACCGGTGAACGGCATAATCGCGTCCAGCAATTGCGTACTCAGCGGCTGGTGGCGCGGGTGATTGCTTTCGACCAGCGTCATCGCCTGGGCGAGCGTAGCCCGTTCACCGAGTCGCAAGCGGCGGACGGTATCCTCAAGCGTGGCGGCGTTAATCATGATGCTGACTGATACGGGTTAACACATCGCGGACGCTGTCGAGCATTGGCGTGCCTGGGCCATATATGGCTGCCACGCCATGCTCGTGCAGGAAAGCGTAATCCTGTGGCGGAATAACCCCGCCGGCGACGACGCAAATGTCTTCGCGTCCCCAGCCTTTGAGCGCGGTGACCAGCTCCGGGATCAATGTCTTATGACCCGCCGCCAGCGATGATGCGCCAATGACATGCACATCGTTTTCTACCGCCAGACGGGCAATTTCCTCCGGTGTGGAGAACATCGGGCTGAGATCGACATCGAAGCCGAGATCGGAGTAGGCGCTGGCGATCACTTTTGCGCCGCGATCGTGGCCGTCCTGACCCATCTTGGCGATCAGAATACGCGGGCGGCGGCCATTTTCTGCGAGGAACTGTTCTGTTTGCGCAACAATGGTATCGAACTCATCGGCGGATTTATCGGACTGGTGATAGCTTTGCGCAATCACCCCAGTAACACACTGGCTGGGAACCAGATAACGGTCAAAGGCGGCCTCCAGCGCATCGGAGATTTCACCGAGCGTGGCGCGAACGCGGGCGGCGTTGACGGCGGCTGCCAGCAGATTTTCATTCTGCTGCGCGGCGTGGGTCAGCGCGGATAGCGCGGTTTTAACCGCATCATTGTCGCGGGTGGCGCGGATATGCTGCAGTGAGGCAATCTGCTCGTTGCGCACCTTCACGTTGTCGATCTCCAGCACCGACGTGTCGTCTTCTTTATCCAGCTTGTATTTGTTCACCCCGACGATAACGCGCTTACCCTGGTCGATCAGCGACTGTTCGCGCGCGGACGCTTCTTCGATCATCCGTTTAGGAAGTCCGGCTTCAATCGCCTTCGCCATGCCGCCTGCCTCATCAATCTGCTTGATGATCGTGCGCGCCTGCTTCACGATTTGATCGGTGAGTGATTCGACGTAATACGATCCGGCCAGCGGATCGACGGTGCGGCAGATCTCTGATTCTTCCTGAATGATGATCTGCGTATTACGCGCAATACGGGCGGAGAAATCGGTGGGCAGACCGAGCGCTTCATCAAAAGCGTTGGTATGCAGAGACTGGGTGCCGCCAAGCGTAGCGCCGAGCGCTTCAATGGTGGTTCGTACCACGTTGTTGTAAGGGTCCTGCTCGGTCAGGCTCCAGCCTGAGGTCTGGCAGTGGGTACGCAGAGCGAGAGATTTCGGGTTGGTCGCGCCAAAACTGCTGACCGCTTCGCTCCACAGATACCGTGCAGCGCGCAGCATGGCGACGTTCATAAACAGATCCATGCCGATGCCGAAGAAGAATGACAGGCGCGGGGCGAAGTCATCAATTTTCAATCCGGCGGAAAGCGCGGCCTTGATGTATTCAATACCGTCTGCCAGCGTAAACGCCACCTGCTGTACGCAGTTTGCCCCGGCTTCACCCATGTGATAGCCGCTGATGCTGATGGTGTTAAAGCGCGGCATGTTGCCTGAGCACCAGGCGATGATGTCGGCGATAATGCGCATGGAGGGTTTTGGCGGATAAATGTAGGTGTTGCGGCACAGGTACTCTTTCAGAATATCGTTCTGAATGGTCCCGGTGAGCTGTTCCGGCGTCACGCCTTGCTCCTGCGCCGCGACGATATAAAACGCCAGTACCGGCAGCACCGCGCCGTTCATGGTCATCGATACCGACATCTTATCCAGCGGGATCTGGTCGAACAGCACCTTCATATCTTCGACGGTATCGATCGCCACGCCGGCTTTGCCGACGTCGCCCGCCACGCGCGGGTTGTCTGAGTCATAGCCACGATGAGTGGCAAGGTCAAAGGCAACGGAAAGCCCTTTTTGCCCAGCGGCGAGGTTACGGCGGTAAAAGGCGTTGGACTCTTTGGCGGTAGAGAAACCGGCGTATTGGCGAATCGTCCACGGCTGCGCGGTATACATAGTGGCGCGCGGGCCACGCACGTAAGGCGGCAGACCGGGCAGGGTGCCCGTGACTTCCAGATTATCGAGGTCCGCTTCGGTGTACAGCGGCTTGATGACAATCCCTTCCGCCGTCTGTCTTTCCAGCGACTCAACGGTTTTTTCCCGTCGACTGAGTTCTTTATTGGCGAGTGTTTGCCACTCCTGCACGTTTGCCATTTTTTGCTCCGTATTACGCAATAAGTTGAATCTTTGCGAATACGGTGTGCTTTTTCATTTGGCTTGTCGCCAGCAAAAAATAGCCAACAGGACGTCGTTTTTTGCCGTGTGGCGTGTTTTATTTTGTGATGTATTTCAAAGACGTGGCGGGAATAGCATGAAATGAGGGGAAAGGATTGCAGGCCGGATGAGGCTTTACGCCGCTATCCGGCCTCTGTTCGAGGAGTTAATCCTGACGCAGTACGTTGTGGCCATAGGCCAACAGCGCGTCGGTGACGTTGCGCATCATGCGGCTTTCTGGTGCAAAGCGGTGCCAGTACAGCATCCGACGCTGGAACAGGCCTGGGGTTAAGTCGATAAGCTCACCGCTTTCCAGCTCTTTCTCAATCTGTAAGTGTGGGATCATGCAGCAGGTTGTTCCCTGACGGGCTAACTGGACGAAAGCTTCAGACGAGTTAACGATATGGCACGGTACGCTGCCCGGCGGCAGGTCGAAGTTTTGTTGCAGGAACGCCTGGTGCATATCATCAAGATGGTCAAACGCGACCGCCGGGGCTTTCAGCAGGGCGGAACGGGTGACGCCGTTTGGGAAATAACGCTCGGCGAAAGGTTTAGAGCCAACAAACAGGTAGTCCAGCGCGCCCAGTTTATCCACCAGACAGCTTGGCAGCGCCTGATGTTGAATACTCACCGCGCCGACTACTTCACCACGACGCAGACGTTCCTGGGTTCGGGTTTCATCTTCAACCTGCAGGTTCAGTCGAATCGGTGAATTAGCCAGTACCGGGGCCAGCGCCGGAAGTAACCAGGTCGCCAGACTGTCGGCGTTTACCGCCAGCGAAAGCAGAAGCGGCGTCGAGCCGGTTTGTTCATCGCCCAGCCACTCGTCTTCCAGCAGTTCAACCTGGCGCAGAAGCGCCAGTAGTTTCTGTCCCTGTTCCGTTGGGCGCGGCGGTACGGTACGCACCAGCAGCGGTTGTCCGAACATATTCTCAAGCTGTTTTATGCGCTGTGAAACCGCGGATTGCGTGATGCACAGCTTTTGCGCCGCGCGCTCAAATCCTCGTTCACGAATAACCGCATCCAGTGCTTGTAGTGTTCTGTAGTCCGGACGTTTCATTGCTTTGACGCACTCCTGAAATTTTTGCTTGTTCTGCACTATGACACAATTTTTGATTGGGTAAAGACGAAATCCGCCGCTTGCGAGCGGGTGTGGGGACATTTTTCTGCACAATGTTCTATAATGCGCGTGAATTTTCCCACCATATTCACACCACAGGCGAAACGATCATGACGCAGGATGAACTGAAAAAAGCAGTAGGATGGGCGGCACTTCAGTATGTACAGCCCGGCACCATTGTGGGCGTAGGTACAGGTTCAACAGCCGCACACTTTATTGATGCGCTGGGCACAATGAAAGGTCAGATTGAAGGTGCGGTATCCAGTTCGGACGCATCGACTGAAAAACTCAAAAGCCTTGGCATCCACGTGTTCGATCTTAACGAAGTGGAAAGCCTCGGCGTATACGTTGACGGCGCGGATGAAATCAACGGTCACATGCAGATGATCAAGGGCGGCGGCGCAGCGTTGACCCGTGAAAAAATCATTGCTTCCGTGGCGAAGAAATTTATCTGCATCGCGGATGCGTCTAAAGAAGTCGATATTCTCGGTAACTTCCCGCTGCCGGTCGAAGTGATCCCAATGGCGCGCAGCGCTGTGGCTCGCCAGTTGGTGAAGCTGGGCGGTCGTCCTGAATACCGTCAGGGCGTCGTGACAGACAACGGCAACGTGATCCTCGATGTGCACGGTCTGGAGATCCTCGACGCCATCGCGCTGGAAAATGCCATCAATGCGATTCCTGGTGTGGTAACCGTCGGCCTGTTTGCCAACCGTGGCGCGGATGTCGCGCTGATCGGTACGCCTGACGGCGTGAAAACTATCGTAAAATGATCTGACGGGAGCGTCTTCTCCCGTTAAAAAAATTTTGGCAGGGCAAATTTGGTGACTTGTGTCACGTTTATAATATTGTCCTGCCGATCTCTCCAAAGAAAAAGTTATCGCCAGTATTTTCCTCTGACATTTCCCGTTGAATGACATTTCTTCAGCACGGCGACGCAAACGTTCATATTGCCGCAATATTATTTTTTGATATGTTGAAGAGACGGATGAAAATCCCACACACAACACATCAGTTTGAACAAAAAAGACAGGGTCGGGGAAATGGCAAAGGTATCACTGGAGAAAGATAAGATTAAATTTCTGCTGGTTGAAGGCGTGCACCAAAAAGCACTCGAAAGCCTTCGTGCAGCAGGTTATACCAACATCGAGTTTCACAAAGGTGCTCTGGACACTGAACAACTGAAAGAGTCCATCCGTGATGCCCACTTCATTGGCCTGCGATCCCGTACCCATCTGACTGAAGATGTGATTGACGCCGCAGAGAAACTGGTCGCGATTGGCTGCTTCTGCATTGGCACCAACCAGGTTGATCTAAGTGCAGCGGCAAAGCGCGGGATCCCTGTGTTTAACGCACCATTCTCTAACACACGTTCCGTTGCTGAGCTGGTGATTGGCGAACTGCTGCTACTGCTACGTGGCGTACCCGAAGCGAACGCCAAAGCGCACCGCGGCGTGTGGAATAAACTGGCTACCGGCTCTTTTGAAGCGCGTGGTAAAAAACTGGGGATCATCGGCTACGGCCACATTGGTACTCAGTTGGGCATTCTGGCGGAATCGCTCGGGATGCATGTCTTTTTCTATGATATTGAAAATAAACTCCCGCTTGGCAATGCCACGCAGGTACAGCATCTTTCCGACCTGCTCAATATGAGCGACGTGGTTAGTCTGCACGTACCGGAAAATGCCTCCACCAAAAACCTGATGGGCGCGCGTGAGATTTCGCTGATGAAGCCGGGGGCGCTGCTGATTAACGCCGCACGCGGTACGGTTGTTGATATTCCTGCGTTGTGCGACGCGTTAGCGACTAAACATCTGGCGGGGGCTGCAATCGACGTATTCCCAACCGAACCGGCAACTAACAGCGATCCTTTCACTTCGCCGCTGTGTGATTTCGATAACGTGATCCTGACGCCGCACATTGGTGGTTCAACGCTGGAAGCGCAGGAAAACATCGGTCTGGAAGTAGCTGGGAAACTGACCAAGTATTCCGACAACGGGTCTACGCTGTCTGCGGTAAACTTCCCGGAAGTTTCGCTGCCGCTGCACGGTGGTCGTCGTCTGATGCACATTCACGAAAACCGTCCGGGCGTACTGACGGCACTGAACCAGATTTTTGCCGAGCAGGGCGTCAACATTGCCGCGCAGTATCTGCAAACTTCCGCGCAGGTAGGTTATGTGGTTATCGATATTGAAGCGGATGAAGAAGTGGCGGAGAAAGCGCTGCTGGCGATGAAAGCCCTTCCGGGAACCATTCGCGCTCGTCTGCTGTACTGATTTCCTCTACATGGGCAGGCGGTTGACCTGCCCATCTTTCCTCTGATTTCCCTGCCTCAAAATCTCTTTCTGTAACGCATACATTCTGTTTTCGAGCTTTGCCGCAGTTGGCAACTAAAGGCAGCATTGCGTGTTGTACAGCAATAAAAGGAATTTACGATAGGGGCGCAGCATAGCGCTGAAACGGGAAAGCCCCTACCGAAGCAGGGGCTCTAAAAAGGAAAGGGACGATGATGAGATACGTCATCATGCTGCTGATCCTGTTAATCATCGCTTGGCCAGCATATTAACAGAGAGTACGCAGGAGGGAGGTTCGCCTCCCTCACCCTTCACCGAGGAATTTAGGTCAAAAAAACGACGCTGTCAATCGGCAAAAAACGGCTACCACTCCCAGATTTTGGACGGCGTCACCACCGCTGGCAGCGGGATATCCCACTCTTCAACCGGCAATTTTTCTACTAACTGGCAGTCATGCGCGTAGCCCACGGGTTGGATCTTATGCTGTTGCCAGTTTTGTAGCGTGCGGTCATAAAATCCGCCGCCCATGCCCAGGCGTTGCCCGTCCTCATCAAATGCCACTAACGGCGTAATCAGTACGTCCAGCTTTGACAGCGGCAATACGTCGCGTACATCAAGCCGTGGTTCCTGGATCTTTAAGCGATTGGTCACCAGGTCGCTGCGCGGATGATAGTGCAGGAACAGTAAATTACCGGGACTGAAGGGATGAAGAACCGGAAGGTAAACGCGCTTGCCCGCTCGCCACAGTTGATCTATCAGCGGCTGGGTATCGAGTTCGCCATCGAACGAGAGAAATACCGCCACAGTATGCGCGAGTAGAACAGGGGGAAAACTGAGCATTCGGGTCGCGGCTTGCTGACCGTATTGTCGTTGCTGTTCAGAGGTCAGCGCGCGACGACGCTGTCGAATCAGTTGACGAATTTCTTGCCGGGATAAAGGGAGTTCAGAAAGTAGTGTCATGGCTGTTGCCAGGTAGAAGGGAATCTCCGAGATGCCGCCGCAGGCTGTAACCCTTGAACCCTTGGTTCAAGGTGAATGCGTCGTCACAGTTTTAAGGCTTCTCGGACGGGCCGAGCATGCTCACCAACCATGGAGCGCCACATTCTTGTGGTATGAAATATCGGCTCAGGGGACTGGCCCGCTTGCAAACATCTCAGAGAAATTTTGTCTTCACGGTCACTCTACCACAGTAAACCGAAAAGTGTTATTCAAAGTTTTGGCCCGTTTTTTCGGTTATGCGACCCTGATCAAGCAACGCCTGTTCGATGGTCTGTTGTAGCATCCGAATACGTTGTTCCATGCTCGCCGCGTACTCACGCGTCTTCGCTTTTTCCTGAGTTAATTCATAGCTGATGTTCAACGCGGCGATGAAAACCAACTGCTCAGTATTTGTGACTCTAGTGCGAACTTTCAGATCTTGCAATCGCTGATTGAGATCGTCCGCAGCCTGATTCAACGCATCCCTTTGTTCAGGCGGGCAATTCACTCGCAGTGAACGGCCAAATATTTGGATATCGACGGGTTGTGCAGACATGCCACCTTCCTGCTGATTGACTGCGCTGCCTTCGTCTCCAGACCTTGGGTCCGCGAAGGGGCGACACTATAGCTACCCTGGTATCAAGATACAAGCCCTTTTCTGGTCCACCAGGGCCCAAAGTGGTAGCATACCATGAATATTCCTCCCTTTGATGACGAATGCTTATGTCTATACAGAACGAAATGCCTGGCTACAACGACGTTAGCCAGTTTTTGAACCAACAAGGGGCTGGATTAACCCCGGCCGAAATGCACGGCTTGATCAGCGGGATGATTTGCGGCGGCAACAACGACAGCTCATGGCAGCCGCTGCTGCACGACCTGACGAACGAAGGTCTGGCCTTCGGTCACGAGCTGGCTCAGGCACTGATGAAAATGCACTCTGCCACCAGCGATGCCCTCGAGGACGACGGCTTCCTTTTTCAGCTTTATCTGCCTGAAGGCGACGACGTTAGCGTGTTTGATCGTGCCGATGCGCTGGCGGGGTGGGTAAACCACTTTTTGCTGGGCCTTGGCGTTACGCAGCCAAAGCTCGACAAAGTGACCGGTGAAACCGGTGAAGCGATTGACGACCTGCGCAATATCGCTCAGTTGGGATATGACGAAGACGAAGATCAGGAAGAGCTGGAAATGTCGCTCGAAGAGATTATCGAATACGTGCGCGTAGCCGCCTTGCTGTGTCATGACACGTTTACGCGTCAGCAGCCGACCGCGCCGGAAGTCCGTAAACCGACTCTGCACTAAGAACGAAACGCAAAGGAGAGTGTGATGAGCGAGATATCTCAGCAAGAATTCCAGCGTCGTCGCCAGGCTTTACTGGCACAAATGCAGCCCGGCAGCGCCGCGCTGATTTTTGCCGCGCCTGAAGCGACGCGCAGCGCGGACAGTGAATACCCGTACCGCCAAAGCAGTGATTTCTGGTACTTCACCGGTTTTAACGAACCGGAAGCCGTGCTGGTGCTGATTAAAAGTGATGACACTCATAACCACAGCGTTTTGTTTAATCGGGTTCGCGATCTGACGGCGGAGATCTGGTTTGGCCGCCGTCTGGGCCAGGATGCCGCACCGGCAAAACTCGGCGTTGACCGGGCGCTGGCCTTCAGTGAAATCAACCAACAGCTGCACCTGTTGCTCAATGGCCTGGACGCGGTGTACCACGCACAGGGCGAATATGCTTGGGCAGACGAGATTGTGTGCACGGCGTTGGATAAACTGCGTAAAGGCTCCAGACAAAATCTGCACGCACCCGCCGCGATCATCGACTGGCGTCCAATGGTGCATGAAATGCGCCTGTTCAAATCAGCAGAAGAAATTGCGGTCATGCGCCGTGCCGGAGAGATCAGTGCGCTGGCGCATACCCGCGCGATGGAAAAATGCCGTCCGGGAATGTTTGAATACCAGTTGGAAGGGGAGATTCACCACGAGTTTACTCGCCATGGCGCGCGTTACCCATCCTATAACACGATTGTCGGCAGCGGCGAAAACGGCTGTATTCTCCATTACACCGAAAATGAAAGTGAAATGCGCGATGGCGATCTGGTGTTGATTGACGCCGGGTGTGAATACAAAGGTTATGCGGGCGACATTACGCGTACCTTCCCGGTAAACGGCAAATTTTCCCCTGCTCAGCGTGAAATCTACGACATCGTACTGGAGTCATTAGAGACCAGCCTGCGCCTGTATCGCCCGGGGACGTCCATCCAGGAAGTCACCGGCGAAGTGGTGCGCATCATGATTACGGGTCTGGTGAGGCTTGGCATTTTGCACGGCGAGATCGACCAACTGATTACCGAAAATGCGCATCGCCCATTCTTTATGCATGGTCTTAGCCATTGGCTGGGACTGGATGTGCACGACGTTGGCGTTTATGGTCAGGACCGCTCACGTATTCTCGAGCCAGGAATGGTACTCACTGTCGAACCGGGGCTGTATATCGCGCCGGACGCCGATGTGCCGCCTGCTTATCGTGGTATCGGCATTCGTATTGAAGATGACATCCTCATCACCGAGGACGGCAATGAGAACCTGACCGCCAGCGTGGTGAAGAAAGCGGATGACATTGAAGCCTTAATGGCTGCGGCGCGACTGCAATGAGCGTGATTATCGTTGGTGGTGGTATGGTCGGTGCGACGCTGGCGCTGGCCATTTCTCAGCTCAGCCACGGGACTCTGCCTGTTCACCTGATAGAAGCGAGCGAACCTGAAACTGACCGCCATCCAGGGTTTGACGCCCGGGCGATCGCGCTTGCGGCAGGGACCTGCCAACAGCTGGCGCGAATTGGCGTATGGCAGGCGATTGCCGATTGCGCAACGGCGATCAAAACGGTTCACGTCAGCGATCGCGGCCATGCCGGATTTGTGACGCTGGATGCGCAGGAATACCGTATTCCGGCGCTGGGTCAGGTGGTGGAACTGCACGATGTCGGGCTGCGTTTGTTTGCGCTGCTGCGTAAAGCGCCGGGCATCACGCTGCACTGCCCCGACCGTGTAGCCAGCGTGTCACGCACGCAGGAACGCGTTGAGGTAACGCTGGAAAATGGCGAGATGATCAATGGTCGCCTGTTGGTGGCCGCCGATGGCACGCGCTCCGCACTGGCTACCGCCTGCGGCGTTGACTGGCAGCAACAACCCTATGAACAACTGGCGGTGATTGCCAACGTCACGACCTCCGTTGCGCATGACGGGCGAGCGTTTGAACGTTTTACGCAATATGGTCCTCTGGCAATGCTACCGATGTCTGATGGTCGCTGCTCGCTGGTATGGTGCCATCCGCTGGAGCGGCGGGATGAGATTATGGCCTGGTCCGACGAACAATTTTGCCGCGAACTGCAAACTGCGTTTGGCTGGCGGTTGGGGCGTATTACCCAGGCCGGTAAACGCAACGCTTATCCGCTTTCATTAACCTCGGCGCAAAAAGCCATTACCCATCGTACTGTGCTGGTGGGGAACGCAGCACAGACGCTGCATCCCATTGCCGGACAAGGTTTCAACCTTGGTCTGCGCGACGTGATGAGCCTGGCTGAGACGTTGACGCAGGCGCAAAATTGCGCGGAAGATATCGGTGATTATGCGGTGCTGGCACACTATCAGCAGCGCCGCGAACGCGATCGCGAAACGACGATTGGTGTGACCAACAATTTGGTGTATTTGTTTGCCAATCGCTGGGCCCCGCTGGTCGTTGGGCGTAATGTCGGGCTGATGGCGATGGAATTATTCACGCCTGCGCGCGATGCGTTGGCGGAGCGGACCCTCGGTTGGGTTGCGCGATAGATATAACCTGTAGGCCGAATTAAAAAAGCAGGCGCTGATTAGCGCAGCGCCATCAGGCAATGTCGCGGAAGTAATGTCGGATGGCGGCTTTGCCTTATCCGGCCTACGGTTTTTGATTGTCCTATTTTCAGGAGCAAACAGTGCAAAGTGTTGATGTAGCAATTGTTGGTGGCGGCATGGTGGGACTGGCGGTTGCCTGCGGCTTGCAGGGCAGCGGGTTGCGCGTTGCGGTGTTAGAACAACATGTTCCGCAGCCTTTGGCGGCGGATGCACCTCCCCAGCTTCGCGTATCGGCCATTAATGCCGCCAGTGAAAAACTGCTTAGCCGACTGGGCGTCTGGTCCGACATTGTTGCCCGTCGCGCTTGTTGCTACCACGGCATGGAAGTCTGGGACAAAGACAGCTTTGGGCGTATTGCGTTTGATGACCAGAGCATGGGCTACAGCCATTTAGGCCACATCGTTGAAAACTCAGAGATCCATTACGCACTCTGGCAAAAAGCGCAGCGTTCAGCGGACATTACGCTGATGGCGCCCGCTGAGTTACAGCAGGTAGCCTGGGGTGAGAATGAGGCATTTCTGTCCCTGAAAGATGGCGCAATGCTGACAGCTCGCCTGGTGGTCGGCGCCGATGGCGCTAACTCCTGGCTGCGCAACAAAGCGGATATTCCGCTCACTTTCTGGGATTACCGTCATCATGCGCTGGTGGCGACTATCCGTACGCAGGAAGCTCACGGCGCGGTTGCGCGGCAGGCGTTTCACGGTGAGGGGATCCTGGCGTTCCTGCCGCTCAGTGACCCGCACCTGTGCTCTATCGTCTGGTCGCTTTCGCCGCAAGAAGCAGAACGCATGCAGCAGGCAAGCGTTGACGAGTTTAATCAGGCGCTGAATATCGCTTTTGATAATCGCCTGGGGCTGTGCAGCCTTGAAAGCGAGCGTCAGGCGTTTCCGCTGACGGGACGCTATGCCCGTCAGTTCGCTGCTCATCGTCTGGCGCTGGTGGGGGATGCGGCGCATACCATCCACCCGCTGGCGGGTCAGGGGGTTAACCTTGGATTTATGGATGCGGCGGAGCTGATCGATGAGCTGAAGCGGCTCCAGCGTCAGGGCAAAGATATTGGTCAGTATCTCTATTTGCGTCGCTACGAGCGCAGCCGTAAGCACAGCGCAGCGATGATGCTGGCCGGTATGCAGGGCTTTCGTGAACTGTTTGCAGGCGAGAATCCGGCGAAAAAACTGCTGCGTGATATTGGTCTGAAACTGGCCGATACCCTGCCAGGCGTAAAACCACAGCTCATCCGCCAGGCGATGGGACTGAACGATCTTCCTGAGTGGTTACGCTAGCGTCCGTAAGGACAATCTTAAGAGTTTGAGACCCGTCACACTTTCCACTCCCGGCCTGCGCGTCGGGGTGCTTCTCTCATTTGAAATAATCTAATTCCACGCCTTTTTTCGCATTAGTTTTTTTAATATTACGTTTTTTTCATAACGCCATTTTTGACAATTTTTCCACATTTAATGTTGGTTGGTGCTGTTAATTCCAGCTTGTATTTATTTTTTATTCTGATTATTTGCCGTATGGATGGACTTTTGTTCTGTCGGTGATTTTGCTGTTTTTGGCCATAAGCTAATGTGATGGTTAATTTTGCCTTATGGTTTAGCGTCTGTTTCGGTGGTAAGTTCAGGACAAAGAGAACGTTTGCGTCGTGGCCCCTGGAGCGGCTGCGGTGCTGGGTTTCGTGGCGAAAATTTCACCGCGAAAGAGTTGGTAGCCCCGCTTATTCAACGAGGAAAAGATGGCTCAACAGACTCCTTTGTACGAACAACACACGCTATGTGGCGCGCGCATGGTAGATTTCCATGGCTGGATGATGCCACTGCATTACGGTTCTCAGCTTGATGAACACCATGCTGTTCGCACCGATGCCGGAATGTTTGATGTGTCACATATGACCATCGTCGACCTGCGCGGTAGCCGCACCCGGGAGTTCTTGCGTTATCTGCTGGCAAACGACGTCGCGAAGCTAACGAAGACGGGTAAAGCCCTCTACTCCGGTATGCTCAACGCTTCGGGCGGCGTGATAGATGACCTGATTGTCTACTACTTCACTGAAGATTTCTTCCGCCTCGTTGTAAACTCCGCCACCCGCGAAAAAGACCTCTCCTGGATTACCCAACACGCTGAACATTACGCCATCGACATCACCGTTCGAGACGATCTGTCGCTGATTGCGGTGCAGGGTCCAAACGCGCAGGAAAAAGCAGCCACATTGTTTACTGACGAGCAGCGTCAGGCGGTAGAAGGCATGAAGCCGTTCTTCGGCGTTCAGGCGGGTGATTTGTTTATCGCAACCACCGGTTATACCGGCGAAGCAGGCTATGAAATTGCTATGCCGAGTGAAAAGGCGGCAGACTTCTGGCGTGCGCTGGTACAAGCAGGTGTCAAACCTTGCGGTCTTGGCGCGCGCGACACGCTGCGTCTGGAAGCCGGCATGAACCTGTACGGTCAGGAGATGGACGAAGCCATTTCTCCGCTGGCGGCCAACATGGGCTGGACCATCGCGTGGGAACCGACTGACCGCGACTTTATCGGTCGGGAAGCGCTGGAAATGCAGCGTGAAAAAGGCCACGAACAGTTGGTTGGACTGGTGATGACCGAGAAAGGCGTACTGCGTAATGAACTGCCGGTGCGTTTCACTGATGCTTCCGGCAATCAGCAGGAAGGCATTATCACCAGCGGGACATTCTCCCCAACCCTGGGTTACAGCATCGCGCTGGCGCGTGTCCCTGCGGGTATTGGTGAGAATGCGATCGTACAGATCCGTAACCGCGAAATGCCGGTAAAAGTGACTAAACCTGTTTTTGTGCGTAACGGCAAAGCCGTCGCGTAATTCATCCTTTTTTGGAGATTGATTGATGAGCAACGTACCTGCAGAACTGAAATACAGCAAAGAACACGAATGGCTGCGCAAAGAAGCTGACGGCTCTTACACCGTTGGGATCACCGAACATGCTCAGGAGCTGTTAGGTGACATGGTTTTCGTTGACCTGCCCGAAGTTGGCGCAACCGTCAGCGCGGGCGATGACTGCGCCGTTGCGGAATCCGTAAAAGCGGCATCCGATATTTATGCGCCAGTAGGCGGTGAGATTGTTGCGGTTAACGACGCGCTCAGCGACTCCCCGGAACTGGTCAACAGCGAGCCGTATGCAGGGGGCTGGATCTTCAAAATCAAAGCCAGCGATGAAAGCGAAATTGAATCGCTGCTGGATGCGACTGCATATGAAGCTTTGTTAGAAGACGAATAAATACGCTTCATTCTTCACGTTGCAGGTGTGTTGGCTTTCTTGCACACCTCAGTTACTTACTGATGTAAGTTCCTGGGGATGTGCTGCGTCGCCGCCTTCCTGCAACGCGAATTTTTTGCGTATTCAGGTAAGTAGAGACACCTACGATTCACTGCACGTTTCAGGAACCATCGCCCATGACACAGACGTTAAGCCAGCTTGAAAATAGCGGCGCTTTCATTGAACGCCACATCGGACCGGACGCCGCGCAGCAGCAAGAGATGCTGAATGCGGTTGGCGCCGAGTCGTTAAACGCGCTGATCGGCCAGATTGTGCCGAAAGACATTCAGCTCGCAACCCCGCCACAGGTGGGCGAGGCGGCGACCGAATACGCTGCGCTGGCTGAATTAAAAGCCATCGCCGGGCGTAACAAGCGCTTCACGTCCTACATTGGCATGGGCTACACCGCCGTGCAGCTGCCACCGGTTATCCTGCGTAACATGCTGGAAAACCCGGGTTGGTACACCGCCTACACCCCGTATCAACCGGAAGTCTCCCAGGGCCGTCTGGAAGCATTGCTGAACTTCCAGCAGGTGACGCTGGACCTGACCGGCCTGGACATGGCTTCCGCTTCTCTGCTGGATGAAGCTACTGCTGCAGCTGAAGCCATGGCGATGGCCAAACGCGTCAGCAAACTGAAAAACGCCAACCGTTTCTTTGTGGCGGCTGATGTTCATCCGCAAACGCTGGACGTAGTGCGTACTCGTGCGCAAACTTTTGGTTTTGACGTCATTGTTGATGACGCGGCAAAAGCATTGGATCATCAGGATGTGTTCGGCGTGCTGTTGCAGCAGGTTGGCACCACCGGTGAAGTGCACGACTACAGCGCCCTGATGGCTGAGCTGAAATCCCGTAAAATAGTGGTCAGCGTCGCTGCCGACTTTATGGCGCTGGTACTGCTGACTGCACCGGGCAAACAGGGCGCGGATATCGTTTTCGGCTCTGCGCAACGCTTCGGCGTACCGATGGGCTACGGCGGCCCGCACGCGGCATTCTTTGCCGCTAAAGACGAATTCAAACGCTCCATGCCAGGCCGTATTATCGGCGTCTCCAAAGATGCAGCGGGTAATACCGCCCTGCGCATGGCGATGCAGACTCGCGAACAGCATATCCGCCGCGAGAAAGCGAACTCCAACATTTGTACCTCGCAGGTTCTGCTGGCCAACATCGCCAGCCTGTATGCCGTTTATCATGGCCCGGTTGGCCTGAAACGTATCGCTAATCGCATCCATCGTTTGACCGATATTCTGGCAGCCGGTCTGCAACAGAAAGGATTGAAGCTGCGTCATGCGCACTACTTTGACACTTTGTGTGTTGAAGTGGCCGATAAGGCTGCGGTACTGGCGCGTGCTGAAGCGGCAGAAATCAACCTGCGTAGCGATATCCATAACGCGGTAGGTATTACGCTCGATGAAACCACCACCCGTGAAAACGTGGTGCAGTTGTTCAATGTTCTGCTGGGAGACAGCCACGGTCTGAACATCGATACGCTGGACAAAGACGTGGCGCTCGACAGCCGTTCCATTCAGGACAGCATGCTGCGTGACGATGCGATCCTCAGCCATCCAGTGTTTAATCGCTATCACAGCGAAACCGAGATGATGCGTTACATGCACTCGCTGGAGCGCAAAGATCTGGCCCTGAACCAGGCAATGATCCCGCTGGGATCTTGCACCATGAAGCTGAACGCTGCCGCCGAGATGATCCCTATCACTTGGCCGGAATTCGCTGAACTGCATCCGTTCTGCCCGCCAGAGCAGGCAGAAGGTTATCACCAGATGATCGGCCAGCTTTCCGAATGGCTGGTAAAACTGACCGGTTATGACGCAGTCTGCATGCAGCCGAACTCCGGCGCACAGGGCGAGTATGCGGGTCTGCTGGCGATTCGCCATTATCACGAAAGCCGTAACGAAGGCCATCGCGATATCTGTCTGATCCCGGCCTCTGCCCACGGTACCAACCCGGCCTCCGCACAGATGGCGGGTATGCAGGTAGTGGTTGTCGCCTGTGATAAGAATGGCAACATCGATCTTGGCGATCTGCGTGAAAAAGCGGCGCAGGCGGGTGAAAATCTCTCCTGCATCATGGTGACCTATCCCTCTACTCATGGCGTGTATGAAGAAACGATCCGTGAAGTGTGCGACGTTGTGCACCAGTTTGGAGGACAGGTTTATCTTGATGGCGCGAACATGAATGCTCAGGTTGGGATCACCACACCGGGCTTTATCGGTGCCGATGTCTCACACCTTAACCTGCATAAAACATTCTGCATTCCGCACGGCGGCGGCGGCCCTGGTATGGGACCAATCGGTGTTAAATCGCATCTGGCGCCGTTCGTACCGGGTCATAGCGTAGTACAGATTGAAGGGATGCTCACCCGTCAGGGCGCGGTTTCTGCAGCACCGTTCGGTAGCGCATCCATTCTGCCGATCAGCTGGATGTACATCCGTATGATGGGCGCAGAAGGTCTGAAGCAGGCAAGCCAGGTGGCGATCCTGAACGCTAACTACATTGCCAGCCGTCTGAAAGATGCCTATCCGGTGCTGTATACCGGTCGCGATGGTCGCGTGGCACATGAATGTATTCTCGACATTCGCCCACTGAAAGAAGAGACCGGCATCAGCGAACTGGATATTGCCAAGCGTCTGATCGATTACGGTTTCCACGCGCCGACCATGTCGTTCCCGGTAGCGGGTACGCTGATGGTGGAACCGACTGAATCGGAAAGCAAAGTGGAACTGGATCGCTTTATCAATGCGATGCTGGCAATCCGCGCTGAGATCGATCGCGTGAAAGCCGGTGAATGGTCGCTTACAGATAACCCGCTGGTTAACTCCCCGCACACGCAAAATGAGCTGGTCGCGGAGTGGAATCACGGTTACAGCCGCGAAATCGCCGTCTTCCCGGCGGGCGTAGCGAACAAATACTGGCCGACCGTGAAACGCCTTGATGACGTTTACGGTGACCGTAACCTGTTCTGCTCCTGCGTGCCGCTGAGCGATTATCAGTAATCGACTGATTCAGCTATCTTTTAAAGGCGCTTCGGCGCCTTTATTTTTGGGGAGAATAGTGATGGCTATAGCACTGGTTACGGGGGGCAGTCGCGGTATTGGCCGGGCAACCGCGCTGCAGTTAGCGCTAGAGGGTTACACGGTCGCCGTTAACTTTCATCACAATATTCGTGCGGCAACGGAGGTGGTGAACAATATCGCCGCTGCGGGAGGAAAGGCGTTTGCTCTGCGGGCAGATATCAGCGATGAAAGCCAGGTCTGGGCGATGTTTGAGTCCATTGACCGCGAGGGTGAGCCGCTGACTGCTCTGGTGAACAATGCCGGGATTTTGTTTGAACAGAGCACGGTGGAAAGCCTAACCGCTGAGCGTATTAATCGCGTCCTGGCGACTAATGTTACCGGCTATTTTCTGTGTTGTCGGGAAGCGGTAAAGCGTATGTCGTTTAAGCACGGCGGTCAGGGCGGGGCGATTGTGAATGTCTCTTCGGCGGCGTCACGGCTTGGCGCCCCGTTCGAATACGTTGATTATGCAGCCTCAAAAGGTGCGGTGGACACGCTTACCACCGGCCTCGCGTTGGAGGTTGCGGCGCAGGGGATACGCGTGAACTGCGTGCGACCCGGTCTTATCTACACGGAAATGCATGCGTCAGGCGGTGAGCCGGGAAGGGTGGATCGCGTGAAATCCATGTTGCCTATGCAGCGCGGCGGACAGCCGGAAGAGGTCGCGCAGGCGATAACCTGGCTGCTGAGTGAGAAGGCGTCTTACGTCACGGGCAGTTTTTTGGAGCTGGCCGGCGGGAAGTAATGCGTTGCTTGCCGGATGGCGGCGTAAATGTCTGCTCTGGTCTACAGGTTCAGTTCCCGTAAACCGGATAAGCGCAGCGCCATCCGGCAAAAAATTACAGATTCTCGCCGTTGCTGGCAATCACCGCTTTATACCACTCAAAACTTTTCTTACGCGAACGCGACATATCGCCGGTGCCGTCGTCGTGTTTGTTCACGTAGATAAAACCGTAGCGTTTGCTGTACTGGCCGGTGGTGAACGAGACGCAGTCGATGCAGCCCCACGGCGTGTAGCCCATCAGATCTACGCCGTCATACGTTACCGCTTTCATCATCTCTTCGACGTGGGCGCGCAGATAGTCGATGCGGTAGTCGTCGTTGATGCTGCCGTCTTCTTCCACTTTGTCGTAAGCGCCAAATCCATTTTCAACGATAAACAATGGCTTCTGATAACGCTCGTACAGTTCGCACAAGGCGAAACGCAGGCCGACCGGATCAATCTGCCAGCCCCAGTCGGATGCTTTGACGTGCGGGTTCGGCACGCTGCCCTCAAAACCGGAAATTGCATCGCCGCTACCACCTTCCGCTTTTACCGCGTTGGTCATGTAGTAGCTAAATCCGAGATAGTCGCAGGTACCTTCACGCAGGATTTGTTCATCACCAGCTTCCATTCGAATATTGAATTCGCGGCGCTCCCACTCGTTCAGTACATAAGATGGATAGTAGCCGCGCAGTTGAACGTCGGTGAATACATAGCGTTCACGCATCGATTCCTGCGCGAACATCACATCTTCAGGCTTACAGGAGTACGGGTATAGCGGGACCATTGCCAGCATGCAGCCGACTTTCATTTCAGGGTTGATGCGACGTGCGGCTTTCACCGCCAGAGCGCTGGCCACGAACTGGTGGTGCAGCACCTGGTACATAGTCTCTTCCGGGTTTTCATGCTCGGTATACACCACGCCGGAGCAGCAATAGCCAAACAGCGGTGCACGCCAGTTACGCTGGTTGTTGATCTCGTTGAAGGTCATCCAGTATTTGACCTTGTGCTTGTAGCGCTCAAAGACCACTTCAGCAAAACGGACAAAGAAATCGACGACTTTACGATTGGTCCAGCTACCGTACTGTTGAACCAGGTGTAGCGGCATTTCGAAGTGGGAAAGGGTGATGACCGGTTCGATATTGTACTTCAGCAGTTCATCAAACATGTCGTCGTAGAATTTTAGCCCTTCTTCGTTTGGCTGGGTTTCGTCCCCTTTGGGGAAGATACGGGTCCAGGCAATTGACGTACGGAAGCATTTGAAGCCCATCTCGGCAAACAGCTTAATGTCTTCTTTGTAATGACCGTAAAAATCGACGGCTTCGTGGTTGGGGTAGTACTTACCTGGCACGACGTCCTGAGTGATTTCTCGCGGAACGCCGTGTGCCCCCCCGGTCAGTACGTCGCAAATGCTGGGCCCTTTGCCACCTTTATTCCAGCCGCCTTCAACCTGATGCGCCGCAACCGCGCCGCCCCATAAAAAATCGTTTGGTAAGGTAAGTTTTTTCATCTGCGCTCAGTCTCAAATTAATACAATCTGATTTTGAGTCTAACAAAGGAAAGATAAATGTCACGATATAACAAAATAGCGTTAATGTGATTTGTTACATCAAAAAAACATATTGTTTTTTTACGCTATTCTTTTCGCCAGCTTGCGACCGAGTGATTCCAGAATATAAATAACGGGGATCTGCGTGGTTATATCGTATACCCCGGCAATGCGTGTCTGTGGAACGTGCCAGGAGAGATTAAAGTCGGCAAGTTTCGCGAGGCGCGAATGTTCATGGCTGGTGACCGACAGAACCTTACAGTTATGCAGGCTGAACTGGCTGGCAAAGCGTAGGATCTCTTCGGTTTCTCCAGAAACGGAAAGTACGATCGCCAGCGCGTTTCTGGCCATATCATTAGTTACCGGGAAATAAGGGTCATCGATGTGGTTACTGAATTTTCCGACGTTTGAGAAAAAACGAGCGCCATATTTTGCCAGAGCTCCAGATGTTCCCGCCCCGACGAATATAATACGCTCGGAAGATAATATAATATCAACAGCCTGATCGAGTAAATTGTCGAACTCGTCGTTATTGACGCCTTTAAAGAAGCTGATAATTTCGCTGGCACCGAAATTAGCCTGTTGCGGTTCATTCTGCTCTAAATATAATTTGAAGCGTACGCGAAATTCTGAGTAACCTTCACACTTAAGCTTGCGGCAAAAGCGCAGTACGGTGGTGGTGGAAACGCCCACGGCATCCGCCAGTTCGCGAATGGTCATGTACATGACTTTGTCACGGTTTTTGATGACATAGTTGTAGACCAGCATCTCAAGATTGTTGAGACTGGCGATGGCAGCGTGGGAGAACATACTCACAATGGCAAAACTCACTCATCAGACTTCATCTACAGGGAATAATAACATGCAGCCAAATGACATCACTTTTTTTCAGCGTTTCCAGGATGACATTCTGGCCGGACGCAAAACCATTACGATTCGTGACGAGTCCGAATCACACTTCAAAGCCGGTGACATTCTACGGGTTGGGCGCTTCGAAGATGAGGGGTACTTCTGCACGATTGAGGTTGTTGGCACCTCAACCGTCACGCTGGATACGCTGACGGAGAAACATGCTCGCCAGGAAAACATGACGCTAGAAGAACTTAAACACGTGATTGCCGAGATTTACCCGGATCAAACACAATTTTATGTGATTGATTTTAAATGTCTTTGATTTTAACGGTACGCCTGTTAGCTGAATATTAAAATATAATGTCATGATTTTTATTGATTATTATTTAGTTGGCAAATATTTTAGCTAACATGTGTTCACTGGAACCATTCTCAGTTACGCTAGAGGAGCAATCACGATAGTGTTCGTTTCTCGGGAGTAAAATATGGTTCAGAAGCCATTAATTGCGCAGGGATATTCGCTGGCAGAGGAAATAGCCAATAGCATCAGTCACGGTATCGGGCTGGTGTTTGGGATTGTCGGACTGGTATTGTTGCTGGTTCAGGCAGTGGATACCAACGCCAGCGCCATGGCGATAACCAGCTATAGCCTGTATGGCGGCAGCATGATCCTGCTGTTCCTCGCCTCAACTTTATATCACGCGATCCCCCATCAAAGAGCGAAAGTCTGGCTGAAAAAGTTCGACCACTGCGCGATTTATCTGCTGATTGCCGGGACCTACACGCCATTTCTGCTGGTGGGGCTGGATTCGCCGCTGGCACGTGGACTGATGATTGTTATCTGGAGCCTGGCGCTGCTCGGTATTTTATTCAAACTGACCATTGCGCACCGGTTTAAGGTCCTGTCGCTGGTAACCTACCTGGCGATGGGCTGGCTATCGCTGATTGTGGTGTATCAACTGGCGGTTAAGCTGGCGGTGGGTGGTGTGACGTTGCTGGCAGTTGGTGGTGTGGTGTATTCGCTGGGCGTTATTTTCTACGTCTGTAAGCGCATTCCATACAACCATGCGATCTGGCACGGCTTTGTGCTGGGTGGCAGCGTTTGCCATTTCCTGGCGATCTACCTGTACGTGGGGCAGGCGTAATTATCATTACCCAGCAGTGCTGTGCTTACCGGGTCTTTAAAACGCGCGACCCGGTAAGATAAAGTCACCACCCGGCGATTTACTCTTCCAGCGAATAAGGCAGCGGTACGATATGCAGCGTTTTCGCGTCGTCACGAACGCGGAACACGCTGTCGGCTTCCATGTCGTTATTCATCACAACCTGCACCAGTACCTGTCCATCCGCCAGTTGCACCGCGGCGAGTACGGTGCCGGTACGACGCCAGTTCTCACCCATTTTCAGCTCCAGGTCTTCACCTGCTTCCGGTACCCGACTGGCCGCACCTGCCAGCGTCCACATGGCACGTTTGTTGGCTCCGCGGAATTTTGCGCGAGCAACCATTTCCTGACCGGTATAGCAGCCTTTTTTAAAGCTGATCCCGCCCAGAGCCTGCAGATTGGTGGCTTGCGGAATAAACTGTGCGCTGTTGGCAGTATCAATCACCGGAATACCTGCTTCGATATCCAGCGCCAGCCACTGTTGGCTGTTATTTAACTCCGCTTCACCGCGCAGCTTCTCTACCAGGGTTTCCGCCGTTGCAACATCAACGATCAGCAGGAAACGCTCAGCGGGATGTTCGAACCACAATATGGTGGAAGAACCTTCAGTAATGACCTGCTTATCGCTGTTTGGTAATTCGCTAAAGAGATTGGCCAGCGCTGCGCGCGCCTGGAATCCCGCGACGCCCAGCAGTACGCGCTCGTCGTCCGGGGCAATCGCCACCTTCGAGAAGACCGCATATTTTTTCAGTTCGGTGAGCTGCGCATCGCGCAGACTACGGCGCTCAAGCCATGCAAAACCGTCACCCTGGCGGAACAGACGCAGGTTGCTCCACATTTTACCTTTGGCGTCACAATGTGCTGCCAACACGTGCTGATGCTCAGTCATCTGGCTGACATCCGCTGTGACCTGACCCTGAATATACTTCTCACTGTCGACACCGGTGATGGTGGCGAGCGCCCATTCATCGAGCGTCATTAGCGTCAGAGGCAAGCGCGTTGACGCGAAAGGCTGGCGAGGAGGAAAAGATATAAAAGCCATAATTAATGTCCTGATTTGCTTAACGCAGTGATAATGACTAATGGTAAAAGAGCTATGGCCCATTGCAAGCGGTTTAAACAGGCTATTTGTGCCATATATTAAGCTTTGCGAGGAGACATCCAAAAATGCTGAATCCTTTGACTTAATGTGGTTTTATTTGGCGAGCACGCTTCCGTTTGCTGATATTCCCGTAAATATGAGGGAAAAACACGTTACAATAGCGGGATACTTCGTTTTCGCGAGACAGGAAGAAGAACATGGATATTAACAACAAAGCACGTATTCATTGGGCATGCCGTCGCGGTATGCGTGAGCTGGACATCTCGATCATGCCGTTTTTCGAACATGAATATGACAGCTTAAGTGACGAAGAAAAACGTATCTTTATCCGTCTGCTAGAATGTGATGATCCAGACTTATTTAACTGGTTGATGAATCATGGGAAACCGGCTGATGCTCAGCTAGAGCAGATGGTGCGACTTATCCAGACACGGAATCGGGAACGTGGTCCAGTGGCAATCTGATTTACGCGTTTCATGGCGCGCGCAATGGCTTTCGCTGCTCATTCATGGGCTGGTCGCGGTATTTATTTTATTGATGCCCTGGCCATTGAGCTACACCCCATTATGGCTGGTTCTGCTCTCTCTGGTGGTGTTCGATAGCGTCCGTAGCCAGCGCCGAATCAATGCCTGTCAGGGCGAGATTCGGCTGCTGATGGACGGTCGTCTGCGCTGGCAAGGGCAAGAGTGGACTATTGCTAGCGCACCCTGGATGGTCAAAACAGGCATGATGCTGCGTTTACGTTCCGATGCCGGAAAACGTCAGCATTTGTGGCTGGCGGCAGACAGTATGGATGACGCGGAGTGGCGGGATTTGCGGCGGTTAATACTGCAACAGGCGAAGCAGGGATAATGCTGATGAATGCCTGATGGCGTGCAGCGTTAAGGTCTACGGTTCGGTGCGGCATGTAGGCCGGATATGGCGTTTACGCCTACATCCGGCAAAATGGTTATCAGGACCAGTGTTCGGCCATTTCACCAAGGATTTGCTCGCACCAGGCCTGAATGCGTTCATCGCTGAGATCGTACTGGTTTGTTTCATCCAGTGCCAGGCCAACAAACAGCTGTCCCTCGGCAATGACGGGCTTATCGCTGGTAAATTCATACCCTTCGGTTGGCCAGTAACCAACAAATTTTACGCCTTTGGTGACCAGTTTATCGTGCAGCATACCCAGCGCATCCAGGAACCATTCACCGTATCCCAACTGATCGCCCATACCGTAAAGCGCAACAATTTTGCCTTCCAGGTTGAGGTCGTCCAGTTGCTCCCAGACCGCTTCCCAGTCCTCTTGGATTTCACCGAAATCCCAGGTTGGGATGCCTAAAATGAGCACGTCATACTGCTCCATTAAGGTCGGGGAATCATCTTTGAGGTTGTGCAGTGTCACCAGTTCGGGACCCAGGATATCGCGGATTTTTTCTGCTGCCATTTCGGTATAGCAGGTGCTGGAACCGTAAAAAAGACCCATGTTCATGACGTAAACATCTCAATTCTGCTGTAGCGTTGCGGGTAGTGTAACAGAATCGCCGCATTCTCGGCACAATGAGGCATAATGCATCAAAAATGAGAGTGAAATAAGGGGCGCGAGTGGAACAGGATCTGGCGCGCATCGAGCAGTTTCTTGATGCCCTGTGGCTGGAACGAAATCTGGCGGAAAACACGCTAAGTGCGTATCGTCGCGATCTGACCATGCTTGTTGAATGGCTACATCACCGCGGCGCCTCGCTTGCGACCGCGCAGAGTGATGACCTGCAAGCATTGTTGGCTGAGCGGATGGATGGGGGATATAAAGCCACCAGTTCCGCACGCTTGCTCAGTGCAATGCGGCGTTTTTTTCAGCATCTGTACCGTGAAAAATATCGCGAAGATGACCCCAGCGCCTCGCTTGCATCACCTAAACTTCCGCAGCGTCTGCCCAAAGATCTCAGCGAAGCACAGGTCGAACGACTTCTGCAGGCGCCGCTGATAGAACAACCGCTGGAACTTCGCGACAAAGCCATGCTGGAAGTATTGTATGCCACAGGCCTGCGCGTGTCTGAACTGGTGGGGCTGACGATGAGTGACGTCAGCCTGCGTCAGGGCGTGGTTCGGGTGATCGGTAAAGGTAATAAAGAGCGCCTTGTCCCGTTAGGTGAGGAGGCGGTGTACTGGCTGGAAACGTACCTGGAGCATGGGCGTCCGTGGTTGCTCAACGGTGTATCAATAGATGTGCTGTTTCCCAGCCAGCGGGCGCAACAGATGACTCGTCAAACCTTCTGGCATCGTATCAAACACTATGCTGTGTTGGCTGGAATCGACAGCGAAAAGCTGTCCCCGCACGTTCTGCGGCATGCGTTTGCCACACATCTGCTCAACCATGGCGCTGATCTGCGCGTGGTGCAGATGCTACTGGGGCATAGCGACCTCTCGACAACGCAGATTTATACTCATGTCGCAACGGAGCGCTTGCGGCAACTACATCAACAGCATCACCCGCGAGCGTGAGTGCTGACAGGAAAGGATAGGTTATGAAAAAACGTTTTATGATGTTCACCCTGCTGGCGACGGCGTTTTCCGGCATGGTACATGCAGACGATGCGGCGATTCGCCAGTCATTAGCGAAGCTGGGTGTTAAGAGTACCGAGATTCAGTCTGCTCCGGTTGCGGGCATGAAAACTGTACTGACCAATAGCGGCGTGTTGTACGTTACCGAAGACGGTAAACATATTATTCAGGGACCGATGTATGACGTGAGCGGTGCAAGCCCGGTAAACGTCACCAACCAACTGCTGATGAAGCATTTGAACGCGCTGGAAAACGAGATGATCGTCTACAAAGCGCCGCAGGAAAAACACGTCATTACCGTTTTCACCGACATCACCTGTGGCTACTGCCACAAGCTGCATGAAGAGATGAAAGACTACAATGCGTTAGGGATTACCGTACGCTATCTGGCCTTCCCTCGTCAGGGGCTGGAAAGTCAGGCCGAGCAGGATATGAAATCTATCTGGTGTGCGAAGGACAAAAACAAAGCCTTTGACGACGCCATGGCTGGCAAAGATGTGAAGCCTGCGGCCTGTAATGTGGACATCGCTAACCACTACGCGCTGGGCGTACAGTTTGGCGTCAGCGGTACGCCGGCGATTGTGCTGAGCAATGGCTATGTAGTGCCTGGCTATCAGGGCCCGAAAGAGATGAAAGAATTCCTCGACGCACATGCAAAACAAACCAGCGGTAAATAATTCGCGTGAAACAACAGATACAACTTCGTCGGCGTGAAGCCGACGAGACCGCCGAGCTACCTGCCGACTTGCCGCCATTGCTGCGCCGTTTATACGCCAGCCGCGGCGTGCGCAGCGCGCAGGAGCTTGAGCGTAGTGTGAAAGGCATGCTGCCGTGGCAGCATTTGAACGGTGTCGAAAAAGCGGTTGAAATCCTCTATAACGCTTTTCGCGAAGGAACCCGAATCATCGTGGTCGGCGATTTTGACGCCGATGGCGCGACCAGCACCGCGCTCAGCATTCTGGCGATGCGCGCATTGGGCTGCAGTAACGTGGACTACCTGGTGCCTAATCGTTTTGAAGACGGTTATGGCTTAAGCCCGGAAGTCGTTGATCAGGCCCATGCCCGGGGCGCTCAGTTGATTGTCACCGTCGACAACGGCATCTCGTCCCACGCGGGTGTTGAACATGCCAGAACGCTGGAGATCCCGGTCGTTGTGACCGATCACCATCTGCCTGGGGACACGCTGCCGGGCGCTGAAGCGATCATCAATCCTAACCTGCACGATTGTGAATTCCCGTCTAAATCGCTGGCTGGCGTTGGCGTGGCCTTCTATCTGATGCTGGCGCTGCGCACCTTCCTGCGTGACAAAGGCTGGTTTGATGAACGAGGAATTGCGCCGCCGAACCTGGCGGATTTGCTCGATCTGGTTGCGCTTGGCACGGTGGCCGACGTGGTCCCGCTGGATGCCAATAACCGCATTCTGACGTGGCAAGGCTTAAGCCGTATTCGTGCCGGAAAGTGCCGCCCTGGTATAAAAGCGCTGCTGGAGATTTCCAATCGCGACCCACTCAAATTGGCTGCCAGTGATTTAGGTTTTGCCCTCGGGCCACGGCTGAATGCAGCGGGGCGTCTGGACGATATGTCCGTTGGTGTGGCGCTGTTGCTGTGCGACAACATTGGTGAAGCACGCGTGCTGGCCAATGAGCTGGACGCACTCAACCAGACGCGTAAAGAGATCGAGCAGGGTATGCAGGCGGAAGCGCTGACTCTGTGTGAAAAGCTGGAGCGCAGTAGCGATACGCTACCGGGCGGTCTGGCGATGTACCATCCCGAGTGGCATCAAGGAGTGGTGGGGATTCTGGCATCGCGTATTAAAGAGCGCTTTCACCGTCCGGTAATTGCGTTTGCCCCGGCCGGTGACGGTACGCTGAAAGGCTCCGGGCGCTCGATTCAGGGGCTGCACATGCGCGATGCGCTGGAGCGCCTGGACACTCTTCATCCAGGTATGATCCTCAAGTTTGGCGGTCACGCTATGGCGGCGGGTTTGTCGCTGGAAGAGGCGCAGTTTGAGCGTTTCCAGCAGCGTTTCGGTGAACTGGTAACCGAGTGGCTGGACCCCGCCTTACTGCAGGGCGAAGTGGTGTCAGACGGTGCTCTGAGCGCGGCGGAGATGACCATGGAGGTCGCGCAAATGCTGCGTGATGCCGGACCGTGGGGACAAATGTTCCCGGAACCGCTGTTTGACGGGCATTTCCGTCTGCTCCAGCAGCGTCTGGTCGGTGAGCGTCATCTGAAGGTGATGGTGGAGCCCGTCGGTGGTGGACCGTTGCTGGACGGTATTGCGTTTAACGTTGATACCACCTGCTGGCCGGATAACGGTGTTCGCGAAGTTCAGCTTGCCTACAAACTGGATATTAATGAGTTTCGCGGCAACCGCAGCCTGCAGATTATAATCGATAATATCTGGCCACTTTAGCGTCACTTTACACAAAATCATTCAAGCTGCATTGAGGCGGCAAGTGGATGAGTCTCCATGAGCGTATGAGTAGTACGTGACTGGGGCGAAATCGCGCAGCCAACAAAGAGGCAGCTTGAAGGATGATGTGTATATTCGCTATAAAAAAGGGTGTGGATTAGTTACAATCCCGCTCTTATAACCGCATTTTGACTAGTCCAATAAAAGAAATCAGACAATGTTTGAAATTAATCCGGTAAATAACCGCATTCAGGACCTCACGGAGCGCTCTAACGTTCTTAGGGGGTATCTTTGACTATGATGCCAAGAAAGAGCGTCTGGAAGAAGTAAACGCCGAGCTGGAACAGCCGGACGTATGGAACGAACCCGAACGCGCGCAGGCGCTGGGTAAAGAGCGTTCCTCCCTTGAGGCCATCGTTGATACGCTTGATCAGATGAGCCAGGGCCTGGAAGATGTCTCCGGCCTGCTGGAACTGGCTGTAGAAGCCGACGACGAAGAAACCTTTAACGAAGCCGTAGCAGAACTTGATACGCTGGAAGATAAGCTGGCCCAGCTGGAATTCCGTCGTATGTTCTCCGGTGAATATGATAGCGCAGATTGCTATCTCGATATTCAGGCTGGCTCAGGCGGTACGGAAGCACAGGACTGGGCAAGCATGCTGATGCGTATGTACCTGCGTTGGGCTGAAGCGCGCGGCTTTAAGACTGAAATTATTGAAGAATCTGAAGGTGAAGTGGCGGGTATTAAATCCGTGACCATCAGAATTGCTGGCGAATATGCTTACGGTTGGTTGCGTACCGAAACCGGTGTACATCGCCTGGTGCGTAAAAGCCCATTCGACTCCGGCGGTCGTCGCCATACGTCGTTCAGCTCTGCGTTTGTCTACCCGGAAGTTGACGATGATATTGATATCGATATCAACCCGGCGGACCTGCGTATTGACGTTTACCGCGCTTCTGGTGCGGGCGGTCAGCACGTTAACCGTACCGAATCTGCGGTGCGTATCACCCACATCCCGACCGGGATTGTGACGCAGTGTCAGAACGACCGTTCCCAGCACAAGAACAAAGACCAGGCCATGAAGCAGATGAAAGCGAAGCTTTATGAACTGGAAATGCAGAAGAAGAATGCCGAGAAACAGGCGATGGAAGATACTAAATCAGATATCGGCTGGGGTAGCCAGATTCGTTCTTATGTCCTTGATGACTCCCGCATCAAAGATCTGCGTACCGGGGTTGAAACCCGCAACACGCAGGCGGTGCTGGATGGCAGCCTGGATCAATTTATCGAAGCAAGTTTGAAAGCAGGGTTATGAGGAACCAACATGTCTGAACAACACGTACAGGGCGCTGACGCGGTAGCCGACCTTAACAATGAACTGAAAACGCGCCGTGAGAAGCTGGCGAGCCTGCGCGAGCAGGGGATCCCCTTCCCGAACGATTTCCGTCGCGATCATACCTCAGACCAACTGCATGCTGACTTCGACGCGAAAGAAAACGAAGAGCTGGAAGCGCTGAACATTGAGGTATCCGTTGCTGGCCGTATGATGACCCGCCGTATTATGGGTAAAGCATCATTCGTTACGCTGCAGGATGTTGGCGGCCGTATTCAGCTGTACGTTGCTCGCGACGATCTGCCGGAAGGCGTCTACAACGAGCAGTTCAAAAAATGGGATCTGGGCGATATCCTCGGCGCGAAAGGTAAGTTGTTCAAGACCAAGACCGGTGAGCTGTCTATCCACTGCACCGAGCTGCGTCTGCTGACGAAAGCGTTGCGCCCATTGCCGGATAAATTCCACGGTCTGCAGGATCAGGAAGCGCGCTATCGTCAACGCTACCTGGACCTCATCTCTAACGATGAATCCCGTAATACCTTTAAAGTGCGTTCACAGATTATGGCTGGTATCCGTCAGTTCATGGTTGGTCGTGGCTTTATGGAAGTAGAAACCCCGATGATGCAGGTGATCCCTGGCGGGGCGGCAGCGCGTCCGTTTATCACCCATCATAACGCGCTGGATCTGGACATGTACCTGCGTATCGCGCCGGAACTGTACCTCAAGCGCCTGGTGGTTGGCGGTTTCGAACGCGTATTCGAAATTAACCGTAACTTCCGTAACGAAGGCATCTCTGTTCGCCATAATCCAGAGTTCACCATGATGGAACTCTACATGGCTTATGCGGACTACAAAGATCTGATCGAACTGACCGAATCGCTGTTCCGTACGCTGGCGCAGAACGTTCTGGGAACGACTGAAGTGCCTTACGGCGAAGAAGTCTTTGACTTTGGTAAGCCGTTCGAAAAACTGACGATGCGCGAAGCGATTCAGAAATACCGTCCGGAAACCAACATGGCCGATCTGGATAACTTCGATTCTGCAAAAGCGATTGCGGAATCTATCGGCATCAAAGTTGAGAAGAGCTGGGGTCTGGGCCGTATCGTGACCGAAATCTTTGAAGAAGTTGCAGAAGCGCACCTGATTCAACCGACCTTCATTACCGAGTACCCGGCAGAAGTTTCTCCGCTGGCGCGTCGTAATGATGAAAATCCGGAAATCACCGATCGCTTCGAATTCTTCATTGGCGGACGTGAAATCGGTAACGGCTTCAGCGAGCTGAACGATGCAGAAGATCAGGCGCAGCGTTTCCAGGATCAGGTTAACGCCAAAGATGCAGGTGACGACGAAGCGATGTTCTACGACGAAGACTATGTTACCGCTCTGGAACACGGTCTGCCGCCGACTGCGGGCCTGGGCATTGGTATCGACCGTATGGTTATGCTGTTCACAAACAGCCATACTATCCGCGACGTAATCCTGTTCCCGGCAATGCGCCCGGTTAAATAATATGTGAAATGCCGGATGGCGGCTGATGCCTTATCAGGCCTACGATGCGTTATGTAGGCCTGATAAGCGTAGCCCCGTCAGGCAATCAATTCCCGTTGGCAACCTTACGCAGTAACTCTCGCGCCTTAACGTCAGAAACCTGCATTACCATCCACGGGCTAAAAGCCCACGGCGTCGCGTCAATCCCGCTTAAAACATCCTCAAGATTGCTCCACTGGGAATCCATCACTTCATCTGGGTTTAGCTGTAGCTCACTGACGATATGTGCGGCATAAACCGGGCATACTTCGTTTTCCACTATTCCACTCGGATCCGTGGCGCAATAACGAAAATCAGCATACACGGGGCTGAGTGAGTCGATGTCTGCACCCAGCTCGAAGCAAGCCCGGCGGATAATAGCGGCTTCGGTGCTTTCACCCAACTGCGGGTGACCGCAGACAGAGTTGGTCCAGACGCCTGGCCAGGCTTTTTTGTGCAGCGAACGGCGGGTGACCAGCAGTTGACCCTGCTCGTTAAATATCCAGCATGAGAAAGCAGAGTGCAGGGGGGTTGTGGCGGTATGCGCCGCATACTTTTCCAGTGTTCCACAGGGCTGGCCCTGCTCATTCAATAAAATGACATGTTCCTGTCGCATAGCGTCCACCATCAATCTTAAGCATTCACATTATATGCTTTATTAAGTCAGAATGATTAACAGAGGGTGTGAAATGCCAGAGTCGACGCTTCGTTGCGCGATATGATTTGGCATCCGGTTTCTGGCTGCTATGATAAAGCGTCTGAAAATGTTGCGAGGTATTGTTTTGAGTGCAGGACGCCTGAAGAAAAATGGCCTGAGTATCGCGATGCTGCTGTGTGTCGGTCTGCTGTTAGCAGGCTGTTCCGGGAGCAAGTCGTCTGATACAGGAAGTTATTCCGGCTCCGTGTATACCGTGAAGCGGGGAGATACGCTATACCGTATTTCGCGCGCCACCGGGACCAGCGTAAAAGAGCTTGCACGCCTGAATAATATTTCACCGCCCTATACCATTGAAGTGGGGCAAAAGCTGAAGGTCAGCGGCGGCGCGAAAACCAGTTCAGGCTCTGGCAAAACAACGACGAAATCCTCAACCAAAACGGCGGCGGTCAGACCATCTTCGTCCGTACCGCAGTCCTCCTGGCCACCGGTCGGACAGCGTTGCTGGCAGTGGCCTGCCAGCGGTAAAGTGATTCTGCCTTATTCAACCGCGGACGGCGGCAATAAAGGCATTGATATCTCAGCTGCGCGCGGTACGCCGATTTATGCCGCCGGAGCCGGGAAGGTGGTTTATGTCGGTAATCAGCTACGGGGTTACGGTAATCTCATTATGATTAAGCACAGTGAGGACTACATCACTGCGTATGCGCATAATGACACCATGTTGGTGAACAACGGTCAAAACGTGAAAGCCGGGCAGAAAATCGCGACGATGGGCAGCTCGGATGCGACCACGGTGCGGCTGCATTTCCAGATCCGCTATCGGGCGACGGCTATCGATCCGCTGCGTTATTTGCCACCAAAGGGCAGTAAGCCAAAATGCTGACGGTGAATTAATCGCCAGTCAGTCAGTTAGTCCCTTGCCAAGAAGAGCGTAAGGTTTATAATCCCTTACGCACTCCAATGCGGGCGTAGTTCAATGGTAGAACGAGAGCTTCCCAAGCTCTATACGAGGGTTCGATTCCCTTCGCCCGCTCCACGACTTACTTCTCACTGACTCTCCTGATTCAATTATCCTTCGTAATCTCAATGTGTTTCTTTGTTTAACGGTCAGACAGACTCAATGCACGACTATGCAGGCTAAAGCGATTGTGGGAGACGATAGGCCCCCCCTGGCGGGAGATACCTCATATGAAACTAACTATCCACAGGGGCCAAAGAGAAATCTTTGACGCTCTCGGATAGTAGAGCTTTGTATATGCTGGTTAATCCTTACAATTCGCGATACTGGTGTCTTAAATATCGCATTTCTCCCGTGGTACAAAAAATCAACTATCAATCAATTGAATTTATTTAAGAAATTTTAAGGAGTATGTTTGATTGTCTGTCTGAAAATATATCAACGCTAATATAGGTCACGTAGTTAATTGTTAGATTATAATTCAATAGTTATCTTTTTTGAACACGATATAAGATTGGTCATTCTTCATAAATAAGTAATGTATTCTTTTTGTAGGTCAATTTTCTCTAATCGGTAGTAACAGGTTTTAAATGGTTTAGACTTGGTAGGATCTTACCTGGATAAACATGGTGGACATCTATTTTGTTAAAAATATCTTCAGTAGTTTTATCATTAGTAATAATTTCTTAAGGTGACTAGTTTTGTTCTCATTATCCTGTCACGAAATTATGTAGATACACAAAAATATACGAGTTAGTTTAGTACTTTGTACCATTTTGAATGCTTGCTATGCCGGGGGGCTCGTTAGCCTTGTGTATATTCTGTCATTGTTGTTGAAAAATATAGCAAATATAGTTAGATAGACTTCAGTTGTACTGATTAAAATCTCACACGGTATAGCTACGAATTTAAAGGTAGATATATGGGTGACAATTCAGTCAGGCTACCTTTAACCACAGTATGTATGCTGGTAATTTGTAAGAAAATGTTTCATTGTGTTTTGAGAATTTTCTCATTTTGAATAAAAGATGAAAGTGCGGTTTCACAGGTGGTGCTAATAATACAACCAATAATCGTATTGAAATGCCGGTATCCATTAGTAACTCAAATCTAAGAATGAGTGATTGATAGCTTTTAGCTATGAATGGCGAGGGGTTGATATCACATCCTTGTTGTGTAAAAGTTCATCTCATGTATTTAGCAATATTAATAAAATCAATTACTCGATTGTTAGGTATTTTTTAGAGGGTCGGTGTGCTTAAAAGTACACACTTACCTTTCCATGGATGAAATAGAGTTTTTTGAGGTTATGGAGGCTTCATGAAGTATCAACATTTCTGGCCACCTAATGATATTTACTTTGGGGGTGGTGTCGCTAGTGTTATTGATGAAATGTCACTGATTACAAACGAAAGAAATTATTTATTCGTGAATCTTAATCAATATAGCTTACGTAGCACCTTGGTTTTTTTCTCACGGAATAAAAATATCAATAAAATCATAATCATCATTTCCAGCTCACGGTTGATGCCTTTGGCTCTTTTTTGGCTGGATAATATCAAAAATGTTATTGCTGTTTTCGATACCTCAACATCTGTGTCGGAGATGATTAAGAAAATAAGCCTATATCGACGAAATGGTGACAAGATAACGGCAGGGCGAAGGGAATGTAACTTTAAGATTAGCAACAAAGATATCATGAAGATGAAGTACTTCTTAACCGAAAGCGGTATGGAGGAACTTCAGGATAGATTTATGAACTCGCCGTCAACATTGTATCGTTGGAGAAAAGAGATTGCCCTTAAATTTGGCGTGCGAGACCCTCGATATCTTCTATTGCCAGAATAAAATGCTATGCGTTTTCTCATTAAGAATTACAATTAAAGATCCGATCTTTAATTGTTGTTTTAGAACGGATACTGCATACGACTTCCATTTAACTAAAATTAGGAAATATAAAATTTCTAGCCTTGCTTAGACTAGAAACTGTCGTGATTTCGATAAGAATAGATACGCTGGCTAAGAACGTCAGGGGCGGTAGCGTTCCAGAAAACATCTGGGATTTATTTAAAGTTAATAATTATTAAATAAGGGACTTATCAGTAATGATCAGCAAAGATGATGTAAAAATTGCCATTATTGGACTCGGGTATGTTGGCTTACCATTGGCTGCTGAATTTGGGAAAATTCGTCAGGTGGTTGGTTTTGATGTTAATCATAAACGTATACTCGAGCTAAAAGAAGGGATCGATGTCAATCTCGAAACCACAGAAGAAGAGCTACGTGATGCTCGCCATCTGACGTTTACCTCATCAATTGATGAAATCAGAGAATGCAATTTTTACATCATTACCGTCCCGACGCCGATCAACGATTATAAGCAACCAGATCTCACCCCTTTGATTATGGCAAGTGAAACTGTTGGCAAAGTACTGAGGCCGGGGGATATCGTGGTGTATGAATCTACGGTATATCCAGGGTGTACTGAAGAAGAATGCGTGCCGATCCTTGAGCGTATGTCAGCGATGACATTTAACAAAGACTTCTTTGTCGGATATAGCCCAGAGCGCATCAATCCCGGCGATAAAAAATATCGTCTGACAACTATCAAGAAAATTACCTCAGGTTCAACTGCAGAAACGGCCTGTCTGGTTGATGAGATCTATCGACAGATCATCACGGCAGGAACGTACAAAACGGAAAGCATTAAGATCGCGGAAGCGGCAAAGGTGATTGAAAATACCCAACGCGATCTCAATATCGCGCTGGTAAATGAATTGGCGATTATCTTTAACCGATTAGAGATTGACACTGAAGCCGTGCTGCGAGCAGCGGGAAGTAAATGGAACTTCCTGCCATTCCGTCCGGGACTGGTTGGTGGTCACTGCATTGGCGTCGATCCCTATTATCTCACTCATAAATCTCAGGGCATCGGTTACTATCCGGAAATTATCCTCGCGGGTCGTCGACTGAACGATAATATGGGTAACTATGTTTCGGGACAGTTGATCAAAGCCATGATCAAAAAAGGAATTAATGTTGAGGGTTCTAACGTTCTGATTCTGGGGTTCACCTTTAAAGAAAACTGCCCGGATATCAGGAATACCCGCATTATCGATGTTGTAAAAGAGTTGGGCAATTACAGCTGTAATGTTGATATTTTTGACCCTTGGGTGGATGCTGAGGAAGTCGAAGAGGAATATGGGATTATACCTGTATCGGAAATCAAGGCTGCTTCTTATGATGCCATTATTGTTGCCGTTGGCCATGAGCAGTTTAAGAAGATGGGGAGTACTGATATTCGTGGCTTTGGAAAAGATAAACATGTGCTTTATGATTTGAAGTATATCCTTTCGCCTGAGCAGTCAGATGTGAGGTTATAATCATGACAGCCTATGATGAATTAAAAATACAACTCGTTCTTGAACCAAAACGTTGGCTTATTACTGGCGTAGCAGGTTTTATCGGCTCCGGATTATTAGAAGAACTACTCTATTTAAATCAAACAGTAATTGGGTTGGATAACTTTTCAACTGGCTATCAACATAATTTAGAGGATGTGCGTGCCGCTGTCAGTGAAGAACAATGGTCGCGGTTTACCTTTGTTCATGGGGATATCCGGTCGTTTGCCGATTGTCAGGCTGTTTGTGAGAATGTCGATTACGTTTTACATCAGGCCGCTCTGGGAAGCGTACCACGTTCCTTGCAGGATCCTATCACGACAAATAGCGCTAACATTGATGGTTTTTTAAATATGTTGACGGCGGCGAGAGATGCACATGTATCTGGTTTCACCTATGCCGCAAGCAGTAGTACTTATGGTGACCATCCCGATTTACCTAAAATTGAGGACCGGATCGGCCGGCCATTAAGCCCGTATGCGGTTACAAAATACGTCAATGAATTGTACGCCGAGGTGTTTGCTCGCAGCTATGATTTTAACACTATTGGCCTGCGCTACTTTAATGTATTTGGCCGCCGCCAAAACCCTAACGGAGCATACTCTGCAGTCATTCCTCGCTGGATACTATCGCTTCTTAAAGATGAACCAATTTATATCAATGGCGATGGTTCAACAAGCCGCGATTTTTGCTATATAGAAAATGTGATTCAGGCCAATTTATTATCAGCAACGACTAATGATTTAACCTCAAAAAATAAAGTCTATAATGTGGCTGTTGGAGACAGAACTTCGCTAAATGAGCTTTATTATCTCATCCGCGATGGGGTGAATTTATGGCGGGACGAACAAATTAGTGCTGAACCAATTTATAAAGATTTTCGTGACGGTGACGTTAAGCATAGTCAGGCAGATATTACCAAAATAAAAACATTTCTTTCATATGAGCCTGAGTTTGATATCAAAGAAGGACTTAAGCAGACTCTAAAATGGTATATCGATAAAAAGACTGCTTTGTATTCCTGAGTAAAACTACTCACTTTCCTTTCACGTGGATGAATTTAATGAAATCGTCAGGGATGTTTACGCTTACAGCCATTGGTAGTTGCCGTATTGTGAGTCCGGTAAAACGAGCTCAGCCTTATTTTAATTTCAAGGCTAATTTTAAAAGGATATATGGTTTTACGCATACGAGCAGCGAGGCATTACAGCAGGTTCGTTTTATTTTAGGCTTGATAGATATTCCTGAAAAGGTCCGGCCTTTTATTTTTAGACCTGCCGTAAATTATTCAAACACCGACGTTCATAGTCGTTCTGATTTCTATATCGTTGAGATTTCAAGTCAGAAGAAGATTATGGCCTATGGGTTCTGCTTACAAATAAATTATTTAACTCGTCATTTCTATGAGTTTTTTAGCCAAACAGAGCGGGCGCGTGTGTACTGGTCGCTGGCCACGCAAGGAAATCAACACAAACTGCTGGCCTATCTCAAAGACGATCCCTGTTTTGCCGGAATGTCGGAAGACGATCGTGCCTTATTAAGCAATATCAATGTTGAGCAGATGGATGAGCATGCTATCGAACAGGACATGATGGAAATCGTTCAGCTTCTTGGTCGCGATCGCGTTATGTTTATGACCCATGTTGATGCCGTGACTCGTGCTGGAACCGTCATTCAGTCCCGCAGTCGATTGATTAAAAATGTCGAGACCATCGCCACCAGGATGGATATTCCCTGCGTTAATCCGACAAATTTGATGGAAAAGTGGGGACAGAAAAGAGCCCTGGAAAAAAATGGCGACGATCTTACTCATTATACCGACATGTTTGGTGACGCGATCGTTGCGGCTATTTTTAAGGGAGTGATCAATAATACTAATCATCATCTTGATGAGGGGCGACAAGAGAAACAGGACCAAATACGTGAGATTACCCTATCGATCACTAAGCTGCTTGCCGATGGCGACATTATTACTGCATCACAGCAACTTTTTGCCGCATTAAGAAATCAGCAGCAAGAGCCTGTTCTAATCCAACTTCGGTCCGTAATCTTCAGCCGTTTAGGTTATTATGAACAGGCTTATCAGGATATTAGTGATGTTGAGAAAATTATCGGTACGACGGACAGTACATTACGTTGTCGGCTGAGGTCTCTACATGGATTAGCGCGTTGGCGGGAAGCCTTATCGACGGCCGAGATGATGCTTTCCAATGAAATTGAAGATGAAGAAGTCCTTACCGTTGCCGCCGGCTCAGCCGATGCTTTACATCTGTTTGATAAGTCATATCAATACTGGAAACGTGTACTGTTATTAAATCCTGAAACCCAAAGCGGATGGGTTAATTTCCTGAGCAGCACGCAATATTTCAATGATGGCAACGCATTCTCCGAAGCTTTCCATGCCGGCATTCAATCGCAGCGCCTAAATGATGCGTTTATGGAAACAGCGTTATCTTTGGCAATCAAATTCAGTGATGAATTGATTTTCATGCATGCGCTCGAGCAGCTACTCCGCCATGAGTCAGAATTTGCGCTGACGGTATTGTCGACGATTCATGATACCGGTCTCGTTATCCGCACAGCTTTCTGTATCAAGAATATGAGCTATCATCAGGCGCTTAGCACCTCGTATAAAGATAAACTCCACGACGTTTTTGAGGCATGGAACAATACTGCGCTGTCGCTACATTCGGTTGATGATTTTGTCTCACTGAGTACTTCGCTGGTCTACAGCTACTCTGCATTTATGGTTTATCCCCATGCACGTATTTCTCGCTTTAATAATGAAGTTAAAATGGCATGGCGCGAGAAATTAAGAGAAATGTATGAGCGTGAGGATTATGAAAATATCCTGGCAGGGGCGAAAATAGTGTGGCCGCTTCTGGAGTTCGATCCCGTTAGCACCGTATATTGTGCAAGAACGCTGGTGAATCTTGGTGCCTGGAAAGACGCGTGCACGTTGGCCCATATGACCTTGATTCGTAATTCGAATATTACCAGCCTGCAGTCGATTATGTTACGCAGTATACGTCATATTAACGACATTCCGTTCCTCATTGATTTGATTGCTAACGTCATGAGCATTTCTCCATCATTCCAGAATGCCTCGATGAACGAGTTGTTTGAGAAAGAGTGTCGCAATGTTGCAACCAGAGCCCTTAAATATGTACGCCAGAAGAAAACTGAAGGGCGTCTGGATGAAGCATTGTCTGTATTGATTAGCCTGAAACGAATTGATCCTGATGTTTCTCGCCTGATGCGTGAATATAAGCAAATTATCAGATTATTTAATGAGTCACTGAAGGATGGCGGTAGCACTATCGCGTCTTATGAACATCTAGATTATGCGAAAAAATTACTCGTTTTTGATAGCGAAAATGCCTATGCCTTGAAATATGCCGCATTAAACGCAATGCATTTACGCGACTACACCCAGGCTTTGCAGTATTGGCAGCGACTGGAGAAAGTGAATGGACCAACGGAGCCGGTGACAAGGCAGATCTCGACCTGCATAACCGCATTACAAAAAAATACATCAGGGAAGTCGTAATGATTACGCAGGAAGAAAATTTAGCTGCGCTAGGGAAAACGCTTTTAACATTGAAAAAAGAGAAGAAGCTTGCGCAAGCTGTTGCGTTAATTGACAGTCAATTACCGGCTGAGGCTTTAACTTCATTAGCGATGCTAAAAAAAGCAGAATTTCTTCATGATTTCAATGAAACGGCGCGTGCATACGCGCTCTACGAAACGCTGATTGCACAAAACAATGATGAAGCTCGTTATGAGTATGCGCGTCGTTTATATAATACGGGGCTAGCCAAAGATGCGCAGCTAATTCTTAAAAAGGTTAGCACCGGCGTGCAGAAAAAATATAACAATTATTTAGGCAAAATAAATAAGATCTGCGATTTGCTTGAACGCCTTGAAGGGGAAGCGATCCCTGTGGGAACCAACACCCGTATTATTGCAATGAAGCATGCCATCTTGTTCTATCGAAATCGTCAGCCGCGGCAGCTTCCCGTCGGATCTTTTGGTCGCCTTGCGCTCTGTACAGGCTCGCTAGGTAGCGGCGGTGCAGAGCGTCAGATTTCCAGGCTGGCTATTGAGATCGCCAGAAAATATCGGCAACAGGGGAAAATTGGCGGCCTGAAAGTAGAAGAGCCGGTAGAGCTCATTATTCGCTCCCTGGCACCGGAACTCAGGCAAGACTTTTTCCTGAAAGAAGTGCTGGAAGAACAGGTCGAGGTGCTTGAAATCGCGAAGATTACCGGAAACTTCTTTGACGATGCGACAATAGAATCTCCGGAGTTGCGCTTATTGCTCTCTCATCTGCCGCCGGTGTGTAACTACGGTATCAAGCATCTGGTCCCCCACTTATGCGAGCGCAAGCTGGATTATCTCTCCGTTTGGCAGGATGGCGCTTGTCTGATGATTGCGCTTGCAGCGCTGATTGCTGGCGTGCCCAGAATTCAACTGGGATTACGTGGCTTACCGCCGGTGGTGAGAAAGCGTCTGTTCAAGCCGGAATATGAGCCTCTCTACCAGGCGCTGGCGGTCGTGCCTGGCGTTGATTTTATGAGTAACAACCATTGTGTGACCCACCATTATGCCGACTGGCTAAAGTTGGAGGCGAAGCACTTCCAGGTTGTATATAACGGCGTCTTACCGCCATCTACCGAAACCTCTTCTGAGGTGCCACATAAAATCTGGCAGCAGTTTACGCAAAAAACACAGGATGCGGACACGACTATTGGTGGCGTTTTCCGCTTTGTAGGCGATAAGAACCCTTTTGCATGGATTGATTTTGCAGCACGCTATTTACAGCACCACCCCGCCACACGCTTTGTGCTGGTAGGCGATGGTGATTTGCGCGCTGAAGCGCAGAAACGCGCCGAACAGTTGGGGATTCTGGAGAGAATACTATTCGTTGGCGTCTCGCGTGACGTGGGGTATTGGCTGAAAAAAATGGACGTATTCATTTTGTTTTCGCGTTATGAAGGGCTACCCAATGTGCTCATTGAAGCACAAATGGTCGGGGTGCCGGTGATTTCAACCCCTGCAGGTGGATCGGCAGAATGCTTTATTGAGGGTGTTTCGGGTTTCATTCTTGATGATGCACAGACGGTCAATCTTGACCAGGCTTGCCGCTATGCAGAACAGTTGGTCAATTTATGGCGCAGCAGAACCGGTATTTGCCAACAGACGCAGTCATTTTTACAAGAACGCTTCACCGTGGAACATATGGTGGGAACGTTTGTACAAACCATTGCCTCTCAGCCTCGTTAATTAATGGGCAGCATTTTTTCAGCTATTTCATTTATAAAATAAGTTATGAAAAAAATTATTATATTATTAACGACGTTTTTTCTGCTTTCGGGATGCACTATTCCCAGGGCGGTATTTAAATCCAGCCTGATTAATCAGGACGATCCTCATTATCATCTGGTCGAAGTCACGCCGACATTAAAACTGAGTGATGCCGATACTGTGCCGAAAACTATTGTCGATCCGGTCTTTGCCGAAAATAATTGGCACTGGACATCTTTGGCTAAAGGCGATGTGCTGCATATCACTATTTTATCCTCGGGCGGGGCGGGGTATTTATCCAATAACGTGAGCGGCGACCGGGCGGATTTTGAAAATATTCTTGTGACTGACGGTAATATCGTTCAGGTGCCTTATGCCGGGATCATTCCGGTTACCGGGCTGGATGTGACACAACTGGCTGAAGAGATCAGAAAGCGACTTTCGCGCGTTGTCCTGAATCCTCAGGTGCTGGTGACGCTTACCGCCCGCACCGGAGCCATGGTGACGGTCGAGGGCAGCGGGAAAACGGGTCGCTACCCTCTCGAACAGAGTATGAATCGTCTTAGTCATTTTTTGGCAACGGCGGCGGCAGTAGAAAATACCAGCGCAGATATGATGGAAGTTCACGTGACGCGCCAGCAGCATTATTTCAACGCGCGACTGTCAGATATTTATCAGTATCCCGGGTTGGATATTGTCTTACAGCCGGATGACCGTATCACTCTGCGTCAAGTGACCGAGTATGTTAATGTGCTCGGCGCGGCGGGTGTTCAGGGAAAACATGCTCTGGTTCAGCGTCATTCCAGCGTAGTGGATGCTTTGGCGCTGGCGAAAGGATTAAACGACAATCTTGCCGATCCGCAGGCGGTTTTTCTGTACAAGCATGACGAAGCGGAGCAAGCGAAACAGCAGATGCGTAAGCTGAATATCTATCATGTCGATATGAGCCAACCTGACTCGGTGTTTTTAGCACAGGCCATGCGGGTGGAAGACGGCGATGTTATCTATATCTCGAACGCCTCCTTGACTGATTTCGCTAAGGTGAAAGCCGCATTCGATAGCTTTTTGATCCGCGGCTCTAATTCTTTCTAACGCGCCATATGAATATTTTGAAAAATAATACTTATTATTTTATGAAACTCATTACCGTCTGTGAGTTAATCATTTTGTTAATGTCACGCGATATCAAAACACGCTATAACGGTAATTTGCTAAACTATATGATGGTGCTGGCCGTACCATTGGTATGGATAACCATTACCGTTATTTCTTTTCAATATTTAAATCGCACCGTGCCAATATTCACTGACGATATCAGCTTTGTTATTGCAGGTATATTACCGTATCTGTTATTTCGTTATACCATTACCGCAACCATGCGCACCCGTTCATTCTTTACATCGTTGGCGGTTGTCTCGCAGGTTAAGAAAAGACATGTGATTTTTGCTCTTGCCGCAGTCGAATTTGTTAATGCGGTTATCATTTATATTATTGTTTCATTAATTAACTTTCTTATCTTTTCCCGTTGGGAAGCCCAGAAACCGATCCTGATTTTTGAAGGGATGGTTATCGCATGGCTTCTGGGATTATCGTTTGGTTACTTTTGTGACGCACTGTCTGAACGGTTTCCGCTGGTCTACAAAGCCGTTCCTGTAGTGCTAAGACCGATGTTTTTGATTTCAGCTGTCTTTTATACGGCGAATGAATTGCCCTATTCATTATTAAGCATATTCAGCTGGAACCCTCTACTTCATGCTAATGAGATAGTCAGAGAAGGAATGTTTGAGGGGTATAACTCCTTGTACCTTGAACCTCTTTACCCTCTGGCATTTTCCGCAACGTTATTCCTCGCGGGCATCATTTTTCACCTGATTTGTGACACTGAAAATCACTGACTTTAGCTTCAGGAGAGACGCGTTCGTGTTCGGTTTATTAGGTTGTACACGCTATTTTGAGTCTGATAAGGGCCCGCGGGTGGTCCTTGATAAAACAGATTTTGTCATGGATTACCATGAGCATATCGGTATTCTGGCGGCCCCTGGTTCAGGCAAAACGACGCTAACCCGATTGCTGTGCGGTATAGATGCTCCTGATGAAGGGGATTTTATTGGGCTACGGGGTGATGCGCTCCCACTGGGGGCAAATGCTTTTGTTCTGCCGGGGTTAACCGGCGAAGAGAATGCGCGCATGATGGCCAGTCTTTATGGCCTGGATGGCGATGAATTTTCACATTTCTGCTATCAATTGACCCAGCTTGAACAGCGCTATACCGACAGGGTGAGTGAATATTCTGTCACGATGAAAGCGCATCTGGCATTTGCCATTAATTTACTGCTTCCCTGCCGCCTTTATATTGCCGATGACAAGCTGTACACCGGGGATAATGCTACACAGTTGCGTATGCAGGCGGCGCTAGCTTATGAGCTGCAACAGAAAGGGTTGATTGTGCTAACGCGCAACCCTCGGCTTATTAAAGAACACTGTCATGCGTTTGGCGTACTGCTGCATGGAAAAATTACGATGTGTGAAGATTTAGCACAGGCATCTGCGCTTTTTGAACAATATCAGTCAAATCAGGCGACGATTCAAACTGATGATTATTCCTTTGATATATAATTAGAAAATATACGGATAGAGTGTGGAAAATTCAGAACGTATTAAAAAATGGAAAGAGGAAAGGGCGAAGGTAGCAGAAGAAAGCCGAGCCTCGCGACTACAACAAAAAGAGAATGAACGCTCCCTTCGCCAGACGGAAAAAACGGCCGATGCGAAAAGTCATCATCGCCCAGACGCCGGGTGGTCCGCGACGGATGCTGATTCCGTCCGTAGAGCGTCATTGGTTATTAAAGAGCGACGTGTTCAGCAAGCCAAACAATCGCTACGTCGGCTCTTTCTTTATATTGCTTTGCCGCTGCTGGTTATTATGCTTATGTCGTGGCTATTAACTTCGCGTTTTTATAGCGCGGATGCCACCTTTATTGTGCAAACTGATGCCAGCCAGGATAATTTTTCTGGAACAGCTTTCTTTGGTGCAGGCAATGAGATGTCGGAAGGCTTTCAGGTTCGCGAGTTTATACTTTCGAAAGAAATGATGGAGCGGATGGAAAAAGAGCTCGGTTTTTTATCTTATTTCGCGCAAGACGATATCGCATTATTTTCCCGCTACCACGCGCCGCTGGGTATTAATGATGATCCTTATCGTTACTATTTATCGAAAGTCTCGGTTGCTGTCGATATTCAACAGGGCATGCTGCGTTTAAACGTCAAGGCGCGGAGTGCGAAACAGGCTGAGTTTTTTGCCCAGCGCATTCTGGCTTTTGCTGAACAGCACGTTAATACCGTTTCAGCGCGGATGCAGCAGGAACGGATTTTATGGCTGGAAAACGATGTTAAATCGGCCCAGGAAAATCTGGGGGCCGCTCGGCTTGAATTGCTAAAAATACAGCATATACAGAAAGATATTGAACCGCAGGAAACCGTGACCGCGATTTATCAATTAATTGCTGGCTTTGAAACGCAGTTGGCGGAGGCGAAAGCGGAATACGCGCAATTAATGGCTAATGGTTTGGATCAGAACCCCCTTATTCCTCGCCTGTCGGCCAAAATCAAGGTCCTGGAAAAGCAGATCGGCGAACAACGTAACCGCCTGTCAAATAAGTTAGGGTCGCAAGGTTCTTCAGAAAGTCTGTCCCTGTTTGAAGATCTTCGCCTGCAGAGTGAGATCGCCAAAACACGCTGGGAATCTGCCTTGCAGACCTTACAGCAAGGGAAGCTTCAAGCGCTACGTGAGAGACGGTATTTGCTGATCATTTCTCAACCGATGGTGGTGTCTGACACCACTCGCTATGCCGATGGAACAAAGTGGTTACTGTTCTTCGTGTTGCTGGGCATCGCGTACCTGGTGACTTCTCTCCTGATAACCATCAGGCGGATGCGTGAATAAGGCGGAGTAAGGAAATACGATGAGCTTGCACTCTACATGTAAAAAAATATCGCCAACCACCCTGCTCAAACAAGAGGATTGGGAGGGGCTATGTCACTATTTCGGTCAGCATCCCGAAAAAGTACGAGATAGTGCTGGAAATGAGCAAAACATTCTTCTCTTCGCTATCGCGTGTTTGCGTAAAGATGAAACAGATGCCGCGCTGACTTTGTTGTCCGACCGTGTGCTGACGGCAAAGAATAGCCGTGATTTATTGCGACGCTGGGTTATTTCGCCGCTGGCATCACATCATCGGGACGCTGTACTACAGGTGGTTAACAAACTGCTGGCGGTGAATGTGTGCCAGCCGGAGGATGTCCTGCTGGTCGCAAGCGTGCTGCTTAAGAGTAAACAATATGCGACTGTTGCTGACTTAGCCGAGCGGGCATGGCTCGCTTTTTCGGGCAATAGCAAAATTTTTGCCCTCCATCTGCGCAGCCTGACGCTGGTGGATAAAGAGTTACAGGCAATCTCGTTGGCCAGAACACAGGCGCAGGAAGTTCCCCCGCGGGGAGATATGATTGAGACCTGCCTCCGTTTCTTAAATAAAAGCCGCCTACCAGAAGATCATGACCTGGCCCGCGCATTGCTCCCTTTCTTCGCGTTAGAAAGCCAGGAGTCGGCGGGGCTGGCGGTTGATACGCTGTGCGCTGTCGGTAAATATCAGGAAGCCATTCAGACTGGGGAGTCCGCATTAGCCCGTGGGTTGGATGGTGCGGCGCTGCGTCGTAGCCTGGGGCTTGCCTACTATCAATCCGGTCGCAGCCGGGAAGCGAAGCTTCAGGCCGCTGAGCATTGGCGTCATGCCCTGGATTTTAACCCTGATAATTTACGGATCGTGACCCTGTATGCCGATGCCTTAATCAGAACGGGTCAGAATGAGAAAGCCATTCCGTTACTGCAGCAGTCGCTCGCGACTCATCCTGATCTTCCTTATGTCAGAGCCATGTATGCCCGAGCACTGCGCCAGGTTGGGCAATACGCTGCTGCCAGCGATGAGTTTGTACAACTGGCAAGGGAAAAAGGGGCGACCAGTAAATGGAACCGTTATGCCGCGGCGGCGTTGTTACAGGCGGGGAAAACAAGCGAAGCGGAAAGCGTCTTTGAGCACTATATTCAGGCCAGAGCAAGCCATCTGCCTCAGTCATTCGAAGAGGGGCTGCTGGCGCTTGATGGGCAAATATCTGCCGTTAATCTACCGCCTGAGCGCCTTGACTGGGCATGGGAAGTTGCCGGCAGACAGTCCGGTATCGAGCGCGATGAATGGGAACGCCGGGCGAAGTGGGGGTATCTTGCCGATAATTATCTCCTCGACTGGCTTGAATGCCGTGGAGAGCAGGCCGACGAACCGATGTACCGATTGGCCGATATATCGCATGTCGAGCAGTTTTTCCAACGGCTGCAGCTCGATAAGCGTGGTTGCATTGTTGTATCGGCTCATATGGGCGCAATGTATGCCGGGCCGATGATCCTCTCCTTGCTGGAAATGAACAGCAAATGGGTGGCTTCCACGCCTGGCGTGCTCAAAGGGGGCTACGGTGAGCGGTTGATTTCGGTTAGTGACAAAAGCGAAGCGGACGTGGTCAGGGCCTGCATACAGACCTTACATCGTGGGCAGTCGCTTGTTGTGGCGATCGACGGCGCGCTGAATTTGAGCGCGCCGACTATCGACTTTTTCGGCCAGCAGATTACCTACTCCACCTTTTGCTCTCGACTTGCCTGGAAAATGCACCTACCCACCGTATTTGGTGTTCCGGTGTGGCGAGACGGGCGCATCCATTTTGTTTTGGAGAAAATGGTCGATCCGCAGAGGTTCGAAAGCCAGTCTTCTTTTATTGAGCGCTGGAAAGACAATTACCTGAAATGTGTAACCCAAATCCTGAATAGCGGGCCTGAAAATCTGAGACTGTCGGGGGGGATTTGGCGAAATATCACGCGCAGGGATGAAACATCTTCGGGCTGAAAAGACATTTGCCCCGCGATGCCTTTGGCGCACCAGGCGGGGCCGCCCGCTAAGTAAAACTGAGTTATTCTATTTAGAAAGCATCCGTTCATTAACGTTCGGGTGCTTTTTTCGTTCTAACGAGCTGAAAAATGGAGAATTATTTAATAACTACGTTATACCTGATTGTGGTTCTGTTTGTCTGAGGATTACCAGAAGACAGTATCCTGAAGTCATCCCTTAGCAATGTTAAATAGCGGCATCGAAATCTGCTGGTAGCGTACTGTTTCCTTTGCCCAGGCTGCGTTGCATTAATACCGTATCAAGCCAGAGCCCATGCTTGAATCCAATGTTCGTCAGCGTACCTATTTTCGTAAATCCGGCCTGCTGATGGACTTTCAGCGATCCCTGATTATTGCTGTCGCCGACGATAGCGATCAACTGCCGATAACCCTGCGTTTCAGCCCACTCAATTACATGGCGTAGCAACGCTTTTCCCACCCCCTGACGCTGTGCCGTCGGGTCAATATAAATCGAATCTTCGAGGGTATAGCGATAGGCATAACGCTCGCGGTAGCGGGTGAGATAGCAATACCCGATGACCTTATCTTCTTGCAATGCGACAACCCACGGCAGTCCAAGACTGCGGATTTTTTCCAGACGATCCTGCATCTCGCGGGTATCCGGCGGGTCAGTTTCAAAGCTGCCGGTACCGTGAATAACATGATGGGCGTAGATATCGCGTATGGCGGGGATGTGTTTTTTTTCAGCGTTAACGATTTTCATTGACCAGCTCCCATTGGCATCTTTGTCCAAATTACCTCAAAGGCTGGAGAGAAGGTAAGTGCAAAAAATTATGCGTCTATACCCGTCATTCTTTAAGCTGCATGTGCGTTGGCTACGCTAGCTCACTTCAGTCACATAGTTCGCTATGCTCCTGGGGATTTACTCACTTGCCGCCTTCATGTAACTCGAATTATTTAGGGTATATAAATTATTTTCAATGTAAATAAGCTTTCAAATTGTAAGGGTAAAGTGAGTGGGGTTGATACTGTCAATAATACGCAAGGTTGGTAAATACATTAGCGAGTTGAGCAATGCACAATTCTTCGCGCACGTATTATGGCGGATACCAAAATACCAATTTTGGTAGATTTCAAGGATAGGTCAAGAAGTTATTTGATTTTATTGAGTTTTTACTGTACTTAGTTCTGCTTATGACTGTACCTTTAATTTCATTTTATCGACCCTGTTCGAAACTTAAAATTAGGTTATATTATTTACATTGTTATCTTTGTTGTTATCAGGGGCATTATTATCAGAACTTTCTCTATCCGCACACAATAGTTACCATGCAAACAGTTGCGCGGTGTAGCTATGCCAACCAGCAATAGTTATCATCGTCACAAGGTTTCGTCATGCAAACTTAATCTAAATCCAGAATTCAATCCCAAGAGTATTAGGATTATTTAGTCTAAAATACTTTTTTGTCTAAGAGTTTTCGTATCGCATAGCCACGAACTACGCTGAGTGATAAAATTTTCGAGTTTACGCCTGCTTTCCCACGATTAGAGGGCGAGGCGCGGGTAGTCAATAAGACGAAAGAGTTAATTGCTTCATAACCCTATTGCAAAATAAGCGGCAGTGCATCTTACATGGTCGGGTATCGTTAGTAACCGACTGTAATATATTGAAAACGCTTATTTTTACTCTGATGTAAGTTATAAGGGCAGATATGTTAAGTATGCGTCGACATGCCAACTTCATTAAACGTTTTAAGTCTTTAAGCTGTTTATTTACGGCAAGCGTTCTTTTCCCTATGCAAATCTCTGCAGCGACATCAGATTATGACGCTTTGGTTATTGAAGCGCGGGGTGGTAATAGTGCACCGTTATTGCGTTATCTAGAGGATCAGGGAAAGCAAAGCGCGCTAACGCCAAATCAGGTTGCCGACTGGCTGCAAGTTTCCAGTTGGGTTGATAACAACGATAAAGCCACTATTGAAATCTGGCAGCGCTATCGTGGGCAGATGGATGTGCCTGCACGCGGCAAAGTCGCCGCTGCACGTGCGTACCGTAACCAGAAAAACTGGAATGATTCATTGGCGGTATGGGAAAGCGTTTTACAGGAAGAGCCTGACAACGTTGACGTACGCACTGGCTGGATAATGACGTTGGCAGATGCTCGCTACAATCAGCAAGCCCTTACTGAAGCGAATAAATGGGCACAGGCACATCCGGGGGCTGACTCCGATGCGCTACTTGCCTACGTATATCATTCTCAGGGAAAAAACTGGGACGCGCTGTTGGTTGCCAGCCAGGCGGATGACGTTGATCCTGGCAACAAAAATGCAAAATCTACGCTGCTGTCTGCTCTGTCAGCAAACCGTGTTTCCGGGCCCGCCTTAAATATGGCGGAGGTAGTGCCTACGGCAGATCCTGTGAAGCGCCGCCTTGAGCTTGATGCGGCCGCCGAAATGGTACGTTCCTCCTATACGTCCGCACGTAATGAAGAAGAGCGGTTTATCGTGGCGGATAAAGCGCTGGCCCGCTATGACCAGTTGCTGGCTGCCTGGAAGGATGAGCCATCCGCGCAGAATGATGTCCGTCGGGCGAGAATTGACCGCATGGGCGCTTTGCTGGTTCGTAAGCGAACGTCTGAAGTGATTAAGGAATACGAATCGCTTTCTGCGAGCGGCGAAGTGCCAAACTACGCAAAACGCTGGGTAGCATCGGCATGGTTAAGCGAACGCCAGCCAGAAAAAACCGAAGCGATGCTGATGAGCATCTACTACCCGAATGGACCGATTCCCGTTACGCCGCTTGGTCCTGAGGATCAACAGGATCTGTTCTACGCGCATATCGATAATGAAAACTTTGATGCCGCTAAAAAACAGGCCGAAAACCTAATCAAAGAGAGTCCGTACCTGCGACGCATCTATGGTTCGCCAACGCCGCAGCCTAACGATAACTGGCTGCTCGGACAGTCGATGCTGACGCAATATTATATTGCTGCCAATGAACTACCTGAGGCTGAAAAGCTCGCAGAGCATCTGGCGCGAACAGGTTCAGGTAACCAGGGGCTGCGCATATCTTATGCCTCCGTTCTTGAAGCGCGTGGCTTGCCGCATGCGGCGGAGAAAGAGCTGAAGCTGGCGGAAGTGATTGAGCCAAGTAACCTGGAACTGGAGCGTCAGCAGGCTTATGTTGCGTTGGATCTCCAGGAATGGAGGCAGGCCGATGAACTGACGGATGACGTCATCGCTCGTAGCCCAGATGATGAAGCGACGCTGCGCCTCGCGCGTATTCGTGATGTCCACAAAATGTCGGAAGTGCGCATTAGCGGCACACAAGGGATCTCGTCCGATAGCCCGGTCAGCGGTAAGAATGACTTCAATATCAATACTGCCATTTACAGTCCGCCAATTAACGACAACTGGCGATTGTTTACTGGATTCAACTTTGCTACTGGCGAATTTGAGGAAGGTAAAGGCATCAGCCGCGATCTGGCGGCAGGGGCGGAATGGACTTCCCGCGACTACTGGGCAGAAATGGAAGTCTCTGGCCGAAATTATGGCGATGGTCAGAAAATTGGCGGTCGTCTTTCCGGCTGGCATGACTTCAATGACAACTGGCGCGTAGGCGGTTCGGCCGAGCGCTTGTCGCGTAATACGCCACTGCGCGCGCTGCGTAGCGGCGTGTATGCCAACGGCGGCGATATGTTTGTTCGCTGGTATCAAAACGAACGACGTGAATATCAACTGTCGTTTGCCGCATCACATTTCTCAGACGGTAACGATCGCATCGAATACGGACTCAGCGGAAAAGAGCGCATGTGGACAACGCCGCGCTTCACCCTGGACTTTACCCCGGGCATCGGCGGGAGCACCAACACCAAAGAGAATGTGCCGTATTACAACCCGAAGAGTGATTTTTCCGTGGTACCGGGTCTGAGTGCGGAGCAGGTTCTTTACCGCCATTATGACACCGTGTGGACGCAGCAAGGTCTGGCTGGCGTAGGTGGCTATTGGCAGCAAGGCCAGGACGCTGGTGCCATCGTTCAGGTGGGATACGGACAACGGCTCAAATGGAACAACGTCGTAGATGGCGGGGTGATGCTTATTTGGGATAAACGCCCCTACGACGGTAAACGTGAGCGGAATATCTCCCTCGCTTTCGATTTAAATGTCAGGTTTTAAGGATTGTTCATGCTGAAAAGATGCCTGTGGCTTAGCGCATTAATCGCTGGCTGGTTGATGATTACCGCGTGCAGTAGTGCGCACAATACAACGCCTCGCTACGTTCCTCCCGCAGAGAGAACGCCGCTGACGGCGGATCATCCGTGGCCGAAAAATAGCTTCCTGGTGCTCGGCTACCACGATGTCGAGGATGGTGCCGCCGACCAACGCTATCTTTCTGTGCGCACCAGCGCGTTGAGCGACCAAATGGCCTGGCTGCGTGATAATGGCTATAACCCGATCAGCGTGCAGCAAATCCTGGACGCCCATGACGGTAAAATCGTGTTGCCGGAAAAAGCGGTATTACTCACCTTTGATGACGGATATAGCAGTTTTTATACCCGCGTCTGGCCGCTGCTGAAAGCCTATAACTGGCCTGCGCTCTGGGCGCCGGTGGGGAGTTGGGTTGATGCTCCCGCCAACAAAAAAGTCGATTTTGGCGGCTTAATGACGGCGCGAGATAAATTCGCCACCTGGAAAATGGTCGAAGAGATGGGCAAATCACCGTTGGTGGAAGTCGGTGCGCACACCTGGAATTCGCATTTCGGTGCACAAGCCAACCCGCAGGGAAGTAAAGAACCGGCGGTGGCGAACCGCCTGTATGATAAGAAAACCGGCACTTACGAAACGGATGAACAGTACACGCGCCGTATAAACGCGGATATCTCTCTCATCACCAACAAGATCAAATCGGTGACCGGGAAATCACCGCGCGCGTGGGTCTGGCCTTACGGTGCGGCCAATGGCACAACGTTAAACCTGGCTAAAGAGCATGGCTATAAGATGGCCTTCACGCTCAACGAAGGGTTGGCGAATGCCGCGTTTCTTGATGACATCCCGCGCGTGCTAATCTCTGATAACCCCTCTCTTAAGCGCTTTGCCAGCCAGGTCGCTCAGGTACGTGAACCGCAGACGATGCGCGTGATGCATGTCGATCTGGATTACGTGTATGACAAGGACCCTGCTCAGCAGAAGCGAAACATCGACAAACTTATCCAGCGCGTTTATGACATGCGTATTTCTCATGTCTTCCTGCAGGCCTACGCCGATCCGCAGGGTGACGGAAATATTCGCGAGCTCTATTTCCCTAACCGCTGGCTGCCGATGCGTGCCGACCTCTTTAACTATATCTCCTGGCAGTTACAAACGCGGGCAGGGGTGACGGTGTATGCCTGGATGCCGGTTCTGGCTTTCGATCTCGACGCTTCCATCCCACGCGTAACTGCCTGGGATCCGAAAACGGGACGTACAGCGATCAACCGCGAGAATTATGTCCGTCTGTCCCCCTGGAGCAGCGAAGCGCGTCAGCGCATCACTGAAATCTATGAAGACCTGGCCAAACACGCCAGCTTCAAAGGGATTTTGTTCCATGACGATGCTTTCCTGACGGACTTTGAAGACGCGTCACCGGAAGCATTGGCAGCCTACCGCGCCGCAGGGCTTCCCGGAAGCATTGAGCAAATCCGTAGCAATCCACAGGCGTTCGAGCGCTGGACGCGACTGAAAAGTAAGGTGCTGATCGACTTCACCAAACAACTGACCCAGGCGGTGCGTAATATTCGCGGTCCGCAGGTGCAGACGGCGCGCAATATTTACGCCATGCCGGTACTGGAGCCGGAGAGTGAAGCCTGGTTTGCGCAGAACCTGAATGATTTCCTCAATACCTATGACTGGACGGCACCGATGGCGATGCCTTTCATGGAGCAGATCCCGGCTAATGATGCCAACGCCTGGCTCGACAGATTAGTGAATGCCGTTGCACAAACGCCCGGCGCGCTGGACAAAACCGTGTTTGAACTACAGGCACGAGACTGGCGTAAATCCGGGGACGAGGCTGAAATCAGCGGAAAACAAATAGCCGAATGGATGCGCCAGCTGAAACTAAGCGGTGCAGGTAACTACGGCTATTACCCGGATGATTTCATCAGCGACAAACCTGAGATGTCAGAGATTCGCTCGACGTTCTCCTCATACTGGTACCCGCAAAAATGACCGATCGCATAATTGCTTTCCTGATACTTTGCCTGATGTTCAGCCTGCCGTTTGGCGTGGCGGTCATCTTTACAGGTGAAGTGATGTTGAACTTCGTCTTCTTCTGGCCCTTGTTTATGTCTGCTTTGTGGATAAGCGGCGGGGTCTATTTCTGGTTCTACCGTGAGCGTCACTGGAAATGGGGAGATGACACACCGCCACCGACGCTGGAGGGGAATCCGCTGGTTTCCATTCTGATCCCCTGTTTTAACGAAGGGATCAATGCGCGCGAAACCATTGAGGCCGCGCTGGCGCAGCGATATAAAAATATTGAAGTGATTGCCATCAACGATGGTTCAACGGATGACACCCACGACGTGCTGGAACAACTGGCGGTGGAATACCCCAGTCTGCGGGTGATTCATCTGGCTGAAAACCAGGGCAAAGCGCTGGCGCTCAAGACCGGGGCAGCAGCGGCGCGCAGTGATTACCTGGTGTGTATTGATGGCGATGCGTTACTGGACCGTGATGCCGTTGCCTATATTGTGGCGCCGCTGATCCAGTTCCCGCGCGTCGGTGCGGTGACCGGGAACCCACGTATTCGAACCCGCTCCACCTTAATCGGTCGGGTGCAGGTCGGGGAGTTTTCTTCCATTATCGGCTTGATTAAGCGCACTCAGCGAGTTTATGGGCAGATCTTTACCGTTTCCGGCGTGGTTGCTGCGTTTCGTCGTCGCGCGCTGGCCGAGGTCGGTTACTGGAGCCCGGACATGATCACCGAAGACATCGATATCAGTTGGAAGCTGCAATTGCGCCACTGGTCGATATTCTTTGAGCCGCGCGCACTGTGCTGGATCCTGATGCCTGAAACGTTAAGAGGGTTATGGAAACAACGACTGCGCTGGGCGCAAGGCGGTGCGGAGGTGTTTATCGTGAACATGCGCCGCCTGTGGTCATGGGAATATCGCCGTATGTGGCCGCTGTTTTTTGAGTTCTGTTTTTCTACCACCTGGGCGTTTGCCTATGCGATCAGTATCGTGCTGTTCCTGTTAGGGCTGATGATCCCGATGCCGGACTCGCTGTATGTACAACATCTGTTCCCGCCGGCCTTTACTGGGCTAATCCTCGGCGTGGTGTGCTTGCTGCAGTTTGCGGTGAGTCTGATGATTGAGCGGCGCTATGAAAAAGGCATTGGCGCGTCGTTGTTCTGGATTATCTGGTTCCCGGTGGTGTACTGGATGCTAAGCCTGTTCACCACGCTGGTCGCTTTCCCGAAAGTAATGCTCAAACGCAAACGCGGCAGGGCGCGTTGGGTGAGTCCCGATCGTGGAATTGGGAGGATCGAATCATGAGCCAGCCGCTGATCTTTACGGAGCAGCGTTTGCTGCCGCGCATCATTGACGTGTTGTTAACGCTTTTTGCCTGGGTTGGCTTTTTATATTTGATCTATAAAGGGCTGATCACCGCTCTGGCGCACTCACCTTATATAGGCGTGCGACCCTTTTTCACCACGCTGGATACGGTCACGTTTTACATCCTTGTCGCGCTGGTCAACGGACTGGTGCTGATTGGTTGGGCGAAGTACAACCAGTTTCGTTTTCGGGTGGAACGTCGCAGTCGCAGGCCCGGACTGGAAGATCATGAGCTGGCGGAAAGTTTACGTATTACCCGGGAACTGGTGACAGAGCTGAACAAAGCGCGGGTGCTGACGGTTCACCATCATGAAAGTGGTGAAATCAGTCATATCGATGTGGACAGGGACATCGCCGATAACCGTCTACCGCCGCCGACGCCTGCGATGCTGGAGTATTTGCCGCCAGAGCCGCAGCCGTTGTTGCAGAAAAGGCCTGAGTGATATTTCTACTTTCAGTTGCTTCCTTCAGCCTCGCACAGGTCTATGATTAGACCCAGACAATAAAAAAATGCGAGGCAATGTCGTGGATAAGGAACTACTGGATGCCGGTTACCGGGCCTATACCGGTGAGAAGATTGACGTCTACTTCAATACGGCGATATGTCAACATTCGGGCAACTGCGTGCGGGGAAGCGCAGCGCTTTTTAACCTGAAGCGTAAACCGTGGATCATTCCGGATGAAGTGGATGTCGCGACGGTCATTAAAGTGATTGATACCTGTCCGAGCGGTGCGCTGAAATATCGCCAGAAATGAGTGAGGGGACCATGGAAATTCTTGCAGGCCACAACAAATTTTATGTTAACGATGCCGAAGGCAATCAGGTTGCCGAGATTGTCTTCGTGCCGACGGGTGAGCATCTGAGCATCATTGAACATACCGATGTCGACCCCAGCCTGAAAGGCCAGGGGGTCGGTAAACTGCTGGTGGCGAAGGTGGTGGAGAAAATGCGCGCCGAAAACCGCAAAGTTATTCCGCTGTGCCCGTTTGCCAAACATGAGTTTGATAAAACCCGCGAGTACGACGATATTCGCGCCTGATAATCTTACGTGCGCCGGAAGGCATGACCGCCGTCCGGCGCATCACTCCCGATGCAGCAAATCCTGATAAATTCCCGTCAATACACCTTGTGGGCCAAACTCTTTTTTAATCCACTGGGTTACACGACCGGTGGCCGAATGCTGGGTCGCCAGCAGCATCCTTGAATCCTGACGCGGGTTGTGGATCTGCCGCGTGACCAGCAACGACTTTTCCATCGCCTCGCGTACCATATAGTCCGGCAGAAAACCGATGCCCTCACCCAGGATCTGGCACTGGCATTTGGTATTAAAATCAGGAACCAGAATCGACTCCTGTCCGTGTAACAGCCAGCCGACCTTCTTGTTGATGGTGTGCGCGGTGTCTTCCACCATGATGTTCGGGTACAGGCGCAGCTGGCTCTCAGAAATCGGTTCAGGCATAAAAGCCAGCGGATGATCCGGGGCAATCGCAAACGACCAACGGATCGCGCCGATCTCGGTGTAATCAATCCCCCCGCCGTCCAGTAACGTATCCGGCGCGCCGATAGCGATGTTGGCGAGGTTGTTAATGATCGAATCCCAGACGCCGTTATACACCTCGGTGGTGACGGTTATCTGGCAGGTTGGAAACTGTTTCTTGAGTACCTGCAGCAGTCGTGCCGTATGTTGAGGGGTATACAACAGTTGATTAATACAGATGCGTACCCGGGCTTCAATGCCCTGAGCAATGGTATCAATACTGCGCTTGATGGCGTGGAAATCGTTGAGCAGGTCGGTCGCCTTGCGAAACAGATAGCGTCCGGACTCGGTCAGCTCAATGCTGCGGGTACTGCGGGTAAACAGCACCACGTCGAGCCCCAGCTCCATGCGCTTAATGGTGTAACTAATTGCTGATGTGGTTAAGCCAAGTTCCTCAGCCGCCTTGCTGAAGCTGCTGTAGCGGGCTGCCATCGTAAATGCCAGCAGGTTTTCCTCGGTAAAAATTGAATTCATATTCCTCCCCTCCGGCGACAAACGCGCATCTGCGACGCGATGATTGTTGAATGTATTTGTAATCCTTATGCAGAGCAATCAGTTTTGAACAGAATTTAACACTAGTTTTACAATTGATTTGAAGGCAATCACACTTCTGTATATTAATTGCAGGCCGCTATCCGTGTAGCATCACGCCTGATTTTTCTGACAACTGATTAATGGCTAAAAGCGGCTCTGTCATAAGGAAAAGATTGCACTACAGCACGTTTTGTTCTCATTGTTAAATTTGATTCAATAATCGACACGCTTACGATGAATGAAATTTAAGCGGATATTATTCTCTGCACTCTGTTGCTATTCTCAACTTATCGGATATTTAAAAAGTCTAAAAAACTGCAGGAGAGCGATTATGTCAGAGAAAGAACTCATTACTGAATTTCTGCTGGCGGCAGAGCAGGGTGATGCCGATGGATTAAAATCCTGCCTGGCAAAAAATGTGGATATTAATGCCACTAACCGCCAGGGGCGCACTGCCATAATTATTGCCAGCCTGAATAAACATTATGACTGTGTTTCTTTATTGATTGCTGCCGGTGCCGATATTAATAAACAGGATCAAACCTGTTTTAATCCATTCCTGATTAGCTGTCTGACTAACGATTTAACGCTGCTGCGTACCGTATTACCGGCCAATCCCGATCTTAATTGCCTGAGCCGTTTTGGCGGCGTCGGTATTACGCCAGCCAGCGAAAAAGGTCATGTAGAGATCGTGCGCGAACTGCTGCTGCGTACCGATATCAATGTTAATCATACCAACTTTGTCGGCTGGACGCCGTTACTGGAAGCCATCGTGCTTAATGACGGCGGCGCGAAACAGCAGGAAATCGTCAAGCTGCTGCTCGACCATGGCGCAAACCCGCACATGACGGATAAATACGGTAAAACCCCGCTGGAGCTGGCGCGGGAGAAAGGATACCACGAAATTGCCGAGCTGCTGATTGCGGCCGGAGCCTGACAGAGGAGCGCCACTATCGCCACGCCATCACGGCGATGCGTACGGGCGCTAACCGCAGACGGCGCGTTTCTCGCTTTCCGGGGAACGGGACGGGTTGAACAGGTTTTTTCCCGCGCGGTAAACCTGTTGATACCTGAACAGCAGCGGTTGCTGACGTTACTGAGTGAAGGTTGTGATAACGCGCCTAACAGCTGTCGGCTGGCGCTGACGCATTGTGAAGAGCTGTTTCACCCCGGTGAGAGAGTCAGTTTTACCGAATCGGGGATAGCCGTTGGCAACGATAAATGGATAGAAACTTCCGGTTGTCTGCCGTGGCGCATACCACAGTGGAGGCCTGATGCAATAAGCCTTGCTGCAATCCGCTGGCTGCGCTGGGAAGAGGTTATCCGCCAACAGCTAAGAAGCGCTGACACATTATTTCTGTACCAGGGTGATAACCCGTTTTATCTGGAAATCACCCGTCAATTACTGAGTCACCGGCAAACATTACTGGCGGTGTTGCATACAGGAGAAAATATCTCTACAGCGGTCAGCCATTTAATTGGTCTGGGGATTGGTTTGACGCCTTCATCTGATGATTATTTAGTGGGTTTAAGCACTATTTTATTTATTCCTGGACATCCGCTGGGGAAATATCGTGATGATTTTTTAGCAGCCTTACAACGTGCCGGAAATAATACCACGCTACTCAGCAAAATAACGCTAGAGGAAGCCTTTCATCAACGTTATCGGGAAAGCGTCGGACGGCTGCTGAACCATATTATTACTGAGCAACAACCCGTTTCTACGCAATATATTACTGACATTAAAAATATCGGCTCAAGTTCTGGCTGCGACATGCTGTATGGCATGGCGGATGCCTGCGCCCTGAGCCACAGGTCCGGAGGGAATTATGTCGATCAGGATAGTTGTTAAAAAGAATACGTATTTTGATTCTGTCTCACTGATGTCTATCTCCACACGCGCAAATAAGCTCGATGGCGTTGAGCAGGCGTTCGTGGCTATGGCGACAGAAATGAATAAGGGCGTACTGAAGAATCTCGGTCTGCTCACGCCTGAACTTGAAGAGGCGAAAAGTGGCGACCTGATGATTGTCATTAAAGGTGCCAGCGAGGCGGCGAACGATCAGACGCTGGTGGCGATTGAAGATTTGTTTACGCATAAAGAGCAGGGGGGGCAGCATGAAGCGCGCTATGCCACGCTTGCCAGTGCGAAGAAGCATGTTCCTGACAGCAACCTGGCGGTGATCTCGGTCAATGGTCTGTTTGCCGCGCGTGAAGCGCGTCAGGCGCTGCAAAATAACCTCAACGTGATGCTGTTCTCTGACAACGTCTCTCTTGAAGACGAACTGGCGCTCAAGCAGCTGGCGCATGAAAAAGGGCTGCTGATGATGGGGCCCGATTGCGGAACCGCCATTATTAACGGCGCGGCGCTGTGTTTTGGCAATGCGGTGCGTCGCGGCAACATCGGAATTGTTGGTGCCTCCGGTACCGGTAGCCAGGAGCTGAGCGTACGCATTCACGAGTTTGGCGGCGGGATTTCCCAACTGATTGGCACCGGTGGACGCGATCTGAGCGAAAAGATTGGCGGCCTGATGATGCTTGACGCGATTGGCATGCTGGAGGCCGATCCGCAAACCGAGATCATCGCGCTTATCTCCAAACCTCCTGCGCCAACAGTGGCGCGCAAGGTGCTGGAACGTGCGCGCGCCTGCCATAAGCCCGTCGTGGTGTGTTTCCTCGGACGTGAAGCCGCGCCTGCGGATGAAAACGGTCTGCTGTTTGCACGCGGCACTAAAGAGGCGGCGCTGAAAGCGGTACTGCTGACTGGCGTGAAAAAAGAGAGTCTGGATCTGCATCCGCTCAACTGGCCGCTGATTGAAGAGGTTCGCGCCCGCCTGACCCCGCAGCAAAAGTACATTCGCGGCTTGTTCTGTGGCGGTACGCTGTGTGATGAGGCGATGTTTGCTGCCATGGAAAAACATGCGGAGGTTTACAGCAACATTCATCCGGATCCGGCTTTTCGCCTGACAGATCTCAACCGCAGCGTGGGACATACCTTCCTTGATTTCGGAGATGACGATTTTACCAACGGTAAACCGCACCCGATGATCGATCCAACCAACCGCATTAGTCGTCTGTTGCAGGAAGCACGCGATCCTGAAGTCGGCGTGATCGTTATGGACTTCGTTCTTGGATATGGATCACATGAAGATCCGGTTGGCGTGATGATCGAGGCGATCGTCGAAGCCAAAGCGATCGCCGCCGCAGAGGGGCGTCCGCTTGAGATCCTCGGCTACGTGCTGGGAACCGATCTCGATACGCCGTCGCTGGAAAAACAGTGCCAGATGCTGACCGATGCAGGTGTGATCTGGGCGAGCAGTAGCACCAATACCGGATTGCTGGCGCGTGAATTTATCTGTAAAGGGGAGGAAGCCTGATGAGCCAGACACTGTTTAACCAGCCGCTGAACGTAATTAACGTCGGCATCGCGATGTTCAGCGATGACCTGAAAAAGCAGAATGTTCCCGTGACCCAGCTCGACTGGACGCCGCCGGGCCAGGGCAACATGCAGGTCGTGGCCGCACTGGACGAAATTGCCGATTCGCCGCTGGCTGACAAAATCGCTGCCGCTAACCAGCAGGCGCTGGAACGCATTATCCAGTCGCATCCGGTGCTGATTGGCTATGACCAGGCGATCAACGTCGTGCCGGGCATGACCCGCAACACCATCCTGCACGCCGGACCGCCCATCTGCTGGGAAAAAATGTGCGGCGCAATGAAGGGCGCGGTCACCGGGGCTTTGGTGTTTGAAGGGCTGGCGAAAGATCTGGATGAAGCCGCCGACCTGGCCGCCTCGGGTGAAATCATCTTCTCACCGTGCCACGAGCATGACTGTGTCGGTTCGATGGCGGGTGTGACGTCGGCGTCGATGTTTATGCACATCGTCGAGAACAAAACCTACGGCAACCGCGCATATACCAATATGAGCGAGCAGATGGCGAAGATCCTGCGCATGGGCGCGAACGATCAGAGCGTTATCGATCGCCTGAACTGGATGCGCGATGTGATGGGACCGATGCTGCGCGACGCCATGAAGCTGGCGGGCGAAATCGATCTGCGCCTGATGCTGGCGCAGGCGCTGCACATGGGCGATGAGTGCCATAACCGCAACAACGCCGGGACGGCGCTACTGATACAGGCACTGACGCCGTGGATTATTCAGACCGGCTATCCGGTTGAGCAGCAGCGTGAGGTATTCGAGTTCGTCCTCAGCAGCGATTACTTCTCCGGACCGACCTGGATGGCGATGTGTAAAGCCGCAATGGACGCCGCACACGGGATCGAATACAGCACCGTAGTCACGACGATGGCGCGTAACGGCGTTGAATTCGGTCTGCGCATCAGCGGCTTACCGGGTCAGTGGTTTACCGGTCCGGCGCAGCAGGTGATTGGCCCGATGTTTGCGGGCTATAAGCCCGAAGATTCCGGACGTGATATCGGTGATAGCGCAATTACCGAAACCTACGGCATCGGCGGTTTTGCCATGGCCACGGCACCGGCCATCGTGGCGCTGGTGGGCGGTACGGTTGAAGAGGCGGTCGATTTCTCTCGCCAGATGCGTGAAATCACTCTCGGCGAAAACCCCAACGTTACCATTCCGTTACTTGGTTTTATGGGCGTACCGACCGCTATCGACATTACGCGCGTGGGTAGCACCGGCATTCTGCCGGTGATTAACACCGCAATTGCGCACAAAGATGCGGGGATCGGCATGATCGGCGCCGGAATAGTCCATCCGCCGTTCGCCTGTTTTGAAAAGGCGATCCTCAACTGGCGCGACCGCTACTGCCAATAACAACAATCGGGGCTAACGCTGTTAGCCCCACAGTAGCGAAGCGAAAAACGTTGCTTACCTGCAGGGCTGGGCGATCCCCGGGATCGCAAACGATGCTTAACCTGTTAAGGATATTCCATGAACAGCATAAAACTAGAATGGAAACGTGGTGACTGGGCTGCTTACTTTGGGCTGATGACCAACAACCTGACTAACCTGCTGACAATGATGGGGCTGCTCATTTTTGTCGTCGGGATCCCTACCGAAATTGTCTATGGTCGCATTGCGCCTGCCTTTGGTCTGGCGGTGCTGGTGGCCAGCGTCTGCTACGCCTGGTTTGGCCTGCAGATGGCAAAGCACACCGGGCGCAAAGACGTGACAGCGCTACCGTCCGGGCCGAGCGCACCGTCAATTTTTACCGTGACCTTCCTGGTGCTAATGCCGGTATATCAGCAAACCAAAGATGCCAACTTTGCTATCCAGATAGCCCTGGTGTGGTGCTTTGTAGAAGCGTTGATCCTGGTCGGCGGCTCCTTCCTAGGCGAGACCATCCGCAAGATGATCCCGCGTACGGTATTACTTTCTTGTCTGTCCGGTCTGGGACTGTTGCTGCTGGCGATGAACCCGATGCTGCAGGCATTCGAAGCGCCGACCGTCTCTTTCATCGTCTTGTTGTTGATCTTCATTAACTGGTTCGGTAAGAAGCCGATTTTTGCCCGCATCCCCACCGGTTTGCTGCTGCTGATTGCCGGTACAGCGTTGGCGTGGATCTCCGGTTTGCAAAGCCCGGAAGCCATTAAATCTTCGATGTCTTCCTTTGGATTCAACCCGCCGGAAATCCATGTCGACAGCTTCCTGCAGGGTTTGCCGCACGCGCTGCCGTACCTGGCTTCTGCGGTTCCTCTGGGTCTGGCGAACTACATTTTTGACCTTGAGAACATTGAAAGTGCGCATGCGGCGGGGGATGAGTACAACACCCGTAAAGTCATGATGGCGAACGGTTTTGCCTCCATGCTCGGCTGCATGCTGGGCAACCCATTCCCGGTGACCGTATATGTTGGGCATGCGGGCTGGAAAGCGATGGGGGCCAGCATCGGTTATACCCTCGCTTCAGGCATCACCATGTTCCTGGTACCGCTGTTTGGGCTGGGGGCGTTTATGCTCGCGATTATTCCGATGACTGCGATAGTGCCGATTCTGGTGTTTATCGGCGTGGTGACCGCCAACCAGGTGGTGCGAGAGACGCCCAAAGTCGAGGTTCCCGTTATCTTTATCTGCTTGTTCCCGTGGATCGCTAACTGGGCGTTGACCATCGTCAACAGCGTGATGGGCGCCGCCGGAACATCCGCGGGGAAACTGGGCAGCGACCTGCTGCACAGCAAAGGTGTCTATTACGATGGGCTGGTGCATCTGGGAAGCGGCGCGCCGCTGGCCAGTATGCTGTGGGGCTGCGTCGCTATCTTCGCCATTATGAATAAGCCGCTGCGTGGGGCGATTGCCGCAGCTTTTGGCGCGCTGTTATCGCTGTTTGGTGTGATCCACTCTCCGACGGTTGGCTTTGCAGAAGGCAGTTCGATGATGTTTGTTGTGGCCTACCTGATGATGAGCGGCATGTTTGTCCTCAAGCATGTTCTTGATAGCCGTGAAGCGGTGACTGCGCCTGAGCAGGAACCGACGAAAACGACCTGAATCGCCTGTAAGCGGAAGATAACACTATGAAAGAACTTGTGGTCGTTGCCATTGGCGGCAACAGTATTATCAAAGATAACGCCAGCCAGTCGATTGAGCACCAGGCTGAAGCGGTGAAAGCGGTGGCGGACACGGTGCTGGAGATGTTGGCATCGGACTACAACATTGTGCTGACGCACGGAAACGGGCCGCAGGTGGGGCTGGATCTACGGCGTGCGGAAATCGCGCATGAGCGTGAAGGGTTGCCGCTCACCCCGCTGGCAAACTGCGTCGCCGATACGCAGGGCGGGATCGGCTATCTGATCCAACAGGCGCTGAACAACCGCCTGGCGCGGCGCGGTGATCAGAAGGCGGTTACGGTGGTCACGCAGGTGGAGGTCGACAAAAACGATCCGGGCTTCGCTAACCCGACCAAGCCTATCGGCGCGTTCTTTAGCGAAGCGCAGCGCGATGAACTGCAGCGGGTCAATCCGGGCTGGCGCTTTGTTGAAGATTCGGGACGCGGCTACCGCCGGGTCGTCGCCTCTCCGGAACCGAAGCGTATTGTCGAGGCGGAGGCGATCAAAACGCTGACCCAGCAAGGCTTTGTGGTGATTGGCGCGGGTGGCGGTGGGATCCCGGTGGTGCGTAGCGATCAGGGGGATTATCAGAGCGTGGATGCGGTGATTGATAAAGATCTCTCCACGGCTCTGCTGGCGCAGGAGATCCGCGCTGACATTCTGGTGATCACCACCGGCGTCGAACAGGTCTGTATTCATTTTGGCAAACCCAACCAGCAGGCGCTGGATAAGGTGGATGTCGCAACGATGACCCGTTACATGCAGGAGGGACATTTCCCGCCGGGGAGCATGTTACCCAAAATCGTTGCCAGTCTGGCGTTCCTGGCGCGTGGCGGTAAGCGAGTGATCATCACCACGCCGGAATGCCTGCCGGCCGCACTGCGCGGCGAAACGGGCACTCATATTGTCCATTCCTGAGAGGAAATGTGAATGAAGGAAAGTAACAGCCGCCGTGAATTTTTAAGTCAGAGCGGAAAAATGGTCACCGCTGCCGCGCTGTTTGGCGCAGTGGCTCCGGTCGCGTATGCTGCTAATCCTGTCGGGAACACCTGCGGGGCGAAGAGCACAATGACGATTAACGATAAGCACTATTACCTGGATAACGTCCTGCTGGAAGCGGGGTTTGATTACGAAAACTCGGTGGTGGTGCATACCCATACCGCGCTGCAAACCGTTGAAATTCAGGACGGGAAAATTGTTGCACTGCGTGAGAATAAGCAGCATCCGGATGCGACGCTGCCGCACTACGATGCGGGTGGAAAGCTGATGCTGCCCGCCATGCGCGACATGCACATCCATCTGGATAAAACCTTTTACGGCGGTCCCTGGCGTTCGCTGAATCGCCCGGCTGGCACCACCATTCAGGATATGATCCGCCTTGAGCAAAAGCTGCTGCCTGAACTCCAGCCTTACACGCAGGAGCGCGCGGAAAAGCTCATCGATCTGCTGCAATCAAAAGGCACCTCGATCGCCCGCAGCCACTGCAATATCGAACCGGTTTCCGGGCTGAAAAACCTGGAAAATCTGCAGGCGGTGCTGGCGCGTCGCCAGCCGGGTTTTGCCTGTGAAATCGTGGCGTTTCCGCAGCATGGCCTGCTGTTATCGAAGTCTGAACCGTTGATGCGTGAAGCAATGCAGGCGGGGGCGCATTACGTCGGCGGTCTGGACCCAACCAGCGTGGACGGGGCGATGGAAAAATCCCTCGACACCATGTTCCAGATTGCGCTGGATTACGATAAAGGCGTGGATATCCATCTGCATGAAACCAGCCCGGCGGGCGTTGCGGCGGTGAATTACATGGTGGAAACGGTGGAGAAAACGCCGCAGTTGAAGGGCAAACTGACCATCAGCCACGCATTTGCGCTGGCGACGCTGAACGAACAGCAGGTGGATGCGCTGGCGAGCCGCATGGCGGCGCAGCAGATTACCATTGCCTCGACGGTGCCGATCGGTACCTTGCATATGCCGCTCAAGCAGCTGCGTGACAAAGGCGTGGAAGTGATTACCGGGACTGACAGTGTGATTGACCATTGGTCGCCGTACGGACTTGGAGACATGCTGGAGAAGGCGAATCTGTACGCGCAGCTGTATATTCGTCCCAATGAACTCAACCTGTCGCGAGCGCTGTTCCTCGCCACCGGCGATGTGCTGCCGCTTAACGATAAAGGTGAGCGCGTCTGGCCGAAGGCGCAGGATGAAGCCAGCTTTGTACTGGTGGATGCCTCCTGCTCAGCGCAAGCGGTCGCGCGAATCTCCCCACGCACCGCGACCTTCCATAAAGGCCAACTGGTGTGGGGGAACGTCGCAAGCTAGCCTGGTTTGATGCGCAGCGGCAATCGCTGCTGCGCTCTCTGCTCGTTAACCGACGATCCCCATATAGCCGTGAATCCCCATATATAAGCCGACCATCGCGATAAGCGCGCTGGAAAAATAGGGGGTTTTGCGTGCCAGTGTGTTAAATCCGCTCCAGCGTTTGGCCGCCTGCTGCACGCTGATTGCCGCTCCCACGCCCACCGTTACCAGCGTTAGCGCCAGCCCGAGGCTGAAGCACAGCACCATGGTGGCACCCAGCGTGAAGGCTTTGAGCTGGATGCAAATCAGCAGTACCGTAATGGCAGCAGGGCAGGGGATCAACCCGCCGGTCAGACCAAACAATAATATTTGGCCGTTGGTGACCTCTTTGCCTGCAAAGCGGCGCTGAATATCGGTAGCATGTGCCCGCTCGTGGGCGTCCTGATACGCTTTTGAATCTTCGCTCAGTCCGGCCAGGGCGCTATGGTGATGATCATGTTCGTGATGATGGTGGTGAGCTTCACCGTGGTTATGATGGTGGTGATGGTCATCATGATCATGGTGATGCTCATGATCGTGGTCATGATGCGTCTGGGTCAGCCAGTTCTGTTCTCCCTGCCAGGTTCGCCAGAACATCCAGAATGCGGTCCCGAGAATAATAATCGCCGAGACAAACTGCAGCCACGGCTCAACGGCCTGGGCAGTAAACGCTTTGCTGATATACATCCCGCCGAGCGCAATCAGCCATACCACTGCGGTATGCGACAGCGTTGCCGCCAGCCCCAGCATCACCGCCTGTTTGATGGTTCCCTTAATGGCAATAATAAAGGCCGCCATCATCGTCTTAGAATGCCCCGGTTCCAGACCGTGTAACACTCCTAATAGAATCGCGCTGGGAATGAAAAACCAGGCGTTGCCTTGCTGAAGAAGCGTAGAAAACTCACCCATGAGAATGATTCTTCGTTGTTTAATTTTGCCAGATTCTACTCCCCCCCAGTATTAAATACTACCCCCCAGTAGAATGACGATGGTATTGTCGCTACAGCCAGACGTTGAAAAGGTATTGCTATGTCACACACGATCCGCGACAAACAAAAGCTGAAAGCCCGAGCCAGTAAGATTCAGGGGCAGGTAGCGGCGTTGAAAACCATGCTGGATGAACCGCATGAATGCGCGGCTGTATTGCAGCAAATAGCGGCGATCCGCGGTGCGGTAAACGGGTTAATGCGCGAGGTGATTAAAGGTCATCTGACCGAGCACATTGTGCATCAGGGCGATGAAATTAAGCGCGAAGAAGATTTGGATGTGGTTTTGAAGGTGCTCGATTCGTACATCAAATAAGTCAGTTTAACGGCTCATCCATATACTGATGAATGAGCCGTTAAAAACACGTTCTAGCCAAAAAACATCACAGATACGCACAGCAGACCGACAATCAGGGTGATCAGATTACCCACTGAACGGTACGGCTTTAGCGCCGGGATCAGATAGGTAGATAATGTCGGCATGATAAACAGAATCATGGCAATCAGCGGCCCGCTAATCGCGTAAATCATTGAAATTGCATTAGGGTTAATGCAGCAAATGATAAACGTAATGGTCGAAACCAGCATAATGGACAGGGCGCGGTTAAAGGCCCGGCTTTTCTTCACTCCCACCTGATGCAACGATGTTTTTACCACCTCCGTTGCCCCTTCAATCACGCCAAAGTAGGTGCCGAGGAACGATTTTGACATCGCCACGACGGCGACAATGATCCCAGAAATCGACAGCCATGCTGGTGCGTTTGGCATCATCGATAGCGCTGACAGAATGGTCACCCCTTCATTTTTCGCGTCCTCGATATAGTTTGTCGGAATCGAAAGCAAACAGCTGAAGACGAAAAACAGCACGCTCAGGCAGATGATGATGTAGGCTACCTTCATGATTTTTTTGCATTTACCCATGGCCTGCTCGCCATATTTCTCACGTCGGTCGATGGCGAACGTCGAGATAATTGGCGTATGGCTAAAAGCGAAAACCATCACGGGAATAGATATCCAAACCTGATGAAGCGTGTGCTGATCGAAAGACATCTGGCCGGTGAGTAGCGTTGGCTGCCAGCTTCCGGTCAGGTAGAGCGAAAGGAACAAAAAGTACGCGATGAGCGGGAACACCAGAAAGCCCATTACCCGAATGGTTGCTTGTCGGCCCATCAGAAAAATCAAGTTTAGCACCAGCACCACGCCAAGACTGACCAGCATGCGAACACGCAGATCGATGGCGATATGTTTTGCCAGTTGTTCAGTGAGTGAATTGGTTATCGCCACGGCGTAGATCAGTACCACCACAAAGAAGGCAATAAAATAGAGGGTCGTGATCAGGCTGCCTATCTTTTTGCCGTAGTAGTGCGTAACTGCACCAGTGATCCCTTCACCTGCCGAGGTTTTTGAGGACAGGATAAACTGGCACAGCGCCTTGTGCGGCCAGTAGGTTAAAGGCCAGGCGACGAGTGCGGTGATAAACAGTACCACCGCGCCTGCAGAACCCAGCTGTATGGGGAGGAAGAGGGTTCCTGCGCCGACGGCAGTCCCATATAGTGCGAAGCTCCAGAGAGTCTCTTCTTTTGACCAAAATTTCGACATTATTTGAACGTATCAACTATAAAATAAACAAAAAGAAGCGCAATTTACCACAAATGGCAGGGGCTGGGGGAGGTGTCAACAAGCGGGCGAGTGAATGGATCAAAAGCCGGAACCGAGAAGATTCCGGCTATTGTTTGAATTATCAGGCAGTAACGCGCTGCTGGCGACGCTTCATAACGCGCTCGCGTAAAGTGTCATAAGCCCAGTTATAGAACATGGTGTATGGCAGGAAGAACAGGAAGAAACCTATTTCCAGCGTGAATGCCTGGAGCAGGCTGACGTTCAGCACATACGCCACGATGCTCACCCCGATGACAATAAAACCGCTCTCGAAGCCTAAGGCGTGGAATGCCCGCACTTTAGCCGTACGTTTTACCAGGTGCGACGGCCACAGTCGGTCAAACAGGGCGTTATAAATGATATTCCAGATCATCGCCGTCGTGGCGAGAAGAATGGTCAGTCCGCCCATTTCCAGCACCGAGCGCTGCATCAACCATGCGGTGGTTGGTGCGAGGATCGCGGTGGCAATGCCTTCAAAGCAGACGGCATGAAAAATTCGCTCCAGTAACGAGCGGCGTTGGACTGTATCGTGTTGCATAATCTAAAACCTTCTTTGATGCCCGGATAACGGAATGGTGGCAATTTTATCGTTTTATGTGATATCTAAAAGATAGTATCCATCGATAAAGTAGATAGTTCATGCGTTACTCTCCTGAAGCGTTAACGGCATTTGTGGAGACCGTTTCCTGCGGCTCATTTTCTGCTGCGGCCCGGCGGCTGCGTAAAAGTCAGTCCACCATCAGCACGGCCATTGCGCATCTGGAAGCCGATCTCGGTTTTGCGCTGTTTGACCGCTCATCACGTCAGCCGACGCTAACCGAAGAAGGTAAGCGGGTGCTGGGCTATGTGCAGGCAATTTTGACGGCCAGCGAACGTCTTGATGAGGCAGCGATTTCGCTGTCGGGTGAAACGGAAGCGCGTCTGACCTTCGTTTTGTCTGACACGCTGCACCCGGATGTGCTGGAAGAATTGATGGTGCAGTTTGACCACAAGTTTCCCCATACCGAGTTTGAATGTCTGATTGGCGAAGATGAAGACGTTATCGATCTGCTGCAAAAAGGACGTGCTCAGGTTGGGTTGATCGAAGCCCGGGAGGATTACCCGACCGACATGGGCGTCACGCGTCTGCCGATGCAAACCTGGATGGGATTATACGTTGCGGCATCGCATCCACTGGCGACTCAAGAAAAACTGCAGTGGGAACAGCTGCATACCTGGCGAGAGCTGCGGCTGAATACCTATCTGGAGAGCGGCACTAACGTGGCGCGCGGCCCCGTCTGGTCGGCGCCTAACTATTTGTTGCTGCTGAGTATGGCGGTGCAGGGATTCGGCTGGTGCGCGCTCCCTTGTGCGCTGGTGGAGGAGTTTGCGGCAGAAAAACCGCTGGTTCAATTGATGCTGCCCGGCTGGCCAAAGGCTATCTCTATCGATCTGCTGTGGAATAAGAAATCACCGCCTGGCGTGGCGGGAAGTTGGCTGCGCGACCATTTACAGCAGAGTGGCGTTCAGATGACCAATAAATGATACGAATTTCCTTTGTGATAAAAATCACCGTTTTTAAACAACCTTGATAACTCTTTTTAACAATCATCTACTATTGCGGTGTTATTTTGCGCTGAGGTGGTGATGAAAGAGGTTGTGATAGTCGGGGCGTTACGGACACCAATCGGCTGCTTCCAGGGGACGCTGGCGCGCCACTCTGCCGTTGAATTAGGTAGCATGGTAGTCAGGGCGTTACTGGAGCGCACGGGCGTGGACGTTCACGCTGTGGATGAAGTGATCCTCGGACAGGTGCTTACCGCAGGTGCCGGGCAAAATCCGGCGCGTCAGTCCGCCATCAATGGTGGGCTACCCAATACCGTCTCCGCCATCACCATTAACGATGTCTGCGGCTCGGGTCTGAAAGCGCTGCATCTGGCGACCCAGGCTATCCAGTGCGGCGAAGCCGACATTGTCATTGCGGGTGGACAAGAGAATATGAGCCGTGCGCCGCATGTCCTTACTGATAGCCGTACCGGCGCACAGTTGGGCAACAGTCAACTGGTCGACAGCCTGGTGCATGACGGCCTGTGGGACGCTTTCAACGATTACCATATGGGCGTTACCGCGGAAAATCTGGCGCGGGAATATGGCATCAGCCGTGAACTGCAGGATGCCTACGCACTGCATTCGCAGCACAAGGCGCGGATGGCAATTGACGCCGGGCGCTTTAAAGATGAAATCGTGCCGGTGGTAACGCAGCGTAATGGGCAATCGTTCGTGGTGGATACCGACGAACAGCCGCGCACCGATGCCAGCGCAGAAGGATTGGCGCGTCTGGATCCGACCTTCGACAGGCTCGGTTCAGTAACCGCGGGCAACGCGTCCTCCATCAATGATGGCGCCGCTGCGGTGATGATGATGAGCGAGGCCAAGGCCCAGGAGCTGAATTTGCCGGTGCTGGCCCGCATTCGTGCCTTTGCCAGCGTCGGGGTCGATCCCGCGCTCATGGGAATTGCGCCGGTGTACGCGACGCGCCGTTGCCTTGAGCGTGTGGGCTGGCAACTGGCTGATGTTGATCTTATCGAGGCCAACGAAGCCTTTGCCGCACAGGCATTGTCCGTTGGTAAAATGTTGGAGTGGGATGAACGGCGGGTGAATGTGAACGGCGGAGCCATTGCGCTCGGTCATCCGATTGGCGCATCTGGCTGCCGTATTCTGGTTTCACTGGTGCATGAAATGGTGAAGCGTCGGGCGCACAAGGGCCTGGCAACGTTATGTATCGGCGGTGGTCAGGGCGTGGCGCTCGCTATCGAGCGAGATTAACCACCCGAAGTTTTCTCTGCTTAAACGCCTTTCCCGCTGTATATCCCCTGCATCTATAAAAAAGCCCTCCAACAGGAGGGCAAGGCCAGTTACAGAAACATACACTCTAAACTCTGCTAACGTATCAAAACGGCGTTTCATTTCATGTGATTAACAGCGCACTTTGTTAGAAAAGGTGTGTGAACGGCGTGTGAGGCTGGCTGTATTTTCAGTGTCTTATCCCTGCCCTTCATGAACTACTCTTGTTTATTTTTATCTATCTAATTGTTTTAAATAATTTTATTGAAATTATTCCCGCGATTTATATGCGCTAGCGTGATCGCAATTACACTTTTGATAATAAGATGCAGAAAAAGTGAAACGTTGTTTTATTTGTAATTGAAAACCCATTCTGGGAGGGATATCATGAGCGCATAAGATAAAACGGAACAGCGTTTTGCTATTCGTTTAAGCATTCACGGTCAATTTATCACTGGAGGTAAATGTGGACGTAAGACAAAGCATCCATAGTGCGCATGCGAAAACCCTGGACACTCAGGAGCTACGTAATGAGTTTTTGGTCGAAGAAGTGTTTGTCGCAGATGAATACACCATGGTCTACAGCCACATTGACCGCATCATTGTTGGCGGCATTATGCCAGTGGCCAAAACCGTCTCTGTGGGTGGCGAAGTCGGCAAACAGCTGGGCGTAACCTACTTCCTCGAGCGTCGTGAGCTGGGTGTGATTAACATCGGTGGCCCGGGCACGATTACCGTTGACGGCCAGTGCTATGAAATTGGTCATCGTGACGCGCTGTACGTCGGGAAAGGGGCCAAAGAAGTGGTATTCGCCAGCATCGATACGGCGAAACCAGCGAAGTTTTACTACAACTGCGCGCCGGCCCACACGACTTATCCAACCAAAAAAGTCACGCCAGCAGACGTTGCGCCAGTGACGCTGGGCGATGACCTCACCAGTAACCGTCGTACCATCAACAAATATTTTGTGCCGGATGTGCTGGAAACCTGCCAGTTGAGCATGGGTCTGACCGAACTGGCGCCGGGTAACCTGTGGAACACCATGCCGTGTCATACCCATGAACGTCGTATGGAAGTCTATTTCTATTTCAATATGGAAGAAGATACCTGCGTCTTCCACATGATGGGGCAGCCTCAGGAAACGCGTCATATTGTGATGCACAACGAGCAGGCGGTGATTTCGCCGAGCTGGTCAATTCACTCCGGCGTTGGCACAAAAGCTTATACGTTCATTTGGGGCATGGTCGGCGAAAACCAGGTCTTTGATGATATGGACCATGTAGCGGTCAAAGATCTGCGCTAGTTGCGGGCGATAGCCGTGCCTGCTGCGGCGGGCATTATAAAAAATTAAGGATTTACAATGATTTTGAATGCATTCTCTCTTGAAGGTAAGGTCGCCGTTGTGACCGGTTGTGACACTGGCCTGGGTCAGGGTATGGCGTTGGGTTTGGCTGAAGCGGGCTGCGATATCGTGGGGATCAACATCGTTGAACCGACGGAAACTATCGAACGCGTGACCGCGCTGGGGCGCCGTTTTTTAAGTCTGACCGCCGACCTGCGTCAAATTGACGGCATTCCGGCGCTGCTGGAGCGCGCAGTGGCAGAATTCGGTCATATCGATATTCTGGTCAACAACGCAGGTCTTATCCGTCGTGACGATGCGATCGACTTCAGCGAAAAAGACTGGGACGACGTGATGAACCTGAACATTAAGAGCGTGTTCTTTATGTCTCAGGCCGCGGCGAAGCACTTTATCGCTCAGGGTAACGGCGGCAAAATTATCAACATCGCCTCTATGCTTTCCTTCCAGGGCGGGATCCGCGTGCCGTCTTACACCGCGTCTAAAAGCGGCGTAATGGGCGTCACCCGCCTGATGGCGAACGAGTGGGCCAAACATAACATCAACGTCAACGCAATTGCGCCGGGTTACATGGCGACGAACAACACTCAACAGCTGCGCGCTGATGAGCAGCGTAGCGCAGAAATTCTCGATCGTATCCCGGCGGGTCGTTGGGGTCTGCCGAGTGACCTGATGGGGCCGATTGTGTTCCTGGCATCCAGCGCATCTGACTATATCAACGGCTATACCGTTGCGGTAGACGGCGGCTGGCTGGCGCGTTAATCCGCTTTCCAGAACCGACAAACCCTGCCCTTTGGCAGGTTTTGTCGGTTAAACATAAGGTGAATGTAGCAATACACCGGAGGCGACATATTCATTCCCTCTGGAACAACATTATGCCGCCAGGCAGATTACGAACAGATAAAATTACGCAGACAGAAAATCTTCGCGCATGGGCGTAAAGGTATCGAGTAGCGTTCCCGGTTTTAAACAGACGCAGCCATGCATAATGTTGGGCTGTTTATATAGGGTATCGCCTGCCCTAACGACATGCTTTTCTTCGCCGATGGTAAATTCAAACTCCCCAGACAAAACGTAAGTCAGCTGCTCATGCGGATGATTGTGCATCGGGCCAATCGCGCCTTGCTCGAAGTTCACCTCAACCGCCATCATTTTACCGTCGTGAGCAAGAATGCGTCGGGTAACGCCATTGCCCAGATCTTCAAGGGTGGTCTCTTTATGAAAAATAAACATCCGGTATTCCTGTAATTAAAACAATGTTTCATTAAACCTATATCAGAAAATTAAAAAAAGAAATGCACGCCAACAGATGTGGAAAGTTGATCACATCTTTGGTTCACTGGAGAGATAACAACAAATCAGGGGAAATGATGAAAACGATCGGTCTGTTAGGCGGAATGAGCTGGGAATCCACCATTCCTTATTATCGACTCATTAATGAAGGGGTAAAACAGCGTCTGGGTGGCCTGCACTCGGCACAGATTCTGTTGCACAGCGTAGATTTTCACGAGATTGAAGCCTGTCAGTCTGGCGGTGACTGGCAGCGAGCTGGGGAGATCCTCGCGCAGGCCGCCGCAGGGCTTCAGCAAGCCGGAGCGGAAGGGATTGTGTTGTGTACCAACACCATGCACAAAGTTGCTGAGGCGATTGAAACCGCCTGTGACGTGCCGTTCCTGCATATTGCCGATGCGACGGGTCGGGCCATACAAAAACAGCAGATGAGCAATGTGGCGCTACTGGGTACGCGCTACACCATGGAGCAGGATTTTTACCGCGGACGCCTACAGACTGAATTTGGTATTAGCACGCTTATTCCTGAGGCTGATGACCGTCAGAAAATAAACCAGATTATTTTCGACGAGCTGTGCCTCGGTGAGTTCAGCAACGCCTCCCGCGACTACTACCTGAGCGTAATTGATCAGTTGGCTAAACAGGGCGCTCAAGGGGTTATCTTTGGCTGTACCGAGATTGGTCTGCTGGTTCCAGCCGAGCTAAGTCCATTACCGGTTTTCGACACCGCGGCAATCCATGCGCAAGATGCGGTGGCGTTTATGCTTTCGTCTGTGGATACAAAATAGCCTCCAGTGGATCGATAAGCCTCGGGAGTTGGGCTTGCAGATGCGCCGTAAAAGCATCGACCAGCGCCGAGGCAGGGCGATGAAGTGGGTGGATCAGGCTGACCGTAAAGGGTACCGAAATACTGAAGCGGCGGATAACCACTCCGCTGCTGGCATAATCCAGCGCGGTCAGTGGGTTTACCACCGAGATCCCCACGCCCGCCCGCACCATTGCACAAATTGAAGCGGCGCTGTGGGTTTCAATCACCATGCGGCGCTTCACCTGATGTTCGTTAAACAGGGTGTCCAATAGCTGACGGTAACTGTCGGTCCGCGACAGGCTGATGTAGTTCTCTCCCTGAAAATCCTGCGGCGTTAATACCGCTTTCTCGGTCAGCGGATGCCCCTGCGGCAGTACACACACTTCATCCAGCGCCAGCAATTCGGTGCGTTTCGTTCCGGCTGGCGTATGCAGCGTTTCCGTTAACCCCAGATCGTGGCGCTGCGCCGACAGCCACTCTTCCAACAGTGGTGACTCCTGCGGCACGATCTGAATGTTGACCTGCGGATAGCGCGCGAGAAATGGCTGCAGCAGCGGCGGTAAAAAGGACTGTGAAAATACCGGCAGGCAAACAATCGACAATTCACCTTGACGAAATTCGCGCAGGCTTTCGGCGGCGCTCACAATTCTGTCCAGGCCGTACCACGAACGTTGTACCTCTTCAAACAGACGTAAGCCTTGCACGGTTGGATGCAGTCGGCCACGCGTGCGTTCAAACAGCGTTAATCCCAGGACTTTTTCGAATCGGGCCAGTTCCCGACTGACGGTGGGCTGCGAGGTATGTAGCATGCGCGCGGCTTCCGTCAGATTACCAGCGGTCATGATGGCGTGAAAAATTTCAATGTGGCGCAGGTTAACCGCGGGCATAGGCAATCCTCGAATGAGCTAATCCATATCATTTTTGCATAGACTCACGATAAAACGATATTTTTTATTCTTTTTGGGCTGTGGCGTAATCATAAAAAAGCCAATACCGGAGCACACCATGCCACGCCCACTCAACAACACAGACACTGACCTGACCGCCGACAACCTGTTGCGCCTGCCTGCCGAATTCGGCTGCCCGGTGTGGGTCTATGATGCGCAGATTATTCGCGCGCAGATTGCCAAACTGAGTCAGTTTGACGTAGTGCGTTTTGCCCAGAAGGCATGTTCGAATATTCATATTTTGCGCCTGATGCGCGAGCAGGGCGTGAAGGTCGATTCCGTCTCGCTTGGCGAAATTGAACGCGCGCTGGCGGCAGGTTTTGTACCGGGCAAAGATGAGATTGTCTTTACCGCCGATATGATTGATGAAGCGACGCTCGCCCGGGTGCATGAATTGAGCATTCCGGTAAATGCCGGGTCGGTCGATATGCTGGAACAACTAGGCCAGCTCTCGCCGGGCCATCGCGTGTGGCTCCGCGTAAACCCTGGCTTTGGGCATGGACACAGTCAGAAAACCAATACCGGGGGAGAAAACAGCAAGCACGGTATCTGGTACAGCGATCTTCCGGCGGCGCTGGAGGTAATTCAGCGCTATAAGCTGAAGCTGGTAGGTATTCATATGCATATCGGCTCTGGCGTGGACTACGCGCATCTGGAGCAGGTGTGCGGCGCGATGGTGCGTCAGGTGGTGGAATTTGGTCAGGATCTGGAGGCGATCTCCGCAGGCGGCGGTTTATCAATCCCGTATCGCGAAGGTGAAGAGGCGATCGACACCGATCACTATTTTGGATTGTGGAACGCTGCGCGCGATAGTATTGCGCGTCATCTGGGTCATGCCGTCAAACTGGAGATCGAACCAGGGCGTTTCCTGGTCGCGGAAGCCGGTGTGTTAGTGGCGCAGGTGCGCAGCGTAAAAGAGATGGGCAGCCGTCACTTTGTGCTGATCGATGCGGGCTTCAACGATCTGATGCGCCCGGCCATGTACGGTAGCTATCACCATATCTCCGCGCTGGCGGGAGATGGTCGTTCTCTGGAACAAACTCCTCAACGGGAGACCGTGGTGGCCGGACCGCTGTGCGAATCAGGCGACGTGTTTACCCAGCAGGAAGGCGGAAATGTGGAAACCCGTCTGTTGCCTGCGGTGGCGCCGGGTGATTATCTGGTTTTGCATGATACCGGGGCGTACGGAGCGTCAATGTCGTCAAACTACAATAGCCGCCCGCTGCTGCCGGAGGTCTTGTTTGATAACGGCGTGGCGCGACTGATTCGTCGTCGCCAGACCATTGATGAGCTGTTAGCGCTGGAATTAATCTGAGTAAAGCTGGCCGGATAAGGTGCTTGCGTCGCCATCCGGCTCTTTTTCATATTACTTAAAGTACGGTCCGAGCGTTACTGAGTCACGTAATACCAGTTTGCCGGTAAACGGAGGGATCGGCTCCACGCTCTCACCGTTGGCCAGACGTATAGCCTGGTCGATTGCCGTGGTTATCATGGTATCAATCGGCAGATAAACGGTAGATAACCCCGGTTCCAGCCATTTGGCGCTGGGCGCATCATCAAAACCAAACAGCGAGACGTCCGTCGGGATCCTCAGTCCGGCCTGATGTAACGCTTTTGATGCACCTAATGCCATATCATCGTTACAGGCGAACAGGGCGCTGAATTTCACCCCTTCCTCCAGCAGTTCTCGACAGGCTTCATAGCCTCGCGTCATCGTGGAGTCGCCGTATTTAACCTTATCAGGATCCCAGGGAATACCGTTTTTTTCCAGAGCCTTACGATACCCCATCAGGCGGGATTTACCGGTAGGCGTATGGCCTGGCACGGTGATGCAAGCAATATCGCTGTGCCCCTGCGAGATCAGATAATTGACCGCCTGATACGCCGCGTCTTCCTGCTCAAAGAAAATCGCGCGATCGCGGGCCTGACTGACATCACGGTTGATGACCAGCAAAGGCATCGCAATGCTGTTCATCAGCGACATAATCGCCGTTTCACTCATATAGCGGGTATAGAGAATAATGGCGTCGCACTGCCTGTCGGCCAGCATTTGCACGGCTTCCTGCTCACGCTCCGGCGTGTCGTGACCATCGGTGACGATCAACTGCTTGCCGTGAGACTCCGTCTGGCGCGAGGCCTGTTGCAGCAGGCGGCCAAAGTAGAATCCATCAAATGTGGAAACCACCAGGCCAATGCTGTTGCTGGTGCGATTCGCCAAAGAGCGCGCTAAAAAGTTGGGCCGATAATCGAGTGCCTGCATGGCCTTGAACACTTTCTGGCGTGTGCTCTCTTTTACCTGGCCCGTTCCATTTAGTACGCGCGAAACTGTCGCTTTTGAGACGCCTGCGTGTCGTGAAACGTCCAACATCGTAGTCATGACGCAATCCTGGTTAATCGTTTGACGATGAGTTCCCCGGCTCTGTCAGCGCCGAAACGGAATGGCGACGCACCAGAGTTGGGTTAAAGACGTGGGTAATTTCAGGTGCGGGTCGCTTCTCCGCCAGCGCGAGCGCCAGTTCAGCGGCCTGGGTTGCCATCGTCACGATGGGATAGCGTACCGTGGTCAGACGTGGGCGCACATAGCGGGAAATCAGCACATCATCAAAGCCAATCAGCGAGATTTCTCCCGGCACATCAATGCCGTTATCATTCAATACGCCCATGGCGCCAGCCGCCATTGAGTCGTTGTAGCAGGCTACCGCAGTGAAGTTTTTGCCACGACCAAGTAACTCGGTCATGGCCTGTTCACCGCCGCTTTCATCCGGTTCGCCGAACGTCACCAGTCGATCGCTCACCGGTATATTGCTCTCCGCCAGCGCGTCGTAATAGCCTTGCAGACGATCTTCCGCATCAGAAATACTGTGATTAGAACACAGGTAGCCAATGCGCGTATGGCCCTGCTGAATAAGGTGTCGGGTAGCGAGCCACGCGCCGAAACGGTCATCGAGGGCAACGCAGCGTTGTTCGAATCCCGGCAGAATTCGGTTAATCAATACCATGCCGGGGATTTGCTTCATTAATGAAGCCAGATCCGCATCCGGGATGATTTTGGCATGGACAACAAGGGCCGCGCAGCGGTGGCGAATGAGCTGTTCAATCGCCTGACGTTCCTTCTGTTCATTATGGTAGCCGTTGCCAATCAGCAAAAAATTCCCGGTGTTATAGGCCACCTGCTCGACAGCTTTAACCATTGCCCCGAAGAATGGATCGGACACATCACCAACGACCAGACCGATGGTTTCTGTGGATTGTTGCGCCAGTGCACGCGCATTCGCATTGGGGTGGTAGCTGAGTGATTCCATTGCACTCGTTACGGCCAGACGCGATGCTTCGCTGGCTTTGGGGGAATCATTGATCACTCGAGAAACGGTGGCGACTGATACACCAGCTAGTCGGGCTACATCCTTTATGGTCGCCATGATAGTACCTGTTGTGGGTAAACGCTTACATTCCGTCAGTGTTACGGAAAATGGCTGGCTGTTCAAGCAGATTGCCCGTCAGGACCTCGCAAATGTGAGCGCGCGCGAGCGAAGTAAGACAGAAAATAGAAAATGCTAATTTTTGCTTACACTTTGCGATGTGCTGTTGCGATTGTTCGCTGGTGGGAGAACTGAGCGGATTGCTAAAGTTGGGATCCCAGAGGTATTGATAGGTGAAATCAACTTTCGGGTTGATCACTAGAATTACACCAGCCTGCGCAGATGCGCAGGTTTTTTTTTGCCTTCAGCCTATCTGTAACAGTAACCGATAATTTACACAACTCGTTGCATTTGGGTTCATTCCTTTGCGTTTTCGTACTGGCGTATCTGGCTGCTGACGACCACAATCAAGATCCCAGAGGTATTGATTGGTGAGATTATTCGGTACGCACTTCGTACCTGTCTCTTGCACCGACCTGCGCGGATGCGCAGGTTTTTTTTCGGACTGTATTTACCTGTTTACCTGTCGCGCCCATTCCCCAACTCGTATACTCTCCCACCATTAATGTTTCTATAATTAATGGCACAGGGAGTTGAGATGCTATTTGGCTTTTTTCGTAATCTGTTTCGCGTGCTTTTCCGCGTTCGCGTCACGGGCAATGTCAGCGCGCTACAGGGAGAACGCGTTCTAATCATTCCCAACCATGTCTCATTTATAGACGGCATCCTACTGGCGCTATTTTTACCGATTCGTCCCGTCTTCGCCGTTTACACCTCGATCAGCCAGCAATGGTATATGCGCTGGCTAACCCCGCTGATTGACTTTGTGCCGTTAGACCCAACCAAACCGATGTCGATTAAGCATCTGGTCCGTCTGGTCGAGCAGGGCCGTCCGGTGGTGATTTTTCCCGAAGGACGCATTTCGACCACCGGTTCGTTGATGAAAATATATGACGGTGCCGGGTTTGTCGCCGCGAAGTCGGGAGCGACGGTCGTTCCTGTCCGCATTGAGGGGGCAGAGCTTTCCCACTTCAGCCGCTTGAAAGGTCTGGTTAAACAGCGATTCTTCCCGCGTATCCAACTGCACATTCTACCGCCGACCCAAATGCCAATGCCGGAAGCCCCGCGAGCTCGCGATCGCCGCAAAATCGCCGGTGAAATGCTGCATCAAATTATGATGGAAGCACGTATGGCGGTACGCCCGCGTGAAACGCTATACGAGTCGCTGCTGGCGGCAAAATACCGTTTTGGCGCGGGCAAAAACTGCATTGAAGATGTTAACTTTACGCCGGACAGCTACCGCAAACTGCTGACTAAGACGCTCTTTGTGGCCCGTATTCTGGAAAAATACAGCGCCGAAGGTGAAAAAATCGGCCTGATGCTGCCAAATGCGGGGATCAGCGCGGCGGTCATTTTTGGAGCCATTGCGCGTCGACGCATTCCGGCCATGATGAACTACACGGCGGGCGTGAAAGGGTTAACCAGCGCCATTACTGCGTCTGAAATCAAAACGATCTTCACTTCCCGACAGTTTCTCGATAAAGGCAAACTCTGGCATCTACCGGAACAGCTCACCCAGGTACGCTGGGTTTATCTGGAAGATTTAAAAGCCGATGTGACGTTGAGCGATAAGCTGTGGATTTTCTCACATCTGCTGGCACCGCATCTGGCGCAGGTGAAACAGCAGCCGGAAGAGGCTGCGGTGATCCTCTTTACGTCTGGTTCGGAAGGCCATCCGAAAGGCGTGGTCCACAGCCACAAGAGTATTCTGGCGAACGTTGAGCAGATTAAAACAATTGCCGATTTCACCGCCGATGACCGTTTTATGTCGGCACTGCCGCTGTTCCACTCCTTTGGCCTGACGGTGGGATTATTCACGCCGCTACTGACCGGTGCAGAAGTGTTTCTTTATCCCAGCCCGCTTCATTACCGCATTGTGCCGGAGCTGGTGTACGACCGGAACTGCACCGTGTTGTTTGGTACTTCAACGTTCCTCGGTAACTATGCGCGTTTCGCGCATCCGTACGATTTCCACCGCCTGCGCTATGTGGTGGCAGGCGCAGAAAAACTGCAAGACAGCACAAAGCAGCTATGGCAGGAGAAATTTGGCCTGCGCGTCCTTGAAGGCTATGGCGTGACGGAATGTGCGCCGGTTGTGTCGATCAATGTGCCGATGGCGGCAAAATCAGGAACGGTAGGGCGCATCTTGCCTGGCATGGATGCCCGACTGCTGGCTGTTCCGGGTATTGAGGACGGTGGGCGTTTACAACTGAAAGGCCCGAATATTATGAGCGGCTATTTGCGCGTCGAAAAACCTGGCGTGCTGGAAGTGCCGACGGCAGAAAATGCGCAGGGTGAGATTGAGCGCGGCTGGTATGACACCGGAGACATCGTCCGCTTTGATGAAAACGGCTTTGTACAGATCCAGGGGCGCGCCAAGCGTTTTGCTAAAATTGCCGGAGAGATGGTCTCGCTGGAAATGGTTGAGCAACTGGCATTGGCGGTATCTGCAGACAAAATGCACGCCACGGCGATCAAGAGCGATGCCAGCAAAGGTGAGGCGCTGGTGCTGTTCACTACCGACAGCGAACTCACGCGTGAAAAACTACAGCAGTATGCGCGAGCGCATGGCGTGCCTGAACTTGCCGTACCGCGTGATATTCGCCACCTGAAGCAACTCCCATTACTCGGCAGCGGTAAGCCGGATTTTGTTACGCTGAAAAGCTGGGTCGATGAGCCGGAAAAACAACATGATTGAGTCAGCGCACACTAACACTTCAATCTGGTCCAAAGGGATGATGTCCGTCATCGCCGCGCAGTTTCTGTCGGCGTTTGGCGATAACGCGCTGCTGTTCGCCACGCTGGCGCTGCTGAAGGAACAATTTTATCCGGACTGGAGCCAGCCAATCCTGCAAATGGTGTTTGTGGGCGCTTACATCCTGTTTGCGCCATTTGTTGGACAGGTGGCGGATAGCTTTGCCAAAGGCAGAGTGATGATGTTCGCGAACGCCCTGAAACTGCTGGGCGCGGCGAGTATTTGCTTCGGCATTAATCCGTTTCTCGGGTATACGCTGGTGGGGATTGGCGCGGCCGCGTACTCACCGGCCAAGTATGGCATTCTCGGTGAATTGACCACCGGTGACAAACTGGTGAAAGCCAACGGCCTGATGGAAGCCTCCACCATCGCCGCGATTTTGCTCGGTTCTGTCGCCGGCGGCGTTCTGGCCGACTGGCATGTGATTGCCGCACTTTCTGCCTGTGCGCTGGCCTATGCTGGCGCCGTGGTGGCTAACCTGTACATCCCGAAACTGGCCGCGGCTCGTCCTGGCCAATCCTGGCATCTGGGGAAAATGACGCGCAGTTTCTTCTGCGCCGCCTCTTCGCTGTGGCGCAACGGTGAAACCCGTTTTTCGTTGGTCGGAACCAGCCTTTTTTGGGGCGCGGGCGTCACGCTGCGTTTTCTGCTGGTGCTGTGGGTTCCGGTGGCGCTCGGCATCACCGATAACGCTACGCCGACCTACCTCAATGCTATGGTAGCGATTGGGATTGTCGTAGGCGCGGGGGCGGCAGCGAAGCTGGTGACGCTGGAAACCGTGTCGCGCTGTATGCCAGCGGGGATCCTGATTGGCGTCGTGGTGCTGATTTTCTCACTTCAGCATGCGCTGCTTCCGGCTTACGCGTTGCTGATGCTTATCGGCGTGTCAGGTGGCTTCTTTGTGGTACCGCTGAATGCGTTGCTGCAGGAGCGGGGCAAGAAAAGCGTCGGTGCGGGTAATGCGATCGCGGTGCAAAACCTGGGCGAAAACAGCGCGATGCTGCTGATGCTTGGGATTTACTCACTGGCAGTGCTGGTGGGGATCCCGGCGGTAGCGATTGGTATTGGTTTCGGCGCGCTGTTTGCGCTGGCGATTGCGGCGCTGTGGATTTGGCAGCGCCGCCAGCCTGGTACGAGATGAATGAACAATGAATGTGCCGGATGGCAGCGTCGCCTTATCTGGCCTACAGAGAGCAGCAATTTGTAGGTCTGATAAGCGTAGCGCCATCAGGCACTAACCGTCACGGTGCAGGATAGGTATACACCTGATGCACCGCTTCAATCTCTGCCAGTACTTCTTCGCTCAACTCCAGATGCAGGCTTTCAACGTTGGTTTTTAGCTGCTCCATCGTCGTGGCTCCCAGCAGGGTGCTGGCGACAAACGGCTGACGACGCACGAATGCCAACGCCATTTGCGCAGGATCCAGATTATGGCGTTTCGCGATATCCACATAGGCCGCAACGGCTTTTTGCGTTTGCTCGCCGCTGTAACGTGTGAAACGGCTAAACAGCGTATTGCGTGCACCGGCAGGCTTCGCGCCGTTCAGGTATTTACCGGTTAATGTACCGAAACCAAGGCAAGAGTAGGCCAGCAGTTCAACGCCTTCATACTGGCTCACTTCCGCTAGTCCAACCTCAAAGCTGCGATTCAGCAGGCTGTAGGGGTTCTGGATGGTGGCGATGCGCGGCAGATCGTGCTTGTCCGCCAGGTGCAGGTAGCGCATCACGCCAAACGCGGTTTCATTGGACACGCCGATGTAGCGAATTTTCCCCGCGCGCTGAAACTCTGCCAGCGCGTCCAGCGTATCCAGCAGCGAAACGACTGGCGCAGAGTCCGTCCAGCTGTAGCCTAACTTACCAAAGCAGTTGGTCGGGCGCTGCGGCCAGTGAACCTGATACAGATCCAGGTAATCGGTTTGCAGTCTTTTCAGGCTGTCGTGCAGCGCTTCACGAATATTTTTACGGTCCAGCGCCTGATTCGGTCGAATACCGCTGTCGTTGTTACGTGAAGGTCCACTGACCTTAGAAGCAACGATTAGCTTTTCACGGCTGCCGTGTTTGGCGAGCCAGTTACCTACGTAGGTTTCGGTGAGACCCTGGGTTTCAGGACGCGGCGGTACCGGATACATCTCGGCAACGTCGATCAAATTTATGCCTTGTTCTACGGCATAATCGAGCTGTGCATGTGCGTCGGCTTCGCTGTTTTGTTCACCAAACGTCATTGTGCCCAGCCCCAGTGTACTGACTTCAAGCGAGCTGTGGGGTATACGGTGATATTGCATAGCCGTTTCCTTTTTATAATCACGACATAAGGATTATAAAAATGGCTGAGGGAAGAGAAAAAGGGAAGTAAAATTGTTAAGGCCAGCGCGCTGCTGACCTCAACCATCAGCGTTCAATGATTTGAGACACATCATCGCGATTAATCTGCATCGCATTGCCTTGCTGGTCGTGATAGCTCACCAGACCGGTATCATCGTCAATTTCTGGTTTTCCATCGGTCAGGATCATTCGACCATCTTTTGTCGCCATTACATAATCACTGCTGCATCCGGAAACGGCAAAAGCCAGTCCTACGGCGGAAATCAAAACTGCCCATTTTTTCATCTGCTTATCCTCACATGGCCTGCATCTGACAATAGTTTAGTAATAACGCGAAGTTGTGCATGGCGAAAGCAGTAAAATCTTAAACTGTGAGAAGAGGTAGGTGTGGCGCGCATTCGCTCCCCGTGCGGGGAGCGATGGATTTCATCAGAGCGGATTTTTTTTATTACGCCACAGGTTCAGGGTCTCTACCGCAATAGAGAAGAACATGGCGAAATAGATATATCCTTTCGGAACGTGGACGTCGAAACTTTCCAGAATTAGCGTGAAACCGACCAGAATCAGGAACGAGAGCGCCAGCATTTTTACCGAAGGATGGCGGTCGACAAAATCGCCAATCGGGCGTGCAGCAAACATCATCACACCCACGGCAATCACCACTGCCGCCATCATGATAAACAGATGATCGGACAAGCCTACCGCAGTAATCACGGAATCCAGGCTGAAGATTATGTCTAACAACATGATCTGCACAATCGCGCCCAGAAAAGAGGAAACGCGGGTTTTCAGCCCCTCTTCCTCACCTTCAATGGATTCGTGGATCTCCTTACTGGCTTTCCAGATCAGGAACAATCCCCCGAGTAGAAGGATCAGGTCGCGCGCTGATATTGCCTCGCCAAACACTTCGAATAGCGGGTTTGTCAGACGCGTTACCCAGGCAATAGAGGCGAGCAGTGCCAGACGCATGATCATCGCCGCCGCAAGCCCAATACGTCGGGCATGATTGCGTTGCGCTGTCGGGAGTTTGGCTACAACCAGAGAGAGGAAAATAATATTGTCGATCCCAAGAACGATCTCCAGCAGCGTCAGCGTACCGAGCGCAAGCCAGGCGTTAGGATCGGTTATCCATGCAAATAACATCGAACAAAGTCCTGCCAAAAAAAAGAAGCGGTAATTATAGGCCCGTAACGCGGCGGGTGAAAGACCGGACGGTGCTATTGCGCCTGGAACAAGAAATGTCGCTCAAGCAATGCGCGCGTGAAGTTCTTTTTCAAGTAAAAACCGCGTGGTAGGGTCAGGATGGGTTCGCCATGGGCGCCAATGGCCTCGGTAAGCGCTCGGGCGTTGGCGGCTTTAGGACGCAGCTGTAGCACTTCCCCATGGCGGGCAGTGATGCGTTCGACGTGGCCTAACACAATCATATCCATCAACTCTTCCCAGTCCAGACGCAATTGCCGGTCTTCTTCTTCATTCGGGCTCCACAGCAGGGGAGAACCGACGCGGCGCTCCGCCAGCGGGATGCTGCGTTCGCCTTCTACCGGGATCCACAGAACGCGTTTAAGTTTGTGCCGCACATGGCTGGTTTCCCAGGTAACGCCGGTATTGCCGGTTAACGGTGCCACGCACACAAAGGTGGTTTCCAGCGGTCTGCCAAGGCTATCCACTGGGATTGTTTTCAGCTCCACGCCCAGCGCCGCAAAATCCTGCTCCGGTTTGCTGCCCGCACTGGCGCCGAGCCAGATTTCCAGTAGCACGCCAATCCAGCCTTTATCGCGCTTGAGATCCTTGGGGGCGACGAGTCCCGCCATTGCCGCCAACTCTCCCAGCGCGTAGCCCGAAAGCAGCTGTGCCTGGCTCAACAACTGGGCTTCAGATTCAGGGGGAGAAAGCAGCGGATGGAGTTCTGACATCGGGTTAACCCTTAGGTGAAAAAATGAGCAAAGATTTTATACCGTGTGGACAGAGTTTATCTTTTTCCACATGCTTTATTCAATTCTATGATTTATATTGATTTTTAGATTCACATACGCAGAGTTGCGCAACAGCGAAGCGGGTTTTCCAATTCTGGTCACTGACAATGAACAGGATCTTACACCATGTTATCCACAGAAAGATGGGATAACTGTGAAAAACCCCCACTACTGTTTCAATTTACAGCCTTGACGTGCGACGAAAATCGAATTTTCACACAAATTGTGCCTAACTTATTGGCATAATCTGTGGATAAAACCAACGCTGGTCGATCTTTCATCAGCCTGAAGATCGTGTGCGTGATATACGTCACGTTTCTATGGGTTTATTTGCGCTGAACGGTTTTAACTTTATGAATATAGAAGACTATTTTTGATATGTGACGAATGTCTTATTCGGACTGTTCTGGGTTTTCCCATAGTAATTCCGTACTTCTTCACAACTATATCCACAGAAAAGGTGAATAAAATCGCCTTGCTTGCCCTTCTTCTGTTTATAACTTCGCCCTTAGCTGTGAGTTATTCAATTGTTATTAGAGTATCGCGCCCTTAACAGAGTGGTTTACCGCCTCTCTGGAGTGTGAAACAATCGTTTGTATATAAGGTTTATATTGAGGTAGTCCGGTGATTGATGACGATGGCTACCGCCCGAATGTAGGGATAGTAATTTGTAACCGCCAGGGGCAGGTCATGTGGGCCCGGCGATTTGGTCAGCACTCCTGGCAATTCCCGCAAGGTGGGATAAATGCAGGAGAGACAGCAGAGCAGGCGATGTACCGGGAACTCTTTGAAGAAGTGGGTCTCAGTCGTAAAGATGTACGGATCCTTGCTTCTACTCGTAACTGGTTGCGTTACAAGTTACCGAAACGTTTGGTGCGTTGGGACACGAAGCCGGTTTGTATCGGCCAGAAACAAAAATGGTTTCTTCTGCAATTGGTCAGCAGCGATGCTGAAATCAATATGCAAACCAGCAGTACACCTGAGTTCGACGGCTGGCGCTGGGTGAGTTACTGGTATCCGGTTCGACAGGTGGTGTCATTTAAACGCGATGTCTATCGCAGGGTGATGAAAGAATTCGCAAGTGTTGTCATGGCGCTTCAGGAAAGCACTCCTAAGCCGCAAAGCGCACCTGCGTACAGACGTAAAAGAGGTTAAGCTACGCAAATTATGCTCACCCGCCTGCGCGAAATAGTCGAAAAGGTGGCCAGTGCTCCGCGTCTGAATGAAGCGCTGAATATTCTGGTTACCGACATCTGTCTTGCGATGGATACAGAGGTCTGTTCGGTTTATTTGGCCGATCACGATCGACGTTGTTATTACCTCATGGCGACCCGGGGACTGAAGAAACCGCGTGGTCGTACTGTCGCACTCGCGTTTGATGAAGGTATCGTTGGCCTGGTTGGCAGGCTGGCGGAACCTATCAACCTCGCCGATGCGCAAAAACATCCCAGCTTTAAATACATCCCTTCGGTAAAAGAAGAGCGCTTTCGTGCGTTCTTAGGCGTACCGATTATTCAGCGCCGTCAGTTGTTAGGTGTGCTGGTGGTCCAGCAGCGCGAATTGCGCCAGTACGATGAAAGTGAAGAGTCTTTCCTCGTCACGCTCGCCACGCAAATGGCGGCGATTCTTTCGCAGTCGCAGCTTAACGCGCTGTTCGGCCAATACCGGCAAACGCGCATCCGCGCATTGCCCGCCGCCCCTGGTGTGGCAATAGCCGAAGGCTGGCAGGATGCGACGCTGCCGCTGATGGAGCAGGTCTATCAGGCTTCAACGCTGGATCCGGTGCTTGAGCGCGAGCGACTCACCGGTGCGCTGGAAGAGGCGGCGAATGAATTCCGCCGCTACAGCAAACGCTTTACCGCTGGGGCGCAAAAAGAAACGGCGGCGATTTTTGATCTCTACTCACACTTGCTTTCCGATACTCGTCTGCGCCGTGAGCTGTTTGCGGAAGTGGATAACGGTTCGGTGGCCGAGTGGGCCGTTAAAACGATCATTGAAAAGTTTGCCGAACAGTTTGCCGCGCTGAGTGATAACTACCTCAAAGAGCGGGCCGGAGATTTACGCGCGCTGGGCCAGCGTCTGCTGTTCCATCTTGACGACTCGATCCAGGGGCCGAATACCTGGCCGGAGCGCTTTGTGCTGGTGGCGGATGAACTTTCCGCCACCACGCTGGCGGAACTTCCTCAGGACCGCTTAGTCGGTGTGGTTGTCCGGGACGGCGCGGCCAACTCTCATGCGGCTATTATGGTTCGTGCGCTGGGTATCCCTACCGTCATGGGGGCCGATATCCAGCCATCGGTGTTACATCGCCGTACGCTGGTCGTGGACGGTTATCGCGGTGAACTGCTGGTCGATCCAGAACCGGTATTGATCCAGGAATACCAGCGTCTTATCACTGAAGAAATTGAGCTGAGCCGCCTGGCGGAAGACGACGTCAACCAGCCAGCACAGTTGAAAAGCGGCGAGCGTGTGAAGGTGATGCTCAATGCGGGCCTCAGCCCGGAGCATGAAGAGAAGCTGGGGAGCCGGATCGACGGCATTGGCCTGTATCGCACCGAAATCCCGTTCATGCTGCAAAGCGGTTTTCCTTCGGAAGAAGAACAGGTTGCGCAGTATCAGGGCATGCTGCAAATGTTTAACGACAAGCCGGTGACTCTGCGTACGCTGGATGTCGGCGCCGATAAACAACTGCCCTACATGCCGATCAGTGAAGAGAACCCGTGCCTTGGCTGGCGTGGTATTCGCATAACGCTCGATCAGCCGGAGATCTTTTTGATCCAGGTTCGGGCCATGCTGCGTGCCAACGCGGCAACCGGCAACCTGAGCATTTTGCTGCCGATGGTCACCAGCATTGATGAAGTGGACGAAGCGCGACGTTTGATTGAACGCGCCGGACGCGAAGTGGAAGAGATGATCGGCTACGCGATCCCAAAACCGCGCATTGGCATCATGCTGGAAGTTCCGTCGATGGTGTTTATGCTGCCGCATCTGATAAACCGGATAGACTTTATCTCGGTCGGAACCAACGATCTCACTCAGTACATTCTGGCTGTTGATCGTAACAATACGCGGGTGGCCAGCATTTATGACAGCCTGCATCCGGGTATGTTACGTGTGCTGGCGATGATTGCGCAGGAAGCCGAAAGAAGCGGTATCGATTTGCGATTGTGCGGTGAAATGGCGGGCGACCCGATGTGCGTGGCCATTCTGATCGGCCTGGGTTTTCGCCATTTGTCGATGAACGGTCGTTCCGTGGCTCGCGTTAAATATCTGCTGCGCCATATCGATTTTGATGAGGCGCAAACGCTGGCGCAACGCAGCCTGGAAGCGCAGATGGCGACAGAAGTACGCCATCAGGTGGCGGCTTTTATGGAACGCCGTGGCATGGGGGGACTGATTCGCGGGGGATTGTGAATCGGGGGCTGGTAACAGTAGGTATACATATCTTTTAACTGTAATCGGCATCCGCTGCGATCCCCATGTGCTATCATTCGCACCTTTGGAGCGCCTGCATTATGCAGGCGCGCTTATCAATTGCTGTCTGACTTCAGCGAAATAACAAGAACTTGTGGTGACAGATGACCAGTAGCTATCTGCATTTTCCGGATTTCGATCCGGTCATTTTCTCAATCGGACCCGTCGCGCTTCACTGGTACGGCTTAATGTATTTGGTGGGGTTTATTTTTGCGATGTGGCTGGCGACGCGCCGTGCTAATCGTCCGGGCAGTGGCTGGACCAAAAATGAAGTAGAAAATCTACTGTATGCGGGCTTCCTCGGGGTTTTCCTTGGAGGGCGTATTGGTTACGTACTGTTCTATAACTTCCCGTTATTCCTCGATAACCCACTGTATCTGTTCCGCGTCTGGGACGGCGGGATGTCCTTCCACGGTGGGCTTATTGGTGTGATCCTGGTGATGATTATCTTCGCCAAACGCACCAAGCGTTCGTTCTTCCAGGTTTCTGATTTCATTGCCCCGCTGATTCCGTTTGGTCTGGGCGCAGGGCGTCTGGGCAACTTTATCAACGGTGAGCTGTGGGGACGCGTTGATCCGAACTTCAAGTACACCATGCTGTTCCCGGGCTCCCGTACCGAAGACATTTTACTGCTGCAAACTAACCCGCAATGGCAGTCAATTTTTGATACCTACGGCTCGCTGCCGCGCCACGCCTCACAGCTTTATGAGATGGCGCTGGAAGGCGTTGTGCTGTTTATCATTCTTAATCTTTACATTCGTAAACCGCGCCCGATGGGCTCGGTATCCGGTCTGTTCCTGATTGGTTATGGCGCGTTTCGTATTATCGTTGAATTCTTCCGCCAGCCGGATGCGCAGTTTACCGGCACCTGGGTACAGTACATCAGCATGGGGCAAATCCTCTCAATCCCGATGATTGTCGCAGGCATTATTATGATGGTTTGGGCGTACCGCCGCAGCCCACAGCAACACGTTTCCTGAGGAACCATGAAACAGTATTTAGAACTGATGCAAAAAGTGCTGGATGAAGGCACACAGAAAAACGACCGTACCGGAACCGGAACGCTTTCCATTTTTGGTCATCAGATGCGTTTTAATCTGCAGGAAGGGTTCCCGCTGGTTACGACTAAACGCTGTCATTTACGCTCGATCATTCATGAACTGCTGTGGTTTTTGCAGGGCGACACCAACGTTGCCTACCTGCATGAAAACAACGTCTCAATCTGGGACGAATGGGCGGATGAAAACGGTAATCTGGGCCCGGTTTATGGCAAACAGTGGCGTGCGTGGCCTACGCCAGACGGTCGCCATATTGACCAGATCACCACGGTGTTAAACCAGCTCAAAAATGACCCGGACTCTCGCCGAATTATCGTTTCTGCATGGAACGTCGGTGAGCTGGATAAAATGGCGCTGGCGCCGTGCCACGCGTTCTTCCAGTTTTACGTGGCGGATGGCAAGCTCTCCTGCCAGTTGTATCAGCGTTCGTGCGATGTGTTCCTCGGTTTGCCGTTTAACATTGCCAGCTACGCCTTGCTGGTACACATGATGGCGCAGCAGTGCGATCTGGAAGTGGGTGATTTTGTCTGGACCGGCGGCGACACGCACCTGTACAGCAACCATATGGATCAAACGCATCTGCAGCTTAGCCGCGAACCGCGCGCGCTGCCGAAGCTGGTCATCAAACGTAAGCCTAAATCTATCTTTGACTATCGCTTCGAAGATTTCGAAATTGAAGGCTACGATCCGCATCCTGGTATTAAAGCGCCAGTGGCTATCTAATCGGCTTCATGCTGTCACAACCGACGCCCGTGTGCGTCGGTTTTTTTTGTCTCAAATCGCGTTCTTCGGCGTGGGTTCCTGAAATATTGCAACGACCTGCAACGCGACAAATATTCCTCGTAGCTCGCCGTAGAAACCGAATTTCCCGCTCGTTATTCATTTTCCTCACGCCATACTGGCGACATGAAAAAACAACACGGCTACACGCTTCTCGAAACCCTGATTGCGATGCTGATCGTCGCGGCGCTTGGCGCCTCGGGGCTGTATGGTTGGCAGCGCTGGCAACAGCAACAGCGGCTATGGCAAACCGCCATTCAGGTGCGAGATTACCTGCTGCAACTGCGTGAAGATGCTAACTGGCGTAACCGCGATCACGTCATCAGCGTGATTCGGGATGGCACATCCTGGTGTTTTGTCAGCTCTGCTGCTGTGCAAACCACGTGTCTACCCGTTTCGCCCTTGGTTTTTACACCGCCCTGGGACGATGTCGAAATGGCAGAGATAACGCCTTCACTGGCCTTTTTTGGTCTGCGCAATACGGCATGGGCTGGACATATTCGCCTGAAAAATACGACAGGGGAATGGCGCGTGGTGGTGTCAGGCTGGGGGCGAATCAGGCTTTGCGAGAAAGATGAGGCCAGGTTATGTCAGTAAATGAACGGGGCTTTTCACTCCTGGAGGTGCTGATTGCTATGGCGATTAGCAGCGTTTTATTGCTTAGCTCAGCGCGATTTTTACCCGCGCTGCAGCGAGAGATCCTGCGCAACACGCGCCAGTTAGCGCTTGAAGATGAAATATGGCAGCGGGTATACACCGTGGCGAAGCATCTTCAGCGGGCAGGGTACTGCCGCGGAAACTGTGTCGGAGAAGGGCTGGAGATATCGGCTAAGGGCGACTGTGTCATTGCGCGCTGGGATGCCAATAGCAACGGCATTTGGGAGAGCAGTCCCGCGAAAGAGGCCGATACGATTGGATTTCGTTTACAGGACAAGGTACTGGAGACCCTGCGGGGAGTAACGGACTGCAATGGAAAAGGGTGGGAGAAAATGTCCGATCCAGCCACGATACAGATTGAGGCATTTCAGGTTGAACGTCTGAATATCAGCGGATATTCCCCGCTCCTTACGCTGCGTTTGCGCGGAGTGAACAATGTCGAACCACAAAAGGTTATTGAAGCAGTCTACAGCGTGACAGGATTCAACCTGTGAACCGTGAGCGGGGCGTTTCATCTTTAGCGATGGTCCTGTTACTGCTGGTGCTCGGTAGCCTTCTGCTGCAAGGCGTTAGCAGGCAGGAGTCCCGTTTTGCTTCGCGAGTGGTCACGCAAAGTCAGGCTCTGCAGCGCCAGGTGGTGGTGCAATCTGCGATGGAATGGGGGCGTATGCAGCCCTGGCGCTTACAACTCGCCGCACAGTGTCGGCGTTATACCACGCAGGATGCCGCGGTTTGTCTGCGACAGCTCACTAATAATTCCGTGCTGCTTATAGTCCATTATGAAGGGGTATCGTTATGGCGGCAGGGGGCGATTATTGATGACAATATCGAATACTCGGCGCACGGCTGGAGCGATTTTTGTCCGCTAAAGGAGCAGGCATTATGTCAGATCCCCTGAACAGACAGCGTGGCTTTAGCCTGCCGGAAGTGATGCTGGCAATGGTGCTGATGATCATGATTGTGACCGCGCTGTCAGGATACCAGCGGGCGCTGATGAACAGCTTTATCATCAGAAACCAGTATCAGCAACTCTGGCGTCACGCCTGGCAGCAAACCCAGCTGTATCAGTTTTCATCGCCTTTGAACTGGCAGGTTAACCGAATGCAGACAACGAGCGCGGGATGTGTCAGCATCAACGTTAAAATTTCTTCACCCTTGGGCAGGCAGGGTCAGATGACGCGTCTGCATTGCCCGAATCGTCAGTAGTCAGGAGTCGCTATGTTAAGGGTCTACCACTCCAATCGTCTGGATGTGTTGGAAGCGTTAATGGAATTTATCGTTGAGCGCGAGCGGCTGGACGACCCCTTTGAACCTGAGATGATCCTGGTTCAAAGTACCGGTATGGCGCAGTGGCTACAAATGACCCTTGCACAGAAGTTTAGTATTGCCGCCAACATCGATTTTCCGCTGCCCGCGAGTTTTATCTGGGATATGTTTGTGCGCGTGCTGCCGGATATCCCGAAAGAGAGCGCGTTCAGCAAACAGAGCATGAGCTGGAAGTTGATGACGCTGTTGCCGCAATTGCTGGATGGCGATGACTTCGCATTGCTGCGCCACTATCTGACGGACGACACCGATAAACGTAAGCTGTTTCAGCTTTCCTCGCGCGCGGCTGACCTCTTTGACCAGTATTTAGTCTATCGCCCTGAGTGGTTGACCCAGTGGGAAGCCGGGCGACTGGTTGAGGGACTCGGCGAATCTCAGGCCTGGCAGGCGCCGTTGTGGAAAGCGTTGGTGGAACACACCGAGGAATTGGGCCAGCCGCGCTGGCATCGCGCCAATTTATACCAACGATTTATTCAGACTCTGGAAAGTGCGTCCGAGTGCCCGCAGGGACTGCCTTCTCGCGTCTTTATTTGCGGCATTTCGGCTCTGCCGCCGGTTTATTTGCAGGCATTGCAGGCGCTGGGCAAGCACATTGATATTCATCTGCTGTTTACCAACCCTTGTCGCTACTACTGGGGAGATATAAAAGATCCCGCCTGGCTGGCGAAGCTGATGGCGCGTCAGCGTCGGCACAGCTTTGAAGAACGCCATCTGCCGCTGTTTCGCGATAGTCAGAAAGCCGAAGGGTTGTTTAACAGCGATGGTGAACAGGATGTGGGCAACCCGATGCTGGCCTCGTGGGGCAAACTGGGGCGCGATTACATTTATCTGCTTTCAGAACTGGAAAATAGTCAGGAGCTGGATGCGTTTGTCGATATAACACCTGACAATCTTTTGCATAATATTCAATCGGATATTCTGGAACTTGAAAGTCATGCCGTGGCGGGCGTTACGCTGGAAGAGTATTCGCGTAGCGACAATAAACGACGGCTTGAACTGAACGACACCAGCGTGACTTTCCATGTTTGTCATAGCCCACAGCGCGAGGTAGAAATTCTTCATGACCGCCTGCTGGCAATGCTGGAAGCGGATCCCACGCTGACGCCGCGCGATATTATTGTGATGGTGGCGGATATCGACAGCTACAGCCCATTTATTCAGTCGGTCTTTGGCAGTGCGCCAGCTGAGCGTTACTTACCTTATGCGATTTCCGACCGTCGGGCGCGCCAGTCTCATCCCGTCTTACAGGCCTTTATTAGCCTGCTGTCGCTGCCGGATAGCCGTTTTGTCTCAGAGGATGTGCTGGCATTACTGGATGTGCCCGTGCTGGCGGCGCGTTTCAATATCGATGAAGAAGGGCTGCGCTATCTTCGGTTATGGGTCAATGAATCCGGGATTCGCTGGGGAATTGACGACGATAACGTGCGTGAACTGGAACTTCCGCCTACAGGTCAGCATACCTGGCAATTTGGTTTAACGCGCATGCTGCTCGGCTACGCGATGGAAAGCGCGCAGGGCGAGTGGCAATCGGTATTGCCATACGATGAGTCCAACGGTTTGATTGCCGAGTTGGTAGGGCATCTGGCCTCGTTGCTGATGCAGCTCAATCTCTGGCGTAGAGGGTTAGCGCAGGAGCGCCCGCTGGAAGAGTGGCTGCCCGTTTGTCGGGACATGCTTAATGATTTCTTCCTGCCGGATGCAGATACCGAAGCGGCGATGACACTGATTGAACAGCAGTGGCAGGCCATTATCACTGAAGGTCTGGGGGCTGAGTATGGTGATGCCATACCGCTTTCTCTATTGCGAGATGAGCTGGCTCAGCGTCTTGACCAGGAGCGCATTAGCCAGCGCTTCCTGGCGGGGCCAGTTAACATTTGTACGCTGATGCCGATGCGCTCTATTCCTTTCAAGGTGGTTTGCCTGCTGGGTATGAACGATGGCGTTTATCCGCGTCAGCTTGCGCCGTTGGGCTTTGATTTGATGAGTCAAAAACCGATGAGGGGCGATCGCAGCCGTCGCGATGATGACCGCTACCTGTTTCTTGAAGCATTGATTTCAGCACAGCAAACGCTCTACATCAGCTACATTGGCCGCTCCATTCAGGACAACAGCGAGCGCTTCCCGTCGGTACTGGTGCAGGAACTGATGGACTACATCGGGCAAAGCCACTACCTGCCGGGCGATGAATCGTTGACCTGCGATCAAAGCGAGGCCCGGGTAAAAGCACACATTACCCGTTTGCATACCCGTATGCCCTTTGATGCACAAAACTATCTGCCGGGCGAACAGCAAAGCTATGCCCGGGAATGGCTGCCTGCGGCGAGCCTGTCAGGAAAAGCGCACACGGATTTTGTCCAGACGCTTCCCTTTGAGATGCCTGAAGCGCTGACGCTGGAAACGCTGCAGCGATTTTGGGCTCATCCGGTAAGGGCTTTTTTCCAGATGCGTCTGAGGGTCAACTTCCGCTCTGAAGAAAGTGAGATCCCGGAAACGGAACCGTTCACTCTTGAAGGATTAACCCGCTATCAGCTTAATCAGCAATTGCTTAACACGCTGGTTGAAGAGAAGGATGCTGAACAACTGTTTCGCCGTTTTCGTGCGGCGGGCACGCTTCCCTATGGGCCATTTGGCGAAATTCTGTGGGATACGCAGCGTCAGGAGATGCAGTCGCTGGCTGAACGCATTATCGCCTGTCGTCAGCCCTGCCAGAGTATGGAAATCGATCTTAACTGTAACGGCGTGCAAATCACCGGTTGGCTGCCACAGGTGCAAGAGGACGGTTTGTTGCGCTGGCGCCCATCTTTGATAAGCATTGCGCAGGGTGTGCAACTTTGGCTGGAACATCTTGTCTATTGTGCCAGTGGCGGTACGGGAGAGAGCCGGTTGTTCCTGCGTAAAGACGGGGAATGGCGTTTTCCGCCACTGGATGCAGAGCAGGCACTGCTGTACCTGTCGCAGCTCATTGACGGGTATCGGGAAGGCATGTCGTCACCATTGCTGGTATTGCCCGAAAGCGGCGGCGCCTGGATAAAAACCTGTTATGACGCCGTAAATGATGCCATGTTAGATGACGATGCAACGTTGCAAAAAGCGCGCAGTAAGTTTCTGCAGGCCTATGAAGGCAACATGATGGTACGGGGTGAAGGTGATGATATCTGGTATCAGCGTCTTTGGCGTCAACTGGATGCGGCTACGCTGGAGACCATTGTTTTACAGTCTCAGCGTTACCTGTTACCGATTTTTCGCTTTAATCAGTCATGATGATTGTATAAAAATTGCGCAGTCCGATGGCTTCCACTATGATGCGCATTCTGTCACGGACTGATTCTTACAAAGAGAGGATGCTGGCTCGTTCAGCACATAGTCTTGCCCTGTTCAGACCACGTATTTATGCGTGCTTTGCTGTGAACAGGTGAATACGTTAATGATGAGGTTTGTGAATGCCCCGCAGCACCTGGTTCAGCGCATTACTGTTGTTCGTCGCCCTTTGGGTTCCCGTAAGTCAGGCAGATACCGGTTGGCAGCCTTTAGCTGAAACCATCCGTAAAAGCGATAAAGACACCCGCCAGTATCAGGCCGTGCGCCTTGATAACGGCATGGTCGTGTTGCTGGTATCCGATCCTCAGGCTGTGAAATCCCTTTCTGCACTGGTGGTTCCCGTGGGCTCGCTGGAAGATCCGGACGAGCATCAGGGGCTGGCGCATTATCTCGAACACATGTGTCTGATGGGCTCGAAAAAATACCCACAGCCGGACAGTCTGGCTGAATTCCTGAAAATGCACGGTGGCAGCCACAATGCCAGCACCGCGCCTTACCGTACGGCCTTCTATCTTGAAGTCGAAAACGACGCGTTGGTGGGGGCGGTGGATCGCCTGGCGGACGCTATTGCCGATCCGTTGCTGGATAAAAAATATGCCGATCGTGAGCGTAACGCGGTGAACTCCGAGCTGACGCTGGCGCGTACCCGAGACGGGATGCGTATGGCGCAGGTGAGTGCTGAGACCATCAACCCGGCGCACCCTGGTTCGCGTTTCTCCGGCGGAAATCTCGAGACATTAAGCGATAAACCGGGAAACCCGGTGGTGCAGGCATTACAAAAATTTCATGAAAAGTACTACTCCGCGAACCTGATGAAGGCGGTGATTTATAGCAATAAGCCGCTGCCAGAGCTGGCGCGGATAGCTGCTGACACCTTTGGACGCGTACCGAACAGAAATATCGCAAAGCCTGAAATTACCGTACCGGTAGTCACCGAGGCGCAAAAGGGCGTCATCATCCACTATGTTCCGGCAATGCCGCGTAAAGTACTGCGCGTCGAGTTTCGTATCGATAACAACAGCGCGCAGTTCCGCAGTAAAACCGATGAGCTGGTGACCTATCTGATTGGTAATCGTAGCCCTGGCACGTTGTCTGACTGGCTGCAAAAGCAGGGACTGGTTGAAGGTATTCGTGCGGATTCCGATCCGGTGGTCAATGGGAACAGCGGCGTGTTAGCCATTTCCGCGACGTTAACCGACAAAGGGCTGGCGAACCGCGATGAAGTTGTTGCGGCAATTTTCAGTTATCTCAATCTGTTACGCGATAAAGGCGTCGATAAACGCTATTTTGACGAACTGGCGCACGTACTGGATCTCGATTTCCGTTATCCCTCCATCACCCGTGATATGGACTACGTGGAATGGCTGGCTGATACCATGATCCGCGTTCCTGTCGAACATACGCTGGATGCGGTGAATATTGCCGACCAGTACGATGTGAAAGCCGTTGAGCAACGCCTGGCAATGATGACGCCACAGAATGCGCGTATCTGGTATATCAGTGCGAAAGAACCGCATAATAAAACCGCTTATTTTGTCGATGCGCCTTACCAGGTGGATAAAATCAGCGACAAAACCTTTGCCGACTGGCAGCAAAAAGCGCAGGGCATTGCGCTGTCGTTACCGGAGTTGAACCCCTACATTCCGGATGATTTCACGCTGATTAAAACGGATAAAAAATACGCGCACCCGGAACTGATCGTTGATGAGCCGGATCTACGCGTGGTGTATGCGCCGAGCCAGTATTTTGCCAGTGAGCCGAAGGCTGACGTCAGCGTGATCCTGCGTAACCCGAAGGCCATGGACAGCGCTCGCAACCAGGTATTATTCGCACTTAACGATTACCTGGCGGGGATTGCGCTCGATCAGTTAAGCAACCAGGCGTCGGTAGGTGGAATTGGTTTCTCTACCAACGCTAACAATGGGTTAATGCTTAACGCCAACGGCTACACCCAACGTCTGCCGCAGCTTTTTCAGGCGCTGCTGAGCGGCTATTTCAGCTACACCTCAACGGATGAACAGCTGGAACAGGCGAAATCCTGGTATGCCCAGATGATGGATTCTGCAGAGAAGGGTAAAGCCTACGATCAGGCAATTATGCCAGTGCAAATGCTTTCTCAGGTGCCGTACTTCTCACGCGATGAGCGCCGTAAGCTACTGCCTTCCATCACCCTGAAAGAGGTGATGACGTACCGCGACGCCTTAAAAACCGGTGCGCGGCCTGAATTCCTGGTAATTGGTAATATGAGCGCCGCTCAGGCGACGACCATGGCGCGGGATATCCAACAACAGCTTGGCGCTAACGGGTCACAGTGGTGTCGCAATAAAGATGTGGTTGTGGACAAGAAGCAGTCCGTCATCTTTGAAAAAGCAGGCAGTAGCACGGACTCCGCGCTGGCGGCGGTATTTGTGCCAACCGGATACGATGAATACGCCAGTTCAGCCTACAGCGCCATGTTAGGGCAGATTGTTCAGCCGTGGTTCTACAATCAACTGCGTACTGAAGAGCAGTTAGGCTACGCTGTATTTGCTTTCCCGATGAGTATCGGCCGTCAGTGGGGAATGGGGTTCCTGCTGCAAAGCAATGATAAGCAGCCGTCTTATCTTTGGGAGCGTTATAAAGCGTTTTTCCCGACGGCGGAAGCGAAGCTGCGGGCGATGAAACCTGAAGAGTTTGCGCAAATTCAGCAGGCGATTATTGCGCAAATGCTGCAGGCGCCGCAAACGCTGGGGGAAGAAGCCTCACAGTTAAGCAAAGATTTTGATCGCGGCAATATGCGCTTCGATTCACGTGATAAAATAGTGGCTCAGATTAAACTGCTGACGCCGCAAAAACTTGCCGACTTCTTCCATCAGGCGGTGGTTGAGCCGCAAGGCATGGCGATACTGTCACAGGTTTCCGGCAGTCAGAACGGGAAAGCAGAATATGTGCACCCGGAAGGCTGGAAAGTGTGGCAGACAGTCAGCGCGTTGCAGCAAACCTTACCCCTGATGAGTGATAAGAATGAATGATGCCGCTGAGTCCCTTGATCCACTGCGCTTGCCCCTGACGGGCGAGCGCCTGATTGAAGCCTCTGCGGGCACCGGTAAAACCTTTACCATCGCCGCCCTGTATTTACGTTTACTGCTTGGACTGGGCGGCTCTGCCGCCTTTCCTCGTCCTCTGACCGTTGAAGAACTGCTCGTGGTCACCTTCACCGAGGCGGCCACCGAAGAGTTGCGTGGTCGAATTCGTAGCAACATTCATGAACTGCGAATTGCCTGCCTGCGTGAAACAACCGACAACCCGCTATATGCCCGTTTGTTAGATGAAATCGCCGATAAAAAACAGGCCGCTCAGTGGCTGCTATTGGCTGAAAGACAGATGGATGAAGCGGCGGTGTTTACCATCCACGGCTTTTGTCAGCGTATGCTCAGTCTCAACGCCTTTGAATCAGGCATGCTGTTCGAACAGCAACTGATAGAAGATGAATCGCTGCTGCGCTATCAGGCCTGTGCGGACTTCTGGCGTCGACACTGCTATCCGCTACCCCGCGACATTGCGCTGGTGATTTTTGAAACGTGGAAAGGACCTCAGGCTCTGCTGAGAGACATCGATCGCTATCTGCAGGGGGAAGCGCCGGTCATCAAGGCTCCGCCGTCTGATGACGAAACGCTGGCTTCCCGGCACGAACAAATTCTCACGCGCATTAACCAGATCAAGCAGCAATGGCGTGATTCCGTTGATGAGCTGGATGGCCTGCTGGAAGCCTCCGGGATCGACCGGCGTAAATTTAATCGTGGTAACCAGGGCAAGTGGATCGAAAAGATCGGTGCATGGGCGCAAGAAGAAACCCAAAGTTATCAGCTTCCTGACGCGCTGGAGAAATTCTCTCAGCGTTTTCTGGAAGAACGCACCAAAGCGGGCGGAATAACCCCTCAGCACCCGCTGTTTGTCGCTATTGATGAACTGCTTAGCGAACCGTTAACTCTCCGCGATCTGGTGATCACCCGGGCGCTGGCGGAGATCCGTTCAGCGGTTGCCGAGGAGAAACGACGCCGCGGTGAGCTAGGCTTTGACGATATGCTCAGCCGTCTGGATGCGGCGTTGCGCAGTGAAAGCGGCGATGCGCTGGCGACGGCTATCCGTACCCGTTTTCCGGTCGCGATGATCGATGAATTTCAGGATACCGATCCGCAGCAGTACCGTATTTTTCGCCGGATCTGGCAGCATCAGCCGGATACCGCACTGCTGCTGATTGGCGACCCAAAACAGGCGATTTACGCGTTCCGCGGCGCGGATATCTTCACCTATATGAAGGCGCGCAGCGAGGTCAGCGCACACTATACGCTCGATACCAACTGGCGTTCGGCCCCCGGCATGGTCAATAGCGTAAATACGCTTTTCAGCCAGATGGATGACGCCTTTATGTTCCGCGAAATCCCCTTTAGCCCGGTAAAATTTGCAGAAAAAAACCAGTCGTTTCGGTTTGTTTTACACGGTGAGACACAGCCAGCCATGAGCATGTGGCTGATGGAAGGGGAAAGCTGCGGCGTAGGCGATTATCAAAACTACATGGCCCAGGTGTGCGCCACGCAAATTCGCGACTGGCTTAAGGCCGGGCAGTCAGGCGCTGCGCAACTGGTCAGTGGTAAAACATCCAGTCCGGTACGCGCGTCGGATATCAGCGTACTGGTTCGTAGCCGCCAGGAGGCGGCACTGGTCCGTGATGCGCTGACGCAGCTGGCAATTCCCTCCGTCTACCTTTCCAACCGTGACAGCGTATTTGAAACGCTGGAAGCGCGGGAGTTGCTGTGGGTGCTGCAGGCGGTGATGACGCCGGAGCGTGAGAACACGCTGCGTAGCGCGCTGGCGACCTCAATGATGGGGCTGAATGCGCAGGATCTTGAAGCCTTAAATAACGACGAAAATGCCTGGGATGCGGTGGTCGAAGAGTTTGATGGCTATCGTCAGATCTGGCATAAACGCGGCGTGATGCCGATGCTGCGCGCGCTGATGACAACCCGCCAGATTGCGGAAAACCTGCTGGCGACGGCGGGGGGCGAACGCCGCCTGACCGATATTTTACATATCAGCGAACTGTTGCAGGAAGCGGGCTCGCAGCTGGAAAGCGATCATGCGCTGGTGCGCTGGCTGTCCCAGCATATTCTTGAACCCGACAGCAACGCGTCCAGCCAGCAGCTCAGGCTGGAAAGCGACAAGCATCTGGTCAAAATCGTCACTATCCATAAATCTAAAGGGCTGGAGTATCCGCTGGTCTGGCTGCCGTTTATCACGAATTTCCGCGTCCAGGATCAGGCTTTCTACCACGATCGCAGCTCTTTTGAAGCCGTGCTGGATCTCAGCGATGCCGAGGAGAGCGTTGAGCTGGCTGAAGCGGAGCGTCTGGCGGAAGACCTGCGTTTGCTCTATGTCGCGCTAACCCGTTCGGTATGGCACTGCAGCCTTGGCGTGGCGCCGTTGGTGCGACGTCGGGGCGATAAAAAAGGGGATACCGATGTACATCACAGCGCCCTTGGTCGCCTGTTGCAAAAAGGTGAGCCGATGGATGCCGCGGGTCTGCGTAGTGCGATTGAAGCGCTGTGCAGTGATGATATTGCCTGCCAGACGCCTGCGCAGCCTGACGGTGAACGCTGGCAAGTTGCGCAGGCTGTTAGCTGCGAACTGAGTGCGAAAATACTGCAGCGTACGCCCGGCGATAGCTGGCGCGTGACCAGTTATTCCGGTCTGCAGCAGCGTGGGCATGGAATCGCGCAGGATCTGATCCCGCGACTGGATATTGATGCCGCAGGCGTTGGTGAGGTTATTGAAGAGTCAGGGCTTACACCGCATCAGTTCCCGCGCGGCGCTTCGCCAGGTACATTCTTGCATAGCCTGTTTGAAGATCTCGACTTTACTCAACCGGTAGATCCGCGTTGGGTCGAGGAAAAACTTGCGTTGGGCGGTTATGACGCGCACTGGACGCCGGTTTTGACCGAATGGCTGGACGCCATTTTGCAGGCGCCTCTCAACGAGACGGGCGTGAGTTTGAGCCATCTTTCCGCGGGTGAAAAACAGGTGGAGATGGAGTTTTACCTGCCGATTTCGCAGCCGCTGATGGCCAGCCAACTTGATGCGTTAATTCGCCAATACGATCCGCTCTCCGCGGGGTGCCCTGCGTTGGAATTTATGCAGGTACGCGGCATGCTGAAAGGATTTATTGACCTGGTTTTCCGCCACCAGGGGCGTTATTACCTTCTCGATTACAAATCGAACTGGCTGGGGGAAGACAGCTCAGCGTATACGCAGCAGGCGATGGCCTCTGCCATGCAGGCGCATCGCTACGACCTGCAGTATCAACTTTATACCCTGGCGCTGCATCGCTACTTGCGCCATCGCATTGCTGATTACGATTATGAACGCCATTTTGGCGGTGTTATCTATCTCTTCTTGCGTGGCATTGACAGTGAAAATCCGCAACAGGGAATTTACGCGACCCGACCTGACGGGGAGTTAATCGCCTTGATGGACGAGATGTTTGTCGGTGCGCCACTGGAGGAGATGTCATGACAATCCAGAAACGATTACTGGAAGCTGTGGAGCAAAAACAGCTCCGGCCTCTGGATGCTCAGTTTGCGCTGGCGGTTGCCGGAAATGACAACCCTGCCGTTGCGCTGGCGGCGGCGTTGCTCAGTCGTGAAGCAGGAGAAGGGCACGTCTGCTTACCACTTTCGCGGTTATCCCTGAGCGAGGATGCCCATCCCCTTTTAAGCGCCTGGCTCGCTGAAGTGGGGGAGCCAGAAGACTGGACGGAATGTCTGCTGGCCTCCGGGGCGGTAAGCCGTGGTGAGCAACCCACGCCGCTGGTGCTGCACGGCGATCGCTTGTATCTGAACCGGATGTGGCATAACGAACGGGCGGTGGCTCGCTTTTTCAGTGAAGTTAACCACGCCATTGAGGTGGATGAACAACGGCTTACCCACACGCTGGCGGCGTTGTTTCCACCAGCGGAAGGTGTTAACTGGCAAAAAGTGGCCGCTGCGGTGGCGTTGACCCGTCGTATATCGGTGATCTCCGGCGGGCCGGGGACCGGAAAAACGACAACAGTTGCGAGGCTTTTGGCGGCGTTGATTCAGATGGCGGAGGGGGAACGCTGCCGTATTCGTCTGGCGGCTCCTACTGGAAAGGCGGCAGCGCGCCTGACTGCCTCGCTGGGCGCAGCGCTACGAGAACTGCCGTTAACCGAAGAGCAAAAGAAACGCATACCCGATGACGCCAGTACGTTGCATCGATTATTAGGCGCTCAGCCAGGCAGTCAGCGCCTGCGTCATCATGCGGGAAACCCGCTGCATCTGGATGTGCTGGTGGTGGATGAAGCCTCGATGATTGATTTGCCGATGATGTCGCGCCTTATCGATGCGCTGCCGCCGCACGGGCGGGTGATTTTTCTTGGCGATCGTGACCAGCTCGCTTCCGTCGAAGCGGGGGCGGTGCTGGGGGATATCTGTGCTTTCGTCGGTGACGGGTTTACCCCGGAACGCGCCCGCCAGCTCAGTCGTCTGACCGGAAGCGCTATTCCGGCAGGTCCGGGAACTCAGGCCGCCGCTTTGCGCGACAGTTTGTGTCTGCTGCAAAAGAGTTACCGTTTCGGTAGCGATTCCGGAATCGGTCAGTTGGCTGCTGCGATTAATCGTGGTGACAAAGCCGCGCTAAAAACGGTCTTCCAGCAGGGGTTTAGCGACATCGAAAAACGCACGCTACATAGCAGCGAAGATTACGCCGCGATGTTGGATGAGGCGCTGGCGGGTTATGGGCACTATCTGGATTTACTGAGAGAGGGCGCTGAGCCGGATGCCGTCATTCAGGCCTTCAATGAGTATCAGCTGTTGTGTGCCCTGCGTGAAGGTCCGTTTGGCGTGGGTGGTTTGAATGAACGCCTTGAGCAGGTGATGGCGCAAAAACGTAAAATTCATCGTTCAACGCATAGCCGCTGGTATGAGGGAAGGCCGGTGATGATCGCGCGCAATGACAGTTCGCTGGGATTATTTAACGGTGATATCGGCATTGCCCTCGATCGTGGACAGGGCCTGAGGGTGTGGTTTGCGCTGCCGGACGGTTCTATCAAATCAGTCCAGCCCAGTCGCTTACCTGAACATGAAACCACCTGGGCGATGACCGTGCACAAATCGCAGGGATCTGAGTTTGACCATGCGGCGTTGATTTTACCCAGCCAGCATTCACCCGTGGTTACCCGCGAGCTGGTCTATACCGCCGTCACCCGCGCGCGCCGGCGTCTGTCACTGTATGCCGATGAGCGGATATTAAGTAACGCCATTGCCACCCGCACCGAACGTCGCAGCGGATTGTCGGCGTTGTTTAATCAATAAAATTCGTTGCCGGATAAGGCATTTATACCGCATCCGGCAACGACCACTACCCCAAATCCGCCATCAGCACCTTTGACCGCCGCTGATAGTTGTACATCTCTTTCTTGCTTTCCGGCAGCAGGTCGATATCCACCGGCGTGAAACCACGTTCCTGGAACCAGTGGATGCTGCGCGTGGTCAGCACGAACAGTTTGCTCAGTCCCATTTGCCGGGCCTGCGCGGCGATCCGCTCCAGCAATACTTCCCCGCGCGATGAGCTACGGTAGTCCGGATGCACCGCCACGCACGCCATTTCGCCAATTCTCTCCTCCGGGAAAGGGTACAGAGCGGCGCAGGCGATGGTCAGGTTATCGCGCTGAATAATCGTGAATTTGTCGATCTCCATTTCCAGTTGTTCGCGGGAGCGACGTACCAGAATGCCTTGCTGCTCCAGCGGGCGGATCAGCTCCAGAATCCCGCCGATATCGTTAATGGTAGCGCGGCGGATCTGCTCGGCGCTTTCCATTACGATCTGCGTACCGATCCCGTCACGGGAGAACAGTTCCTGCAGCAATGCGCCATCTTCCTGATAGCTGATCAGATGGCAGCGCCGTACCCCACTGCGACAGGCTTTCACTGCCCCACGCAGGAAGCGCACTGTGCCGGAGCTGTAATCGCCTTTCTCTTCCTGCAACTCAACGCGCGCCTGGGCTTCGTTAGGAAACAGCTCGGAAATAATATCGCCATCATCGTTGGTGACGCCCTGAGAGGAGCAAAAGCCGATCATTTTCTCTGCCTTCAGTTTGATAGCCAACTGCGTGGCGACCTCTTCTGAAGTCAGGTTAAAGCTCTCACCGGTGACGGAAACGGCGACCGGGCCCATCAGCACAATCGCACCACTGTCTAACTGCCGGTGAATGGCATCTTCATCAATACGACGAATACGTCCGCTATGGCAGTAATCCACGCCGTCATCAACGCCCAGCGGCTGGGAGATAATAAAATTACCGCTGACCACATTGATGTGCGCCCCCTGCAATGGCGTATTATTCAGGCTCATTGACAGGCGGGCGGTAATATCAAGCTGAAGTAACCCTGCCGCCTGTTTGACCAGCTCCAGGGTTTTAGCGTCGGTAACGCGCGTATTCTTGTGGTACACCGGTTCATGATGATGTGCCGCAAGATTGGCATCAATCTGCGGTCGTGCGCCATAGACCACGACAAGGCGGATGCCGAGGCTATGAAGAAGGCCAATGTCATTGACGATACTGGAAAAGTTTTCATGCTCGATGGCTTCGCCGCCCAGCATAATGACAAACGTCTTTCCCCGATGGGTATTGATATAGGGAACAGAATGGCGGAATCCCTGTACCAGTTCGGTTCTACGCTCCTTCACCACGGCACACCCTCGCTGCATGATTATTCGTAATTTGTGTATTTTTATTCTGTTTTGGCGCTGTGCGCAAGCGTAATTTTTACCCATGCCGAAGATTTTTCTCAGTAATGCCGTGAATATAAAAAGAATGTTTACCCTTTTATAGATGACAGATTATGCGTCATTCGCTAAAGTTTCCGGTCAATTCAGACGTTTTACGTATTACCTCAATAAAGATTTCTTTTTGCTCGGGAGAAGCATGTCGGGATCCAATTCAGCAATCAGTCGCCGCCGTTTACTGAAAGGTGCGGGTGCTATGTGGCTTTTAAGCGTCAGCCAGGTTGGTCTGGCTGCCATGAGTCAGGTCGTTGCCGTACGTGTCTGGCCAGCGTCCAGCTATACCCGCGTCACGGTAGAATCTAACCGTCTGCTGAAATACAAACAGTTTGCCCTGAGTAATCCTGAGCGTGTGGTTGTGGATATTGAAGGCGTTAATTTGAACTCGGTGCTCAAGGGCATGGGTGCGCAGATCCGTCCTGACGATCCGTATATTAAATCGGCGCGCGTCGGGCAGTTTGACCCACAGACCGTGCGGATGGTGTTCGAGCTGAAACAGAATGTGAAGCCGCAACTTTTTGCGCTGGCTCCGGTGGCAGGCTTTAAAGAACGTCTGGTGATGGATCTCTATCCTGCGAATGCCCAGGATGTTCAGGATCCGCTGCTGGCGTTGCTGGAAGAATACAACAAGGGCGATCTGGACAAACAGGTGCCGCCTGCGCAAAGTGGCCCACAGCCGGGTAAAGCGGGGCGCGATCGCCCCATTGTCATTATGCTCGACCCAGGGCATGGCGGAGAGGACTCCGGTGCGGTGGGGAAATACAAGACGCGTGAAAAAGATGTGGTGCTGCAGATTGCCCGACGCCTGCGAGCCCTCATAGAGAAAGAGGGCAACATGAAGGTCTTTATGACGCGAAATGAAGATATCTTCATTCCGCTTAAAGTCCGCGTGGCGAAAGCGCAGAAGCAGCGTGCAGACCTGTTTGTCTCTATTCACGCCGATGCATTTACCAGTCGACAGCCCAGAGGTTCGTCGGTATTTGCGCTCTCGACTAAAGGGGCGACCAGCACCGCCGCGAAATATCTGGCGCAAACTCAGAACGCCTCGGATTTGATTGGCGGCGTCAGCAAGAGCGGCGATCGCTACGTCGACCATACCATGTTTGATATGGTGCAATCGCTGACCATCGCCGACAGCCTGAAGTTTGGTAAAGCGGTATTGAATAAGCTCGGTAAAGTTAACAATCTGCATAAGAACCAGGTTGAACAAGCCGGGTTTGCGGTACTTAAAGCGCCGGATATTCCGTCTATTCTGGTGGAAACCGCATTTATCAGTAACGTTGAGGAAGAGCGTAAGCTCAAAACTGCGACCTTCCAGCAGGAAGTTGCAGAGTCGATTCTGGCGGGGATCAAAGCCTACTTTGCCGATGGCGCGACGCTGGCGAGAAGGGGATAACAAAAAAGCGCTGAAAAGCGCTTTTTTTATGGACCGCAGATACAAAAAAACACCCTTTAGGGTGTTTATAATGTTGGTTGCGGGGGCCGGATTTGAACCGACGACCTTCGGGTTATGAGCCCGACGAGCTACCAGGCTGCTCCACCCCGCGTCACCGTACTGCTTTATATTTTATCAAATTTGATTGGTTGCGGGGGCCAGATTTGAACTGACGACCTTCGGGTTATGAGCCCGACGAGCTACCAGGCTGCTCCACCCCGCGTCACCGTACTGCTTTTATTTCATCAAATTTTAATTGGTTGCGGGGGCCAGATTTGAACTGACGACCTTCGGGTTATGAGCCCGACGAGCTACCAAGCTGCTCCACCCCGCGTCCGTGGATGCGCACTATACTCTGCTCGCATTTTCATGCAACCCTTTTTTCACCTTGATCACGTTTTTAAGGTGAAAATGAACAAAAACAACGCATTCTGGATTGTTTTTTGCTCAAAATTTGCGTTCGGGTATGTATACGCATTTCATTAGGTTCGGGGGTTTGTTATCTTCGTCTCGCATTCAGGCAACATAAGACGAGAACAATGAAAGGACGTTGGGCAAAATATCTTCTGGCGGGAGCAGTCGTCGCGATGCTCGCCGCGTGTTCCTCAAAACCCACCGATCGTGGGCAGCAGTATAAAGACGGGAAATTTACCCAGCCTTTCTCACTGGTGAACCAGCCTGATGCGGTTGGCGCACCAATCAATGCCGGTGATTTCGCCGAGCAGGTTAATCAAATTCGCAACGCTTCGCCACGTTTGTACGGCAACCAGAGCAACGTTTACAACGCTATCCAGCAGTGGTTACGTGCGGGCGGTGATACGCGCAGTATGCGCCAGTTTGGTATTGATGCCTGGCAAATGGAAGGGGCGGACAACTACGGTAACGTCCAGTTTACCGGTTACTACACGCCGGTTATTCAGGCGCGCCATACGCGCCAGGGCGAGTTTCAGTATCCTATCTATCGCATGCCGCCAAAACGTGGGCGCTTACCAAGCCGTGCCGAGATTTACGCGGGCGCGCTGAGCGACAACTACATTCTGGCGTACAGCAACTCCCTGATGGATAACTTCATTATGGATGTGCAGGGCAGTGGTTACATCGATTTTGGCGATGGCAGTCCGCTTAACTTCTTTAGCTATTCCGGGAAAAACGGCCACGCCTATCGCAGCATCGGTAAGGTGCTTATCGATCGTGGCGAAGTGAAAAAAGAAGATATGTCGATGCAGGCTATTCGCCATTGGGGTGAAACGCACAGCGAAGCCGAGGTGCGTGAGCTGTTGGAGCAGAACCCATCGTTTGTCTTCTTTAAACCGCAATCTTTTGCACCGGTCAAAGGGGCCAGCGCAGTACCGTTGATTGGCCGCGCGTCTGTGGCTTCTGACCGCAGTATCATTCCGGCGGGCACAACATTGCTGGCGGAAGTCCCGTTACTGGACAATAACGGCAAGTTTACCGGCCAGTACGAACTGCGTCTGATGGTGGCGTTAGATGTGGGTGGCGCTATTAAAGGGCAACACTTCGATATCTATCAAGGCATTGGTGCTGACGCCGGACACCGTGCGGGGTGGTATAATCACTACGGTCGCGTGTGGGTACTGAAAACAGCGCCGGGTACGGGTAACGTGTTCAGCGGTTAATAGCCGGATGGCGCTCGATATTAATGAATTTGAGGTGTTATGTCTGTGGTTATCAGTGATGCCTGGCGCCAGCGTTTTGGCGGTACGGCGCGTCTGTATGGCGAAAATGCGCTGCAGTTGTTTGCCCAATCGCACGTTTGCGTGGTCGGGATTGGCGGGGTAGGGTCGTGGGCGGCGGAAGCGCTGGCGCGTACCGGTATTGGCGCCATCACGCTCATCGATATGGATGATGTGTGCGTCACCAATACTAATCGCCAGATCCATGCTCTGCGCGATAACGTCGGCCTGGCAAAAGCTGAAGTGATGGCTGAACGTATCCGCCAGATTAACCCGGAGTGCCGGGTGAACGTAGTCGATGATTTTGTCACGCCGGATAATGTTGCTGAGTATATGAGTGCGGGTTATTCGTATGTCATTGATGCGATTGATAGCGTGCGCCCAAAAGCGGCACTGATCGCCTGGTGTCGACGTAACAAAATTCCGCTGGTGACCACCGGTGGTGCGGGAGGGCAGATCGACCCGACGCAGATACAGGTCGTTGATTTGGCAAAAACTATCCAGGATCCGCTGGCAGCCAAGCTACGCGAGCGACTGAAAAGCGATTTTGGCGTGGTGAAAAACAGCAAAGGCAAGCTGGGCGTGGACTGTGTGTTCTCGACCGAAGCGCTGGTTTACCCGCAGGCAGATGGCTCGGTATGTGCGATGAAAGCGACGGCGGAAGGGCCGAAGCGCATGGATTGCGCATCCGGTTTTGGCGCGGCCACTATGGTGACCGCCACCTTTGGCTTTGTTGCCGTCTCACATGCGCTGAAGAAGATGATGGCGAAAGCGGCGCGCCAGAGTTGAGTGTGTTGTGCCGGATAAGGCGCGTTCGCGTCGCCATCCGGCAACCCTCAAACCTGTCGGGCAGCCTCAAGAATCGCCTCGTTCAGAGCATGCAGCCCCTGGGTACGCGAGGCGCTGAGCTGCGCGCGTAAACCTAGCTCGTCAAATAATGCCATAGGCGAATGCGCCAGTAACTCGGCTGCGGTTTTACCTTCAACCGCCGTGAGTAATACCGCCAGCAGCCCGCGTACAATGCGACCTTCGCTGTCGCCGAAGAAATGCAAAGTACCATTCTCATGAAGGGTATGCCCCAGCCAAACGCGGTTTTCGCAGCCCGCGATCTCTTTGGCCTGTGCCTTTAGCGAATCCGGAAGCGCTGGCAACTGCTTACCCAGCAGAATCAGCTGGCGATATTTATCTTCCCACTGGGTGAGCGGGGTAAAGGTATTGCGTAACGTCTCTTCCGTTACGGTTGTGCCAAACGGGTGTCCGGCGAACAGAGGGCTTGTCATTAATCCACCAATATTTCCAGCGCGCGGTCAACGGCTGCGACCAACGCATCTACATCACTTTGCGTATTATAAGGTGCAAATGAGGCGCGTAGCGTCCCGGATACGCCCAGTTCTGCCAGCAGCGGTTGCGCACAGTGTTGTCCTGCACGCAGTGCAATGCCATATTCGGCCAGCAACGTCACCATGTCGCTGTGATGAACGCCTGCGAAATCAAAGGCTAACAGACTGGAGTCCTGGCAGCGGAAGGAGCGAAAGCCGGGGCGTTTCGCCAGTGCATCTTCTGCCAACGTCGCCAGACCCCGGCTCCAGTTTTCGGCCTGCACCACGTCAACGTCCGCCAGCCATTCGAGCGCCGCGCTTAGTCCGATAACGCCAGCAACGTTAGGCGTACCGGCCTCCAGCTTCCATGGAGCAGCCTGGGTGGTGAAACCGTCAAAACTGACTTCGCTAATCATTTTACCGCCACCGAGCCAGGGAGACATGGCATCCAGCAGTTCCGGTTTACCGTACAGCACGCCAATGCCGGTGGGGCCATACAGCTTGTGGCCCGAGAACGCATAGAAATCAATGTCTAATTGCTGTACGTCGGCGGGGAAATGGACAATCCCCTGGGCACCATCCACCATCACCACCATGCCAGCCGCATGGGCGAGCGTAATGGCGCGGGCCAGATCCGGGCAACCGCCGGTAACGTTCGACATCTGCCCAAGCGCCAGAATGCGGCTGCGTGGAGTGATGAGTTGCGCGAGGCTTTCAACGTCTGGCAATAAATGGGCGTTAAGCGGCAGCCTGACGACCTTCGCCCCCGTTTGCTCCGCCACCATCAGCCAGGGCACGAGGTTGGCATGATGCTCTGCTGCGCTAACGATAATCTCATCACCCGGTTGTAAGCGCGGTCGCGCATAGCTTTGGGCAACCATGTTGATCGCTTCCGTCGTACCGCGGGTCCAGACGATTGTTTTGTCATCCGGCGCATTAATCAGGCTTGCGACTTTTTCCCGCGCGGCTTCATAGCGTGCGGTCAGGCGCTGTGCTTCGGCAAACTGGCTGCGGTGGACGTTCCCGGCGCTCAGGCTATAAAACTGATGGGTGGCCTCAATCACTGCCTGCGGCTTCAGTGCGGTAGCAGCGCTGTCGAGATAGACGCCAGCATCGTTGAGTGCGGGAAATTGCGCGCGAAACTGCGCGGGGTTAAAAGCGTTCATGGTATTCCTCAGTTCAGTAAACCGATCGTGGCGCAAAAAGGGCGCTGATACAAGGGGGGTGCTAACCATCGGAATACTCTGGATATCCTGGCAAAGTCCACGCAGTGTCTTATGCTATATACCGTTAGGCGAGCAATTTAGCCTGTTACGGAGTGTGTTTTTAATAGCATAAATCGCTTTAAGGAGAAAAAGATGAAAAAGACTGCCGCAATTATCTCTGCTTGTATGCTGACTTTTGCCCTGAGCGCCTGTTCTGGTTCGAATTACGTGATGCACACCAATGATGGTCGATCAATCGTATCTGATGGTAAGCCACAGACCGACAATGAAACGGGGATGATTTCGTATAAAGACGCTAACGGCAACAAACAGCAGATTAACCGTACCGATGTGAAAGAGATGGTAGAACTGGATAACTAACCGGTCGTCCATCGACTAAGAGTCGGACAAAAAAAAGCACCGCAATTTGGCGGTGCTACATTAATCACTATGGACAGACAGGGTAAATGTACAGGAAGTGAAAAAGGGTAGCTTTGCTACCATGGTCTGAATCGCAGACCAATTGCAAACACAACAACACAACATCACAACCGTAAGCCAAAAGCCCACCAGAACACGCATTCCGATAAAACTTTTCGTTCCGGCTTCAGGAAGTGCCGCCACTATAGGTATTTGCTGGTAGAACCTCAACGGACAATTTATAATGGCTCAGATAAAAAAAACTAATAGGTTACAACCTGTTGGTTAATTGTTAAATTCATTTAACATCAAAGCCTAAAAGTCATGTCAAAACGATTACCACCCCTAAATGCGTTGCGTGTTTTTGATGCTGCAGCGCGTCATTTAAGCTTTACTCGCGCAGCAGAAGAGCTTTTTGTGACGCAGGCCGCAGTAAGTCATCAAATCAAGTCACTTGAGGATTTCCTGGGGCTGAAGCTGTTTCGTCGACGCAATCGATCTTTGCTGTTAACGGAAGAAGGCCAAAGCTACTTTCTCGACATCAAAGAGATTTTTTCGCAATTAACCGACGCGACGCGTAAACTTCAGGCACGCAGTGCAAAAGGTGCGCTCACTGTGAGTTTATTGCCCAGTTTTGCAATCCAATGGATGGTTCCCAGACTCTCTAGCTTTAACTCAGCTTATCCGGGAATCGATGTCAGGATCCAGGCGGTGGACCGTCAGGAAGACAAACTGGCTGACGATGTTGATGTGGCGATTTTCTACGGACGTGGCAACTGGCCGGGTCTGCGCGTTGAAAAATTGTACGCAGAATATTTATTGCCGGTCTGCTCGCCGCTATTACTCACCGGTGATAAACCGCTAAAGACGCCCGAAGATCTGGCGAAACACACATTATTGCACGATGCGTCACGCCGTGACTGGCAAGCCTATACGCGCCAGCTTGGCCTGAATCATATCAACGTACAGCAGGGACCCATCTTCAGCCATAGCGCCATGGTGCTCCAGGCTGCTATCCATGGACAGGGAATTGCATTGGCTAATAACGTCATGGCGCAATCCGAAATAGAAGCCGGACGTCTGGTCTGTCCGTTTAATGATGTTCTGGTCAGCAAAAACGCATTTTATCTGGTTTGTCATGACAGTCAGGCAGAACTGGGTAAAATAGCCGCCTTCCGTCAGTGGATTCTGGCGAAAGCGGCCACGGAACAAGAAAAATTCCGCTTTCGTTATGAACAATAATTTACGTAGGGTATTCACATGACCAGCCGTTTTATGCTGATTTTTGCCGCCGTAAGTGGCTTTATCTTTGTGGCGTTGGGCGCCTTTGGGGCACATGTTCTGAGTAAAACCCTCGGTGTCGTTGAGATGGGGTGGATCCAGACTGGCCTCGAGTATCAGGCGTTCCATACGCTGGCTATATTTGGCCTGGCCGTCGCCATGCAGCGGCGCATTAGCATTTGGTTTTACTGGAGTAGCGTGTTTTTGGCATTAGGAACGGTGCTGTTTAGCGGCAGCCTGTATTGCCTCGCGCTCTCGCATTTACGCCTGTGGGCGTTTGTTACCCCCGTCGGCGGTTTCAGCTTCCTTGTGGGCTGGGCGCTGATGTTAGTGGGCGCTATTCGATTGAAACGTAAGGGCGTTAGCCATGAATAAGGTTGTATTGTTGTGTCGCCCAGGTTTTGAAAAAGAGTGCGCCGCAGAAATTACGGATAAAGCAGGACGCCGGGAAATCTTCGGTTTTGCCCGCGTGAAAGACAATGCGGGTTACGTCATCTTCGAATGCTATCAGCAGGACGATGCCGAAAAGTTAGTGAAAGAGTTGCCGTTTAGCTCGCTGATTTTTGCCCGTCAAATGTTTGTGGTGGGCGAACTGCTGCAATATTTACCGCCGGAAGACCGCATTACGCCGATTGTCGGCATGTTGCAGGGCGTGGTAGAGAAAGGCGGCGATCTGCGCGTTGAAGTTGCTGATACCAATGAAAGCAAAGAGTTGGTTAAATTTTGCCGTAAATTTACCGTACCACTGCGCGCGGCGCTGCGGGAAGCGGGCGTGCTGGCAAAATATGAAACGCCAAAACGTCCGGTGGTTCATGTGTTCTTTATCGCACCAGGCTGTTGCTATACCGGCTATTCCTGGCCCGACAATAACTCCCCGTTCTACATGGGCATTCCGCGTCTGAAGTTCCCGGCCGATGCGCCGAGCCGTTCAACACTGAAGCTGGAAGAAGCGCTGCACGTGTTTATTCCTGCCGATGAGTGGGATGAACGTCTGGCTAACGGAATGTATGCGGTGGATTTAGGGGCATGCCCGGGCGGTTGGACCTATCAACTGGTTAAACGCAACATGTGGGTTTACTCCGTGGATAATGGTCCGATGGCGCAAAGCCTGATGGATACCGGACAAGTTACCTGGCTGCGCGAAGACGGATTTAAGTACCGGCCAAATCGCAATAACATTTCGTGGATGGTTTGCGACATGGTGGAAAAGCCCGCGAAGGTTGCCGCCCTGATGGCGCAATGGCTGGTCAACGGCTGGTGTCGAGAGACTATCTTCAACCTCAAGCTGCCGATGAAAAAACGCTACGAAGAGGTGTCGCAAAACCTGGCTTATATTCAGGCACAGCTTGACGAGCATGGCGTAAATGCCCAGATTCAGGCGCGTCAGCTGTATCATGACCGTGAAGAAGTCACCGTGCACGTCCGTCGCCTGTGGGCTGCTGTTGGTGGTCGTCGCGACGAGCGATAAGGTAAAATTGCAGGCCGGATGAAGGCGTAAATGTCTCATCCGGCCTGCATTGTTTCAATCAGCGGCGTATCTGAAATAATATGCGTCACATCATCCAGATGCCCAATCCGGGCCTCTCCCGAACGATTAAATTTACTTTTATCGATCAGCAATAATGACTGCGCTGCGCGCTTAAGCAGAATGGACTTGAAGTCGGCATTGGTCGCGTTAGAGTCCCAGAGTGCGCCGTCGCTGTCGATCCCTGCGCAGGAAAAAATAAACAGATCGATCTCGAGTGGTTTGAGCTGCGAGATGAGCGAGGGGTTAACATAGCAACCGTATTTACGCTCAAGGCGACCGCCGGAGCTGATGAGCTGAAGGTGTTCGCGTTTAGCCAATTCCTGGCAAATGGGCTGGCTGTTGGTAAAGACGTGAATGTTGATGTCCGGTAACTGTCGCGCCAGGTACCAGCACGTTGAGCTGGCGTCCAGGGCTATCACCATACCTTCTTCGATCCATGCCAGCGCTTCGCGGGCAATATTCGCTTTGTGGGCATAGTGGCTTTTGAGTCGCATATGAAACGGGTCGCCGCTGTCCTGATTTTCCCGATGAATCACTTTGGCCCGCCCGTGATTGCGCAGCACTTTTCCCTGGGCTTGTAGCTCGCTGAGATCGCGGCGGATGGTCTCTTTGCTGACCTTAAGTTGCAAAGCAAGGGTTTCGGTTGTCAGATTTTTGTGGTTGGTAAGCAGATCTACGATCGCCTGCTGGCGCGCCGCTTTCATGTTCTGATCCTCATTTTATGATGAATGCCCGTAGCTGACGGGCATTCAGACCAGAGATTACGGGGTTACTCCTTTTTTTAATAGAATATTCCCGTACTTTGCCCGCTCTCCTGTGATAACGATAGCAAACGCCTGTTGCGCGCGTTCATAGAAGGTATAGCGGTCAATACGCGTGATGTCCGGGCAGGGGGTTTGCAGTGAAAGCGCCTGACGATAGCGGGTCTCGACGTCAGGATCGAGGGCATCGCCTTCAACAGCCGCCATCATCACCAGCGGTGGGGCATAGCTGTCCAGTTCAAAGAGCGGAATAATCGCCTGTAGCAGGTCGCTGACCAATAGACCGTCGGCGCGGATAACCTGCGGTCCCATGCTGTGGGCCGGGAAGTGGGCATCGGAAAATATAATCTCATCGCCGTGCCCCATCTCAGCCAGCACCTTCAGCAGGTCGGGCGAAATTAAGGGAGATATTGTTTTGAGCATGTTACTCAACTCCTGTTAGTTCGGATTCGGTTTGCGGATAGAAGTAACGGTACTGGTAGCGTACCTGCCCGCGTGCCTGTTCCGGTGAGGCAAATTCCCCAATGCCCGACCACGCAAACATTGTGGCACCTGCCACGGTGGTTTCGGCGTCATCCAGCACTTTGACAGGTATCCCGAGCACATTCGCTTTGATCTGATTCCACAACGCGTTGCGGCTTCCCCCACCAACCAATAGCAGTTCTGTGGCCTGGAAATGACCGATTTTTTCCAGCGTATGGAGGTTTCGCTGCAGCTGTTCTGTCAGTCCTTCCAGCGCGGCGCGATAAAAGTGCCCACGGGTGGTATTGAGCGTAACCCCTTGCCAGCCCGCATTCTGACAGGCCAGCAGGTCGCAGTGCATCTTCACGCCTTCGGCGCCTGCCGGGATGGCCCTGGCTTCGTCAATCAGCGTCTGCCAGGGGGTGTCGGCAGTCCACAGCAGCTTACGCACCCACTCGAGTACACCGGAAGCCAGCCACTGCATGCCGGGGTTATTCAGTCCAGCCTGGCTATCCAGCTCACAAGTGGAACCCGCATATTGGCTGAGCTGGGAGGTATCCACCTGCGCACTGCGCACCATCAGAATTTCCCATGTGCCGGAAGAGAGCACCGGTTCATCTGGTTGGGCTCCAGCGCCAAATAGCGCAAACTGCGTGTCGTGTCCGGCAGAGATGACCGGAATTCCCGCCGTAAGCCCGAGCAAGCTGGCAGCCTCTGGTTGCAAAACCCCAATCTGTTCGCCTGCTTCAACCAGGCGCGGGAACAGACGGCGCGGTATGCCCGTAGCCTGCAAAATGTCATGACTAAAATCGCGCTGCCGGATGTCCAGCAGCTGACTGGTGCCCGCCATGGTGATATCTGTAGTGAACTCGCCGGTTAAACGGTGGTTGATAAGCGACGAGATAAACAACCAGGCGTGCGCCTGCTCCAGAAATTGCGGATGGTTTTCTTTCAGCCACACCAATTTATACAGCGTGTTGAAACTAAATGCGCCGACGCCGGAAATTTCCTGCAATTGCTGCGGTGATATGTAGCGGTGAATATTCTCCATCACCGCTGCGGTGCGTGGACATTTCCAGCTAATCACCGGATACAGCTGCTTGCCGTTCTTATCAACCAGCGCGCCGTCTACGCCAAAAGTGGTGACGGCGATCCCGCGGACATGGCAGGCGGCCAGTTGCGTGCAGAGGCGCTGACAGCAATCGGCGAAGCGTTGCAGAATGGCCTCCAGCGACCACTGATGCCAGGTACTGTTTTCTGTTGCGATGTCACTGGCGTTCGGGGTTGCTGCGCGGGCGACAATCTTTCCCTGTCGGTCAACGGCGATAGCCCGCACGTTGGTCGCGCCACAGTCGAGAACCAGGATAACGTCTTGTTTCATAATCGCTCCCCAAACGTAGCCGGATGGCGCAGCGCTTACCCGGCTTACAAAATTCACCGCGCAGGCCCGGTAAGCTTGCGCCACCGGGCCAGAGTCGCATTAACGCTTATACAGCGGGCCGTAGTTCTGGCAGGCGCGATAATCCTGGCCTTCCATATCCATACCATGGGCTGCCCAGGCTGAAGGGCGGTAAATTTTTTCGTCTTCCACGTTGTGCATACAAACCGGGATACGCAACATGGCGGCGAGCGTAATAAAGTCCGCGCCCACGTGACCAATCGTCAGTACGCCGTGGTTTGCGCCCCAGTTAGCCATGACGGAATAGACATCGCTGAACGGGCCTGTACCGGTTAAGCGCGGGGCAAACCAGGTGGTTGGCCAGGTGGAGTTGGTGCGCGCATCAAGCTGGTCGTGCATCTCTTTCGGCAATTCCACGCTCCAGCCTTCCGCGATTTGCAGCACCGGGCCCAGGCCTTTGATGATGTTGATGCGGGTCATGGTGAACGGCACGCCGCCCTCGGTCAGGAAGCGAGAAGAATAGCCGCCGCCGCGGAAGTATTCGTGAATAGCCGGACACCATTCGGTAGCCGCCAGGCAATCATCCGCCTCTTTCTGTGAGATTTCCCAGTGCGGCTTCATGGTCGGTTTCCCTTCGCCGTCGCGCTGTTTGCAGGAGCCATCCAGCGCTGCCGAGCCGGAGTTAATCAGGTGAATAATACCGTGCTCAGCAAGGCCGGTTAGCGGTTTACCTGTGACGCGTTCAACCGCCTCTGGCGACCAGTAGGTGCGCACATCGGCAAAGACCTGCGCTGTGCCGGTGAGTTGATGACCAAACAGCATCGCCACGCCGTTCAGGCTGTCGTTTTCGGTGGCGACAACGAACGGTTCGCGAATGCCGTTCCAGTCAAAGGAGCTGTTGAGCAGTGCTTCGGCGGTATCGCCATTCGGGTATTGATCGGTCCAGTGACGCTGGCCCTGGAAGCCTGCGGCAATCGCGTTGTACCCCAGCGACTCTTCAACCCGACCTTTGTCTGCCAGTTTCTGGTTACCCTGCATCATGTCGCGAATGCACATGGCCATCAGCAGGCTCTCTTTCAGCACCGCACGGCTCTGCTCTGCGTTACGCTTATATTGCTGTGCGTTCTGATCTTCACCGTAGCGGAAGTTTTTATCCGCCCACGCCAGCGCCATTTCCAGCTCAGCTTCGTCATAGATTTTTTGGTCGATGCGACGACGCAGTTCGGTCATATCAACGGGTTGAACCTTCATTCCCAGCCAGGATTCAAAGAAGTTATGATCGACAATCGAGCCGGCAATGCCCATTGAAACACCGCCTACGGACAGGTAGCTTTTGCCTTTCATACTGGCAACCGCCAGGCCCGCGCGGGCAAAGCGCAGCAATTTTTCTTCAACATCGGCAGGGATCGTGGTATCGCCGGCATCCTGTACGTCATGGCCGTAAATAGAGAAGGCGGGAAGTCCTTTTTGATTATGCGCAGCCAATGCTGCGGCCAGATAAACTGCGCCGGGACGTTCTGTTCCGTTAAAGCCCCAGATAGCTTTTGGGCGCATCGGATCCATGTCGATGGTTTCGCTACCGTAGCACCAGCATGGGGTAACAGTAATCGTCACGCCTACGTTCAGGCTGCTGAATTTTTCTTCACAGGCGGCAGATTCAGCCATCCCGGCAATGCAAGTGTCGGCAATCACACATTCAATTTGTGCGCCACTGGCGTGACGAAGTTTCTCTGTGATCAGCGCAGCAGTGGCTTTGGCCATATTCATGGTTTGCTCTTCGAGCGATTCACGAACACCCATACGGCGCCCATCAATCACCGGACGAATTCCAATTTTCGGTAAGCTATTTTTGTTCATTCGAGGTTCCTCATCTCACTTTATGCCGTGCTGCAAAAGCGGATGTTGAACACCACCGTCGCAGTTGGCTGAATAACCCATTTTTGCTAACTCGAGTTAGCTTAGGTATTAGAGAGTTTTTTGCACAACTTTTTTGTTGTGGAACTGTGAGAGGCTTCACGAGAAGTGGTTAAAATTCGATCTGCGTCAAATAAACCAGGACGGGTATTTTCAATAAATCCTTTTTAAATTAATTGGTTGTAATAAATTGTCTGTTCAGCGTCACAGTTTTAAACCAAATGATTTGGCTATTTTGAGTAGCTAAAATAGCTTTAAAAGGCACTTCGCTAACTCGAGTTAGCATGATTGATAAAACGCATATGAACTTATAGGTAGTATTCGCATTAACGGTGACGATGGCTTCCTGGCAACGTTTTGCGCCTGATTCACTGATTGCAGTTTCTGTATATTGAGGAAAGCAGCAATGTCTGAAACATTTTTACAGATGAGTCATATTACGAAACGTTTTCCCGGCGTATTAGCGTTGAGTAATGTGGATTTTGCTTTACGCAAAGGAGAGGTTCATGCGCTGCTGGGTGAGAATGGCGCAGGAAAGTCTACGTTGATGAAGATTTTATCCGGTGTTTATCAGCCTGATGAAGGGGATATTATTTTTGAGGGACAACCTGTTACTTTTGCGAATCCGTTGAGTGCACAAAGCGCAGGTATCACCATCATTCACCAGGAGTTTAACCTTTTCCCTGAACTCACGGTGGAAGAAAATATATTTATTGGCAGGGAGTTTTGCAAAAATAATCGCTGGCGTCTGGATGAAAAACAACAGCGACAGGCAGCTATCGATATTTTGCAAAAATTAAACCTGAATATCTCTCCAGAAACGCTGGTGGCCGATCTGACCGTCGCGCAACAACAAATGGTTGAGATTGCTAAAGCGATATCGGTGAATGCCAAGATTCTTATTATGGATGAACCGACGGCAGCGCTAACTGAAACGGAAATTGACAGCTTATTTCAGGTAACTCGTTTGCTGAAAGAACAGGGAACGGGCATTGTTTATATCTCGCACAGGTTAGAGGAACTGGCGCTGATCGCCGATCGCGCGACGGTGATGCGGGATGGCCAGTTTATTGCCACTGTGGATTATGATGCGGTTAAAATTAGCGATCTGATTGCCATGATGGTTGGGCGCGATCTTGGCAATATCTATCCTCGCCGCGAACCTTTGGCTCAACGCAAGCCGGTGTTGGAAGTAAGCGGTCTGACGCGCAATGGCGTATTGAACAATATTGATTTCACTCTGTATCAGGGCGAAATTTTGGGCTTCGCCGGTCTGATGGGGGCAGGACGTACTGAGCTGGCGCGGGCGATTTTTGGTGCGGATCCCATTGATGGCGGAACCCTCAAGCTGAACGGTAACGTGACGGTAATTAAAGATATTCCTGATGCTATCAAACAGGGTATCAGCTATTTAACCGAGGACAGGAAAAAAGAGGGGTTGGCATTAGGACTGTCCGTTGAGCGCAATATTATGTTGGGCAATTATCCTGAGTATTCCGATCGTTATGGCAACGTGGACAGCAAACGTTGTCAGAAAACCAGCGAAGAACAGGTGAAAGCCCTACGCATTAAAACACCACATTTAGAACAGGCTGCTCTGAATTTAAGTGGTGGTAATCAGCAGAAAATTATTATTGCCAGATGGGTGTGTAAAGACACCGATATTCTCATCTTTGATGAACCCACTCGCGGTATTGATGTGGGTGCCAAACTTGAGATTTATGAATTAATGAATCGACTGGTGGCCAAAGGGAAGTCAATTATCATGATCTCCTCTGAATTACCGGAAGTGCTGGGTATGTGCGATCGCATTTTAGTGATGCGTAATGGACGTATTACCGGGGAGTTAGCTTCTGATGACGCCACACAAGAAAAAATCATGCAATATGCGACGTTAGAGGACTAATTTATGACTATCTCTGTAACCTCTTCAGACAGCAATAATAAGAAAATAAAAATTAACAAAGAACTTTTAATGCGCCTTGCACCGCTTTTGAGTCTGATTATTTTAGTAATATTTTTTAGCTTTGGTTCGCCATTTTTCTTTAACACTGAAAACATCATGACAATCGCTCTGCAAACTTCAGTGATTGGCATTATGGCGATTGGCGTTACCTTCGTCATTATCACGTCAGGAATCGACCTTTCTCTTGGCTCGGTAGTGGCCTTTTCGGGTGTTGCGGTAGGCATCAGCGCCACGCTGGGATTGCCTCTGCCCGTATGTATTCTGGCCGGGGTGCTGGCCGGTGGATTATGCGGCTATATCAATGGTCTGCTGGTCACCAAAATGACTATCCCGCCTTTTATCGCCACGCTGGGCCTGATGATGTCCGTCAGAGGCATCAATATGGTGATGACAGATGGTCGTGCGATTTATTTCGCTGATTACCCCACCTTCAAAATGCTGGCCCAGGGACGTTTGTTCGATGTGTTGCCTTATCCCGTTTTTTACCTGGTGGTGGTGGCGCTAATCGCCGCCTACATCCTGAAGAAAACGGTGATTGGTCGCTATGTTTACGCTGTGGGTAGCAATGAGGTGGCCGCACACCTTTCCGGTATTAAAGTTCAACGCGTCAAAATTTTCGTCTACGCCTTTTGTGGTCTGCTGACCGGGATCGCCGGGGTTATTCTGGCCTCACGTCTGAACTCTGGTCAGCCAACGGTTGGCGTGGGTTATGAACTGGAAGCCATCGCAGCGGTTGTTATTGGCGGTACGAGCCTGATGGGGGGAATTGGCACCATCGGCGGGACTATCATCGGCGCATTCATTATGAGCGTGTTGAAAAACGGTCTGAACCTGATGGGGGTTTCCCAGTTCTGGCAAATGGTGGCCATGGGCGTGGTGGTCATTGCTGCGGTTTATCTCGATACATTACGCAAAAAAATTCGTTGATTTACGCTCCCGGAAGTCACGGGGCATCATAACCCTGACGTTTAGGGTGACTCACTCAGAACGGAGTAAAACAATGAGAACCAGGAATTTTGTCTATGCGTTATCCCTGCTGGCCTGTATGACATCCAGCGTATTGGCTAAAGATATGAACCTTCCGGTGGTCAGTAAAGGTTTCCAGCATGAATTCTGGCAAACCGTAAAAATGGGGACGGAAGCGGCAGCAAAAGAGTCGGGTGATAAAACCAGCTATGTTGGCCCGGCGGATGAAACTCAGATTGCCGAGCAGATTCAGCTAGTTGAAAACGCGATGGCGCAAAAACCCAATGGGCTATTGCTGGCAGCGTTAGATGCCAATGCGCTGGCGCCATTAGTTGAGACCGCAAATTCACGCGGCATTAAAGTTGTGACGTTTGACTCCGGCGTGAATTCCGATATCCCAGTGAGCTTTGTCGCCACGAATAACCGTAAAGCCGGTGCTGAAGCGGCGGATGCACTGGCAGCGGAAGTGGGTAGCAAAGGTAAAGTGGGCATTATTGCTCACGTAGCGGGGACCTCCTCAGCGATTGAGCGTTCGGAAGGATTTATTGCCCGCATGAAGGAGAAATACCCGGAAATCCAGGTGCTACCGGTCCAGTACAGCGATGGCGATCCGCAAAAAGCGATGGATAAAACCATCGATATGATCCAGGCCAACCCTGATATCGCAGGGATTTATGGCACCAATGAAGGCTCAACGCTGGGCGTAGCAAACGCCATTGATAGTCAAAACCTGAAAGGTAAAGTGAAAGTGATTGGTTTTGATAGCACCGAGGCAATCATTGCTTTCCTGAAGTCTGGGGTCATTCAGGGCTTTGTCGTGCAGGACGCTTATCAGATTGGCTACCAGGGTATCAAGACACTAAATGCAGCGGTATCGGGTCAGTCTGTACCGAAAGAAATTGATATTCCGGTTAAATTCGTTAATGCGAAGAACATTGACACCCCGGAAATTGACAAGCTGTTACACCCATTCGGTAAAAAATAACACCGTTGGGGCGAAGTGCTCGCCCCATCATTCGCCAGCGTCAGGGAGTTACTATGGGCAGTGGATATTTCCTCGGTGTGGATGTCGGTTCCGCCAGCGTCAGGGCTGGTGTCTTTGATGCCAGTGGCAAACGGCTGGCTTTTGCGACATATGCCATCTCGCAGTTTCGACCCGGTCCTGAGCGGGTTGAGCAGTCATCTGCAGAAATCTGGCAGCAGGTTTGCCATGCAGTGAAGGAGGCGGTGTCGTCATCCGGGGTTCGCATTGAGGAGATTCGCGCATTGGGATTTGATGCCACCTGTTCATTGGTGGCACTGGATGAACAGGGGCGGGGTCTGGCAGTTTCACCAGGCGAACCATCGGACCATAACATCATCATGTGGATGGATCATCGTGCGGCGCAGGAGACGCAACGTATAAACGCCACGCAGGATCCGGCTCTGCGCTACGTTGGCGGTGAAGTCAGCGTCGAAATGGAGCTTCCTAAAGTGCTGTGGCTGAAAAACCATTTTCCAGCCACCTGGCAGAGTGCGCATCGCTTCTACGATCTGGCGGACTTTCTGGTCTCTAAAGCTACCGCCTGTGATGTTGCTGGTCTGTGCACGCTGACGTGTAAATGGAACTATCTGGCACATGAACAACGCTTTAGCCACTCTTTGCTTGACGCTGTTGAGCTAACGGATTTGTTGGGCAAAATCCCGTCGCGGATCCTGCCGCCAGGCGCCGCCGTTGGAACGCTTAGCGCCGATGCGGCCCAGGCGCTGGGGCTGACGACTGCAGTGGTCGTCGCCAGCGGAATGATTGATGCCCATGCGGGCGGAGTAGCGCTTGCCGGTGTTGAGCCTGAGGGGACGTTGGCGTTGATCAGCGGAACGTCAAATTGCCATATGCTGTGCAGCGAGCAGGAAATTCATACACCTGGTGTATGGGGGCCGTACTGGTCAGCCATGCTGCCAGGCTACTGGCTGACAGAAGGGGGGCAAAGTGCCGCTGGGGCGTTAGTCGACTGGACGCTTCAGGAGTCAGGAGCCAGCGCGGCGCTATTTCACAAGGCTGAGGCGCGGGGTTGCCATCCCATCGTTTTAGTTAATGAATGGGTTGCCGCACTTGAGGCGCAGGAGTCAGAGCCTGGTCGTTATTTGCATGTGTTGGCCGATCATCACGGTAATCGTTCACCGCGCGCGCGACCCGATGCCCGGGGGAGTGTTTGCGGTTTGACTCTTGAGCGAGGCGAGATGCAGGTTGCTCGTCTGTACCTGGCGACATTACAGGCGATCGCCTGCGGTACGCGGCATATTATGGAAGTGATGCGCGAAAACGGTCACACCATTTCCCGACTGACGCTGTGCGGCGGCGCAACGCATAACCCACTGTGGTTGCGAGAATATGCCGATGCCACCGGATGCGATATTCATCTGATGCAGGAAGAGGATGCAGTGACGTTAGGTGCGGCCATCACCGGCGCGGTTGCCTGCGGCGCGTGGGAAAATATTCCATCTGCATGCCAGGCGATGGTTCGATCTGGCGAGGTGATTAAGGCTAACCCGGCACGGCGGAACTTCTATGACCGCAAATATCAGGCTTATCTGATGATGTGGGATCAGCAGCAGGCGATTAACCAACTTATGCAGTAAGACAAAAGTTTAAAATACTTTTATGATTGTAGATTGACGTTTTTGGATGTGAACTGGGGCATATAAATGGCTAAAACAGTAGAACAGATAGCCAGCGATCTGAATTTATCGGTTACGACCGTACGACTGGTGCTGAACGGGAAAGCAGAGCAATATCGAATCAGTGTCAAAACCCAAACGCGTATTAATGAATATGTCGAGCGCTATGGTTACGTCATTAACCATTCAGCACGCAGCCTGAAATTGAATAAAACGGATACGTTGGGATTGATTGTGCCCAATATTTCCAACGTGTTTTTTGCCACACTCGCAGAAAAACTTGAGCAACGCTGTCGTCGTTCCGGTTATCAGCTAACGATTAGCTGTACCTATGACGATGTTGATTACGAAAATAAACTGACCAAAGCGTTAATAGCTCGCAATGTCGATGGCCTTTTTATTGTTCCCTCAACATTAGAGAATCAGCAGCACCATTTACGTCAGGTTAGAAAACCGATGGTGTTACTTGACCGTGATTTTAAGTATACCGATAACGCTCTGGTAGAAAGCCATAACATTTTGGGCGGCGAAAAGTTGACGCAAAGTTTGTTTGACGCTGGAAAGTCGCCGATCTGGTTTTTGGTGGGAGATACGGGATTACCCAGCATCGGCGACCGTTTGCAAGGTTATCTTAATGCATTGAACAATAATGGTATTTTGCATAGCGATTGGGTGCGCGAAGGGCCGGATAACACGCCCGAGGGGGGTTATCGACTGATGGATGAGTTGATCGGCGAACAGGGCTGCCCACAGGCATTTATCGCCTCATCATTACCCGTACTGGAGGGGGCCATTAACGCTATTCGTAATCGTTTTGGCACAATTCCACCTGAAATTAATATTGGGACATTCGATGAACACCCAATGCTGGGATTCCTCGCCAATAATGTCTGGTCAATGCAGCAGGATGAAAATGTTTGGGCGGAAAAAGCGTTCGATATGATGATGAGTGCTATTGATGACCAGCCAATTAAAGAAACTGTAAAAGTTGAGATGAAACTTATTAAGCGCGTAAGACAACCTTAATACGCCGCTATAAATAAATCGGCCTACTGAACCTGAATATATACGTTCAGTGGCTGCCTGTATCTGAAACCTGACCCGTCTTACTCTGCGGCTGCATTTTTCGCAATAAAGACGAGGGGAAACTGTACCCGGAGAATCATTATGGAAAGAATGCGTTTGTCACGAGAAATCATTGAAACCTGCCTTGAAATGACCAGCCTTGGATTGAATCAGGGGACGGCGGGAAATGTGAGTGCGCGTTATGAAAATGGGATGCTGATCACGCCCAGCGGTATTCCTTATGAAAGACTTACTGAAAATATGATCGTGTATGTAGATAACGACGGGAAATATGATAAAGGACAATTACCCTCCAGTGAATGGCGTTTTCACCTGGCGGCATACCAGACGCGTCCGGATGCCAATGCGGTTGTCCATAACCATGCCGTACATTGCACGGCCGTTTCTATTCTTAATCGCCCTATCCCGGCAATTCACTACATGATTGCGGCGGCAGGGGGGAACTCTATTCCGTGTGCGCCTTATGCGACGTTTGGTACACGAGAGCTGTCAGAGCATGTGAGCGTCGCCCTGAAAAACCGTAAGGCAACGCTTTTACAGCACCATGGGTTGATTGCTTGTGAAGCGAATTTGGAAAAAGCACTGTGGTTGGCGCATGAAGTGGAAGTTCTGGCCCGCCTTTATCTGAGCACGCTGGCGATTGTTGACCCGGTGCCGGTGCTGGATGACGAGGAGATCGCCATTGTGCTGGAGAAATTCAAATCTTACGGATTACGCATTGAAGAGTAATTTCGCATAGCGAAAAGGAGAAATACGATGGCGAACAGAATGATTCTGAACGAAACGGCATGGTTTGGCCGGGGAGCTGTTGGTGCATTAACCGATGAAGTCATCCGTCGTGGTTATCGCAAAGCGTTGATTGTGACTGATAAAAATCTGGTGCAGTGCGGCGTTGTCGATAAGGTGACTTCCCGAATGGATGCTGCAGGTCTGGCATGGGAAATCTATTCAGGCGTTATTCCTAACCCAACCATTGCGGTGGTGCAGGAAGGGTTGGGTGTCTTTCAGCAAAGCGGCGCAGATTATCTGATCGCCATCGGCGGAGGCTCCCCTCAGGATACCTGTAAAGCGATTGGCATTATCAATAATAACCCTGAGTTTGCGGATGTACGCAGCCTTGAAGGGTTATCGCCAACGCGCAACCCGAGCGTGCCGGTTATGGCTATCCCCACCACCGCGGGAACGGCAGCGGAAGTGACCATTAACTACGTGATCACTGACGAAGAAAATCGGCGTAAGTTTGTTTGTGTCGACCCCCATGACATCCCACAGGTAGCGTTCATCGATGCAGACATGATGGACGGCATGCCAGCGGCGCTAAAAGCCGCCACCGGAGTGGATGCCCTGACCCATGCTATTGAGGGGTACATTACGCGGGCAGCATGGGCGCTTACCGATGCGCTGCACATTAAAGCCATTGAAATGATAGCCGGGGCATTACGTGGTTCCGTTGCGGGCGATACCCAGGCCGGGGAAGCGATGGCGCTGGGCCAGTACGTGGCCGGGATGGGCTTTTCCAACGTTGGTCTGGGATTAGTGCATGGAATGGCACACCCGTTAGGCGCGTTTTATAACACGCCGCACGGCGTAGCAAATGCCATTTTGCTGCCGCACGTGATGCGCTATAACGCCGAATTCACCGGGGAAAAATTCCGCGATATCGCCCGGGTGATGGGAGTTAAGGTTGAAGAACTGACGCTGGCAGAGGCACGTAAAGCGGCAGTAGATGCCGTCTTCGCCCTTAACCGCGATGTAGGGATCCCGCTGCATTTACGCGATGTTGGCGTACGTAAAGAGGATATTCCTGCGCTGGCGCAGGCGGCATTTGACGATGTTTGTACCGGGGGAAATCCCCGTGAAGCGAATCTTGGGGATATCGTTGAGCTGTACCACACTGCCTGGTAATTTTTCAGCGTGACGGCGTGAAAGCCTTATCCGGCCTACCGGGGTGTTCGACGTGTAGGCCAGATAAGCACAGCGCCATTCGGCAACAGACCTATCGCACCAACCGTAATTGCTGCAGGTTTCCGTCGATATGTAAGTCCGTTTGCAGCCGTGCAATATCGCGACACAGAAACGCCATCTCCTGGTGCATCTCTAGTTTCTTGCGCCACTTGTCCGGTACTTCATCAAGATGCGCGTAAATGCCTTCCAGATGTTGAAACTGTACGAGCAGCTGCGTGGCGCTTTTGGGACCAATACCTGCAACCCCCGGTACTTTCGAACTGCTGATCCCGGCCAGTCCCCAGTAATCAGGCAACTGCTGCGGCAGCACGCCAAACTCTTTCTCAATAAACGGTGCATCCAGCCAGCGCTTCTGGAAGTAGTCACGAATACGCAGCGTCGGGGAGAGCAACTGACAATAGCCTTTATCGGTTGAGACGATGGTAGCCTGATGTCCCGCCTGGCTCACTTTAACCGCCAGGGTTGCGGCTAAATCATCGGCTTCATTCCCGCTGGAGACCCAACAGCAGACGCCGCGCTGTTCAAAAGCGGCGCGTAAGGCGGGCATTTCCTGGTGCAATTCATCAGGCATCGGGGGGCGACCGGCTTTGTAGTCAGGCAACCGTTGGTGACGCCAGCCGCTGTTGCGCGCTTCATCATCGAATACCGCCACGGCGTGCGTAGGCTGACTGTGCACAATCAACTGATCGAGCGCGTGCTGGCACGTCTCTACGCAGGGTGAGCCCTGTACGGCGTGAATGCGGCGGATAAGATTCAGTGCATCGACAATGAGCAGGTGGACGGTCACAGTGTTCTCCCTAACAAATAAGTTTGTAGGGTAACATTCACGGCGAGGGGAGGCGAGTGTTGCGAAATAGCGTTATCCGTAGACCGGATGGCGGCGAGCGCCTTATCCGGCCTACAGACTCTATAACGTGGTGGGACTTAATCGCAGGTGACAATCTTCATCGCCAGACCGCCGCGAGATGTTTCACGGTATTTGGCGTTCATGTCTTTACCGGTTTCGTACATGGTCTCGATGACTTTATCAAGGCACACGCGCGGTTCGCTGGTACGGCGCAGCGCCATACGTGCGGCGTTCACTGCTTTAACCGAAGCAATGGCGTTACGCTCAATGCACGGTACCTGCACCTGGCCGGCAACCGGATCGCAGGTCAGACCCAGGTTATGTTCCATACCGATTTCCGCCGCGATGCACACCTGCATTGGGCTACCGCCCAGCAGTTCAGCCAGACCGGCCGCAGCCATGGAGCAGGCAACGCCGACTTCACCCTGACAGCCCACTTCGGCGCCAGAGATTGAGGCGTTCATCTTGTACAGTGAACCAATGGCGCTCGCGACCAGCATGTAGCGTGCCAGCGAGTTAGCGTTCACTTCGCGGATAAACTTGTCGTAGTACGCCAGCACGGCAGGAACAATCCCGCATGCGCCATTAGTTGGCGCCGTAACCACGCGTCCACCGGCAGCGTTTTCTTCGTTCACGGCCAGCGCGAACATGTTGATCCAGTCAACAACCGCCATCGGATCAGTGGTGGTTTTGTCGCTGCTGACCAGCATACGACGCAGCGCCGCCGCGCGACGTGGAACGCGCAGTTTGCCCGGCAATACACCTTCGGTGGTGATGCCGCGCTCAATCCCGCTGCGCATGACGTCCCAGACGTTGGCGAAGTGTTGTTCCAGCTCTTCTTTGCTGTGCAGCGCCAGTTCGTTTTGCATCATCAGACCGGAAAGTGACAGGCCGGTTTCCTGGCAATGACGTTGCAAATCAGCCGCAGATTTATACGGATACGGCACGTTTACCGGAGAGTTGTTCGGTAAACCAAAATGTTCTTCATCAACGATGAACCCACCGCCAATGGAATAGTAAGTCTGGCTGTAAATGGCTTTTTCGCCCGCCAGTGCGGTAATACGCATCCCGTTTTCGTGCAGGGACAGATTGTCCGCATGGAAATTCATGCACTTGTCGACCGGGAACTCGACCTCATGTTGACCGTCCGCCAGCAGCAAACGTCCATGAGTATTCACATCCTGGATAAAGGCCGGGATGGCATCAATGTCTACGGTATCCGGCAGATTACCCGCCAGGCCCATAATAATCGCGATGTCGGTATGGTGACCTTTCCCCGTCAGAGACAAGGAGCCATAGACATCAACCACTACGCGGGTTACGTCAGTGAGAATTCCGCGTGCAATCAGGTCATCCGTGAATTGTTTGCCTGCTTTCATCGGGCCAACAGTGTGGGAGCTGGAAGGGCCAATGCCGATTTTGAAAATATCGAATACGCTAATCATGAGGCGTCCATTGTGTATCGAGGTGCGCCGCCCCGAGGAGCGGCGCAGGGGAATTAACTGAACAGAGAGTAGAAAATAGCGGAGATAGCGATCAGGCCCATAATCACAACGAAGACGTTGCTGATATGGCCGCTGTATTTACGCATTGCCGGTACTTTCTGAATTGCATACATCGGCATCAGGAACAGAATCATCGCGATGATTGGGCCACCCAGGGTTTCAATCATACCGAGGATACTTGGGTTCAGCGTCGCCACAATCCAGGTGGTTACCAGCATAAACAGCGCAGTGATTTTGTTCAGTTTGTTGATTTCGATGGTTTTGCCTTTGCCGCGCAGAGACTTAATCACCATACCGTTGAAACCTTCACGTGCGCCCAGGTAGTGGCCGAGGAAGGATTTGGTGATAGCGATAATCGCGATGATCGGTGCCATCCAGGCAATGATCGGCGCGTTAAAGTGGTTTGCCAGGTAAGACAGGATAGAGATGTTCTGCTCTTTCGCTGCAGCCAGATCCGCTGGGGTCAGGCTAAATACGCAGCTGAAGACGAAGAACATAACGGTCAGCACCATCATGATGTGAGCGAATGCCAGAATCTTAGAGCATTTCTTCTCAGCTTCATCACCGTATTCTTCACGCTTCGCCACGGCGAAGGAGGAGATGATCGGTGAGTGGTTGAAGGAGAACACCATTACCGGAATTGCCAGCCACAGGGTCAACAGCAGTCCGTTGCCGGTGGTTGCTGCAGAGTCAAAGGACAGGGTTTCCAGAACGGCACCGCTCCACTGAGGGATCAGGTACAGCGCCAGCAGCATCAGGGCGGCAACAAACGGGAATACCAAGATGCTCATCGCCTTCACGATCATCTGCTCACCGAAACGCACGATGGTCATCATGCCGACAATCAGGATCAGAGACAGGATTGCGCGCGGCGGCGGCGTAATTGCCAACTGGTGGGTCAGGAAGCTTTCGACGGTGTTGGTGATTGCTACGCTGTAGACCAACAGAATTGGGTAGATAGCGAAGAAGTAGAGCAGGGTAATCAGTTTTCCCGCGCCTACACCAAAGTGTTCTTCTACAACTTCAGTAATGTCTTCACCCGGATTTTTACCGGACAGCACGAAGCGAGTCAGGCCGCGGTGTGCAAAGAAGGTCATTGGGAAAGCGAGGATCGCCATGATGATCAGCGGAATCATACCGCCTACGCCTGCGTTAATCGGCAGGAACAATACACCCGCGCCAATCGCCGTGCCGTAAAGGCCCAGCATCCACATGGTGTCTGTCTTGCGCCATGCGCTGCGGGTCTGGCCCGTAACGATAGTGCTGGTTTGAGTGTTTTCCATCTATTTCTCCTGGAGGAAGCTTAAAAAGTCGGGTTTGGGGTCAATCCAATGAGAAAATACCCGACTGTAAATCGAAATTCGTTGAGCGATTTTTTATATAATTTTTCGCCGTAATAATTTGCGGGCGGAAAGATACATTTTAGTAATGAATGTATCAGTGATCGCGATCCCAAATGCAATAATCCACCTTTTATGTGGATAAATTTGGACCATTAATCTGTTAAAAAATAGTCAAAGCGAATTTACGGGCGCGAAGGCTAACATTAACGACATATATCATGAAAGCGAAGGCGCGAAGATACGAGCGTTACGCTGTAAAAACTGTTGTTTTTAGAGGATTTTGGCGACTAATAATAATTTCCTAAGATAAATCACGGTTGGGTTTTAAAGGTAATCGTTTGCGCAGCGCGTTATTTTTAATGAAACATCATCGGTATTTATATGATCGTCTGAGCTATGTGACTGGTATCACTAAAAAAAGCCGGGAGGCTGATGCGCCAAACCCGGCTTTGATATGGACAAAACTGTCACCGCGATAGCGTCTGCTGGCGGCTGTTGGAGGTTAGGCGCAAATCTCGTAGCAAGGGATATACGCGGAGCCAGGTAACTTCATACGATGCTGTGCAACAAAGCCCTGCAGGAGATCGTCCATGCGGCGCATCATTTCGCGGTCACCGTGGATTTTGTACGGGCCAAACTCTTCGATGGCGCGGATCCCGACTTCCTTCACGTTACCGGCTACAATCCCCGAGAACGCACGGCGCAGGTCTGCCGCCAGTACTTCCACGGGTTGATCCGGGTACAGCTTCAGGTTAGCCATGTTTTCATGGGACGGCTCGAACGGCATCTGCAAATCAGGCGCGATACGAATCGACCAGTTAAAGCTGTAGGCATCACCGGTGTCACGGCGGTTCTCTTTCACCAGCGGCATCGCTTTTTTCATCAGACGAGCCACTTCTGCTGCATCGTCTATGATAATGCGATAGTGGCGACGCGCACCTTCCCCCAGTGTGTGCACGATAAATTCGTCCAGCACGCGGAAGTAATCGGCGCTCTCTTTTGGTCCAGTCAGGATCAGCGGTAAAACCTGATCTTTGTTGGCCGGGTTCATCAGGATCCCCAGCAGATACAGCAGCTCTTCTGCTGTCCCTACGCCGCCTGGGAAGATGATTATACCGTGGGCGATACGCACGAACGCTTCCAGACGTTTTTCAATGTCTGGCATGATGATCAGTTCGTTAACCAGCGGGTTAGGCGGCTCAGCGGCAATGATTGACGGTTCGGTCATACCGATAAAGCGGCTGTCTTTGTATCGTTGCTGGGCGTGACCGACCGCAGCGCCTTTCATTGGCGCTTCCATCGCCCCCGGACCACAGCCGGTACAGATGTTCAGTTCGCGCAGGCCCAACTGGGTACCAACGCGACGGGCGTACAGGTACTCGTTTTCGTTGATTGAGTGCCCCCCCCAGCAGACGACCATGTTCGGCGCTTCACCCACGTGTAGCGCCCGGGCATTGCGCAGGATCGAGAATACCAGGTTGGTAATATGCACCGAGCTTTCAAGATCCAGATGCTGAAAGCGACCGGCGTTATGGATCTGGCCATTGACGAACAGAATGTCGCGCAGCACAGCAAACAGGTTGGCCTGCAGTGCGCGAATAATGCGTCCATCAACAAACGCATCTTCAGGTGGGTTGATCAGTTCCAGCTTTACGCCCCGTTCGCGGCGCAGCACGTTAATGTCGAAACTTTCAAAGCGTGACAGCAGCTCTTTGCTGTTGTCGGTCAAACTGCCGGAGTTCAGAACGGCAAGCGAACAGTTACGAAACAGTTGATACAGGTCGCTGCTGGCCGTGCGTTTAAGCATATCGACTTCCAGCTGCGACAACATGTCCATTGAGCCAAGCGGGCTAATATGTGTAATCAAGTAAACTCCTTATGGGACGCAACACGTCATTCCCTGTTGATTACAATAGCCCTGGCTTATGACCTTTCACAACCTTGCGCGCGGAATCCGGCACGCAAAATTGAGAAAAAAGATTACTGACGTACCAGACGCCCCGTTGCCGGAGTGAAATCGGTGTTGGTGCGCCATGGGTTAATGTCCAGGCCGCCACGTCGCGTGTAGCGTGCGTAAACGCTCAGTTTCTCCGGCTGGCAGAAGCGCAGAATGTCATTGAAAATGCGTTCCACGCACTGCTCGTGAAACTCATTATGGTGACGGAAGGAGACCAGGTAACGCAGCAGCTTCTCGCGATCGATTTTTCGTCCGCGATACTGAATCTGTATGGAGCCCCAGTCCGGCTGGTGGGTGATCAAGCAGTTAGACTTCAGCAGATGGCTGACCAGCGTCTCTTCCACCGCTTTTTCACCGCCAACGGCATTTTCCAGATACTCTGTGCTGAACTGGTAGTTATCGATGACGATATCCTGATTGTCGATACAGGTGCCGTTAAAGTGGGCTATCGGTTGTCCTTCCAGTTCGTCAAGACGGTACAGCGCTACGCTGACATCACCCTGAGCACAAGCGCGCAGATCGTTTTCCAGCGTCTGGCGTACCGCATCCCAGGAATCAAAACGCGTCTGGTTAAAACTGTTCAGGTAAAGCTTAAAGCTTTTCGATTCAATCAGATTTACGCTGGTGTAATCCAGTTCTACATGACCGACCGCTACCTGCGGTAAACCGTTAGCATTCAGCCAAGACAGTTCATATAGCGTCCAGATATCGGCACCGTGAAAAGGCAGATTATCGGCCTGTAAATCCAGCGGGTCGCGGTTCAGGCTGCGTGGAACGCCCTGCAGCAGGCTGGCATCGTAATTGTCACGGTAATCTGTTGATTTACCGAGAGTCAGGCCGTCAAGCGCCTGATGATTTTCATAAGAGGACATGTTTCACCGTCATAAACCAGATACACTATGCGACAAGTGTATCCTGGCTTTTGTGAAGAGAGAAATCAGTGGACGAATTGACAGCGCAGGCGTTGACAGCCTTTACGACACGTTATTGCGACGCATGGTACGAAAAAAACAACAGTTGGCCCCTCAGCGAAGAGCTGTATGGCGTACCTTCTCCGTGCATCATTTCTTCCACAGACGATGCGGTATTCTGGCAACCTCAGCCTTTTGTCGGCGAAAAAAACCTCAATGCGGTTGAACGCGCCTTTGATATCGTGATACAACCAGCCGTTCACGCTTTTTACACCACCCAGTTTGCCGGGGACATGCACGCGCAGTTTGCGGATGAAAAGCTAACGCTGCTGCAAACCTGGAGCGAAGACGACTTCAGGCGCGTTCAGGAAAACCTGATTGGTCACCTGGTTACGCAAAAGCGCCTCAAGCTGTCGCCTACGCTTTTTATTGCCACCCAGGACAATGAGCTTGACGTCATTTCGGTGTGCAATCTCTCCGGTGAAGTGTGCAAAGAAACGCTGGGAACCCGTAAACGAACGGTGCTGGCGGACTCACTTGCGGAATTTCTCACTCAGCTTAAGCCAGTTCTGTAATCCAGATTGCCCTGAACCTTGTGAGAGATCTCTTACAAACCCTGTAGGACATTGCCAGGTGATAAGTAAAGACTTAATGAACGGATAAAATAATTATTCCTTATTATTCATAAAGTTAATGTTTTATTGTCAACTTTCATACGAAAATAATCTTAAGGGAGTGTCTGTAAGCATCTTGTAAGACAAGGCGAAACAGGCGATTCTATATCTGTCGACAAGGAGTCGCACAACGAAGAGAACATCAGGATGATGGCTCTTCGGCAGGACACACCAGGACGGTGTTACAAGGACAGGCTTCAGGATGAAGCAAAGCGGAAAGCGCTGGATGCGTTAAGGGACACCTCCAGGATGGAGAATGAGAGCCGGTCAGGATGTTCGGCGGGTCAGGATGGCCAGGACACTTCAGGATGAAGTTTTCACATCGGGGTGGTGTGAGCAGGATGCACAAGTTCAGGATGAACAAGGTCGCAAGACCACAGGAAAAGTTGTCACGGATGAGCAGGGAGCACTAAAAGTAGCTGGAACGCTGCGAAACGAACCGGGAGCACTGTTTTTACAGTGCTCCCTTTTTTTATTTCCCTTCACTAGTGCTATTCTTCGCGCCAGATTTTTCATCATTGAGGTTAATTTCATGACGACTCATGACCGTGTGCGCCAGCAGTTACACGCGCTTGAAGCGCTACTGCGTGAACATAATCACTGGCGGTTGGATGAGCCTGCAGAGCATCTGTTTACCAGCACGCAGCCTTTTTGTATGGATACCATGGAGCCGGTTGAGTGGCTGCAATGGGTATTGATTCCCCGCATGCATACGCTGATTGATAACGCTCAGCCGCTTCCGCAGGCTTTTGCCGTCGCACCGTATTACGAAATGGCGTTGGCAGCCGATCACCCGCAACGCGAAATTCTCCTGACGGCATTGCAGGAGTTGGATGCACTGTTTACAAGTGATAACGCCTGATGCTGGAGATTCTGTATCAGGACGAATGGCTGGTCGCAGTTAACAAACCTTCGGGCTGGTTGGTTCACCGCAGTTGGCTCGACCGGGATGAGAAAGTGGTGGTGATGCAAACGGTACGCGACCAGATTGGTCAGCACGTTTTTACCGCCCACCGACTCGACAGACCGACTTCCGGAGTACTGCTGATGGGACTGTCCAGCGAAGCCGGGCGGTTGCTGTCCCAGCAATTTGAACATCATCAAATTCAGAAACGCTATCATGCGATTGTGCGTGGCTGGCTGATGGATGATGCCGTGCTGGATTACCCGCTGGTCGAAGAACTGGATAAGATCGCTGATAAGTTTGCCCGTGATGATAAAGGCCCGCAGCCTGCCGTCACCCATTATCGCGGTTTGGCGACGGTTGAGATGCCGGTAGCGACCGGGCGTTATCCGACGACCCGTTACGGATTGGTGGAACTGGATCCTAAAACCGGTCGAAAACACCAGCTCAGACGCCATCTGGCGCACTTACGCCATCCAATTATCGGCGACAGTAAGCACGGTGATTTGCGGCAAAACCGCAGCGCCGCTGAGCACTTTGGCTGTCAGCGTTTGATGCTTCATGCCAGCCAGCTTGCGCTGACTCATCCTTTTACCGGCGAACCGCTGGTTATTCGCGCCGGGCTGGATGATGTCTGGATGCAGGCGCTATCACAGTTTGGCTGGCGTGGACTTCTCCCTGAGAATGAAAGGGTTGAGTTCAGCGGGCTGTCAGGTCAGGATGAGCAGATAGATTCTTAAGTCCCAGGAGATTACGGTTATGGCGGAAATTGGAATTTTTGTCGGCACGATGTACGGAAACGCGTTGCTGGTTGCCGAAGAGGCCGAAGCTATTTTGACGGCGCAGGGTCATAAAGCCACGGTGTTCGAAGATCCCGAGCTCAGCGACTGGCAGGCATATCAGGAAAAATATGTGCTGGTGGTGACCTCAACGACCGGACAGGGCGATCTGCCGGATAGCATCGTGCCGCTGTTTCAGGGGATCAAAGATAATCTCGGTTTCCAGCCAAATCTGCATTACGGGGTAATTGCGCTGGGTGACAGTAGCTATGTTAATTTCTGCAATGGCGGCAAGCAGTTCGATGCACTGTTGCAGGAACAAAGCGCCCAACGTGTAGGGGAAATGCTGCTGATTGACGCCAGCGAGCATCCTGAACCGGAAAGCGAATCCAATCCCTGGGTAGAAAACTGGGGAACCTTGCTTAAATAACCTTTCGCCCGGCAGCACTTTGCTTGCACGGGCCTGTTACTCTCTTTTGGATCGTAGGCCGGGTAAGGCATTGCTACCCGGCAACAAATCACCCACCAAACGCCAATTTCGTGAAGCATCTTCCATTCCCTTAGGCTTATGCCATAAACAACCTCATTCACCTCCCGCAATGTTGTGTTTTTGCACGGTGAGGGTAAGAGGCACTCCTTCATATACTTTTCCCGTCAGTTCCCGAAAAGGCAGCGAGTCAGAATAAAACGGCCCTGAGCTGTACCAAAACTGCCACACACTAACCTCTCATTCTGATCACCCTACAGGTGCTGTACAGAATGAACTGGCGAAAGCCAAGATTCAGGAGTGCAACAATGAGTTCATTAAGTCAGGCGGCGAGCAGCGCGGAAAAACGCACTAACGCTCGCTACTGGATAGTGGTGATGCTGTTTATCGTCACATCCTTCAACTACGGCGATCGCGCCACCTTATCCATCGCCGGCTCGGAGATGGCCAAAGATATTGGTCTGGATGCGGTAGGGATGGGGTATGTATTCTCCGCTTTTTCATGGGCCTATGTTATCGGTCAGATCCCCGGCGGCTGGCTGCTCGACCGCTTCGGTTCAAAACGTGTTTACTTCTGGTCCATTTTTATCTGGTCCATGTTTACCCTGCTGCAGGGCTTCGTCGATATCTTCAGCGGCTTCGGCATTATCGTTGCGCTGTTTACCCTGCGCTTCCTCGTGGGGTTAGCCGAAGCGCCATCCTTCCCCGGCAACAGTCGTATTGTGGCGGCGTGGTTCCCGGCGCAGGAAAGGGGCACGGCGGTCGCTATTTTTAACTCGGCGCAGTACTTTGCCACCGTGATCTTCGCGCCAATCATGGGCTGGTTGACCCACGAAGTGGGCTGGTCGCATGTGTTCTTCTTTATGGGCGGTCTCGGGATTGTTATCAGCTTTATCTGGCTGAAGGTGATTCATGAACCGAACCAGCATCCGGGCGTAAACCAAAAAGAGCTGGACTACATTGCCGAAGGCGGAGCGCTGATCAATATGGATCAGGCGGCAGCCAAAGCCAAAGTGCCGTTCAGCGTGAAGTGGGGGCAGATCAAGCAACTGCTGGGCTCACGGATGATGATCGGTATTTATATCGGCCAATACTGCATAAACGCGCTGACCTATTTCTTTATCACCTGGTTCCCGGTTTATCTGGTACAGGCACGCGGTATGTCGATTTTGAAAGCTGGTTTTGTTGCCTCGGTCCCGGCCATTTGCGGATTTGCAGGCGGCGTGCTCGGCGGCATTATTTCCGACTGGCTGATGCGCCGTACCGGTTCGCTGAATATCGCCCGTAAAACGCCAATCGTACTGGGTATGCTGTTGTCGATGGTGATGGTGTTCTGTAACTACGTCAACGTGGAGTGGATGATCATCGGCTTTATGGCTCTGGCCTTCTTCGGCAAAGGTATCGGTGCGTTGGGATGGGCGGTGATGGCCGATACTGCGCCAAAAGAGATCAGCGGTTTGAGCGGCGGTCTGTTCAATATGTTTGGCAACATCTCCGGTATCGTTACGCCAATTGCTATCGGCTACATCGTAGGTACCACTGGCTCGTTTAACGGTGCGTTGATTTACGTCGGGGTGCATGCGCTGATAGCTGTAGTGAGCTATCTGGTGCTGGTGGGTGATATTAAACGTATCGAACTGAAACCTGTCGCAGGGCAATGATGATGACAACACAATCGAGTCCCATTATTACCGATATGAAGGTCATTCCGGTGGCCGGTCATGACAGCATGCTGCTCAATATTGGCGGGGCGCATAACGCATACTTTACCCGCAATATCGTCGTGCTCACCGATAACGCCGGAAATACCGGCGTCGGTGAAGCGCCGGGCGGCGAAGTGATTTATCAGACGCTGGTGGACGCGATTCCACAAGTGTTGGGCCAGGAAGTCGCGCGCCTGAATAAGGTGGTTCAGCAGGTGCATAAAGGCAACCAGGCCGCTGATTTTGACACCTTTGGCAAAGGTGCCTGGACCTTTGAACTGCGGGTTAATGCGGTGGCCGCGCTGGAAGCCGCACTGCTCGACCTGCTGGGCAAGGCGCTGAACGTGCCGGTCTGCGAACTGTTAGGGCCAGGCAAGCAGCGCGATGCGGTCACCGTGCTCGGCTATCTGTTCTACGTGGGAGATCGCAGCAAAACCGATCTGCCGTATCTAGACAGCACGCCGGGTAACCATGAGTGGTATCACCTGCGTCACCAGCAGGCGATGAACAGTGAGGCGGTGGTACGTCTGGCTCAGGCTTCGCAGGATCGCTACGGCTTTAAAGATTTCAAACTCAAAGGCGGTGTGCTGCCTGGCGAGCAGGAAATCGACACCGCTCGCGCGTTGAAACAATGCTTCCCGGATGCGCGTATTACGGTCGATCCTAACGGTGCCTGGCTACTGGATGAAGCTATCTCCTTGTGTAAAGGGCTGAACGATGTTCTGACCTACGCCGAAGATCCGTGCGGCGCAGAACAGGGTTTTTCTGGCCGCGAAGTGATGGCCGAGTTCCGCCGTGCAACCGGTCTGCCGGTAGCAACGAATATGATAGCCACCAACTGGCGTGAGATGGGCCATGCGGTGATGCTCAACTCGGTAGATATTCCACTGGCCGATCCGCACTTCTGGACCCTTTCCGGTGCGGTACGCGTGGCACAGTTATGTGATGACTGGGGACTGACCTGGGGCTGCCACTCTAACAATCATTTTGATATTTCCCTGGCGATGTTCACCCACGTCGGTGCCGCTGCGCCGGGCAACCCAACGGCGATCGACACCCACTGGATCTGGCAGGAGGGCGATTGCCGCCTGACCAAAAATCCGCTGGAGATTACACACGGAAAAATTGCGGTACCCGACGCGCCCGGCCTGGGCGTGGAACTGGACTGGGATCAGGTACAGAAAGCGCATGAAGCCTATAAGGCGCTGCCCGGCGGCGCGCGTAATGACGCAGGCCCGATGCAGTATCTGATCCCTGGATGGACTTTTGACCGTAAACGTCCCGTTTTCGGCCGCCACTAATTTTGAATAAGGACTTAATTATGAGCGCACAATTTACTACCCCAGTCGTAACCGCGATGCAGGTGATCCCGGTTGCGGGCCATGACAGCATGCTGATGAATCTGAGCGGCGCACATGCCCCGTTCTTCACGCGTAATATTGTGATTATCAAAGATAACTCCGGTCATACCGGCGTGGGTGAGATTCCCGGCGGCGAAAAAATTCGTCAGACCCTGGAAGATGCCATTCCGCTGGTGGTGGGCAAAACGTTAGGTGAATACAAAAACGTACTGAATGCGGTCCGCAATACCTTTGCCGATCGTGATGCTGGTGGCCGTGGTTTGCAGACCTTCGATTTACGTACCACTATTCATGTGGTTACCGGGATCGAAGCGGCCATGTTGGATCTGCTGGGTCAGCATCTGGGCGTTAACGTCGCATCTCTGCTGGGCGACGGTCAGCAGCGTAGCGAAGTTGAAATGCTGGGTTACCTGTTCTTCGTCGGTAACCGTAACGCGACGCCGCTGCCGTATCAGAGCCAGCCGGATGAGAAATGCGACTGGTATCGCCTGCGTCATGAAGAGGCGATGACCCCGGATGCAGTGGTGCGCCTGGCGGAAGCCGCATATGAGAAATATGGTTTCAACGATTTCAAACTGAAAGGCGGGGTGTTGGCCGGGGAAGAAGAAGCGGAATCTATTGTGGCGCTGGCGAAACGCTTTCCACAGGCACGTGTCACGCTCGATCCCAATGGCGCGTGGTCGCTGAATGAAGCGATTAAAATTGGTAAGTACCTGAAAGGATCGCTGGCTTATGCGGAAGATCCGTGCGGTGCCGAGCAGGGGTTCTCAGGCCGTGAAGTCATGGCGGAATTCCGTCGTGCTACCGGTCTGCCGACCGCCACTAATATGATCGCCACCGACTGGCGTCAGATGGGACATACGCTGTCGTTGCAGTCCGTGGATATCCCGCTGGCGGATCCGCACTTCTGGACTATGCAGGGTTCTGTCCGCGTTGCGCAGATGTGTCATGAGTTTGGGCTGACCTGGGGCTCGCACTCTAACAACCACTTTGATATTTCACTGGCGATGTTTACTCATGTTGCGGCGGCGGCGCCGGGCAAAATTACCGCTATCGATACCCACTGGATCTGGCAGGAAGGCAATCAACGCCTGACCAAAGAGCCGTTTGAAATCAAAGGCGGCATGGTGCAGGTACCGGCGAAGCCGGGTCTGGGCGTGGAGCTGGATATGGATCAGGTTATGAAAGCTCATGAGCTGTATCAGCAACATGGACTGGGAGCGCGCGATGATGCCATGGGAATGCAGTATCTGATCCCGAACTGGACGTTTGATAATAAGCGTCCGTGCATGGTACGCTAAGCGAGCTGGGACCGCTCCCACAAAGGGGCGGTTTTTCTCCTGGTGTATGCTTAACACAGTCAACATGCGTAAGGATGCTTTATGAAAATAGTAATCGCACCGGATTCCTATAAGGAAAGTTTGAGTGCGCTTGAAGTGGCAACGGCTATTGAGCTGGGATTTCGTGAGATCTGGCCTGAGGCGAATTACGTGAAGATCCCGGTCGCGGATGGCGGTGAGGGAACGGTCGAAGCGATGGTTGCCGCAACGCAAGGCCACCTTGTGCATGTTGATGTTACCGGCCCTCTGGGTAAAACGATTCAGGCATTTTATGGTTTATCCGGGGATGAGCGTTCGGCGTTTATCGAAATGGCGGCCGCCAGCGGACTGGAGCAGGTTCCCGCAGGTTTACGCGATCCGCTGAAAACGACCTCCTGGGGAACCGGGGAGCTAATCCGTCATGCGCTGGACGCGGGCGTTGAACATATCATTATCGGCATTGGCGGCAGCGCCACCAATGATGGCGGTGCCGGGATGGTGCAAGCGCTGGGAGCAAAATTACTGGATGCGCAAAATAACGATATTGCTCATGGCGGGACTGGCCTTGAATCACTCGCCCGGATTGATATTTCTCAGCTAGACCCGCGTCTTGCCGCGTGCCGTATTGAAGTGGCCTGCGATGTGACTAATCCGTTGACCGGTGAAGAGGGGGCCTCTGCGGTCTTCGGTCCGCAAAAGGGGGCGACGCCGGAGATGATTCTTCGTCTTGATCGGGCGCTCACGCATTATGCGCAACTCATTGCCCGCGATCTGGACGTCAACGTGCTGGAACTGGCGGGTGGTGGCGCGGCTGGTGGTATGGGGGCGGCACTGTATGCGTTTTGCGGTGCGCAGTTACGCTGCGGTATTGAGGTCGTGACGGATGCGTTACACCTCGACGACTGCGTTGCGGATGCGGATTTAGTGGTCACGGGCGAAGGACGTATCGACAGCCAGACCATTCACGGTAAGGTTCCGGTTGGCGTGGCGAAGGTGGCAAAGCGTTACAACAAACCGGTTATCGGCATTGCTGGCAGCCTGACGGCTGATGTCGGTGTTGTACATGAACATGGGCTGGATGCGGTTTTTAGCGTTATCTATACCGTTTGCACACTGGATGAGGCGCTGAAGAACGCGAGTGAGAACGTGCGAATGACGGCGCGAAACGTGGCCGCGACCCTGAAAGCGGGTCAGCAATTACGTTGAATGATGTGGCATGATTGCCGGATAAGACGCGTGAGCGTCGTCATCCGGCAATCAGATCTTTACCCTAACAACTTCTTCGCTTCGCGCGCAACGTTATCCATTTCATCCAGAAGCTCTAAAAACTCAGGCTCCAGGTCTTCTTCTTTGCTCCCGCTACGTAATTGCTGCTCAATCAGCTGACACAGGTTTTTCATGCGGGGAACGCCGCTATAACCGCAACTGCCATGCAGTTTATGGATCATATCCACCAGTCCTTCAGGGTTTTCACCTACCAGCTGTTCTTCAATTTTGTTACGCACTTCGGGCAGAAAATCGAGCAGCATTTGCAGCATATCCCGCGCCAGATCGTTTTTACCGGCGGCTTGCCTTAACGCCAGTTGCCAGTCGAGTGTGGTATTCGGATTGACGACCGGTTCAACAGCGAGCGCCCTCAGCGATGAGCTCGCGCCGGGTTTGTAGCGTAACAGCAGATTATGCAGCTTATCTTCTTCGATAGGCTTCGCCAGGTAATCGTTCATACCGGCGCTGAGCAGCTTCTCTTTTTGCCCGGCCATGGCATGCGCGGTGACCGCAATGACCGGCGTCTGTTGTTGATGAGGAAGCTGGTGGATCAGTTCGCAGGCGCGAATACCGTCCATGTCTGGCATCTGAATATCCATCAGGATGAGATCAAACTGCATCTGTTTGGCGCGATCCACTGCCTGATGTCCGCTGTCGCAGAGCACGACGTGCTGCACTTTATCTTCCAGCAGTGCGCCAATCAGCTTGAGGTTCGCCGGGTTGTCGTCCACCGCCATGACGGTCATCGCAATTTTGCTCTCGTCTAACAGTAGCGGAGCCGCGCTGTGGTTCAGTTGACAATACTCTGTCAACGCTGGCAGTAAGCGGGTTGAGGTTAGAGGTTTCAACAGGCACGCCGCCGCGCCGCCCTGCTTTAATTTCTCGGCGTTAATCTGCGCATGGCAAGGCAGAGCCAGTAACAAAAAGTCGGTCATCGCCGCTGCGCTTGCCAGCCGCTCATGCTGCATGGTGAGCGGTTCGCGTAAAGTGACCGGTATGCCAAGCAGCAGAATATCGTAGTGATCCTTCGGCAGCCCGGAGAATGAAGGGCTGTAAATCACCTCCAGCGGCGTTTCACTCAAGATATCTAACGTGCATTGCGCGGCTGTTGCGTTAGGTTCAACGTAGGCCAGCCGCTTTCCGGCCAGACAGTGCGTGGTTGAGCGATCCACGAGAACGTTAGGGTTGAGATCGAGGCTGATATGGAACCAGAACGTGGAGCCCCGGTTCGGCTGGCTGTGGAAGGAGATATCCCCGCCCATTTCATTGACCAGCTTTTGCGTAATGACCAGGCCCAGTCCGGTCCCGCCGTGGCGGCGGGAAATACTGGCATCGGCCTGGCGGAAGGCCTGGAACAGGCGTGACTGATCGCGCTCAGGGATGCCAATTCCGGTATCGCGGATTTGCACTTCAATTTGCACTTTCGTGTTACTGAGGGCGCGTTTCTCGACCAGAATGTCGATATTACCGCCTTCGGTAAATTTGATGGCATTGCCAACCAGATTAGTGATTACCTGCTGTAAGCGCAGCGGGTCCCCGATGACGTTGTCCGGCACGTCATTCTTAATATTTAGCGTCAGCTCAAGCCCTTTATCATGGGATGAGTGCGCTAACAGCGTGACGACGTCATCCAGCGTGCTACGCAGCGGGAATGGGATGCTTTCCAGAATCAGTTTGCCCGCCTCAAGTTTGGAGAAGTCGAGCACATCATTGATGATGGCCAACAGATTGTTGGCCGAGCGTTCAATCGTATTCAGGTGATCGCGCTGCGTCGTGTTGAGCTCGGTTTTAAGCGTCAGGCGGGTGAAGCCAATCACGCCATTCAGCGGCGTACGCAGCTCATGCGACATGTTAGCCAGAAACTCAGACTTAATACGCGCCGCTTCCTGGGCGCGTTTCTTCGCCAGATCCAGTTCGACGTTCTGGATTTCCATCTGCTCCAACGTTTCGCGCAGGTCAGAGGTGGCCTGGTCGATGTTGTGCTGCATCTCTTCATGGTAGGCCGCAAGTGACATCGCCATCGAATTGATGCCATTTTTGAGCATATCCAGCTCGCCCAACATGAAACCTTCGACGCGGCTGTCGAGTTGGCCTCTACGTATTCGGTCAACGGTATTCACCATATTGCGAATCGGGCCAGTCACGTCGCGCATCAGACGCCAGCCAAAAATTAACGCAATACCGATACAAAACAGCATCATTACGCTGGAGATAAAGATCTCTTTATACTGCTGCAATCTTACTGACTTGAGGTCCAGCTCAAGCGCCACATACCCCAGCATATTTTCCGTATTTTTGGCGTCGCTGACGGCAGATTCATCCGGCGAATAGCTTTCCGATATAATTGGCGTTCGCAGGATCATGATATCCCCGAGCCGGGTGACGCTCAGCTTTCGGGGAAATGGTGAACCGGTTGCCAGCTGCATTTCAGACGGATCGAGATGAAAATTGGATGTGACAAACAGCCGGTTATTCTCGTCATAGACAGAAATTGCCCGCACGATATCGGAATGGCGACGATGCAGCACGCTGATAAGTTGGCCGATGGATTCTCTGTTTTGCAGATTCATGCCATATTCGCTGGAGACCGCGAGTGGCTCAATGATGCTGGCGCCAGCATCTTCCAGTTGACGCTGCAAGTCGTTATAGCGATGCACAACAAAAAAGATACTGAGCAGCAAACCAATCAGGACGGTCGGGGCCAGGATCAGAATCATCATGCGTGCGCGCAGGCTGTAGTTGGTCATGGAGTTCCGTTATGGGACAATTAGGGTCACACTGTTAAATAGAGAAATATCTCGTCGATGGCGCAATTCTACTCTGCAAAACGACGCGTGACGACGCGTCAGATCATAACCGTTACCGTCAATGACCTTGATCCTTTCGGCCAGGGCGTTGCTCGCCATAACGGAAAGGCGTTGTTTATACCGGAATTGCTACCTCAGGAAAGCGCCGAGGTGGTGATTACCGAAGATAAAAAACAGTTCGCCCGCGCGCAAGTAAAACGACGTTTAAACGACAGTCCGCAGCGTGAAGTGCCACGTTGCCCGCATTTTGGCGTGTGCGGCGGCTGCCAGCAGCAGCATGCCAGCATCTCGTTGCAGCAGCGTAGCAAAAGCGCGGCGTTGTCGCGTTTAATGAAATGTGAAGTGTCGGATGTTATAGCTGATACCCCGTGGGGCTATCGTCGTCGCGCCAGGTTGAGCCTGAACTATCGGCCAAAAGAACAAAAATTGCAGATGGGGTTTCGCAAATCCGCATCCAGCGACATTATCGATGTTAAACAATGCCCTATTTTGGTGCCCCAGCTTGAAGCGCTCTTGCCCCACATCCGGGCGTGTCTGGAAAGTCTGCAAGGGTTACGCCATCTTGGTCATGTCGAGCTGGTGCAGGCGGGGAGCGGAACCCTGATGATTTTGCGCCACACGGCGCCATTAAGTGCTCAGGATAAAGAAAAACTGGAATGCTTTTCGCATTCTCAGGGGCTGTCTTTGTTTCTGGCCCCGCAAAGCGAGATACTGGAATCAATATCAGAAGAGTCGCCCTGGTATGACTCAAATGGACTACGGTTAACCTTCAGCCCGCGTGATTTTATTCAGGTCAATGAAGGGGTAAACCAACAAATGGTGGCCCGTGCGCTCGAATGGCTTGATGTGCAACCTGAAGATCGCGTACTCGATCTGTTCTGTGGAATGGGTAATTTTACCCTGCCGTTGGCAACCCGGGCTGCAAACGTGGTGGGGGTGGAAGGGGTACCGGCGCTGGTGGAAAAAGGCCGGGAAAACGCGCTGAATAACGGATTACACAATGTGACATTCTTTCATGAAAACCTTGAGGAAGATGTTACCCGGCAGCCGTGGGCGAAAAACGGATTCGACAAAGTATTGCTCGATCCTGCGCGTGCAGGGGCTGCAGGTGTGATGCAACATATTATAAAATTAGAACCTATACGCGTTGTTTATGTATCCTGTAACCCGGCAACGCTGGCTCGTGACAGCGACGCTTTGCTCAACGCGGGATATGTCATACGGCGACTGGCGATGCTCGATATGTTCCCGCACACTGGACACCTGGAATCAATGGTCCTGTTTGAGCGTATGTAATAAATTTTGTACCCATTGGATTTCGGGTGGTAATGCAGCGTGAAAGACAATGGGTATGGCTTGTCGACTTCGACAGGCCAGGCCCCTTAAGGAGAGGACAATGGTTGCGGTAAGAAGTGCACATATAAATAAAGCTGGTGAGTTTGATCCAAAGAAATGGATCGCGAGTCTGGGGATCTCCAGCCAGCAGTCGTGTGAACGCTTAGCCGAAACCTGGGCGTACTGCCAGCAGCAGACACAGGGGCATCCGGATGCGGATCTGCTGTTATGGCGTGGCGTGGAGATGGTTGAAATACTCTCCATGTTGAGCATGGATATCGACACGCTGCGCGCAGCAATGCTGTTCCCTCTGGCAGATGCCAACGTGGTCAGTGAAGACATCCTGCGTGAGAGCGTGGGCAAATCCATTGTTCATCTTATCCACGGCGTGCGGGATATGGCGGCAATACGCCAGCTTAAGGCCACTCATACCGATTCAGTCTCATCCGAACAGGTCGATAACGTTCGCCGCATGCTGCTGGCTATGGTGGATGATTTCCGCTGTGTGGTCATCAAGCTGGCGGAGCGGATTGCACATCTGCGTGAAGTGAAGGACGCACCGGAAGATGAACGCGTTCTGGCGGCAAAAGAGTGCACCAATATCTATGCGCCGCTGGCCAACCGTTTGGGTATCGGGCAATTAAAATGGGAACTGGAAGATTACTGCTTCCGTTACCTGCACCCGGCTGAATACAAACGTATTGCCAAGCTGCTGCACGAACGTCGCATCGATCGCGAGCATTACATTGATGAGTTCGTCGGTCATTTGCGCTCAGAGATGAAAACGGAAGGCGTCAAAGCCGAAGTGTACGGACGTCCGAAGCACATCTACAGCATCTGGCGCAAAATGCAGAAAAAGCAGCTGGCCTTCGATGAACTTTTCGACGTGCGCGCGGTGCGTATCGTGGCGGAGCGTTTACAGGACTGCTATGCCGCGCTCGGGATAGTGCATACTCACTATCGCCATCTGCCGGATGAATTCGATGACTATGTTGCTAACCCGAAACCCAACGGCTATCAGTCAATTCATACGGTTGTGCTGGGACCGGGCGGCAAAACCATTGAAATTCAGATCCGAACGAAACAGATGCACGAAGATGCCGAACTGGGCGTTGCGGCACACTGGAAGTACAAAGAGGGCACTGCTTCCGGCGTGGCGCGTTCTGGTCATGAAGATCGTATTGCATGGCTGCGTAAGCTGATCGCCTGGCAGGAAGAGATGGCGGACTCTGGCGAAATGCTGGATGAAGTCCGTAGCCAGGTCTTTGATGACCGAGTGTACGTCTTTACGCCAAAAGGCGACGTTGTGGACTTACCTGCGGGCTCCACACCGCTCGATTTTGCTTATCATATTCACAGTGATGTGGGGCATCGTTGCATTGGCGCGAAAATTGGCGGGCGCATCGTACCGTTTACCTACCAGCTGCAGATGGGCGATCAAATTGAAATTATCACCCAGAAACAGCCAAACCCAAGCCGCGACTGGTTGAACCCTAACCTCGGCTATGTCACCACCAGTCGGGGGCGTTCGAAGATCCACGCCTGGTTCCGTAAACAGGACCGCGACAAAAACATCCTTGCTGGCCGCCAGATCCTCGACGATGAGCTGGCGCATTTAGGCATTAGCCTGAAAGAAGCGGAAAAGCACCTGCTGCCGCGCTACAGCTTCAATGAGCTGGATGAGCTGCTGGCGGCGATTGGTGGGGGGGACATTCGCCTCAACCAGATGGTGAACTTCCTGCAGGCGCAGTTTAATAAGCCAAGCGCAGCCGAACAGGATGCCGCCGCGCTGAAACAGCTTCAGCAGAAAACGCAGGCGCCGCAGAGTCGCCGTAAAGACGACGGTCGCGTGGTGGTGGAAGGGGTGGGTAACCTGATGCACCACATTGCGCGCTGCTGCCAGCCGATTCCAGGCGATGAAATTGTCGGGTTTATCACTCAGGGCCGCGGTATTTCCGTGCACCGGGCGGATTGCGAACAGTTGACCGAGCTGCGCTCCCATGCGCCGGAACGTATTGTTGATGCGGTTTGGGGCGAAAGCTACTCGGCAGGATATTCGCTGGTGGTTCGCGTCCAGGCTAACGATCGCAGCGGCTTATTACGTGATATCACCACGATTCTTGCCAACGAGAAGGTGAACGTGCTGGGGGTTGCCAGCCGGAGTGATACCAAACAGCAGCTGGCTACCATCGATATGACCATCGAAATCTATAACCTGCAGGTGCTCGGGCGCGTGCTTGGCAAGCTGAACCAGGTGCCGGATGTGATCGACGCACGTCGTCTGCACGGTAATTAATTATTTTATAGGCCAGATAAGTTTGCATGCCTGGTGAGGCGCGTTAGCGTTGCCATCAGGCATTGCCATGTTGCCGGATATCGGCTGTCGTCTTATCTGGCCTCGCGTATTGAAATTTCAGGATATTCCAATGAATCAAATCGACCGACTGCTCGGTATTATGCAGCGCCTGCGCGACCCGGAAAACGGTTGTCCCTGGGACAAAGAGCAGACATTCGCCACTATTGCCCCTTACACCCTCGAAGAAACCTATGAAGTGCTGGACGCAATTGCGCGGGAAGACTTCGACGACCTGCGTGGAGAGCTGGGTGACTTGCTGTTCCAGGTGGTGTTTTACGCCCAGATGGCTCAGGAAGAAGGACGTTTCGATTTCAATGATATTTGCGCCGCCATCAGCGATAAGCTTGAGCGTCGCCACCCACATGTTTTTGCTGATGTTTCTGCCAGTAACAGCACTGAGGTGTTGACCCGCTGGGAGCAAATCAAAAGCGAAGAACGCGCCCAGAAGGCGCAGCATTCCGCACTCGACGATATTCCCCGTAGTTTACCGGCGTTAATGCGCGCCCAAAAAATCCAGAAACGCTGCTCTAATGTTGGCTTCGACTGGAAAACATTAGGACCGGTTGTCGACAAGGTTTACGAAGAGATCGATGAAGTCATGTTTGAGGCGAAGCAGGCTGTTGTCGACCAGGCTAAACTGGAGGAGGAAATGGGCGACCTGCTGTTTGCGACGGTCAATATGGCTCGGCATTTAGGCACTAAAGCTGAGATCGCATTGCAAAAAGCGAACGAGAAATTTGAGCGCCGTTTTCGTGAGGTTGAGCGAATTGTAGCGGCCCGGGGTCTGGAAATGACTGGTGTTGATCTGGAAACTATGGAAGAAGTCTGGCAACAGGTAAAACGGCAGGAAATTGATCTCTAAGGGATTTCGTCGGTCAAGGGCGATTTGTGTGATTTTTTAAATAACAAGCGCTTGATTTACGTCAAAAACATTTACCCCAAAGGGGCTATTTTCTCACTCCCGATGTTTATGTGAGCCTGGTGAAGAGGAGGAATAATGAAAGTTTGTGGCGCTCGTCATGTTCGGGTATACTACTTTCCCGTCTTGGTAATTCCATCGTTTCACCCTAACTTCTCAGGTCCAGCATGACAACGAACTATATTTTTGTGACCGGCGGGGTCGTATCCTCTCTGGGTAAAGGCATTGCCGCAGCCTCCCTGGCAGCCATTCTTGAGGCTCGTGGCCTCAACGTGACCATGATGAAACTGGATCCGTATATCAACGTCGATCCAGGTACTATGAGTCCAATCCAACACGGGGAAGTGTTCGTTACTGAAGACGGCGCTGAAACCGACCTGGACCTGGGTCACTATGAGCGTTTCATTCGTACCAAAATGACTCGCCGCAATAACTTCACTACCGGTCGAATTTACTCCGATGTCCTGCGCAAAGAGCGCCGTGGCGACTATCTGGGTGCAACCGTACAGGTTATCCCGCACATCACCAACGCGATTAAAGAGCGTGTCCTTGCCGGTGGCGAAGGTCATGACGTCGTTCTGGTTGAAATCGGCGGTACGGTCGGTGATATCGAATCCCTGCCATTCCTGGAAGCGATTCGCCAATTAGCGGTGGATATCGGTCGTGAACACGCGCTGTTTATGCACCTGACTCTGGTTCCTTACCTGGCCGCTGCCGGTGAAGTCAAAACTAAACCGACTCAGCACTCGGTAAAAGAGTTGCTGTCTATCGGTATCCAGCCTGACATTCTGATCTGTCGTTCCGATCGCGCGGTTCCGGCCAACGAACGTGCAAAAATTGCATTGTTCTGTAACGTGCCAGAAAAAGCCGTTATTTCAATGAAAGATGTCGATTCCATCTATAAAATTCCAGGCCTGTTGAAATCCCAGGGCCTTGACGATTATATTTGTAAACGATTCAGCTTGAACTGTCCGGAAGCTAATCTGTCAGAATGGGAACAGGTTATCTACGAAGAAGCGAATCCGGCAGGCGAAGTGACTATCGGTATGGTCGGCAAGTATATTGAACTGCCGGATGCCTATAAGTCAGTTATCGAAGCATTGAAGCACGGTGGTCTGAAGAATCGTGTCACCGTCAACATTAAGCTGATCGATTCGCAAGATGTCGAAACGCGCGGCGTTGAGATCCTGAAAGGTCTTGATGCAATCCTGATCCCTGGCGGCTTCGGCTACCGTGGTGTTGAAGGTAAGATCGCGACAGCGCGCTTTGCGCGTGAAAACAATGTTCCTTATCTGGGTATTTGCCTGGGTATGCAGGTTGCGTTGATTGAGTTTGCACGTAACGTAGTGGGTATGGATAACGCCAACTCCACGGAATTTGTGCCAGACTGTAAGTACCCGGTGGTGGCCCTGATTACCGAATGGCGCGATGAAGACGGCAACGTTGAAGTCCGTACCGAGAAGAGCGATCTGGGCGGCACAATGCGCCTTGGCGCCCAGCAGTGTCAGTTGAGCGACGATAGCCTGGTTCGTCAGCTGTACGGCGCGCCGACAATTGTTGAACGCCATCGCCACCGTTACGAAGTCAACAATATGCTGTTGAAACAGATTGAAGCTGCGGGTCTGCGTATTGCAGGCCGTTCCGGTGATGATCAGTTGGTCGAGATCATTGAGGTACCGAATCATCCGTGGTTCGTGGCCTGTCAGTTCCACCCGGAATTTACTTCCACGCCACGTGATGGGCACCCGCTGTTTGCCGGCTTTGTGAAAGCCGCCAGTGAACATCAGAAGCGTCAGGCGAAGTAAGAAGTAAAAAAGTTAGAACGGCAATGCACCCATCCGGGTGCATTGTTTGTCTGGAGTTTTAGTTTAACTTGTACTGAGGAAAATCTAATGTCCAAAATCGTTAAAATCATCGGTCGTGAAATCATCGACTCCCGTGGTAACCCGACTGTTGAAGCCGAAGTACACCTGGAAGGTGGTTTCGTTGGTATGGCAGCAGCTCCGTCAGGTGCTTCTACTGGTTCCCGCGAAGCACTGGAACTGCGCGACGGCGACAAATCCCGTTTCATGGGTAAAGGCGTACTGAAAGCTGTTGCAGCTGTTAACGGCCCAATTGCTCAGGCTCTGCTGGGTAAAGATGCTAAAGATCAGGCTGGCATCGACAAGATCATGATCGATCTGGACGGTACTGAAAACAAATCCAACTTCGGTGCAAACGCCATCCTGGCTGTGTCCCTGGCGAACGCCAAAGCAGCAGCTGCTGCTAAAGGCCTGCCGCTGTATGCACACATCGCTGAACTGAACGGTACTCCGGGCAAATACTCCATGCCGGTTCCGATGATGAACATCATCAACGGTGGTGAGCACGCTGACAACAACGTTGACATCCAGGAGTTCATGATTCAGCCGGTTGGCGCTAAAACCCTGAAAGAAGCCGTACGTATGGGTTCTGAAGTGTTCCATAACCTGGCTAAAGTTCTGAAAGCTAAAGGTATGAACACTGCAGTGGGTGACGAAGGCGGCTACGCGCCGAACCTGGGTTCCAACGCTGAAGCTCTGGCTGTAATCGCTGAAGCGGTTAAAGCAGCTGGCTACGAGCTGGGCAAAGACATCACCCTGGCGATGGACTGTGCAGCTTCTGAATTCTACAAAGACGGTAAATACGTTCTGGCTGGCGAAGGCAACAAAGCATTCACCTCCGAAGAATTCACTCACTTCCTGGAAGAGCTGACCAAACAGTACCCGATCGTGTCCATCGAAGATGGTCTGGACGAGTCTGACTGGGACGGTTTCGCATACCAGACTAAAGTTCTGGGCGACAAAATCCAGCTGGTTGGTGACGATCTGTTCGTAACCAACACCAAGATCCTGAAAGAAGGCATCGAAAAAGGCATCGTTAACTCCATCCTGATCAAATTCAACCAGATCGGTTCTCTGACCGAAACTCTGGCTGCGATCAAAATGGCGAAAGACGCTGGCTACACCGCTGTCATCTCTCACCGTTCTGGCGAAACTGAAGACGCTACCATCGCTGACCTGGCTGTTGGTACCGCTGCAGGCCAGATCAAAACCGGTTCTATGAGCCGTTCTGACCGCGTTGCTAAGTACAACCAGCTGATTCGTATCGAAGAAGCTCTGGGTGAACAAGCGCCGTACAACGGTCGTAAAGAGATCAAAGGTCAGGCGTAATCCTGTTCTTTAACTCTTAACGTAAAAACCCGCTGCGGCGGGTTTTTTTATGCCTCTAAAGCAGTAGCGGTAAGGTCGCACTGGCGGTTTTCTGGCTCACATCACTGTACTTTTCATCCAGCGCAATCAGTGACGTGGTGAGCAGTTCTACCAACAGCATCACTCCCACCTTGGCGTTTAGCGCACCAGCACTCAACGGACCTTCTGGTTTGGCTGCGACCAGTTGAATATCACTCAGCGAAGCCAACGGACTGCGCGGCGTATTACTTAACGCCAGTACGCGCGCGCCTTGCTTACGCGCCAGTTTAACGACATGCAGCAGATCGCGCGTGGAGCCTGAGCTGGAAATCGCCACCACGAGCGTGTCTTTGCTTAGCGTTGTGGCGTTCATGGCTGCGCGATGCATATCGCTGAACATTTGTGCGGGTTTGCCCAAGCGCAGGAGTTTGTAATGTAAATACTCCCCCAGAATGGCGCTGGCCGCTACGCCATAAATCTGTACCGACTGCGCCTGATGCAGCGCAAGAGCGGCTGCTTCAAGTAATGCTCTGTCGAGTAATTTTGCTGTGTCCTGCAGTGCTTGCACGGATTCATTGACCACATTGTCAATTTCATCCCCGCTGTGCTCTACCGGCTGTTCTTGCTGGAGATCGAGTGCCAGCGCCATTTTGAACTCGTTATAGCCCTTACACCCCAGCGTACGGCACAGCCGTGTGACGCTAGCTTCGCTGGTGTCGCTTTCACGCGCCAGTTCGGTAATCGTCAGGTAGACAACTTTTGCCGGATCGCTAAGCACAAACTCTCCCAGCTTCTGTTGTGTTCGGCTATATCCGTCAACGCTCTGGCGCAATCTCAGCAGCAGGTTTTCATTTTCTGACATGCAAAATCCTTAATGCGTTTCTCTGCTGATAGTGTGGCGGAAAGCAGGGGAGAGATGCCAGTCATTTTAAAAAAGTATGATCGGCTTCCTGGTTTTTGATGATAATTTTCATTTATAAAAATAATTATGGTAAAAATTTTCATCACTAGTCGGGGAGATGAAAAAATGATGCAAATGTTTAGCGGCGCCTCATCGGGTGCATGGTTTGAAAAAGCGCAGCGCTTCGGCAAATCCTTCATGCTGCCGATTGCGGTATTGCCCGCCGCGGGACTGTTGTTAGGGATTGGCGGCGCACTGTCGAATCCAAACACATTGACGGCTTATCCGTTTTTGGATGTCGACTGGTTGCAGGCAATCTTCACAATCATGACCAGCGCCGGTTCTATTGTGTTTGCCAATCTTTCGGTGTTGTTCGCAGTGGGTGTCGCTGTAGGACTGGCGAAAACGGATAAAGGTACCGCCGGGCTGGCGGCATTGCTGGCATTTTTGGTGATGAATGCCACTATCAATGCCTTATTGACCCTCAACGGGACACTGGCGCACGAGAACCCGGGTGCCGTTGGCCAGGGGATGACGCTGGGTATTCAGACGCTGGAAACGGGCGTGTTTGGTGGGGTGGTTATTGGTCTTGTCACCTGCGCGCTGCATAGCCGTTTCAATAAAGTCTCACTACCTCAGTTCCTTGGTTTCTTCAGCGGTTCGCGCTTTGTACCGATTATTAGCTCCCTTGCCGCGATTGTTGTGGGGGCTGTCATGACAGTGGTTTGGCCGCATTTCCAGAAACTCATTTTTGGGCTGGGTGGTCTGGTGGATGCGACGGGTTATCTGGGGACACTGTTGTACGGCTTCATCCTGCGTATGCTTGGCCCACTGGGTTTACACCATATCTTTTATTTGCCGTTCTGGACGACGGCGCTTGGCGGTAGCGAAATCGTCAACGGCCAGTTGGTTGAAGGTACGCAGCGGATTTTCTTTGCCCAACTTGCCGATCCGAATACGCAGCAGTTCTATGCGGGCACCTCGCGCTTTATGTCCGGGCGATTCATTACCATGATGTTTGGCCTGCTTGGCGCATGCCTGGCGATGTACCACACTGCCAAGCCGGAGAACAGAAAGCTTGTCGCCGGCCTGCTGTTGTCGGCAGCCCTGACCTCTTTCCTGACGGGGATCACTGAGCCTATCGAGTTCTCCTTCCTCTTTGTGGCTCCCGTGTTATATGTCATTCACGCCTTCTTCGATGGCCTGGCGTTTATGATGGCTCATATTTTACATATCACTATTGGGCAAACTTTTTCGGGTGGGCTTATCGATTTCCTCCTCTTCGGCGTCTTACAAGGGGAAGCTAAAACCAACTGGATGTACGTTCCCATGGTGGGGATACCGTGGTTCTTCCTTTACTACTTTACCTTCCGCTATTTGATTAACCGCTTTGGCTGGCTGACACCTGGGCGTGAAAACGTAACCCCAATTGAATCCGGTCTGCCTCAAAGTGAACGCGCAGCGGCAGTCATCTCTGGGCTGGGAGGCAAAGAGAATCTGGAAGAGGTGGACTGTTGCGCCACACGCTTACGCGTGACGGTGAAAGAGAGCAGCAAGGTAGATGAAGCGGCGCTGAAAGCGACCGGAGCACGTGGCGTTATTATTCGCGGTAAAGGTGTTCAGGTGATTTATGGCCCGCATGTCACCATCATTAAAAACGAAGTCGAAGAGATCTTATCGTAATGAAAACTGTACTGGATTGCCTGAAAGGTAAATTAATCGTCTCCTGTCAGGCGCTGGAAAATGAGCCTCTGCACAGTCCATTTATTATGTCGCGTATGGCGTTGGCGGCAGCACAGGGCGGTGCGGTAGGTATCCGTGCGAACAGCGTGGTGGATATTCGCGCTATCAAAGAGATCGTCTCACTGCCGGTGATTGGGATTATCAAGCGCGATTATCCGGGTAGTGATGTGTTTATCACGGCCACCTTGCAGGAAGTGGATGAGTTGATGACCGTTGAGCCGGAAATTATTGCTCTGGACGCGACAGCGCGCCCGCGCCCTGGTGGGCAAACGCTGGAAGAACTGGTCGCACAGGTCCACGCTCGCTACCCGTCCGTACTGCTGATGGCGGATATCGCCACTGTAGACGAGGCGGTGACCGCCGAGCGTCTGGGGTTTGACTGCGTGGGCACTACGCTCTACGGCTATACCGCTGACACTGTCGGGCATGTGCTGGCGGAAAACGACTGCAGTTTTTTACGTGAGGTGTTGGCTGCGGTCAGCATACCGGTCGTGGCGGAAGGAAACGTCGATACCCCGGAACGTGCTGCACGTTGCCTGGCATTAGGTGCCCATACCGTGGTGGTTGGAGGGGCTATCACGCGTCCGCAGCAGATTACGGCACGCTTTGCCGCGGCGATCGCCGCGTAAAGCATCGATGGGGCATGATACTTTGGCGGGGATCTGCGATAATTATCGTTTATCCCCATATTGAGAGCGCTATGCAGTACCCGATTAACGAGATGTTCCAGACCCTGCAAGGTGAGGGTTACTTTACCGGCGTCCCCGCCATTTTTATTCGTTTACAGGGATGCCCGGTTGGCTGTGCCTGGTGCGATACCAAACACACCTGGGATAAGCTTGAGGATCGGGAAGTTTCCCTGTACAGCATCCTGGCTAAGACCAAAGAGAGCGATAAATGGGGCGCGGCGAGCAGCGAGGATCTGCTGGCGGTCATTGTGCGTCAGGGCTATACCGCCCGTCACGTGGTGATAACCGGTGGCGAGCCCTGCATTCATGACCTGATGCCGCTGACAGACCTGCTGGAAAAGAACGGCTTTAGCTGCCAGATTGAAACCAGCGGTACCCACGAAGTGCGCTGTACGCCGAATACCTGGGTGACCGTATCGCCGAAGGTGAATATGCGCGGCGGTTATGATGTGCTGTCGCAGGCGCTGGAGCGTGCGAATGAAATCAAACATCCGGTTGGTCGCGTTCGCGATATTGAAGCGCTGGATGAACTGCTGGCTACGTTGAGCGACGACAAACCGCGTATCATCGCCTTACAGCCAATCAGCCAGAAAGAAGATGCCACGCGTTTGTGTATTGATACCTGTATTGCGCGGAACTGGCGTCTGTCGATGCAGACCCATAAATATCTGAATATTGCCTGATGATAATGGGGTTATCGGCCTGCATTGAGTGCTACATGCAGGCCGGACAACCTTATGCGTTAGACCAGCTCTGAATCGAATTGACGTTATTCAGGCCGCCATGCAGTACTTCATACGACTTTTTCAGGATCACATCGGTGTGCTGGGTTAAATCGCGGAAAATCCCTTTGTTCAGCGCGTCATAGCGTCTGGCATTGCTTTCTATTGGTGTGAATACATCTTTCACCCGTACCATTTTTTCAATTGCGGTCTCATAGTTCGGATAGAGACCAAGCCCTACCGCCGTGTTAATGGCCGCGCCCAGGCTGGCGCAACCGTTAATGGCATTCCGTCTTGCGGGAAGATTGAACACGTCGGCAAAGATTTGCATGAATAGATCGCTGTTTGAACCGCCGCCCGTAATGATCACTTGTTTAGCGAAGTGATTCATTTCGTTACACATATTGTCGTAATTGTTTTTCAGCGTCAGCGCAACGCTCTCCAGAATAGAGCGGTAAATCCAGGCGTAGTCCATGCTGGAGTCAAAGCCAATCATGATCCCACGTTTGAACGGTTCCCACGGGTTGGTCAGCCAGTCCAGGACGGTCATCAGGCCATTGCAACCGGGTGGTACGCTGGCCGCTTTCTTGTTCAGCAAATCTTCCGGCGACAGATCCTGCGCTTTCGCATCCTGGATTAGTGATTCCCCCAACATGTCCCGCAGCCAACTGACCGTCCACATCCCTTTGCGAATGCCATAGCCTTCGTAGAGCAGCGTTTGCGGAATCGAAGACATAATTGGCCAATAAGCGACGGGATCTTTGGGCAGGGCTTTGCCGTTCATCATCAGGGCGATATAGGTGCCTAATGAGATAACCGCGGTTTCGTCGTCCAGCAATCCTGCGCCCAGGGCCTCTACCGGTTTGTCGCTGGTGGTGCAAACCACCGGTAATCCTGCCGGGAAGCTGGTCGCCTTCGCGGCAGCGTCGGTCAAGTGCCCGAGCACGGTTCCCGGCATCTGCACCTCGAACAGCATCCTGCGCGGGATATTGAATTTCTTCACCACCTCCGGGTCGTCGCTCCATGTCCAGGTTTTGTAATCCACCGGCCACTGACCAAAGTAGTTGGCGATATTGTCTTTAAATTCACCGGTTAAGCGATGTGACAAATAACCTGAAAATGAGGTGACGTAAGCCACATCAGGATTGGCGTGCTCATAGGGGCGGGTGACGCGCGCGTCCTGCCAGTTGATCAATGGCGCAGCGGGTGTGCCGTCTGCTTTGAGCAATGCGCGACAGCAGCGAATGGAGCCCAGACCAATCCCGACAATATCTTTTGGATCTCCCGCGAACTGGCTCATTAAGTCTTTGCCAGCAAAACACAATGAAGCCCATAAATCGTCGTCCGGATGCTCTGCCGTATCGGCGTCGGGAGTAAACATTGGTTGCAGGAGACCTTTTCCTTCACACACCACGTTACCTTCCAGATCGTACATCACAACCTTGGTACTTTGACTTCCGCCATCAATTCCAATGATGTATTTCTTTGACATTGTCATTCTCCTTTAATTTTCCATCTTCACTCGCCGGAGGTTTCTGCGGCCAGTGAGGTTATCTTTTCCGGTGCGGCGTTGTTGGTGCGAATTTTGCGAAACAATAAGAACGTGAAGAGGATGACCATGCACAGCGCCGCCAGTCCCATCAGCCACATATTGCGATAGGCTTGTGCCGCCGGGAGCGTATCCTGCCAGTGGCCGACAATCGGATAGACGAACACGTCGGGCAGAAAACCGATCACCGAGCAGATCCCTACGGTGGTTCCCATGATGTAAGAAGGGGTTCTGGCCTCGCCGGGACAGGCCCAGTAAAGCCCGCGCGAGGCGTAGCAGGTGAAGCCCAGCAGCAGAATCAGGCCGATCCCCATAACTACGGACTGCGGATTTGAGTTCGTCACCAGCAGGGCAATCAGCGCAGCGGCGCCGACAATTGAAAGCAGTTGCACCACGCGCGTTGGCGACTTAATTTTGCTGTAGGTGGTGATGATGCCGCCCAGTGGCCCACAGATAGCCCGGAAGATCTTGTTGATGACGATCCCCATGTAGCTCGCCGCGACCAGCGACATGCCGTACATTTCAGTCAGATAGTTGGTGGAGTAGCTGAGAATGGCGTAGATCGTAAAGACGCCAAAAATAACCATGCTGCAATACCAGGTGGTGCTGATACGCAACACGGCGATGATATCTTTGAGCTGAAACGGCTGCTTATCCTCTTTCGCACCGTGGCTGCGGCTGTTGCCATCGTTCACGAAGAACCAGCACAAAATTCCCAACAGGATGTAAACCACGCTATAAATCAGGATCACGGCCTTCAGGCTGTTGCTGTCGTCCGGTGCGAAGCGAGAAAAGACCCACATGGTAAATACCGCCAGCGACATGACGCCGACGCCGCGCAGGCCTTCCATCCAGCCCATGATTTTCCCTTGTTCACTGTGATCCCCCAGCAGCGAGGCGGCTTTAATTGATACCGACCACAGCATCAGGATTGTCGTGATGGCAAATGCGACCTGAATACAGAGCATGACCCACAGCGGTGGATAGGTCATCATCAGCAGACCGAGCAAGCCGGTAATTATCATGGCTGAGGTGATCATTTTGCGATGGGAGAATTTATCGGCAATAACGCCGCTGGGCGCATACAGAATAATAGCGGCAACGCCAAAGGTACTCATTATTAATCCAATTTCGGTATTGCTAAACCCCATGAATTTTGCCATGGGAATTTGATAGATATAACGTAAATAGGCTAAATCAAAACTAACGCCACCACTGAAACTAATAATGGCGAGTGTTATCCAACGGCGATATGAGGATTGTTGCATATCGGGCTCTCATTTTATGCAGACAAAAAAAAGAGAAAAGTAAACCGCCCTTTCAGGTGGATTACTTTTCTCAGGTCTCTAGTAATTGCGCTTAGAAATAACATGGAAGTGTGGGTTATAGTGTGAGAATAATCACGCTTCTTGTTTTTAGTCATCAATACAAAATGAACAAAACATCTGTGATTTTGATCACGTTAGATAATTTCTCGTTATGCTAAAAATTCATTCCAGTTACCAGAGATAATGAGAAAGGTGACTTCCCTCTAGCGGGGGAAGTTGCCTTTCTTTTTTTTTGCCTAAAGGAATTTGGAGCCAGCTATGTCAATCGAATCTCTCAATGCATTCTCAATGAATTTTTTCTCCCTGAAAGGGAAAACGGCGATCGTAACGGGTGGCAACAGCGGTCTGGGTCAGGCTTTTGCGATGGCGCTGGCGAAAGCCGGGGCGAATCTGTTTATCCCAAGTTTTGTAAAAGATAACGGTGAAACGAAAGAAATCATTGAGAAACTGGGTGTTGAAGTTGAATTCATGCAGGTGGATATCACCGAGAAAGGTGCCCCGCAGAAGATTATTGCCGCCTGCTGCGAGCGTTTTGGCACCGTTGATATTCTGGTGAACAATGCCGGAATTTGTAAGCTGAATAAGGTACTGGACTTTGGTCGTGCGGACTGGGATCCGATGATTGACGTCAACCTGACGGCGGCGTTTGAACTGAGCTACGAAGCGGCAAAAATTATGATTCCGCAAAACAGCGGTAAAATTATAAATATCTGTTCTTTGTTCTCTTATCTTGGCGGACAGTGGTCTCCGGCTTATTCAGCGACAAAACATGCGCTTGCCGGTTTTACCAAGGCGTATTGCGATGAATTGGGGCAATATAATATTCAGGTTAACGGTATCGCACCGGGATATTATGCAACGGATATTACGCTGGCTACGCGCAGCAATCCGGAAACGAATCAGCGCGTATTGGATCATATCCCGGCTAATCGTTGGGGCGATACCCAGGATTTAATGGGGGCTGCGATATTCCTTGCCAGTCAGGCTTCTAATTATGTTAACGGTCATTTACTGGTCGTCGATGGCGGTTATTTAGTTCGCTAATATCTACCTATAGTTTCTGTATTATTAATTGTTCTGTTAATTATCAGGAAGGAATAGCTATGCCTTTATCTCGCGAAGCGATTGTTGACCAGTTAAAAGAAATTGTTGGGTCCGAACGCGTAATTACCGATGAAACGGTATTAAAGAAAAACAGTATTGACCGCTTTCGTAAATATGCCGACATTCACGGTATTTATACACTACCCATTCCGGCGGCAGTGGTAAAACTCGGTTCGACAGAGCAGGTTTCCCGCGTTCTGGCGTTTATGAATCACCATAAAATCAATGGAGTTCCGCGTACCGGCGCATCCGCGACGGAAGGGGGGCTGGAAACGGTGGTTAAAGACTCCGTGGTGCTGGACGGGGCAGGGATGAACCAGATCCTGAGCATTGATATCGAAAATATGCAGGCGACCGCTCAATGCGGCGTGCCGCTTGAGATTCTGGAAAATGCATTGCGCGAAAAAGGATATACCACCGGGCATTCGCCGCAGTCTAAGCCGCTGGCGCAGATGGGCGGCCTGGTTGCAACCCGCAGCATCGGGCAGTTCTCCACTCTTTACGGTGCCATTGAAGATATGGTCGTGGGGCTGGAGGCGGTGCTGCCGGACGGCACGGTAACCCGCATCAAGAACGTGCCACGCCGGGCTGCCGGGCCGGACATTCGCCACATCATTATAGGGAACGAAGGCGCACTGTGCTATATCACTGAAGTAACAGTGAAAATCTTCAAGTTCACGCCGGAAAATAACCTTTTTTACGGCTACATTCTGGACGATATGAAAATCGGTTTCGATATCCTGCGTGAAGTGATGGTGGAAGGCTACCGTCCTTCGATTGCACGCCTGTATGACGCCGAGGATGGCACCCAGCACTTCACTCATTTTGCTGACGGGAAATGCGTGCTGATCTTCATGGCTGAGGGCAATCCGCGAATGGCGCAAGCCACTGGCGAGGGCATTGCGGAGATCGTCGCGCGTTATCCACAGTGTAAGCGTGTGGACAGCAAGCTGATTGAGAGCTGGTTTAACCATCTGAACTGGGGCCCGGAAAAAGTGGCTGCTGAACGCGTACAGATCCTGAAAACCGGCAATATGGGCTTTACGACGGAAGTTTCCGGCAGTTGGAGCTGCATCCATCAAATTTACGAAAACGTGATCCATCGTATCCGCACTGAATTCCCACACGCGGATGATATCACCATGCTGGGCGGTCACTCTTCCCATAGTTATATCAACGGTACCAACATGTACTTTGTGTATGACTACAACGTGGTGGACTGCAAGCCGGAAGAGGAGATTGATAAGTACCACAACCCGCTTAACAAGATTATTTGCGAAGAGACGATCCGTCTTGGCGGCTCAATGGTGCATCACCACGGCATCGGCAAGCATCGTGTTCACTGGAGCAAGCTGGAACATGGCAGCGCGTGGCCGCTGCTGGAAGGTCTGAAACGTCAGTTTGATCCAAACGGCATTATGAACACGGGAACGATCTACCCGATTGAGAAATAAACATCAGCTGGCTTCCTGATCGGGAAGCCACAATTTTACCGGACAGGGGTAGAAATGAACACTTCACCGGTGCGAATGGACGATTTACCGCTTAACGGTTTTCACTGTCGTATTGCCGCCTTGACCTTTGGTGCTCACCTTACCGACGGCTATGTTCTTGGCGTTGTCGGCTATGCCATTATTCAGTTAACACCTGCCATGCAGCTCACACCGTTTATGGCCGGGATGATTGGCGGCTCGGCGCTGCTCGGGTTGTTTCTCGGTAGTCTGGTGTTGGGCTGGATTTCAGACCACATTGGTCGACAGAAGATCTTCACTTTCAGCTTTGTGCTGATCACCATCGCCTCTTTTTTACAGCTTTTCGCCACTTCGCCAGAGCAGCTCATTGTGTTACGTATTCTGATTGGGATTGGGCTGGGAGGCGATTATTCCGTAGGGCACACTCTGTTGGCCGAATTTTCTCCACGACGACATCGGGGAGTGTTACTGGGGGCTTTTAGCGTGGTATGGACCATCGGCTATGTGCTGGCAAGCCTGGCGGGACACCACTTTATTACCGAAAGCCCGGATGCCTGGCGCTGGCTGCTGGCGTCGGCGGCGCTGCCCGCACTATTGATTACCCTGCTTCGCTGGGGGACGCCGGAATCGCCTCGCTGGCTGCTGCGCCAGGGGCGTTTCGCGGAAGCCCACGCTATTGTTCACCGATATTTTGGGGCGCACGTATTGCTCGGCGACGAGGTTTCTGCGGCGTCCGGGAAACATATCAAAACGCTCTTTTCCCCCCTCTACTGGCGGCGAACCGCGTTTAACAGCGTGTTTTTTGTTTGTCTGGTGATCCCGTGGTTTGTTATCTACACCTGGCTGCCAACCATTGCCGGGACCCTCGGCCTGGAGGATGCGCTCACCGCCAGCCTGCTGCTGAATGCGTTGTTAATCGTTGGCGCACTGCTGGGGCTGATATTGACACATCTGCTGGCGCACCGTCGGTTTCTGCTTGGGAGTTTTTTTCTGTTGGCTGCCACGCTGGTGGTGATGGCTTTTCTGCCGTCCGGTAGCTCGTTAACTTTGCTGCTTTTTGTCCTGTTCAGCACCACAATTTCTGCGGTCAGTAATCTGGTAGGGATCCTGCCTGCTGAAAGCTTCCCGACGGATATCCGCTCGCTGGGCGTGGGTTTTGCGACGTCGATGAGCAGACTTGGCGCGGCAATCAGCACCGGCCTGTTGCCCTGGACGCTGGCGCAATGGGGGATGCAGGTCACGTTGCTGCTGCTGGCTGGCGTGCTCCTCATTGGATTTGTGGTGACCTGGCTATGGGCACCGGAAACGAAGGCATTGCCGCTGGTGGTGGCCGGAAGCGTGGAGAAAAGACAGGGAGGAGCAAATGAACATTCTGTTCGCGTTTAAGGCCGAACCAGACTCCGGCATGTTGGCGGAAAAAGACTGGCTGGCGGCGACGGAAGATACCCGGGGCCCGGACACCGCGCTGCTGCGCTGTTCTCCTGGTGCCGATGAGCAGGCGGCTGCGGCATTACTGCTGGCGCAACGTCGTGAAGGTTGTGATATGACGTTAACCGCGCTAAGCATTAGCGATGAGCGTGCGATTCATTGGTTGCGCTATTTTGCCGCGCTGGGTTTTGATAAGCCGGTGTTGCTGGAAACGACGGCGGATCTGCGCTTTGCGCCGGAATTCATTGCCCGGCAAATAACTGGCTGGCAGCGTCATCACGGCGCGGATTTGATTATCACTGGCTGTCAGAGTAGCGAAGGGCAGAACGGGCAAACGCCATTTTTGATGGCTGAAATGTTGGCCTGGCCCTGCTTTACCCAGGTGGAGCGTTTTACGCTGACGCCGCCTTTTGTTGTTGTCGAGCAACGAACGGCGACCGGGTTGCGCCGCTGCCGGGTGCGGCTTCCGGCTGTAATTGCCGTCAGGCAATGTGGTGAAGTTGCGCTTCCCGTCCCCGGAATGCGTCAGCGTCTGGCGGCGGCAAAAGCGGCAATTTTACGTCAGCCAGCGTCCAGTGATGAAACTCCGAACGTGCAATGTCAGAAGCTGGCGCGACCGGCGCAGCGGCGCAGCGCCACGCTTATCGACGGCGCGACGGCGCAGGAAAAAGCGCGGATATTGTGGAATGATTATTTGCGCCAGAGGATGCAGCCATGAAGATCGTTGTGATTACGGAATCGGGTGAATGCGCTGCACTGGCAGGCTGGATCGCAGGGAACGCGCTTAATGCAGCAGAACTGGAACGCTGGACGCTCGACCCGATGCCGGACGTGGCGGAGCAGGTGCTGGACGCGCTGGCGGCGCAGTGGTTGCTGACGCCAGCCGACATCCTGATTTTTCCGGCGGGTGCGCTGGGGGATGAGCTTGCGACGCGGCTGGCCTGGCGTCTGCATGGCGGCAGCGTTTGCCAGGTGCAGACGCTGGATGCGCAACAGGGGCTGGTGACGAAATCCCACTGGGGGAATGCGCTGACGGCCCGGCTACAAATCACCGCGCGTCCCTTGTGCCTTTCACTGGCGCGACAACCGGAAACGAGCGCGTCGGGCAACGTTCTTCCCGTGATGGTGGAACGCCGCATTGTCCCCACGACGACGCCGGACTGGCTGGATAGCGTAGAAAGCATCGACCGTGTTACAGCTCATCCTTTGTTGCAGGCCGGGCGTGTGCTGGTGGTAGGGCAGGGAAGAAGTGACGCCGATGCCGAAAAAATTACCGCTCTTGGTAAGGAGTTTGGTGCCGAAGTGGGATACAGCCGTGCGCGGGTTATGAACGGTGGTTTTGACGCTGAGCGCGTGATTGGGATATCGGGGCATCTGCTTGCGCCGGATGTCTGCATTGTCGCGGGGGCATCCGGCGCGGCGGCGCTAATGGCCGGGGTTCGTCAGAGCCGGTTCGTCGTGGCGATAAACAGTGACGCCAGAGCGCCGGTCTTCTCACAGGCGGATGTCGGCATTGTGGATGACTGGCTGCCGGTGCTGGAGGCGTTGGCAGCCATCGCAGAAAATTAATCCAGGGGGAGGCCGGATCAGGTGTTTACACCGCTATCCGGCACCTCGGGTTAATGCAGCTTTTTCGCTAACGTCCAGACGTCGGTGTTGGTAGTTGAAAGCGCCGCCACACCGGCTTTCATCGCATTGCGGGCGTCCTCTTCATCGCAAACCAGACCACCGGCAATCAACGGCTGGCGTATTTTTTCCGTCACCCATCCCAGCACTTTCGGCATGCATCCCGGCAGGATTTCAATACAGTCCGGGTTTGACTGTGCGACCTGCTTATCAATGTTGTGAAAGGAGATGGAGTCGACGATAAACAGGCGATGAATACAGAAAAAGCCCTCCGCCCGCGCGGCTTTCAGCATCGACGCTTTGGTACTGATGATGCCGTCCGCCTCGGTGACCAGCTTCAGAAACTGGATCACCACCTCTTTATTAGACGCGCCCTCCAGCAGATCAACGTGTATAAATGCGTATTTACCGGCAGTTTTAATCTTCTTCACGATATGGCTGATGGTGCAGATATTGCCGTACAAAACAGAGATGAACTGGCATTCGGAATCAATGGCTAATTGCAGACTGGCGTTGTCTTTCACCGCGGCAATAACCGGATTCTGGCGAAGCAGGTGTAACAGGGGCATAAATTATCCTATTAAATTATCCAAATCGGTAAGTGATGCCAAAGCCGGACGCGGGGTAGCGCCACTGTTGCAGCGTTTTTTCATCACACAGCAGTCGACAGGTGCCGCACTCCAGGCAGCCGCGAAAGTTGACCCGTAGCTCACCTTCCGCCGTAAGAGAAAACAGTCCGGCGGGGCAGGACGTAATCAACCGTTCTGCCGTTTCGCTGTCAATAACGGTCGCAGGAACAATATGTGAAATGTCGGCGGGACGCCAGACGTTACGGGCTACAGACATCGTAAGCTCCTGATGATATCGCCTGCCAGATGACGCAGGCCGTGACGACGAAACTGACGCCAGACAATCTGGCGCAGCGGGGCTACCGGGCGGACGCCCTGATGCCAGATTTCACGGGAAATAGCCTCCATCAGCATGGGCCATTGGCGATACCATCCGGGGCGCTGGAGCAACGCCGGAACACCCCGGTAACGTTGTAGAACGTCCCACAGCAGGCTGTGCTGGATGTCGTGGTGATAAGCCGGAAACAGATTTTGCGGCTCGCGTTTCCGGCAGGCGTTAATCAATGTTTGCGCCGCAGCCTGAGCGCCAATGAGCGCCATATCCATGCCGCGAACGGAGAAACCGGTATTCACACAACTGCGCAGGGCATCGCCCACCAGCAGCCAGCCTTCTCCTGCATATTGTACGGGCAGGCTGTGCAGGCCGCCTTCCGGAACCAGATGCGCACCATATTCCAGCGTTTCACTGCCCCTGAGCAGCGGATGTAACGCCGGATGCGTCTTGAGCCGCTCCAGCAGTTCAGTCGCCGGGATATCGCTCTGTGCCAAAGAGGAGAGCGGACAAACCACGCCCAGAGAGAGCGTCTCCTGATTGGTATAGAGAAACGCGCCGCCGGGAAGTTCGCCACAAATATTGCCACTAAACAGCATTGCCGCGCCTTCGTCATTAGATAAGCGAAAACGTTCTTCGAGCCGCGTTTTATCCAGCGCCAGCGTCTCTTTAATACCCAATGCCATTGCGGCTGTCGAGGGACGCGGCAGGAATCCGTAGCGCTCGGCCAGCACGCTGTTTGCCCCTTCCGCCAGTACCACATAACGGGCGCGCAGCGTCTCGTTATCGGCAATGACGCCGCAGATTCTGCCCTCTTCGATATGGAGCGCCTCGACCGTCACACCGCTGATAAACTGTACGCCTTCGGCCTCGGCCTGGGCGACAAACCACGGGTCGAAGCGGGCGCGCAGCAGGCTCCATGAGTCTCCATCCGGTTGCAGGCTGGAGTACGTCGTTGCGCCATCGCGAGTTAACAGCGAGAGATTTTCCTGGGTAATTCGGCGTTCAAGTGGGGCTGAATGTTGGAAGTGGGGAAGAAGTTCACCGAGCGCGTGAGTATACAGACGCCCGCCGGAAAGGTTTTTACTGCCGGGAAGCTCGCCGCGTTCAATAAGCAAAACTGACAGTCCTGCTCGCACGCAGCGTAAAGCACAAGCGGTGCCCGCTATCCCTGCGCCGATAATAATAATATCGAAATCGTCAGACATTTTGTGCTCCAGATATCCAGAGCACATAACCCTAACAGAGTGTTAGTTAAGGAAAATTGACCGTCGCCACAGACGATACAATCATTCCCCGCGATACACGCAGCCTGCTGTGCAGGTCTCTTTCACCATTACGGCACTCAGCAGAGGGACAACCGGTTTAACCTGATCCCAAATCCATTTGGCCAGTACTTCACTGGTTGGGTTTTCTAAGCCAGGAATATCGTTCAGATAGTAGTGATCGAGTCTGTTGTAAGTTGGCTTAAACGCGGCTTTTAACTCAGAAAAATCCATGATCCAACCGGTATGCGGATCGACTTCACCGGTAATTTCAAGACGCACCATAAATGAGTGACCATGCAGGCGGCCACACTTATGCCCTTCCGGTACATGCGGCAGGCGGTGAGCGGCTTCGAAGGTGAAATCTTTAAACAAGGTGGTGGACATTTTTTACTCTCAAGAATGCGAAAAACCGCCGTAGGGTACCGTAAAGAGCGAATTTTATCATTAGTTAAAAGGGCGCTGAGTATCAGAACGACCTATTCATGACGGTAATATTTAATAATTATTGATATATCATATGGTTATCCAATCTGTTTTGCTGTTAATAACTATAACTAAAACAGGTTAGTTCATTTGGTTATTTGTTATTTCTATCCCTTCTTTAATTGTTACTATCCCCGCCGTTAACCTTATCTTCAGTTTGGGTTTTATTGCTGAAATCCGCTTTGCTTACTGGAACATGACAACGCATGACGACACAGGCCCCACCTTCCGCTCTGCTACCGCTAAACCCGGAGCAACTGGCACGCCTTCAGGCGGCCACGACCGATTTCACTCCCGCACAGCTTGCGTGGGTTTCTGGCTATTTTTGGGGCGTGCTGAATCAGCAGCCAGGCAGCAATGCGGCGACTCCTGCGCCTGCTGCTGAAATGCCTGGTATTACGCTTATCTCCGCCTCGCAAACCGGTAATGCGCGTCGTGTGGCGGAAGCCCTGCGCGATGATCTGATCGCTGCAAAGCTCAACGTCACTCTCATCAATGCTGGCGACTATAAATTCAAACAAATCGCCAATGAGAAATTGCTGATCGTAGTGGCGTCGACGCAAGGGGAAGGTGAACCGGCGGAAGAAGCCGTAGCGTTGCATAAATTCCTGTTCTCGAAAAAAGCGCCGAAGCTTGATAACACCGCTTTTGCCGTGTTTGGTCTTGGTGACACTTCTTACGAGTTTTTCTGTCAGTCAGGAAAAGACTTCGATGCAAAACTGGCTGAGCTGGGCGGAGAACGTTTGCTTGACCGCGTGGATGCCGACGTCGAATACCAGGGCGCGGCAGCCGAATGGCGTGCCCGTCTGGTTGATGTCCTGAAAGCGCGTGCGCCTGCGGCATCGTCTGTGCAAGTTGCTGCGAGCGGTGCGGTAAACGAAGTACACACCAGCCCGTACACCAAAGAAGCGCCGCTGACGGCGTCGGTTGCGGTGAATCAGAAAATCACTGGTCGCGACTCGGAAAAAGATGTGCGCCATATTGAAATCGATCTCGGCGATTCCGGCCTGCGCTACCAGCCGGGCGATGCCTTAGGAGTCTGGTATCAGAACGATCCTGAGCTGGTCAAAGAACTGGTTGAGCTGCTGTGGCTGAAAGGAGATGAGCCGGTCACGGTTGACGGCAAAACCCTGTCGCTCACCGAAGCGCTGCAGTGGCATTTCGAGCTGACGGTTAACACCGGCAATATCGTCGAGAACTATGCCACTTTAACCCGTAGCGAATCCCTGCTGCCGCTGGTGGGTGATAAGGCACAGTTGCAGCATTACGCCGCAACCACGCCAATCGTCGATATGGTGCGTTTCTCTCCGGCGCAGCTGGATGCCCAAACGTTGGTTGATCTTCTGCGCCCGCTGACGCCGCGTTTGTATTCTATTGCCTCTTCCCAGGCGGAAGTGGAAAGCGAAGTGCACGTCACCGTGGGCGTGGTGCGTTATGACATTGAAGGTCGTGCCCGTGCTGGTGGCGCGTCCAGTTTCCTCGCCGATCGCGTGGAAGAAGAGGGCGAAGTGCGCGTGTTCATCGAACACAACGATAACTTCCGCCTGCCGGCAAACCCGCAGACACCGGTGATTATGATTGGACCAGGCACGGGCATTGCGCCATTCCGTGCATTCATGCAGCAGCGTGCGGCTGACGGAGCCGAAGGCAAAAACTGGCTGTTTTTTGGCAATCCACACTTTACCGAAGATTTCCTGTACCAGGTGGAATGGCAGCGTTACGTCAAAGAGGGCGTACTGAGCCGCATCGATCTTGCCTGGTCGCGCGATCAAAAAGAAAAAGTCTACGTACAAGATAAACTGCGCCAACAAGGTGCGGAACTGTGGCGCTGGATAAACGACGGTGCCCACATTTATGTCTGCGGCGACGCCAATCGCATGGCGAAAGACGTTGAGCAGGCTTTGTTGGAAGTGATTGCCGAATTCGGTTCTATGGATATCGAAGCGGCGGATGAATTTTTAAGTGAGCTGCGCATTGAGCGCCGTTATCAGCGAGATGTCTACTAATGAGCGAAAAATACCCAGGACCATTGGTGGTCGAAGGCAAGCTGTCCGACGCTGAGCGTATGAAGCTGGAAAGCAACTATCTGCGCGGTACGATTGCCGAAGATTTAAACGACGGCCTGACCGGCGGCTTCAAAGGCGATAACTTCCTGCTGATCCGTTTTCACGGTATGTACCAGCAGGATGACCGCGATATCCGCGCCGAACGAGCCGAGCAAAAGCTGGAGCCGCGTCACGCGATGCTGCTGCGCTGCCGTCTGCCGGGTGGGGTGATCACCACCAAACAGTGGCAGGCGATCGACACGTTCGCCCATGACAACACGATTTACGGCAGCATTCGTCTGACCAACCGTCAGACCTTCCAGTTTCACGGCATTCTGAAGAAGAACGTTAAGCCGGTACACCAGATGCTGCATTCGGTCGGGCTGGACGCGCTGGCGACCGCCAACGACATGAACCGTAACGTTCTGTGTACCTCTAACCCGTACGAGTCCGAGCTGCACGCCCAAGCCTATGAATGGGCGAAGAAGATCTCCGAACATCTGCTGCCGCGTACTCGCGCCTATGCAGAAATTTGGCTGGATCAGGAGAAGGTAGCGACCACCGACGAAGAGCCGATCCTCGGTCAAACCTATCTGCCGCGTAAGTTTAAAACCACGGTCGTAATCCCGCCGCAGAACGACATCGATCTGCACGCCAACGATATGAACTTCGTGGCGATTGCCGAAAACGGCAAGCTGGTGGGCTTTAACCTGCTGGTCGGCGGTGGTTTGTCGATTGAGCACGGCAATAAGAAAACCTACGCCCGCACCGCGAGCGAGTTCGGCTATCTGCCGCTGGAGCACACCCTGGCGGTAGCAGAAGCTGTGGTGACAACGCAGCGCGACTGGGGTAATCGTACCGATCGTAAAAACGCCAAAACCAAATACACGCTTGAACGCGTTGGTATCGACACGTTCAAAGAGGAAGTGGAGCGTCGCGCGGGTATTAAATTTGAGCCGATCCGCCCGTACGAGTTCACCGGTCGCGGCGATCGTATTGGTTGGGTAAAAGGGATCGACAATAACTGGCACCTGACGCTGTTTATTGAAAACGGCCGTATCCTGGATTATCCGGGCCGTCCGCTGAAAACCGGCCTGCTGGAGATCGCGAAGATCCACAAAGGGGATTTCCGCATCACCGCCAACCAGAACCTGATCATTGCTGGTGTGCCGGAAAGCCAAAAAGCGAAGATCGACAAGCTGGCGCGCGATCACGGATTGATGAATGCGGTGAAGCCGCAGCGTGAAAACTCGATGGCCTGCGTGTCGTTCCCGACCTGTCCGCTGGCGATGGCGGAGGCCGAACGTTTCCTGCCATCGTTCACTGATAAAGTGGAAGCTATTCTCGAAAAACACGGCATTCCTGACGAGCATATCGTGATGCGCGTTACAGGCTGCCCGAACGGCTGCGGCCGCGCGATGCTGGCGGAACTGGGCCTGGTGGGTAAAGCCCCGGGGCGCTACAACGTACACCTTGGCGGTAACCGCATGGGCACGCGCATTCCGCGTATGTATCGCGAAAATATTACGGAATCGGAAATTCTCGACTCCGTTGACGAACTGGTTGGTCGCTGGGCGAAAGAGCGCGAAGCGGGTGAAGGCTTCGGTGATTTTACGGTGCGTGCGGGCATCATTCGCCCGGTGCTCGATCCCGCCCGGGATTTCTGGGAGTAACCACGAGAGGTAATTATGTCCGTACTCGATCTAAAGGCCCTTAATGACCTGCCAAAAGTCGACCGCATTCTGGCGCTGGCGGAAACCAACGCACAGCTCGAAAAGCTGGACGCCGAAGGGCGCGTGGCGTGGGCGCTGGAAAACCTGCCTGGTGAATATGTACTGTCATCAAGCTTTGGTATCCAGGCGGCAGTAAGCCTGCACCTGGTGAATCAGATTCACCCGGATATCCCGGTGATCCTCACCGATACGGGCTATTTGTTCCCGGAAACCTACCAGTTTATTGATGAGTTAACGGACAAGCTCAAGCTTAATCTGCAAGTCTACCGGGCGAAGGAGAGCGCGGCCTGGCAGGAAGCGCGCTACGGCAAACTGTGGGAGCAGGGCGTTGAAGGCATTGAGAAATACAATGAGATCAACAAAGTCGAGCCGATGAACCGCGCGCTTAAAGAACTCAATGCGCAAACCTGGTTTGCCGGTCTGCGCCGCGAGCAGTCGGGCAGCCGGGCGCATTTGCCGGTGCTGGCTATCCAGCGCGGCGTGTTTAAAGTGCTGCCGATCATCGACTGGGACAACCGTACCGTTTACCAGTACCTGCAAAAGCACGGCCTGAAATACCATCCACTGTGGGATCAGGGCTATCTGTCAGTTGGTGATACCCATACCACCCGCAAATGGGAGCCGGGTATGGCGGAAGAAGAGACGCGGTTCTTCGGATTGAAGCGCGAGTGCGGATTGCATGAAGGGTGATAAATAGCGGACACCAAATCAATAATTCTACTCCCGGCGTTGCCGGGATTTTTTTATATTTTAGCCAAGTTTGTTATTAATTATATTAAAATTCAATGTAAGTTAGAATATACATTATATTATCTAATTAATTGAATTGTAAGATATATTGAGCCGTGTCACGAATTGTTTTCTATAAATACGTAATGATACGAAGACAATTCCTGATTAGCTGGATACGCGGTGTCGATATATTTTTATTGGGGAAAAAGCCGGCAAGTTGAAAAAGATGGTGGCGACGATTACCACCTGCTGTGCTGGCATTCACTGGACGTAGCGGCAGTAGGCTACTGGATGGTGAAAAATAATCTCTACGGGCTTGCTGTTTATTTCCAGAGATTGGGAATAACGAATGTTGAGCAAGCCGCACAATTTTTTGCCTGGTTATTGTGTTGGCATGATATCGGTAAGTTTGCCAGTTCATTTCAACGGCTGTATAGCCATCCCAACCTGCCCGTTCCTTCCGAACGGCGAAAAAACTATGAATCAATCCACCACACGACGCTGGGACACTGGTTATGGAACAGTTGGTTAAGCGAGTTCCCTGAACTATTGCCGGGCTCTCCACTTTCTTCCCGCAAGTTGAAGCGGGTTATCGGTATGTGGATATCGGTGACGACAGGCCATCATGGGCGCCCGCCGCAGGGGATTCGCGAGCTGGATAATTTTCTGCCGCAGGACAAAGACGCGGCCCGGGAATTTTTAACGCGTATTAAATCGCTGTTTCCGCTGATTGATATTCCGCTATTCTGGGATGAAGACGAAGGTATTGTGTTGTTCCAGCACCTCTCATGGCCGATTTCTGCTGCGGTAGTTCTGGCGGACTGGTGTGGTTCGTCCTGCCGTTTTTTCCCTCGCATCGCCTGTTCGATGCCCATCGAAACATACTGGCCACTAGCACTGGATAAAGCGAAGGCCGCGCTTGCTACGATACCGCCTCCTTCTGCGGTTGCTCCTTTCTCCGGTATTCAAACGCTTTTCCCCTTTATTCAGCAGCCCACGCCTTTACAGCAAAAGGTACTTGAGCTGGATATTGATAAAGACTCGCCGCAACTATTCATTCTGGAAGACGTAACGGGCGCAGGTAAAACCGAGGCCGCGTTAATTCTCACTCATCGATTGATGGCGGCAGGAAAAGCGCAGGGGTTGTATTTTGGATTGCCGACGATGGCAACCGCGAATGCCATGTTTGATCGCCTGTCGGAGAGCTGGCTTTCGCTGTACAGGTCGGGTTCTTGCCCCAGTCTGGTGCTGGCGCACAGTGCGCGCGGTTTAATGGACAAATTTAATCAATCAATTTGGTCGACTGAGTCGTCAGGTTCGGAGGAGCTGGATGATAAGCAGCCCTTAAGCCAGGGCTGCGCCGCCTGGTTTGCCGACAGTAATAAGAAAGCGCTGCTGGCTGAAGTGGGCGTCGGCACGCTCGATCAGGCCATGATGGCGGTGATGCCGTTTAAGCATAACAACCTGCGGTTGCTGGGCCTTAGCGACAAAATTCTGCTGGCCGATGAGATCCACGCTTACGACGCCTATATGTCGCGGATTCTGGAAAGTCTGATTGAGCATCAGGCCCGCAGCGGCAACAGTACGATCCTGCTTTCTGCCACGCTCTCACAACAGCAGCGCGATCGGCTGGTGGCCGCATTCGCGCGCGGGGCAGGAAGCCGAGCTGAAGCGCCTTTATTGAGTTATGACGATTATCCCTGGTTGACTCAGGTTATAGGGCAGGAGGTGGTTTCTCAGCATGTGGCGACGCGCAAAGAAGTTGAGCGCAGTGTTAATGTCGGTTGGCTCTATAGCGAGGAATCCTGCATCGCGCGTATTGAACGAGCGGTAAGCAAAGGCAAATGCATCGCGTGGATACGCAATTCGGTGGATGATGCCATTCGGATTTATCGCCAGTTACTCGCCAGAGGCCGTGTTCAGGCCGAACATCTCTCATTATTTCATAGCCGATTTGCTTTTTATGACCGGCAGCGGATTGAGACGCAGACATTGTCGCTATTTGGTAAAGGGGAGAGTACGCAACGTGCCGGTAAAGTTCTTATCGCCACTCAGGTGATTGAGCAGAGTCTCGACATCGATATGGACGAGATGATCTCTGATTTAGCGCCAGTGGATCTCCTGATCCAGCGAGCGGGACGGTTACAGCGCCATATCCGCTATCGCAACGGCAGAGTGAAAGGTAGTGGTCAGGATGAACGCGATGCGCCGGAACTGGTGATCCTCGCACCAGAGTGGGATGGCGCCCCGCAAGAAGATTGGTTTTCCGCTGCCATGCGTAACAGCGCCTATGTCTATCCCGATCATGGCCGCCTATGGCTGACACAGCGCGTGCTGCGGGAGCAGGGAGCCATTCGGATGCCGCAATCTGCCCGGTTGTTGATTGAGTCGGTATACGGTGAAAATGTGGTAATGCCTGACGGTTTTGCGAAAACAGAGAATGCGCAGGAAGGAAAATATTATTGCGATCGGGCGTTTGCCGCGCAGATGTTGCTGAACTTTGCACCGGGATACAGCCCTGAAAGTAGCGACTTCCTTCCGGAGAAGTTGTCGACTCGTCTGGCGGAAGAGTCCATCACGCTATGGCTGGCGAAAAGGGTTGATGGCAACGTCACCCCTTATGCCTCTGGTGCTCATCCCTGGGAGATGAGCGTGCTGCGAGTGCGCCAGAGCTGGTGGGAAAAGCATAAAGATGAGTTTGAACGGCTGGAGGGAGAGGTGCTGCAGAAATGGTGTGTGGAGCAACATCAGAATATGGAGTTTGCCGTGGTGATTGTTGTGTCGGAGGATGCAAACAGCGGCTATACGGCGAGTGAAGGATTGATTGGTAAAGTTGATTACCTCTCCATAAGAAGATATGCCCCGAAGCCCAATCACGTTTCTCAGCTTGATAGCGTTCTTTCAGGGATTGGTTGTTTCAATAGTAAATAAGAAATCTGTCATGGAAGAAAAATCAAACCGATGCAAACGGTTATTCTGTCGGTTGAAGATTCAGTTAGGTAATAAGCTGTCAGCAAGCTTTCAACTGTCAGTTCATTAACACTCCAGGGAACATTAGCGCTATGGATGGCGCATCGTAAGGAAAAGGTATGTTTCCAATAAATTTACTGACAACGCCCTGGCTTCCCGTGCGCTTTAATGACGGCTCCCTGGGCAAGTTGGCCCCCGCCAATCTGGCGGATGAAAACGTGGTGGATATCGCCGCAACGCGAGCTGATTTACAGGGGGCGGCCTGGCAATTTCTGCTGGGATTGCTGCAATGCAGCATTGCGCCAAAAAATAGCGCCCGCTGGGACGATATTTGGGTGGAGGGATTAACGGAAGAAACGCTTCGTGAGGCGCTGACCCCCTTAGAGCATGCCTTTCAGTTCGGTGCTGAATCGCCCTCTTTTATGCAGGATTTTGAACCGTTAAGCGGCGAAAAAGTTTCTATAGCTTCGCTGTTGCCGGAAACACCCGGGGCGCAAACCACCAAATTTAATAAAGACCATTTTATCAAACGTGGCGTCACAGAACGTTTTTGCCCGCATTGCGCGGCGTTGGCGCTATTCTCACTGCAACTCAACGCGCCATCCGGCGGTAAAGGCTATCGTACCGGTCTGCGCGGTGGTGGGCCGATGACCACGCTTATCGAGTTACAGGAATATCAGGGTACCCGGCAAACGCCGCTGTGGCGCAAGCTGTGGCTTAACGTGATGCCGCAGGACGCCGCAGAACTTCCTCTGCCAGATTTATATGATGCGTCGATTTTCCCGTGGCTCGCCGCGACGCGCACCAGCGAGCCGCCAGCGAATAGGGTGACGACGCCGGAGCTGGTTAATAAGCTCCAGGCGTACTGGGGCATGCCGCGCCGTATCCGTCTGGATTTTGCCACCACGCAGTCTGGTTTCTGTGATATGTGCGGCGCTGACAGCGACGAGTTGCTCAGCGCGATGACCGTCAAAAACTACGGCGTTAACTATGAAGGCTGGCGACACCCGCTGACGCCGTATCGTCTGCCGATAAAAGAGAGCGATGGGTTCTTTTCCGTGAAACCACAGCCTGGCGGGCTTATCTGGCGGGACTGGCTGGGGTTAAGCCAGGACAACCAGACGGACACGAATAAAGAATATCCGGCGCTGGTGGTCAAAGTGTTTAACGCTCGCAGCCTGAAGGACATCAAGGCGGGTTTGTGGGGCTTTGGGGCGGATTTCGACAATATGAAAATACGCTGCTGGTATGAACATCACTTCCCGATACTTATGACGGAAAATTTGATCCCTCATTTGCGTAAAGCCATGCAGACGGCTACCCGACTCCTCAGCCTATTACGTAACGCCCTAAAAGACGCCTGGTTCGCCGATGCCAAAAGCGCGCGCGGCGACTTCAGTTTTATTGATATTGATTTCTGGAATCTGACGCAGGGACGTTTTTTGACCCTGATTCACGATCTTGAAAATGGCCAGGAGCCGGGTGACAGGCTGAATAAATGGCAAAGGGAGCTGTGGCTATTTACTCGCCGTTACTTTGACGATCGTGTCTTTACCAACCCCTATGAAGATAACGACCTGAAGCGCAGCATGATGGCACGCAAAAAATATTTTACGACATCGGCGGAAAAGCAAAGCGCAAAAACCGTCAGGGACAAAAAGCAGGAGGCTGCTGAATGAGTATTGTGAAAGAAGATCACAAAGCCAGGCTGCGCAAATGGCATGAGGAGTTGCAGGAGAAGCGCGGCGCGCGTGCCAGTCTGCGGCGCAGCATAACGGTAAACGATGCCTGTCTGTCTGAAGGATTTCGCTCCCTGCTGATGCAGACCCATACGCTGTGGAAAATTGAAGGGCAGGAGTGGCGGGTTACCGCGCTGGCGCTGGTTGCTGCACTGGGCGCAAATGTGAAAACGATTGATGAACGCCTGTGTTTTGCCGCGCAGCTTGGGCAGATGACGGGCAATAACCCGGTCATGTCGGAGAAGCGGTTTGCGATATTGTCTGCGGTAAAAACGCCGGATGAACTGCTGCGTCAGCTGCGACGTGCGGTGAAGCTGTTAAAAGGCTCTGTAAACCTAATTTCGCTGGCGGAAGATATTTTCCGCTGGTGTCAGGAAAACGACGATTTGCAAAAGCATCATCGCCGTCAGCAGCGACCCACCGAATTTATCCATATCCGCTGGGCGCTGGAATACTATCAGGCTGGCGAAACCGATAACGAAGAAAATTAATAGGGACTCCAAATGACAACGTTTATTCAGCTCCATTTACTGACCGCTTATCCTGCTGCCAATCTGAACCGTGACGATACCGGTGCGCCGAAAACGGTAGTGCTTGGCGGAGCAACACGTTTGCGTATTTCTTCCCAGAGTCTGAAACGCGCATGGCGCACTTCTGAATTGTTTGAGCAGGCGCTGGCTGGGAATATTGGTATTCGCAGTGGGCGTATTGCGCGTGAGGCGGCTAATATCTTGATAGAAAAAGGTATTGATCCGAAAAAAGCGGTTGAATGGGTAGAGGGTATCGCAAACTGCTTTGGCAAAGTAAAAGCAGATAAGAAAGCGAAAGATGTCCTGACCAACGCCGAAACCGAGCAACTGGTGCACATTAGCCCGGCAGAGTTTGATGCGGTAATTACCCTGGCTCATCGTCTGGCAGAAGAAAAACGTGCGCCAAAAGAGGAAGAGCTGGCGCTGCTACGTAAAGATCGCATGGCCGTCGATATCGCGATGTTTGGCCGCATGCTGGCCAATAAACCGGAGTTCAATATAGAAGCAGCCTGCCAGGTTGCGCATGCCTTCGGCGTCAGCGAAACGATTGTCGAAGACGATTTCTTTACTGCCGTCGACGATTTACGCGCTTCTTCAGATGATGCGGGCGCAGGTCACTTGGGAGAAACCGGTTTTGGCTCGGCACTGTTTTATACCTATATCTGCATTGACAAAGATCTGTTGGTGAAAAATCTCCACGGTAATGAAGAGCTGGCTAATAAAACGTTGCGGGCCTTTACCGAAGCGGCGCTGAAAGTCTCGCCAACCGGCAAACAAAACAGCTTTGCCAGTCGCGCTTATGCCTCTTGGGCGTTGGCGGAAACGGGAACCGATCAGCCTCGTTCCCTGGCTGCGGCATTTTATAATCCGATCAACGGCACCAACCAACTGGATGTGGCGGTAAAACGCATTACCGAGCTGCGTGAAAATATGAAGAAAGTCTATGGTGAGCAAACCAAATCAACCCACTTTGATGTTATGCAGCAACAGGGAAGCATGAAAGACGTCCTGGACTTTATCTGCGCGTAAGGGGCGGCTATGAGCCAATATCTGGTTTTTCAGCTTCATGGGCCAATGGCTTCCTGGGGCGTCGATGCGCCCGGCGAAGTTCGCCATAGTCACGAGCTTCCCTCTCGTTCGGCGTTACTGGGGCTGCTCGCGGCAGCGCTCGGCATTTGTCGTGATGAAGAGGAGCGGTTAAACGATTTCAATCAGCATTATGCTTTTCTGTTGTGTGCCAGCCAGGAACCCCGCTGGGCACGAGATTATCACACAGTCCAGATGCCAAGAGAGGTGCGTAAAGCGCGCTATTTTAGCCGCCGGGAAGAGCTGCGCGATCCTGAGTTGCTCAGTGCGCTGATTTCCCGGCGAGACTATTATACCGATGCCTGGTGGATGGTTGGCGTTGCAATGACGCCGGACGCGCCTTATTCGCTGAAGCAGATCCGGGAAGGATTGCAACATCCGGTATTTCCTCTGTATTTGGGGCGAAAAAGCTATCCGCTGGGGTTGCCGCTCGCGCCGGTACTGCTGGAAGGAAGCGCGCCGGATGTCTTACGTGAGGCATATCGTCAGTATGAGAGTAAATTCAAAGCGCTGAAACTTCCTCTGACGAAATTACAGAATGAATGCTGGTGGGAAGGGGATCACGACGGCTTAACCGCGAATAAAATTTTGCGCCGCCGTGACAGGCCGTTGAGTCGCCAACAATGGTTGTTTGGCGAACGTTCTGTGAATCAAGGGCCATGGCTCAGCAAGGAGGAATAGTGTACCTCTCAAGAATAACGTTACATACCAGCCAGCTTTCGCCTTCACAGCTGCTGCATCTGGTGGATCGTGGCGAATACGTTATGCATCAGTGGCTGTGGGATCTTTTTCCTGGTGGAAAGGATCGGCAGTTCCTTTATCGTCGTGAGGAGTTACAGGGTGCTTTTCGCTTTTTTGTTTTGTCACAGGAACGGCCAGCAGAAAGCGCGATTTTCGACGTGCAGTGCCGCTCGTTCAGCCCTGCGTTAAGCGTTGGTCAGACGTTGCGATTTAACCTGCGTGCTAATCCGACAATTTGTAAAGCAGGTAAACGTCATGATTTGCTGATGGAAGCAAAGCGCCAGGTCAAAGCGCAGATGGGTAGTCAGGACATCTGGCTCTGTCAGCAGCAGGCGGCGCTGGCGTGGCTGTCTCGCCAGGGGGAGCAACATGGATTCTCATTGTGTGAGAGTAATGTTGATGCCTATCGGCAGCAGCAGATACGGCGCGAGAAAGCCCGCCAGATGATTCAGTTCAGCAGCGTGGATTATAGTGGCGTGCTGGTGGTCAACGATCCTGAACGATTCCTGCAACGTCTGGCGGTGGGATTCGGTAAAAGCCGGGCGTTTGGCTGCGGCATGATGATGATCAAACCGGGAGATGGTGAGTGACGTTTGTCCCGCTAAGCCCGATTCCCTTAAAAGATCGTACCTCAATGATCTTCCTCCAGTATGGTCAGGTTGACGTACTGGATGGCGCGTTTGTCTTGATCGATAAAAGCGGTATTCGCACGCATATTCCGGTGGGGTCGGTAGCCTGCATTATGCTGGAGCCGGGAACGCGAGTCTCTCATGCCGCAGTGCGACTGGCATCAATAGTCGGGACATTGCTGGTGTGGGTTGGGGAAGCGGGTGTGCGCGTTTACGCTTCCGGCCAGCCCGGAGGGGCACGGGCTGACAAGCTGCTCTATCAGGCCAAATTAGCGCTGGATGATGATTTGCGGCTGAAAGTCGTGCGAAAAATGTATGAATTGCGTTTTCGCGAGCCGCCCCCATCGCGTCGTTCAGTTGAACAGTTACGCGGTATTGAGGGGGCCCGTGTGCGGCAGACCTATGCCCTGCTGGCAAAACAATACGGCGTAAAATGGAATGGTCGCAACTATGATCCTAAAGACTGGGAAAAAGGCGATGTAGTCAATCGATGTATTAGCGCCGCGACGTCATGTCTTTATGGGATTTCAGAAGCGGCTATCCTGGCGGCTGGCTATGCACCTGCCATTGGTTTTATTCACAGCGGTAAACCGCTTTCTTTTGTTTATGACATTGCCGATATCATTAAATTCGACTCTGTCGTGCCGAAGGCATTTGAAATTGCTGCCCGCCATCCTGTAGAGCCAGATAGAGAGGTGAGATTGGCCTGTCGCGATATATTTCGTAGTTCTAAGCTGACGAGCAAACTGATACCTCTGATTGAGGAAGTCCTTGACGCTGGCGAAATAGACCCTCCGCAGCCTGCGCCAGATATGTTGCCGCCTGCAATACCGGAACCGGAATTGTTTGGAGATGGTGGTCATAGGGGGCGTGGTGGATGAGTATGGTTGTCGTTGTAACGGAAAACGTTCCGCCGCGTCTGCGAGGGCGTCTCGCCGTCTGGCTGCTGGAAATCCGTGCGGGTGTTTACGTTGGTGATACCTCTAAGCGAATTCGGGAAATGATTTGGCACCAAATCATACAGTTGGGCGGAGCGGGAAACGTTGTGATGGCCTGGGCGACAAACACGGAGTCAGGTTTTGAGTTTCAAACCTGGGGAGAAAATCGCCGTATTCCGGTAGATTTGGATGGACTTAGACTAGTGTCTTTTCTTCCTTTTGATAATCAATAGGTTGAGTGTTCTTTAATAAAACGGAATTGTTGTTCCCAAGTTGGTAGATTGTTACTTGATGAAAATTGCAATAGAAAACAGTTATATATATTTAGTGTGTTCCCCGCGCCAGCGGGGATAAACCGAATTTACGTAAGAGACTGATTTTAATAATCAAGTGTTCCCCGCGCCAGCGGGGATAAACCGTATTTAACTGGCAACAAATCGAGCGATTACAAGTGTTCCCCGCGCCAGCGGGGATAAACCGAAAAAAAATGTTGGCGTTTATCGTATGCAGGAGTGTTCCCCGCGCCAGCGGGGATAAACCGCCTACCCGCTGTATGGGGACACCTCTAATCCGCGTGTTCCCCGCGCCAGCGGGGATAAACCGAGGGGCTAAAACCGATGCAACACCCTCTTGAAGTGTTCCCCGCGCCAGCGGGGATAAACCGGTGATGCCGCCGAGTGTATACGCGGACGCGATGTGTTCCCCGCGCCAGCGGGGATAAACCGTGATTCCCGTCGATCACGACGTAGTCAGCGGTGTGTTCCCCGCGCCAGCGGGGATAAACCGCGCCGGACCTCAGAGAACCGGCGCATGCATACGTGTTCCCCGCGCCAGCGGGGATAAACCGTTCAATTATATTTTCTCCCTCTGTATTTTCCGGTGTTCCCCGCGCCAGCGGGGATAAACCGTGCATCAGCCAGTTGCGATTCACCAACCCCTAGTGTTCCCCGCGCCAGCGGGGATAAACCGTCATCAAAACCGACAAATTCCGGATAACCGAAGTGTTCCCCGCGCCAGCGGGGATAAACCGGCCCCGAGCGAACGGAGCGAGACATCCTGATCGTGTTCCCCGCGCCAGCGGGGATAAACCGGACATGGCCCGCGAGTTTATTGACGCGTGCGCGTGTTCCCCGCGCCAGCGGGGATAAACCGCGAGGGAAGAAACCGCTCGACGCAAGGCATGAGTGTTCCCCGCGCCAGCGGGGATAAACCGCGAATCATACAAATAGACGAAAGCACCGGAGAGTGTTCCCCGCGCCAGCGGGGATAAACCGTACGCCGGTGAGACCATTGGGCCAGGCCGCAAGTGTTCCCCGCGCCAGCGGGGATAAACCGGCTGTTGGGCTATGACATCAGAAATCATCGATGTGTTCCCCGCGCCAGCGGGGATAAACCGGAGCTGGGAAATGGCAGACGCTCCAATCAGCTGTGTTCCCCGCGCCAGCGGGGATAAACCGAACGGTTTGCCAGGTCCCACCATCAGTCTGTAGTGTTCCCCGCGCCAGCGGGGATAAACCGGCATCCGCTACGCCGAGAGGGTGATGGCGGGGGTGTTCCCCGCGCCAGCGGGGATAAACCGCCCCCAGACCTGATGTAAATCTAACCATTTTCGTGTTCCCCGCGCCAGCGGGGATAAACCGTTCGGGGATAGCCTGGACTGATGCGATTGCCCGTGTTCCCCGCGCCAGCGGGGATAAACCGGTAAAGCAGGGGGAGCAACGTTAGTATTCGGCGTGTTCCCCGCGCCAGCGGGGATAAACCGGTTTCCATCAGGCCTTCACCGTTGCAGCGGGGGTGTTCCCCGCGCCAGCGGGGATAAACCACCTGTGATATCTAATTCCCATTTCCAGTGTGCGTGTTCCCCGCGCCAGCGGGGATAAACCGGCGTCTGCGTAGTTAACAATTTCGTCGGCGAGGTGTTCCCCGCGCCAGCGGGGATAAACCGACTCGGTTCAAACCGGGACTTTCGCCACGGCAGTGTTCCCCGCGCCAGCGGGGATAAACCGCGCCTGAGCGACCGTAAAAAATCATTCGATAACGTGTTCCCCGCGCCAGCGGGGATAAACCGTCGGGTATAGTCTTAACGCACGACTTTTGTAGGTGTTCCCCGCGCCAGCGGGGATAAACCGGGTAAATTATCCCGCGCGATGGATTTCGATGTGTGTTCCCCGCGCCAGCGGGGATAAACCGACAACCAAAGATATCATTATGAATTTCCTAAAGTGTTCCCCGCGCCAGCGGGGATAAACCGGTGTTACATATTACCCATCTGTAACCATGGGAGTGTTCCCCGCGCCAGCGGGGATAAACCGTGGAGTGGCCCACCAATCGCGGATAAAAACTAGTGTTCCCCGCGCCAGCGGGGATAAACCGGTTTGAATAGTGCATTCATTATTTGCGGGAACGTGTTCCCCGCGCCAGCGGGGATAAACCGAGCGGGGTCGGAGTTACTTTTTGTTTTCGCGTGTGTTCCCCGCGCCAGCGGGGATAAACCGCCGCCCCGAGTCACGCCCGGTAGGGTGAGTGAGTGTTCCCCGCGCCAGCGGGGATAAACCGCACCCGGGCGGCGTATTCTCGCCAGCAAACGAGTGTTCACCGAGTCAGCGTGGATAAACCGGATATATCAGCAATATATGATCTGGATAGTTACGTGTTCCCCGCGCCAGCGGGGATAAACCGATACCAATGGTATCATGTAAAGCTATTTTTATGTGTTCCCCGCACCAGCGGGGATAATCCACTTTGAAAGCAGAAATATTATGGAGCTGGATGGGTTACGAGGATTTACCCGCCTTTGCCAGTTCTTTTACCAGCGGGAGCATAATGCGTACCACGTCGCGGCTACGGTGCTCTATCCTGCCCGGTAAGGCTTTATCGATATGCTGCTGGTTATCCAGTCGCACATCGTGCCAGCTGTTGCCTGCCGGGAACGAGGCGCTTTTGGCGCGCTGTTGATAGCCATCTTTCTTGCCCAGACTCCAGTTGGTTGCTTCAACGGAGAGCACGGCAATGCCCGCGTCGTCGAAGACCTCTGCGTCGTTACAACATCCAGTACCTTTCGGATAGTTTTTGTTCAGTCCCGGATTGGTGCTGGCTACGATACCGCGGCTGTGCGCGATGGCCAGCGCCCGGTCGCGCGTCAATTTTCGCACCGCTTCCGGGGTTTTCTTACCGCTATTGAAATAGAGCTTATCGCCGACGATCAGGTTATCGAGGTTGATAACCAGCAGCGTATTTTTCTTCTCGGCGGCGCTCATTCGCTTCAGGATGTTCTCCGCGCCCAGTTTGCCTTCTTCCTCGCCGCTGGTGGCGATAAATCGAATGCCGTACTGCGTCGGCACGTCTTTGAGTTTTTCCGCCAGTTCCAGCATCACGCCAAGTCCTGCGGCGTTGTCATCAATACCTTGCAGGGTCAATCCACCCAGATTAGCATCGGAATCGGCGTCGCTCTGCGCGGCGTAGGTGTCGAGGTGCGCCATGATAATAATCTGCTGTGGCGCTTTACCCTCATGTGCGGCAATAACGGTACTTCCCGTGACGTTATGCCAGTTTTTACGGTTATTTTTGGCGGTATAAACATAACGGCTATTAAATGTTCGAATATCACTGCTGTAGCCCATCTGCTGAAATTGCTGACGAATATAATCAGCAGACAACATTTCTGCCGGAGAGCCCGTTACGCGGCCTGGGAAAAACGTTGCGATATATCGAGCCTGGGTATTTGCGATATCTCCAGGTTTGGAAGATGTTGCCTGTGCGGGAAGGATAAAGCACGCGCCGAGCGCCAGGATTGCAAGAAGTGGGCGCGTTGCGGAAAACATAATGAGTCCTTAAATACCAAGCAGAAATTTTTAGCTGCTAGTATGAAACCGTGATCGAGGTAAAACAATTTCATTTGCTCCTAAATGCCCTAAATTCGGTAGCTTAAGCACTTTTTGATATTTGCTTTTCCGGATCGTTATTCCTTTGAGGAACTACTCATTCCAATTCGTAATTTCATTCGTCCTCTTGCCCTCCCTATAGTCAGGTTATCTGAGCATCGTTAGCAAAATAACGGCATTACATAGGAACGGTTATGGATCAAAAACGACTTACCCACCTGCGGCAACTGGAAGCGGAAAGCATCCATATTATTCGTGAGGTGGCCGCCGAGTTTTCGAATCCGGTGATGATGTATTCCATCGGCAAAGATTCCAGCGTAATGCTGCATCTGGCGCGCAAAGCGTTTTATCCTGGCACGTTGCCGTTCCCTCTGCTGCACGTTGATACCGGCTGGAAATTTAGCGAGATGTACGAGTTTCGTGACCGCACGGCGAAAGCCTACGGTTGTGAACTGCTGGTGCATAAAAACCCGGAAGGGGTGGCGATGGGCATCAACCCGTTTGTTCACGGTAGCGCCAAGCATACCGATATTATGAAAACCGAAGGGTTGAAGCAGGCGTTGAACAAATACGGTTTCGACGCCGCGTTCGGTGGCGCTCGTCGTGACGAAGAGAAATCGCGTGCCAAGGAGCGCATTTATTCTTTCCGCGATCGTTTTCATCGCTGGGACCCTAAAAATCAGCGTCCGGAACTGTGGCATAACTACAACGGACAGATTAACAAAGGCGAAAGCATTCGCGTATTCCCGCTTTCCAACTGGACTGAACAGGATATCTGGCAGTACATCTGGCTGGAAAATATCGACATCGTGCCGCTGTACCTGGCGGCGGAGCGTCCGGTGCTGGAACGCGACGGCATGCTGATGATGATTGATGACGACAGAATCGATCTGCAACCGGGCGAAGTGATTAAAAAACGCATGGTGCGTTTCCGTACGCTCGGCTGCTGGCCGTTAACAGGCGCGGTGGAGTCGAATGCGCAGACGCTGCCTGAAATCATCGAAGAGATGCTGGTCTCAACCACCAGTGAACGTCAGGGCCGCGTGATTGACCGCGACCAGGCGGGCTCCATGGAGCTGAAGAAACGTCAGGGGTATTTCTAAGGAGCCGCCATGAACACGACACTTGCACAACAAATTGCTAATGAAGGCGGCGTTGAAGCCTGGATGGTCGCCCAGCAACACAAAAGCCTGCTGCGTTTTTTAACCTGCGGTAGCGTGGATGACGGGAAAAGCACCCTGATTGGTCGCCTGCTGCACGACACGCGTCAGATTTATGAAGACCAGCTTTCATCGCTGCACAACGACAGTAAACGTCACGGTACTCAGGGCGAAAAGCTCGATCTGGCGTTATTGGTTGACGGCTTGCAAGCCGAGCGCGAGCAGGGTATCACCATCGACGTGGCGTACCGTTATTTCTCTACCGAGAAGCGTAAATTTATTATTGCGGATACTCCCGGCCATGAGCAGTACACTCGCAACATGGCGACCGGTGCGTCGACCTGCGACCTGGCGATCCTGCTGATCGATGCGCGTAAAGGCGTGCTGGATCAGACCCGTCGTCACAGCTTTATCTCCACGCTACTTGGGATCAAACACCTGGTGGTGGCGATCAACAAAATGGATCTGGTGAACTTTAGCGAAGAGACATTTAACCGCATTCGCGAAGACTATCTTACTTTTGCTGAACAGTTGCCGGGCAACCTGGATATCCGGTTTGTGCCGCTCTCTGCGCTGGAAGGCGACAACGTGGCTTCACAAAGCGCCAGCATGTCGTGGTACAGCGGTCCGACGCTACTGGAAGTACTGGAAACAGTTGAGATCCAACGCATAGTTGATACTCAGCCGATGCGCTTCCCGGTGCAGTATGTGAACCGACCGAATCTGGATTTTCGTGGTTATGCCGGGACGCTGGCCTCCGGTAGTGTGAAGGTAGGGCAACGCGTCAAAGTACTGCCATCCGGCGTTGAGTCGAGCGTGGCACGGATCGTAACCTTTGATGGCGATTTACAGGAAGCACATGCGGGTGAAGCGATCACCCTGGTATTGAAAGATGAGATCGATATCAGCCGGGGCGACCTGCTGCTTGATGCCGGTGAAGCGTTACCTGCGGTACAAAGCGCTGCCGTTGATGTGGTGTGGATGGCGGAACAACCGTTGTCGCCTGGGCAGAGCTACGACATCAAAGTCGCCGGTAAGAAGACCCGCGCACGCGTTGATAACGTGCAGTACCAGATTGATATTAATAACCTGACCCAACGTGATGTTGAAGCGTTGCCGCTAAACGGCATCGGTCTGGTTAATCTGACTTTTGATGAGCCGCTGGTGCTGGATACCTATCAGCAGAATCCGGTTACGGGCGGGCTGATTATCATTGACCGCCTGACCAACGTTACCGTTGGCGCGGGGCTGGTACGTGAGCCAATCGTCCAGGAGCACACCGCGGCTTCTCAGTTCAGCGCGTTTGAGCTGGAGCTTAATGCGTTAGTGCGTCGCCATTTCCCGCACTGGGGCGCGCGCGATCTGCTGGGAGGAGAATAATGGCGCAGCATGACGAAAACGTCGTCTGGCATGCCCATCCTGTTACACCGCAACAGCGGGAACAACGCCACGGTCATCGTGGTGTTGTGCTGTGGTTTACCGGGCTGTCTGGTTCCGGTAAATCCACGGTAGCAGGGGCGCTGGAAGAGGCGTTGCACAGGCTGGGAGTGAGTACCTATTTGTTGGATGGCGATAACGTGCGCCACGGCCTGTGCAGCGATCTTGGGTTTAGCGATGCCGATCGTAAGGAGAATATTCGTCGGGTTGGCGAGGTGGCTAACCTGATGGTGGACGCGGGCCTTGTGGTGTTGACCGCCTTTATCTCTCCACATCGCGCCGAACGCAAAATGGTCCGTGAACGCGTTGGCGAAGGGCGTTTTATTGAGGTTTTTGTCGACACGCCGCTGGCAACGTGCGAATTACGCGATCCAAAAGGGCTATATAAAAAAGCGCGGGCGGGTGAGTTGCGCAATTTCACCGGAATTGATTCGGTATACGAAGCGCCTGAATCGCCAGAGATTCACCTTGATGGTGAACAATTGGTAACAAATTTGGTACCCCAATTATTAGACCTGCTGAGGCAGGAAGATATTATCAGATCCTGAGACACCCGAGCTTGTATGCCCGGTCAGTCACGGTCACAGGATTAGATATGCGTAACAGCCATAACATTACTATTACAGAGTCAGATACCTTCGCCGCCGACGATGAAACCACCTGGTCACTACCGGGTGCTGTGGTCGGTTTTATCGCGTGGCTGTTGGCGCTGGGGATTCCGTTTCTGATTTATGGCCCTAACACACTCTTTTTCTTCATTTATACCTGGCCCTTTTTCCTCGCATTGCTGCCCGTGGCGATTGTCGCGGGTATTGCGCTGCACTCCCTATTGAAGGGGCTGTTGCTGCTGAGCATTACCTGCACCCTACTGGTGGTTGGGGCGATGTTTGGCGCGCTATTTCTGTGGTTGTTGGGTTAGGCAAACGCCTTTTTTTAACAATCGCTGATGTTGTTCACTCTCTGGTCATAATTCAAACCGTAACCAACAATGAGATTATGTTCTCCTTACACGGGGTATACGTAACAACGGGCAAATGTGGTACATTTGCCCGCGTTGTCGCGGCATTCCCGACCGTTGATGTAAAGTTGTCTGCGGAAGTTATGGGATGTTAATGCCGTTTTTCAGGGGGCAGGATGGGTAAACTAACGCTGCTGTTGCTGGCTTTATTGGTCTGGCTGCAGTATTCGCTGTGGTTCGGTAAGAACGGCATACATGACTATAGTCGCGTCAACGATGATGTTGCTGCGCAGCAAGCTACGAACGCGAAACTTAAAGCACGTAACGATCAGCTCTTTGCCGAAATTGACGATCTCAATGGCGGACAAGAGGCTATTGAGGAGCGCGCGCGCAACGAACTCAGTATGACTAAGCCGGGCGAAACCTTTTATCGTCTGGTGCCTGACGCGTCTAAACGCGCTCAGACTGCAGGGCAAAACAATCGATAAACCGTCCAGGGATTTAACATGGCAGCCACTTTATTGGACGTTTGCGCCGTGGTGCCGGCTGCCGGGTTTGGCCGCCGAATGCAAACAGAGTGTCCTAAGCAGTACCTCTCTATTGGCAATAAAACCATTCTTGAACACTCGGTTGATGCGCTGCTGGCTCATCCCCGGGTGACGCGAGTCGTTATCGCTATCAGCCCAGGCGACAGCCGCTTTGCCCAACTTCCACTCGCCGCGCATCCGCAAATTACCGTAGTGGATGGCGGCAACGAGCGTGCCGATTCTGTCCTTGCCGGTTTGCATGCCGCAGGTGAGGCCAGTTGGGTACTGGTGCATGACGCCGCGCGTCCGTGTCTGCACCAGGATGATTTAGCCCGTTTGCTGGCAATCAGTGAGACCAGCCGCACCGGCGGGATCCTGGCGGCACCAGTACGCGACACGATGAAGCGCGCGGAGCCGGGCCGAACAGACATTGCCCATACGGTCGATCGCACCGATTTATGGCACGCGTTGACACCGCAGTTTTTCCCTCGCGAGCTGTTACACGACTGCCTGACCCGTGCGCTCCACGAAGGCGCAACCATTACGGATGAGGCCTCGGCGCTGGAATATTGCGGCTTACACCCTCAGCTCGTTGAAGGACGGGCTGATAATATTAAAGTAACGCGTCCAGAGGATTTGGCGCTGGCCGAATTTTATCTGACCCGGACTACCCACCAGGAGAAGACATAATGCGAATTGGACACGGTTTCGACGTACACGCTTTTGGCGGAGAAGGCCCAATTATCATTGGTGGTGTGCGCATCCCGTATGAAAAAGGATTGCTGGCGCATTCTGATGGCGATGTGGCGTTACACGCGCTAACTGATGCTCTGCTGGGCGCGGCTGCGCTGGGGGATATCGGTAAACTCTTCCCTGACACCGACCCGACCTTTAAAGGTGCCGATAGTCGTGAATTATTGCGAGAAGCCTGGCGGCGTATTCAGGCCAAAGGCTATACGCTTGGTAATGTGGATGTGACAATTATTGCTCAGGCGCCGAAGATGCTGCCGCACATTCCGCAAATGCGCGTGTTTATTGCCGAAGATCTCGGCTGCCATATGGATGATGTTAACGTGAAAGCGACCACCACGGAAAAACTCGGTTTTACCGGGCGTGGGGAAGGGATTGCCTGTGAAGCGGTGGCGTTACTCATTAAGGCACCGAAATGACTGTGTTTGACGATCTGACGTATCTCCATGGCAAACCACTGGGCCATGGCGTCCTGAAAGCGAATCCGGAAGACTTTGTTGTCGTCGAAGATTTAGGCTTCGAACCGGATGGCGAAGGCGAGCATGTTTTGGTGCGCATCCTGAAAAACGGTTGTAACACCCGTTTTGTGGCTGACGCGCTGGCGAAATTCCTGAAAATTCACGCCCGTGAAGTGAGCTTTGCCGGGCAGAAAGATAAGCATGCGGTCACGGAACAGTGGCTGTGCGCGCGTGTACCGGGCAATGCAATGCCTGATCTAAGCAAATTTGAGCTCGAAGGCTGTAAAGTTCTGGAGTACGCGCGCCACAAGCGTAAGCTGCGTTTAGGGGCGCTGAAAGGCAACGAATTTACGCTGGTGTTGCGTGAAGTGAGCGAGCGAAATGACGTTGAAGCGCGTTTGCAGGCGATTAGCGAACGCGGCGTACCGAACTATTTTGGCGCTCAGCGTTTTGGTATCGGCGGTAGCAACCTGCAAGGGGCGCTGCGCTGGGCACAAAGCGATGCGCCGGTGCGCGATCGCAATAAACGCAGTTTTTGGTTGTCGGCGGCCCGTAGCGCGTTGTTTAATCAGATAGTCAGTGAACGCTTGAAAAAAACAGACTTTAATCAAGTTGTTGACGGCGATGCGCTACAATTATCCGGACGCGGAAGCTGGTTTGTCGCCACACAGGAAGAACACACTGAATTACAGCGTCGCGTCGATGAGAAAGAATTGATGATCACAGCGGCATTACCGGGCAGCGGTGAGTGGGGAACTCAGCGCGACGCACTGGCGTTTGAAAAAGCCGCTGTTGCTGATGAAACCGCGCTGCAGTCTCTGTTATTGCGCGAGAAAGTCGACGCGTCGCGTCGCGCTATATTGCTGTATCCACAACAATTAAGCTGGAACTGGTGGGATGACGTAACCGTCGAGTTACGCTTTTGGCTACCGGCAGGTAGCTTCGCCACCAGTGTTGTAAGGGAACTTATTAACACAATGGGTGATTATGCGTATATTGCTGAGTAACGATGATGGGGTCCACGCACCCGGTATACAAACGCTGGCGAAAGCGCTGCGTGAGTTTGCTGACGTACAGGTGGTTGCCCCGGATCGTAACCGCAGTGGCGCGTCTAACTCGCTGACGCTGGAATCCTCACTTCGCACCTTTACCTATGATAACGGCGATATCGCCGTACAAATGGGTACGCCCACCGACTGCGTCTATCTGGGCGTGAACGCATTAATGCGTCCGCGTCCGGACATTGTCGTTTCTGGTATTAATGCGGGTCCTAATCTGGGTGATGATGTTATCTATTCCGGTACCGTTGCGGCGGCAATGGAAGGTCGTCATCTGGGGTTCCCGGCGCTGGCTGTTTCACTCGATGGCCATAAACACTACGAGACTGCTGCCGCAGTAACCTGTCGTATCTTACGGGCGCTGAGTCGTGAACCGCTGCGCACCGGTCGCATTTTGAATATCAACGTGCCGGATTTACCACTGGATCAGATTAAAGGTATTCGCGTCACGCGCTGCGGCAGTCGCCATCCGGCGGATCAGGTTATTCCACAGCAGGACCCACGCGGTAATACGCTGTACTGGATCGGGCCACCGGGTGAAAAGTGCGACGCCGGGCCGGATACGGATTTTGCCGCCGTCGATGAAGGCTATGTTTCTATCACGCCGCTGCATGTCGATTTAACCGCATACGGCGCGCATGAAGTGGTTTCTGACTGGTTAGACAGCGTGGGAGTCGACACGCAATGGTAAGCAGACGCGTACACACTCTTCTTGAACAATTACGTGCGCAGGGCATCAGAGATGAGCTTGTCCTCGATGCGCTCGCCGCCGTGCCGCGTGAAAAATTCATTGATGAGGCGTTTGAACATAAGGCCTGGGACAATATTGCCCTGCCGATTGGTCAGGGGCAGACAATTTCGCAGCCTTATATGGTTGCGCGAATGACCGAACTGCTTGAGCTAACGCCGCAGTCTCGGGTGCTGGAAATTGGTACTGGCTCTGGCTACCAGACGGCGATTCTGGCGCACCTGGTGCATCATGTGTGCTCCGTTGAGCGCATTAAAGGTTTGCAATGGCAGGCGCGTCGCCGCCTGAAGCAGCTTGATTTACATAATGTTTCGACCCGTCATGGTGATGGATGGCAAGGCTGGCAGGCGCGAGCTCCGTTTGACGCTATCATTGTAACGGCAGCGCCGCCCGAGATCCCGACCGCATTGATGATGCAACTGGATGAGGGCGGCATTCTCGTCTTACCCGTGGGCGATGAGCACCAGTTTCTGAAGCGGGTGCGTCGTCGGGGAGGCGAATTTATTATCGATACCGTGGAGGCCGTACGTTTCGTTCCCTTAGTGAAAGGGGAGCTTGCGTAGATAGCGCTGCTGAATACCTGGAGTTTTCCTGGTTATTCTCGAAAGAGTAAGCGTATTGTGACGGGGCCTTGCACGGTGATTACGTCACTGGTTTTAACCAATTTTCCTGGGGGATAAATGAGCGCGGGAAGCCACAAATTTACCGTTCGCCGCATTGCGGCATTGTCACTGGTTTCACTATGGCTGGCAGGTTGTTCAAACACCTCGAATCCACCAGCGCCGGTCAGCTCGGTTAACGGTAGTGCATCAACGAACACCAGTTCTGGCATGCTGATTACGCCTCCACCCAAAATGGGCTCGACGTCGACAGTACAGCAGACGCCACAGATCCAGTCGGTGCAGCAACCAACCACACAGCCAACGCAAATCCAGCCTGTTGCTCAACAGCCTGTGCAGATGGAAAACGGTCGTATTGTATACAATCGTAAGTATGGGAATATTCCGAAAGGTAGCTACACGGGCGGCAGTACCTATACTGTTAAGAAAGGCGATACCCTTTTCTATATTGCCTGGATCACCGGGAACGATTTCCGTGACCTCGCACAACGCAATAACGTTCCGGCCCCGTATGGCCTGAATGTCGGTCAAACTCTGCAAGTGGGCAACGCGTCTGGCGCACCGATTACCGGTGGCAATGCCATCACCCAGGCGGATGCAGCACAGCAAGGAGTTGTGACCAACCCTGCACAAAATTCCACCGTTGCTGTTGCTTCGAAACCAACAATTACGTATTCTGAGGATTCAGGTGAACAAAGTGCTAACAAAATGTTGCCGAACAACAAGCCTGCTGGGACTGTGGTCACAGCGCCTGTAACGGCTCCAGCAGTTAGCACAACCGAATCAACTGCAAGCTCAACGTCGACTAGCTCGCCAATCTCTACATGGCGCTGGCCGACTGACGGCAAAGTGATCGAAAACTTTGCAGCTACCGAAGGTGGCAATAAAGGGATCGACATTGCAGGCAGCAAAGGACAGGCTATTGTCGCGACCGCAGATGGACGCGTCGTCTATGCCGGTAATGCGCTGCGTGGTTACGGTAATCTTATTATCATCAAACATAACGATGATTACCTGAGCGCCTACGCCCATAACGATACAATGCTGGTCCGGGAACAACAAGAAATCAAGGCGGGGCAGAAAATAGCTACCATGGGTAGCACCGGAACCAGTTCAACACGCTTGCATTTTGAAATTCGTTACAAGGGGAAATCCGTAAACCCGCTGCGCTATTTACCGCAGCGATAATTAGGCGGAACCAGGCTTTCACGTGCTAGTTCCGTTAGGGATCACGGGTAGGAGCCACCTTTATGAGTCAGAATACGCTGAAAGTTCATGATTTAAATGAAGATGCGGAATTTGATGAGAACGGAGTAGAGGCTTTTGATGAAAAAGCCTTGAGTGAAGAGGAACCCAGTGATAACGACCTGGCTGAAGAAGAGCTGTTATCGCAGGGGGCCACACAGCGTGTGTTGGATGCGACTCAGCTTTACCTTGGTGAGATTGGTTATTCACCACTGTTAACAGCCGAAGAAGAAGTTTATTTTGCGCGTCGCGCACTGCGTGGAGATGTCGCATCTCGCCGTCGCATGATTGAAAGTAACCTGCGTCTGGTGGTGAAAATTGCTCGTCGTTATGGCAATCGTGGTCTGGCATTGCTGGACCTGATTGAAGAGGGCAATTTAGGGCTTATCCGTGCCGTCGAGAAGTTTGACCCGGAACGTGGGTTCCGCTTCTCAACATACGCAACCTGGTGGATTCGCCAGACGATCGAACGGGCGATTATGAACCAAACCCGTACGATCCGACTGCCGATTCACATTGTAAAAGAGCTGAACGTCTATCTGCGTACCGCGCGTGAGTTGTCGCATAAACTGGACCACGAACCGAGTGCAGAAGAGATTGCTGAACAACTGGATAAACCGGTTGATGACGTCAGCCGTATGCTCCGACTCAACGAGCGCATTACCTCGGTAGACACCCCGCTGGGTGGCGATTCCGAAAAAGCGTTGCTGGATATTCTGGCCGATGAAAAGGAAAACGGTCCGGAAGACACCACGCAAGACGATGATATGAAACAGAGCATCGTCAAATGGCTGTTCGAACTGAACGCCAAACAGCGTGAAGTGCTGGCACGTCGTTTTGGTCTGCTGGGGTACGAAGCTGCGACACTGGAAGATGTGGGCCGTGAAATTGGTCTCACTCGTGAACGTGTTCGCCAGATTCAGGTTGAAGGTCTGCGTCGTCTGCGTGAAATTCTGCAGACTCAGGGACTGAATATCGAAGCGCTTTTCCGCGAGTAAGCACAAGTTCTATCAAGAAAGGCCAGTCTCATTGAGACTGGCCTTTTTCTTTAGGGCTACCGCTATCGGGTTCTTTTTACTACACCAGACTTTTCAACCGGTAGATCCACTCCAGCGCCTGGCGAGGCGTTAGCGAATCCGGGTCGAGGTTTTCCAGCGCATCAACGGCGGGTGACGTTTCTTCCGGTACTGACAGCAGCGACATCTGCGTACCGTCGACCTGGGTTGCGGCAACATTTGGCGCAATGCTTTCCAGTTCGCGCAGTTTTTGCCGCGCGCGTTTGATCACCTCTTTCGGTACGCCAGCCAGGGCAGCGACTGCCAGACCATAGCTCTTGCTCGCCGCGCCATCCTGCACGCTGTGCATGAAGGCGATGGTATCGCCGTGCTCTAACGCATCCAGATGCACATTAGCGACACCCTCCATTTTCTCCGGTAACTGCGTCAGTTCGAAGTAATGGGTCGCAAATAAAGTTAATGCTTTGATTTTATTTGCCAGATTTTCTGCGCATGCCCATGCCAGCGACAGGCCGTCGTAGGTGGAGGTGCCGCGTCCAATCTCATCCATCAGCACCAGACTGTTCTCGGTCGCGTTATGCAGAATGTTGGCGGTTTCGGTCATTTCTACCATGAAGGTGGAACGACCTGATGCCAGATCATCCGCCGCGCCCACGCGGGTAAAGATACGATCGATAGGCCCGATCTCGACTTTCTGTGCCGGAACGTAGCTGCCGATATAGGCCAGTAGCGCAATCAACGCCGTCTGGCGCATATAGGTACTTTTACCCCCCATGTTTGGGCCGGTGATGATCAGCATTCGTCGCTGAGGCGAGAGGTTAAGCGGGTTGGCGATAAACGGCTCGGTCAGCACCTGTTCAACCACCGGATGGCGTCCCTCGGTAATACGAATGCCGGGTTTATCGGTGAAGATCGGACAGGTGTAATTCAGGGTATAAGCACGCTCCGCGAGGTTGACCAGCACGTCCAACTCCGCCAGCGCGCTGGCGCTCTGTTGCAAATCAGCCAGGTGTGGCAGCAGCATGTCGAACAGTTCGTCATACAGCTGTTTTTCCAGCGCCAGCGCTTTGCCTTTTGAGGTCAGAACTTTGTCTTCGTACTCTTTCAGTTCCGGAATAATGTAGCGTTCGGCGTTTTTCAATGTCTGGCGGCGTACGTAGTTAATTGGCGCCAGATGACTTTGCCCACGGCTGATCTGAATGTAGTAGCCGTGCACGGCGTTAAATCCTACTTTCAGCGTGTCCAGACCGGTGCGTTCGCGTTCGCGGATTTCCAGTCTGTCGAGGTAGTCCGTGGCGCCATCAGCCAGCGCTCGCCACTCATCAAGCTCTTCATTGTAGCCTGGGGCAATGACGCCGCCGTCACGTACGAGCACCGGCGGAGCTTCCACGACGGCACGTTCCAACAGTTCACGCAGCTTAGTAAACTCACCCATTTTCTCGCGCAGCATCTGCACGGGGGCGCTATCTACGTTTTCCAGCTGTGCGCGCAGTTCGGGTAATTGCTGGAAGGCATGACGCATACGGGCCAGATCGCGCGGGCGCGCAGTACGCAGGGCCAGACGCGCCAGAATACGTTCCAGATCGCCTACCTGACGCAGCACGGGTTGTAATTCGCTGGTGGTATCCTGCAGCGCGCCGATGGTCTGTTGGCGCTCGGTGAGGATTTTGGTGTCGCGGACCGGCATATGCAGCCAGCGCTTGAGCATACGGCTACCCATCGGTGTCACGGTGCAGTCGAGTACTGAAGCCAGCGTGTTTTCCACCCCGCCCGCCAGGTTCTGGGTGATTTCCAGATTGCGGCGTGTGGCGGCGTCCATGATGATGCTGTCCTGCTGACGCTCCATGGTGATGGAACGAATATGCGGCAGCGAGGTGCGTTGGGTATCTTTTACGTATTGCAGCAGACAGCCGGCAGCGCATAACCCGCGTGGGGCGTTTTCCACGCCAAAGCCAATCAGATCCCGCGTGCCGAACTGCAGATTTAACTGCTGACGGGCGGTATCAATTTCAAATTCCCACAGCGGACGACGACGCAGGCCGCGACGTCCCTCTATCAGCGAGGTTTCGGCAAAATCCTCGGCATACAGCAATTCAGCGGGGTTGGTGCGCTGCAATTCCGCGGCCATGGTTTCGCGGTCAGCGGGTTCACTGACACGAAAACGCCCGGAGCTGATATCCAGCGTAGCGTAGCCGTACCCTTTACTGTCTTGCCAGATGGCGGCCAGCAGGTTGTCCTGGCGTTCCTGCAACAACGCTTCATCACTGATGGTGCCTGGTGTGACAATACGTACCACTTTGCGCTCAACCGGGCCTTTGCTGGTCGCCGGATCGCCAATCTGTTCACAAATAGCAACGGACTCACCCTGATTGACCAGCTTGGCGAGGTAGTTTTCTACCGCATGATGAGGAATGCCTGCCATCGGGATTGGCTCGCCCGCAGATGCGCCGCGTTTGGTCAGGGAGATATCAAGCAGCTGAGAGGCGCGTTTCGCATCGTCATAAAACAGTTCGTAAAAGTCGCCCATGCGGTAAAACAGCAGTATTTCCGGGTGCTGAGCCTTCAGCTTGAGATACTGCTGCATCATGGGGGTGTGGGAGTCTAAGTTTTCTATTGTACTCATTGGTTTATGATGTCCATTTTCTTAATTTTTAATGAGTTAGTGATTTTTTGGTTATCATTAAGTTTCACGTTGTCTCATCGAATATCATGAAATCCTACATTTAAAGGTGGGTTAAAGTGTGCCTTGCCAACCTATACCTGGGTAAAATATGGGCATATACAGAGTAACCTACCTTGATGTTCATGATTGCATAAGGTGCATGATAACGGAGTCTTTATGGCAGGAAAACAAGAGGGAAAGCTACTTTCGTTTAAAGCGGTAGAAATGATGAAGCCTGGCGACAAAGATAAGTCCATAAATGGCTCTGAGGTGTCTGTTAAATCCGTAGTGATTCAACCTGTACGACAACCGGGGCGATACCTCAGTCCGGAGGCCATTAGACAGGCCTCGTCGTGAGGATCGAATCTGCTTACAGATGTGGGGTCGATCCATTATTCTGGAATACAATGGTATCAGGACGATGTTTCATGCAATTTATCTGCTGGAGTTCCTCAATGGTATATTCGCGGTACAAGAAATATTGGATTTGGGTACCGTATCTGAGGTTCATTTTCTGAGCCAAGGCAGATACCCGCTGATACACTGCTTTCGTTGAGCAGTGCAGAAGTTGGGATGTGGCAGTAATATTTATTTGTCGGCGTAACGCACAGGCTACGGAAATCTCGGTATGGGTAAGGTTACGTAGCTCCCGCAAAGAATCAATTATGGTGAGTATATGATAGACAGTATATCTTCGGCCTTCATTAATATACCGGATAAACTCCGTTACAGAGGCGGTTCTGGAGATACCCTCCAGTGATGAAAGCACCTTTGATAACATTCCACGGCCTTTTACAAAAATGATAGAATAGCCGTCGGTCAGTTCATTGCAAACACGATGTTTAATATCATGCAAGCTGAAGAAAGATTCAATATCAATAATACATAAGTTCTCTTCGCGCAGGCTATCTATTGGCATCAGCCCTCCCGCAGACCGGGTAAAAAAAATATCATCAGAGAATACGACAAACGACATTGGGAAAAACCTTAACTCTTTGTTTTTAAGAAAAATGAGTCCGGTGCTTTCCTCAAAGGGATACACTGGACAATAAATGATTTACTGATTTTTTTGAGATGAAACTAAGAAATAACAAGAACATCCTCATTCAGACGCTATTTTTTGTCTGACATCATTAGCGTTATCTCTTTTTTATTTAGCATGGAAATAATCCCCTGATCCTTCAGGCTATCCAGGGCACGCGACAAGGTGGATATCGAAATGCCCAGAACCTGGGCCAGTTCTTTCTTACTGATCGGTAACTCAAGGTTGAGATGCTCAAAGCCATACTCTTTATAAGTGCGAGACAACAGTTGCAGGAAATATTGAACCTTCTGCAAGGTATCACTTTTGGTCAATACTGAAATAAATTGCTGTTTTTCCTGCGCCGAACGTGACAGGATCCTGACAATAAAATCTGTAAACCCTGGCATCAGCTGGCTCATTTCGTAGAAATGATCGCTTCTCAGTACGCAAACTTCTATTTCCGTTGCGGCTTGAATATCCTGCTGACTGTACCCGATGTGCAGCTCCTCCACGCCCATCACCTGTCCTGGCAAAACGATCCCCATCAGTTGCCCGCGCGCATCGTAAACCTTAGCGGCCCCGCTACGTAGGGCATACAGCTCGTCTATTTTCTCTCCCCGACGATAAATATATTCACCTCTGGCAATCTTCTTTTTTGTCTCCAGATTGCGGATAAACAATGGATCTTTCTGCCTGAACAGATAGGCGGAGCACAGTTCTGCAAAACCGCACTCTTCACAATTGACACAATTATTTCTTTTCATAGTGAATGTATAACACTATCCCTGTTATTGAATCACACAGTTCATTAAGGGTGATAAGGTATTTGCAATCGTAATATAGTTATTGTCTTTTTTGTCTAAGGAGATAACGTATTCCCCTTCCATCCCAAATATTTTTGTTGTCAGCAGGGTAATGTCTTCCGGCACATTATCGTGAGCCATGATATCTTTTGTCGTCGTATTCATACGATACTGGTTCCCACTGACGTTATGATAGGTAAATGTTATATAACGCGACAATCGATATTGACGCCCCTGATAGTCAATGTTGCCGGAAAGATTAAATACGCCCGTTTCGTTCTTGTTAAATTCAAACGTGATATTTCCTTTGAATAAGAGAGCGTGATCCGAAGCGTCAACATAGGTGATATTCGCAAAGCAGCGTTTGTCAAAATAAACACCCGATCGCAGGCTTAGTTGCCATGTTAACAGACAAATCAACGCGACCACTGCCAGCACTAAGGTTGTCATCAGCTTCATTTTAATTTCCAGTTAAAAGCATAATGGTTCTCACAATAGACAATTTTTGCTGTTGCCTTATCTGTTGGACAATAAGAGTAGAAAAACCGACCATGACTACCGTAAAGAACACTGGGTTGAAAATAAACCATAATCTGCGCGGGTTTCCGGGCGCACTTTAGCTCAAGTTCAGGCTGTAGCTGACGGATAATATTCATGACCTGAGGGTCAACTTCCTCCGATAAATCTTCATAGGCAGTAAATTTGCAGTTCCCGATTTCACCAATACGGTATTCGGCTGCAAAACGCGGTGAACCCTGTTTCTGGCTGAGTATCCAAAGGTTGGCCAGCAGCAAAAACGCGATAGCCGCGATCAGCCAGAGGTTTTTTTTATCCTTCGTTGCCGCCTTACGCAGGGATACCGGAAGAGGTGTGGTACTCACCATTTCTTCATCATTCTGCAGCTCAACGGCGATTTCCGGTGAGAAGTAAAAGCCCACCTTGGGTACGGCTACAATAATTTCCTCAATGAATATTAAGGATGTTAATGTTTTTCTGAGGATACTAATGTACTGGCTCAGCGATGAACTGGAACCCGGATGGCCCGCTTCCTCCCAGACTTTATCCAGAAGATAATCGCGTTCAAGTACCCGGCCTGGCGACGCAATCAGTAACGAAAGAATACGGTTAGCGGTATTTGTTAGCCTTTTACTTTGCTCGTTTCCGGGTTCCTTGACCACAAGTTCCCCGCTCTCGCTATCGTAAATGACTCTATTGGCTATCAAATATTTCATTCGCGTTTTCTTTCGGTAAATTTATACAATATGCATTCTGCGCGGCTGCGATTTCGGGTTATGCCTGGCTTAGTACATCGCAACCAAAGGTCTGAGCACTGCAATATTATGGCTTAGCAGATCGACAATGTCCCGATCCAGACGAAAATTTGACGCCTCTTCCTCCAGAATAATCAATGCTTTTTCGCTGGACATCCCCTGACGATAGGGGCGGTTCTCGGTCATCGCGGTGAAAACATCAGCCACAGCAATAATACGCGAAGGGATATCCAGCGCAGCCGCACCCAGACGAAAAGGATAGCCGCTGCCGTCGAGGCGTTCATGATGTCTTGCCGCCCAGTGTACGATTTCACCCAGCTCCTCAATGGGATGTAGCATCTCCAGCGTCTTATAGCTGTGGCGCTTCATTTGCGCGTACTCGTCCGGCTCCAGCTTTCCCTGCTTCTCGAGGATTTCCAGTGGAATACCCAGCTTGCCAATATCGTGCAGGTACCCCGCGATGCGGATTTTATCCTGGGTGTAGCGATCGCAGCCGTACAGCTCCGCAAGCTTCGCCGCCACGTGAGCCACGCTGGTGCTGTGAGTCTGCGTAAAGCTGCTGTATTTATCGACGATATTCGAAATCAGCAGGCAGACCTCCAGAAAATCATGGTGATCCAGCACCACATCATTGAGCGGGCTGATAACACGCAGCACCTGTTGTAATGAGGGCGAACTCAGGCGAAACCAGAAACCATCCTCATGGCTGGCATCCTGTAGCGCCTCGACCAGGCACGATGGCCATAGTGGGCTACTGGCCAGAAAACCGGATACTATATTATGCCGTTGGGCCACATAGTCACCTTCAATCCCGCGCAGCCACAGCTCAAACTCATCGGCCAGATGCACCAGATGCCAGGTATTTAGCATTGTATTCTGCGTGTAACCCAAGGCATCCGCGTGGCGCGTTTCAAGAATTGCGGTCACTGGCTGTAAAAAACGTACGCCGGACATCATTGAGGCGCCAAGTCGTCCATGCTCTTCAATAAAGGCTTTACCATGGGCGCCACTGAAGGGATGCACTTTGCTCAGCGCCCCGATATTGTGCAACATACCCGCAAGCCAGGCGTTATTGATGGCTGCACTGTCAAAACCGGCTCGATTCCCGAGATACCAGCAAATGAGACCCGTGCGTTGCAAATGATGCACCAGTTCAGGAGAAAGCGGGTGCATAATGCTGTGCAGAAGATCAAGCACGGTTTGAACAGATATTTTCATAAAATCCTTTAAGAGAATTAAATTAAAAACTTACTGTAGCCCGTCTGGGCCACAGTAAAATAGGGGGGTTAATCGTAGCCAAACATTATCTGCGCAGTCGCCACCACGCTACCGGTTGATAATGCTGATGCGTTATAAACTTTGTAATAAGCATGAAGATAAATGTATTGCGTATTGCTTATATCATCATCTTTAGAGATATCTAATATTTGCGAAGCATGTTCCATATTATTACTACTGGATATTTGCACCTCATCATAGTCACCCATAAACATCCGGCTACGAATGGCAATACCTACCCCTCCCGCCGTGGTTTCATCGTTGACCATTATCTGGTAGCTGGTATCCGAACTGACTAAATCATTGCTGGATAACCAGGCCTTAACATTGCGGGTAGACGTTTTAATTCCGGCCAGGTTGCCGCACTTCAGCGGGATCGTGAAATCGGCACCAGCTGCCTTTCCATTTTTTTTCAGGACGCTAAACGGAGCGGGGGGTAATTTCACGCTCATGTCCCGCGTCATATTGCAGGTTGTTTCTTTTGGCTCAAACTGAATCGTCAGCTTCTCATAAGCAATAAAATAATCGGTATTCCAGCTTTTGCGTGCGGTTTCAGACATCATATTGGCCCAGGCTCGATAAGCATATGTTTTGCTGGAAAGGAACGGTGAGCTGGAGCCGCTTCCGGTACCGCTCATCACCGCAGGTATGACCGACAGTGCGCCGCTGGTTGTGGTTTTGGTATAGCTTTCCATGCCCACAGGCGGAGCCGACATTAATTCCGCTCGCAGCGTATATTGTGTCTGATATGACAGAGAGTGAATGCCCACGATACCGCTGACAGTCACTTTGGTATCGCCACTAATGGTGGCCGTTAATTTTATCCAGTAGCTACTTTCACCATCCGCACTGTTGAAATTCAAATAAACAGGAGAACCGTTGAAACCGGTAAAATAATATAAGTGGTCTTGCGCCAGACCACCGATCCCAATATTCCCGTAAGTACAGGTCATGCTACCCGACCAACTGGTGGTATAGGAATATTCCACGACGTTTGAATTCACGAAAGCCGATGAAAGATTTAGCGACTTATCCGATTCTGCGACGCTGGTAAAAAGTATGCCGGAATTACGGCAGGTATCGCCTGTTACACCGCGAGACTGAGCCTGCGACTGTGCTTGTGCAGATAATATTGGGAGTGCAGTCAGTATTATGGCCGTAACCATAAGATAAAATAATTTTTTCATGATTGATTCTGTTAGCTGAGTAAACTGAGTTAGCGACAAATATTTTCAGCATGCTCTGCAGGCTGGGAAATAGTGCAGAATTTTTTAGTCTTGCCTTTGCTGATATTCACTTTCAGGCTGGCGGGAAGCGTCTCTGACTTAATAAAAATCTGACTCCCCTGTGCGACATAGCCGACTTCTTCATTCCCGGCACCGCTGACAACCGCGCCAAACGGCAACTGACCCCCTTCCGCGGTTTGCACATCAAAAGTGAAGAGTCTGCGCGTGTCAGTTTTGTACTTCAGCCAGCTGATACTGCCTTCGTACGGCGCCACATTGAGTAAATTACCTTCAAGGTCGACGTCGCTTTTTTGGGTTCCATCCTGCTCCAGATGGAAATTATTCTGTCGGTACGGTGTCGCGCTGGTGATGAGGGCGATACCTTTGCTGTTGGTGTGTGCGGAGGTATCGCCGTTAACGACCGCGTTCACCACTCCTGGCGCTTCAATAATGACAAAATTACGTCCGTTATGAGGAGACGCCAGCAGCCCACCCTTCCATGCCAGCAGATTGCCGCTGGCACCCAAGCTTAGCTGGCGATATTCACGGGCCAGGGTCGCGCCGCTGTTCATGCTGGTATAGTCATTTTTCCAGCTGGTGTAGAGATCGGCTGCCCGCGAATCGTTGTCACTGTCGTGGCTCAGCATCAGGCTGTAGTCAACATCATGCATATTCCCGCTCATGCTGACGTCAGAAGAGGAATATTTGCCGTTCTGCACGCTGGCATGAGAAGACAGGCTGCCACCGCTGCCGAATATCGACATCGGTATCGTGACAGAAAAATAGAGGTTGTTTTCCGTCTTACCGCGTGAACGCAACGCGCTCACCAGGTCGCCTTCATAATTGGTTTCATAGTCGTAATAGGACTGCGTAACCTCCGAGCGGCGCAGCGAAACCGAGTAGTTGACGCCGTGACTGGCATTGCTCCAGGTCAGGTTGTACTGACGGCTACTTTTCTGACCGCGCCAGTAATCGCGCCAGTAGGCTGAAAGCGACAGTCTTCCAAATTGTTCCCCCAGCGGCTGATTAATATTGGCGCTAAAGGCTTGTTTGCTGTTGATCGTTGAGGTGCCCGTTCCGCCATAATCCTTAATATTGGATTTGGTCAGGATATAATCGCTAAAAGAAGCGTAATCCTGAGTACGGTAATAATACGAAGCCAGCGAAATATTGGTGCGGGTCGGGAAGTATTTACTCCAGGACAGCGCGTATTTTTCTCCGTGGCGACGGCTATCGCCAGGCAGACGATACTGCGACTCCTCCACGGAAGCCGAGAGTGACCCAGCGTAGGGGATGGAAACCGCTCCTCCCAGAAGCAGAGACTGATAATTCTGGCTCCAGATCCCGCCCGCTGACGCGGTGAGGTAGTTATTCACCCCACGTGAATAGCTCACCTGGGTAAAATGGCTGCTATCGTCGATGTTGCGCATGTCCACCGCCCCGACGTTAATCTGATAGTCGCTGCTGCCGGGGCGCTGCATATCCGGGATCGAGGAGAATGGCACAATGAAGCGCTCAATGTTGCCGCCGGTGTTTTTTACCTCGACGGATAAATCGCTGCGTGAGCCGGTAGGCATCAGATCGCGGATGGCAAAGGGACCTGGCGGGACATTGATCTGGTGGATGATATGACCATCCTGGGAGATACTGACCACCGCTGAACTGGTTGCAACACCTTCGATCACCGGCATATAAACGTTTTCGCTGTCCGGTAACATCTGACGACTTTTATTCAGTGTCACCCCACGAAAACGGACCGTGTCAAAATAATCAGACGTCGTATAGCTTCGACCAATGCGCAGTACCGAATCGATTGCCGCAATTGGTTTTTCAACAAAACGCGTGGTATTTATCCAGCTACCTTTGTTCATTGCGCTGTAGCGCATCCACGATGAGCTATCGAGAAAATGCCAGCCATACATGTTTAGTCCGCTGTTCAGCGATAAATACAGATTATCGCTGTCACTATAGCCATTCTGCAGGCCGTGAAAATTGTAATAGTTGAAATTGTAATTGGTATACAGGCCATTAATGCCCTGATCCCATTTTTGCGGTGACACCCAGTTACGGCTATATTCTTTTACGAAAGCCTGAGGTACTTCTAAATCCAAACGCAGTGTGCCGGGTATCAGGGCGCTTTTCCCTCCGTGTAGCAGGGTATTAACGTCGAGCTTTTCAGCGGTGCTTTTATTTACAATATCATCCAGCCCCTGAATATCCAGTAGAGATGCGTCGTCTTTATTAATAAGCAGAGTACCTTTATCGTCATTAGCGACGGAAATATTAAATTTCCCGCGCCAGACGTTATTCACATAAACATCCAAATCATAAGCCCCCGGCGTCATAACCAGCCGAGAATTACTCCAGTCCATATCTGCTGAATTACCTACCAGCAGGCTGCTATTAAAATCCTCCGCCAACGCGCCGTATGAAAATATCGCGAGGCTGACAGAGTGAACTAGCAAACTTATACGAAACAGAGAACTGTTTTTCATCAGAATTGAACCTGGAGTCATTTATCTGGGATATCAGTGGATAGTGCTGAATCTCTTTGCGCCATAATCATCAAGCCAGGTAAGGCGATATTGCCCACCGGACTGAATTTTGCTGGATACCAGCGCGCAGCCAAACGGCGGTATAAACGCAGTCTCAGCCAGTAAATTATCTTTTCGGCTTTGCTTTAGCTCGCCCCCCTGCCATGTCACGACCTGAGGGATGGTCATGTAATATGGCGAATTATTCTTCAAGCAATTTTGACCGCCAGAAGTCGAAACGGTAATTTTCTCCGCCACGCTGCTGTCGAGATCGCTCAGTTGATCCGGACGATAGAACAGTTTTATACGATTGCGAATGGCCACTTGTAGGTAGCTATCACCACTGCCTTCAGGGACGGGAGGGACATCCAGAACGTTAAGCCAGAACACACTTTCGCGGTCTTTTGGCAGCGAATGGGTGTTCATCGCCGAGATTTTCAGAGCCTGTCCGGCGTGTCCGCTCATTTTTACGACCGGAGGCAGCAGAGAAAACGGCACTTTGACTTTCTCCGGCGCGGCGGAAGCATCGCCCTCGTCAATCCAGGACTGCACCAGATGGGTTTGTTCGCTGTCGTTTACCAGTTGCACCGACACAAATTTGGCGCTGGCCGGATAAATAACACGCGTTTCGTTGATCACAACGCTTGCGCTGGCATTCATGGAAATGAACGTAGCCGCAAGAAAAAATATCAGAGTTTTCATAATGTCGTAGAGGAGAGCCGGGGAGACCCCGGCTGAATGAGTTAGTCGTAGCTGAAGGAATAAGTTGCGTCAGTAACTACTTTACCGGTTGTTACGGCCGCGCCACCGTAGTTGTAGTAGTTGGCATACATGGTCAGTGTGACGCCATCTTCGGTGGCAGCGTCAGCGGAACTCAGACCAGTATCGAAAGCGGTATCAAACGGTACGGCAGTGTTACCGTCTTTGGTTAGCGCAATACCCACACCCTCGGCGCCATTGTCGCTGTAGTTTTTCAGGTATTTAGCGTCATCCGACAGGTTGCTGCTGCTGAAAGTGATTTTAAGCGTTTTAGCTTCGTCCGATGCCGCAGAGCAGTTTTTCAGATTCATGGTGAAGTCTTTGGCGTTGGTTTTAACAACACCGGCGGTGGTGCCCATATCACCCACAGCAATAGGGGAAAGGTTTACCGTGAAGTCTGAACCGTTATTGGTCACCACGTTACAGGTGGTATCGGACACTGAACCGTTAAAGGTAATAGTGCCACCCGCTACGCCGGTTGATTCAGCTGCAAATGCAGAGCCGGAAACCATCAATGCCGCTACGATGAATGTTTTGTTAAACATTTGTGTATATCCCATTTTCATAATCAAATTTACTTTTGTCAGTAGCGTGAAACTTTTTCCCTGCTCCCTGGTTCGCGCTACATCATCCCTGGCATCTGAACAGATGTTGATGATTCATTTCACCTTCTCTGGAGTGGCGCATTCGGTTGCAGAACAACATTTCGCGTCACGCTGTAAGGTTGGAATATAAGACCATTGTTTGCATATTTGGTAAATGTAAATATCGATTAAATTATTTTTTTAAGATTAAAACGCTATTTTTAATGTTTTTTATAAATTTATATCATGAGCGAGGGGATGAAGAGGCTAGCGTTAAGAAAGTAATTACTGGTTAGATGATGGACAAAAGCTGCAAATGACGTTTTTGCAGAACAGAGGAATAGGCGAATGAATAAATTAATTAACTAATTGTTATCAAAAGCTTAATAAAATAAACGTGTTAGATACAATTACTGTGTCGGCCCTGGGCTAAAGTGGACTCCCGGGCAGGGCAATCAATCGGGTTATGAACATGCTCAATACCTGTCTGACCGGATGATTGTGCCGCATTGCAGAATATCAGCTTGGCACACCGTCAAATTTCGCCGCTAACTCTGCGCCTGAAAAGTCGCCCGAGCTATAAAATCATCGTTGCATCAATATACAACTGTCGGTGACATTTATTACCGGCGGTCAGAGAGGGAAGGGATTATTGGAAAACCAGAGAGTTATAACGCTGGACGAGCAGGGTAACAATGTTCGCATAATCAGTGAGTTATGGTAGTGTAGGTTAGAATAGGGTTTTTATATTATGAGAGAAAATAATCTTTATTAATCAGCATTAACACACCAAGGCATCACTGGCGTGTGGTTCGTGAAGTCCGTATCAAGTGACTCTTTCAAATCGTTTTTGCTCTTATTTAATCTTCGCTTATTGATTATTCATTTTCCGGCAACGCATAATTCTGGCAGTACAGATAGGGGATCCCCTCTTTGGTAATCAAATACGTCTCTCTATTCAGCGCAAAAAAATCGACGTTGGATACGCTGGTGTTGGTCAGGAAGAAGTCGGGGAGGAGTTCCTGAATGAGACTGGCGGGTGCTGTTTCGCGATTGGATATTTGGATTTTCTGCGAAATCCAAACCGGGCTTGAGCCGTAGCTGGATTGTGTAAAAAGTACCATGCGTTGCACGGTCTGCTCATTATTTTCGGCATCTTTGATAATGCCATCAATATTCACAATACCTTTGCTGCCGCCGGTTTTGATATCAATGATCCCTCGGAATGAGCTTGTATTGCGTACAATCTCGATGGCAGACCGACAGGTCAGATTATGTAACTGACCATTGTTTTTACTGTACCGGTAGACGGCGGTAACAATTAGCGCAGCAAAACAAAGCAACAGGATAATACCTGTCTGGATGCGGGGCGTTCGGGAATAAAAATTCATTAGCTATCATACCGTGGGTAATAAACCGACTGACAGGCGTTTTCCTGCCTGTTTTTCATCGGTGAGCGACATACAAGCACGGATAATTTCTTGGATTCAGGGTAGGTGGTGATATAGATAAATTTATGGCTCTGACACAGCCCAGGATTTTTGTTGATAAATGCCGTATGTCGGGAGAAATTACTGGCATCATTATTAAAATAATACTGACAGTCAGTGGGGGCGTTGTCTGCGGTGATATAGCCGGAGAAATAGTTATCACTGGTTTGCCACGGATACATTATAAGCACACAAATTATCAGGGTAATGGCAAGTATGACCATTTCAGCAGTGGTTATCAAAGGTTGGCGCGCTGTGTCATCTGACAGTTCTTCTATGGCGACATCCGGCACTAAAGGTTCTGCTGTAAAAGATACACTCTCCTCCGGAGTTTCAATCACCTGAATATTGAACTCTTCCTGGATGATCAGCCCTTTGCGGGGGATCGTGGTGATAAGCGGTTGCTCCAGTTCCAGCTGCAGCAAACTTTTGCGCAAAGAGAGAATGCTTTGATAAAAGGCGTTGAAGCTCACCTGGCGGTGATTTTTACCCCAGCCGAATTCCAGTAGTTCGTTTTGGGAAACCACTTGCCCGCGATGTTGAATAAGTAATAAAAGACATAATGACGCCGAGTGTTTGAGTTTTATCCGCTGATTGGGTTGATCTATCCGCGCCAGAGATTGTGTAGCTGGCGTAAATATTATTATTTTTTCAATCAGATAACTGACATTGCCAGTCTCAGACATGATGTTTCTACTCTTGCTGGTGCGCCAGGCGGTTGGCGAGTCATGATACCACTTAGTCCATAAAGACCACCAGTATGGACCCGACCCTGCAGCGAGAACCGCGAAGTGTTTCAATTTCGTATCATAATATAACAACAATGATAACTTTTTAATGAAAATAAACTATATATAAATCAATGTATTGTATCTTTTTGGCTACATTGAAAAGAACAGAAAGATGAAATAACAACGACAAAGATGATTGCCATTAATTCTTTATGGACAGCGTCATATACTGCCTGGCGCCACCACGCGAAAACAGCATGAGTCTGAACGCGTCAACGGCACCAGGGAATGCCGGTGGTAGATGTAGATGGGAATAAATGTCAGCTTGTTGGTGAGCTGACATTTATTTTTCGTGTTGAGTAAAATTCCACCCTCGTTTTGACAAAGCCATAATTTGCGGTAGAGAGTCCCATGTTCCAGAAAGATATTGAAAATGCTGTAGTGCTTGTTGGTGATGAAATGAAAAAGTCAGATAATGCCTGGCTGTCCTTACGCAAAAAACGCCAGCGTATTGATCTGAAGAGTGATGGAAATATCTTGTTTCTGGAGAAAGGGGCCGTCTCTGTTCATCGTGTGGAAAATGATTTAGTGATGGTAAGTATATCTGCACCGGCCATCCTCGGCTTGCCACAAATGCGTACGGAAGTTGCCGGACACTATTTACGTTGTGATACCGATTGTGAAATGTGGGCAATGAGTGCACCCAATGCCGAACTTTTGTTCACTGCAAAGAATCTTTGGAAACATGCATTTGATATTTTAACGCTACATCTGCAACGCTATTTTCAACGAGAAAAATTGCAATCGCATCGCACTATCCGTGAATTGATTATTGAACACCTGAAATATATTTGGTCGATGGAGCCTGAGATGCGTGAAAACACATCTGTGTATACATTCATTCTCGCTCGAAATCATATCTCACGCAGTGCTATCCACAAAGTATTGCAGGAGTTAGTGAGTGACGGAAAAATAATTATGAAGCGAGGGAAACTCTCTTTTTTTGTATGTTAAAGTTAACATTAAAAGCATCTGACGTGTTTTTTTGCACTCAGCTGGAATGATAATGAAAAAACTGGGTTTGTGATTTTTGTTGATTATCAGTATGTTGGTTTTTGTCTTTTTCTTCACCGCTGATGCCAGCTACGCGGAATGTCCATTTTTATCTATAAATTAGTATTTATTTATTAATTTGATATGAATATGATGTTCCCTCCAATAATAACAAAAGTCATATCGCCAATGACCAACGGCAGGCCGGAAAACCTTGAGGCACAGCATAGCCGACTGTTTGGCAACCCTACTACCGATACAACGGATGTTCGCGCTGCACTGCAAAACGCGTTGGATCACAATACCTTTGTCCTGCTGGCCCAGCCTATCGTCAGTACTCGTGGTGATGAATCCTATCATGAGATATTGATCCGCATGCTCAATGAGCACGGGGAATTTCTTTCCCCTGACCATTTTCTGTCGGTTGCACGCGACACAGGGTTAGCACCCGATATCGATCTTTGGGTTATTGAGAACACCCTGAAGTACATGCGCTACCATCCGCTGAGTTGTTTTTCCATTAACCTGGCGCCAGTGACGCTATGTCGTTCAGGTATCGTTGCAAAGATAACTGCGTTGTTGCAGGAATATGTGGTGATACCGCAACGGATTATTTTTGAGATAACCGAGGCTGATACCCTGTCAGATAAAGAACACACGGCAGATACACTACGCTTACTACGTCAATTGGGATGTCGGATCGCGATTGATGACTTCGGTGCCGGGTTTGCAAGCTATGAACGCCTGATGAACATTGAAGCAGATATTTTGAAGATTGATGGCTCTTTCGTTCGTGGGATTATAAAATGTGAGGTTAGTCGCTATATCATCGAATCTTTCTGCCGGGTTGCGGCAATGAAAGGTATGCAGGTTGTCGCCGAGTTTGTTGAAAGTGCCGAAATCCAGATGCACCTGGAACACATGAATGTCGGGTGGTTACAGGGATACCACATTGGCAAGCCAAAACCGTTGTTCACGTTAGAGTAATCTATAATCCGTTTATTTAAACGTATCATCACGATGCTGTAATCTGCCGATAATATAACCTCCTGGCGGAGGCTATATTAATATCAAGAACATTAGCTGACCCATAATTTACGGATCCTGCAGCTGAAGCTGATTCTCTAAACGCCGATCGCGCAGGGTTGCATAAATAAAGGTAATCACAAACAGCAGAGAAAATAGTACGACTATGGTGGGAGCCGGTGCGCTGTCGATGAAAAATGACAGGTACACGCCCATAAATGAGGTAATGACCGACATCGCCACCGCCAGCCATAAGGCGTGGGAAAATTTCCGCGTCATTAAAATCGCGATGGCGCCAGGTGCAATCAGTAATGAAATTGACAAAATAATCCCTACCGATTTTAGCGTGGCGACAATCGTCAGGGCGATCATGCACAACAGGCCGTAATGCAGCAGTGCGGTGTTAAGCCCACTGGCCTTTGCCTGATGTGGGTCGAACGCATGCAGTAGCAAATCTTTCCATTTTAGTCCGATGATAAGCGCGATCCCCAGAGTAATAACCGCGGTTTGCATGATATCGCTTAACGATACGCCCAGCATGTCGCCGAACAGAATATGATCGAGATGGACTTCTGACTGGATAGAGACGTACAGCACCAGACCCGCACCAAACATCCCGGAGAAAACAATACCCATGATGGTGTCGCGCTTAATGCGGCTGTTATCGTCGAGGTATCCGGTCGCCACCGCGCAGAACAGACCGGCGATAAACGCGCCAATTGCCAGCGGGATGCCCGCAATCCACGCCAGTACAATCCCTGGGAAAACCGCATGACTCATGGCATCGCCCATCAACGCCCAGCCTTTGAGTACTAAAAATACCGACAGCAGCGCGCAAGGCACTGCGACGATGGTAGAGATGACCAGCGCATTAACCATAAAGCTAAACTGAAAAGGTTCCAGCAGCGTTGTTAAGATCATACTTGCTCCTTGTTCACCAGACGGGCGCGGCGGCGATTTGCCAGCAGACCGTGTTTTGGTGCGAAGACAAATGCCAGCAGGAACAGCAGCGTTTGCAGAACGACGATAATTCCGCCGGTTGCACCGTCCAGCCAGTAGCTTAGCCAGGCACCGAAAAAGCTGGTCAGGCTGCCGAGCGCCACGGCGATGGTGAGCAGGCGAGGAAAACGATCGGTCAGCAGCCAGGCCGTCGCACCGGGCGTAACCACCAGGCAAATCACCAGAAAGGCGCCGACGGTTTGCAGTGCGGCGATCGTGGAAACGGAGAGCAGCGTAAAAAACAACAGCTTCAGCCGACCCGGATTCAGACCGATAGACCGCGCGTGGTTTTCATCAAAAAAGACCACCATCAGATCTTTCCACTTCAAAAACAAAATGGTCAGCGAAACCACGCCGATGATCGCCAGTTGCAGAATATCTTCCGGCGCAATCGCCAGGATGTTACCCAGAATAATGGTCTGAATGTTCACCGACATCGGATTAAGCGACACCATAAATAGCCCGATACCGAAAAAGGACGAAAAAATCAGCCCGATAATGGCATCTTCCTTCAGGCGTGAACGCTGATTGAGAAACAGCATGCTGCCCGCCGCCAGTCCACCGGAAAGAAATGCGCCCAGCGCGAAGGGAAGCCCTAACATATAGGCTCCGGCTACGCCTGGAACGATCGAGTGCGACAGCGCATCGCCAATCAGCGACCAGCCTTTGAGCATCAGATAGCAGGAGAGAAATGCGCACAGGCCGCCGACCATCGCCGAAACCCACATGGCGTTGAGCATGTACTGGTAGCCAAACGGCTCCGTCAGCCAGTTCATGATTACTCCCCCTCGCTTGCCGCGCGTCGCGAAATAAACGGACGTTCATCATCGGTAATCACGTGTTGTTCACCGCCGCTCAGCGCGACGTGACGCAGTACGCCGCTGAATGCCAGCTCGAGATTCTCGTGGGTAAAGGTGGTTTCGGTTGGCCCACTTGCCAGCACCGTGCCCTTAATCATCACCGTGTAATCGCAAAATTCGGTGACGGATCCCAGATTATGGGTAGAGACCAGCATGGTCCGGCCTTCATCACGCAGTTCACGCAGCAGATCGATGATCCGGGCCTCGGTTTTCACATCCACGCCGGTGAAGGGTTCATCCAGTAAAATAACCTGCCCGTCCTGTGCGATGGCTCTTGCCAGAAAAACGCGTTTTTTCTGCCCGCCGGACAGTTCACCTATCTGGCGATGGCGATAGTCCAGCATATCTACCCGCGCCAGCGCCGCATCCACGCAGTCGTGGTCGATTTGTTTTGGTCGACGCAGCCACCCCATATGGCCAAAGCGGCCCATCATTACTACATCTTCCACCAGTACCGGAAACGACCAGTCCACCTCTTCTGACTGGGGGACATAGGCGATAAGATTCTGTTTGAGCGCCTTATTAACCGGTTGTTGCAGAATAGATATTTCCCCTTTCGCCAACCGGACAAAACCCATCAGCGCTTTAAAAAGCGTTGATTTTCCCGAACCGTTTACGCCGACCAGAGCGGCAATTGAGCCGCCCGGAACCTGAAAAGTGGCATCCCGCAGCGCGGTGTGGCCGTTGCGATACGTCACCGTAACCTGATTCACGGTAATCGCAGATTGACTCATTTTTGGCTCCTTAACCCGTCGTTGATGCCGCTGACGATGGTTTCTGTCGTCACGCGCAGTAAATCCAGATAGGTCGGTACCGGACCATCGGCAGCGCTGAGCGAATCGACATACAGCACGCCGCCGTAATACGCGCCAGACTCGCGGGCGACCTGACGCGCAGGTTTGTCGGACACGGTGCTTTCGCTAAATACGGTAGGGATTTGATGTTTTCTGATCGCATCGATCACTTTGCGTACCTGCTTGGGCGTGCCTTGCTGATCGGCATTGATCGGCCACAGATACAGCTCTTTCAGGCCGTTATCACGCGCGAGGTAAGAGAATGCGCCTTCGCTGGTGACCAGCCAGCGTTTATCAGCAGGGAGCTTCGCCAGTTCTGCATGCAGTGGCGCCAGAGTCTGCTGGATTTTCGCTTTATAATTCTCCGCATTTTTCTGGTAGGTTGCGGCATGGTCGGGATCGTATTTCATCAACGCATCGCGAATGTTATCCACGTAGATAAGCGCGTTCTCCGCTGACATCCAGGCATGCGGATTCGGTTTGCCGTTGTACGGCCCTTCGCTGATACCCATTGGCTGCACGCCGTTTGAAACCATGACCTCCGGTACGCCGGACAAATTTTGATAGAAGCGGGCAAACCATAGTTCGAGGTTAAGGCCGTTGGAGAGAATAAGCTGTGCGCCCTGCGCCCGTTTAATATCTCCCGGAGTGGGTTGATATTCGTGAATTTCTGCCCCGGGTTTGGTGATGGAACTGACGTCCGCCGCGTCACCTGCCACGTTGCTTGCCATATCGGCAATCACCGTAAAGGTGGTTATCACTTTGAACTTTTCTTTCGCCCAGGCAGGTGACAGCGTAAGCGCCGTTAACACGCTGGCAAGGAGAAATGACTTTAGATGGGGCAGATGCGGCATAGTATCCCTCACAACAAAGTGGTTAATTTATCATCGAATATAGCCTTTGCTATGTTATATAGCACATGGCATAAACAAATGAAAATAATTCTTATTTGCGTAGGGTGCTAAGGAATGTATCACCGCCAGGTAATAGTCCTGCGCTTAGTTAAGGTGTATTATTTATGCAACTTAATTGTGGAGGCATCATGTCCGGCAAACGTATTGCACGTGAGAAAATGACGATCCAGAGAATGATCTCGCTGTATGAGAGCCAGTGTCCGCAGGCTTCAGATGAACCGGGGCATTACGATGCGTTGTTTGCCTATGCGCAAAAGCGCCTGGATAAATGCGTATTTGGTGAGGAAAAACCGGCCTGCAAACAGTGTCCGGTGCACTGTTACCAGCCCGCTAAACGCGAAGAGATGAAGCAAATTATGCGTTGGGCTGGACCCAGAATGCTCTGGCGTCATCCGATCCTGACCGTGCGTCATCTGATTGATGACAAACGTCCGGTGCCGGAGTTACCCGAGAAATACCAGCGGAAGAAGTGATTTAGCAATTCTATGCCGGATGGCGGCTGCGCCTTATCCGGCCGACAAAGACAAACGCACCAGTGGCGTAGGCCCGATAAGCGTAGCGCTATCGGGCAATAATCCGTTAAACCAGTGCGTCCTTATCAATACCCAGGCGCTTCATGCGCGAGAGTAACGTTGTGCGTTTCAACCCCAGTCTTTGTGCCGCGCCTTTAGGACCGGCGACAACGCCATTGGTTTCTTTCAGAACGCGCATTATCAGCTGGTATTCATCTTCGCCATCCTGCGCGACTTCGGTCGCCACCGGCGGCGTAGACGGCGCCATAGCGATTACATCCGGCAAGGACAGTTGCAGCACGTTGCCCCGGGTGAGCAGAACCGCGCGTTCTACGACGTTTTCCAGCTCGCGCACGTTACCCGGCCATTCCATGCTGCTCAGCGTACGCAGGGCTTCGGCGGGAATGCTGTCGATATTGCGCCCCATCCGGCGGGCAATTTTGAAGGTGAAGGCTTTCACCAGCAGCGGAATATCTTCCGGGCGCTCGCGCAGCGGTGGCAGATGGATCGGGAAGACGTTCAGTCGATAGTAGAGATCGTTACGAAACTCGCGATCGGCGACCATCTTTTTCAGATCGCGGTTAGTGGCAGCGATCAAGCGAACGTCGGTCTGGATCAGTTTATTGCTGCCCAGACGTTCAAACTCCTGCTCCTGCAGAACGCGCAGCAGCTTGGGCTGAAGCTCCAGCGGCATGTCGCCAACTTCATCGAGAAATAACGAACTTTTGTCCGCTAGTTCAAAGCGTCCAATCCGCTGCGTGCTGGCCCCGGTAAATGCGCCACGCTCATGGCCAAACAGATCGCTTTCCAGCAATCCGGCAGGCATTGCCGCGCAGTTCATTTTCACCATCCGACGGGTGTTACGTCCGCTCAGGTTGTGAATTGCTCGTGCAATCAGCTCCTTACCCGTCCCGGTTTCACCAAGAATCAGGACAGTGCTGTCGCTTTGCGCCACCATTTCGACCTGTTTGAGTACGCTGTACATCGCTTCGCTGCGGCCAATGATTTCTCCGAACTCACTCTCCACGTTGTTGAGTTGTTCAGTCAGCGCCAGGTTTTCATCGACCAGCCGCTCCTTCAGGCGGTGGATCTCCTGGTAGGCGAGGGCGTTATCCACGGCGATCGCCACGCGTTCTGCGATTTGGCGCAGCAGTTTGAGATTGGCGGTGGTGAATACTTTCTCTTCACATTGCGCCAGCTTAAGTACGCCGAGCATATTATTGCCGGACATCAGCGGCAGCAGGCACAGAGTCTGTAGCTGGTTGCCCCAGGTTTCGAACAACATTCTTTCGTAAGGGGCCAGGGTATCGCGTTCGCTCAGGTTAATCAGCAGCATCTCTTTACTTTTGAAGACCCGTTCAGAGAGCGTGCCGGCTTCGTCCACTTCACTTTGTTCGTGTGCCGGATGATGTTCATCCAGATAGTGAGTGGAATAAATGCTGAGCTTGTTTTTGCGATCGCTGCGTAACACGATGCTGATGGCATCAATGTCGAAGTAGTGATGGATCTCTTTGGCGACTTCGCTGACCAGCTCATCAATATCCAGGCGGGAGAGCACAGCATTGGTGATGGCGACCAGGATGCGAAAGTTATCACGCTCACGGCACAGGAGATCGTAATCGACATTGTTGCTGACCCGGCTTTGAATTTGTTCAGCAACGACGCCGACTATTTGGGTGAAGGTCTGCAGCCGGTTGTACTCTTTTTCACTCCACGGTTGGTCTTCGTTACGGATAAATTCGCAACCGCCAAAGATTCGTCCATCTGCTGCCAGCGGTAGCAGGCAGTAGTGACCAAATTTAGAATACAGCCCGCCAGAGGCCAGCTGTGGCCAGGTTTCGCTAAACTCGTGATAGTTGCAGTGCAGCGCATCGGGGCGAGACAAAATACGGCGTACCGGGCCATGCGCCAGCACCGTTTCGTCTTCATAATCGATGGGGTTACCATTTTCACGCGTCGCAAAATAACGCGCACGCTGCGTTTGTGCCTGCCATAAGACAATAGCCGCGCAGTCGGCCAGCGCTGAACGCTTGACCAGTTGCGAAAGCGCCTCGCTGAGAGACGGCAGGTCGGGCTGCTGTAATAATGTACGAGTAATATCGAACAGGCCTTGCTGTCCGAGGTCACTCATCGGTGTATACGACATATTGCTTTTCCAGGAAAAGCACCGCAGAACGGTGCGAAAACGGTAAATGAATTATAGGTATAAGTCGTAAATTATTGCCGGACTGGTCCCGCTACTCGAACCGTAGACCCGATCGGCAAAACGCCATCAGGTGATAATGCAGCGTTAAGGCCGGATGTCGACGCAAATGCGTCTTACCCGGCCTACAGCTTGCTGCCAACCGGCTGTTAGCATATACGAGGTAATGGTTCGGCGTGTGGTAAATCGAGAGTGCGTTTCACGCCGTAGAGTCCGGCAAGACGCACACCTTTGCGTTCTACCACTTCACCAATCATTGCGGCATCGCGTCCTAACGGATGTGCGCGCAGCGCGGCAAGCACCGTTTCAGCAGCCTGACGCTCAACGGCAATCACCAGCTTGCCTTCGTTAGCAAAGTTAAGCGCATCCAGACCCAGCAGTTCGCAAACGCCACGCACCGCGGGCTTCACGGGCAGGGCCGCTTCAGACAGCTCAATACCAAACCCGCATGAGGCGGCAAATTCATGCGTTACCGCATTTACGCCGCCACGGGTCGCGTCACGCAGCGCCTTCACGCCGGGAATATCACGCAGCGTCTGGATAAGCGGTGTCAATACCGCGCAGTCGCTGACCAGTTCGCCATCAAGACCCAGCTGTTCGCGCAGGTTAAGGATAGTTGCGCCGTGATCGCCAAGCGTACCGCTGACCAGCAGCACATCGCCTGGGCCGAGGGTCTGTGCGCCCCAGTGAATGTTGGCGGGGATCGCCCCCATTCCGGCCGTGTTGATGAACAGCTTGTCTGCAGCGCCGCGCTGCACGACTTTGGTATCGCCGGTCACGATGGCGATGCCTGCTTCACGCGCGGTCGCCGCCATACTGTTGACGACGGTTTTCAACGTCTCCATCGGCAAACCCTCTTCGAGGATAAAACCGCAGGAGAGGTAGCGAGGGATCGCGCCGCTGACCGCCACGTCGTTAGCCGTACCGCAGATGGCCAGCTTGCCGATATTGCCACCCGGGAAGAACAACGGATCGATAACATAGCTGTCGGTTGAAAACGCCAGACGATCGCCTTCTGCAACCAGTTGCGCCAGATCCAGACGGGCCTGATCTTCTTGTTCCGCCAGCCACGGATTAGCAAAAGCCTCCATAAACAGACTGTTGATCAACTGCTGCATAGCCTGACCGCCGCTACCGTGGGCGAGTTGTACGCTGTTCATGCTTCACACTCCTGCTGACGATACTGATACCAGGCGGCACATGCGCCTTCTGAGGAGACCATCAGGGCGCCAAACGCGGTCTCCGGGTTACAGGTTTTGCCAAATAGCGGGCACTGATGCGGTTTGCATCTGCCGGTCAATACCTCGCCGCAACGCGCGCGCGGATCGTCATACACCTGCTGCGGCGCTGGCTGGAAATGCGCTTCGGCATCAAAGCGCTGATAGTCTGGCGTCAGGTGAACGCCAGAGGATTCAATGACGCCCAGACCGCGCCATTCGCTATCGCCATTGACGCAGAACACTTCGGCGATGGCCTGTTGCGCTAACAGGTTACCGGCGTCCGGCACCACGCGGCGATACTGGTTTTCAACCTGGCTATGCGCGGCAATCTTCTGTTCAATCAACATCACCACGCCCTGCAGTAGATCGAGCGGTTCGAAACCGGCGACCACCAACGGACGATGGAAATCTGAAGCAATGAAATTATAGGCATCGGTGCCAATCACCATGCTGACATGGCCCGGCGCTAAGAAGGCGTCGATGCCATTGTCCGGCTGTTCCAGCAGACTGCGCAGCGTAGGGATAAGCGTGATGTGCTGGCAGAAAAAGTAAAAGTTCTGCACGTCACGCTGTTTTGCCTGCTGAAGGGTGATGGCGGTGGTTGGCATTGTGGTTTCAAAACCCAGGCCAAAGAACACAACCTTACGCGTTGGGTTTTCCTGCGCCAGCTTCAGCGCATCCATCGGTGAATAGACGATGCGGATATCCGCGCCGCGCGCTTTGGCTTGTAGCAAAGAACCTTGTTTACCCGGAACGCGCATCGCATCGCCAAAGGTGCAAAAAATCACTTCCGGATGGCTGGCGATTTCCACACAGCTGTCGATTCTGCCCATCGGCAGAACGCAAACCGGGCAGCCCGGGCCATGAATAAACTCGACGTTGTCAGGCAACAATTGGTCGAGACCGAACTTGAAGATAGCGTGGGTATGACCACCACACACTTCCATGATGCGCAGCGGACGTTCAGCAGTGTAGGGGAGGTGTGCGGCACGTTCACACAGGTGCTCTATCAACTGCATCACCTGTTCTGGTGCGCGGTATTCGTCAACAAAACGCATTATTTTTCCTCGCCATACAACAACGCGCCGACATCCGGCTCAACGTCAAACATGTTTTGTAGCGCGTCGAGCGTGTCGCGCGCTTCAGCTTCATTAATGATGCTCATGGCAAAGCCGACGTGGACCAGTACCCACTGGCCCAGACGGGGTTGACCGTGTTCATCGCAGCTTCCGACCAGCGTCAGGTCGACGTCGCGCTGAATACCGCAAACGTCGACTTTGGCCTGGTTGCCATCAATGGTGCGGATTTGACCCGGAACACCTATGCACATCGCTGCGTCTCCAGCCAGGAGAGCCATTGGTCCATGCCTTCGCCACTGGTGGCGGAAATCAGGATAATCTCAATTTCCGGGTTCACTTCCCGGGCGCTGGCGATGCACTTTTCTACGTCAAAATTGAGGTACGGCAGTAGGTCTACTTTGTTGAGCAGCATCAGCGACGCGGCGGCAAACATATGCGGGTATTTCAGCGGCTTGTCTTCGCCTTCGGTGACGGAAAGCACCGCCACTTTATGGCGTTCGCCGAGGTCGAAGCTAGCCGGGCAAACCAGGTTCCCGACGTTTTCAATGAACAGGATGCCGTTGTCTTCAAGCGGCAAACGTGGCGCGGCGTCAGCAATCATTTGTGCGTCAAGGTGGCAACCTTTACCGGTGTTGACCTGGATGGCGGGCGTACCTGTGGCGCGAATACGGGCGGCATCGTTAACCGTCTGCTGGTCGCCTTCAATGACGGCGCAAGGCACGCTGTCTTTGAGCTTCATCAGCGTTTCGGTCAGCAGCGTGGTTTTACCGGAGCCTGGGCTTGAGACAAGGTTTAATACCAGATGTTGACGGGCAGCAAAGCGTGCGCGGTTGCGCTCGGCCAGACGGTTGTTTTTATCCAGCACGTCAATTTCCACTTCCAGCATTCGGCGCTGACTCATGCCTGGCGCGTGGGTGCCTGCTTCACCGTGACCGTAATGCAAATCGCCTTCTTCGGTCTGGCTCGGTGTGAAACTGGAGGTCTTCACCCCGGTAATATTCAGCGCCGGACGAGCTGCCGGGGCAAATGGCGCGCTGCGAAACGCCGAGTGGGGATTATGCTCATCACCCTCTATATAAAGGTTGCCTTCAGCGCAACCACATGTCGTACACATCGCTCACTCCTGATCTTATTACTTGCGATACTTCAGTTGCCGGATGATGACGCTTAGGCGTCGGCATCCGACGCTGGAGTTTCATCTATTTCAATACGTCGAATCTGTAAGCCGTCATCGGCCACAATTCTCAGCATATCGCTGTTGCATTGCGGACATCTGCGCACGCGTTGCGTCAGTAAGGTGACGTATTGCTGACAAGATTCGCACCAACATTCGGCTTCTTGTTCTTCGAGGTGGAGTTTACAACCTTCTGCAAGGGTCCCGCGGCATACCAGATCAAAACAAAAGGCGAGAGCGCTGGTTTCTACGCAAGAAAATGCGCCAATTTTGAGCCAGACCCCAGTTACTCGCTGTGCACCGTATTGCGTGGCCTGTTGTTCAATCAATTCCAGTGCCCGTTGGCAGAGGGTTATTTCGTGCATACCGCCTCCTATGAAGTTGCCGTATTAAAAGCAATAAACATGCCAGCTTGAATTTTTTCTATCGTGACAATGACGACGATGACGAAATGACATGTCGTCACCACTCTTTGATTTTTTATCTATATGAAAATTAAGGTTTTTAATTTTGGCATGAAATGTGCTTAAAGCTGTCATCTCTGCTAAACGGGTAACCTGACATGACTATTTGGGAAATAAGCGAAAAAGCCGATTACATCGCTGAACGGCATCGTCGCCTACAGGACCAGTGGCGTATTTACTGCAACTCGCTGGTTCAGGGGATCACCCTGTCAAAAGCGCGTTTGCATCATGCAATGAGCTGCGCACCGGACAAGGATCTCTGCTTCGTCCTTTTTGAACACTTCACTATCTACGTCACGCTGGCGGACGGCTTTAACAGCCACACCATCGAGTACTACGTTGAAACGAAAGACGGTGATGATAAGCAACTGATTGCACAGGCTGAGTTGACCATCGACGGTAAGGTTGATGAGCGTATCAGCAACCGCGATCGCGAGCAGGTGCTGGAGCACTATCTCGAAAAAATCGCCACCGTCTACGACAGCCTCTATACCGCGGTTGAAAACAATATGCCGGTGAATTTAAGCCAGCTGATTGAGGGACATAGCCCGGCTTAAGCCTTGGGTGTGCCCACTTTTGTCATGATGCGCTTTCATACTGCGTCACGACGTTTAGGGAATGGGCATGTCGAAAAATGTCGAAATGACATTTTCCAGACATGTTTTCGTCAAAAATGACTATCACCTGAGGAATGCCTGGTGAATCGTTTTGTAATTGCTGACTCCACTCTTTGCATCGGCTGCCACACCTGTGAAGCCGCCTGCTCAGAGACACATCGCCAGCATGGCCTGCAGTCAATGCCGCGCCTGAAAGTGATGTTAAATGAAAAAGAATCCGCCCCGCAGCTTTGCCACCATTGCGAAGATGCGCCTTGCGCCACCGTTTGTCCGGTTAATGCGATTAATCGCGTTGATGGTGCCGTGCAGCTGAATGAAAGCCTGTGTGTAAGCTGCAAACTGTGCGGGATAGCCTGTCCGTTTGGCGCGATTGAGTTTTCCGGTAGCCGTCCGCTGCATATCCCGGCAAACGCCAATACGCCAAAAGCGCCTCCGGCTCCGCCAGCGCCTGCCCGCGTGAGCACGTTGCTGGACTGGGTTCCGGGTATTCGCGCCATCGCGGTGAAATGCGATCTGTGCAGTTTTGACGAGCTTGGTCCGGCCTGCGTACGCATGTGCCCGACCAAAGCCCTGCACCTGGTGAGTAACGTGGATATTGCCCGCGCCAGCAAACGTAAGCGTGAGCTGACTTTCAATACCGACTTCGGCGATCTCACCTTGTTTCAGCAGGCTCAGAGTGGGGATGCAAAATGAGCGCAATTTCACTGATTAACAGCGGCGTAGCCTGGTTTACGGCGGCTGCGGTTCTGGCATTTCTGTTTTCATTTCACAAACCGCTGAGCGGCTGGATTGCCGGGGTTGGCGGTGCGGTTGGCAGCCTGTGTACAGCGGCTGCGGGTTTCACCGTACTGACTAATGCCCTGGCTTTAAGCGGTGTGATGCCGTTTATTGGTCACAGTGTGCAAATTACCCCGTTGAACGCTATCTGGCTGATTACGCTGGGCCTGTGCGGCCTGTTTGTCAGCCTGTACAACATTGACTGGCATCGTCATCCGCAGGTAAAAGCCAACGGGCTGCTGGTGAATCTGCTGATGGCCGCGGCGGTATGTGCGGTGGTTGCCAGCAACCTCGGAACGCTGGTGGTGATGGCGGAAATCATGGCGCTGTGTGCCGTGTTCCTCACCGGCTGCAGCAAAGAGGGCAAACTGTGGTTTGCGCTGGGCCGCGTCGGCACACTGCTGCTGGCTATTGCCTGCTACCTGGTGTGGCAACGCTACGGCACCCTAGAGCTGCGCCTGCTTGACCTGCGCGCACAGGAGCTGCCGCTCGGGTCTGATATCTGGCTGCTGGGCGTGGCGGGTTTTGGCCTGCTGGCCGGGATTATTCCGCTGCACGGATGGGTACCACAGGCACACGCCAACGCCAGCGCACCGGCTGCGGCGCTGTTCTCTACCGTCGTCATGAAAGTGGGTCTGCTGGGTATTCTCTCCCTGTCGCTGCTGGGCGGTAATGCGCCGCTGTGGTGGGGCATTACGCTGCTGGTGCTGGGAATGATCACCGCGTTTGTCGGCGGTCTGTATGCGCTGATGGAACACAACATTCAGCGTCTGCTGGCATATCACACGCTGGAAAACATCGGCATTATTCTGCTGGGTCTGGGCGCTGGCGTAACCGGAATTTCCCTGAATCAACCTGCACTGATTGCGCTGGGTTTGACCGGCGGTCTGTACCACCTGGTAAACCACAGCCTGTTCAAAAGCGTTCTGTTCCTGGGCGCAGGCAGCATCTGGTTCCGTACCGGTCATCGTGATATCGAAAAACTGGGCGGTATCGGTAAACGTATGCCGGTTATCTCTCTGGCGATGCTGGTTGGCCTGATGGCGATGGCCGCACTGCCGCCGCTGAACGGTTTTGCCGGTGAGTGGGTTATCTACCAGTCCTTCTTTAAGCTTGGCAACAGCGGCGCGTTTGTCGGTCGTCTTTTAGGACCGTTGCTGGCGGTGGGACTGGCGATTACCGGCGCGCTGGCGGTGATGTGTATGGCGAAAGTCTATGGCGTTACGTTCCTTGGCGCACCGCGCACGAAGGAAGCTGAAAATGCCTGCTGCGCGCCAATCCTGATGGGCGTTAGCGTAGTCGCGTTGGCTATCTGCTGCGTGATTGGGGGCGTTGCTGCGCCGTGGCTGCTGCCGATGATCTCCGCTGCCGTTCCGCTGCCGCTGGAAACCGCGAACACCACCGTTTCTCAGCCAATGATCACGCTGCTGCTGATCGCATGTCCGCTGCTGCCGTTCATCATCATGGCGATTTTCAAAGGCAACCGTCTGCCATCGCGTTCACGCGGTGCGGCATGGGTGTGTGGTTACGATCACGAGCAGTCAATGGTCATTACCGCACACGGTTTTGCCATGCCGGTGAAAGAAGCCTTTGCACCGGTACTCAAACTGCGCAAATGGCTGAATCCGGTATCACTGGTTCCGGGCTGGCAGAATGCGGCTGCACCGGTGCTGTTCCGTCGCCTGGCGCTGATTGAGCTGGCGGTACTGGTGGTGATTGTGGTTTCACGAGGAGCCTGAGAATGAGTGTTTTATATCCGTTAATTCAGGCGCTGGTGCTGTTTGCCGTTGCGCCGCTGCTGTCCGGTATTACCCGCGTGGCACGTGCGCGTTTGCACAATCGCCGCGGTCCGGGCGTTTTGCAGGAATACCGCGACATCATCAAACTGCTGGGCCGTCAGAGCATTGCGCCTGCGGATTCCAGTTGGGTTTTCCGCCTGACGCCGTTTGTGATGGTGGGTGTGATGCTGACTATCGCCACCGCGTTGCCGGTAGTGACCGTTGGCTCACCACTGCCGCAACTGGGCGATCTGATCACCTTAATTTACCTGTTCGCCATCGCCCGCTTCTTCTTCTCTATCGCGGGCCTGGATACCGGTAGCCCGTTTACCGCTATTGGCGCCAGCCGCGAAGCGATGCTCGGCGTGCTGGTTGAACCTATCCTGCTGTTGGGTCTGTGGGTTGCGGCGCAGGTTGCTGGCTCAACGCATATCAGCAATATCGCCGATACCATTTATCACTGGCCAGCTGCACGCAGCATTCCGTTGATTCTGGCGCTGTGCGCCTGTGCTTTCGCCACCTTTATCGAAATGGGCAAACTGCCGTTCGATCTGGCAGAGGCAGAGCAGGAGCTGCAGGAAGGTCCATTGACCGAATACAGCGGCAGCGGTTTTGCGGTGCTGAAATGGGGCATTAGCCTTAAGCAACTGGTCGTTCTGCAAATGTTCGTTGGCGTGTTCCTGCCGTGGGGACAGATGGAAACCTTCACCTCGGGTGGGCTGCTGCTGGCGCTGGTGATTGCCGTCGTCAAACTGGTTCTCGGCGTGCTGGTCATCGCCCTGTTCGAAAACAGCATGGCGCGTCTGCGTTTTTGCGCCACTTCACGCGTGACCTGGGCCGGTTTTGGGTTTGCGTTTTTAGCGTTCGTCTCCTTGCTGGTGGCGTGATTTAAGAGAGTTTGAGCATGTCTGAAGAAAAATTAGGTCAACAATATCTCGCGGCGCTGCACCAGGCCTTCCCGGGCGTCGTGCTGGATGAAGCCTGGCAGACCAAAGATCAGCTGACGATCACCGTCAAGGTGAACTACCTGCCGGAAGTGGTGGAGTTCCTGTACTACAAACAGGGCGGCTGGTTGTCCGTGCTGTTTGGTAACGACGAACGTCAGCTGTGCGGTCATTATGCCGTTTACTACGTGCTGTCGATGGAGCAGGGAACCAAGTGCTGGATTACCGTGCGCGTTGAGGTCGATGCCAATAAGCTGGAGTTCCCGTCCGTCACGCCGCGCGTGCCTGCTGCGGTCTGGGGCGAGCGCGAAGTGCGCGATATGTACGGTTTGATCCCGGTTGGTTTGCCCGATGAGCGTCGTCTGGTACTGCCGGATGACTGGCCGGACGAACTCTACCCGCTGCGTAAAGACAGCATGGATTATCGCCAGCGCCCCGCGCCGACTACCGATGCTGAAACCTACGAGTTCATCAACGAACTGGGAGACAAGAAAAATAATGTAGTGCCGATTGGCCCACTGCACGTCACCTCTGATGAACCCGGTCACTTCCGTCTGTTTGTTGACGGCGAGAACATCATCGACGCCGACTACCGTCTGTTCTATGTCCACCGCGGCATGGAGAAGCTGGCGGAAACCCGCATGGGTTACAACGAAGTGACCTTCTTGTCCGACCGCGTGTGCGGCATTTGCGGCTTTGCGCACAGCACCGCCTATACCACCTCCGTCGAGAACGCGATGGGCATCGTCGTGCCGGAACGTGCGCAGATGATCCGCGCCATTCTGCTGGAAGTTGAACGCCTGCACTCGCACCTGCTGAACCTCGGCCTGGCCTGTCACTTTACCGGTTTTGACTCCGGCTTTATGCAGTTCTTCCGCGTGCGTGAAACCTCCATGAAGATGGCGGAGATCCTCACCGGGGCACGTAAAACTTACGGTCTGAACCTGATCGGCGGTATTCGTCGTGATCTGCTGAAAGAGGATATGATCCAGACCCGTCAACTGGCGCAGCAGATGCGTCGTGACGTGCAGGAACTGGTCGATATGCTGCTCAGCACGCCGAACATGGAACAGCGTACCGTAGGTATTGGCCGTCTGGATCCGGAGATTGCCCGTGACTTCAGTAACGTCGGCCCGATGGTACGCGCCAGCGGCCATGCGCGTGACACCCGCGCCGATCACCCGTTTGTGGGCTATGGCCTGCTGCCGATGGAAGTTCACAGTGAGCAGGGTTGCGACGTTATTTCTCGTCTGAAAGTCCGTATCAATGAAGTCTACACCGCACTGAATATGATCGACTTTGGTCTGGACAACCTGCCAGGCGGCCCGCTGGCTGTGGAAGGTTTCACCTACATTCCACACCGCTTTGCGCTGGGCTTTGCTGAAGCGCCGCGCGGGGATGACATCCACTGGAGTATGACTGGCGACAACCAGAAACTGTATCGCTGGCGCTGTCGCGCGGCGACTTACGCCAACTGGCCGACGCTGCGCTACATGCTGCGTGGCAACACCGTTTCCGATGCCCCGCTGATTATCGGTAGCCTCGATCCTTGCTACTCCTGTACCGACCGTATGACCGTGGTCGATGTGCGTAAGAAGAAGAGCAAAGTCGTGCCGTACAAAGAACTTGAGCGCTACAGCATCGAGCGTAAAAACTCGCCGCTGAAATAAGGAATCGCCATGTTTACCTTTATCAAAAAAGTCATCAAAACCGGGGCGCCGACGTCGTCGTATCCGCTGGAGCCGATTGCGGTCGATAAAAACTTCCGTGGCAAACCGGAACACAATCCGCAGCAGTGCATTGGCTGTGCGGCCTGTGTGAATGCGTGCCCGTCGAACGCGCTGACGGTAGAAACCGATCTGGTTACCCAAGAGCTGGCGTGGCAGTTCAATCTCGGTCGTTGCATCTTCTGCGCCCGCTGCGAAGAAGTCTGCCCGACGGCGGCAATCAAGCTGTCGCAGGAGTATGAACTGGCGGTGTGGAAGAAAGAGGATTTCCTGCAGCAGTCCCGCTTTGCGCTGTGTAATTGCCGCGTATGTAACCGCCCGTTTGCGGTACAAAAAGAGATCGATTACGCCATTGCGCTGCTTAAGCACAACGGTGACAGCCGTGCGGAAAACCACCGTGAAAGCTTTGAGACCTGCCCGGATTGTAAGCGCCAGAAATGCCTGGTGCCGTCTGACCGTATTGAACTGACTCGCCATATGAAAGAGGCCAACTGATGAGCAATTTATTAGGCCCACGTGACGCCAACGGTATTCCGGTACCGATGACGGTGGATGAATCCATTGCCAGCATGAAAGCGTCGCTGCTTAAAAGCATCAAGCGTTCAGCGTACGTTTACCGTGTGGACTGCGGCGGCTGCAACGGTTGTGAAATCGAAATCTTCGCTACGCTTTCTCCGCTGTTTGATGCCGAACGTTTTGGGATCAAAGTTGTACCATCACCGCGCCATGCGGATATCCTGCTGTTTACCGGCGCGGTAACGCGTGCCATGCGCTCTCCGGCGCTGCGCGCCTGGCAGTCTGCGCCAGATCCGAAAATTTGTATCTCTTACGGTGCCTGCGGTAACAGCGGCGGTATCTTCCACGACTTATACTGCGTATGGGGCGGCACGGATAAAATCGTACCGGTGGATGTGTATATTCCTGGCTGTCCGCCAACGCCTGCGGCTACGCTTTACGGTTTTGCAATGGCGCTGGGTCTGCTGGAACAAAAAATTCACGCGCGTGCGCCAGGTGAACTGGACGAACAACCGGCTGAAATTCTGCATCCGGACATGGTTCAGCCGCTGCGCGTGAAGGTGGATCGTGAAGCACGCCGTCTGGCGGGCTACCGCTACGGTCGCCAGATTGCTGATGACTATATGACGCAGTTAGGGCAGGGCGAGCATCAGGTGGCGCGCTGGCTGGAAGCGGAAAACGATCCGCGTCTGACCGAGATCGTCACGCATCTTAATCATGTTGTCGAAGAGGCGCGTATCCGATGAGTGAAACGGTGGTGTTCAGTCAACTGAGCCGTAAGTTTATTGATGAGAACGATGCAACGCCCGCTGAGGCGCAGCAGGTTGTCTATTACAGCCTGGCGATTGGTCACCACCTTGGGATCATCGATTGCCTGGAAGCGGCGTTAACCTGCCCGTGGGATGAATATCTGGCGTGGATTGCCACGCTTGCCGAAGGCAGCGAAGCCCGCCGGAAAATGGAAGGCGTGCCGAAGTACGGCGAGATCGTCATCGATTTCAACCATGTGCAGATGCTGGCGCGCGCGTTCGATGATGCGCGTGCCGTGCAGACCCCGCAGCAGCAGGAGTGGAGCAAGCTGATGCTTAGCATGCTGCACGATATCCACCAGGAAAGCGCCATCTATCTGATGGTGAGGAGACATCGTGACTGACGTTTTATTATGTGTGGGTAACAGCATGATGGGCGATGACGGCGCGGGGCCGCTGTTGGCCGAAATGTGTGCTGCAAATCCTCAAGGACAATGGGTTGTCATCGACGGCGGTAGCGCGCCGGAAAACGACATCGTCGCCATCCGTGAGTTGCGCCCGCAGCGTCTGTTGATTGTGGATGCTACCGACATGGGGCTAAACCCTGGTGAAATCCGCATTATCGATCCTGATGATATTGCCGAGATGTTCATGATGACCACCCACAACATGCCGCTGAACTACCTGGTCAATCAGCTGAAAGACGACGTTGGCGAGGTGATTTTCCTTGGCATCCAGCCGGATATTGTCGGTTTTTACTACCCGATGACACAGCCGATCAAAGATGCGGTAGATACCGTTTATCAGCGATTATCCGGGTGGGAAGGACACGGTGGGTTCGCTGAATTAGAGGCACCGGAAGCCTGAGACTGAGGGCACTGAATACCGGATGGTGTGTCGCATTACCACCATCCGGATAACGTCGACACCCTCGAAACAGACTATTCACCTGCTTGTTCAATAATTAATTTCCCCTGCGTAACTGATACTTTTACCGACGTGCCCGTTGGGAACCCCGCCTGTTCCAGCCAGTCTCCGTTCATCGTGAGTGAAGCATGGCGGCTTATACGTCGTGTAAAACCGGTTTTGCGATCTTCATGCCGTACTCTGACATAGCTGACTTTAAAATGACGTAATGGCTTGTTGATAACCGCTTCGGCATTGCCATTTTTACCAGACATAAACACTCCCTTGTTACAAATAAAGAGATGGAAAACTACTGAATAAAATGCCAGTAAAAAGGCGGGAGGGCAAACCCGAAACTGGAAGGCAGATCCAGAAAATAGAATGCAAATAATGAAAAAGATGAGAAGTTGATAATAGTTGGGGGGGAATATTCTCTTCTTTTACTAATACGGGAGTTATATTATATTTCGGCGTTGTTCAGGGAGGTTATATACTCGAATTATTTAGAATTTGAATATATGGGAAATTAATATACAGGAGTTATTTATGCGTTCAGGTATTCGTTTGGTAAATTTAATTATTATTTCCTCTCTTCTTAGCGGGTGCGAGACGGCGGCTGACGCGTTCTTCTCTGCGGGAGACCGATTATTTCAACCGGGGGAGTCATCAGCTGCGTCAATGCCAACCTTGTCCGTCACTGATTTTGTCGCGCCCTATACCTTAAATCCTGTTAAAGCCAATAAGGACTATCTTGGTGAATGGGTGAAGCTGCGGGGCGTGGTCATTGATATTCGTAAGGTTAATGGTATTTCCAATGCTTATTCTTATCTTGTCAGCCTGAAAGACGAAAATAATAAAACGAACAACGTGATTCAGTTCCAGTTTGGCTCCCATAATAGTACGAATGTTGAGTCATTACAGATTGGCCGGAGCGCGACAATTATTGGTCAGGTCCACGCGTTGGGCGAAGCGCCTTTGCCGCTGCTGCAAAATCCTAAAGTTGTACAATAAAAATGATAACAGACAGCGGGTATATATATTCTGAATAATACGTGTTGCCGGATGGCGGAGTCATCCGGCAATATTGTTATTCCAGATCGGTCCCGTTGCTCGCAATCACTTTCTTATACCACCAGAACGATTTTTTGCGTTTACGCGCTAACGTGCCGTTGCCCGCGTCATCGCGGTCCACATACACAAAACCGTAGCGTTTGCTCATCTCACCGGTTGAGGCTGAAACCAGATCGATACAGCCCCAGGTGGTGTAGCCCAGCAGCGGCACGCCATCCTCAATAGCATCTGCCATGGCGCGAATGTGCTCGCGTAAATAGCTAATGCGATAGTCGTCATTGATTTCGCCGTTAGCATCGATCTCATCTTTCGCCCCCAGCCCGTTTTCCACCAGAAACAACGGCTTCTGGTAGCGGTCATACATCATATTCATGGTGATGCGCAGGCCGAGCGGGTCGATGCCCCAGCCCCATTCGCTGGCGGCAATGTACGGATTACGCAGCGACTTCACCACGTTAGCGGCGCTGGTATTGCCAGTATTCATTTCAGCGGAGGCGCAGCGCGATGCGTAATAGCTAAACGAGACGAAATCGACGGTGTTTTTCAGGATATCGTCATCTCCCGCCGCTTTTTCTATCACCACGCCTTTTTCGCGAAACACACGGGCAGAGTAAGCGGGGTAAGCCCCGCGCGCCTGCACATCAATAAAGAACAGGTTTTCGCGGTCTTTTTCCAGCGCGGTCCACACATCTTCCGGTTTACAGGAATAAGGATAAAAATTACCGCCCGCCAGCATACAGCCGACCTGGTTTTGCGGATTAATTTCATGGGCAATTTTAGTTGCCAGGGCGCTGGCAATCAGTTCGTGGTGGGCGGACTGATATTTTACCTGATCCTGATTTTCATCTTCTTCAAACACCAGTCCGGCGCCAGAAAAAGGGCTGTGCAGCATAATGTTGATTTCGTTGAACGTTAGCCAGTACTTCACCAGACCGTCAAAGGCCTCGAAGCAGGTACGGGCGTAGCGGGTAAAGAACTCCACCATTTTGCGGTTACGCCAGGAGCCATACTCGCTGACCAGATGCATCGGCACATCGAAGTGACACAGCGTAACTAACGGCTCAATACCGTATTTTTTACACTCGGCAAACACGGCCCGGTAAAACGCGATACCCTCTTCATTTGGCGTCAGCTCGTCGCCGTTGGGGTAGAGACGGCTCCAGGCAATGGAAGTACGAAAAACCGTAAACCCCATTTCCGCCATCAGCGCGATATCTTCTTTATAGCGATGATAAAAGTCGATTGCCTGATGGCTGGGATAAAATTCGTCATCCCGCAGCGTAAAGCGTTTTTCCTGACCCAGTTTGACGGCCATGCGGTTTGTGCCGTGGGGGAGCATATCGACGGTGGTCAGCCCTTTGCCGCCTTCCTGGTATGCCCCTTCTGACTGGTTGGCGGCCAGTGCGCCGCCCCATAAAAATCCTTGCGGAAAAACAGACATAGTTAACCTCAGTTCATACCAGTCAAATGCTGGCTCTATTGATATTGCCTGGTTGCGCGGCCTGGTTTTTTCTGGCCTGCGCGGCTGCATCTTCGACAGGAATATCTTCAAAGCCGAGGAGCAGTGTTAATACAAAGGAAAGCACGACCGCCAGTGCCATCACGCCAAACACCCAAACGATGGTCATCGGATTGGCTGGATCGAAAAACTGTACGCTGGTGAACAAGCCTGGAGCCGCCATGGAGTGGCTCGCCAGTCCGGCCATTCCGGCAACGGCACCGCAGATAAAGCCGCTGATAAGACTCGCAATCAGTGGGCGTTTCAGGCGGATCGCCACGCCATACAGCGCGGGTTCGGAAATGCCTGCCATGATGGCCGAGGCGGCTGCCGCTAACGCCGTCTGACGCAGTTCCGGGTTTTTGGTTTTCCATGCTACTGCCAGCGATGAACCGCCCAGCGACAAATTGGCGCCGATTTCCGACGGCATCACCATGCCTTCTTTTCCGGTTTCGGCAATGGTCTGAATAATGGTTGGCGTGAAGACGCGGTGCATACCGGTCATCACCAGCAGCGGCCACAATGCGCCCATAATGGCCACCGACAGCCAGCCGAGATAGCCGTGAATGGTATAAACCAGCGCTGAAATTGCACTACCGATCCAGATACCGATAGGGCCAATGATGACGATGGCGAGTGGGGCGGCGATCAGCACGATTAGCATCGGTTTAAGGAAGTTTTTGGTTACCGCCGGAGTGATGCGATCGACCCAGCGTTCGATGTAGGACAGACACCAGGTCATGACCAGCGCCGGGATCACCGTGTAGGTGTATTTCACCGCCGTCACCGGGATCAGGGCAAACTCAACGTGCTCACCCTGCGCGGCCTTCGCCATCAGTTCGATGAAGCTGGGATGCACCAGTACGCCTGCGATGGCGATTGCCAGCGACATGTTGGTTTTGAATTTTATGGCTGCTGAGGCAGCAACCATCAGTGGCAGGAAGAAGAAGGCGCCGTCGCCGATAACGGTCAGAATAGTGAGCGTGGACGATCCTTTCACCAGCACACCGGTCATTTCGAGGATCATTGCCAGCAGCTTGAGCATTGATCCGCCGATAATAGCCGGGATCAACGGGGACATTGTGCCGATCAGCGCGTCGAGGATCCCCGCACCAATCCGCTTCAGCGTCAGCCGAGGTTTGGTTTGCGGCTCTGCAGGTTGCATATTGGCAGGTAACAGGCTGACTACCTCGCGATACGCCTGCGAAACGGTGTTGCCGATGATCACCTGGCACTGGTTATCGCTGCGCACGACGCCGAGCACGCCAGGGAGCGTCTTCAGCGTCGTGCTGTCGACCTGCGAGTCATCTTTAATAACGAAACGCAAACGGGTCATACAGTGGGTCACTGCTGTGATGTTGTCCACGCCTCCCAGAGCCGTCACAACCGAGCGCGCCAGCGCTGCATAATTTTTGGACATCGGATTTAATCCTGTTTTATCAGTAGAGTACGTTATGTTTTATCCGTTCACGTTGGTCGCTTTTCTGGGTTGATGAAACGCAGATAGGAAACCGGTTCCACAAAATCATGTTTAAATTACACACAATAGGCAAGTTTTAATTTTGATCATTTTTTATAATTGTGACTCCGATCACCAGATGTCAGCGTTTGCAATTTAGCAGCAAGGACAGCGGCGAAACGGTGCAGTACACTGCGTCACATTGAGAGAAAAGGGATGAGTAATATGACCACGATGCTGGAGGTAGCGAAGCGTGCCGGGGTGTCAAAAGCGACGGTTTCCCGGGTGCTTTCCGGGAATGGTTATGTCAGCCAGGAAACCAAAGACCGCGTGTTTCAGGCCATTGAAGAGAGTGGTTACCGCCCTAACTTGCTGGCACGCAGTCTGGCAGCGAAAACTACGCAGACGCTGGGTCTGGTGGTAACTAACACCCTTTATCACGGCGTCTATTTCAGCGAACTGCTGTTTCATACCGCGCGGATGGCGGAAGATAAGGGACGCCAGTTGTTGCTGGCTGACGGTAAGCACAGCGCAGAGGAAGAGCGTCAGGCGATCCAGTACCTGCTCGACCTGCGCTGTGACGCGATTATGATCTATCCGCGTTTTCTTAGCGTGGATGAGATAGACGATATCATCGACGCCCACGCCCAGCCGATTATGGTGCTTAATCGGCGGCTGCGGAAAAATACCAGCCACTGCGTGTGGTGCGATCAAAAGCAAACCAGTTTTAACGCCGTTACTCAGCTCATTGCCGCCGGGCACAAAGAGATTGGTTTTATTACTGGCTCGATGGATTCGCCTACCGGCGTGGAGCGACTTTCAGGCTATAAAGACGCGCTGGCACATCATGGCATTCCGCTTAATAATGATTTGATTGTTAAAGGGAAATGGACGCCAGCCTGCGGCGCGGCGGGAGTCGATACTTTGCTTTCGCGTCAGGTCAATTTTACCGCGCTGGTGGCCAGCAATGATGATATGGCGATCGGTGCGATGAAGCAGTTGCACGCGCATGGCGTGAGCGTCCCTGCTCAGGTGTCGGTGATTGGCTTCGATGATATCGCTATCGCGCCATACACTATTCCGGCGCTTTCCAGCGTCAAAATCCCGGTAACGGAAATGATCCAGGAAACGATAGGCCGCCTGATCTTTATGCTGGATGACGGGGCGTTTACGCCGCCAAAAACCTTCACCGGTGAACTCATTCAACGCGACTCTGTTGCGCCGCTCGTTTTGCGCTGACGGCTGTCATTTGTCATCGTCACTAGTGACGATGACACGGCTTCTCTGCATTCATCAAAATAAAAAACCTTTAATAACAGTTAATTAAATTCTGGCACGATTTATGAATGCTTCGGCAGATAATCTGTCATTGCTGGAGAAATTGATGAACCGTTTCATCATTGCAGACGCCAATAAATGCATTGGTTGCCGTACCTGTGAAGTGGCCTGCGTGGTATCCCATCAGGATAACCAGGACTGCGCATCGCTGACCCCTGAAACCTTTTTACCCCGCATTCACGTCATCAAAGGCGTTAATGTCTCCACGGCGACGCTGTGCCGCCAGTGTGAAGACGCGCCGTGCGCTAACGTCTGCCCGAACGGTGCAATCAGCCGTGATAAAGGCTTTGTCCACGTGATGCAGGAGCGCTGCATTGGGTGTAAAACCTGCGTTGTGGCTTGCCCTTATGGCGCAATGGAAGTGGTCGTGCGTCCGGTTGTTCGTAACAGCGGGGCAGGTCTGAACGTCCGGGCAGAAAAAGCCGAAGCCAATAAGTGCGACCTGTGCCACCATCGTGAGGCCGGCCCTGCCTGTATGGAAGTCTGCCCGACTCACGCGCTGATTTATGTGGATCGCAATAAGCTTGAGCAACTAAGCGCTGAAAAACGCCGTCGCGCGGCGCTGGATTCCACGGCATCTTTGCTGTTCTGATATCTGAAAATCCGCGTAAAATACGTGCCGGATAAGGCGAAGCCGCCATCCGGCAAACGGACATTTCAGGGATACAATACCGCGGGAATTCATCATGACAATAAACAACCACTCCGGCGTACAGCTGCGTATTCGCGGTAAGGTACAGGGCGTCGGATTTCGCCCCTACGTCTGGCAACTGGCGCAGCGGTTACAGCTACATGGCGATGTGTGTAACGACGGTGACGGTGTGGTTGTGCGTATACAGGAAGATCCGGCAGAGTTTATTGCGCAGTTGCATCAATACTGCCCGCCGCTGGCGCGCATTGACAGCGTTGAGAGCGAACCGTTCACCTGGACGCAGCCGCCTGCCGATTTCTCGATTCGGCAAAGTGCTGGCGGCACGATGAATACGCAAATCGTTCCGGATGCCGCGACCTGTCCCGAATGTCTGGTTGAAATGAACACCCCCGGTGAACGCCGCTATCGTTATCCCTTTATCAACTGCACCCACTGTGGCCCGCGCTTTACGATCATCCGCGCCATGCCCTACGATCGCCCGTTTACCGTGATGGCGTCATTCCCACTCTGTGCGCAATGCGATAAAGAGTATCGTGATCCGTACGACCGTCGCTTCCATGCCCAGCCCGTTGCCTGTCCGGCATGCGGTCCCCACCTCGAATGGTTTAGCGCGGGTGAGCGGGCGGAGAAAGAAGAGGCGTTGCAGGCGGCAGTATCGCGCCTAAAAGCAGGCGGTATTGTGGCCGTTAAAGGGATTGGTGGGTTTCATCTGGTGTGCGATGCACGAAATGATGACGCCGTAGCGCTGCTCAGGCTGCGCAAACACCGTCCGGCAAAACCTCTGGCAGTGATGCTGCCCGGTGATGACGGACTGCCTGAACCCGCTCGTCGTTTGCTGACAACCCCAGCCGCGCCGATCGTGTTGGTGCAGAAACGCTATGTCGCAGCATTGAGCGAGGGCATTGCGCCAGGGTTAACGGAAGTGGGCGTCATGCTGCCAGCGAATCCGTTGCAGCATTTGCTCTTACAAGAGATGAATTGTCCGTTGGTAATGACCTCCGGCAATCTCAGCGGCAGACCGCCCGCTATTACCAACGCCCAGGCGCTGGAAGATTTACACGAAATTGCCGATGGTTTCCTGCTGCATAACCGCGAAATTGTGCAGCGGATGGATGACTCTGTGGTACGCGACAGTGGCGAGATGCTGCGTCGTTCACGGGGTTACGTGCCGGATGCGGTAGCGCTGCCGCCAGGATTTCACGACGTGCCGCCGATGCTTTGCCTGGGCGCAGATCTGAAAAATACCTTCTGCCTGGTGCGTGGTGAACAGGCGGTTATCAGCCAGCATTTGGGCGATCTCAGCGATGACGGCATTCAGCAGCAGTGGCGTGATGCGCTGCGCCTTATCCAGAACATTTATGACTTTACGCCGCAGCGTATCGTGCATGATGCACACCCTGGTTATGTTTCCAGCCAGTGGGCCAGCGAAATGAATCTGCCAACCGAAACGGTGCTGCATCACCATGCGCATGCCGCTGCGTGTCTGGCCGAGCACGGCTGGTCGCTCGAGGGTGGTGACGTGATTGCCCTGACGTTAGACGGTATCGGCATGGGGGAAAACGGCGCGCTGTGGGGGGGAGAGTGTTTGCGGGTCAACTATCGTGAATGCGAGCACCTTGGCGGCTTACCGGCGGTAGCGCTGGCGGGGGGCGATCTGGCGGCAAAACAGCCGTGGCGCAATTTGCTCGCGCAGTGCCTGCGCTTTGTTCCTGACTGGCAGCGCTACCCGGAAACATCGGTGCTGCAACATCAAAACTGGAACGTGCTGGCGCGCGCCATTGACCGGGGGATTAACGCACCGCTGGCGTCATCGTGCGGACGGCTGTTTGATGCCGTTGCCGCCGCGCTTCAATGTGCGCCGGAATCGCTGAGTTATGGAGGTGAGGCGGCCTGCGCGCTGGAGGCGATGGCATCGCAATGTGCTGGCGTTGAGCACCCTGTCACGGTGCCGCTTGAAGGCAATCAGTTGGACTTAGCGGTTTTTTGGCAGCAATGGCTGACCTGGCAGGCCAAACCTGCCGAAAGAGCGTGGGCGTTTCACGACGCGCTGGCGCGTGGGTTTGCTACCCTGATGCGTTTGCAGGGCGAAGAGCGGGGGATTAAGACGCTGGTATTCAGCGGAGGTGTGATGCATAACCGCTTATTGTCAGCCCGGCTGGCGTTTTATCTGCATGATTTTACCTTACTGTTCCCGCAGCGTTTACCGGCGGGCGACGGCGGGTTGTCGTTGGGGCAGGGCGTGATTGCCGCGGCGCGGGCGTTGGCGCAAAAATAAAAAAAGCCCCGGGACTGGCGGGGCAAGAACTACAGGTCGGGGCATACCGACAAGTGGCAACGCACATCCATGTGCGTGAGGTTAATAAATCAAGCAACGGTATCCTGTACTTACACGGGCAGCGTTTTCAGCAGCGCAAAGGCCTCTTTCATGCGGTCTTCGCTGACGACAAAGGCACATAGCTGGCCTGCGTCGTTCATCCCTCTGGCCACCATCCCCTGCGCTTCGGCGGCAATATGCCAGTTCAGATCGCGGCGTTGGGTTTCCCCAGCCAGATGCAAGGGTAATTCCGGCGTTTTGACTTTTACCAGCATGGCAGGCAACTTCAATGGCGCATTGCCGCCGAGCAGGTTTTTCGCCAGATACATGGCGCTCAGCTGAATCGGTTGCAGGAACGGGAGTACCTGACCGTTAATTTCTGCACAGTCGCCGAGAGCATAAATGTCCGGGTGGCTGGTTTGCAGGTAGCTGTCGACGCAGACGCCGCGATTGATGTTCAATCCGGCGCGACGCGCCAGCGCGGTTTCAGAGCGCAGGCCCGTTGCGGCGATCACCGCATCGACTTCTACGCTGCGGCTACGATCGAGCGTGGCGCGAATCCCCGACTCTGTTTTCTCCAGCCCCTGAAGCTGCGATTTCAGCAGCAGGTGTACGCCCATATCGGTCAGACGATGCTGTAAGCGACTGCTTACTTCTGGCGGCATCAGCGAAGCCAGAATGCTGGCGGCGTTGTCGATAAGCGTCACCGCTTTACCAGCACGACAAAAATCCATCGCCAGTTCGCTGCCAATCAAGCCGCCGCCGACAATCAGCACCCGTTGGGCGTCACGCAGTTGTGTTTCACAGGCGCGATACTCTTGTTGGCTGTTCAATGTGAGCATTAACTCACGTCCGGTAATCGGCGGTACGAAGGCAGATGCTCCTGTAGCCAGCACCAGTTTGTCGTATGGCCACTGTTGCTCCTGGCTTTTCACTACGTGAGCATCGGCATCGATGTCGGTTACCCAGGTGTGCGGGAACAGGCGCAAATTAAACTGTTCGGCAAACTCCCCCGCCGACTGGCGGGTGAGGTCGTCTGCACGTTGCGACTGACTGATAACATGGCTGAGATCGGGCTTGTTGTACTCATCCATACTGTCTGCAGCAATCAGGGTCAGCGGGACATCTGCATCCTGCTTACGGATATTTTTGACTAACTGGCGGGCGGCGAAGCCTGAACCAATAATGACAATTCCGCGGCTCATTTTGCCTCCGTTGCCAGTACGTCAAAGACGTCTTTACCTAATGAACATTCCGGGCACAGGAAGTTATCCGGCACGTCGCTCCACGGTGTTCCCGGCGCGACATCCTGCAGCGGTTCACCTTTTGCCGGGTCGTAAATCCACTGGCATACGCTGCACTGCATGCTTGGACCAAGATCAGCGGCAGCCGCAGCGGCACAGGCGCACTCTTCCTCTTTGGTTGCTGTTTTGACGATTGTTTCCGGCAGCGGAGCAAGCGCCCACTGACGTGCGATTTCACGGCCATGCTGACGACACAGTTCCAGCGCGTCCAGATCCGGACGCCATTTCGCTTTCAGACTCAGCGACATCTCGAAACCGGCATCCTGCAAGCGTGTGGACAAACGGTCTACCGCACCGCCGCTCCAGCCGTGTGAACCAAAGGCGCTGGCGCGTTTGTTACGAAAACGCAGGCCGGTCATCTCTTCTACCAGACCGGCGATTTTTGGCATCATTACGTTGTTCATCGTTGAAGTACCAACCAGCACGCCTTTAGAGCGGAAGACGTTAGTCAGGACTTCGTTTTTGTCGCTACGGGCGACGTTAAAGATTTTCACCGCCACGTTCGGGTCAACTTCGTTGATGCCCTGGGCAATGGCGTCCGCCATCATGCGGGTGTTGTTGGACATGGTATCGTAGAAAATGGTGATACGGTCTTCCTGATAGTCAGCCGCCCATTTCAGATACATTTCAACGATTTGTGTCGGGTTGTCGCGCCATACCACGCCGTGGGAAGTGGCAATCATATCCACCGGCAGGTTGAAGCCGAGAATCTCAGTGATTTTCGGTGTCACCAGACGGCTGAACGGCGTCAGGATGTTGGCGTAGTAACGCTGGCACTGTTCGAACAGTTCGGTCTGGTCAACTTCGTCGTTAAACAGACGTTCATCACAGTAGTGCTGGCCGAAGGCATCGTTACTGAACAGCACCGCATCGCCGGTCATGTAGGTCATCATGCTGTCAGGCCAGTGCAGCATCGGCGTTTCAACGAAGATCAGTTGCTTACCGTTGCCAATGTCCAGCGAGTCGCCGGTTTTCACCACGTTGAAGTTCCACTCCGGGTGGTGGTGGTGCCCGTTGATAGAGTCAATAGCGTTGGCTGTGCAGTAAATTGGCGTGTCAGGGATGCAGGACATCAGCTCAGTCAGCGCACCGGCATGGTCCTCTTCCGCGTGGTTAATGATGATGTAGTCGATATCTGCCAGGTCAATTTCACTGCGCAGGTTCTGCACGAATTCACGGCTAAACTTGTGGTCTACTGTATCGATCAGGACATTTTTTTCTTCACGGATGAGATAGCTGTTGTAGCTGCTACCGCGCAGCGTTTTATATTCAGTCCCGTGGAAATCACGAACTTCCCAGTCACGTTGGCCAACCCAATGAATGTTATTTTTAACCAGAATAGACATAGCAACCTCAGTAATTAATTCAGCGTTTTTCTAAAAAAGATGTTTTGCTTATTGCAGGTTGCGTGCCAACTTTTTATTTTGTTGATTTTAAAGGGTTTGTTTTTTAATGCCTATAAGGTGGTAGTCAAAATGACTATTCATTTTATTGTCAATATGACAATATGAATTGTCAAAATGACAATGAGGTCGTCATGAGTTTTTCCGTAGACGTGCTGGCGGGTATCGCCATTGAATTACAAAGCGGTATTGGACATCAGGACCGTTTTCAACGCCTGATAACCACCTTGCGTCAGGTGCTGGAGTGCGACGCGTCGGCATTGCTGCGCTATGAGTCGCGACAGTTTATTCCGCTGGCGATCGATGGGCTGGCGCAGGACGTTCTCGGCAGGCGCTTTACCCTGGAAGGGCATCCTCGTCTGGAGGCGATTGCCCGCGCCGGGGACGTGGTTCGTTTCCCTGCCGACAGCGATTTGCCAGACCCTTACGATGGGCTGATTCCGGGCCAGGAGAGCCTGAAGGTACACGCCTGCATTGGCTTACCGCTGTTCGCCGGTCAAAATCTGATTGGCGCGTTAACGCTGGATGGCATGGAGCCCGATCAATTCGATGTTTTCAGCGATGAAGAACTTAGGCTGATTGCCGCGCTGGCGGCGGGCGCGCTGAGCAATGCGCTGCTGATTGAACAACTGGAAAGCCAGAATATGTTGCCGGGCCCGTCGACGGCCTTCGAGCAGGTGACTGAAACCCAAATGATTGGCCTGTCGCCCAATATGCTGCAGTTGAAAAAAGAGATTGAGATTGTGGCGGGATCCGATCTCAACGTACTGATTAGCGGCGAAACGGGGACCGGGAAGGAGCTGGTAGCTAAGGCTATCCATGAAGGTTCGCCGCGCGCGGTGAATCCGCTGGTGTATCTGAACTGCGCGGCGTTGCCGGAAACCGTAGCGGAAAGTGAGCTGTTTGGTCACGTAAAAGGCGCCTTTACCGGGGCTATCAGCAATCGTAGCGGTAAGTTTGAAATGGCTGACAATGGGACGCTGTTTCTCGATGAGATTGGCGAGCTCTCGCTGGCGTTACAGGCTAAGTTGCTACGTGTGTTGCAGTACGGCGATATTCAGCGTGTGGGTGACGATCGCAGCCTGCGCGTGGATGTTCGGGTGCTGGCGGCAACGAACCGTGATTTACGGGAAGAGGTGCTGGCCGGGAATTTCCGTGCGGATTTGTTCCACCGTCTGAGCGTCTTTCCTCTTTTCGTACCGCCCCTTCGTGAACGCGGCGAAGATGTGGTACTGCTGGCCGGTTATTTTTGCGAACAATGTCGGCTGCGGCTGGGACTTTCCCGCGTGGTGTTAAGTCCCGGCGCGCGTAGCCATCTGTTGAATTACGGCTGGCCCGGGAACGTGCGTGAGCTGGAGCATGCCATTCACCGGGCGGTTGTTCTGGCAAGGGCCACCAGGGCAGGGGATGAAGTGGTGCTTGAGGCGCAGCATTTTGCTCTGCAGGATGAAACCCCGGCTCCGCAGGCGGAGGTTGTTGCGGAGAGCCCGCTGCATCGCAACCTGCGTGAGGCAACGGAGTCATTCCAGCGGGAGATGATCCGCCGGGCGTTGGCGCAAAATAATCACAGTTGGGCGGCAAGTGCGCGGGCGCTGGAAACAGACGTCGCCAACCTGCACCGGCTGGCGAAACGTCTGGGGCTGAAGGATTAGATAATACCTGCCTGATAGAAATCCTGCAGGTTGATAGCACCGGTGAGTTTACCGTTTTCATCTACCACCGGTGCGGCAGTGATTTTGCGCTTCATCAGGATCTCTTTGGCGTCAATGGCGCGGCTCTGGGCCTGCAGCGTAATGCCATTATGGGTCATTGCTTCGCTAACCTGAGTGGTGAGCGCTCCGCCGCCAACCAGCCAGCGGCGCAGGTCGCCGTCGGTAAAGACGCCTTTCACCAGCGACTCGTCGTCGCAGACTGCCACCAGGCCAAGACCCGTACGGCTTAGTTCCAGCATCGCGTCCATGACGCTGGTGGTGAGCGTCACCTGCGGAATGGCATCGTCACGGCGCATCAGATGATGCACTTTATTTAACAGACGAGCGCCCAGCGCACCCGCCGGATGCGAGCGGGCAAAATCTTCTTCGTTAAAGCCGCGAGCCTGCATCACGGCGATTGCCAACGCGTCGCCCATCATCAGAGTGTTCACGGTGCTGGAAGTCGGTGCCAGGCGCATCGGACAGGCTTCGCGCTCAACGGAAATATCCAGCACGGCTTTGGCTGCCAGACCCAGCGGTGAGGTCGGTTTTCCGGTCATTGCCAGCAGAGCGACGGATTTGTCTTCCAGGCGCGGAATGATGAGATCCAGTTCTTTTGCGCCGCCGGAGTAGGAAATAAACAGCATGACATCACGGCTTTCAATCATCCCTAAGTCGCCGTGCAGCGCTTCAGCCGGATGCACAAAAAAAGCGGGCGTGCCGGTACTGGCGAGGGTCGCCGCTATTTTTTTGCCAATATGGCCTGATTTGCCAATCCCGGAGACAATCACTTTGCCTTCGCAGTGGATGATAGTATTGGCGGCGCGGACAAAATCATCGCCCAGTCGTTCAGGCAGTCGGCTGGCTTCCTGTAGCTCCAGCATTAGCGTCTGACGGCCCGCGTTCAGTAGTGCATCACTCATTGGTTTCTCCGGTTATGATCACTTCAATCCCTTTTGCTTCCAGCGCCTGACGAAACGCAGGGTCGATACCCGCATCGGTAATCAGCTTGTCGACGCTTTCCAGACTGCACACAACATTGGGGCTTTTACGCCCAAATTTTGACGAGTCAGCCATCAGAATCACTTCGCGAGCGGCATTGCACATCGCTTTACTGACGCTAAACACCTCATTAAAGGTGGTCACGCCGGCATTGAGGTCAATGCCGTCGGTGCCCATGAAGAGTTTATCAAAGCTGAACTGCTCAAAGGCGTTTTCTGCCAGCTGACCGTGAAATGACGCAGATTTTTTGCGAAAGGTCCCGCCGGGCATCAGGATAGTTTGCTCGTTGTCCAGCTCTGAAAGGGCGTTAACAATGTGCAGACTGTTGGTCATGACGGTGATGTTGCTAAAGCGGGTGAGCATCGGCACCATCTGCAATACGGTGCTGCCCGCATCCAGAATAATCGAGTCGCCATCGTGAATAAAACGGACGGCGGCTTCAGCAATCTGCTCTTTTTTATGCGTATTGATTAGCGTTTTGTGATCGATTGGCGGGTCGGATTCGTCTTTATTTAATACCACGCCGCCATAGGTACGAATGACGGTTCCGGCATTCTCCAGAATGACCAGGTCTTTGCGAATGGTCGTGCCGGTTGTGTCAAAGTAGTGGGCCAGTTCTTCAACCGAGCATTTTCCCTGCTTTTGCAGGTGCTCCAGTATGGCCGCCTGTCGCTGACGAGGTTTCATAGGCGTGATTACCCTGACTTATTAGGTTGCAAAATGATAATTTCGCAAGCTATTAGCATTCACAACGAAATTACCCATGTTTCAGTTTAAGCGCCAATGATAGTGCATTCTGCGCTAACGGATCATGGGGAAAGATCACATCAGGCTGTAAATCATCAAGATGTTTGCCCATTATCGTGGCAATTTTACCGGGCCTGGCAAATACAGTAAGACCTTTCATAAATAACGAATCGGTAACCCGCTGCTGCTCATCCAGCGCGATGGCGACCACCACGCGGGGTTTAAACCGTCCACCGGAACGACCTACGCCAACCCGACCCCGCTGGCAGAGTTGATCAAACGCCCGGTTAAAGCGGGATATTTGCCAGCCACCGAGCGCCAGTTGCAGGCACCAGGCGATAGCGGCGACGGTAATCAGTGCGGAAACCATAATGTGCTCCTTTGATTTTGCCGGATGGCGGCTGTGCCTTATCCGACCAGGTGTGTGTAGGCCCGGTAAGCGCAGCGCCACCGGGCAATCATGTTTCTTAGAACATCACCTGACCACCGGTCACGTTAATGGACTGACCGGTGCAGTAAGAGGCTTTCGGGCTGGCGTAAAACAGCAGCATGTTCAGCACGTCCTGATAATCGCAGCCGCGCTTAAGTGGAACCTTATCAATGTAGTACTGCTCGACTTCGTCTGGCTTAAGGCCAAGCTTGGTCGCATATTGCGGTAATAATGACTGAAACATCGGTGATTTCAGCAGATTGCCGAGCATCAGTGAATGCACGGTGATCCCGTACTCTGCCAGATCCAGCGCCAGCGACTGGGTTAAACCTACGCCGCCAAATTTTGCCGCGCTATAGCCTGAGTTGTGTTTACTGCCCACTTTCCCTGATTTGGAGTTGATCTGGATAATGCGTCCCTGGACGCCATCGCGGATCATCAGGCGTGAAAATTCACGTGCACAGAGGAAGTAGCCGACCAGATTCACCTGCAGCGAGCGGTCGAAATCCCCAAGCTGAAAGTCGCTGATAAACGCGGCTTTTGCGATACCCGCGCTGTAAACCAGCAGATCGACGTGGCCAAATATTTCATCCACTCCGCGCGACAGCGCCAGCACACTCTGTTCGCTGGTGGCATCAGCGCCAAAACCGTAGGCGGTGCCTTCGCCAAACTCGGCGTTAATTTCCTGCGCGACGTTGGCGGCTTTATCGCTTTGGATATCCACCACCGCGACGCGGTACCCTTCTGTCGCAAGCCCACGGCAAAGGAATGCCCCCAGGGTCTGGCCTCCACCAATGACAACGGCAACCTGATTCATCTTTATCTCCTTCAATCTTAAGCAATAAACTTCAAAATACAGCCCGGTGCGATACCGTCCGGTACGGGGCCCGCAACGTGTACGGTGCCGGGAAATTCCGCTTCACTCAGTCCGTCAAAACGCAGAGTGATATGCCCCAGTTCACGTAAGTTTTGTTCCGCCACGCTGCCAACGGCTGTGACCGGGTAGTGATGCTGGCCTAGCTCAAATTGGATCCCTGCCTGCAAAGAGCCGTTCAGCTCCCCATGGCAATGGATGAAGCAAAATTCTTCGATATCCGCAGGCGCGCCTTCACGAAAGGTAATTAGCATCTGGTCGCAGAGTGCATCCGGGGCGCTCTGGCCGATGCGGGTGATGGTGGTTTCATAAATCACGGTCATTTTTGAGTGCCTCTTATTGGTAAATAAAGCCGGAAACAAACCAGGCGATGAGAACGGTCGGTGCGCCTGTCAGAAAACGACTCACCAGTACGGATGGCACACCGACGCGGACCGTATCCTGGCGCGCTTCGGCTAGCGACAATCCGACTGGAATAAAGTCGCATGCCGCCTGGGCGTTAATGGCGAACAGGGCAGGTAGCGCCAGATGCGGAGGAATGTTCCCCAAACCAATCTGTACGCCGATCAGGACGCCGATAACCTGGGCGATGACCGCACCAGGGCCGAGGAAAGGGGACAACAGCGGGAAAGAGCAGATCAGCGCCAGGGTTACCAGCCCCAACGGATGGCTGGCCAGCGGTGCGAGTCCATGGGCAATCCAGTCCCCCAGACCAGACGCCATAATGATGCCGATCAGCGCCGAGACGAACGCCATAAACGGCAGAATGGTTTTCAGGACGGTATCGATAGTGTCTCGCCCGGCCTGAAACAGAACCGCAACGGCTGAACCCATTCCCATGCCGACTTTTGCCAACAGACCGTCGCTTTGTTCGGTAATTTTCTTGCTGGTGTCGTACTCGCGACCCATTGTGCTGTTTGCAGGCGTTGGCGCAGCGGATGCTTCACCGATAACGGTAATGTTTTCTTCTTTCACGCCAGAGACATAGATATCTTCGATAATATATTGGGCCAGCGGACCTGATTTACCCGTCGCGTGAATATTCACTGTTGGTATACGGCGTTTTGGATAGATCCCGCAGCGCAGCGTGCCGCCGCAGTCGATGATCGCCACGCCAATTTCGTTCTCTGGCGGCTCGCCTTCTTTGAAGCCATCAACGGCCTGCCAACCTGTCAGGCTGGCTATCCTGTCGACAATTGCGGGGCGAGTCCCGGCGGTGATATAGACAATTTTCTTGCCTGGCTCGGCATCCAGTTCAAGCGGGCCGCCCCAGCCGCCGGTGCCTTTTTCAATACGAATACGCGTCATGATGCTGCTCCCGCCAGATGTACTTTCTGCTCAAGTTGAATGCCCATTTTTTTCTCAAAGATGGTGGTGGTGAAATCGGTCACCCAGCCGCGGAAGAAGTTGGTCACCAGGCCGACCAGCAAATAGCTCACCGCCAGCGGGCCGAGCGGAAGACCCAGCGTGGTCAGTCCGCTGGCGATCCCCAGATAGACGAACAGCTCACCGGGGTTGATGTGGGGAAATAAGCCGTTCATTGAATGGCAACTGTAAGAGGCGGCTGCGTAGTAGCTGGGCTTGAACTTTTCCGGCATAAAGCGGCCCAGGCTCAGCGTCATAGGATTACAAAACACAAATGTGCCGATGCACGGCAGCAGTAGATAGCGGGACAGCGGGTTTCCGGCGCAGCGCTGGGCAAAACGTTCAATACGTTGCTGACCGATAAAGTTAATCAGCGCATTCATGATGACCAGCAGACTGATCAGCAGAGGCAGAATACCGGTCACCATGCCGGTAAACACCTCTCCGCCTTTCTGGAACAATCCGATAAACCACTCAGCACCGAGTGTGATGGTGTCGATCATTATTCTCTCCTGTAGGGGTTTTAGTTATCTTGCCAAACGGTAACTAATTTTAATCAGATCGAAAGATTTAAAAGTGTTATTTTGATCGCAAAATGAAAGATAAATATTTTAATTTGAAAGATTGTGCGTGAGAACGCGCAAATGTGCCGGTCAGGAGTGCAAGAGGGGGGAAATTCTGTGAAGGAGAGCGACTACTGCTTCCTTGTGTGGCGGAGGATGCTTTACCATACTTCTCCCAGGCTGAATTTGTTTAATGGATGTCTCATGTTCAAGCGTCGTTATGTAGCGTTACTTCCCCTTTTCGTATTGCTTGCTGCTTGTAGCAGCAAACCTAAACCTTCAGAGACTCAAACGACTACGGGTACGCCATCCGGCGGCTTCCTGCTTGAGCCACAGCACAATGTCATGCAAACGGGCGGCGATTTTGCCAATAATCCGAACGCGCAGCAGTTCATCGAGAAAATGGTGAATAAGCACGGCTTTGACCGCCAGCAGTTGCAGGAGATCCTGTCGCAGGCCAAGCGTCTGGACTCGGTATTGCGTTTGATGGACCGCCAGGCGCCGACGACTCAACCGCCAGCCGGACCTAACGGTGCATGGCTGCGGTATCGTAAACAGTTCATCACTCCGGATAACGTACAAAACGGTGTGGCTTTCTGGAACCAATATGAAGATGCGCTGAACCGTGCATGGCAGGTCTACGGCGTACCGCCGGAAATTATCGTTGGCATTATTGGCGTAGAGACTCGCTGGGGCCGCGTGATGGGTAAAACGCGGATTCTGGATGCGCTGGCGACGTTGTCGTTTAACTATCCTCGTCGTGCGGAATATTTTTCTGGTGAACTGGAAACCTTCCTGCTAATGGCGCGAGATGAAAGCGACGATCCGCTCGATTTGAAAGGTTCTTTCGCAGGGGCGATGGGCTACGGCCAATTTATGCCATCTTCCTATAAACAATATGCCGTTGATTTCAATGGCGATGGTCACATTAACCTGTGGGATCCGGTTGATGCTATCGGTAGCGTGGCGAACTATTTCAAAGGCCACGGTTGGGTGAAAGGCGATATGGTTGCGGTTCCGGCGAATGGCCAGGCGCCTGGGCTGGCGAACGGCTTTAAAACCCAGTACAGCATTTCTCAACTTGCCGCCGCGGGCCTGACGCCGCAGCAGTCATTGGGGAATCATCAGCAGGCCAGCCTGCTGCGACTGGATATCGGTACCGGTTATCAGTATTGGTATGGACTGCCGAACTTCTACACAATCACCCGCTATAACCACAGTACCCACTATGCCATGGCCGTGTGGCAATTGGGTCAGGCGGTCGCGCTGGCGCGCGTGCAGTAATCATTTGTTATCGGTCTACAGGGGCAATTCCTTGTAGACCGAATACGCTATCCTGGTGCGTTATTCGGTACTCTTTTGAATGCGGTTTATCTATTTTCTGAATGCCCCTCGTAAAATTGTCTCCTCATCCCCATCTTGGTTATGAAAGTGCTATCTTGTCCGGCATATTTTTTAACTGACAGAGGCTGAAATGACCGACAGTGAACTGATGCAGTTAAGCGAGCAGGTTGGCCTGGCGTTGAAAGCGCGCGGGGCAACCGTGACGACGGCGGAATCCTGCACCGGCGGCTGGGTAGCCAAAGCAATTACGGATATTGCCGGCAGCTCCGCCTGGTTTGAGCGCGGGTTTGTGACCTACAGCAATGAAGCCAAAGCGCAGATGATTGGCGTGCGCGAAGAGACGCTGGTCCAGCATGGGGCGGTGAGCGAACCTGTGGTGGTGGAGATGGCGATTGGCGCGCTAAAAGCGGCCCACGCGCATTTCGCTGTTTCGATTAGCGGTATTGCGGGGCCAGATGGCGGCAGTGAAGAAAAGCCCGTGGGGACGGTATGGTTCGCTTTTGCCAGCGCGAGCGGCGAGGGGATTACCCGCCGGGAATGCTTCAGCGGCGATCGCGATGCGGTACGTCGACAGGCGACCGCCTACGCGTTACAAACCCTGTGGCAACAATTTCTACAAAATACTTGATACTGTATGAGCATACAGTATAATTGCCCCAACAGAACATTATCTATCACGTTTCGCGGTTTAACCCGAAAGCGGCATGACAGGAGTAATTAATGGCTATCGACGAAAACAAACAGAAAGCGTTGGCGGCAGCGCTGGGTCAGATCGAAAAGCAATTCGGTAAAGGCTCCATCATGCGCCTGGGTGAAGACCGTTCCATGGATGTGGAAACCATCTCCACTGGTTCGCTTTCTCTGGATATCGCATTGGGCGCGGGCGGTTTGCCAATGGGCCGTATCGTTGAAATCTACGGGCCTGAATCTTCCGGTAAAACGACGCTGACCCTGCAGGTTATTGCTGCCGCACAGCGCGAAGGTAAAACCTGTGCGTTCATCGATGCGGAACACGCACTGGATCCCGTCTATGCGCGCAAGCTTGGCGTTGATATCGACAACCTGCTGTGCTCTCAGCCGGATACCGGTGAACAAGCGCTGGAAATCTGTGATGCGCTGGCGCGCTCCGGTGCGGTTGACGTTATCGTTGTCGACTCCGTTGCCGCATTGACGCCGAAGGCAGAAATCGAAGGCGAGATTGGTGACTCTCACATGGGCCTTGCGGCACGTATGATGAGCCAGGCCATGCGTAAGCTGGCCGGTAACCTGAAGCAGTCCAACACGCTACTGATTTTCATCAACCAGATCCGTATGAAGATTGGTGTTATGTTCGGTAACCCGGAAACCACCACCGGTGGTAACGCCCTGAAATTCTATGCTTCTGTTCGCCTGGATATCCGTCGTATTGGCGCGGTGAAAGAAGGCGACAACGTGGTTGGTAGCGAAACCCGTGTTAAGGTCGTGAAAAACAAAATTGCCGCGCCGTTCAAACAGGCTGAATTCCAGATTCTTTACGGTGAAGGTATCAACTTCTACGGCGAACTGGTCGATTTGGGCGTGAAAGAGAAGCTGATTGAAAAAGCCGGTGCATGGTACAGCTACAACGGTGAGAAAATTGGTCAGGGTAAAGCGAATGCCACTAACTGGCTGAAGGAAAACCCGGCAACTGCGAAGGAAATTGAGAAGAAAGTACGCGAGTTACTGCTCAATAACCCGGATTCAAAACCAGACTTCTCTGTTGATGACAGCGGTGAAGATGTAAAAGAAACGAACGAAGATTTCTGATAATCTGACGTTATCGCACATAGAAGGGCTGCATACCATGCAGCCCTTTTCCATTTCTGAAGGCTCACTATGACAGAAGCAACTTCCCGCCGCTCCGCTTATTCCCGACTTCTTGACCGCGCTGTACGTATACTGGCGATGCGCGATCACAGCGAGCAGGAACTGCGGCGTAAGCTGGCCGCTCCGGTGATGGGAAAAAATGGACCGGAAGACATTGATGCAACGCCGGAGGATTACGACAAGGTCATCGCCTGGTGTATTGAAAGTCGTTATCTGGATGATGACCGCTTTGTTCAGCAGTTTATCTCCAGCCGTAGCCGTAAAGGTTATGGACCCGCGCGTGTGCGTCAGGAATTAAACCAAAAAGGGATTTCGCGTGAAGCCGTTGAACGAGCCATGCGCGAGTGCGAAATTGACTGGGCAGCACTTGCGCGCGCGCAGGCCATTCGTAAATACGGAGAACCTTTACCTGTAGATTTTTCAGATAAGGTAAAGGTCCAGCGCTTTTTGCTCTACCGTGGCTATCTGATGGAAGATATTCAGGCAATATGGCGAAATTTTGACGATTGAGCGCATACGGGATTTTACTTCCCAGTAAAGAAAACTTATCTTATTCCCACTTTTCGATTGCCAGAGGCGCAGTTTACGTGCCGATGCTGGTAATGACATTTCGTTAGCTTGATTTCTTCAGGATAATTATGAGCAAGAGCACCGCTGAGATCCGTCAGGCGTTTCTCGATTTTTTCCATAGTAAAGGACATCAGGTAGTTGCCAGCAGCTCCCTGGTACCGAACAATGACCCTACTTTGTTGTTTACCAACGCCGGGATGAACCAGTTCAAGGATGTGTTCCTTGGCCTCGACAAGCGTAATTATTCCCGCGCAACCACCTCGCAGCGTTGCGTGCGTGCGGGCGGTAAGCACAACGACCTGGAAAACGTCGGTTACACTGCACGTCACCATACTTTCTTCGAAATGCTGGGCAACTTCAGCTTCGGCGATTATTTCAAACATGATGCTATTCAATACGCATGGGAACTGCTGACCGGTGAAAACTGGTTTGCCCTGCCAAAAGAGCGTCTGTGGGTCACCGTCTATGAAACTGACGATGAAGCCTATGAAATCTGGGAAAAAGAAGTCGGCATTCCGCGCGAACGTATCATCCGTATCGGTGATAACAAAGGCGCGGCTTATGCTTCCGACAACTTCTGGCAGATGGGTGATACCGGCCCTTGCGGTCCGTGCACCGAAATTTTCTACGACCACGGCGACCATATTTGGGGTGGCCCTCCGGGAAGCGCAGAAGAAGATGGCGATCGCTACATTGAGATCTGGAACATCGTCTTCATGCAGTTCAACCGTCAGGCTGACGGTACCATGGAACCGCTGCCGAAGCCGTCCGTGGATACCGGTATGGGCCTTGAGCGTATTGCGGCCGTGCTGCAACACGTTAATTCCAACTATGAAATCGACCTGTTCCGTTCACTGATTGAGTCCGTGGCGAAAGTCACCGGCGCGACCGATCTGAGTAACAAGTCGCTGCGCGTTATCGCTGACCATATCCGCTCCTGTGCATTCCTGATTGCCGATGGCGTTGTCCCGTCGAATGAAAACCGTGGTTATGTGCTGCGTCGTATCATTCGTCGCGCGGTACGTCATGGCAACATGCTGGGCGCGAAGGATACCTTCTTCTACAAGCTGGTTGGTCCGCTGGTGGACGTCATGGGCTCCGCAGGTGAAGAACTGAAGCGTCAGCAAGCTATGGTTGAGCAGGTTCTGAAAACCGAAGAAGAGCAGTTTGCGCGTACACTGGAGCGTGGTCTGGCGCTGCTGGATGAAGAACTGGCAAAACTGTCCGGCGATACACTGGATGGCGAAACCGCATTCCGTCTGTATGACACCTACGGTTTCCCGGTTGACCTGACGGCGGACGTTTGCCGCGAGCGCAACATTAAGGTTGACGAAGCGGGCTTTGAAGCCGCAATGGAAGAACAGCGCCGTCGCGCGCGTGAAGCCAGCGGCTTTGGCGCAGACTACAATGCGATGATTCGTGTTGATGGCGCCTCTGAATTTAAAGGCTACGAACATCTGGAACTGAACGGCAAAGTGACCGCGCTGTTTGTTGATGGTAAAGCGGTAGACGCAATTAACGCAGGTCAGGATGCAGTTGTCGTACTGGATCAGACTCCGTTCTATGCGGAATCTGGTGGTCAGGTTGGCGACAAGGGTGAACTGAAAGGCGCAGGCTTCGCGTTTGCCGTGAGCGACACGCAGAAATATGGCCAGGCCATTGGTCACATCGGTAAGCTGTCTGCGGGTTCTCTGAAAATTGGCGATGCAGTACAGGCTGATGTTGATGAAGCTCGTCGTGCGCGCATTCGCTTGAACCACTCCGCAACGCACCTGATGCACGCGGCGCTGCGCCAGGTACTGGGCACGCATGTGGCACAGAAAGGCTCATTGGTTAACGATAAAGTGCTGCGCTTCGACTTCTCTCATACTGAAGCTATGAAGCCTGCTGAAATCCGTGCCGTTGAAGATCTGGTTAATGCGCAAATTCGTCGCAATCTGCCGATTGAAACGAACATCATGGATCTCGAAGCGGCGAAAGCCAAAGGCGCAATGGCGCTGTTTGGCGAGAAATATGACGACCACGTGCGTGTTCTGAGCATGGGTGATTTCTCTACCGAACTGTGTGGTGGTACTCATGCCAGCCGTACGGGTGATATCGGTCTGTTCCGTATTGTGTCTGAGTCAGGCACTGCGGCGGGCGTTCGTCGTATCGAAGCTGTGACCGGTGAAGGCGCTATCCAAACCGTGCATGCTGAGAGCGATCGCTTAAGCGATATTGCGCAGTTGCTGAAAGGCGATAGCCAGAATATTGGTGACAAAGTTCGTTCCGTGCTGGAGCGTACGCGTCAACTCGAAAAAGAATTGCAGCAATTGAAGGAACAGGCTGCGGCGCAGGAGAGTGCAAATCTCTCCAGCAAAGCGGTTGATATCAATGGCGTGAAGCTGCTGGTCAGCGAACTCGCGGACGTTGAGCCGAAAATGTTGCGTACCATGGTTGATGATCTGAAAAATCAACTGGGGTCTACCGTTATCGTTCTGGCAACGGTAGTGGAAGGTAAGGTTTCTCTGATTGCGGGTGTGTCTAAGGACGTGACAGATCGCGTGAAAGCAGGGGAACTGGTTGGAATGGTCGCTCAGCAGGTAGGCGGTAAGGGTGGTGGTCGTCCGGACATGGCGCAAGCCGGTGGTACGGATGCTGCGGCTCTGCCAGCAGCGTTAGCCAGTGTGAAAGGCTGGGTCAGCGCAAAACTGTAATAATTATAAGCGTAAGTCGACGCTGCGGACTTCAATCCGCAGCGTTTGTATCAACGCTATCGACAACGATAAAGTCAGGTTGAAGTTGTGTATATCGGCTAAACTTAGGTTTAACAGAATGTGATGCCGTGACTGCTTACACTTAGGTGTTTGTCATCGCTTACTTTTTGGCGTTATATGATGGATAATGCCGGGATACAGAGAGACCCGACTCTTTTAATCTTTCAAGGAGCAAAGAATGCTGATTCTGACTCGTCGAGTTGGTGAGACCCTCATGATAGGCGATGAGGTCACCGTGACAGTTTTAGGGGTGAAGGGCAACCAGGTGCGCATTGGCGTAAACGCCCCGAAAGAAGTTTCTGTCCATCGTGAAGAGATCTACCAGCGTATCCAGGCTGAAAAATCCCAGCAGTCCAGTTACTAAGGTTTTCGCGTCTCACCTTTCTGGTGAGGCGCAACCTGATTGAATTATCCCTTTTCTTCTCTTTTCTTCTTCGTCTTCCTCATTTTTTCGATTCTCATCCGCGTATTGCCTTTCCCTGCGATTTTTCCGTTTGTTCATTGCCTCAGGAAATTGCCAATTTATCTGTTGATAAAACACTCTTTTTGCCGTTTTTGCAGACTAATTGCGCGTGAAATGTGCAAACGATAAAAGCGCTGGAAAAATTGTTTGACTTATAAGTCCCAGAAAGTAATATGTGCGCCACGCAGCGACGATGAGCAGAAACAAGTTCTTCGAAGCACTCGCAAGAGGCGTGTTGGTGAGGTGGCCGAGAGGCTGAAGGCGCTCCCCTGCTAAGGGAGTATGCGGTCAAAAGCTGCATCCGGGGTTCGAATCCCCGCCTCACCGCCATTTGCATCCGTAGCTCAGCTGGATAGAGTACTCGGCTACGAACCGAGCGGTCGGAGGTTCGAATCCTCCCGGATGCACCATCTTCTCTGCAATAGCGCATTAGCGTTGTTACAGAAAATCGATATCACTTTAGCAGCGATATCAAATCTGCAGTAAGTAAGTTTCCCTGATGCATCCGTAGCTCAGCTGGATAGAGTACTCGGCTACGAACCGAGCGGTCGGAGGTTCGAATCCTCCCGGATGCACCATCTTCTCCGAGATAACAGCAAAACTGTTGTTTCATGGTCTGCGAGATAATCGCGAGCACCAGGAAGGATAACGTTGCTTCAGCAACGGCCCACAGGGCGAGGCGCAGCCGAGTAATCCTCCCGGATGCACCATCTCTTACTTGATATCGCTCATTACGATATCAATATCGGCAGTAAAGCAAGTTTCCCGATGCATCCGTAGCTCAGCTGGATAGAGTACTCGGCTACGAACCGAGCGGTCGGAGGTTCGAATCCTCCCGGATGCACCA
>NZ_JAOWDA010000035.1:321691-455180 GCF_030336725.1 Citrobacter sp. Cb031
ACCAGGGAGGATAACGTTGCTTCAGCAACGGCCCGCAGGGCGAGGCGCAGCCGAGTAATCCTCCCGGATGCACCATCTTCTCTCCTTTGAATCATTCCACATACTCCCGGAACACCCCTTAATTCGCTGTCAGCGACAAAATCAATCAATTACGATAAAATAACGTCTGGTCATTCGGCTTGTGAGAAGACGATGTACGAACGTTATGCGGGTTTGATTTTTGATATGGATGGCACCATCCTGGATACCGAGCCAACGCACCGTAAGGCGTGGCATGAGGTATTGGGGCATTATGGATTACGTTTTGATGAACAAGCCATGGTCGCCCTCAATGGCTCCCCAACGTGGCGTATTGCCCAGTCGGTAATTGAATTGAATCATGCCGATCTTGACCCTCATGCCTTGGCGCGTGAAAAAACCGACAACGTGAGAAGCATGCTGCTGGATAGCGTCCAGCCTTTGCCATTGGTTGACGTCGTGAAAGCCTGGCATGGTCGTCGTCCTATGTCGGTAGGTACGGGGAGTGAAAGCGCGATTGCGGAAGCTCTGCTCGCACACCTTGGGCTGCGTCGCTATTTTGATGCTGTAGTCGCAGCCGATCACGTACAACACCATAAACCTGCTCCTGATACGTTTTTGCTCTGTGCCGAACGTATGGGTGTTGCTCCGGCGCGCTGTGTCGTATTTGAAGATGCCGATTTTGGGCTGCAGGCGGCGCGTGCCGCAGGAATGGACGCGGTGGATGTCCGGTTATTGTGAGTGATGGACTATCGCTCCTGTCACTGTTTGCCAGCAGTTTTCTCAGCGCTACGCTATTACCCGGCAATTCTGAAGTTGTTTTAGTTGCTTTGCTGGTCTCTGGGGTAAGTCATCCCTGGGTCTTAGTCTTAACAGCAACAATGGGTAATAGCCTTGGAGGGTTAACTAACGTTATCCTTGGGCGTTTCTTTCCATTGCGTAAAACATCGCGCTGGCAAGAAAAAGCCACTGGCTGGCTGCGGCGCTATGGCGCTGTCACACTATTATTAAGCTGGATGCCGGTTGTGGGTGATTTACTGTGCCTGTTAGCTGGATGGATGCGCATCTCGTGGGGTCCAGTACTTTTTTTCTTATGCCTTGGCAAGGCGCTGCGCTATGTAGTTGTCGCAGCGGTTACGACGCAAGGCATTATGTGGTGGCACTAATTGTGTTGTGAGATAGCCTTCAGGGTAACCAATACCATTATGCTAATTAAAACGATTTTGACAGGCGGGAGGTCAATTTGATCCCGGACGTATCACAGGCGCTGGCCTGGCTGGAAAACCATCCTCAGGCGTTAAAGGGGATTCAACGTGGGCTGGAGCGCGAAACGCTGCGCGTTAATGCAGATGGGTCATTAGCAACGACAGGCCATCCTGAGGTGTTAGGCTCAGCGCTAACGCATAAATGGATAACCACTGACTTTGCCGAAGCGCTGCTGGAGTTTATTACGCCTCCAGGCGACGACATTGAGAAAATGCTCACGTTCATGCGCGACCTGCATCGGTATACCGCCAGGAATTTGGGCGACGAGCGTATGTGGCCGTTGAGCATGCCTTGCTATATTGCCGAAGGCCAGGATATCGAACTGGCGCAGTACGGTACGTCGAATACCGGTCGTCTGAAAACGCTGTACCGTGAAGGCCTCAAAAACCGTTACGGCGCGCTGATGCAGACTATCTCCGGCGTACACTACAATTTCTCATTGCCGATGGCTTTCTGGCAGGCGAAATGTGGCGTAACGGACGGCGAAGATGCTAAAGAGAAAATCTCCGCGGGTTACTTCCGTCTGATCCGCAACTACTACCGTTTTGGTTGGGTGATCCCGTATCTGTTTGGCGCCTCTCCGGCCATTTGTTCCTCTTTCCTGCAAGGAAAACCGACAACCCTGCCGTTTGAAAAAACCGACTGTGGGATGTATTACCTGCCGTATGCGACGTCGCTGCGTCTGAGTGATTTGGGCTATACCAATAAGTCGCAAAGCAATCTCGGAATTACGTTTAACGATTTGCATGAGTATGTGGCAGGATTAAAGCGCGCGATTAAAACCCCTTCCGAGGAGTACGCGGCGATTGGTCTGGAGAAGGACGGTAAGCGTCTGCAAATCAACAGCAACGTTCTGCAGATTGAAAATGAGCTGTATGCGCCTATTCGCCCGAAACGCGTCACTCGTCGTGGCGAAACGCCTTCTGACGCGCTTCTGCGTGGCGGTATTGAGTACATTGAAGTTCGCTCACTGGATATCAACCCGTTCTCACCGATCGGTGTGGACGAGCAGCAGGTGCGTTTCCTCGATCTGTTTATGGTCTGGTGTGCGCTGGCCGATGCCCCGGAAATGAGCAGCGATGAATTGCTGTGTACGCGTAAAAACTGGAATCGGGTGATTCTTGAAGGTCGTAAGCCTGGGCTGACGTTAGGTATTGGCTGTGAAACAGCCCAGTTCCCGCTGCCTAAGGTAGGGAAAGATCTGTTCCGTGATCTGAAACGCGTGGCACAAACGCTGGACAGCATCGATGGGGGAGAGGAGTATCAAAAGGTCTGTGATGAACTGGTTGCCTGTTTTGACAACCCAGAACTGACTTTCTCTGCCCGCATCCTACGGTCTATGATTGATGAAGGCATTGGCGGCACGGGTAAAGCGCTGGGTGAGGCTTACCGAAATCTGCTGCGTGAAGAGCCGTTAGAAATATTGCAGGAAGCGGAATTTATTGCTGAAACCAAGGCTTCAAAGCGTCGTCAGCAGGAGATCGAAGCGGCTGATACTGAGCCGTTTAGCGTGTGGCTGGAAAAGCACGCTTGATACAAAAGAAAAAGGCCACTCGGGAGTGGCCAAAATTTCATCTCTGAAAACAGGGATGATGATAACAAATGCGCGTCTTTCATATACTCAGACTCGCCCCGGAACAAAGAGTTCAGATTATTTTCAAAAAATTTATCGGAGGTGGCTAAATGCCGTTGTTAGATAGTTTTACTGTCGATCACACCCGGATGGAAGCTCCCGCGGTCCGGGTTGCAAAAACGATGAACACCCCGCATGGCGACGCAATCACCGTGTTTGATCTGCGTTTCTGCATTCCGAACAAAGAAGTGATGCCTGAAAAAGGTATCCACACGCTGGAACATCTGTTTGCAGGTTTTATGCGTAACCATCTCAACGGCAACGGCGTGGAGATTATCGATATCTCTCCGATGGGATGCCGCACTGGCTTTTACATGAGCCTGATTGGTACGCCAGACGAGCAGCGTGTTGCCGACGCGTGGAAAGCGGCGATGGCGGACGTGCTGAAAGTGCAGGATCAAAACCAGATCCCGGAGCTGAACGTTTACCAGTGTGGCACGTATCAGATGCACTCTCTTAGCGAAGCACAGGATATCGCACGTCATATTCTGGAGCATGATGTACGCGTTAACAGCAATGAAGAGCTGGCGCTGCCGAAAGAGAAACTGCAGGAACTGCATATTTAGTCATACTGATTAGTTGTTCCAGTATTTAAATTAACCCCGGCTTATAACCGGGGTTTTTTATTGCCTCCCCTCAACCATATCCCTGGGAGGTGGTTTACGGGGCAATAAAAAAGGGATCCGCAGATCCCTTTTATCAGATATTTAGTGCGCGCCACCGCCGCCGCCGCCCGCACCGAAGGGTGGCTTGGCAAACCACACCAGGCCAAGCAAGACCAGGAAGATCCCCGCCGACATCCAGAAGATTTCGTTGGCGGAAATAATCAGCCCCTGATTGGTGATCTGCTGGGCTATCCAGCCTGACGCCTGCTGGTGCGTCATCCCTAAATCCTGCAGCTTATCGTACATTGCCTGCGCGTTTGGATTGTAGGGATTAACGGATTCCGTTAACTGCGCATGGTGAAGTGACTCACGGTTAGTCCACATCGTCGTCGTAATTGATGTACCAATAGAGCCGGCCAGCGTTCGCGTAAAGTTCGACAAACTTGATGCCGCGGCCAGACGCTCAGGTGGTAAGCCGGACAGCGTGATAGTCGTCAGCGGCATAAAGAAGCAGGCTACCGCGAAACCCTGAATAAACTGTGGCCAGGCCGATGCGCCAAAGTCCATACCTGGTTCGAACGTCCACGCACGCCAGTAGAAACAGACGGCGTACATAATAAAACTGAACGTGACTAACCGACGCATATCAAGCTTGTGCGCGAAGCGGCCGATAATCGGCGATAAGATCACCGGAATCACCCCAACCGGCGCTGACGCCAGACCGGCCCAGGTTGCCGTATAGCCGTATACCTCCTGCAACAGCTGCGGCAGCAGGACGATTGCGCCGAAGTAGAGCATATAGGCCAGACTGATACACAGACAGCCGATGGTAAAGTTGCGCGACTTAAACAGTGAGAGGTCGACAATGGGGTGCTCGTCGGTAAGCTCCCAGACGATCAGGAAGCTGATGGCGACAACGGCGACCACCGTCAGGATGATAATCTCCTGAGAGGCGAACCAGTCCAGCTCTTTGCCGCGGTCGAGCATGATCTGCAAACTGCCGATACCAATGACCAGCAGGGCCAGACCAATGGCATCGATGCGCCGCTGCTCGGTTTTGGTTTCCCGACCGCGCAGGGTTTGCAGAGTCATCAATACCACCGCAGCACCGATTGGCACGTTGATGAAAAATATCCAGCCCCAGTGATAGTTGTCGCTGATATAGCCCCCAAGAATAGGGCCACATATCGGGGCAACAATCACCGTCATCGACCATAGCGCCAGAGCGATGGAACGTTTGGCGGGAGGATAGTTATTCAGCAACAAGCTTTGTGACAGCGGAATTAATGGACCGGCGACAATCCCCTGGATTACGCGGAAGAAAATCAGCATGTTCAGGCTGGTGGACATCCCGCATGCCCATGACGCAATGACGAAGGCGATAGTTGACCACATGAATAGCCTTACTTCGCCAAAACGCTTTGCCAGCCAGCCGGTGATCGGAATCGAGATAGCGTTCGCCACCCCGAATGAGGTGATCACCCAGGTTCCCTGGCTCAGTGAAGAGCCGAGGTTCCCGGCGATAGTGGGGATCGCCACGTTAGCAATGGTGGAGTCCAGCACCTGCATGAATGTCGCCAGGGACAGCGCGATCGTCATAATGACGAGCTGCGCGCCTTCCAGCGGTTTTTGCTGTTGCATCACACGCACCTTTGAATTAGCCCGCGTTGGCCTGCACGATCTCTTCGATCATCTTATTGACCGGAGCAAGGTTGATTTCCCGTGCATTACTTTCTGATACCGGCGTGGTGCGAACCTGGCTTGCCAGAATTTGTCCGTCACGATTTGAGGTATCTACCGTAACCAGCGTAGATAAACCGATACGCAGCGGATGCTGCGCCAGCTGCTGTGCATCCAGTTCAATACGCACCGGCAGACGCTGGACGACTTTGATCCAGTTACCCGTTGCGTTTTGTGCTGGCAGCAGGGAAAAGGCGCTGCCCGTACCCATATCCAGCCCGACAACCTTACCGGTATATTTCACGTCATCGCCGTAAATATCGCTGATAACGGTCGCCGGTTGACCGATACGCATGTGCGCGAGCTGTGTTTCTTTGAAGTTGGCATCCACCCACAGGTTTGTGGCTGGAACGACCGCCATCAGCGGCGTGGTCGGGCTAATTTGCGCTCCCGGCTGCACGGAACGACGGGAAACATAGCCAGTCATTGGGCTGACGATTCTGGTTCGTTCCAGCGCCAGCCAGGCATTGCGCACTTCAGTGGCAGCCTGTTGCACGGCGGGCTGGTCTTCCAGCTTACTGCCGAGAATCATCGCCTGGTTGGCATTATATTGTTGGATAGCCACATCAAGCTGAGCCTGAGCGCTGGCGACGGCATCACGCGCATGTTGCAGCTCTTCGCGGCCAATCAGGTTGGCGTTGCCCAGCGGGACACGGCGATTAAAGTCGCTTTGTGCCTGCGCCAGCGCGGTTCTCTGCACTTCAATGCTTGCCTGTAACTGCTTGCTGTTGATCATCAACTGGTGCGTCTGACGCACGCTGGAAGCCAGCGCAGTTTTGGCTTTTTCAAATGCCTGCTTTGCGTCCGTCTGGTCGAGGGTGACCAGCACATCGCCTTGTTTTACAAAGTCAGTGTTATCAGCCCAGACTTTCGTCACGCTGCCTGATACCTGCGCCATGATTTGAACCTGGTTCCCTGCCACGTACGCATCGTCTGTCTCTTCGACATGACGCAGTACTAAAAACCAATAAATCCCATATGCCACGGCAATAATAATAAAGAGCAAGGTCAGAAGGAGCAGCATACTTTTACGTTTGCCATTCTTCTTGACCGGTTGCTGCGGGGTTTGAGTCTCCGCATTTACGCTCATGTTGTTCTCCACGATCTTCTTTTTTTTCACATCGGCTGAGCCGACCTGTTTATCAGACAGGCCAGCAGTATGCGTGCTGGCCTGTCGGTTTTTTCATTTATAAATCTGGATTTCTGAGCGAGTCGGCGCGTTAGCGCAACGCTTCTAATACCGCGCCATCCTGTTCCATCTGGTCAAGACGGGTCAGAAGTTTACGGGTAATTTGCTCAAGCTGATCTTTTTCGGTGGTGCTGAGAGATGACCAAAGCTGATGCAGGCAGTTATGCTGAGGCGGTAACACCTCTTGCAAAAATGCGTGGCCTTTCTCGGTCAATTGCAGATGCAGACAGCGGCGATCGTTATCGCTTTCGCGACGTTCGATCCAGCCACGTTTTTCTAACTCATCCGCAATGCGGGTTGCGTTAGTGCGTGACGAGCCAAGCGCGCAACTCAGTTCAGAAGGCTGAATACTGTGGTTTTCCTGAGACTCCAGCGTAATCAACGCCATAAACAATGTCTCGTTAATCCCTTGAGCTTTCAGCATCTTATTGCGGTTTTCCAGCAGCTTGCCCTGCATGTGCATGCATAGACGAGTCAGAAGCACTTCCTGATAAGGGAACTCTTCGTAGCGGCTGGCGCGAAATTTTAGCATTTGTTCAATGGGCGTAAACGAACTATCCATTTGGGTATAACCTCATTAATTTCAGCCGATATAGTAACGACAGTGACAAATAAAGTAAATGTATTATTTATTTAAAATGATTGTTTTTATCTATAAGACAATCAGCATTTTCCAGGCTAATCCATAGCCCAGAGCACTCAGTAAGGTTGGAATGATGATGCTGCGGGTCTTATAGAAGCTTGCGCCCAGTATGACAAACCCCACCAGCGTAGGCACGAACCGACGAGAGTCGTGCATCACTTCTGGCGCGGTAGACACCACCAACAGGGCGCAAATTGATGCAATGCCAATGGTGTCGAGTAATATGCCCGTCGCGCCGCGCTTCGTCGGGCGAACATTCCCCACTCCAAGACGGAGCGGCAAATAACGAAAACAGTAGTTAACGCAGCCGACCAACAGGCCAAGCAGCAGGACCTCATAGCTCATCGGGACCTCCCTGCCAAAATGACTGGATAAGAGCCGTCAGGCATCCGCAAACAATGCCTGCAAGGATGGCGGCAGGAATGGAAAACAGCATGACGCCAGCCAGCGCGCCGGCCAGTGCTGCAGTCACACAAAGTGCTTGTTGACGCTGGAAAGAGGCGAGCAGGAAGCTCATGAACAGCGCAGGGAGCATGAAGCCCAACGCCGCTTCAACTGCCGGGTAATCCTTGAGTAAACCACTGCCGGAAAACGCGCCGATCACCGTGCCAAACACCCAGGAGGCCCAGGAGCATAGCGCAATGCCGATCATCCAGTTTTCACTCCAGCGCCGGTTATCCCGTACCAGCTTCGCCGTGGCGGCGGCAAAGACTTCATCGGTGAGGCCAAAGGCCCACAGCGCGCTTTTGGGTTTACTCAGTCGCTGGGCGATTCGGCTACGCAGGGAAGGTCCGTACAAAACATGGCGTACATCCATGGCCATGACGGTCAGTGCGGCGACCCACAAAGAACTGCCTGCGGCGAGCATTGTGGTGATGACAAACTGGCTGGCTCCCGCATAGATAATGCAGGAGAAAAACACGCTTTCAACCGGAGTAAAGCCAAGGCGAGTGGCATTGAGACCAAATGCAAAAGCGACCGGAATATAGCTGATGACTATTGGCAGGCTATCTTTGAATCCTTCAGTTAGCGTCGCAGAACTGGGTTCAGACTGGGATATCGGGCTTTCCATAGGGTTATAGGTTTCATTACCGAAATTAATATAACTTGGTTCAATGAGTTATAACCTTAGCAGACTGATGGGCTCCTTAACACCCTGCGGAGCCCAATCAGCGGTAAACATACGCTATATGCTTAATTTACGGCTTCCTGACGGTGATATCCTCGCCACCAGACCAACAGGTTGAGTAGGGCAACGGTCGTACCGGCCAGACAAACGCCAGCCCAACCGGCATGCTGCCAGGCGGAGGCCGAAATCAGCGAACCAGCAGCCCCGCCAATAAAATAGCTGGTCATGTATCCGGCGGTCAGGCGATTACGCGCGTTCGGATGAATGCGATAGATAACCGTCTGGTTGGTGATATGCACACCCTGAACGGTGAGGTCCAGGACCAGGATACCGATAATCAGCATTGGTACGGAACTATGCCCTAACCAGATAGCCCACCAGGAGAGCAGCAGTAATAACAGACCTGTGGTCGTGGTGAGATGTGATTTTCCCTTATCGGCAAAACCACCTGCCGGACGCGCGCCTAACGCCCCTGCGGCCCCTGCCAGGCCAAACAGCCCGATCGTTCCTTCGGAGTAGTTAAACGGCGGCGCGGCGAGCAAAAACGCCATAGAGGTCCAGAGAATACTGAAATTGGCAAAGGTCAGGCAGCCCAACATCGCGCGGGTACGCAGCAATTTATCATGGATAAACAGGCTGAATACGGAGCCTAACAGTTGCGGATAGTTGAGATGAGTATCTGATTTCATCTTCGGCAGACCGCGCCACAGCGCAATCGCCATCAGCGCCATTAATATCGATGCGACCCAAAATACGGTGCGCCAGCCGCCAAGATTGGCCAGTAATCCCGCCACGGTGCGCGCCAGCAGGATACCCAGCAGCAGGCCGCTCATAATGGTGCCGACAACTTTACCGCGCTTATCCGGCGTGGCAAGCGTCGCCGCCAGCGGAACCAGAATCTGTGCCACTACCGAGAACAATCCGGTAAGGGCGGTGCCGAGGATCAGCATGCCCAGCGACTGGCTACTGGCGGTAATAAGCATGCCGCCTGCCGCTAACAGCGTCATGGAGACGATCAGCATCCGACGTTCAAACATATCGCCAAGCGGTACTAAAAACAGCAGGCCGGCGGCATAGCCGAGCTGGGCCGCGGTGACGATAAAGCCAGCGGTACTGGCCGATAGCGAAAAGTTACGTGCGATGGTGTCGAGCAGCGGCTGTGCGTAATAGTTACTGGCGACGGCGAGGCCGGTGGCGATAGACATTAACAGGATCAGCGAAGGGCTAAGTCCCTGAGTGGTTTTCGTCATGGTTTTCAACTGAAAAATGGGTTGCAGAAAACAATCATAACGTAAGTGATTAAATGTTGCTGATTTGTTGGGTGATGGATTGTGCGGTTGGGAGGAGGGCGTGTAGGCCGGATAAGGCGCATCGCGCCACCATCCGGCATTGGTGTGATGGCGCTACGCTTATCAGACTTACGAGGGGGTTATTTCTGCGCAGCCAGCGCTTCTTTCACCCAGCCATCAAACTGTTGCTGGTGGGCTTTGATCCAGCCGTCAACGTGACCCTGCACGTCGGCTTCAGATGCTTTCCCGTCGTGCATCATCGCGTTCTGCGCGTTGATATCCGCCAGCGGCAGCTTCATGACGGCAAACAGTTTCGCCGCAGCCGGGTTTTTCTCCGCCCAGGCTTTGTTGGCGACGATATGCATAGTGTTCACCGGGAAGCCGTAGTTGGCGCCGTTTGGCAGCTTGGTATCAATGTCTTTCTGCTCGCCTGGCAGGGAAGAGAACGGCACCTGCAGCCAGACCACATCTTTACCCGGTTTCATTACGTCGCTCACCCAGTACGGTGTCCAGGTGTAGTAAAGAATGGGTTTGCCTTCTTTAAAGCGGGTAATAGTGTCAGCCATCATCGCCGCATAGTTACCGTGGCTGACCTCGACGGTTTTTTCCAGATCGAAGGCTTTGTTCTGGTGGTTGATCACCGCTTCGCAGCCCCAGCCTGGCGAGCAGCCCATCATGTCTGCTTTTCCGTCGCCGTTGGTGTCAAAGATTTTGGCGATCTTCGGATCTTTTAACTGGGCAATGTTGGTGATTTTATACTGCTCAGCGGTTTTTTTATCGATCAGATAACCTTGCGCGGCACCCGTAACGAATACCCCCTCGCGATAGAACTTTTTGTCTCCGCCCGCTGCGGCATACATATCATCATGCAGCGGCTGCCAGTTCACAGCGGTAAAAGTTGCATCGCCAGAGGCAATGGAGGTATAGCCGACGTTGTAGTCAACTTCGCTTGTTTTGTTAACGGTATAACCCAGTTTCTCCAGCGCACGGGCGACCAGTTGCGTCTGGAAGGATTCTTCAGAGATAGTGCTCTGGATTGGCTGTACAGTGATGCCTTTGCCAGGCAGATCGGCAGCGAAAGTGCTGGTGGAGACAAGGGTGGCAAACGCTGTGGCAATAATGACGTTCTGTCGCATCGTTGTTCCTTAATTATTGGAGGGACGTATAGGCCCGGTAAGCAATGCGCCACCGGGCAACGGGTGAATTACTTCGTGAATGGGCGAGTGATAAGCCCAACGGGACCGGTGGTGTACCAGCGACGGTTACCACGGCTACGGGCGTCACGACCGACAGCCTGCGTCAGGCGGTCGAGAATGATGGCGAGGATCACGATCCCAACCCCGCCGACGGTGGCAAGCCCCATATCCAGACGACCGATTCCGCGCAGAACCATCTGACCCAGTCCGCCGACGGCGATCATCGACGCGATGACGACCATTGAGAGCGCCAGCATCAGCGTCTGGTTGACCCCGGCCATAATGGTAGGCATCGCCAGCGGGAGCTGCACTTTAAACAGCATCTGACGCGGGCTGGCGCCAAATGAGCGCGAGGCTTCAATCAAGTCGGCTGGCACCTGGTTAATCCCCAGAATGGTCAGACGCACGATTGGCGGCAGGGCGAAGATAATCGTCACCACCACGCCCGGGACGTTGCCGATACCAAACAGCATGACGATCGGCACCAGATAGACGAACGCCGGTGTGGTTTGCATGGCGTCCAGCAGCGGACGAACAATTTTTGCCGCCCGTGGACTGCGCGCCAACCAGATCCCCATCGGTAGACCGATCACCACGCAGAACAGCAGCGCGGTTAGTACCAGCGCCAGGGTGATCATGGCCTGCGACCACGCGCCGATGGCCCCGATTGCAATCAATGAAATCAGCGTAGCAACGCCCATTCCAACGCCGGAAATCTGCCAGGCAATCAGAGCGAACAGGATAATCGCCACCGGGGCAGGCATACCCAACAGAAGCTGCTGGAAGCCGTTGAGAATATAATCCACCGGGACTCGAATGCCCTGGAAGACCGGACGGAAATGGGTAACGACCCAGTCGATCCCTTCTGTGACCCAGCTATCCAGCGGGATCAGCGTTTTATGGAACGGATCCATAATATTGAAATGCTCTGGCGCCGGCGCGGGTGCGCTGGTCAGCCAGTCTGCGCTACCGCCGTCAGCTGGCGCGCCTGATGGCGTACTCCAGGCATCGGTGGTTTGTGCGGCACTGTCGGCCGCAGGTGTGGTATCCCACGGATTGGTTTGATCAGCCATTGTTTGCCCCCTCACGATCTAAAGCCTGTAACAGCATGCGTTTTGAAATGATGCCCACATACTGTTGTTCCTCATCAACAACCGGCACCGCGCACGGGGCCTGGCCGACATGAGAAAGCAACTCGCTGAGAGGAGTTTGTGCATCCACGGCTAGCGGCTCATCGATCAATGCCGCTTCAATACCTTGCGCCTGACTTAATGCTGTTTTTAAAGAGTCGATAGAGACAACGCCGACGAATTTATTGCCGCGCTCGATCACGTAACCATATTCGCGATCTTTGTCCTGCAATAATTGCAGCGCTGAACGTGGACCGACCCCGGGCGTTTTACGAATTAAACCTTCAGGGCTACGACGTGAAATATCTTTGGCACTAAAGACCTGGCTAATATCAACGCCGCGGAAGAAGGTGCGTACATAATCATTGGCCGGATTATTCAGGATTTCATCTGGCGTGCCGACCTGGACCACTTCACCGTTTTGCATAATGGCAATTCTGTCGCCAATACGCATAGCTTCGTCGAGATCGTGGGAAATAAAGACCACGGTACGTTGATGTTTCGCCTGTAGTTTTACCAGTTCATCCTGCATCTCGGTACGAATTAACGGATCGAGGGCAGAAAAGGCCTCATCCATTAATAAGATGTCAGGGTTTATGGCTAATGCACGGGCGAGGCCCACACGCTGGCGCATCCCTCCGGAAAGTTCATCCGGGTATCCGTGAGCATAATTCTCCAGACCAACCTGACGCAGCGCATCTAACGCTTTTTCACGACGTTCATCCGCGCCAACACCGGCTAATTCCATGCCGAATGCCGTATTGTCCAGGACCGTCATGTGCGGCATCAGGGCAAAGGACTGGAAAACCATCGCAATCTTTTTTCTGCGCACCTCGCGAAGCTCAGCATCGGATATCCGGGCGATGTCTACGCCGTCAATCAATACTTGCCCGCGGGTGGGTTCAATCAGGCGATTGAGAAGGCGTACCATTGTGGATTTACCCGAACCGGATAATCCCATGATGACAAATATCTCGCCTTCTTCAATGGCCAGACTGGCGTTCTTAACGCCAAGCGATAGCCCTGTTTTATCCAGAATCTGCTCTTTTGAAAGTCCTTTTTCAATATATTTGAAGGCTCTCTGCGGATGCTCTCCAAATATCTTATAGAGATTTTTAACTTCTAATTTAATTGCCATGCAATAGAATGATTCCTGTTATTTGTTTATATCGATATATTACCTGATGGAAATAGTGACCTTTTTCTACCCTAACATACTGAGAATCTGAGACAACCCTGAATTTGTTTGTGGCACGAATATTGCTGAAGGCCATGTGGCGGGACTTCCCGTGATATAAGGGCTGAGCGCGAATGTGAATGGGGTAATATTTTTTGTAAATGGCAATGAAAAGTCGCCTGAATTGCTGAAATGCAGGCGAATAATGCGGCTGATATTGAGTGTAGATCACACAATTATATTTGCACGACAAAAGTGTGATCCTGTTAAAATATTTCCGCGAAAAATGTACGGTATTTTCCGCGGGAATGAGCGCTAGAAATTCCAGTCGTCGTCTTCGGTTTCGACAGCTTTTCCCATCACGTATGATGAGCCGGAACCCGAGAAGAAATCGTGGTTTTCGTCAGCGTTGGGCGACAGCGCGGCAAGGATTGCCGGGTTAACCTCCGCCATTTCTGGCGGGAATAATGCCTCATACCCCAAATTCATTAATGCCTTATTGGCGTTGTAGCAAAGGAAGGCTTTGACGTCATCCACCCAGCCGGTTTCTGCATACAATTCTTCCGTATAACGCGCTTCGTTATCATACAAATCCATCAGCAGGTCGAGGGCAAAATTCTTTAACTCCTCACGTGCGGATTCAGAAATGTGCTCCAGACCTTTTTGATATTTATAACCAATGTAATACCCGTGAACGGCTTCATCACGAATGATCAGACGAATGAGATCGGCGGTATTGGTCAGTTTTCCGCGGCTGGAGAAATACATTGGCAACCAGAAGCCGGAATAGAACAGAAAGGATTCCAGAAACACGCTGGCAATTTTTTTCTTCAACGGTTCGTCGCTGGCGTAATGTGTCAAAACGATCTGCGCCTTGCGCTGGAGTGGGGTATTTTCTTCACTCCACGCGTAAGCCGCATCCACGTCTTTGGTCTGGCAAAGAGTGGAGAAAATTGAGCTGTACGAACGGGCGTGCACCGCTTCCATAAAGCTGATATTCGATAGCACCGCCTCTTCATGCGGCGTTAACGAATCGGCCATCAATGCTGGCGCACCGGCTATGTTCTGAATAGTGTCGAGCAGCGTCAGCCCGGTAAAAACGCGGATAGTCAGCTGCTGTTCGGCGGCGTTCAATGTTTGCCAGGCCGGGATATCGTTGGAGAGCGGGACCTTTTCCGGTAGCCAGAAGTTACTGGTCAGGCGATTCCAAACCTCGAGATCTTTATCATCCTCAATCTTGTTCCAGTTGATGGCACTCACGCGGGATAATGTCATGTTGTCCTCCTTACAGCGCGCATGACACGCAACCTTCGATTTCGGTTCCTTCCAGCGCCAACTGGCGTAGTCGGATGTAGTACAGCGATTTGATGCCCTTACGCCAGGCGTAAACCTGCGCTTTGTTGATATCGCGAGTGGTGGCGGTATCGGGGAAAAAGAGCGTCAGTGAAAGCCCCTGATCGACATGCCGCGTTGCTTCAGCGTAGGTATCAATGATTTTTTGTGGACCAATCTCGTAGGCATCCTGATACAAGGCCAGATTCTCATTGGTCATAAACGGGGCAGGGTAGTAAACGCGCCCGGTTTTGCCCTCTTTGCGAATCTCCACTTTTGACACGATCGGGTGAATGCTTGATGTCGCATGGTTGATGTAGGAGATAGAACCCGTTGGCGGAACCGCTTGTAAATTCTGGTTATAAATGCCGTAGCGCATGACATCTTCACGCAGTTGCGACCACATTTCGCGCGTTGGCAGCGTAATGCCGCTGGCGGCAAACAGTGTGCGAACCTTGGCGGTTTTTGGCTGCCAGTCGCCCTGCAGATACTGGTTAAAATACTCACCGCTGGCGTAGCGGGACTGTCTGAATCCGGCAAAGGTTTTGCCGCGTTCCCGGGCGAGCTTCATCGACGTATTCAGCGCATGCCAGGTGATGGTGTAGAAATAGAGATTGGTGAAATCCAGCCCTTCAGGTGAGCCGTAGGCGATACCTTCCCGTGCCAGATACCCGTGCAGGTTCATCTGCCCAAGACCGATGGCGTGCGATGCGCTGTTTCCGGCCTCAATTGAGGGTACGCTGCGGATATGGCTCATGTCCGAAACGGCCGTTAAACCGCGAACCGCCGTTTCCACGGTGCGCCCAAAGTCTGGCGAATCCATGGTATGAGCAATATTCAACGAGCCGAGGTTGCAGGAGATATCGTGCCCTGTTTGCGCGTAATTGAGGTTTTCATCGTAGGTGGAAGCGTTGTTAACCTGCAAAATCTCCGAGCACAGGTTGCTCATATTGATACGACCGGCAATCGGATTGGTGCGATTCACCGTGTCTTCAAACATGATGTAAGGGTAGCCGGACTCGAACTGGATCTCGGCCAGCCGCTGGAAGAAATCGCGGGCGTTAATGTATTTTTTGCGCACTCGTTTGTCGGCAACCAGTTCGTCATACCGTTCAGTTACGGCGATATCACCGAATGGTTTGCCGTAAATGCGTTCCACGTCATACGGTGAAAACAGCGCCATTTGGGCATTTTCTTTGGCTAACTGGAAGGTGACATCCGGGATCACCACACCAAGCGAGAGCGTTTTGATACGGATTTTCTCGTCGGCGTTTTCACGTTTGGTATCGAGAAAACGCAAAATATCCGGATGATGCGCGTGCAGATACACCGCGCCCGCACCCTGACGTGCGCCTAATTGATTCGCATAAGAAAACGCATCCTCCAGCATTTTCATTACCGGGATCACCCCAGAGGACTGGTTCTCAATGCGCTTAATGGGCGCACCCGCCTCACGCAGGTTAGAGAGCAAAAATGCCACGCCGCCGCCGCGTTTGGAGAGTTGCAGCGCCGAGTTGACCGCCCGTCCAATTGACTCCATGTTGTCTTCAATGCGTAACAGGAAGCAGGAGACCAGCTCGCCGCGTTGCTGTTTACCGCAGTTTAAAAAGGTTGGCGTGGCGGGTTGAAAACGCCCGGAGAGCATTTCATCGGTCAGTTGCAGAGCGAGCGCTTCATCGCCCTGCGCCAGCGTGAGCGCCACCATCGTTACGCGATCCTCAAAGTCTTCGAGATAGCGCTTCCCGTCGAACGTTTTCAGCGTATAGCTGGTGTAGAACTTCCATGCCCCGAGGAACGTCTGGAAACGAAATCCGCTGGCGTGGGCGTGGGCGAATAGCTTCAGCACAAACGCGCGATCGTAGCGGGCTAACACGCTGGAATCGTAATAGCCTTCATCCACCAACGTGTCCAGACGCGCCTGCTGGCTGGCAAACGCCACCGAGTTGGGGCGGACGTGGGCGGTAAAGAATGCCTCCACCGCCTGATGGTCTTTGTCGAACTGAATGCGCCCGGCCTTATCGTACAGATTCAGCATGGCGTTCAGGGCGTGATAATCCAGCGTCTGCTGTTCTACACGTTCTGTGGTTGTCGTTGCCAAAATTCGCTCACTCCTTTTTGCACGTTGTCGATATCGCTTTGGGTGCCCATCAGCTCAAAGCGATAGAGCCACGGCACGCCGCATTTTTGTGAGATGACATCACCCGCGCGACCGTAGGCGTCCCCGAAATTGCGATTGCCGGAGGCGATCACTCCACGGATTAACGCCCGGTTGTGCGTATCGTTTAAAAAGCGGATCACCTGTCTCGGGACCGCGCCAGCTGTACCGCCGCCACCGTAGGAGGGCACGATTAAAATGTAAGGTTCGTCTACCCGGATCCGCTCGCGTTCGTTAAGCGGAATGCGGATGGCAGGCAGCCCCAGACGCTGCATGAAGCGGTGCGTATTTTCGGAGCTGCTGGAAAAGTAGACGAGCTGACTCATGCGCTGGCCACTTGAGGAGCCGGGCGCAGACGGTTGATCATGTCCGGGCGAAATCCTGACCAACTGGTTTCCCCTGCGACCACGACCGGTAACTGACGAAAGCCTTGATCGCGCAGGCGATCAGCCATATCGGGGTGTAAATCGACGTTTACCATCTCAAAGTCAAACCCGCGGCTTTCCATCGCCCGCTTAGTGGCGTGGCACTGAACACAGTTGTTACGAGTGTAAATAACAATGCGCATGATTCGTATTTCCATCTAAAAGTAAAAGAATGACGCGATAGAGGGCGTCAGGTTGTGTGTGTCTTGATAGAGGAGATACTAGATGTAGTTTTAAAAAGATTCAACCATACAAGATATGGTAATTTTAGATTGATGAGGGCATGGGTGATGAGCGTGACGGAGGAAGTGATAGAAACTATGGCAGGTTGCCGGATGGTGTTTAAGTCGCCATCCGGCAGCGCAGAATCACATGCGCATCCCTACCGCCAGACGGTTAAAGCAGTTCATCAGGCTAATAGCAAACGTCAGATCGCTAATCTCTTTCGCGCTAAAATGGTCGAGCAGCGGCAGATAAACGTCATCTTCGGCATGGGTGCTGGCTATATGGGTGACGGATTCGGCCCACGCCAGTGCTGCACGCTCCTGCTCGCTGAAGTGATGACTCACCCGCCAGCCTGCCAGCGCGTCCAGTTTGGCCTGCGCAACACCGGATTTGCGCAGCGCCTTACTGTGCATTTCCAGGCAAAAGGCGCAGCCGTTGATTTGCGAGACTCGCAGGTAAATCAGTTCCGTCAGCGTAGGTTCCAGCGCGCAGTTTTCCAGCGCTTTGCTGGCCTGAACCAAAGCGTTATAGATTTCAGGACTGAGTTCATAATAGGGCTGGCGTAACATTGTCATGGTATTTCTCCTCGTTTGGATGACCCGCAATGTAGCACTATAATGGACTGCTACAGAGAGCCATATTGTTGCCAAAAAAGCAGACCATAAATGCCACGCTATCAGCAAATCGCCCGTCAGTTAAAAAACGCCATTGAGAAAGGTGAACTAAAGCCAGGCACAAGATTGCCCTCCAGTCGGACCTGGGCCCAGGAGCTGGGGGTATCACGTTCGACGGTGGAAAATGCCTATGCAGATCTGGTGGCGCAGGGCTGGCTCGCGCGACGCGGGCAGGCAGGAACATTTGTCAGTGAGCAACTGCGACCGGAAAACGCACCTGTGTCTCCCGCCATCTTCGCCGGAGAAAACCCCAGGCCGCAGCCTTTTCAGATGGGATTACCCGCACTCGATCTCTTCCCGCGGGACGTCTGGGCGCGGGTGATGGGGCGGCGTTTACGCACCCAAACGCGTTTTGACCTGGCCGTGGGCGATGTTTGCGGCGAACGGGTGTTACGTCAGGCGATTGTCGATTACCTGCGCGTCTCACGCAGTATTGAGTGCCAGCCGGAGCAGATTTTTATTACTTCAGGCTACGCGGCATCAATGACGTTAATCCTGCGCGCTCTGTCTCAACCCGGTGAGGGGATGTGGGTCGAAGATCCTGGCTTTCCGTTGATTCACCCTGTGGTGGCTCAGGAACGCATTGAGCTGATGCCGGTGTCGGTTGATGCCGATGGTCTGGATGTCTGTGCTGGGATCCGTGACTACCCGCAGGCGCGTTTTGTGCTGCTCACACCCGCACACCAAAGTCCGCTGGGCGTCGCCCTGTCATTAGACCGTCGCCACCAACTGCTTGAATGGGCGACTCGGGCGCAGGCGTGGATCATTGAAGATGATTACGACAGTGAATTTCGCTACCACGGTAAACCGTTGCCGCCGCTAAAAAGTTTGGATGCGCCCCAGCGGGTGATTTATGCCGGAACGTTCAGCAAATCAATGTTTCCTGCTTTGCGCACGGCATGGCTGGTGGTACCCCTGACTCAGGTCGAACATTTTCGTCAGCAGGCGGCGCTAACGGCCTGTAGCGTTCCGGTTTTATGGCAGCAAACGCTGGCGGATTTTATGCAAGATGGCCACTTCTGGCGGCACTTAAAACGTATGCGCCAGAATTATGCCCTGCGACGTCAATGGATGGAAAACGCGCTGAGCGAACAAGGATTTAACGTCATTCCTCAGGAAGGAGGGATTCAGCTGGTGATAACTGTCGACGGAGATGATGTTGCGCTAGTGCGCAAAGTGAATCAGGCCGGGCTGGCGGTTCAGGCGTTAAGCCGCTGGCGAATAACTTCAGCAGGAAAGGGGGGAATATTGCTGTCGTTTACCAACATCAGCTCGGTGGAAATGGCGCAGCAGGCAGCGTATCAACTGCGGATGGCGCTGACATAAATCTGCGCGGTTCTTAAGATATTCGTCCCACCATCGCCACTCGTTTATGGACTTTTCTGAAAGCGTTGCTAATGCTGAATCAGGTAAGGTAAGCCCGCAGTAAAAAAGATAACGAGGAAAATATATGTATTTACGACCTGATGAGGTGGCGCGCGTACTTGAAAAAGTGGGCTTTACCGTCGATGTAGTGACGCAAAAAACGTACGGCTATCGTCGTGGCGAAAATTATGTGTACGTTAACCGTGAAGCACGTATGGGACGTACCGCATTAGTTATCCATCCCACGCTAAAAGAGCGCAGCTCTTCGCTGGCGGAACCTGCGACGGATATTAAAACCTGCGATCACTACCAGCAATTCCCGCTATATTTAGCCGGAGAGACTCACGAACATTATGGTATTCCGCACGGCTTCAGTTCGCGAATTGCGCTTGAGCGTTATCTGAGTGGGTTGTTTGGCGACGTTAGTTCAAACTAATAATGCGACTGGCAGGGCCAGTCGCGAAGAGATCTGTCAGGCTTTAGCCTGGTGATAGCTGCTGACCTTAAACAGGCGGCGGCAATAATCAAGAAAGTAGCCATAGACCGCGCCCATCAGCATTGATACCACGATGTTCGAACTTACTGCAGCCGTAATCTGGTGCCAGTCTGCGCCAACCGTCAATAGAATAATCACATACACTGGTGACTGGAAGGTGACATAAGCCAGCACGTCCGCCAGGTTTTTCCCCCATCCTGCTTGCGTGGCTTTACGCGCCGCGCGCATAAACAAATCGCGATACATGCCGTATGGCCACGCGATCAGGATGTTGACGGGGATAGCCACCAGTCTGGAGTACAGAGACTGTTCGAAGCTCATTCCTGAAAGGAATATTTCGATCAACATGTTCACGACAGAACAATAAACAACCATCGCGAACGTGTCTGCTACTGCATGACGCAAGCGTGACTGCGGAGAGAACATGTTAATGCTCCTTGTAAAAAGGGAAAAAAAGGTTTTGAATACCTTCTTGCTAGTGATTTGTCTTGCTGCTTTCGCGTTTGAATAGGATATCTGCCTGGATAATAACTAGCAACTAGCTTAAAATTTTTATTTATTACCTTTTTGTCGATAAAATGCTCTGCAGTGGTTTGTTTTTTGTTCGTTTTGGTATTTTCGTTGCTGATTTAATTAAAGGCATTTTAGATCAATGGGTTATGGAAACTTGTTTTTCTGAATTTTTTGCGCTCCTTTTCTCAATGTTGACTAATGTGCAATATGTATACGCACCGGCTCCGCGCGATGTTGTGGCCTGTTTCTCGACTGATACCCTGAGACTCCTTGCAGGTATATTTATAGCGACTAGCAGAGGAATAGAATATATCGCATAGGCGATATCAAAATGGATGCAATAAATACACGAATTAGCTTTTTTGATTAGTAATATGCGAATAAATTAGACTGGAAATATAATAAGCAGTTGCATACAATATTTAGGGTAATACCGTTTTTATGTTTTACGTTAAGGAGGTTTTGTTAATATGAGTTCAATGTTAAAAAACTTAAATAATATCCGCTCGCTGCGTGCAATGGCTCGTGAATTTTCCGTTGATGTGCTGGAAGATATGCTTGAAAAATTCAGGGTAGTGACCAAAGAACGCCGCGATGAAGAAGAACAACTACAGCGCCAACGTGCAGAACAGCAGGAAAAAATTAATACTTTGCTGGCGCTGATGCAGGCAGACGGGATCAATCCGGAAGAGCTACTGAGCATGACGCCTGCGACGGCAGGTTCAGTTAAAAAACGTCAGCCGCGCCCGGCGAAATATCGTTTTACCGATCTCAATGGTGAAACAAAAACATGGACCGGACAAGGTCGCACACCGAAGCCAATTGCCCAGGCACTGGCTGCCGGTAAATCTCTTGATGACTTTTTGATCTGATTATTAATGCGGTGAGGGCGACCTCACCGCTTATTTTCAGCAAACGCCAAAATCACCCTCTTCGGTATATCGCGTCACGTCAGCTGCTTTCAGCGTGAATTTTTCGCCGCTTTCATTACTGGCGTGTACCGCCACAATGTGATCGCCATTGACTTCGACAACTTTCAGTTTAGGTCCACCCATGCGTGGTTGAACCAGATCGCCAGGTTTAAACATATTGCTCTCCTTTATTTATCGCAGAACTCACCATAGATCACGTCAATCAGCGGGTACAGTGCAGTTTCAATGATTACCGCTTAATGAGTACGTCGGTTCCAGGGCATGATATCCAGCAATCGCGCCATGCCGCAAAAGCCGGTCACGCCAGCGAGTATTAGCCCGGCGCCCACAAAACCGCTCAGCAGGAAGAAGGCGCTGCTAACGGTGTAGCCCAGAATGACGCCGAGTAAGGCAAGGCTGCCGGCGGCTATCTGCACCTGGCGCATCAGTGGTAACGGTTGTGAACGATCTTTTGCCACCGGAAAACCTGCGGCTTTCCAGCCGTCAATGCCACCTTCCAACAACCAGACCTGCGCAGGCGCGGCAATAGCGTTCAGTTTTGTCGCCGCGTTTTGTGTACGTTTGCCTGACTGGCAGTGAAAAATCACCTGCCCGGCGCGTAAATTCGCAGGCAGCGATCCCTGCTCAAGCGTAGGTAATGGCGCCAGATGCGCCTCCGGAATATGCTCGTACAGATACTCGTCAGCATCGCGGATATCAATCAGTTTTGCGCCTTGTGCGACCAGCGTCTGCGCCTCGCGCGGGGAAATCGTCCCAATGGTCATGATGGCTCCTTATGGGCAATACAGTGTTTTTAATGTGGCAATCAGTGAATTCACGGCCGCATTTTTGATGGAGTACAGGATACGCTGGGCATCGCGTTGGCTGTCTATCAGGCCCTCTTCACGCATACGCGCCAGATGCTGCGAAGTGGCGGAAGGACTCAGGCCGGTAACACGGGCTAATTCGCCCGCGCTGGTACCGGGTGAGCCGCAGAGCATGCACAAAATCAGCAACCTTTTCGGGTTACTCATCGCTTTTAGCAGGGCGGCAGCCTGCTCAGCGCTGGCCTGGAGTTGTTCAAGTTCAGTCATATGTATTTAAGTATGTTCTAAATTAAGCTTATTCTAAAATAAGCGGTCAACGTACGCCAGCGTAAAGAGCGTAAAGGAGGGTAAAACAGCAGGGGAAGGCTGGCAGAGTTAGGTACACTGACTATGCTTAGAGATAAAATCTCTTTTTAAACAATGAGTAACTTTTTGCTTGTATGGAGTGTGTATGGGTTTCTGGAGAATCGTTTTTACTATTATTCTGCCCCCGCTTGGCGTGCTGCTGGGGAAGGGGTTCGGCTGGGCATTTATCCTCAATATTGTTCTGACGCTGCTGGGCTACATCCCGGGTCTGATCCACGCCTTCTGGATACAAACGCGTAACTAATTACTTTTCTACTACGGCGCTCTGGCGCCGTTTTCTTTGCGCTTCTTTCTCCTCTGCTACACTTCCTGGTGTTGATTGTTAACTACCGAGGTGGATATGGGACTCTTTAATTTTGTAAAAGATGCGGGTGAAAAACTGTGGGATGCGGTTACTGGCAACCATGACACTGCCGATCTGGCAAAAAAGGTACAGGAACACCTGAACAAAACGGGCATCCCGGATGCGGATAAAGTGAACGTCCAAATTAACGAAGGTAAAGCCACCGTTTCTGGCGATGGATTAAGTCAGGAAGCGAAAGAAAAAATCCTGATTGCGATTGGTAATATCTCTGGTATTGCCAGCGTCGACGATCAGGTAAAAACTTCTGCACCGGCGAGTGAAAGCCAGTTTTATACCGTAAAATCAGGGGATACCCTGAGCGCTATTGCCAAACAGGTATACGGTAACGCCAACCTGTATAACCAGATATTTGAAGCGAATAAACCGATGCTGAAAAGCCCCGATAAAATTTATCCAGGGCAGGTTTTACGTATTCCAGAACAATAAGAATGTTCAGGCTTATTGCGTCAGCAATTTGCCGGACATCGCTTGTTGAATAATCGGAATGGGCGTCAGCAGGTGCTGGCGCATTAATTCGCTGGCACGTGCAGCATCGCGTGCCAGAATTGCTTCGGTCAGCGTTTGGTGCTGATCGTGTTTATCTTCCAACATCTCCACCGACAGCACCGTCTTTCGCAGCCAGATAAACCGGTAGCGCGCCGCCAAATCGAATAGCCGTTCGCGCATTTGCAGCAGATACTGTGAACCGCAGCCAGCGACAATTGCCGAATGAAAAGCCTGATGGCGCTGATCCCACTCGTCGAGCATCTGTTCACTGGCGTCAACGGCTTCAAGCTTGCCGAGCATATGCGCCCGCGCCAGAATTTCAGCTTCCCAGGCGTCGCCGCCGCGTTCAATGGCCAGCGCGACCAGCATGGCTTCCATATTGGCGCGGGCATCGAAAATATCGAGCAACTCCTGTTCGGACATTGGGGCGACACGATACCCTTTCTGATTGACCACCGTGACCAGCCGCTCGGCAACCAACTGCGAAAGCGCTTCGCGTAACGGTCCCACGCCAAGCTCATAGCGTGAGGTCAGCAGGCTCATACGCAGTTTTTCATCAGGCTGATACACACCGCGGATGATGTCGTTTTTCAGCCAGCGGTATCCATCAATGGCCGTCGGTTGGGGAATGGCGGTCATGGTCTTACTCCTGAACGGTTTTCCCGGCCTGCGCCGGGAAAAGGTTTAATGCGTATTTTGCAACGGTGCTTTTTGCCACGATAGCAGTTTTTTCCAGCGTGACATAATAGGCACGGTGCAAATAATTCCTATGGCTAACAACCCGGTAGAGATAACTTCCAGCTGTTGAGCCGGGCGAAAGAGCATCACCACCAGCACAAAGATAATAAAGGCGATTACCAGCCAGGTAAGCCACGGATAGAGCCACATTTTCAGTTTAATTTCACCGCCTCGCGCCAGCAGGATTTTGCGCATCCGCAGTTGGGAAATTGCAATCACCAGATAAACCAACAGGGCGATGGCGCCGGAGCTGTCGATCAGGAATTTGAACACCTTGGCCGGGGCGTAATAGTTGACCACCACGGTGAGGAACGCGGCCCCCGTAGACAGCAGCACCGCCACATAAGGCGTTTTACTCCGGTTCGTTTTACCCATAAAGGCGGGAGCATCGCCACGACGGCTCAGGGAGTAAAGCATACGCGAGGACGTATACAGCGCGGAGTTCAGACAACTGGTTACCGACAGCAATATGACACAGTCCATGATCAGCTTCGCGTGTGGGATATGCAGTAACTCCAGCACCGAGCGGTAAGAGCCCACCTCTTTCAGTCCCGGCATGTTCCACGGAATCAGCGCGACGACCACGAAAATAGAGCACAGATAGAAGATGGAGATACGCCAGATAACCGAGTTGGTGGCGCGGACGATGTGCTTATCCGGGGTATCGGACTCGGCGGCGGCGATGGTAACAATCTCTGCGCCCATAAAGGAGAACATGGTGATTAGCATCGCGCTGATCACCGCGCCAAAGCCGTTGGGCATGAAGCCGCCCTGATCCCACAGGCGCGAAACTCCGCTGACCTCGGCATAGGGATAGAAACCGCTAATCGCCACCGCGCCGAGAGTGATAAACGCCAGAATGGCAATCACTTTGCACAGCGCCAGCCAGAACTCGAACTCACCGTAATTTTTGACGCTCAGCAAATTACTGCCGGTTAATGCCAACGTGATAACCAGAGAAAACAGCCAGATAGGAATGCCTGGAACCCAGGAGTGCAGAATGATGGCGGCGATATTCGCTTCCAGCGGGATAACCAACACCCAGAACCACCAGTACAGCCAGCCGATGGTATAACCCGCCCACGGCCCGATGGCCTTATCGGCGTAGGTGGAAAAGGAACCGGTATCCGGGGTGGCAACGGCCATTTCGGCCAGCATGCGCATAATCATCACCACCAGCAATCCGGCGAACAGATAGGCCAGTAATACTGCGGGACCGGCTTCTGCAATCGCCACGCTTGAACCCACAAACAAACTTGCGCCGATAACCCCGGCAATAGACAGCATGGTGACGTGGCGTGATTTCAGCCCGCCCCCTAAATCATGTGATTGTGACACTTGCCCCATCTTTTAAACCTCTCGAAAGTATTTCACTTGGGAGAGCACCCCGGCATTCCCGCGCCGGGGCACGCGTATTTATTGTTATTGACCCTGTCTGCCGGATGGCGGCTCCGCCTTATCCGGCCTGAGGATTGCGTTTTTTATTGGTCGAATGCGGTGTTAACCCTGCTTCGCTTCGGCAAAACACTGAGCGATAATGTCCAGCCCCTGGCGGATTTGGGCATCTTCAATGGTCAGTGGGACAAGAATGCGCAGTACGTTGTAGTAAGGTCCGCAGGAGAGCAGGATCAGCCCTTTATCGCGCGCACGCGCGACGATTTCCGCGGTCAGTTTGGCGTCTGGTTTCGTGTGATCGCCGTCTTCAAACAGTTCGATTGCGATCATCGCTCCCAGCCCGCGTACATCGCCAATCTCGCGGTGGCTTTCCGCGATAGCCTGCAGGCCTTCGCGCAGGGTTTGACCCAGCTCGTTGGCTTTTTGCAGCAGATTTTCCTGTTCGAAAATATTCAGTACCGCCAGTGCGGCGGCGCAGGCAATCGGGTTACCGGCATAGGTACCGCCCAGACCGCCCGGTGGGATAGCGTCCATGACTTCGGCGCGCCCGGTCACTCCCGCCAGCGGGAAGCCACCGGCAATAGATTTGGCGAAGGTGGTGAGATCGGGCGCAACGCCCATCTGCTCCATAGCGAACAGCGTACCGGTACGGCCCGCGCCGCTCTGTACTTCATCGGCAATCAGCATGATGCCGTGCTCGTCACAAATAGCGCGCAGACGTTGCATAAAAGCAGGAGAGGCGGCGTAAAAACCACCTTCGCCCTGGACGGGCTCAATCACGATGGCGGCAACGTCTTCCGGAGCGGCATCATTTTTGAAGATACGGTGAATGCTGGCGATAGCATCGTCTTCACTGATGCCGTGCAGCGGGCAAGGATAAAGCGCACGGTACACGTGGCCCGGCATCAGTCCCATTCCTGCAGAGTACGGGTTTACTTTCCCGGTCAGCGACAGGGTGTAGTGGGTTCGACCGTGGTAAGCGCCGCTGAAGGCGATAGTGCCGGTTCGTTTGGTGGCGGCGCGGGCGATTTTCACCGCGTTTTCCACCGCTTCCGAGCCGGTTGTCACCAGCAGGGTTTTTTTGGCGAAATCGCCCGGCACTTTCTTATTCATGATTTCGCACAGCTCCAGGTACGGCTCATAGGCCAGCACCTGGAAACAGGTATGGGACAGCTTTTTCAACTGTGCTTCTACCGCAGAGACGATCTGCGGGTGCAGGTGGCCGGTGTTCAGCACCGCAATACCGCCAGCAAAATCGAGGAATTCACGGCCTTCAACGTCCCAGACTCGACAGTTTTCTGCACGCTCGGCAAAAATAGGGTGGATTTGTCCTACGCCACGGGGAACGGCGTTGCTGCGACGTTGCATAAGTTCTTTGTTGGTGCTCATCAGGTGTTCTCCAGTATTTATTTTATTAAAGGCCGATGCACATATATTTGATTTCTAAGTAGTCTTCGATGCCGTATTTCGATCCTTCACGGCCAAGACCGGAGGCTTTGATTCCCCCAAACGGGGCGACTTCGTTGGAGATAATGCCGGTGTTAATCCCGACAATGCCGTATTCCAGCGCTTCGCCAACGCGAAAGACGCGGCTCAAATCACGGGCGTAGAAATAGGCGGCCAGACCAAACTCAGTGTCATTAGCCTGAGCGATGACGTCAGCCTCGTCCTTAAACCGGAACAGCGGAGCCAGCGGGCCGAACGTCTCTTCTTTGGCGACCTTCGCGTTGTCAGGCACATCCACCAAAATGGTGGGCTGGAAGAAGTTGCCGCCGAGTGCGTGAGGTTTGCCACCCGCGATAATGCGCGCGCCTTTATCCAGAGCATCGGCGATGTGTTCCTGCACTTTGGCTACCGCTTTCTCGTCGATCAGCGGCCCGGTGGTGACGTCAGGCTGTAGACCATCACCGAGGTGCAGTTTGCTCACTGCCTGCTGGAGTTTTTCGGCAAAACGGTCATACACGCCGTCCTGCACGTACAGGCGGTTGGCGCAGACACAGGTTTGGCCTGCGTTACGGAACTTCGATGCCAGTGCGCCTTCCACGGCTTTATCAAGATCGGCATCGTCAAAGACGATAAACGGCGCATTGCCGCCCAGCTCCAGCGACACTTTTTTGATGTCTTTGGCGCACTGCTGCATTAACTGACGGCCAATTTCGGTTGAGCCGGTAAATGACAGCTTGCGTACCAGCGGGTTGCCAGTCAGCTCGTTGCCGACCGCGCTCGCTGAACCGGTCACCACACTGAAAACGCCTGCCGGGATCCCGGCGCGATTGGCAAGCTCTGCCAGCGCCAGTGCGGAGTAGGGGGTCTGGCTGGCCGGTTTAAGCACCATTGTGCAACCAGCCGCCAGCGCCGGACCAGCTTTGCGGGTAATCATCGCCGCGGGGAAGTTCCACGGCGTAATCGCGGCGGTAACGCCGATCGGCTGTTTGATGACGATTAGGCGTTTGTCGGCCTGGTGGCCGGGGATCGTATCGCCATAGATACGTTTGCCCTCTTCGGCAAACCACTCAATAAAGGAAGCGGCATAGGTGATTTCACCTTTGGCTTCTGCCAGCGGTTTACCCTGTTCCAGGGTCATCAGACGGGCGAGATCGTCCTGATGCTCAATCATCAGGTTGAACCAGCGGCGCAGGATGTTGGCCCGCTCTTTGGCGGTCAGCGCACGCCAGGCGGGCAGAGCGCGGTTAGCGGCGTTAATCGCTTCGCGGGTTTCATCCGCCCCCATTTTCGGTACGCTACCTAATTGCTGACCGTTGGCGGGGTTGGTCACCGCGATGGTCTCGCCGCTGTTGGCGTCACGCCAGTTGCCGTCGATCAGTGCCTGCTGGCGAAATAAGGTTGGATCGTTAAGTTGCATAATTGCGTCCTGTCTAAATCGTTTTAACGGGTGAATGCGGCGTGTAATGTTTCCACGCTACGTGCCGCACGCAGCGTGCGTCCGGGATTACTCTGGTTCTCCAGCAGCGCATGAACTTTGCTGACAATATGCGCGCCGATAGGGATCGCTGACGTTGCTGCCGGAGAAGGCGCGTTACAGGTGTGAATTGAGCGTGGCGTGGTGACAAACAGGAAATCGTCGATTAGCTTGCCGTCCGGCGACACAGCCTGTGCCCGCACGCCTGCAGGCCAGGGCTGCAGATCCTTGAGCGTCAGACTCGGGCAGTACTTTTGTACCAGCCGCAGATAACCGCTTTTGCACAGCGAATTCTTCATTTCGCCAAGTCCTGAGCGCAGGTTGTTTTGCAGCACGCGACGAATGCCGGAAGAGCTGAGGATCTCCAGCGTATCGCTGAGCGAGAAGTCGCGTTTACGGTAGCCTTCACGTTTAAATGCCAGTACCGCGTTGGGGCCCACGGTGACGCTGCCGTCAATCATCCGGGTCAGATGAACGCCGAGAAACGGCATCGCCGGGTCGGGGATGGGGTAGATCAGATGGTTGACTATCTGGTTATGTTCTGACGCCAGACGGAAATATTCGCCACGGAACGGACAGATGATAAATCCGGGTTCAACGCCGAGCATTTTCACTAGTCGGTCCGCCATCAGGCCAGAGCAGCTAATCAGCGTCGCTCCCTCAAATTCCTGACCCTGACGGGTATGTACGACAACGCCCGCAGCGTGCTCTTTTAGCGCGCTGACCTCAGCGTTGTAGATAATCTCACCGCCTTTGGCCTGAAATATTTTCGCCATCGCGGCGGTGACTTCGCGGTAGCTGACGATCCCGCTCGACGGAACAAAAATACCGCCCAGCCCGGTGATGTTGGGTTCACGCTCGCGAAGCTCCTGCGCATTCAGCCATTCGCGCTCAAGGCCGTTAGCGGCGGTGCGATCCCACAGCGCGCGCATGCGCTCCATTTCCAGTTCGGAGGTGGCAACCAGCATTTTTCCGCAGACGTCGTAGCGGATGCCGTTTTGGTCGCAAAAGGCTTTTGTGGCGCGATTTCCGGCCAGGCAAAACTGCGCCTTCAGGCTGCCGGGGGTGTAATAGACCCCGGCATGAATTACGCCGCTGTTGTGGCCCGTCTGGTGACAGGCCGGGCCGGACTCTTTTTCCAGCAGCGCGATTCTGGCGTCCGGATAGACATCAATCAGCTGCATGGCGGTCGACATGCCGATAATGCCGCCGCCAATAATCACAAAATCATACATCCGCTTTTTTCCTTCGCGCTTACTGATGGGTCTGGTAGTGGTTTGTCGCGTAAGCGAAATAACCACGCTGGCGCATCAGTTCGCGGCGCAGGTCAGGATGCGAGGTGAAGCGATCGCGACCGTGCAACCAGAACAGGTTGTTGATTAGCAGGAATTTACCGACTGAAACCGGAACGGAAATAATGGCCTTGCTGGTTTCCAACGCATCGGACAAATCGCTCAGCCAGACGCCTTCTTCATAATCTTTAGGCTGGACGAACTGGTCGATGTAGCGCATCACCGGGCGGCCCTGCTGGTCAACGTCAAACACCGGATGGAACACTTCCTGGCTGACGTTTTTGCTTGGCGGTGCGGCAAAGCGCATGGCGCGACGCGCCAGCGGGTGGGTAAAGTACTGATCCAGATGTTCCCAGTCGTCGAGGTGCAGCAGCAGCGAGTTACCGCCGGTCATGTTCTGCTCGTCAATCTTCATCATCAGCACATAGTCGGTGATTTCTTCGAGGTAGGTTCCGTCGTTATGCAGCTCCATTACACGGTGCGGCTGGCGCAGATAGCTGTCTGAGTTATCAACGTTTTTCACCACAAAACGGGCATAGTATTGACCGCTCATCGCATCAAAATTGGAGCGCCCGATAAGATGCGCTACCGCCGTCGCCAGCTTGACCATCTCTTCAGCCTGTGCCACATCATCTACGCCAACAGCGTTGATCAGCAGTGCGCCTTCGGCACGATCGAGCAACGTTTTCAGCAGCAAAGGCTGCAACTGATTGCCGCACAGGTCGTCGAGGATCTTGCCCACTTTGAAGCGCAGGAAGGATTTGTATTCCAGTGCCTGCACCGGCCACTGCGCTACGGCTTTCAGAAATTGCTCAGTGGTTTCAGCGGAAAAAGTCAGCTCCAGCAGGCGTGGGGACTGGGCTGATGGTTTCAACGTGAAACCGCTGTAGTGCTGGGCTGGATCATCAGCGTTCGGTTTTACGGCAGTCAGTGCGTTCATCAAATCGTTCCTCTCAGTAGATTGTCAGGGAGATATGGCGCAGCTCGTTTCGTAGCCATAAATTAAAAATATCTACATTTTTGAAAAACGCGCACAGAATGGGCTTGTTTGTTTATTATTTGTGATCAAAAACAACAATTATTTAACATTATAAAAAGTGAGGTTAAGTACGGAGAGGAAAAGGGAGGACAGGTAATGTTATTTTAAAACAAAGAGTTAATTATTCTGCCGCTGAGGGTAACTCAACGGCAGCAGCAAAATCAGTAACCGACTTTATAAATGCGTCCGGTTTGGATGCCTTCCACGCTGCGGCGATAGGCATTGGCAACGGTAGCGGCGGGGACGCTTTCAAAGCCTGGGAAGAAACCATCGTATGCTTCGGCGGATTCACTGAGTACGGTTGGGCTTATCAGGTTTATGCGCTGACCACGACCTAGCTCACAGGCAGCAGCGCGCACAAATCCTTCCAGTCCGGCATTGATCGTTGCCGCATTCGCCCCTTGTGCGATGGGTTCATGGGCGATAATGCCGCTAATTAGCGTAATCGAGCCGCCATCATTGAGGAAATGTTGCCCGGTTAATGCCAGACGTATTTGGCCTAACAGCTTATCCTGTAATCCCTGATTAAAGTCCTCGTCGGTCATTGTCGACAGCGGGCCAAAGAACAGGTTGCCGGTGGCGGAAACGATCGCATCTACCCGACCGACTTTTTCAAACAATGCCTCGACACTCTCCTGCGAGGTGATATCGACCTGGTAATCTCCCTGCGTGCGACCTACGCGGATCACCTCATGTTTACGGCTTAACGTTTCTGTGACTGCGCGCCCCACTGTACCGCTGGCACCAATAATGACGATTTTCATAACCACCTCCAGAATAGTGTGAGCCGCTATTCTTTAATGAAAATGAAATCGGATAAACTGGCTATAAGTTAGATGATTACTAACCAGAGGTTTGTAATATGGATAAGCTGCGCGGCATGGAAACGTTTATCGCCGTGGTGGAGAGCGGAAGCTTTACCTCCGCGGCAACAAGACTCGAGATGTCTGCGGTGATGGTGGGAAAATATATCACCCAACTGGAAGCACAGCTTGGCACGCGTCTGCTGGAGCGCAATACTCGCCGCCAGAGCCTGACCGATGCCGGGCGTGTCTATTTTGAAGAAGCCCGCCGCGTGCTGGAGCAGGTGTCGATAGCCGAGCGTTCGGTAGAGCGTCTGCGGCTGGCCCCTGCGGGGACGCTGCGCATTAGCGCGCCTACTTCTTTTGGCGCTTGCGTTATCTCGCCGCTGGCCGCTGCGTTTTTACAGGCCTGGCCAGACGTGCGCATTGAGCTGGATCTGACCAACCGGATGGTTGATCTGGTGAATGAAGGCGTCGACCTGGCGATCCGTATTGGCGATATCCATCAGACTGATGTGGTGGCGAAATACCTGTGTCCTTACCGTATGGCGATCTGTGCATCAAAGGATTATCTTGCCCGTCATGGCACGCCCCTTACGCCTGCGGATCTGGTGGATCATCTGTGCCTGTCCCATACCGTGTGGACGGCTCGCAACGAATGGATACTGCCTGGCGTGACGGGCGAAGTCAGATGGAAGCGCGATGCGATCCTGCGCTGTAACGATGGTCATGGCCTGCGTATGGCGGCGGTAGCGGGGGCCGGACTGTTATTGCAACCGGAGGTGCTGCTGGCGCAAGAGTTGGCTACCGGGAAACTGATTCGGATACTGGAAAAGTTTACGCCGCAGCCGCGGCCGATTCATCTACTGTGGCGACAAGATTTGCGTCCGCTGCCTAAGCTGACGCGGTTTGTTGAGCATGTACTCAGTGCCGTTCAGGAATTAAGATGAAAATGCCGGATAAGGCGCGTCAGCGCCGCTATCCGGCATATTATTAACTGATATCCACCTGCGGTTTGCTGTTACGTTTACGAATCAGGCGTAGCACTGGTGGGACCACGATAACCAGTACCGCCATCACCAGCAGCACTTTCGCCACGCCGCTGGCCCACAGAATATCCATATTACCGTTACTGATAGACAGCGCCCGACGCAGGTTCTGCTCCAGCATTTCCCCGAGAACGAAGCCTAAAATCAACGGCGACATCGGGAAGTGCATTTTGCGCAATATGTAGCCCAGCACGCCGAGGGCAACCATCAGCACCAGATCGAAAGTGGTGCTGTGGACGGCATACACGCCCACCGCGGAGACTGCCGCGATAGCCGGTACCAAAAACCACAAGGGGATGGTCAGCATACGGGTAAACAGGCCGATCAACGGGATGTTCATCACCAGCAGCATCACGTTAGCAATCAGCAGCGCCGCAATCAGCCCCCAGACGATGTCCGGCTGTTCGGTGAACATGGCCGGACCCGGGGTGATATTGTACAGCGTCAGCGCGCCCATCATCACCGCCGTGGTGCCGGAGCCCGGTACGCCGAGCGTCAGCATCGGGATAAAGGAGCCACAGGCCGAGGCGTTGTTGGCGGCTTCGGGGGCCGCCACGCCGCGTATATCCCCTTTGCCGAAGCTTTCGCTATTGCCGCTGAGCTTTTTCTCGGTCATATAGGTGATAGCGCTGGCAATGGTTGCGCCCGCGCCGGGCAGGACGCCGACGAAAAAGCCAATCACCGATGAACGCAGGGTTGCGCCAACGCACTGCGCACCTTCTTTGGCGTTAAATAACATGCGGCCCGTTTTACGCACCAGCGTCTGGCCACTGCTGGTATGTTCCAGCATTAACAGTATTTCAGAGACTGAGAACAGCCCAATCACTACCACGATAAACTGCACACCGTCGGAGAGATGAACGCTGTCAAAGGTAAAGCGATAAACCCCGGTATTGGCGTCTACGCCGACGGTCGCAAGGCCGAGACCGATAAGCGCTGCCAGAAATGATTTCAGCGGGTTTTGCGCCATCATGCTGCCGAGGCAGGCAATGGCGAAAACCATTAAGGCAAAGTATTCCGCCGGACCGAAGGCCAGCGACCATTGGGCTAACGCCGGGGCAAACAGAATGATGCCGCCGATAGCGATAAGCGAACCAATGAAAGAGCTGACCGCCGAGATAGAGAGCGCAACGCCGCCGCGGCCTTGCTGCGCCATCGGGTAGCCATCCAGCGCGGTCATAATCGCCGCCGCATCGCCGGGAACATTCAGCAAGATGGAGGAGATACGTCCGCCGTATTCGCAACCTATGTAGACCGTAGCCAGCAGGATCAGCGCAGATTCTGCAGGCAGATGCAAAGCGAAGGCCAGAGGCAGGAGGATCGCCACGCCGTTAATGGGTCCAAGACCAGGCAACAGTCCGACAATGGTACCGACAAAACAGCCAATCAGGGCGATGACCAGGTTTTCCGGCGTCATGGCCACCGCGAAACCCTGAGAAAGATAAATCCAGGTATCCATCGTTTCTCCGTTAACCCAGCCAGGCGCCGAGTGGTAAGGTGACGTCAAGCAGTCGGTCAAAGGCATACCACAGCAGAATGCCGAGTACCGCGCCGGAAATACCCGCAGCCGGAATGGTTGCGCCGAACAGCATGCCAATTACCACGGTGAGAATGGCGGTGGAGATGGGAAAACCGAGCCATTCGAAACCCCAGGCGTACATCAACAGAACAATCACCATCGTCAGCAGCTTTTGCAGCACGTGACGGCGGGGCCAACTGATGGTGTCGGGATGGCGCAACAGCAGCGCCACGGCGCATACCAGCATCAGGCTGATAATGCCAAGCGGAAAGGGACGCGGCCCAACCGGCTCATAGCTGTATTCGCTGGTGATTTGCCAGGCCACGAACAGCCCGGCTATGCAGAGCAACAGCCAGATACCTGCAAAAATACGATCGCTCATCATCTTTGCCTCTGCGCTTATTTCGCCAGACCGAAGGCTTTCGCCTGCTCACGGTAATCCGTGACCTGCTTTTTCACGTATTCGTCGAGCTGCTTACCGCTCATGTTGAATTCAAACAGGCCGCGCAGATCGCGCTGCTTTTTAAACTCATCGGTCTGCTGGAGTTTGTTAAAGGCATCAACCCACCACTGATACTCGGCGTCGCTGACTTTTGGTCCAACGTAGAAACCACGAATGATGGGCCACACGAGGTCATAACCCTGCTCTTTGGCGGTTGGCACGTTAGCTAACTGGCCTGGCAGACGTTGATCAGAGAACACGGCGAGCACGCGGATTTTGTCGCCGCTAAGATAAGGCACCATCTCGCTGAGATCGCCGGAAACCACCTGGACGTGATTCCCCATCAGCGCGGTGACCGGTTCGCCGCCGCCCTCAAAGGCCACATAGCGCATCTTGTGTGGATCGACGTTGGCTTTTTGCGCCAGCAGCGCCGACTTCATCCAGTCCTGACTACCGATAGAGGCGCCTGCGCCAATGACCACGCTGTTAGGATCTTTCTCCATAGCCGTCAGCAGATCTTTCAGCGTTTTCCATGGTGAGTCCTGGCGTACGGCAATCATGCCGTAGTCAGTGCCCACACTTGCCAGCCAGCGGACATCATCAACGCCGTAGCGACCAAACTTCCCTTGTGACAGGTTCAGCAGCGAGCCGCCGGAGAATGCCACTACGGTACCCGCTTCAGCCGGACGTTGCGCGACGATCGCGTTATAGGCCACGGCGCCAACGCCGCCGGGCATGTAGGTTACGCGCATCGGTTTTTCGATAGCGCCGGTTTCCATCATGCTCACTTGAATCAACTTACAGGTGAGATCGAAACCACCGCCAGGTTTAGCAGGGGCGATACATTCTGTGCGCGATGGCGCTTGTTCCGCCAGAACAGAGGTACTCATCAGTAAAATGCTTGCAGTAAGGGTACGAAGTAACTGTTTTTTCATTGTTTATCCTCACGCCGGAAAACCGGATTTTCGGGTACGGAAGAAGATTTTTGTGATTATGTGAGCCGATGTGTAGCAGTTCGGTTGCATGATTGTTAAAACATTAACCTTTCAATTCCCTTTCAATGCGGCAGAAACTTTACAGGATGTGATATGCGTCTCTTATTAGCGGAAGATAACCGTGAGTTAGCTCACTGGCTGGAGAAAGCGCTGGTGCAAAACGGTTTTGCCGTCGACTGCGTTTTTGATGGGCTGGCGGCCGACCATCTTTTACATAGCGAAACGTACGCGCTGGCGGTGCTGGATATCAATATGCCGGGACTGGATGGTCTTGACGTCGTTCAGCGCCTGCGCAAACGCGGGCAGACGCTTCCTGTTCTGCTGCTGACGGCGCGCAGCGCGGTGGCCGATCGGGTGAAAGGATTGAACGTCGGGGCCGATGATTATCTGGCAAAACCGTTTGAAATCGAGGAGCTGGATGCGCGGCTGAGGGCTTTGCTACGCCGCAGTGCGGGGCAGGTGCAGGGCATACAGCAACTGGGCGAACTGGCGTTTCACGATGAGGGCTATTTTCTGTTGCAGGGGCAGCCGCTGGCGCTCACGCCGCGCGAACAGGCATTGCTGACGGTGCTGATGTACCGTCGATTGCGACCGGTTTCGCGTCAGCAGTTGTTTGAACAGGTCTTCAGTCTAAACGATGAGGTCAGCCCCGAAAGCATTGAATTGTACATCCATCGTCTGCGTAAAAAGCTACAGGGAAGCGATGTGCGCATCGCCACGCTGCGCGGGCTGGGCTATGTGCTGGAGCGTAGCGATGAAGTGGGTTAAACCCCAATCGTTGTACCTGCAACTGCTGATGTTTCTGGGTTTGCCGCTCATGTTGTTGTGGGGGTTGTCGGCATTTAACAGCTATGTCAGCGCGCTACAGGCGGCGACGCAGGCGTATGACCGGACGCTGCTCTCGTCTGCCAGAACCGTCTCCGAGCGACTGGTGGTGCACAACAAACAGCTGGAAGTGAATGTGCCGTGGGTGGTGCTGGACAGCTTTGAGCTGAATATGAACGACAGGTTGTATTACAAGGTGGTCGATCCGGCGGGGAAGGTTATCTCAGGTTATGACGATTTACCTGCGATGCCGCCTGCGACATCGCGTACGCGGCTTTATCCGGCGCTGGCGTGGTTTTATCACACTGAATATCGCGGGGAGGCAATTCGCGTGGCGCGTCTGCTGCAGCCCGTCAACGAGGGCGGCATTATCGGCATGGCCGAGATTTATGTCGCCGAAACGCTGCAATCGCGACGTTACCTGGCGCGACAGCTGCTGTTTTCCTCGTGGGTTTCGCAAGGGCTGCTGGTGCTGCTCACGCTGGTGCTGGTCGGCTGGCTGCTGCGTCGGGTGTTACGCCCGATGCGCCAGCTGTCATCGCTGATGGTGCGTCGCGAGCCTGGGCTGCTGACGCCGCTGCCGGAGCTGCTGCCGTGGTCGGAAACCCGTCTGTTGATTGTGGCATTCAACCGTTATCTGGACCGACTTCGCGGCCTGATCTCTCGCCAGGAGCGCTTCAGCGCGGATGCTTCCCATCAGCTTAAAACGCCGCTGGCGGTGCTAAAAACTCAGGCGTCGGTGGCCCTCGCCAGCCAGCAGCCGCAGCAATGGTATGAGAGTCTGCAAGCCATGAGCTCCACGCTGGACAACACCATTCAACTGACGGAAAGGCTGTTACAGCTGTCGGCTGTGAAGCGCAAAGAGCAAGGAGAAAGGCACTTCTCGCCGGTTAATTTGTATGAGGTGGTGCAAAGCAGTTGTTTCACGCGACTGGCGCAGGCGCGCAGTAAAGGGATCGATCTGGGCTATGAAGGGGAACAGGATGCGGTGTGGATTGAGGGCGATGAAGTCCTGCTTGGCGAACTGTGCGGGAATCTGCTGGATAACGCACTGAAATATACGCCGCCGCATGGTGTGGTAACCGCCCGTCTGCTGCGAAAAGGAGAGGCGGTGGTGCTGGTGGTTGAAGATAGCGGGCCGGGTATCGATGAGCAGATGGTGCACCAGGCGCTGCTACCGTTTCATCGCCTTGATAACGTCGGTAATGTCCCTGGCGCCGGGATAGGCCTGGCGCTGGTCAACGACATTGCTCGTCTGCACCGCACGCACCCTCAGCTATCACGGAGTGAAACATTAGGCGGGTTAAGCGTACGACTGCGGTTTTTATGCCTGGTGCGAGACGCTCAGGACGATCAGCATCGTCCTGCGCCTGTTATTTAAAGGTCACCGTTGCATTGACAGGGATACTAAATGTGCCGGGTTGGGGAGGATTCTTCAGCCAGAACAGGGTTGCCATGAACTCTTTGCGTCGGCTGTCGCTCTGGTTGGTAAACGCGCTGCTGGCAAAATCGATACGGTTGCCGCTGATAATGTCCCCGGAGCCGGGGTGTGCAGCATCCTGGAGCGTAACGCCGATATCTGGCGTACCCTGACCGGTAAAAACTGCGCCGCTGTTGCTCGTGGTGCCGGTAAACGTTACCGCGTAGTTGATGCCGCGACATTCATGCTTCCCGGCGGCTTCTGCGGCAATAACGGCAAACTGTTTACTGTGGCTGTTATCTTTTCCCACTTTTGCTTCGGTAATGCTGATCCTGCCAAACTCGACGGTATCCGTTCCTTTGTCAGAGCTGATAGAGACGATCGGTTCGCAGTTGATATAACTGATGTTATTCAGGCCATTAAGCGCGGGGCCAAAGTTTTTTGCCGGATTGCTGGTGGAGCAATGCGAACCGCAGGCGTTAATGCTGCCAATACCGTCGACGACGAAAACTTTGTTGATGGTGCGACCGGCCAGCGCAGGCAAAGGATCCGGGAGTTTTCCGGTAGCGACCAGACTGAGGTTAAAGGTGAAAGAAAATGTTTGTGGGCGCGCCTGGCAGTCACTGGTATGGCTGTGGTTATTACTCCTGCAGTAGTTGTCTGAACCTGCTCGGGGCAACGTTGCCTGATATTGGGTGGTGACGGCCTGGGCGCTTTGATCGTAGGGGCGACCATCAATGCTCACCACCAGTTTCATATTGGTTCCCTGCAGAAAATGCGCAAACTCATGATCAGGGTCGATGTAGATTCTGGCGGCTTCGCCGTGGGGCATATAGTCTGTGTCGCGGCAAGTGACGCTAACGGTTTGTGGATTGGACACCCAAACGGTGTCCCCAGCGGTGGTACTGTGGCTGATTTTAATGGGATCAACGTGTACGGAGACGCTGTTTGCTGTACAGGTAACCGCATAGCTTGCACAACTGAATATCGGCAAACAAAGCAGCACCACGAGTTTAACTATTTTTAACGGATTCATTGATTGCACCTTACGAGCCGACGCACTGGGCGGTAATTTGTGTATATCCGATTTTCTTCACCGGCTGGTTATGGTTATCCGGCATTTGAATAAAGCAGTGTTCATTTGCGTGGGAGCCCCAGCGCACTTCCAGGCGAGAATTGTCCTCCACGCCGCTGGCATACAGTGCGCCATGCATACCGACCAGACCGTGGCTACGACCTTTCGTATCTCGTACGTTCGCGCCGACCGGGGGGGCAATATTGCCGGGCATGACGGCATTGACCAGATAGTTGCGGCCGCTGAAGGTTTCAAACACCACTTTGCCGATGGCTTTCTCTGTTGGAACAATTTTTTTCTGTGCCTGCGGAATATCCAGCCCGGCACCAATATCAGCGGTATTCAGACTCACCACGTTGTAATGCCATGCGTCTGCGGCGGTAAGGACCGCATAGCCGTTACCGTCAATTGCCACGCCATTTTGTTGCTGGATATGGACACCGTCGGCATTTTTGGCTTCGACCAACACCATGGTATCGCCAGGAGAGTGCATGAGCGTCACGCCGCCTGCGTGCAGCATTGCCCCGCCGCTGATGCCCATATTCATATTCTGGTAGTTGCGTCCTGCGCTGTAGCCCCCCTGAACATTCATCTTGTCACCTTGCCAGGCGGCGTTAACCCCGGCAGAGGAATCCTGTCGATCGGTGGTACTGCCCTGAACGCCCCAGCTCAGACGATCGTCAAATGCTGTATTGCTGTAGCTGGTGGAGTAGCTGTCGCCATTCTGCTGGCTATGCATGATGTTGGTGGAGACAAAGCCGCGGCTATCCATGAAATCGAATGGAATGGAAAGCGTCAGGTTGATACTGCGGTCCTGGTAGTCGTACTGGTTACGGGTATCCTGTACATAAACGCTCCAGTTGATTTTCCCCAGTGTATCGTTGTAACCCAGCTGTATCGTGCGGTCGTGACTCCCGTTGTGCCAGTAGTTTTGCTGGCTGGCGCTGACGTAAAGAGAGGCATTATCCCACAAACGCTGGTTAACAGAGACCTCAAAACGTTGGCGGCGATTATTGTAGTTAGTGGTGTAGTAATGCTTTTTGTTGTGCTCTTCGCCAGGAAAACGCAGCTGTTGATTCGGGTCGTCATAGGCGATGTCGTAATAGCCCGAGGACCAGCTGTTATGCTCGTTAATGGTGTCGCTAAAGCTGTAATAACCGGAGGTATTGTAGCGGTAGCCAACCAGACGGAAATCCGTACCGTACTGGTTCAGCGATTTGGAGTATAAGAAACGATAACTTTGTCCTGTGGACGCATCTCCACTGGCGAGCTGCGCTCTGGCGGTAGTGATATCGAAAGAGATCGCGCCGAACTGGTGCAGATCCTGCGCGATCCCGGTGGCAATCGCATTATAGCTTTCTGCGGTCAGGAAACCACCGTACAACGTGGAGCCAAAGCTGAGACCATAACTCAATGTGCCTTGAACAAAGCGTGGCCGCCAGCCGCCGCTGTAACCGTCGCGGTATTCCCCTGCCGTAAACTGAAAGCGGTTATTACCTGCACGCAGCATGTTCGGGACCGCCGAATAAGGCACACTGAAATTACGCCGACTGCCATCGGCTTCAATAACGCTGACGTTCAGGTCGCCGCTTTGGTTGCTGGGGTTGATATCATCAATGTCAAATGCGCCCGGCGCGACGTTTTTACTGTAAATCAGATAGCCATTTTGACGGATTTCGATTGTGGCATTGCTATTGGCGACGCCGCGAACGACTGGCGCAAAATCGCGTTGGCTATCAGGCAACATGTTTTCATCGCTGGTGAGCTGTGCCCCGGTAAACTGGATGCTGTCAAATACATCGTCGTCCGTATAGGTTTGCCCGAAACGCAAGCGGCTACGCAGCGCAATAATATTACGTTCCACCCACGTGGAAACCGCCTGCCATTGACGGCCTGAACCGCTGGCATAGCTGAAAGTAGACTGGTTGCGAAAATGCCATCCCGCCAGGTTTATACCGTTGGCAAAACTGGCAAAAACAGAGTCATGATCCTGGCCCTGTTCAATCAGGTGCGTCGTATTGGCGTTGTAGCCGACAAAAGCGGCATTAATCCCATCGTCATAGGCCGATTCAGGCACGGCGTCATGCGCAGTCGAAAGCAGAAACGCTTCTGGTACTGAAATATCAATGCGCTGGTAGTTTGCATCTGCCGTCAGGCGGCTGTTTGCGATCAGAGCCGTGAGCTCCACGCAGGTATCGGCGTTACCCTCGGGGATTTTAATCCCGTATTTGCGCAGATCGTCCGCGCTCAGGCAAGGTTGCGGCTTGCCTTGTGGTTGACGTCTTTTAAAGTCAACATTGCGCGTTTCGACGAAGCTATGGTCAAGATATATATCGTATTCAAACGTACCTTCGCTAAGTCCGTCATTACGGGCTATTTGCACTACGGAGGTAATATTTTGCGTACCATGTACAAAACGGGTATTAAACTGCGGCGTGCTGCTGGCGTATGCAGGTATGCACACGGCCAGCGTTGACAGCGTAAAGAGGGTGTACCGTTGCGGGTGCTTATTTTTTTTCATCATGTGCAACCCCAGCTTAATTGCAAGATACCGGGACGTTATTAACCGAGTTAGTGCCGCCGTAATCATCTACCCAGCTAAAACCGATATGGCTGACTTTTTGCTGTGGCAACGCAAACGTGCGTTCGCCATGCGGATCAATCATGTCGGCATCAATGTTTTGGCCGTTAATATGTAATTGCGTCAGGGAGATATGTAACGGCGTCGCATTGACCGCCCGCAGAGTATGACCGTGGCACTGCCACTGTAATTTCTCAACGGCTTCAGGTAGCGTCATATTCAGCCCAACAGGGCGATAAAATAGTTTGATGCGAATACGCTGCGCCAGCTGTAAGGTATTTTCTTCATTCTCGATGGTGGGGATTTCCTGCACATTAATCCACACTACAGATTCAACATCCTCAGGAAAGCCGTTGCCCTGATAAATAGCTCGCAACACGGCTGATTTATGGCCGTCAAGTTTCAGGATCGGGGGCGTAATTAACATTGGCAGATTGGCAGGCGTCTCATCCGGATTACCATTATCCAGCCACGTCTGTACCATATATGGCTTGTCTGTATTATTGTTGACGTCAAACATCGCCGCTTTATCGTTCTCATTATAAATAACGCGCGTTTGACCCAAATTAATTGCGCTGTGAGCGGTGCTAACCACACACAGCAACAGGTAAAAGAATATTTTATTCATCAGGTGCACTTTCCAGGTTCAGGGAAGAGTGCCATCCATAGCAATCAACGTCCGTTATTTATAAATGACGGTGTAATTCATATCCGCAGTGATCGTGCCAGCTGCAGGCAGCGCTGCGCCAATTTGCTGATATTTGGCGACCAGATCGATTTGTGCATCGCCATTATGATCTGGTGTTAATATCACCTCATTACTACCTGAAGCGAAATTAAGGGCATGACCCGCTTGATCCACTTCGATGCCAACATCGGTGGCAGGAGTCGAACCACGAGTCGCTTGCAGAAGTGCTGCGTTACTGCCAGGGGTTTTACCGGTAAAGACCACCACATAGCCGCTTCCTCCAGTTACCCCACTACAGCCGCTAAATTGCAACGTAAACGGAGTATTACCGGTGCTAGAGCCCGCGCCGCTAAATAGCTGGTTGGTAACTTGTGGCAATGCCACTGTTTTACCTGACTGGTTTGCTGTGCTCACCACGCAGGTACTGGCAACAATTTCTCCGGTAAAATGGACCGTCGCGGTGGCTTTAGAACCTGTTGCGGCAGTGGTAACGTAATTCGCTGCTGCGCCAGCATTAGCGGCAAACAAAGCGACCAGTACACTGCTGGTAAGTGCAGTTTTCATCATCATAACTCCGTTAAATTTATTATTTACCCAGAAAAGTACTTGTCAGAGGCACAGATTCAGCTGGAGTTCATCAACGTCAAAAAATGATGTAGGACTTCATTTGAAAGAAATGATTAACGTGCGTAAATTGCTCAACAAGTAATCCGGCGCGGATATTATTTATTTGCGAAAAATAAGTAAACAAAATTTTTTGGCATGATTGAATGGCTTTGGAAGGTGTTTTTATATATATCTTAACAAAAGTGTATACATTGTTATCAATAATTCGTTGGGGCGATTTACGCTGCTTTTAACAAAATTTTAATGCTGTCATTTATTCTCTTCTCTTTATTTTAAATTGATGTGTTGGTAAGCGCTGTAAACTCTGATGTTAAAGGTGTGTTCATGCAGAATGTTGACATTAGTAATATGTAACACGCATTTTCTCAATGATTGGCTATCGTTTTAATTTAAGCCATGCTTGCCGCTTCTACTCATCGGAGTTGCTACAATTATTTAAACTAAATTTTTTTACTATTCGTTTTTTTTTGAAATTTGAGCGTGAAAATGAAAGCAATCGCAGACTCTTCGTAAAATACCTTATTTATAATAAGGTTGCTAATCATTGCTTTGTAAATGTGTTACTAAGTTATTTTTATGGTGGGAATTATAAATACACTTATTGATTTCTTCTTGTCGCTCTCCAGGACTCTCATCACTGAGCGTAGTGCAACGAGGTTTGGACAAAGTATTGCTTTTTGTAAGGTTAACCCGTTGTCAGGCGCTCATCATGTGATTCTAGCCACTGGTAGCTTATGAATTGTGATCTGTCAATGACGTTTATGTTGCAATTAATCATGTTTTTTAAGGATGAAATTAAAAAATATTACCAATAAATAATCATCTAAATCATTGGGTTGCATTTGTATGGTGCGAAACCCATCACATTGTATTACATTGTTTTTTACATTTACTGACAGTGTGCCATTGCGTTTTTAAGACTTGTGATATAATTAGCAACATAAATGAGAAAAAAACAATTAAAGATCAATAAATAATGGGCTGAGATATGCTTAAAAAATCGCTAAAGATTAGCAGCCAGGGATATCCAGTCTTTTTAAAGCTGGTCGATTTCATTGTAATCAATGCGACGTTAATTTTTAGCGCCCATCTGTTAGGTCTGGCGCCATTTAACACCATTGCCATTCTGAGTATTCTCTTCTCAGTCTTTTTCTTACTGTTTGCTGAATACATTAAAATTTATCAACAAAAGATTAAGACGATCGGTTTACGTAATCAAAAACGGTTGGTTTTTTGTACGCTGCTGGCGATTTTTCTGAACGAACTGGTCAGCATGACGGTGGCTGAACCCGAGTCTCTCGGCTACTTAGACAAACTGCCTTCCCCCTTTTATTCAGCGATTATTTACTGGTACTTCATCCCATTACCTTTTCTTTATTACATTCGCTTTTTCATTTTTAAATATTCAACGAAAAAGAGTATGCGCGTGGCGATTATTGGTCTGACCGACAATGGTCTGGCTGCAGAAAACGCGTTAATGGATGAATACGCTAATATCACATTGGATCTGGCTTTTTATGATGAGCGCGCCTTATCCCGCTGTGGCGATATCGTCGATAAGGTAAAAAGCCCCTTTCGTGGGCCGGTGATCAATCTGGTTGAGGAAGCCCGGCAGGGAAATATAGACGAAATCTACATCGCTTTACCGATGGTAGCTTTACAACGCATTCGTCATTTTTTGGCGATGATGTCAGACACCACCGTAGATACGTACATTGTTCCTGACTTCTACACCTACAGTAACAACATGTCCAAGCTGCGCTCCATTCACAACCTGCAAACTATTGGAATTTTTAGTTCGCCGTTTGAAGGGGCGGGGTCGTTTATCAAGCGGGCGGAAGATTTGGTGCTTGGCAGCATCATTATGGTGATGATTTCTTCGCTAATGTTGGCCATTGCCATTGGAATCAAACTCACTTCCCGCGGGCCAGTCTTTTTCAAACAAGATCGGTATGGTCTTAGCGGGCAAAAAATTAAGGTCTGGAAGTTTCGCTCGATGCGCGTTATGGAGAACGCCGATACGGTTATTCAGGCCACTAAAAACGATCCGCGGGTAACCAAGTTTGGTAGTTTCTTACGCCGCACCTCACTGGATGAACTGCCGCAGTTTATCAATGTATTGCAGGGAAGTATGTCGATTGTCGGTCCCAGACCTCATGCGGTTACGCATAATGAGCAGTACCGTAAACAGGTCGAAAATTACATGATCCGCCATAAAGTTAAGCCTGGGATCACCGGGCTTGCGCAAATCAACGGTTTCCGCGGGGAAATCGATGCGCTTTATAAGATGGAAAAAAGGGTTCAGTACGATATTGAGTACATTCAAAACTGGTCTTTATGGTTGGATATAAAAATTATTATTAAAACTATTTTCAAAGGATTTATCGGTAAGAATGCATACTAAATTACTCGTGATTACCGGAATCGTGATATCGCAGCCCGTATGGGCTGATTTAACACCGAAATCACACATTGGCTTTGCGGGGATCGACTTCCAGGGCAAGGTCGCTGTGGACTATGGTTATAATGATAACGTGTCTTATCAGCCACATAGCAGAGATGCTATCGGTTCCTCGTTTCAGAGCGCAGCGCCCGTTTTGAGTATGATCGGAGAGCGCGGTCAGGATAAGTATTTACTGATGTACTCCGGTGATTATCGTAACTACTCAAGCGATTCCGCTGATAACTATAACGATCATTTTTTCCGTTTTAACGGTGCCTGGCGCTATGGGCTCAAGCACGGCTTAACACTCAATCTGGAGGATACGCTTGGGCACGAATCGCGCGGTCGAGGGATCACTGAGGGTTTTCTACCGGGTCAATTCGAGCAGTATGGGATTAAATCTCCGCTGACGACGAATTTTATCAACAGTGAATTGCGCTACAGCTATGGCGCGCCGGATGGGCGCGGGAAAGCGGAACTGGCGTTGTTATACAAAAAACTGACGTTCGGCAATACGTCTGACGCCCAGGAGAGTAGTGAAGATTTCTACAATTACATTCAGGAACAGGAATGGCACGAAAATAGCCTGGTGGCAGAAATTTTTGACCAATACACATCCAGAACGCGTTTTCGCTATAGCTTTATTACTAACCAGCGTCACTATGATAACAACTCAGAAAAAGACACTAATGAGTATTATTTACTGTATGGCCTGAAGTCACAGTTGACGGGAAAAACCAATGTCGACATGAATATTTCATGGTTGTACAAGACATTTGAAAACAACGCAAACTCGCATGATTTTAATGGTCTAAACTGGGATATAAAAGGGGAGTGGAAGCCGTTACAGCAGTCTGTTTTCACGGTGCACTCAGCGCAAAGCATTAAAGACCCATCGGAAGTTGGGGGATATATTTTAGTCACCCAGTATGGTCTTTCTTACCAGCACTTCTGGTTAGGCAACCGTTTTTCTACCTTGCTGGATTACTCATACACTTCAGAAGACTATAAAAAACAGAATAAAGATCGGCATGATAAAGATGGGGTATTTAGCGTAACCATGAGCTATGACTACACGCCGTCGGTCAATTTTGAGATTAAATATCAAATAGATACGTTGAATTCGAATAAGGATACTGATTCGTTTTATATCGGTCCCAACGACAATCAGGAAGTCATCAGAACGTTGGGTTATGATAATTCTATGATTATGCTTAAAGCTAAGGTTCAGATCTAAAATGAAAATAATAGAACTGTGCGCGGTTTTGCTATTCAGTATCCTGATGGTCGGATGCACAACGTCCAGCCCGAGATTAATGGACGATCCTGCTACTGTTCAGCAGGATTACCGACTTGGGGCAGGGGATACTGTCAATATCGCTGTTCATGGTCAACCCGATATGACGATGCGGTTTATTTTGGATAAGAGTGGGGAGATTAATTTCCCGTTTGTTGGTGCTCTTATATTAAAAGATAAAACTGTTGAACAGGTGACTAACGAATTAACTCAACGCCTGACTGGAGATTATTTTACTACTCCGATGGTGACGGTGAGTATTGCCGAGTTCCGTAAATACTATGTTTCTGGCGAGGTGAAAAGTCCGAATGGATTCGCTTATGAGCCAGGACTTACCGTCGAGAAATCTATTGCGCAGGCGGGGGGATTTACAGATCGTGCTGACCGTCAAGATATCAACATTCGCCTGTCAGGTAGCAATCAGCTGCTTGAGAATGTTGATTTAACGCACTCTGTTCATCCTGGGGATGTCGTGATTATTGGCATGGGGTTCTTCTGACGATGAAACTATCAATAGTGGAAAACGGCAAAAAACGAGAAAGCACTGTTGAATTCTCCCGCTTTGCCAAAGCGCTGAAAAAGAACGCCTGGAAAATCGCGCTGGCCGGTATCGTTGCCGGGGTCGTGGCTTATCCGTTAATCAGCATGATGTCCTCAAAGTATGTATCAACGGCGACGGTGCTGATTAAGGCGCAGGCCGATAACGTTTCTCCGTTCCCACAGGTTGATGGTTTCGATTCAACGCGCAGTGGTTACTACGAAACGCAATATGCGTTGATGCATTCACGAATTGTGCTCGAGCAAGCCGTTCGCGATATGAAGCTGGATGAAAATCCGGCATTTACCGGGGAAAAAGCCGATGATCAGGGCGCTGATAGCAGTGAAAGTCGGCAACTGAGAATGGAGCTGGCACTGAAAACGTTGTCGAAAAACCTGAATGTCATCGGTATTCGGACAACGAACCTCGCCTCTATTACCTATGAATCGACTTCGCCCCAGGTTGCGGCTGATATCGCCAACGGCGTCGCGCAGGCTTTCATCAACTATACGCTGGAGCAAAAGCGTCAGAAAGTAGAGAAAGCCCGCGAACTGAATTATGAAAAAATGGAAGAGATTCAGAAGTCGATAGCGAAGCAAAAAGAAGAGATGGAAAGCTATCTGAAAAATGCCGGGCTGTTGACCTTTCGCGGTATCGATGGTTTTGAAACCGAGCAGTTAAGTATCGTGACCAATCGTCTGGCCGACGCGACCCAACGTCGTGTTGCCGCTGAATCCGTTTATAACGAAGTGAATGGAGCAGGGAAGTCCGCCGAGAGCGTTATCTCGCTGCCTTCGGTCTCTAACCATGCTCAGATTCAGGATCTGCGCATTGCGTTGATTCAGGCGCAGCGTACGTTGTCTGAACTGCGCAAAGTTTATGGGCCAAAAAACCCCGCCATTTTAAAAGCACAGGCCGATGTTCAGTCGATCCAAAGCCAAACCGGACGGGTGTTGGGTGAGCTGAAAGTCGGCTTACGTCAGCAATATCTGGCGGCGCTGGCGGATGAAAAGAACTATCAGCAACAGGTGGAACAGCAGAAAGAGATCTTCCAGAAAATGGCGTCAAAACGGGATGCCTGGAACGGCCAAAAACTGTCGTTAGATAAAATGGAAGACCTGTATAAATCGCTCTATCAGCGTACTCAGGAGTTGTCGCTGTCCGGCGTGAATGCCGATGCGGTGTTATACGATCCCGCAGTTCCTGCATTAAAACCGGCGAAGCCGAATAAATCACTGCTGTTGGTGATGGTGGTCATGCTGGTGGTTGTGTTCAGCATCATGTATTTCATTGTCAAAGCGGCGATGGATAACTCAATCGCTAGCCTGAGTCGCATGAAAAGGCGCCTCAACGTTACCCCGCTGGGCGAAATCCGTCGTTTTAGTGGAACCTCAGGGCGTGCGCAAGTGCGGGACATGATCCTGAAGAACCCGCTGAATGCCGATATTGTGCACGGTATCCGTACCCGGATTATGCTGGATAATCGTCCATTACAGACGCTCGCCGTGGCATCGACGGAACACGGTGATGGGCGTTCTTTGTTGGCGAATCTGTTAGCGAACTCCTTTAGTTTTGACCAGAAAACGCTGCTTATTGATGCGGATTTCTTTAATACGGGCGGGCTTTCTTCTGAACTGGCATCAGCCACATCCGCAGGCCTGGCTGAGCTGCTGCGCGGAGAGACTCAGCTGGAACAGGCGCGGATCACGCTCAGTGATAATCTCGACTTTATTGCGCACGGCAAGAGCACCATCTCTTCTTTACTGATGTTGTCGTCGGAGCACGTTGAACCCTTAATGCGCGAACTGAAATCGCATTATCAGCGCATCATTATTGATGTTGCTGCTGTGAATCAGAGTCAGGATGTTCAACTGATCAAACGTGCCGTCGATGGGGTTGTTTTCATAGTGAAAGCCGGGGTGGAGTCGGCGGGACACATCGCCAGCGCGCTGGATAAGATTGAGGAAAATAACGGCGTGGTGATTGGCGCGGTACTCAATGCGGTTGAAGAAAAAGATCTTGAAACCCAGGAGGGTCTGCGTTCACTTAACTTCAGTACCGATCAACTGATGACGACGCCAGGCCGGGTATGAGTCTACTGAAGAGCGCTTCCACGATAGCCGGTTCATCAGTCATCTCGCAGTTGATTGGTGCGCTGTCTATCTGGTTGATTTCACACAAGTACGATATGTCTGAGGTGGGGCTTTATGCGCTCAATTACAGCATCGCCGTGGTGGGCGCGCAGGTGTGTACCTTTGCATCGCAGCTTTTAATTCCAAAACAGCACGACGACGAACTGGTACAGAACGTCGTATTTTGCCTGCTCCAAAGCACGATCATTGCCTTACCGTACGCCGTACTGACAGCGTGGCTGTTTCACCAGAATATCCTGTTCCTTTATTTGCTGACGCTGGCGACGGCGTGGGTTTTAATCTCGGAAAACCTGTCGCTGCGCACGGCCAATTTTCGTTTTCTGATTTTCCAGCGCATCTCTGTCTCTGTGGTGGTATTACTTTCGGTTCTGGTTACGCATCAGGTGCAACTGTTTTATTGGTCATGGGCCTGCGCGACGATGGTGCTGACCATAAGCTGTATTTTGCATTCGTTTGATATTCGTTCCGTGGCGGCCAGACATTTGCGACCTGCCAGTAACTGGCATTTTTTCAAACAAAATATCCATCACATTACCAAAGTCGGTAGTGCGGAAGTGCTGGCGATGGCCAGCAGCAATTTGCCGATTATGTTGATTAACTTTTGGTTCTCGGCGCTGACGGCAGGTTATTTTTCCGTGGTTAGCCGCTTTTGCCTGGCGCCGGTGGTGATCATCGGCAACGCAGTGCGCAATACTATTTTTTCCAAGTGGTCTATCGACTTCAGAAATAACACCTTTAATTATCAGGAATATACCAGGGTGCGGATGCTATTGTTGGTTCTGGGGGTTGTCTGTACTCTCGGGGTGTTTATTTTCTATCCAATAGTGATGCGTCTGGGCTTTAGCGAAGACTGGATTAACTCCATTGAGACGTCGCGCTACATGTTGCCCTATTTATTCCCGGCGCTGGCGATAAGCCCTCTGACGGTGATTGAGCTTATTTTTGGTTCCCACCGCTATTTTCTGCGTATCCAACTGGAACAGCTGGCGATTGTGTTATTCGCATTTGTCGTCATTCCCTATTTTCATAAAGATTATGCCACGTCGGTTATCCTGTTTTCTTCACTGACATTTATTCGCTACGCCTTCATTTATCTGAAAATGAATAAGCGAGCCAATCTTCTGAAAGACAAGCCGGTGATACTATGACGCTGAATACCGGATACTATTTACAGGTTTTTAGCTTTATCACGCTGATCCTGTGTGGCCTGGTGCAATACTTTACCGGCATGCAGTCGGTGCTGTGGATCCCCTTTTTCCTGACCCTGTTGATGGTGGGATTATTGGTGATGCAGACGCGTGATGGCTCGCTGCAGCTGGATGCGCAGGAGACGATTGTCCTGGCATTGTATTTTTCGTTCCTGATACTGGCCGGAACATCGACGCTGATTCAGGGTGGGATCACCGTCGCGATTGTGGCATTTAAAAATGAAATCGCATTGTCACTGGTGATGATCTGTTTGCTGCTGGGATTTTGCCGGGAGTCGCAGATTTACCGTGCAACGCGCTATCTGTACTGGGTGTTTTACGCGCAAATCCCGGTAATGATTTATCAGGTTTTGCTGGTCGTTCCCCAGCGCGTTGCAGTGCGTGGCGAAGATGAGAAATGGGACTCCGTGGTTGGTACGTTTGGCGGTGACCCCATGGGGGGCGGTAACACTGCTGCGATGGGCCTGTTTTGCTTGTTGATTATGTTGTTAAAAGTCTCTGAGTATAAGCACGGATTGACCACGTTCAAGTCCATGGCGCTGCACATTGTTCTTGGGATCGGGCTATGTATTATTGGTGAAGTGAAGTTCGTTATTCTGCTGTCACCTCTGTTCCTCGCGTGGGTGTGGATCTCACCGAGCTACGTCAAAGACGTCAGTAAGGTTAATCTGAAGACGCTGTTGGTTATTGTGGCGGGCATGCTGCTGCTTATTAGCCTGTCGATAGTGATCCTCGCGTACTATTATTCTTCCGCGTTTGGCGGCGATCCGTCGAAAAGCTCGTTAAGCATTTTCATCGACTCCTTAAGCTATATTTTTGACCCAAACTACATCATGTCTACCGGGGAGTTAGGGCGCTTTACGACGTTCCTGTTCTGGTTGAAAAATAACGATCTGTGGGGGCTTTCAGGAACATTATTTGGCTACGGGCTCAACGCCACTAACAGCGGGAGTACGGTGTCGCCGGGCTTTTTGAATATCATTTATAACTTAATTCTCGACTCGACTTCCCTGAGTATGCTGCTGTGGGAAGTCGGGGTGATCGGCACGTTACTTTTTATTAGCTTATTCATTTATATCCTGAAAGTTTGTCAGCCAAAGCCATTACTGACGCTTGAACAACTGGACCAGCAGGATCTTCAGTTGCTGAGCTTTGCACCGGCGTTTAACGCTTTTGCTATCAGTTGCTTAATTAGCTTACCTTACAGCCAGATACTGATGATTACACCGATGTTACAATTCCTGTTCTATTTATCACTAGGATCAAGTTTAGTGATTCGTCGAACCGTCCTTCGCTGTGTAGGGTAATTGTATGGACCAAAAACCGTTTATTTCAGTGAGTATTAAAACACTCAATGAATCTGAATGTATTGAGAAAACGATAGACAGTATCCGCAGACAGCTTGTTGATTATCCACATAAAATTATAGTGGCAGATAGCCTGTCAACGGATAACACCCAACAGCTTGCGATCGATAAAGGGGTGACCGTGGTCTCTTTAACTGACCCAGGCGATCGCTGCTGCGGCGTCGGGCATCAGTTAGGTTATCTGTATAGTGAAGGGGAATATCTGTTGCTGATGGACGGCGACATGGAGCTGGAAGAGGGCTTTGTGGATCAGGCTGTCGCTTTTTTGCAGGCTGAGCCGGAATATGCAGGTGTCGCGGGAACCGTTGAAATGGACGATGCCGTTAACTATGAATTTAAATCGCGTAAGCAGCGTATTAGTAAAATCTATCCGCTTGGAGATAGCGACCATTTAGGCGGTGGTGGGTTATATCGCCGCTCTGCGATTGAGAAAATTGGTTATCTCACCAACCGTAATTTGCACGCTTATGAAGAAGCCGAACTGGGCCTGCGTTTGCTCGATGCGGGTTATAAACTACGCCGCCTGAATATTCCGTATTTTATTCATACTTCGCATACCATGCCGACCTTTCAGATGCTGAAGCACCGCTGGAAAAGTGGATACTATCAGGCACCGGGCGAGCTTTTACGTTGTGCGTGGGGAAAACCTTATTTCGGCAAAGCGTTAAAAATGGTTAAGAACGAGGCGATTTTTTCTGTGTATCTGATTGCCTTGTTTATTGCGGCGGTGACCTTCAATCTCGAACTTTTCGATATTGCATTTCTACCCTTGCTAGCCTTTATTATCTTGAAAACCGTGCAGAATCGATCGTTATTGAACGGATTGCAGAGCGTAATGAACCTGGCCGTGCTTTCTGCGGGACTTGTTAAAGGGTTGACTAAACCAGTACGCGATCCGTTGACTCCGCCTGACAGTAAAATCATTCATGAATAACTAAGGCTGGCGCAATGAAAGTTTTATTAGTGAATAAATTTTTTTTCATTAAAGGCGGCGCGGAAACCGTTTATTTTCAAGAGCGCGAGATGCTGAAACAGGCCGGAGTACAGGTTATTGATTTCTCGATGCAGCATGAGAATAATTTCCCTTCGGACTATGCGGATTATTTCGTCGGCAATGTGGACTACCACCAAGAGAGCAATCTGCTGGGCGGGCTCAAAACGGCGGTTAACTTTATTCATAATTCGCAGGCCTGCAAAAAGATGCTGGCGCTACTACAAAAAGAGCGTCCGGATATCGTCCACTTCCATAACATTTACCATCAGTTGACGCCGGCGTTGATTAAAGTGGCCCGCAATTTTGGCTGCAAAACGGTGCTGACCGCGCATGACTATAAGATCGTCTGTCCTGCCTATTCCATGCTGCGCGACGGTAAAGTGTGTGATTCCTGTATTACCGGGACGGTTTTCAATGCCTTCAGGTATCGTTGCCAGGAAGGCTCTGCTTCAAAAAGCCTCCTGCTCTCTTTAGAGGCGACCTGGCAATATATTGCGCAAAATTACCAGGCGCTGGATGTGATCGTTTCGCCGAGCGTCTTTTTACGCGGCGTATTGTTGCGTACGCTGCCGAATTCGCGCATTGATGTCATCGTCAATGGCGTTGATGACAGCCGTCCTCTGGATGAGGTAAGCGATGCGGGCTATATGCTGTACTTCGGTCGCCTGAGCCGTGAAAAGGGCGTGGCAACGTTATTGGCGGCGCATGAGAAAATGCAGAACAAAGCGCCGCTGAAAATTGTGGGTCACGGTCCCCTGCACGACGAATTAGTCGCCCAATACCCGGACGTTGAGTTTTTAGGTTATGTGCAACAAGGGGAAGCTCTCGATAACCTTATTAAGCATGCACGGGCAGTGATCCTTCCTTCAGAATGCTATGAAAACTGTTCTATGGCGATATTAGAGGCGATGTCCTTAGGCAAGCCAGTGATTGGATCGCGCATCGGCGGCATCCCGGAACAAATTCGTGATGGTATCGAAGGGATTTTATTCGAACCTGGCAATGCGCAGGAGTTAGCAAATGCGATGGATGCACTGGCCGACTCGCCAGAGAAGGCGCGGGTCATGGGCTTACAGGGGCGTGCGCGATTGAGTGAAAAATATGCGCTGAGTAAACATATGGATACCCTACTGGCGCTCTATAAAGAACTGCTGAGCAGGCCATAGTATGAGTAAAAAAATAACGGTTTTTGGTACGCGTGGTATTCCCGATGTATTGGGTGGGGTGGAGACACACTGTCAGAATCTATATCCTGCCATTAAGCAGCAGTTGGACGTTGATATTTGCGTGATTGCACGCTCGCCGTATGTAAATTACAAACGATCGTTATATAAGAAAGTTGAAACCTACGCGCTGTGGGCACCCAAAAAGCGCTCGCTGGAAGCGATTGTCCATTCTGTTTTATCGGCATTTAGGACAAGTATCGACCATTCGGATATTGTGCATGTCCATGCTATCGGACCCGGGCTTGTGATCCCATTATTACGTATGTTAGGGAAAAAGGTGGTTTTCACCCACCATGGACCTGATTACGATCGTCAAAAATGGGGATTCGTTGCCAAAAAAATATTGCTGCTGGGTGAGCGTTGGGCGGTGAGATATGCCAACGAAGTGATTGTGATTTCAGACGTTATTAATCAACTGATCCAGAAAAAACATGGCCGCTATGATGCGCATTTAATTCACAATGGCGTCAACGAGCCGCGGTCGTTATCTGCGTTGACCATCGACAATACGCTCTCCCGCTTTGGGCTGCAGCCGAAAAACTACCTCGTGGTGGTTGGGCGATTTGTGGAAGAAAAAGGGATGCATGATGCTATTGCCGCTTATCAGCGCAGCGGTTTAACTATGCCGTTAGTGTTAATTGGCGATGCGGATCATCCGACCGAATACAGCATTCGCCTCAAAAAGCTTGCCGCGGACACCCCTGGCGTTGTGATGACGGGGTTCTTGCGTGGTGATGAGCTTCAGGCGGTGTTTTCCCAGGCACAGCTGTTTGTGATGCCTTCATACCATGAAGGATTGCCCATTGCGCTGCTGGAAGCAATGTCATTTTCTCTTCCTGCCGTCGTCAGTGATATTCCGGCTAACCTCGAAGTTCAACTGCCGTCCGAGGCCTATTTTAAGGTGGGGGATGTGACCAGCCTGGCCGAAAAATTAACCGAGTGGGCGGCAACCAATAGCGTGGACTATCGTGTATATTTGCAAAACTATAACTGGCATGAAATCGCCAAAAAGACAATTAACGTCTATCACTCAATTGATAAAGATATAGGTTAATTTTGACCAGTCCTCAAAATCGTCCTCCCGTCATCGAACGATTTTATGCTCATCTTGACGAGCCGATTGCGCAAGGGTTGACCCCTGAACAAAAAGAAGGGGTGGAAAAAGCGATCCTGGCCTCGACTCTGACTTCGCGGCATCAGATCGATATTCGCCGAAGCTTTCCCTTTTTCAGTAAACGCTATTATCTGGTTTTTTTGTTTGGCAGAGATTTGCGTCGGCAGCATCGTCAGGAGTCGACCCTGTCGAGAATATTGCTCACTTTTTTGCTGCTGATAGCCGTGTTGTTCGTTACCTGCTGCGTATTGCTGACGCTGTATATGATCAAATCAGCATTAGGTATTGATGTGTTCCAAAATTTTCATGTGGGTATATGGGACTGGTGGTTAAGTCTGAAAAACCGCTAGCGTAAACAAACCTGTGGAGGGCGTCACTGCGATGAAGTGTAAATGGGTTTCTGCGCTGTTGTTGATGTCCTTTCCGTTGGCGGTTATGTCCGCATTAACGACCGTAACCCCCAAAGCATTAACGGGCCCGCTAACCAATCCGGGGATTGGCGTGGCAAGTTTTCATCAGGGGTACGGTGAAACGCTGGGTCTGGCGGATTATCCCAATACCGGATTTGAATACGAGCGATTTTACTGGCGAGAGCTGGAACCTGTTGAAGGTCAGTATAATTTTGCGCTGGTGGATGATGCCTTCAAATACGCGGCAGCGCATCGTCCCGCGATGAATGTCGGGCTGCGCTTTATGGTGCTTGCCGATCCGGGGGATGGCACCAAAATTCCCGATTGGCTGATTAAAAAAGGCGTGAAAGGCCGCTGGACGCCCGATAATAAAACATTTATTCCGGATTTAAGCGACCCGCTGTTTATTGAGTACAGCCAGCGTCTGCTGAACGCATTCGGAAAACGCTACGACGGTAATGAGAATCTCGCTTTTGTGGATATCGGCATGGTGGGGGCCTGGGGTGAATGGCATAACAGCAATTTCCTTGATCTGAAACCACTGTTGGAGCAGTACACCACCGCGCAGTTAGACCGCTACGTCGCAATGCACTTTTCTGCCTTCCCTTCGACGCCGAAAATAATGTTGATGAGCGGTGGGCAAAGCCTGGCGAATGCGGTGGCGCGAGGGGCTGGATGGCGGGCGGATTGCTGGGGTGACCTGCGCGTATTTTCGGACTCCTGGAGCCATATGGCCGATGATTACCCGCAGCGATTACTGGCAGCACAGCAGAGCTATTCGGGGTTTAACGATGCCTGGAAACGTGCGCCGGTCAGTCTGGAAATCTGTTCATATATGCAGGACTGGAAGAACACCTTCCACTATACGCGTGCCGAAGTGCAGGGCATTTTTGACTGGGCGGTCAAGCAGCACGCCAGCACGATCAACCTGAAATCGAGAGCGATACCCAGCGATTATCGACCGATTGTTGATGATGCGCTGACCAAACTGGGCTATCGGTTTCGCTTAGCGTCTCTGAGCCATGAGTCCGTGTGGGACGGCGGACAAACGTTGAGGTTGAACAGTACCTGGTATAACGAAGGTATCGCACCGATTTATCTGCCCTACACGCTGGCATTTCGTGTGGTGGATAGCGCCAATAAGGTGGTGGCGCAGGGGAATGCGGCGGATGATATACGACGTTGGCTCCCTGGCGTTTATCAGGTTAGCTACGCATTGCCCATGCCGGGCCGACTGGCGAAAGGGCAATACGCCATTGAGGTTTCGATGCTGGATAAATCCGGGGCGGCAAGAATTAACTTTGCCAACGAAGGAAAGCAAAGCAGCGGCTGGTATCGCGTATCAACGATAACGGCACGCTAGCCCGTCACGGCAAAGAGCCTGAGGCTCAGGCTCGTTGCCGGGTACATCAGATGTTATAACCATTCGGGTTGTTTTTTTGCCAGTTCCAGGTGTCACGCATCATTTCATCAAGGTTGTAGATGGCCTTCCAACCTAACTCTTTGTATGCCAGTGACGGGTCAGACCAACATTCGGCAATGTCGCCGGGCCTTCTGTCGACAAACTGATAGCTTATTTTTTTCTGCGCCGCTTTTTCAAACGCATCAATCAGATTAATCACAGAATAACCGACCCCGGTACCGAGATTAATCACCTTATAGGCAGCGCCTTTATTCTGGCTATCCAGCGCGGCTAAATGGCCGGTCGCCAAATCCATGACGTGGATATAATCACGAACGCCGGTGCCGTCGGGGGTTGGATAGTCATTACCGTACACCGACACGGTTTTCAGCTTACCAATCGCAACCTGGGAGATGTACGGCACCAGGTTATTGGGGATACCGTTGGGAGCCTCACCAATCCGACCCGATGGATGGGCGCCTACCGGGTTGAAATAGCGCAGGCAGGTAATGCGGAAATCGGGCTGCGCGCGGGAGAAATCGGCCAGAATCTGTTCGACCATTAATTTAGAGGTACCGTACGGATTGGTGGTTCCCCCCGTACGCGATTGCTCGCTCAGCGGCACGCTTTCCGGATTACCGTATACCGTAGCTGATGAGCTAAAAATGAATCGATTAACGCCTGCGGCCAGCATCTCATCCAGTAAAACCAGCGTTCCAGTGACGTTGTTTTCGTAGTAAGCAAGGGGTTCTTTTATCGACTCGGAAACCGATTTGAGGCCCGCAAAATGAATGACATCGGTGATGTTATGGTTGGCGAAAATGTTTTTTAATGCCTGCCTGTCGAGAACATCAGCGATATAGACAATGGGTTCCCTTCCTGTGAGTTCCGCGACCCTGTCCAGCGAGATTCGGCTGGCGTTCGCCAGATTATCGATGACAACGACATCATCTCCTCTTTCCAGTAGCGTTAAAACAGTATGTGAACCAATATAACCTGCACCACCAGTGACAAGAATAGCCATACAGACTCCAGAAAAATGCTAAAAACCCGAGCGATTTTCCAGCAATGCACCCAAGGATCCAGTGGATCAGTTATTTTGCCGGGAAAGATATACGTTTCTATATTTTATCATACACTTATATGATATTTTTTTAAAGATTGCCAACAGACTGAACTTATTTATTTTTGTATCATAGGCAATATAATTACTTGAGAAGTTTAGCGTGTGAACGCCGTCACTGTGGTTGATCGACGAATTGATTTGTTCGATCAGATTCTCATCAAAATTAGCGTCATTCAGTGTGACTAATTCTTTGATGTAGATAGATTTTCCATACGTTTCAGGTGTGCATTCCTGGGTTAAGAAATACATTTTGTTATCGACAAGATAAGGCGCACCCGCTCCCCGATGATGATGATTGCTCACCTTCAATGCAGGAGTAATTCTCTGCCACTGTCCGTGAAGATGCTCTGCCGAATGAATAATTATTTTATTATCCATGGTGGTCGACATAAGATAGCAGGTCTCATTCATTGAAAGAAAAATGTTATCTGTCACTTCGGTGTCAGAGATTAGAACTTTAATTTTCTTCCAGCGCGTAGGAAACTCTACTGACTGAAACAGTATCACTTCTTTTCTTTCTGATGATTCAGGAATCATGAAGAGCTGATCGTTAATATTAATCAGGAAAGGAAATGACAAATGACACATCAGGTCGTCAAAACCTTCAAGTTTCACGTCATCAATTTCAACCAGTTCACGATCAAGAATACGGCATCGGAGCGTGCCTTTCGAGTTGCGAAAGCTAAAAGCTTCATAAAAAACAAACAGTTTATCATCTTTTTCAATAAGAAAAGGATCGGCCTGAAACGTATATTTCTTTTTTAACTGCTGTGCAGCGGATTTACTTAATATATCCAGTGTATTATTCGGGAATAAGTGTGTACCATGATCCTTAATAATCATGATATCCCACGACTCATGATAGAATAACATATTTATTATTCTTTTTATTTTTGCTTGCATTCGTACCCGCTCCTTTTTATCGCCTGCATCATGTATGAACAGCTATTTGCGGCTCAGTTCATGAGACCTGTCGCAACGTTGTATGAATGTGCGAAAACTGATGTGAGAACACCAGTGGCTATTTTAAAACTAGTCGCAAGCATGTTTTTTGTCTATAGCACAAAAGTAGGTAAAAGCTCTCCAGAGCATCCTTGCTCCAGTGGACGATTTACTCGAAATGCACCTGCGGGTTATCAGCAAGGGAAACGTAGGTTTTGCTGTTTTTATCCAGGGTACGGATTTCACCGCTTTCGATGTCATATACCCAGCCGTGCAGACGAAGCGCATTATTTCGCAGCCCAACCGCGACGCAAGGATGCGTTTTAATATTATTGAGCTGTGCGATAACGTTTTCTTCCACCATAGCGTTAACTTTATCAATTGGGTTATCCCAGGTTTTCTTCTCAACCACGGCTTTCGCGGCATCGGCATAGTGCAACCAGTGAGCCACAGCGGGCATCGGATCCAGAGGCTGGCTATCGGCAATGGCTTTCATCGCGCCGCAGTTGGAGTGTCCGCAGATGACGATATCCGTCACGCCAAGTGCGACAACCGCGTATTCAATCGTAGCAGATACGCCACCGGGTTCCGGTCCAAAAGACGGAACGATATTACCGGCGTTGCGGATAACGAAAAGCTGTCCGGGCTCTTGCTGAGTAACGAGTTCTGGCACCAGGCGGCTATCGGAACAGGAGATGAAAAGCGCTTTAGGATTCTGGCTGGATGCCAGGCTGCGAAAGAGTTCCTTACGTTGAGGGAAAATCTCTTTTTGGAAGTTGAGGAAGCCCTCAATGATATGTTGCATAGCAGTGTCTCTTTTCTCTGTTTAAGCAGGTTATGATGAAGATCACACTTTCCAGTTTAACACCAGCCGACAGAACGGAAAAACTTTATAGCAGTTCTGCAACATCTTTGTATAGTTTTGCCCCACCGTGGCGGGGCAAAGAGTGTGATGCGCGCTATGCGTTCTGTCGTTTTTGGTACGCCGCTTTCAGTCGGTTCATCGCTTCTACCAGTACCGAGCGCGGGCACCCAACGTTGAGTCTCATGTGACCCTCTCCGCCGGGGCCATATTGCGCGCCTGGTGACAGACCCAGTTTTGCTTCCTGCACAAAAAATGCGCTTAGCTGTTCATCGCTAAGATTCATTTTTTCCGCGTTCAGAAACAGAAGATACGATGCGCCGCCATACACAATGGAGATTAAGGGACAGTGCTTTTCAATTTCACTTTTAACAAACGCCACATTGTCGGCCAGGTAGGCTAATAATTTTTGGTGCCAGTCGCCACAATGGGTAAAGGCGCTGTAAATGGCCGCCTGCTGTAATGAATGTGTCTCGGCCAGGTAGCAGTTATCCAGGAAACCATAGAACTGATGGCGTAATTCATCATTTTTAATAATGGCAATTCCGCCCTGGATCGCCGCCGTGTTGAAGGTTTTACTGATTGAGGTCAGCACGATTGACTGGCTCCCTGTCGCTTCGTCTAAAGAAAAAAACGGCAGATGGCGCTTGTCTGGCAGGGTTAAATCACTATGTACTTCATCTGAGAGAATAATGACGCCAGCTTGCTGACAATAGTGACTTACTTTTTCCAACGTTTCCCGCGACCACACCATACCGCCCGGATTATGCGGCGAAGGGAAAAGAAACATTTTGCTCTGCTTGAGTTTTTCGCTGAAATCATGCCAGTCAAATTCGTAATGACCATCTTTCTCAATGAGGCGCGTTTGAATCAAATTCCTGCCGCTGGTGTTTACCAGATTAGGGTAGGGGTCATATATTGGCGTACAGGTTAAAATATTATCACCTGGTCGGGTAAACACCATCAGAGAGAGTACGATAGTTTTTATGACGCCGGGAATAAAATGCAACCAGTGTGGCTTTATGTCGACATCATACTGTTGCGCATACCAATGAATAACGGACTCTTTCCATTGCGGATAATCCAGGTTGTAGCCTTGTACTGGCTGCGATACCTCGGAACGCAGTGTGCTCATGATTGGCTCTGGCGTCACAAAATCCATATCTGCAATCCACAGCGGTAATACATCGGTGGTGCCGTACATCTGTTGTAATTGACCGTATTTACGGCAATTAACATCCCTTATGACAATATCATCAAACAAAGACATTGCTGACTCCTGGACAGTCTCTGAAAAATAGTTTAAGCAACGCAACAGTGAAGAATATTTCTGTATATCTAGTCGATATATTAAATTTACCCTGGTGGTAGCCAATATTTAGCTATTTATTAGCCTATGATTTTTGCTCAACCATATGCTCTGTAGCTTCATTTGGTTCATATTTAGCAATACCAATACCGGTGGCAGCCCACAGCAGGGCAAAGATGATGCCGCTGTAGCAGAGGATTGCCCATGGCAAATAATCAAGTGTCGCCACGCCCAGCATCGTGGCGCAATAAACGCCTGAGGCAGACCAGGGGATAATCGGTTCGACAACGGTTCCGGCATCTTCGGTAGTACGCGAGAGGTTCTTTGTCGCAAGTCCTCGTTTTTTATATTCTTCTTTAAAGGCATCGCCGCACAGCAGCAGTGGCAAGGTTCCATTTGCCGTACAGGCACAGATGGTGAACGTCGTCACAATCGTGGTGGCCACCAGGCGGAATGTGGATTTAACGCCTTTCGTGAGCGCGTTTATCACGGTGTGCAAAGAGCCTGTCGCACTCATTGCGCCGGCAAAGCTGAAGGCGCTGAAGACGGTGACGAAGCTGCTAAACATTGAAATGGCGCCGCCTCGTTCCAGTAAGCGCGAAACATCTGATGACAGTGTTGGCAGGTTATCTCCGGTGAGCATCGCGAGCTTAAAACCGCTAACCACGGATTCGCCAACCGATGATGCGGTAAATTGCTGAAAGGCTAATGCCAGAATCATCGAGACTATTGTGGATAAAAAGAGCATCGGGATTGGCGGTCTTTTTGACAATGAGCCATACAAAACGATGATCGGTGGCAACAGTAGCAGAATGTTAAAGTGATAAATCTGGCCGATAGCGTTCATCAAGTTGGTGATATTGGCTGGCGCGCTGGATGAGGCATCAATGCCCATGCCCATATAGCTGTATACGACGCAGCAAATAATAAATCCCGGGCCGGTGGTCCACAGCAGATGGCCGATATGCGAGTACAGGTTTACACCGGCAGCCAGCGCCGCCATGTTGGTTGAGTCAGAAACCGGAGAAAGCTTATCACCAAACCAGCAGCCGGAGACAATAGCGCCAGCAGCAATGGGCAGCGAAACATTCAGACCAATCGCTACGCCAATCATGGCGATCCCGACGGTTCCGATGGATCCCCAGGAGGTGCCGGTACAGACTGAGATCAGCGCTCCCAGCATAAATGCTGAAATATAGAAATACTGCGGGTTAATCCACTTCAGACCATAATAAATCATCATTGGAATAGTGCCTGACACCATCCATGCGCCAATTAAGAAACCGATACTGGCGACGATTAATATGACAGGAAGCGCTTCAGATATTTTATTGCAAATAGATTGTAGAATGTCATCCCACGTGTAGCCGTGAGCGATGGCGATAAACGAGGCGGTTGCGGTTCCCACGAGGATCATGGGTTCAGCTCGAATATTGAAGATAAAATATCCGATGCTAATGCCACCCAGCATGACTATCATGGGTAAAACTGACCAAAAGAAAGACAATGGCTTTCTGTTGTTGGCAGTGCAGCTATTTAATTCCATAATTACATCCCAATCGTTAATGGTTGAACACGTCAAATAAATACCTGCTACAGGTCACCCATAACTGAGTAACATAGTTGCCAGAGTTCATGTCTGAACCCTATTTTATTAACTGCTGCAGATTATCTATTTTGACCTGCTATTCTGATGCTTATATTTTGGTTGTAAGGTAAGAGTGAGTTTGACGAATAAATTACCCCTCGGCATAAGGTGAATGATTTCGGCGCTGTTGGCTCAGTTTGCGATACTGCTGCGGCGGCATGCCGACGTATTTATGAAATGAGCTATAAAAACGGCTGCTGGATCGGAAACCTGCAATTGTAGCGATATCCAGAATTGTTTTATCCGTATCGCTGAGCAAAGCCCGCACATGGTTGATGCGCATTGCGGTAATATACTGTTTCATGGTTAGTTGCATCACGCGATGAAAAATGCCCATCGCATAATTTGGGTTGAGCTTAACGTGTTCGGCAATAGCATCGACCGTAAGCTGTTTGTCGCAGTTTGCGGCAATAAACTCCAGCATCTGGCTGACGTAAAACTGTGAATGCCGTGAAATACTGTTTTTCTGGGTGCGCGATGTTTTGTTACCCAGCACTGGCCGCCAGCCAGCGAGGCTAAATCGCTTGAGCATCAGGGCAATCTCATCAATGGCTAATTGACGAATTTGCTCATTGTCGCTGTTGAGTTCACTCTGCCAACGCTGCACTTCAAAAGCGCTCAGCTGCTGCGAGGCAAGCGACGTGATCACCATCCCATGCGTCACGTGGTTGATCAGTTCCCTGTCCAGCGGCCAGGACAAAAACAGATGCATCGGTAAGTTGAAGATGGCCATCTGTTTACAGTGCCCGGCATCCGTCAGCTGATGGGGTGTGCAGGCCCAGAACAGCGTGATAAAGCCCTGTTTGCTTTTCACTACTTCGTCATTGAAAAGGTACTCCACATCGCCATCAAACGGCACATTCACTTCAACCTGACCGTGCCAGTGGCTGTAGGTCATGGCCAGCGGAGCCCGCAGCTCGACGTCCATCCGCTGATACTCTGAGTAGAGCGCCAGCGGACTTCGCGACTTTTTTTCATAGCTGCGACACATATGTGGGTCGAGCGGCAGCTGCGGGGTACTTTTTGCCATTATGGGTGGGTTCCTGAATAGTGAATCTGACCATGGGTAGCGCCAAAGCATGAACATAGCTTAACCGAAAAAAAACGCCGTTTTCTCTCCATTTTCGCGAAGTTATTCCCAAAAACTCAGATCCTGTGCCTGTCGCTTGCCGATCTGAGTTAACGGGAATGGCGGTTTTTAATTTAAAAAACGGTCAATCAAAGCTGCTCACTTTGCAAAACGACAGCGTTTTTCTGCCAATAAATCGGATTCATAGCGATAGCCAATATTCACGCAATACCATACATTTTGTATGTATCCATATCTTAAGGAATCATCATGTCCAGGCTCCGTACTTTAGCAACGGCTTTAGTTGCCGTTGCCGCGATGTCGATGTGCGCTATCCCCGTTTCGGCTAACCCCGGTAATGGCAACGGAAATGGTAATAGCGGCAACCATGGTAATAGTGGGAATAAGGGTAATAGCAGTCATAGCCAGAAAGGAAACCCAGGCCCAAAAAACAACTCGCAATCGGAACAGCGTAAAAATTATGGCAAGCCGGACCATGTTGATAGTGATATTAGCTATAACGTGGCCAGGCAGTATGCCGTCAGATATGGTTTGACGGGATATAAGTCACTGCCTCCGGGCATCGCCAAAAATCTGGCGCGAGGAAAACCACTTCCTCCGGGGATCGCTAAGAAAAGTGTCCCATCCTCGATGCTGAATCAACTGCCGTATTACCCGGGTTATGAATGGCAGGTTGTTGGCGACAATCTGGTGTTGATTGCACTGAGCACGGCAATTGTCACCGCGGTTATCAATGGTGTGTTTGATTAAGTATCTCCGTACTTAACCACCACAAGCCCGCGCTACGCGCATTACCGTTCAGTTAAGCATGTATGGAGAACATGTGACTCCGGCTCAGGGTTCCGTTCACCTCAGCGATATCAATTCTCTGAAGCTCAGACACCCGTGAATGCGCAATGGAGGCTCACCGTGCACTGAACCCCTATACCTGGACACTGTAATTTCATTGTTACTCTGTCAGAGTCCGGTACTCTACCGGACTCATCTATCTTTATGATTGCCGCGCTGTTGTGTTCTGCCGTCGTTACGCTGACCGTGAAAAGCTCCCATGCTATTGGGGCGTTGCCCAGTAAAGCCTGATTCATGACTGACTCCTGTGGCTCTGCTGATTCCTGAGCCACAGGGCGTTTTACTATCAAATCAGCAGGTTTATTATCTTTTTCTCCAGATTTGACCTGGTATAAAAATGATTCTTAGATAGCTATTCTGCATATACACCTTTGCCGTTGTGATGACCCCCCCCCTGGTTATATGACCCCGGCCATTAAGAATGAATCATAATAGATGAGGGATTAATCCTACACATGTAGGAATATTCCTTTTGGTTGTGTTAATGGTTTGATATTTAGATAGGCTCAAGGTTTAAAATTTGTAAAATGCAGTGTTGCATTTATACCTTATTCTTCGTTTTTATAAAAAACTAATAAATATACGTGTGAATGTGTTAGGATTTACCTGATAACGCCTTATTTTTATAAATTATAATGCTTAAGGCTCACCTGCTCGATAGCCATCGCCTCTCTTTATTTATCGGGATTCTTATACGCAATGAACGCGATAATCGTTGATGATCACCCATTAGCTCGCATAGCCATCCGCAACTTACTCGATACTAATGGTATTACCGTAACCACCGAGCTCGACAGCGGAGAGCATGTGGTCCAAACCGTTGAGAAAACTAAGCCGGAGTTACTGATTATTGATGTGGATATTCCGGGCATCAGCGGCATCGAAGTGCTGGAGCAACTGCGAAAGCGGCACTATGCTGGTGTAATCATTATCATTTCAGCCAAAAATGAATTTTTTTACGGCAAACGTAGCGCCGAATACGGTGCCAACGGATTTGTGAGTAAAAAAGAGGGTATGAATAATATTCTTGCCGCAATCGAAGCTGCAAAAAATGGGTATAGCTATTTTCCCTTTTCCCTTGAGCATTTTACTGGCTCATCTGTCAGCGAACAGGATAAGCTTGATACGTTGTCGACCCAGGAAATGAGAGTGTTGCGTTATATTCTTAACGGTATGGATTACAGCACTATTGCCAGCAAAATGAACATCAGTAATAAAACGGTAAGCACCTATAAAAGCCGTTTGATGGAGAAATTAGATTGCTCGTCATTAATGGAAATTTATGATTATGCGCAAAGAAATAAAATAGGATAGAGTAATGCTGGAACGCTTGTTTATTTTTTTGATGGTCATATTTACCATCGGGTTTTCTACGGGTGTAAGCTCAGCCCGGCAAGTTGAGCTAAAAAGTAACTATAATACCTCAGTACAACATATCGGCCTGAACAGGGAAGAAACAAACTGGTTAGCGCATAAAAAAACCTTGGTTGTTGGCACCTGGTTACCGGAAGTCTCCCCCATTGTTTATCAAAATAGCGGTGAATATTATCGGGGCGTCAACGCGGATTATCTTGCGCTAATGCAAAAGAATCTCAATATAAAAATTGTTATAAAGCAGTATGATAATGAGCATGAAGCGCTGAACGCACTTGCCAGTAACGATGTAGATACATTGATAACTCAGCTGTCCCGGCGACAAGATGTCGGCGGCCATTTATTGCGCACTTCGGCATTACTGACGACGTGGCCGACGCTTGTGACCTCGCTAAAAAACACTATGCTGCCGCTGACCTCGGAGCATCCGGTTAGCGTCGCGTGTGTGCGAGATTGTCCTTTTCTTGATGTTATCCAGGATGCTTTTCCTGAAGCTAAAGTCTCATTTTTCGACGACGAGTATCAGGCCATGGCATCGGTAGTGAACGGTGATAACCAATATTATATTGGGAACAATATCACCAGCAGTCATTGTGTCTCCCGATATTTTTCGCAATCACTGGTTATTACGCACTACTTTGATAAACAAGAGCAATATAATTATTTTGTGGTGAAGGGCGACCAGCCAGTATTAAGAAATATTCTTGATGGTTTCATTACGTCAATCAGTAATGAAATTCATATGCAGGTCATGCAGAACTGGCTGAACCGCGGTAACCTTGCTTTTCTGAATGCGCCTATTCCTTTTACCGATCAGGAAAAAGCGTGGCTGAAGAAGAAACATACTATTCGCATTCTTATCAATCCAGATTATCCGCCTTACACGCTTGTCGATCGCAGCGGTGAGTTACGTGGAATTCTTGGCGATTTGCTGAATATTATTCATCTGCAAACGGGGATTGATTTTGAGCCGGTTTTGGCCAACACCAAAAGTGAACAAACCAAACAAATAAGCGGCGAACGATGGGATATGTATCCCACTATCACCCTGACAAATCAAAATCAGCACAATTCGACCTTTAGCGATCCGCTGATGAATGTGGCATTTGTGATTATCACTTCCCGCGATGAAACGGCCGACTCGTTACTGAATACGCCGATCCGTATTGCGTTGCCCGCCGGACATGTTTTGGAAAGTGATCTGAAACAACGCTACCCGCAGGCCACCTGGGTGGATGCTGATACTGGCAGCGTCGCGATGACTATGCTCAGGGATGGCAAGGTTGACGCGGCAATTGCTACCGAATTGTCGGCAAGGTTCATGGTCGATCATGACTACCAGAAAAACATGCACTTTTTTAGGCTACCGGATATGCCTGGCGCGTCGGTGAACTTTGCGGTTTCTCCCCACGAGCCCATGTTGAAGTCAGTAATGGATAAAGCGCTGCAGGCGATACCGCCGCGTGAGATTTTGCAGATGACGGAGAAGTGGTCGAAAATTTCTAATACGCAGGTCGATCTCTGGAGTCGGTATAGCAAACAGTTCTATCAACTGGTGGTGTTTGCGCTGTTGCTGATAGCAATTAGCCTGATCTGGGGGATCTCACTCTCCCGTGAGGTCAATAAAAGAAAACAATCACAGCGGCAGCTAGAAGAGCAGCTTCATCTCAAAGAGGCATTGTCCCAAGAACTGGAAACCGAAAAAAATAAAGCGATTGAAGCAACCAAGGCCAAAAGTCGCTTTCTTGCGAGCATGAGCCATGAATTACGTACCCCTGTCAGCTCGATTGTGGGCTTTCTGGAATTACTGTCGAGCTCAGAACTCAGCCCGGCACAACGAAAAGAGGCGATTGCTCTTACCGCAGCGACAGCCCAGTCATTGCTTGGGCTGATCGGTAAGATTCTGGACGTTGATAAGATTGAGTCTGGTAAATATCAGGTTGTTCCTCAATGGACGGATCTCTCGCAGCTCATTGAATTGCAGTGTCACTCTTTTGATGCCTTAGCCAGACAGAAAGGCGTTACGCTTGCTTGCGTAAGCCAGTTGCCGGCAAACGAGCGGGTGTTTGTCGATCAACAAGCTTTGCGGCAAATTCTCACCAACCTGGTGGGCAATGCGCTCAAGTTTACCGAGCAGGGTAGCATTCATGTGACAGCCCGTTTAACACCTGACGGGGAGAATCACGGTACCCTGACCATCGCCATTAGCGATACCGGTTGCGGGATTAGCGAAGAGGAGCAGGCCGGGCTGTTTCGTCGCTACGCTCAGGGGCGCTGTGGGCGTCAACAAACGGGGTCTGGTCTGGGATTATTTATCTGCAAAGAGCTGGTGACGCTGATGGGTGGTACGCTGGAGTTGATGAGCGTCCCGGCGCAAGGAACCACGTTTACCATAACGCTGCCGGTTGAGACTGCCCGCCAGTCAATTGTACCGGATAGCAACACGCCAGGTGCGCTGTTGCCGCTGCCGTGTCTGTCTATTTTGATAGCAGATGACAACCCGACCAATCGCCTTCTGCTTAAGCGACAGTTGAACACCATTGGTTACAGCGTGGATGAAGCGTGTGATGGTGAGGAAGCCGAAGCCAAACTGGCTAAAAAATCATACGACCTGTTGATAACCGATGTGAATATGCCGAAGAAGGACGGGTTTGATCTTGCGGCTTCGTTACGTCGTCAGCAGCCTCATTTACAAATATGGGGACTGACGGCCAGCGCGCTCCCACAGTCACGCGACAGGTGTCTGCAAAACGGCATGAATTTGTGTCTGTTTAAGCCCGTGTCGATTCAGACACTGACGCATGAATTAAGCAAAATCGAAACCGGTTATTCGTCTCCTTGTGCAATCCGGCATCTGAAATTCAATGTCTTGACGGAAAATACCGGCGGCGATCGCGCATTAATGAACGAGATACTCGAAACATTCCGCGAGGCAACGTTTAGCGATTTACAGGCGGCCGAGAAAGCCGTTGAGCAAGACGAACCCCAGCTGTTTTTGCGAGCCCTTCACCGGTTGCATGGTTCGGCGCAAATTCTGGGCATTACTGCTCTTCAGACGCTATGCGAACCTTTTGAATCGATGCGACATGACGATCTTCCTCTGGCAGTACGCCAGGAAGCATTACAGAAGATTGTTGCCGTCATGCGGGAAATTGAGATTGAGATTAACAGTCTGATTAGCCATTAACCCCCCTGATCGGGTTGCCGTAGCAACCCGATCAGGAGAGAAAGTCCTGGTTCAACACTCCGTAGTGCTGAGTATTACTGGCCTGCGCCCAGCATCTCGCTATCGATCACAATGCCTTCTTCAGCACCCTTTAACACAAGGTTTGCTTCATAGTATTTACCTGAAGACAGCAGTTTTTGAGCGCTGGCAACGGCTTTACGCGTCTGATTCAGGGGCATCAGGTATTGGGTCTGAAGCACGCTGATACCCGCCAGTTGCAAGGTATCCACAGCACCTTTCCAGTCGCCTTTAGCCATTTTGCCATTCGCTGTATTGATAGCAGATTCTTTAGCTGGGGTGGCAATATAGTCTTCTGACAGCGCAATCGTAGCGTTAATAATCACGTACTGATCGTCAATCATCTTGGCTTTAGGCGCAGCTTTTACAAATTTCGCCCAGTCGTGGCTGTCACCCGCAAGCAGGGAAGCGGCGTCATCGGTTAATTTTTTAGCACTGTCAGGCTGTCCATGAAACAGGGCCAGACGGGCAAGCTGAATATCACGCATCGCGTTTGCACCTTGTACTGCGACCTGCATAATATCGGCAGCTTCTTTTTGTACATTGGCGGTAGCAGTTTGTGCCGGCGTGGTAGTGGTAGCTGCCAGTACCGGGGCTGAGCCCATCATGGTTGCAAGCAGACCTGCAAGAATAATCTTTTTCATTACTTTCTCCTGAATAAATTTGGTATATCTCACCAAACGAAATAAGCATATTAAATAACTTCGAAGAGTGGAATCAGAGCCAGGATAGAATAATGAGCGTTTAATCTTACAGGTGTCAGACGTCTGACGCGTGTAGGATTATACGGATAATGACATTCCTTTATTCTTATATACGAATTCGGAGTGAAAGTCTTATCATCCTATTGTAAGTGATATGTATTAAGTGAATATTACTCTTTTATTAGTAGGTTACATTGCGTTTCTATGTAACGGAGGATGTATGTTTGTTTTTAATCAGCGTAGCCTGAAAGCATTTAATGAAAAAACACTATTTCATTATAAAAGACACGCCACAATCATGGCCGTGCTGTTGTTGGTTTGCGGCATCTGCTGCTTAATCTATCCAATCGCTGCAGGTGTTTACTTAAGCTATGCAACAGGTTTTATGTTCCTGGTGTGCGGCTTCTATTCTATTTACAGCCTTTTTTCCTCGGGTAAAAAGCAGTTGAAAGCCAAATTTACCTATGCCTTTTTTGCTATCGCATGGTTGCTGCTGGGATACTGTTTCCTCGAAAATCCTGTGATAGGTATGAATTCATTGGCAATGGTTTTTTGCTGCCTGTTTATTCTTGGCGGGATTTTTCGTGTTGCTTCCGGCGTCAAAATGTTCCGCAGTCCGGGCTATGGATGGAATATTTTTATCGGTATTTTTGACCTGCTTATTGCAGCCGTATGGCTGAATATGGATCCCGACCGTTCTTATGTGTTTACCTCCATCTTTATAGGCGTTGAGATGATCTTTAGTTCTTTGGCTTTTATCAGTCTGCGCAGAAATGCGTCGTTGGTACAAACTGAAAAACTCGCCGATAAAAATTAATGCTACTTCTGGAGCGCATTGTGAATATTAAATTGATTGTCTCTACAGCTATTCTTATGGCCTCTGTTATGGCGCCGATGAGCCGTGCTTTTGCTACACAGGCAACGGAAGCGGCGCCACAAGATATGACCTGTAAAGAATTCGTTGATATGAGTCGGCAATACATGACAGCAATTGCCTTTGTGATTGTTAATAAAAATTCGGACTTTAAAGGCGATGATTATGTTCCCCTGCATGAGGTGGAAACTGTCGCTGTACCGAAGATGATTAAAATGTGTCATCGACACCCTGATACTAAATTGGGCGAGCTGGCCGTAAATCTGAAGGGTTCCGGTCTGCACTATTGATTACCCGTTTTGATAGCCTGGCATGAGTCAGAATTGACAACCTCTGTACCTACCTTAGTTGTTACCCTACAAGAAAAAATCCCCGTAATGTTTACCCTGCTATCCACGAGAAATTCGCTGGATAGCAGGGCCCGCTAACAACCGTAGACCTGATAAGCGAAGCGCCACCGGGCATTGATTACCCGCAGAGCAGAGGGACTCAAGTGTGGTGGAGAATGCCACTCTTAACGTAGTCACTGTATCGTCGCTGTAATGAAATGAAGAACTTAAGGTGAATGGAACCCTTTCTCTGAGAGAGCATTGAGAATCCCTGGGATTTAATAAACTTATCCCAGGGATAATCACGTACGAGGGCAGGGAATCAGCGCCGTGTTTTGAATCGCGCCAGCATGTTTTCTACGAGAACAAAGAACAGCGGAACAAAGTAGATCGCCAGCACTGTTGCGGCCAGCATCCCACCAATAACACCCGTACCGACGGCATTTTGCGCGCCAGAGCCCGCGCCGTTGCTTATTGCCAGAGGGATAACCCCTAAGATAAAGGCCAGTGACGTCATCAAAATAGGGCGTAAGCGCATTTGCGCGGCCTCTACTGCGGCTTCAAGCGGCGTTTTTCCTTCCTTTTGCATGATCTCGACGGCGAACTCGACGATCAGAATGGCGTTTTTAGCCGAGAGCCCCATGGTGGTGAGCAGGCCGACCTGGAAGTAAACATCATTGCTCAGGCCGCGCAAGTCGGTCGCCAGCAAAGCGCCGACCACCCCGATTGGCACAACCAGCATTACCGAGAACGGTATCGACCAGCTTTCATACAGTGCCGCCAGTGCCAGAAACACGACGATCAGCGAAATGCCGTACAGCATTGGTGCCTGGTTTGTGGACAGCGCCTCCTGATAAGACAGACCGGTCCAGGCATAGCCGACGCCCGCGGGCAGTTTATTTATCAGCGATGCCATAAATTTCATCGCATCGCCGCTGCTTTTCCCTTCGACCGGCTGGCCCAGAATTTCCATTGCAGGCTGACCGTTGTAGCGTTCAAGGCGGGGAGAACCGTAGGTCCACTCGGTGGATGAGTAGGCCGAAAGCGGCGTCATAGCGCCGGAAGCATTACGTACGTACCAGTGATTGATATTATCCGGCAACATACGGAACGGCGTATCGGCCTGGACATACACTTTTTTAACGCGTCCCTGATTCAGGAAATCATTGACATAGCGACTACCGAACGCCGTAGAAATGGTCTGATTGATATCCGATAATGCAACGCCCATGGCTTCTGCCTTCGTGGCGTTAACATGAATGCGGAACATCGGTGTATCCTCCAGACCATTCGGGCGCACCCCGTCGACCTCACCGGACGACTGGTTGGCCAGCGCCAGAAGCTCGTTTCGGGCCTGCATCATTTTTTCATGCCCAAGGTTACCGTTATCCAGCAGCTCCATGTCAAAACCTGAAGCCGTTCCCAGTTCTGCAACAGCGGGTAAATTAAACGGATAAACGACGGCATTATTGATGGTGCTTAAGGCCATCATCGCTCGTCGAATAATGGCGGTAACTGAGTTTTCTTCACCAACGCGTTCTGACCACGGTTTCAGGCTGATAAACGCCAGACCGTTGTTTTGCCCCTGGCCGCTAAAACCAAATCCGCCTACGGTGAAAACCGAAGCGACATTTTTCTGTTCTTTCGTCAGGTAGTAATCCGTTATTTCCCCGAGCACTTTGCTGGTGTTCACCATCGTTGAGCCCGAAGGCAATTGCGCGGTGGTCATGAATACCCCCTGGTCTTCTTCAGGCAAAAAGGAGGTCGGGGTACGTAGAAACAGCACAATCATGCCCGCGCCAATCACTAAGTACACGACCATATAACGGCCTGTGCAACGTAGCAGTTTACGGGTGCTATCCGTGTAGTGCTGAGTACATTTCTCCATAAAGTGATTGAAACGGGTAAACAGAAAATGTGTGTTTGCTTTTTCTCCCTCGGGGGATTTCAACAGCATGGCGCAGAGTGCTGGCGTCAGGCTCATCGCCACAAACACCGACAGCAGCATGGAGGAGATTAAAGAGATAGAAAACTGACGGAAAATTTCACCGGTTGCTCCGCTCATAAATGCCATCGGCATAAATACGGCGGATAACACAACGGCAATACCGACCAGCGCTCTCTGCAACTGGCCCATCGCTTTGTGGGTCGCCGCTTTTGGTGACAAGTGTTCTTCGGCAATAATGCGTTCTACGTTCTCAACCACCACAATGGCATCATCGACTAGCAACCCTATCGCCAGCACCATGCCAAACATCGTGAGCGTATTAATCGAAAAACCCGCGACGTCGAGTATCGCAAAGGTGCCAAGGATCACTACCGGAACGGCGATTGTGGGAATAAGCGTTGCGCGGAAACTTTGCAAAAACAGATACATGACGAGGAATACCAGAATGATTGCCTCAATCAAAGTATGAAAAACCCCCTGAATCGAAATTTCGATAAACGGAGTGGTATCATAGGGATAAACGGTTTTCATGCTGGCCGGAAACCAGGCCGATAATCTGTTCAGCTCCTGTTTGACTGCCTGGGATGTTTCCAGGGCATTCGCGCCAGCGGCAAGTTTAATTGCAATCCCGGCGGCGGGTTTTCCGTTGTAGCGTGCAACCGTTGCATAATTTTCCGCACCCAGCTCAATTCGCGCGACATCGCGCAGCAGAACCTGGGAGCCATCTTGCTGAACTTTAAGGAAGATCTTGCCAAATTCATCGGTAGTTTGCAGGCGCGTCTGGACGATTATCGACGCATTTAGCTGCTGATCGGCTGACTGAGGCATGCCTCCCAACTGCCCGCCCGATATCTGGTTGTTCTGAACTTTGAGCTGGGTAATGACGTCCTGAGGTGTGAGGTTATACTTGTCGAGCTTTTGCGGATCCAGCCAGATACGCATGGCGTATTGCGAACCGAATAACTGTACGCTCCCCACCCCGGCAGTGCGGCTTATTGGGTCTTTGATGTTTGAAGCCACATAGTCGGCAATATCATATTGGCTCAGGCTGTTATTATCAGAGATAAAGCCGGCGACCATCAAAATATTGCTGCTGGATTTATCAACACTGATCCCTTGCTGCTGTACTTCCTGCGGTAAAGAAGGCATCGCCAGCTGCAGTTTATTCTGTACCTGAACCTGCGCAATATCGGGTGACGTGCCCGTTTTGAAAGTCAGGATAATCGACGCATTACCTGCCGCATCGCTGGTGGATGACATATACATCAGGCCATCAAGACCATTCATATTCTGTTCAATCACCTGAGTTACGGAGTCTTCAACGGTCTTTGCGTCTGCCCCTGGGTAGGCAGCGCTGATGGTAATGGTTGGGGGAGCAATTTGTGGATACTGGGCGATCGGCAGGTTCATTATCGCGATACCGCCCGTAAACATCATGATAATGGCGAGCACCCAGGCGAAAACCGGGCGCTCAATAAAAAAGTTGGCCATGAAGAAAGTGTCCTTAATACCTGAAATATTACTGTTCAGTTCCCGCGTCAGGAGTGGTCAGTTTTGAAGGGAGGACCCGGGCTTTGATTCCCGGACGAATTCTTTGTAATCCGGACACAATGACCCGATCGCCGGGGCGTAATCCTGCGGTCACCAGCCATTGATTGCCAACGGCCTTCACGGCGTTTATTTCGCGCAGTTGCACCACGTTTTGCTGGTCAAGGATCAGCGCGGTGGCTTTTCCTTGTTCGTTATGCGTAATCCCTTGTTGGGGGACCATCAAAACATTCTGCTGGCTGCCTTCGTCCAGCAACGCCGTGACATACATGCCGGGTAAAATTTCACCTTCAGGATTGGGGAACACGGCGCGCAAAGTCACCGATCCGGTGGTCTCATCGACGGCGGGATCGGAAAACTCAAGCGTACCGGTATGGCGATAGGGTTTGCCGTTTTCCAGCATCAGCTCAACTGGAATTTTGCCTTGTTGCTGGGCAATTTTGCCGTTGGCTTTCTCTTCTTTCAGGCGTAAGAAATCTTGTACTGACTGTGTTAAATCAACATAAATCGGATCCAGCCGCTGAATGGTGACCAGCGCGTTTTCCTGATTTGCGGTGACCAGGGCACCCACGGTTACGGAGGATTTACCGCTGATGCCATCAATCGGTGAGGTGACATTAGCGTAACGAAGGTTGATGGTGGCCTGCTCAAGATCCGCTTTGGCGACGGCGACATTGGCTTCTGCTTCATTAAGCTGTGAGCGTGTCGTGTCGTAGTCCTGGCGGCTGACGTAATTGGATTTTATTAACGCTGACTGCCGATTTAATGTCAGACGCACATTATTGGCCGTCGCCAGTGCCTTTGCCAGCGCGCCTTTGGCTGAATCCAGTCGTGCCTGCAGCGGGGCAGGATCAATTTGATACAGTGACTCTCCTTTGCTGACTTTATCACCTTCAATAAAGTTGCGTTTTATGATGATCCCACCAACCTGAGGGCGGATTTCGGCGATCTCGAATGAAACCGCGCGACCTGGAAGTTCACTTTTAATATTCACTGAAGAGGGCGCTAAGGTAACAACGCCGACCTCGGGCTCCATCGCGGCGGTTTTTACTGCAGGTTTATTATCGCAGGCGGTGATGATGACGCTACTAAAAAATAATGGTATCAACAGTAAGCATTTTCTGTTCATAGTAATCCCTGAATAAATCGTAAACACCAATGTTCTTTTATTACAGGCAGGGTGGGAGAGTTATCGGTAAATAACAAAAGATGCTCAGGCATGAGATGGCTAAAGCCCATTTTTTCGCTCAAGTGTTAGCGGGTAAAATTATATGTAACAGGAAGAATGCGTGCTAAGCGAAGGATCTCATAAAGCAGGATGGCGCAATAAGGTTAACGCGGGGTGATGTGGTGGGCGTTTGTCAGTACCCGACTCCGGTATATATTCGCGCCATCTTACTACAGAGATTATTTCACTAGCTCCGGAGTTACCTGAGTTACTGTATTAGCGTAATAGGGGGCGCCCCACATGGGTTCAGGCCAGAACGCGCCATAGCCGTAATCCCACATATTATAGGTGGTGTTGACTGACTCCGTTAAATGCCAAACCTGAATACCTTGTAAATCAACTTTAACAAACTTGTACGGGATTTTGTTGATGAATCCTGGTTCATCTCCTTGAATTGTCCCCAAAATAGTAACGAAATGGTTTCTGTAGTTTACCGGATCGAGAAAACCTTTCTGCTGGGCAAGAATACGCCCCTGATAGCTCGCGTCTATTTGCGGTTTAGCATAGTTGTTCAGTGGCAGAACGGCGATTTCCAGTAATGTATCCGTTTTGGTGTTAATCACATTGATGACTTTACCCCCAAAGCGGGCCTGCTGACCGGTATATAATCCCGGTTGGTTATGCACGGAGATAAAGTTTTTTTGTATATCTGGTTGATTATTACCTTTGATATTCTCAGGAATTGAAGCACATGACGCCAGGGTGAAAGCAAGGGCAACAATTATCAACCCTTTTGTTTTTTTCATTTTACTTTCCTGCTAAAAAAAAGACAGGCCTATAGTAACCCTTTGCTCATTATTGTCAGCAAACGTGCCGTTGATTATCTAAAATTAATATTATTGTAGCTTATGGTAATAACAGGCTGTATTTTATCTGGTCGCTGGATAGGGCGAAAGTGTGTGGCGACAGGGAAAGCGATTTACTGTCGCCACACGTGGAGTCAGGGCCAATGCGTTACCGTGCCCTGCTCTGGTTTAGCCAGGCGGTTAGGCAATCCTGGATTACGGCTTATTACTACGATTTACTAACGCAGACGTTCGTTGGCGAAAAGGTATTGCCTAACAGGTAGGCATTATTAATTTTATATATTTGCGCACGCTTACTGGGTGTGAACGGGTCATAGATATTATGGATAAACATCTCATCCGACACGTTATCCAGACTGTGTTTACTCATTTTCACGTCTTGCAGAAAAACGACGCCTTTATCTTTTATCCGATAATTAAAACTGACGGAGCGTTGCAGGATAAGGCGACGTCCTGGGCGGTTGTCTGCCAGTGGGGTTGTGGTAATAATCCCTGAGAAATCAATGACGCCAGTGTTATCTGTTTGCAACTGGATCATCAGGCTACCATCGTATTTCCCACCCCCGGGCAGTTCGGGTAGTGAAAGTGTGGAGACGCAATGCACGCTTATTCCCTGATTGACTGGAATGAGGGTGATTCCATTCGCGCTTAACAAGGCGCTGACAGCGACCAGAACGGCCGCTCCTGCAAGTAATATCTTGGTTTTATATTTAGTATTCATGGATATAAAGGTCCTTGCATCCAGCAAACTTTGTTTTTTCTGCATTATTGAAAGTACAGCGAGATAAAAATATGCGACCTTTTTCGCCGTAGACGTACAGATCGTCAGGCTGGAAAATAAACAATGCGCCAGCCAGACACTTCAGGTGTAAATCAGCCATTTTTTTGGCTTTTTCAAGTTTCGCAGTTGCCACTTCTCGTGAGCTTTCAAAAACGGTATAGACCGGACAGAGATCGATATTGCCAAGTTTATACAACTGCACGACGGGAAGGTTGTTTTGAGTGCTGTTAAACAATGTGTTGACTGGGTAAAGAAGCATGAATAATGAGACGCCCCCAGCTGCAAGCAGCATCATTTTTACGCGTTTTGACAGGGAAGGTGTGGCTTTTGCGGGAGTGAGGGACACCGCGGAAACCAAAGGCGGTTCCTCTATGGTGGTTACCAATCCTTCAGCGATGAAAAAGCCGACCCGTGGTACGGTTTGAATGATCTCGTGTTCACAACCGAGCTCCTGTAATCCTTTACGAATCAAAGAAATATACTGGCTTAATGAGTTGTTTGAGGCTTGCAGACCATTTTTGTCCCAGACATTCGTAAACATCTCTTCTCTCGAGACTACTTTCCCTTCCTGCTCGAGGAGATAGGTGAAGATCCTGTTTGCGGTAATAGACAGGGTGAGTGAGTTGTCCGACGGACTCAGACTCGCCAAAACGCCATCATCAGTCCTAAATGTAACTTCATTGTTAATTAGATATTTCATTTTTTCATCATTAACAGGGTATTACGTAATTATAAACCATAGTGGTATTTCTTCTTCACTACAGTATCGTGAGAGGTGACAGGGCCGATGCAGGAGGAGGGGGCATTTGAGCATTGTAAAATACCCCCTCTGGCATAAAAAACCATGAAATTGTTCATTTTAAGTATAAATGCCTACTTCACGCTGATTAAATTATAAGAGTGCTACTATTTTCAGATAGACCATTATAATCATTCGCCAGTTTGAGAACTGCGTAGTTCTGAGCCTCTGGTTGATTTACAAATTGTCAGTAACTTTAGTAAGTGGCATTTTTATAATGAGTAAACGAAAATTTACTTAAGTAAAATAATCTAAAAATAGTATGGTATCAAGCGTCTTAAACAACAATTAGAAAGGCTTTGATATTTTTTACTTATTACATTCAACCCCTGGCGGTACAGATGGCCGCGGAACTTGCTTATCGCGAGGTGTGTTTTCGACTGACTGAAATCCCTGTTTCTCGCAGTTATAATTTAAGTAACTCAAATGGGTTATGTTTTTCAATATAACCCATGCAATAAGATTTCTCTTATAAGTCGTTTGTTGTTTAAGAGCTGTGATTATAAATGTTTTTACGGGGTATGAAATAAATTAATATGCGTTTTATTTAATTTGAAATGTTTGTTTATTGTGTAGAAAATTAGGTCGTCATATTACATTGTTTATGCAATTCATTAACAGTTGCTTATGTGTTTCTGTGATGATATCGATACTTAAATCTATAATCACTTATCTTTTTAGATAAAACATCTATAAATTGCAAATTTATCAGTATAAATAGATTGGTTGTTGATGCGGTAATACCATTCGTCATGTACAGATCGCTCAATGTTTCAGCGGAAAAAACTCCAGAGAAGAGGTATCTGACCGCTGGGTAATTATGAGCATCCCATAATGCTATGTGACCACGAATTTTTCCCAGGAAGGGTATTCGTGGAATTATTCGGAATGGTAATGATGAACAAGATTTTTAAAGTGGTATGGAGTGTTTCGCACTCTTGCGCGGTTGTTGTTTCTGAACTGGCAAAACGTTGTGGTGCTTCTGTGGAAACCAATAGTTCTGCTCGCATTGAATCTGGAACGCATAAATTTAATATTTCAAGAATTGCGCTAAGTATAATAGGTGCCGTACTGGCTACGCATTCAATATATGCTTTTGCCGCTGACTACGTCTTGCCTGATTACTTACCGTCGACTAACGCTAATGGCGCAGGGCAACTTGTTGTCGGTGACGGTGAAAACATGAATATTATCACCGGTACTAAAGGATATGGCAGCATTGCCTCTGGTGCATCGGGCTTTAAAACGATGACTATTCAGCAGGCAATGGATAATGGTTATATTTCGTCAGGTAGTGAAAATATAAATCTGACGCAGACGACTTTAGGTGGTCGTACCCACAGCATTCAATACGTTGACCCCATCACCGGGGCTTCGCGTACAGTCCAGGTGTATGACAGCGATAATTTTGCCTCTACCAGCGTTGGCGATCTGACGACTTATCTGGGGGTCAGCGTCGGTGATGGGCAGTATGTGAATATGAAGCTGGCGACAGTGACATCAGGCGGCACGCTTGATGTGAATGTTGGTTCAACGGAAAGCGGCTGGGCATCGAACTCGGCAAATATCTTCAATGCTGTCACCAAGGTCTCTGGAGTTTATAACGTTGAGAGCAGCGCCAGTGACACTAAAGACGCGGTGCTGAATTACAACGCCAAAACCATCGTTCAAAGCGGTAACGTTGGTAATGTCGCGAAAAATACCGGTAAAGATTATAACTTTGATACCGCAACCTATAACGGCACCTTCTCCAGCGCGCTTGGCGAGTATACGGTTAATAATCTTGATGATTTAAAAAACTACAATGATGCTCTGGTGAAAGCCGTAGAGGCTGGGCAACTTTCGCCCACGGACTACGAAGCTGAGCTTCATAAAGCCTATTCCACGGAACAGAAAAACATTCACTTCGACACCAATATCCCGGATGGCGATGCGGTGTTGCAGGCTGCGAATCGTGATGTGAACAGTTTTATTAAAGCTTCCGGTGCGCGCTCTGTCGTCAATATTTCTGCTGATGCCAATATTCAGGCGGTTTTTAGCGATACCTCCGTGGTGACGCTGACCGACGGAGCCACCCTCAATAACAACGGCACACTGGGGGTTGCCGCCGGTGCAGCCGGTGGTGATTATGTCGTTTCAGCGCGTGATAGCATCGTAAATAACAATGGAATTATTGATGCGGGTACCAGTCTTGATGTGAAAAATGCGTGGGTTGGCGCCCATACCGGGATTCTCGCGACCGGGACGACAAAGGTACAGAACGACGGCGTCATCAACCTTGCCTCGCATCAGGATATCTATAACGCCTATGGCGTGCTGATGAATGACACGGCGACCTTTATTAATAACGGAGTAATGAATATTGCCACCGGAGGTGAGCCTGCGAAATCTGCCGATGGTGTCTATACCTACGGTGTGTTTGTTCAACGTAATGCAGTGGCTACTAATAACGGGACGCTCTACATCGGACGCACTGCACAAGCGGTAAAAGATGAGGCGACCAGTGAAGTCCAGGTCACTCTTCCGGCCATTGGTATGTTTGTGAAGAGTGGAACCATCAATAACACCGGGAACATCACGATCGGAGAAAAAGTCGAGAATGCTGTTGCCATTCAGGCAAACGGCAGTGCGTCTCCTGGTGCAATCAACATTACCCAGGACGGCGTCATTGACATCAATGGCATCGGCTCAGCGCAAAATATTGGCCTGATGGGGATTAACGGTGCAAAAGGGCTGGTAAACAGCGGCACGATTAACCTCAATGGGTACAGCGCCAGCGGTATTGAACTGCAGGGAGGGAGTCAGGCGCTTCACTCAGGCACGATAAATATCACCAATGGCAGTACCACGGATAATACATTAAAAAATATTGGGGCCTGGGTCGAAGGGACCGGGTCTCAACTCACGATGAGTGGGAGTGTGAATCTTGCTGCTGATAACGCCATTGGTCTGCACGTTCGTGACGGCGGTGTTATCGATATTACCGATACGGGCAAAGTCTCATTTACCAGTGGCAAAAACCAGATTGGCTATTTTATTTATGGTGAAGGTTCAAAAGTAAACGCCTCCTCTACCAATACGCAAGATGTCTCGACTGAAGGGTCAACATTATATCGCATAGAAGGTGGTGCGACTTTTGATGGCAGCGGGTCGTCTGGTACGACAATGACGGCATCAGGCACCGACAGCACTATTCTGCAGGTGACCGGGACGGGGAGCCATTTTGATTCCGGCTCGCAATCGCTGAGTATCACGGGTGACGGCGCGACCGGGATTCGGGTTGAAGGCGGAGCGGATGGGGTTATCACCAAAGACGCGGTGATCGTGAAACTTTCCGGTAAAGATACCACCGCCGGGATTGTGGACGGTAATTATTATGACTTGTCCGGGAATGTCGATGAAAATCAGAAAGGTGACTCAACCCTGACCAGTTACGCCACGCTGAATACCAGTAATACGGCGGATGGTGCTTTCGGCTACATCGCCCGCAACGGCGGTACGCTCAACCATAAAGGCAGCATCGACTTTGACCAGGCGGGCAGCACAGGCGTGCTGGTTTCCGGTGGTACGTTGAATAACGACGGCGACATCAAGGTTAATGGCGTGGCGGTCAGCATCGAAGGCGCTGATTCCGTTGTGAACAACAATGCGACGGTTACCGCGACGGATGGCACCGCAGCCTATCTCGTGGGCAATGATGCGTCATTAAGTTTGACGGGTTCGGGAGAAACCAAAGCATCGGGAGACGCGCACGGTATCTTGTTGGCCGCCGGTGCGAAAGGTCTGCTGGTCGATGGAGCCATCATCACGATGGACAGTACGGGTAAAGGAAGCGCGATTGAAAACGTCGCCAACATTGCGGGTATCCAGCTAAAAGATACAACTATCAGTGTGGGGAATGGAATCGGTATTCATACCGGAGCATCCCTGGCGCAGACCAACTCCGGAACGATTAATGTAACGGGGAGCGGTACGGGGATCCTGTTTGAAAATATCGACGGCAGCGAAACGAATCAAACGCTGGATATGTCTGACTCGCGCGATCTGGTTATCAATGTTGAGCAGGCTGCGGGTAAAGGGATCGTCACCAATGCGTCAACCGACCTGAAAACGGGCGTCAGCGTTAACGTACTCGACGCTAACGGTGGTGAAGCGTTGATTGTCGGTGGTACGACCAAAAATGTTGAACAGGCTGGTGAGTTGACATCGAAATCGACCAGCCACGCGGTGGTGAATGTTAATAACGGTTCCCTGGAAACGTTTATCAATAAAGGCGTTATTAAAGCGCTGGATGCGTCGCAAAAAGCGGTAGAAATGCTCTCGGGGGCAGGCATCGCGTTTACTAACGCGGCGGGTGCCAGCATTGTTGGTCAGGTTAACCTGATGAGCGGTGATAACACCGTTACGCTGGAGTCTGGCAGTACCGCAACCGACATCAAGACGGGCAGCGGTAACGATCTGTACCTACTGAAAGATGTCAAAGAGACAGAAACCTCGCTGTTTACCAGCCTCAATGGTGGTGATGGGGAGGATACACTTCAGTTGAATAACGCACAGTACATCCTCAATCACGCCGATGCTATTACCGGCATGGAGCATATCGATCTCACTGCTGGTTCAGTATTTACCGTTAATAATGTTGATTTTGCGTTGGGTGATAACCAAAACGATGCGACCGGTACGGGTTACAACATTGATACGACCAGCACCTTGTCGCTGAATTCTGACGCTGTGCTGGCTTTTAATAGCCATCTGGCGGGAACCGGAACTGTCGCCGTTGATGCCAGCGGTAATGCGTTTGATTTTACCAGCAACAATGCGGCAGATGGATTCAACGGTACGCTGGCGCTAACGAACAGCACCTTTGAGCTGGCTGGATTAAACACTCAGGCGCTGAGCCAGGCAACATTAAATGTAGGCGAGGGGAACGTCACCCACGTGGGGTCCGGTGAGCAAAATATCGGAGGCCTGGCGTTTAACGGCGGCACCATCAGCTTTGACGGGGTGACGCCGGGGCAGAGCAGTTCCGAAGGAACAATTCATGCTGGCGCGATGGATCTCTCCGGACGTGGAACCGTGCAGGTTGATACCGGCACGATTACGAACGATCGTCCGCTGGCTGATACCACGCTATCACTTCTTGAGCAGGACGATGCGCAGTCCCTGATTCAACTGGCAACGTCTGATTCTTCCGTCACCGGCGGTGCGGGCAATCTGACGCTGACCGATAGCAATGGCAATATCATCAGCGATGGGGTTGAAGCCGGTATCAGCCAAAATGGCGAGATTGTTGCGAATGGAACCTATGATTATCGCCTCACCGGAGGGGATAACGATGATGGACTGTACATTAGCTATGGTCTGACACAAGTCGAACTGCTCGCATCCGGAGACAATGCACTGGTCCTGGATGCGAACGGAAAAACCGGTAATGCCGCAGATCTGAGCGCTCGCGTGACTGGCAGTGGCGATCTGGCGTTTGACAGCGCCAAAGGCCAGACGGTATCGCTATCGAATATGGATAACGATTACACCGGTATCACCGATGTGCGCAGCGGCAACCTGCTGATGAAAAACGATAATGTTCTGGGACAGACCGGTGAACTACGTCTGGCCGCCGATACCGGTTTTGACATGAATGGTCATAGCCAGACTGTCGGTAAGCTGACGGCGGGGGCTGACTCACTGCTGAACATCAATGGCGGTAGCCTGACCCTGGAGCAGGGCGGAACAGCCGATGGAATATTGACCGGAAGCGGCACGCTAAACATCAATGGCGATACGCTGACCATCACCGGTGAAAACAGCACGCTGACGGCAAAAACGACCATTGCAGAAGGCGCACGCGTGCTGATGAACACGACGCTGGGTCTCGGCACGGGCGATATTGTGGCGGCGGGAACGCTGACGATGAATAAGGCGGCAGGTGTACTTTACAACAGCATCAGCGATGCCGGACGGATTGAACTTACCGAAAGCGATGTCGCGCTGGTGGGCAACAATAGTGCCTTTTCGGGACAATTTGCTATTGATGCGGATTCCCGGCTCACCGCGTTCACCGCAGAAAATCTGGGCAGCGCAGAGGTGCGCAATAGCGGTTCGCTGGTGCTGAACAGTCATACCGACTGGCAGCTTAATAACGACGTTTATGGTAGCGGCGACGTGACCAAGCTGGGAGCCGGATCCATTACTGTCGGTGATAACGCCGCCTGGACGGGGAAAACGGATATTGAGCAGGGCGGCTTGGTTCTGGGGGACGGCACATCTCCCGTCACGCTTGCCAGTACCGAGGTCAACATAGCTACGGCGGGGATGCTCTCGGGTGTAGGGGGCGTCGCAGGTAATGTGAATAACGCCGGTGTGCTGCAGGTGGGTACCGGGACCGGTGACAACCTCCTGTTCACTGTAGAGGGAGACCTGGTTAACAGCGGTATCCTCGCAACCGGTGTGAATGGTCAGCAGGCCGGTAATCAACTGGTGGTCAATGGCAATTACACGGGTAATGATGGTCATCTTTCCTTAAACACTGCGCTGGGGGATGACAATTCCGTTACGGATAAGCTGGTGGTGAAAGGTGATACCAGTGGCACTACTTCTGTTAGCGTCACTAACGCCGGTGGGAAAGGTGCCGCAACGATTGATGGTATCGAAGTTATCCATGTTGATGGCGTATCGGACGGTGAGTTTATTCAGGCTGGCCGTATTGTGGCGGGGGCATATGACTACAGCCTTGGACGTGGTCAGGATGAAAACAGCGGCAACTGGTATCTGACCAGCGGTAAAACCAACCCCGATCCGCAGCCAAACCCGGATCCAGATCCCGATAAAGATCTGCGTCCGGAAGGCGGCAGCTACACGGCTAACCTGGCGGCAGCCAACAACATGTTCGTCACCCGTTTGCACGATCGTCTGGGCGAAACGCAGTATATCGATGCCCTCACCGGCGAGCAGAAAGTCACCAGCATGTGGATGCGCCACGTCGGTGGGCACAACAACTGGCGTGACGGTAGCGGCCAGTTGAAAACCCAGAGCAACCGTTACGTATTGCAACTGGGGGGCGACATTGCGCAATGGAGCCAGAATGGGCTTGATCGCTGGCACCTTGGCGTGATGGCGGGCTACGGTAACGATCACAGCAATACCCAGTCTTCACGCACGGGCTATCGTTCAAAAGGCTCAGTGAATGGCTACAGCACCGGTGTTTATGCCACGTGGTATGCCAATGATGCGTCGCATAACGGCGCCTGGCTGGACAGCTGGGCTCAGTACAGCTGGTTTGATAACAATGTTAAAGGCGATGACCTGCAAGGCGAATCGTACAAATCGAAAGGGGTTACCGCTTCGCTGGAAATGGGATATGCCCAAAAAATGGGCGAGTTTGCCGGCAGTCACGGAACGCTGAACGAATGGTACATACAACCTCAGGCGCAGGCAGTCTGGATGGGAGTGAAGGCGAACGACCATCGTGAAAGTAACGGTACCCGTATCACCAGCAACGGTAATGGTAATGTGCAGACCAGACTGGGCCTGAAAACCTGGATTAAGAGCCATCACCAGATGGATAACGCTAAAGAGCGTGAATTCCAGCCGTTTGCCGAGCTGAACTGGCTGCACAATTCACGCGATTTCAGTACGACCATGGATGGCGTGAATGTGCGCCAGGATGGAGCGAAAAATATTGCCGAGGTAAAAGTGGGTGTGGAGGGACAGGTGAGTCCTCGTCTTAATCTGTGGGGCAATATCGGGGTTCAGGCTGGCGACAAAGGGTATAACGACAGCGCTGCGATGGTAGGTGTGAAATGGAACTTCTAAGCTGATTCTACCGGGCAAGTTCAGCCAGACTGGCGCATGTCAGTCTGGCCATTTCCTCCTGAAATAATCTCAAAAAGCGTCCTTCGGGGCGCTCTGTTCAACAACACGAGTTAATCATGTCTGTAACCAAGAAAATCACACCCATCATGCTGGTGTTGCTTTTTCTTCTGGCCGGTGTGCTGACGTCATGGCAGCAATGGGATAGAGAGGGACAACTTGTCAGAGAACACGCGATAAATAGCCTGGTCGAAGAAATCGATACGATATTTGACGACGTAAATACACTGGCTGTGTTAGCCAGCGCACATATACAAGAGAATTGCACTGACGATCTGCTACGAAAATTGCGTCTTCTTACGGCGTCTGGCGAGAAGATTCGTTCAGTCAGTATCATCAGGAACGGTGAGTGGAACTGCTCTTCTCTTGAAGGTCGAGAGTCGCCGGGGATTATTTCCAATGGAACGACTACACACTCACTGATGATTGAACAGATTTATCGGCTGAACACGGAGATGTATATAATCTATTTTCCGTTTCAGGGGCAGGTGGTGGCTGTTGCAGTATATAAAGCGGCGATCGATAAAATTCTTATGGATTTTGCCCGTAAAGAAAAAATTGATGTGCATTTTTTATTGTATCCAGAAAAACATCCTTTCGTGCAGATGGCCTCGCAAAACTATCCTTTCTGGATTGTGACGAATTCACAGGATGGCATTGCGGATTATGTGCGGGATAATCATTATCTTCTTATTTTATTTGTGGTTCTGTCTTTGCTGTTATATTTCCACTTACGCCGGGCGCAGCGGATATCACCGATAAAAATACTGCAGCGTGCGATTAATAATGATGAATTTATTCCGTTTTATCAGCCCGTCGTTGAACTCGCTTGCGGAAAAATCGTCGGGGCTGAAGTGCTTGTTCGCTGGAATCACCCTGAGCAGGGAATTATTCCCCCTAACGAATTTATCCACACGGCTGAACATAGCGGCTTGATCAATGCGCTGACGCTAAAATTGTTGACGCAGGTAGAGGTTGATATGCGGTGCCTTAGGGCTCAGAGTGATATACCATTTCATATCGGTATTAACGTTCCTCCACTTTCACTGGAGGATCATGAATTTACCGATGCCACTATCGCCTTTATTCAGCGGATGAACTTGTTTCATATTGGCGTAATGCTGGAAATCACCGAACGGCAGCAGAATCTGATCCGTGAAAGTGTTCTGAGGCGCTTGAAAGAGGCAGGCGCTGCGCTAGCCCTGGATGATTTTGGGACCGGATATTCTAACTATGCTGCGCTGCAACGCATTTCGCCGCGGTTCTTGAAAGTTGATAAGATGTTTATCGACTCACTGGGTAAAGGCGGCGTGAGTGATACTATCATCAGCAATATTGTTCACCTGTCTGAACTGGCCAGGATCCCACTGGTGGCGGAAGGAATAGAAAGTGAAGAACAGATGGAGAGGCTGCGACGGATTAACGTTAGCTTTGGGCAGGGGTATCTGTTCAGTAAACCAATACCCTTTAATGCGTTTCTACGTTTATTATAAGGATTGCTAATAATAAAAAACCGCGAAAGCGGCTTTTTATTATTGAATGGCTGGAAGATTACTCACTGACTTTTTTCTCAACGGAGGCAGCACCTTCTTTGGTCTTATTCCAGCCTTTCTCGGTACCTTCTTTTGTTGCATTCCAACCTTTTTCAGTACCTTCTTTGGTTGTATTCCAGGCTTTTTGTGAGCCTTCACTCACTTTACTGCTCAGGTCATCTTGTTTACCTTCTGCAGCATGTTTTGCTTTTAACTGTTGCTCTTCGCCCTGATTCTGCGCCTGATGCAGTTTTTCTTTTGCGGTATTAGCATTTTCGTGTGCGGCGGCTACATCATTATCAGTTGCGTGTGTCGTCGCGGCAATAACGGGAGAAGCCAGCAGAATTGCAGATAATGCGATAATTGTCTTTTTCATAATATCCTCGCTTAGCGTTATAAGTTATTAGCGTGATTAAGCATGGCACACGAACGAAGCGCTGGCTTTAGGAAAAAACTGTAAGTGCTGATAACGGTATTTATCCATTTTGTGCAGCTGGGAGCGATCAATACGGTAATTTTGTGGTGGGGCAAAAAGACGCATTCAGTGTTAGGTTAAATAATAAGTGGTTGTCGTTATTAAGCATGGACATATTAAGTATGTGTAAGTCTCCCTGCAAAACGAACCATCAACTTTTAGAGAGTCTCTGGCATACAGCGGACAGGCTAACTGGGCTAAAGGTCTTCTATGAGGTGTGAGTTCAACGGGTTGATGCAACGCTATCCTTAATCCAGGGGGAAGTTCAACTTAAGCGTGTACGCTTACTTTGTACTAAGATGCTTATCCAACAGATGCTTTAAGATTTTGTCTCAGAATCAAGATGGATTTATCAACATGACCAGAACAGAAAGGCTTCTCGAACTACTACAGATATTAAGGGCGCAAAGATATCCGATCACTGCATCCACACTCTCTGAAAGATTAGGAATAAGTGTGCGCTCCCTTTACAGAGATATAAAAACGCTACAGCATCAAGGCGTGTGCATTGAAGGTGGTGCTGGAATTGGTTATATCATTAAGTCTGACTTTCATTTGCCACCCTTAAACCTTTCTCATGAAGAAATCAATGCTATTACGCTTGGGTTAAATTGGGTATCTCATAATACGGATTATGATTTTAAAAATACCGCAAGGAATGCACTTGCCAAAATCCACGCTGTCATTCCCGGTGAATTAAAAAATCTTATTGAGAGTCAATCTTATCTGATCGGCCCTTCAGAAAATAATGAGGTTTTTTTTGAAGACATCCGCAATGCTATTAAAAAGCGCAAGAGAATCCAAATAAAGTATTGTGACAAGAAAGATACTTACTCTTCTCGAGTCATATGGCCCATCGGATTGGTATATATGGAGTCATGCTGGCTTTTGGTTGCATGGTGTGAGATGAGAAATGATTTTCGTCATTTTAGAACTGACAAAATTGAAGAAATAGTACAACTGGGTTCCATATATAGTGAAAGCAGGACAGTTTTATTGAAAAAATGGAGAATAAAAGAAGGAATCTGCGAGGAGAAAGAATACTGACAAAAACTGTCACAGCTAATTTGTATACTAACCCAGATGAAAGACTCAATTCGACTTCATAGGGTGAATTATGAATTTCCAGAATAAAGTTGCTGTCATAACAGGAAGTACTGCAGGTATAGGTGAGGCAGTCGCAGAGCAATTACACAAACATGGAGCTAAGGTCGTTATTGTCTCCCGCTCGTCAGAGCAGGCTAAACAAAAAGCGAAACGATTATCTTCACAGGGAAAACAAGCGCTGGGGATCGGATGTGATGTGTCACAGCCCGAACAAGTACGGCAAATGATAGATGAAGTTATCAAAAATTTCGGCAGACTTGATTGTGCTGTAAATAACGCAGGCTTAACAGGTGAACATGGTAAAAACATAACCGAGCAGACGGTTGAAAACTGGGATAAGGTCATTGCCACCTCATTGAGCGGCGTTTTTTACTGCCTAAAATATGAAATACCTGAGATGATGAAATTTGGTGGCTCTATAGTTAATTTATCTGCAGTAAATGGTCTGGTTGGCATTCCTGGATTAGCACCTTACACCGTGGCTAAGCATGGTATAATCGGTTTAACCAAAACCGCAGCGCTAGAGTTTGCATGTCAAGGCATTCGAATCAATGCAGTCGCTCCGGGCTATGTCCAAACCCCACGAATGAGTGAATTTCCAGAAAATATCGTACGTAGTTTCGCAAATAGCCACCCTATGAAAAGGATGGCAAAAATGCAAGAAATAGCAGACTTCATTCTGTTTTTGCTGTCAGACAATTCAGGGTTCTGTACCGGAGGAGTATATCCAATCGATGGTGGTTATTTAGCAGAGTAAAATTCCTCTAAAGCGTCAGAATATAGAGTTAACTCTTGTGTTGTAGGGCTAGTGATAACAATATTTCCAGTCTGGATTAACAAGAGTATAGATGAGCGGCTCTCCATTGGTCCATTCATCATGCTATTAATAACTTCCGCTGCTGGCACGTAGTGGCCGGTCCGTTACGTGAGGGTCACCTCGGAGATTGTCACGCTGATTCTGCCAGTTGTCGCTGCAGGACCTGCAGGCTGGTTCCCTCCCAAGCTGCAGCCGAGCCGACCACATACAGGTTTTTCTTGGCGCGTGAGACGGCTACATTGATTATGTTTGGCAGATTCGATTTCTTTAACGGATAGAGGTTTGGTTTGTCTTGCCATTGTCGGGTTTCCATAGTTTTAGGCACCTCAAAAACAATAAAGCTTTATGAGGTGCCTAACAAGGTGCCTAAAAGGTTCGGATTTAATGAGTTCTCTTCGGACTTCGCGGGACAAATTGAGGGCACAAAAAAGCCCGCAGGGCTTGCGCCGTGCGGGCTCTTAGGACTTCATCGGATGACTCTGGTAATCACCGATGGAGAATTTTGGTGGAGCTGGCGGGAGTTGAACCCGCGTCCGAAATTCCTACATCCTCGGTACTACATGCTTAGTCAGTCTTTACATTCGCCTGGCACCTGCGGACAGACACGCCACTACCAGACTAGCCTGATTAGATTTAACGCTTCAACCCCAGGCAGGGCCTCCACGCGATCTCTTTTGGGTTTGACCTCTCTTTGATCCCCGTCTTAAGAGCGGAAGCTAGGGAGAGAGGGCTCAGAGCAGGTTATTAAGCTGCTAAAGCGTAGTTTTCGTCGTTTGCGACTATTTTTTTGCGGCTTTTTACGAGGCCAACCGCCCCTCGGCATGCACCTTGGGTTTCGCGAATCCCGTCGAATCCAGAATCAGCCCCAATGTGTTAGAGCAAGTATAACAGACTTGTGACACGCGTGACCAGCCCCCGCAACCCCTAATCCTCAAGGATTTACCGCTCGCGCAGCGCTTCTTTTGCGCGATTAAACGGTTTGATTAAATAGTCGACGATGGTTTTTTCACCTGTTTTTATATCCACTGTGGCAATCATTCCCGGTACGATGGAGAAATGGCGTCCCAGTTTGTTCTGTAAGAAGTCCTGATGGGTGCGGATAAACACGCGGTAGTAGAATATTTCCGGTTTTACTTTGTCTTGAATAGTGTCCGGGGAAATAGTTTCGACTACGCCTTCCAGACCGCCGTAAATCGCGTAGTCATAAGCGGTTATCTTCACCAGCGCCCGCTGGCCGGGGTGGATGAACGCGATATCGCGCGGAGACAGGCGGGTTTCAATCAGCAGATGATCGTCCAGCGGTACAATCTCCATCATCTCGCCATTGGGCGGGATAACGCCGCCAATGGTAGTGACCTGGATGTTTTTCACAATACCGCGCATCGGCGCACGCACGGTCAGGCGGGTGACGGAATCCTCGCGTCCTTTCAAAATAGCCGCCAGCATATCCACTTCGGCATTGGCTTTTGACAGCGCTTCCCGCGCCTGCACGAAGTATTGTGAGCGCAGATCGGTGATTTTTAATCCCAAATCGCTTTTTTGTCGTTGCAGGCGCAGCACTTCAACGTGGCTGGCGGCACCACTTTTTTCCAGCCGTTGGGTTATGGCCAGCTCTTTATTTACCGAGACCAGCGCATCCTGCAGTTCTGCCATAGAATCAGCGAGCTGCGCGCGGCGGCTTTTATACAAGCGCGTTTCGGAGGCGATGAGATCCGGCCAGGCGCGTAGTGAAGCGGGAAAAACGAGCGGCAGATCGTTAACTTCGGCATTGAGCCTTGCGCTGGAAGCCAGTGAGGCGCGATAGCGGGCGGCGCTCTCCCCAACGTTGGACTCAGAGCGAGTGGGGTCGAGGCGCGCGACAATCTGATTAGCCTGTACTTTATCTCCTTCGCGTACCGTGAGCTCGGCGAGAATGCCGCCATCCAGCGACTGCAAAACCTGCTCGCGCGAGCTGGGGATTACCTTCCCGCTGCCGGTCGAGACTTCATCCAGCTTGCCGAAATACGCCCAGATACCCAGGACGGCAAACAGCAGCGTGCTGAGCAGAATAATGCGGCTGGCCCCGGAAAAACGGTGCTCGCGGCGGATATCGAGGTCGTCCATGGCAGCGTCATGCGGATTGGTTTTCATTTTTCCACTCCCGACCGTGAGTAGGGGCTGGTGCCCGGCTCGCATTCAGCGCCTGCGCTTTCGGGGCATCCATGACCAGTTGACCTTCTTTTAACACCACTACGCGCTCGACCAGCTCCAGAACCGGTACGCGATGGGTGGCGACAATCAATGTTCGGTTGCCCAGCCACTGGTTCAGGCGCTGAATAAACTCTCGTTCGGTATGTTCATCCAGCGAGGCGCTGGGTTCGTCGAGCAGCACGATATTGGGCGATCGCAGCAGCATTCTTGCCAGCAGGATCGACTGCCGTTGTCCACCGGACAGACCGTTGCCGCCCTCCATAATGGGGTGCGCCAGCCCTTTGGCGAGTTGTTTAACAAAAGCCGCCGCGCCGCTGACCTCCAGCGCTTCGAAGATCTGCGCGTCGCGGGCATGCGGTGCGCCGAGGGTCAGGTTCTCGCGCAGGGTGCCAAAAAACAGCCGCGCATTCTGACTGAGAAAACCGATATTGCGGCGTAAATCGGCCATATCGATCTGCGCCAGACTCAGGTTATCGAGTCGGACATCGCCCTGGATAATCTCCACGCCGCCCGCCATGGCCTGCAGCAGTGTTGATTTCCCGGCGCCGTTACGCCCGAGGATCGCCACCCGTTCGCCGGGCATGACCTCCAGACGTGAGATGCGCAGCGGAACGCGTTGATCGTCGCTGTGGTAGCGAAAGTGCGCGTTTTCAAACAGATAATGGCCGTGAAAAATCTCCTGATGCACCCGGTCTTCATCGTACTGCGTTTCGGTGGGAAGCTGCATGATGCTGTCTAACCCCATCTTCGCCGCCTTGACCTGCTGCCAGCGGGCCAGCACGCCGCACAGGTTCGCCATCGGGGCAATCATTCTGGAACCGAGCATCGACGCGGCTACCACGGCCCCGGTGGTCATTGTGCCTTCAATGACCATCGGCGCGCCGAACATAATGATGGCGGCGTAGACCAGGCTTTGTACCGACATGCCCCAGCCAATCAGCCCCTGAGTCAGCTTGCGCGTGCGCAGTCCGGACTCTCCGGTAATACGGATGTAGCTGTTCCACTGTTGTAAAAAGCGGTTTTCCGCCTGCATCAGCTTGATATCTTCCAGCCCCTGAACGCTCTCGACCAGCACCGCGTTGCGCAGGGTGGATTCATGCGCTGCCTGGTTGGCGAGCACCGCCAGTTTCTTCTGTAACAGCAAACCAGGCAGGATCATCAGCAGGGCCGCGACGGGGGCTATCCACGCCAAGGGCGGGGCGATAAAGGCCAGCACCACGATAAACAAAAAGAAAAACGGTAGATCGACAATCGTCGACAGGGTCGAGGAGGTGATCATCTCGCGAACCTGTTCCAGCTCGCGCAGTTGAGAAATAAAGCTCCCCGTCGAGCGGGGGACGGCACTGTTGCGCAGTCGCAATGCGTGGCTGAACACGCGATCGGAAATGCGCATATCGGCGCGTTTGCCGAGCAGGTCCATTATGTGCGTACGCGCTTCGCGCAGCAAAAAGCCAAACAGCACCGCCACCAGAACGCCGGTGGAGAGAACATACAGCGTTGGATAAGACTGGGCGGGGATCACCCGATCATAGACCTGCATCGAAAAGATAATCCCGGCGAGCGACAGGACGTTAATCAGAAAGGCGGCAATCATGACCGGCAGGTAAGGGCGGATGTCCTGTAACACCAGTTCGCGCATCCAGTCGGGCTTGAAGCGCGAAATATAGCGGTCTACCCGACTGTCCTTCAGCGCCGACAGCGGGCGCAGCGCGGTAATGCTCACGATCTCCGGCAGAAGTTCTGCAACTGTGAGTCGGTTACGCTGGCCCTCTTCGGCGATGATAAAAACATCCAACGCATCTTCACCGTTGAAATGTTCTATCACCATCAGTTGGCCGTCGCGCAGTTCCGCCACCACCGGCAGACGCCACTGGCCGAACGCCTGCGTGGCGGTATCCAGCGCATGAAATGACAGCCCCGCCTGACGCGCCAGCTGCGACAGGGCCATAGCTCGGCTTTTTCCCGCAAACCACGGGGCGTTGGCCTGGATTGCGCCGGGCGAACAGGTAACGCGATAGTGGCTGGCAATATGCGTCATCGCCTGCGCCCACTGGCTCAGGGCGTGTTCGCCAATCGCATCTTCCGCATGTGTATCGACGTCGCTCATAGCTTTATCTCCACCGATTGAATACTGCGGTTATTTAAGGCGAACGCCTGGCGAAGCGAGCCGGTGTTATAGAGGCAGTTCAACTGGAGTTGGCGCAGCTGGTTTTGAGTCTGGAGTTCAGCAATACGGGCCTGATATACCTCCTGCTCGGCGTTAAGCACGTCGAGCAGTGGGCGTGACCCGAGGTCCAGATACTGCTGTTGATAAAGCTCGCGCGTTTGTTCACTCAGCCGTTGCTGGCGACGCAGGATCTGCAGGGCAGTAGCGAGGCTCATCGCCTGGCTGCGGGATTCCAGTAATTTCTGCCGCACTTCAAGTCGGGTACGCTGGATGGAGTACTGTGCAGACTCTACCGCGTGACTGGCGGCGTTGCGTCTGGCGGTGAGTCCGCCCCCCTGATACAGCGGCATCTCGACTTTTACCCACGTGGAGTACTGGGTTTTGTCGAGCACCTCATGGCTGGGGTATTTGTCGTTGAGATAGTGCTGAACCGACGGCTCGAGGGAGATAGTGGGCGTCATCTGCGCGTTGGCGTAATCGAGATTTGCCTGGGCCACATTCGCCTGCGCCCATGCCGCCAGCACCGCGGGAACCAGCTTATCGTCCGGTTTGACCACATCACAACTGCTGTCCAGTTTGACCGGAAATTCGTTGCTGATGCCGTTAAGCGAGTTCCAGCCGAGGAAGCTCATCAGCGTTGCCTTGCTGCTGTCGAGATTAGCCTGATACTGCGCCAACTGAGAACGTGCAGACTCGATACGCGCATCGGTTTGCACCACGTCGGATAGCGAGGTTGCCCCTTCATCATTGCGTTGACGGGTCAGCCGACCAATACCGTTCAAGGCGCTGAGCTGCTCTTCGGCGGCGTCCACCATTTGCTGCCACGTCTGCACCTGGACTATCGCGTTGGCGGTTGCGTGGGCGATGGTATCAATACTGAGTAACACATTCGCCTGCTGTTGTGCGGATCCGGCGGTTTCAGCGCGGACCTGGCTTGCCACTTTGCCGAAGTCGTACAGCATTTGCGACACTGAAATAACCAGGGCCGGGCTAAAGCCGTGATCGGTATAAGTATTGCTGTAACCGTTGTTCATCCCGGCAGAAACCTGCGGGTAATATTTTGATTTCGCCACGTCGATCTGCTCATTTTGTGAGAGCAGTTTGCCGATGGATTCACGAATAGAAGGATGCCAGCTCACGGCGCGACTCACTGCGTCGTTGAGCGTCAGGCTGCCGGGGGCGGCGGCGCTCAGCGGCAGATCGGCAACCGCGCCGTCCAGCGAGGGCAGCATCTGGCTGGTGGCCAGGCCTTCCGGCGTAATAATTTGCGGTTCATCTTCGGCATTCACCCGCAGGGTACAGAGCGTTAATGCCAGCAGTAAGGCAACAGGCGCGACATTTCTCATAGTTTATCCCTTACAAAATACGGCAGCGACGACTGTTATTGCCCCGGACGTCATGGCATCCGGGGCTGTAGTTATGGCGCTTTAACGTTATGCGTTAGCTTCAGGGCACAATGTGATTTTGTTGCACCAGCTCATCGAGCGTGGTGTGTACGTTCTCCAGCGTTATGAGATTGGTTGAGTGATAAGTGTTGCCCGTACCGTCGCGGTCGATAGCAATCACCGTGTTGTTACCGCTGGTGGTCACGGTGAGGTAGTTGCCGAGCGTAGCGTTCTGCCCGTTCCAGCCCACCAGCAGGTCGCCGATATCGATTTTGTCACCCTGGGCCAGCGAGAAGTTGGTCCAGGTATCGGTAGGTCCAACGCCAACATTGCCAACGTTACCACCGGTAGCATCGTTGGCGTTGAGCAGGTGATAAATCAGCGTATCGCCGTAGACACTGCCGGTAAAACGATCGGCATCCACGGTGCTTACAACCTGCGGATTCATGTTGATGGTCAACGTAGCGGTATCGGTATGCCCATTCTGATCGTTTAGGGTGTAAGTAAATGTCTCTTTGGTGAGGATGGTGGAAAGTGAGACATCGCTGTTGAGGGCGTAGGTGTAATGACCATCAATGCCAATGGTCAGTTTGCCGTACAACCCGTTAATGATGGCGCTGGTCGTGCTGCTCAGCGGATCCAGCGTGGCGGTGCTACCACCCGTGCCGTTCACCGTCAGCAAGGTATGCACGCTGGCAATATGGTCCCCATCATAAATGTTGCCGGCGACGCTGTTTGCCGCGGACGTTTCGACGTTCTGCAGGTCGATTATCGTGCCTTTCACGCTAGGGGTGATGGTGATATTCCCCAGCCCTAAAGCCCCGACGCTGCCGGTGTAGTCGAGTCGATAGTTACCGGGGTGCAACATGATCCCCAGGGCAATATCGATATTGCCGCCAATGAGCAATCCACCGTTGAATGAGTTACTGGCAACCTTAACGTTGTTGCTGTCATACAGCGCCCAGGTGACGGTCAGTCCGCCCAGCGTCAGACCTGAAGCAACGTTAAAATGCAGTATGGCGTTTTGCACCGCCGTTCCCGTCGCGACCTCAATGACGCCAGTGCCATTTTGTGAGGTGGGAGAAAGGAGTTGGGCGTTCCAACTGGCGTTCCCGACGCTGTTGTCAGCAAACAATCTGGAGGTGTCCGCCTGCGTGGTGACTGCCATCGTGCTACTGATGTCATTTACGGCGTCCAGCGGCTGCGGCGTTGGTTTGATATTCAGCGAGGCGCTGCCGGTATCGCCGTTTGGTGCTCTGACCTTATACACGAAGCTGTCCGGGGTGTTGATACCGTCTGCACCCAGTCCGCTTCTTAGCGTGTAGGTGTAGTTCCCCTTCGCATCGATAGTCAGCGTGCCGTACTGCCCATTAATAGTGGTAGTGCCCGTCCCGTTTACGGCGATACCGTTTACTTCGGTGATAACGGTATTGGCCGGAGCCGAGTCGTTGACCAGCAGATTGCCATTGGTTGTCGCACTCATGCTGTCGACGGCGTAGGTGTGATCGGCCTGAATATTCAGGGTATAGCTGGTCAGCAGCGTCAGGCCGCCGGAAGCGTTAAGCAGGAACAGATAATCGCCACCCGGTAGCGTAATGGTATACGCTGACGAACTTCCGCCCAGTAGGGCGGTGACCCAGTTTGGCTGTACCCGGTACTGCTCATACTGCTGAATTGACTCGTTGAAGCGATAAACATAGAGATCGAAGCCGCCAAGCGTCACGCCGAGAACATTAGCCTGTACGGTCAGCGTGCGGGTTGCGCCATCGTCAACGTTAAACTTAATCGGGTCAGTCAGACCGTTGACCAGACTGACGTCTAGCACATTGCCGAGTCCGACGCTGGCGAGCGTGAAGCCGGTTTGTTGTGAAGGCAAGTGGTCAACCGCGATGACTTGCGTTCCGTAAGTCAGCACTGCTGCATCGTCTGCCGCGGTTACCGTGCTGGTGGTTGGAGTCTGACCGAGCGTTACCACCAGTTTTGCCGAGGAGTGATCGCTGCCATGCGTCAGCGTGTAGGTGAAGCTTTCGGAGCGCCCATACACCGAGATTGACGTATTGGTCAGGGTATAGGTGTAGCTACCGTTCTGATTGATATGCAGGATGCCGTATTTCCCCTGCACATCAATGCCGCCCGCCGGGATATTCACGACGTTGCCGTTACCGTCGGTGATGGAGGTGACCAACGTGCCGGAAGGCGCATTATCCTGCCCGTTGGCGGGATCGGTATCCGTAATGATGTTCCCGGATTCCGTGGTACCGCCGATGATGGTCCCTGCGCTGGCTTTCACCACCGAGACATCAAGGCTGGTGTATGCGCCGGTCGCCAGCAGGTTGGTGTTGTAGCTGACCACGCGGTAATCACCACCAGTCAGCCCGCTGTAATTGAGCGTTACGCCCGAGGCACCCAGGGTGAGCAGGCTGGCGAAGTCTGGTTTCCCGGTATCCACCACCGTTACCCAGGCATTCAGCCCGGTGTCAAAGCGCTGGATAACGACTTCAAGCGTGTTTAACAGCGACAGCACCACGCCGGTCGCGGCGGCATTGATCGTAATGGACCCACTGCCGCCAGAAGCGATGCTGAAATTAACGCTTGCCGTATCGTTCCCCAGCACGTTGGCGACATTCCCCAACGCATTAACCAGCAGGAAACCATAATCGCTTTGATGCTCGGTGCTGACGATAACATCGGTTTGCAGCGGCAGACTGGTGACGTTGTCTTCAGCCAGCAGTGGCAATACCGGTGCGATAGCGCTTGTCGGCGATGAGGTATTGCCCGCCGCATCGGTCGCCGTGGCGGACAGCGACTGGCCTTCAATTTGGCGAACCGGCAGGTTGACGCTGTAGACACCGCTGCTGTTGGCGATTGCCGTCACGCTGGTGCCGCCGGGCAAGGAGATAGTGACCGTGCTTCCCGCTTCGGCGACGCCGCTGACGGTGCCGCCATCGGCGCTGATCAGTATCGTTGGCGCGGTCGGTGGCGTGGTGTCCACAATCACGCTGAACGAACTGGACAACCCGCTTGCGCCGTTGGCGTTTGTTGCAGTGGCGGTAAACGCGTGGTTACCTTCGCTGAGCACCCCGGATGGGGTAAAGCTCCAGATCCCGTTACTGTCTGCGGTCGTGGTGCCCATTAGCACGCCGTTGTTGTACAGGCTGACGATGGCGTTAGCCTGCGCCGTTCCGTTGAGCGTTGGCAGCGTATCATTGGTGGTTTTGCCCGCCGCGACGGGCCCCGTGATCGTACCGACGTCATCGAGAACGGTGGCAATAACCGGCGCAGGCGGTACGCCAGTAAACGGTGCCAGAACGTTACCCGCCGTGCCGATGTTGCCTGCGGCATCCTGGGCGCTGACCTGCAGCGTTTGCCCACTGATTTGCGGTGGGTTCAGCGTGAAGGTGAAATTACCGGAGGCGTTGGCGGTTGCCGTGCCGAGCACCGTTCCACCGCTGGAGGTAATAATGACCGTGCTGTTTGGCTCGGCAACGCCGGTGAGCGTGGTACCGTTGGCGTTTACCGCCAGTCCTGTAGGAATGCCCGGGGCGACGGTATCGACCACGATCGCTGCCGCAGACGATATGCCACTGGTATTACCCGCACTGTCCGTTGCGGTGATGGTAAAGGAGTGGGTACCTTGTGCCAGCGCGGTGGTTGGGGTGTAACTCCAGTTGCCGCTGCCGTCCGCTGTCACGCTGATGATAAAGCTGCCGTTATCGTAAATATCGACCCGCGCGTTGGCTTCTGTGGTGCCGCTTAACGTTGGGCGTGCGTCGTTGGTTGGCTGATTAGCGCCAATCGCCCCGGTGTTCGGCCCGACGTCGTCAATAATGCTGCTGATTGAAGGCCGAGTCGGCGCCGTGGTGTCGACCACCACGCTAAAGCCTGCCGTCGCACTGCTGGTGTTGCCCGCCGCATCTGTTGCGGTGACGGTGAAGGTGTGCGATCCATTCGTCAGCGGCGTAGTTGGGGTAAACGACCAACTGTTATTACTTTGCACCAGCGCCGTACCCAGCAGGGTGCTTCCATCATAGATGCTGACGGTGCTGCCTGCCTCGGCGGTACCGTTCAGCGTCGGGCGCGCATCGTTGGTCAGTTGTCCGTTGTTGAGTGCCGCATTGAACACACCGCCTGCGATATCATCCACCACTGAGACCAGCAGCGGGGCGGATGGTGCAATGGTGTCGACATTAATAATAAACCCGCCGGAGGTGGGACTTACGTTTCCGGCCGCATCGGTGGCGATAGCGGTAAACACATGCTGACCGTTACCCAGCGCGGCAGGCAGATATTCCCAGGTGCCGTCTATCGCCGCAGTTACCGTTGCCAGCAGTGTGCCATTATCGTAGATGGCTACCCGGGCACCGGCTTCCGCCGAGCCGTTGAGTACGGGACGGGTGTCGTTGGTAAAGGCCCCGCTCGACAGCGTTCCGGTTCCCGGCTGCACGTCATCAAAAGCCTGGATAATCGTTGGTGCAAGCGGGGCGACGGTATCAACAACGATGTTAAATCCAGCGGACGTGGGGCTGACGTTTCCGGCAGCGTCGGTGGCTGTCACCGTCAGCGCGTGGTTACCGTTGCCAAGCTCGGTTCCTGGCGTGAAGCTCCAGGCGCCCGTGCCATCCGCTGAGGTAAAGCCGATAAACGATCCGTTATCGTAAACTCTTACCGTGGAATTGGCTTCAGCCGTGCCGCTAAGCGTCGGGAGTGGATCGTTCGTGGCCTGACCGTTGTTCAGATTACCGATCAGCGGGCCGACATCATCTGCAACCTGAGTAATCGCTGGCGTACCAGGCAACACGGTATCCACGATAAGCGCGAAGCTATTGGATGGCTGGCTGGTATTACCGGCGCTGTCGGTGGCGGTGACGGTCAGCGTATGCGGACCGTTACTGAGTGCATCCGTTGGGGTTAAGCTCCAGGTGCCGTTTGCCCCAACGGTGGTAGTGCCGATGGGCTGACCATCGCTCAGGACGGTAATGGTCGCGCCAATTTCACCGGTGCCGCTCAGGGCCGGACGGGATTCATTCGTGGTCTGCCCGTTGGTTATCGGGCCTGTTGTCGGTGCGGTGCTGTCCTGAACTGAGCTGATGACCGGGATTGACGGGGCAACTGAGTCCAGCTCAATAGTAAACGATGATGATACTCCGCCGGAGTTACCTGCCTGATCGGTGGCAACGGTGGTGAATATATGTTGTCCCTGTCCCAGCGGTGCATCCGGTGTGAAGCGCCAGTTGCCTGACTCGTCCACCTGCGCTGTACCGATGGCGACGCCGTTATCACGGATCGTGATGATGGCGCCTATCTCGCCTTTGCCGTTCAGCGTAGGCTGCGCATCGTTCGTCAACTGTCCGTTGGTCAGCGCTGTATTGCCAGGCTGATCGTCAATTACGGAGGTAATGGTCGGTGCCGCTGGCGGCAGCGTGTCGACGACAACCACAAACGGTGGCGTTGCCGGGCTGATATTGCCCGCGGCATCTGTGACGGTGGCAGTCAGCGAGTGACTGCCTTCACCGAGGGCAGGCGCAGGCGTAAAGCTCCAGTTGCCGTTTTCATCGCTGATGGTTGTGCCGATGACCGCCCCGTTATCGCGGATAGTAACAATCGAATCCGCCTCGGTAACGCCAGCAAGCGTTGGAGTATTATCGTTGGTCAACTGCCCGGAGGTCAGGATTTGGGTTGTACCAACGTTGTCCGTGACTGTCACAATAGAGGGGGCATTCGGCACCAGGGTATCGACAATGATCTGGAAATCACCGGATGGATCTCCCTGGTTGCCTGCGGCATCTGTTGCGCGAGCGGTAAAGATATGGTCGCCTTCTCCCAGCGGAGCGGTCGGGGTAAAACTCCAGAATCCGTTGCTGTTTACCGTGGTAGTGGCATAAGCGATGCCATTATCGTAAAGGGTGATGGTTGCCCCCGCTTCGCCGGTTCCGTTAAACGTTGGGCGTGAATCGTTGGTAATTTGCCCTTTATCCAACGATCCGGTGCCGGGGGCAATATCGTCAATAATGCTGGTGATAGTTGGCACCTGCGGGGGCGTGGTGTCGATGGTGATTGCGTAGTTGGGCGACAGACCACTTGGGGTACCGTCCACCGTTTGTGAAACCGTGAAGTTATAGGTAATGCCGTTAGTCAGCGCAGTGGGTAGCTGATAACTCCATGCGCCAGACACGGCATCGGCGGTTACCGTGGCGATGAATGCGCCATTTTGATAGATAGTCACCGATGCCCCTGCAGTGGCGGTCCCTTGCAGCAGCGGTAAGGTGTCGTTGGTGGTTTTACCGTTGCCAATCACCCCCATGATGGGCGCGATGTCATCAACGATCTCAAGAGTCGGTGGATGCGGAACGCTGGAGGTAGCGGCGTTAAACGTTGTCGGATCGCTTTGATTTCCGGCGGTATCCTGAGCGATGGCGTTGAGCGCCTGACCGGTTGTTTGCGCTGGCGAAATAGTGACAGCAAAGTTACCAGAACCGTCTGCCACCCCCTGGCCGAGAATGGTGTTACCGCTGCGAATAATCACGGTGCTGCCGGCATCGGCCGTACCGCTTACCAGCGTCCCGTTAGGATCTACGCTGGTAACCGTAGGCGTTGCAGGCGGCAGGGTATCGACAATCACCGTCAGCGGGTTATCTGCAGCCAGTGAGTTACCTGCGGCATCCACTGCGCCGAACGTCAGTGTGTGAGTGACGTTCGGCGTGAGGGGAACATCCACACTCCAGGTGCCGTTAGCAGCAACCGTAGCCGTAGCAATTGCGACGGGATTATTGCCATCGAAAATTAACACTGTACTGCCCGGTGTGCCGGTCCCGCTAATGGTCGGGGTGGTATCGTCCGTGACGCTGCCACTGGTTAGCGAACCGGTAAAGATTCCAACGTTATCCTGGATATCCGTTACCTGCGGCAACGTCAGCTTCGTGTTGTTAACCGTAAACGAAATGCTGCTTGAATTGTCGCTGATGTTACCTGCCGGATCGGTTGCGGTGGCGCTTAACGTGTAGCTTCCGTTCGCCAGCGCAGTCCCTGGCGTAATACTCCAGGTTCCGCCAGCCACCGTTGTAGTACCGATCACCGTCCCCCCGTTATACAGGGTGATGGTATCCCCGTCTGTGCCAGTACCGCGAATGGTTGGCGTGGTGTCATCAGTTACGGCATCTGGCGCAAGGTCGCCCGTGGCGTCACCGACATTATCGTTGGCGGCGATGATCACCGGTGGTGCAGACGGCGTCGTGTCGATGTTCAGTGTTATGGCGTTAGATGGCAGGCTGACGTTGCCTGCTGGATCGGTTGCGGTGAGAGTTACCTGATAACTACCAGGAGCAACCGGTGCTGACGGAGTGAAGCTCCAGGTACCGTCTGCACCTACTGTTGCTGTTCCCTGCAATGGGGGAGTACCAGCAAGATAGAGGGTAATCAGATCCCCGACGTTCCCCGTGCCGCTAAAGGTTGGCGTGGTGTCATTGGTGTTGCCATTAGTGACCACACCCGTTACCGGAGCCACATCGTCGGTAATGATTGGCGCGGCTGGTTGTGCGGGAGGCGTATTGTCTACTGTCAGAGTAAAGCTTGCCGACGGGATCCCCGTGTTGCCTGCAACGTCAGTCGCCGTGGCGGTAAATTTATGCGGCCCGTCGGCGAGTGAGGTTGGGGTAAATGTCCAGGAGCCGTCTGGCTGTACGGTGACGGTGCCAATAGAACCGCCATTATCATAAATCGTAATCTTCGCGCCGGGCTCGCCGGTTCCGGAGAGTTCGGGATTCGAGCTCTTGGTACTGCTGCCGTTACTCAGCGTTTGTAGATTTGTCCCAATCAGACCTTCTGCAGAGCTGATAACCGGGGCAACTGGTGGGGTGGTATCAATCGTCAGCGTAAAGTTCCCGGCATTGCTGGCGTTGCCTGCAGCGTCCGTGGCGATAGCGGATAAATTGTGTGCGCCTTCACTGAGCGGTTGGCTGAGTTGAATACTCCAGGTGCCGGCGGGTAAAACCGTTGTGCTGCCAATTGGCGTGGAACCCTCATAGAGGGTGATTGTAGAACCGGCTATTCCGGTTCCTTTCAGCTCTGGTAAGGTATCGTTTGAACGGCTTCCGGAAGGCAGATCGATCGGCGCATTCCCAACGTCGTCGGTGGCAGCCAAAATGACAGGATCGCCTGGCGGTTGAGTATCTACGGTAACGCTGACCACTGTGGGTGAGGTGATGACATTACCGGCGGCATCGGTTGCCGATACCGTAAACTGATGAGTGCGATCGCTGAGCACCTGATTTCCCGGAACGGTATAGCTCCAGGTGCCCGAACTGTCGACAAGAATAACCGTCATCAACAGACTGCCATCGTACAGGCTCACCAGCGAACCGGGTTCACCGGTACCCGAGAGGGTTGGCGTGTTATCGTTGGTGACCCAACCGTTATTTGCAACGTTGCCCGTAATGCTGCCAACATCATCGTTAACCAACGTTATTACTGGAACGGTTGGGGCGATGCTATCGACAATAATTTTCCAACTGGCGGCGCTGCTGGTGTTGTTGGCAGCGTCTGTTGCTGTCACCGTAAATACGTGCGCGCCCTGGTTTAGTGCTGCGGTGGGCGTATAGTTCCAGTTACCGTTGTTATCAGCGGTAACGGTCGCAAGCAGGGTGCCATTATCATAAATTTTGACCCGCGAACCTGCTTCGGCGATGCCTTCAATTTTCGGTTTATCGTCGTTGGTTAACCCATTGTTATTGATGGGGCCAGTGAAATCGTCAACATCATCAGTAACGGCAATAATAACTGGCTGGTTTGGTGCAGTGATATCCGGAGCCAACGCGGAGGTAGGCTGACTCTCGTTATTGCTGCTGTCCGTTGCGGTGACGTTTACCGTTTCGCCGTTCTTTTGCGACGGCGCTATAGACACGGTGAAATTGCCGCCGCTGTCAGCCTGGCCTATGCCAATCGGGTTACCGTTGCTGTCTTTTACGGTAACGGTGCTTCCTGCTTCAGCATGTCCGCTTACAGAACCGCCGTCTCCGGCGACGGTGACGCCGGTCGGCGCATCAGGTGCCGTGGTGTCCGGTGCGGTGACAGAGGCGTTGTCGCCCTTGTTGCCTGCGGTGTCGGTCGCATTTGCCGTAAGGGTCTCGCCGTTGGTTTGCGGCGGAACCAGCGTTGCGGTGAAATCCCCATCCGTATCGGCAGTTGCCGTACCAATGATATTGCCATCTGGATCCAGAATATTGACCGTACTGTTGGGTTCGGCTTTGCCGGTGACCTGGTCGCCAGTGCCATTAACTAGCAGGTTTGTTGGGGGCTGTGGCGCGGTAATGTCTGGTGCAAGCGCCGTTTCTGGCAGGCTTGGGTTTCCTGCCGGATCGGTTGCGATGGCTTCAATGGTTTCGCCATTGGTCTGTGGTGGGTTAATGGTGATGGTAAATGAGCCGTCCGTTCCGGCGACGCCGCTGCCGATCTGAGTTCCGCCACTGCCGGTGATAACCACGGTATTACCTGGATCGGTCGTTCCGGTGACGACAGTCCCATCCGCAGATACGTTGAGATCATCAGGTGGCGACGGTGGCTGGGTGTCGATGCTGATATTGAACGCTGGTGACATGCCTCCTGTACCTGACTGGTTTGTCGCGGTGGCGGTGAAGGCGTATAAGCCGTCCTGCAAATTGGTGCTGGAGGTCCAGGTCCAGTTGCCGCTGGCATCAGCTAGCACGCTTATGACAAACGCCCCATTGTTATAAATGTTAACCGTGCTGTTGGCGTCTGCGGTACCTGAGAGCGTAGGCGTTTGGTCGTTGGTGGCCTGATTATTGCTCAATGGTCCGGTTGAGGGTGCAAAATCATCCATTATGCTGACGATAACGGGCACGCCCGGGTAGCCAGAGTTGGTGGCATTGAAAGAGGTATCTGGCCCGATGTTGCCTGCCTGGTCCTGAATTTTCGCGATCAGCGCTTCACCGTGCGTCTGTGAGGGCGAAATCGCGATGACGAAATTGCCGGTTTGACCGACCGTTGTTGAACCCAAAACCTGATTATTACTGCCGATGATAATGACCAGGCTTCCCGCCTCAGCGCTACCAGTTACCGTTGTACCTTCTGGATTAACGGAGGAAATGACTGCGGCTGCAGGCGGGGTGGTATCAACGGTGAATGTCGGTATGCGCGTTTCCGCGCTCACGTTACCCGCGGCGTCAGTTTGCGTCAGCGTCAGATTGTGAACACCATCGCTGAGCGGAATGTCCGGTGTAAATGTCCAGTTACCATTGCTATCTACAGTTTGCATACCAATCAGGATGCCATTGTCATAGATGTTGATGGTACTACCTACTTCGCCAGTGCCCTTGAGCGTCGGCGTGGCATCGTCGGTTACGCCGTTATTGGCGATAAGGCCGGTAATGGAACCGACATTGTCGGTTTCCTGAGTGACCACGGGGGCGTCGGGGGCAAGCGAATCGACAATAATTTCCCAACTGTCCGACATGCCACTGCTGCCCGTACCGTCTGAAGCGCTGACGGTAAACTGGTGCGTGCCGTCTGCCAGAGGAGAGGATGGCGTAAACGACCAGTTGCCGTTGGCATCGATTGTCACCTGGCCTATTTCGACGCCGTTATCAAAAATATGTAATGTGGCATTCGCGGGGCCGGTGCCCTGGAGTGTCGGCGTATTATCGTTGGTGGATTCCTGCTGATTGACAGGGCCAGTAATCAGGTCCTGGTTATCGATTATGCTGGTGATAACGGGGACGTCTGGCCTGTTAGGAGTTGTCGTTGGCGGTGTGCCGCCATCACCGTCACCGTCGCCATCACCGTCGCCATTACCGTTACCGTTACCTTCGCCGTTGCCACCGTTTCCATTGCCGCCGCTACCATTGCCGTTCCCGGCATTACCGTTTCCAGCGTTATTATCGCTCCCACCGCCGCCGCCGCCACCCGCAGCGAGGCCAATCCCGCCAGCGACAGCGATCCCGCCAAGAACCCACGGCCAGACGGCGCCGCCTTCATGACTGCCTTCGGCCGTCATCAGCGGTGTGAGATCGTCCAGGTGCTGGAAATGGAATGCTCCGTCAGTATCCTGAACCCACCACAGTGCGCCATTACTGTCCTCCAGAACAAGTTGGTTTTGCGCTTCGCCTTTTCCGAGGTAGAAATTTTTAATGGTGATGGTTTCACCTGAGCGGAGTGTGACAACCAGATCCTGATTAACGCGCGTGAGTTGACTCACCTCCTCACGCGACACAGACAGTTTCACGATAGAAGGTGAACTGAGCGTAACTTCAGAGGCTTCAACATTTGTGGAAACGCCAGTTAATTTTGATACAACGGCGAGTAGACGCATATGTTCACTCCTGATGGCATGCCGGGAGTATTAATCCGCAACAGCGCGCTGGGAAAATGAGCAGACAGGGGCTCCGTTCATCATAAAGATGAATTTACACATGTAATTTCATTGATTAGGTCACATAGATGTTAGTTTATTGATTAAATACGTCTGGGCCCTTTCGGCTGAATAGTTCTTTCGTATTAGATGATATAGTCAGAAAGAAAGTATTCTGCAACTTATCCATATTAAAAAAGTAATTAGTCATTTGAAAAGGATACTTTCCAGTTTGCTTTTAACGGTTGTTTTCATGGCAACTAATTGTATTTAAATGATTTTGTTTTTATTGAAATGAATGTCAATATAATAAACAATAGTAATAATAGTGTTATTAAATAAATGGAAATATGAATGCTATGGTCTTGAACTTTTATATTATTGGACTATAGACCGCAACGGTAATGGCAGGGGGTTTATTTCATATCTGAACGATTCAGCATAAATAAACTATAAACTCGGTGAATGTATTGTGTGGGTTTCGATAACTAAAAAATAAGAACCAGTCTCATGAGGAGAGACTGGTCACAGGGGAGTAGCATTTAGCGGCCAGCATTTTTCATGATACGCGCTTTATCTAACTGCCATTCGCGTTCTTTCACATCAGAGCGCTTGTCGTGCTGTTTCTTACCTTTCGCAACGCCAATTTTCACTTTGCACCAGGCATTCTTCCAGTACAACGAAAGCGCAACGACGGTATAACCATCACGATTCATACGACCATACAGGGAGTCGAGTTCACGCTGGTTTAACAACAGTTTACGGGTTCGGGTGGGGTCGCATACCACGTGTGTTGAGGCCACCGCCATTGGCGTGAAGTTGGCGCCAAACAGGAACGCTTCGCCGTCTTTGAGTATGACATAGCTGTCGCCGATGTTGGCTTTACCCGCGCGCAGGGATTTGACTTCCCAACCTTGCAGGGCGAGTCCTGCTTCGAACTCTTCTTCAATAAAGTATTCGTGTCGTGCGCGCTTGTTTAGCGCGATTGTGGCTGAGCCAGGTTTGTGTGCTTTTTTCTTCGTCATAATGCCGCTCAGTATAGGTAATCTGGAATCGAAAAACACCCCATTTCATCCAGCGGGGCGCAAGGCGCTATCTTAGCACGAGTTAGGCTATAGCGTTTTTTTTAGCGGGTGATAAATGGTATTATTTGTGTGATTGATATTGATGGGAATTGTTATGCCTCAGATTAGCCGGACCGCTTTAGTACCCTACAGTGCGGAACAGATGTATCAGCTAGTGAATGATGTTAAGTCCTATCCTCAGTTTTTGCCGGGTTGCACCGGTAGCCGCGTACTGGAGTCGACTCCGGGACAAATGACGGCCGCTGTGGATGTCTCGAAAGCAGGGATCAGTAAAACGTTCACCACGCGCAATCAACTGACCAGTAATCAGAGCATTCTGATGCATCTGGTCGATGGGCCGTTCAAGAAGCTGATTGGCGGCTGGAAGTTTACGCCACTGAGTCATGAAGCGTGTCGTATTGAATTTCACCTCGATTTTGAGTTCACCAATAAGTTAGTCGAGCTGGCGTTTGGCCGTATCTTTAAAGAACTGGCTTCAAATATGGTGCAGGCCTTCACGGTTCGCGCGAAAGAGGTTTACAGTGTCAGCGTCGGCTAAAATTGTCGTTGAAGTGGCGTACGCGCTACCCGAGAAACAGTATTTACAGCGCGTAACGCTGCAGCAGGGCGCAACGGTGGAAGAGGCTATCCGCGCTTCCGGGCTGCTGGAATTACGTACCGATATCGATCTCAGTAAAAATAAAGTGGGTATCTACAGCCGTCCGGTAAAGCTTGCTGATGTTCTGCATGACGGCGATCGGGTGGAAATTTACCGGCCACTGATTGCTGACCCAAAAGAGCTGCGCAGACAGCGAGCAGAGAAATCCGCTAAAAAGTAACAGACAATAAAAAAGGTGCTCATTGAGCACCTTTTTTTGATCTCTCAAACCTACTTGTTATCGGTCAAAGCGGGTTTGTTATCAATGTTGGTCAATACGCCGCTGCTGTTAAAGGTCAGCGTCAGCGTTTGCTGGGTTACGCCTTCATGTCCAGGTTGCTGACGGAACACATAAAACCAGGTGTTAGTGCCAAAAGGATCGGACATCATTGGTGTACCCAGAGCATAAGCAACCTGCTGTTGCGTCATACCCGTGCGCACTTTAGCGACATCGGTAGGTGTCAGATAATTTCCCTGGTTGATGTCAGGGCGGTAAACCACTCGCTCCAGAGTGGAACAGCCTGCAGTCAACATCAGTAGTACTGCTGCAGCAGCAGTCAGCGTTTTACAGCGCATAGTGATTTGATTCCTTTTCGGGCCCGAGCAGTACGCGGCTCATATGTAATATGCCGATGATAATAGACCTTTCACCACTTTAAAACCTTTTGCTGTCGGGTCGGTCGGCGATTTTATGTTGAACTCAGACCTTCACAAGGTAAAAAAGTTTATGCCGCCAGCAGTTCTTTTGCATTTGCGAGGGTATTGCGCGTCACTTCGCTACCGCCAAGTAGACGGGCTAATTCCTGCAGGCGAGCGCGTTTATCAAGCGGCTGCATGTGTGTTTCCGTCATCGCGCCATCTGTTTCTTTGCTGACATAGAAATGTTGATGACCACAGCCCGCAACCTGCGGCAGGTGAGTCACACACATTACCTGCGTTGACTCGCCCAACTGTCGCAACATTTTACCCACTACCGCAGCCGTCGGGCCGCTGATACCAACATCCACCTCATCGAAAATTAGCGCAGGCGTTTCCATCTTACGTGCTGTAATGACCTGAATAGCCAGCGCAATACGTGACAGTTCCCCGCCGGAAGCGACTTTCGCAATTGGCTGTAACGGCTGACCTGGGTTAGTGGTCACTTTAAACTCCACGCGGTCGGCACCGTCTGCGCTCAGATGGTGCTCCTCAAATTTCACATCAATGCAAAAGACACCGTGCGGCATCGAGAGAGCATGCATGCTCTCTGTAATAAGTTGTCCCAGTTCCTGCGCATAATGCTGACGCTGTTGGTGCAGCATTTTTGCCGTTTCCAGCGCCTGCAGGTGGTGATTGTTCACTGCCAGGGTTAAGGTTTCGAGCGAGTCGGCCTGATCGTCCAGTTGCTGTTGTTCATCCAGCAACGACTGATAGAACTGTGGCAGCACTTCAGGGGCAACATGATGTTTACGCGCCAACGAGATTTGCCTGGAGATACGCTGTTCGAGTTCGAACAAGCGGTTAGGGTCTAAATCCAGACGATCGCAATAGTGGCGCAGCTCGTCGCTGGCTTCGCTGAGCTGGATGGTGGCCTCTTCCAGCATATCCAGAATACCTGAAAGTTTGCCGTCCATGCCTGCCAGTTCAGTGACCAGGTGTTTTGCGGTGTACAGTTGGCTTTGCAGATTGATGTCTTCACCATCTGCCAGGATAGCCAGCGCCTGTTGGCTGGTGGTGAGTAATTGCCCACTGTTAGCCAGGCGCTTGTACTCTTCATCAATTTGCTCAAACTCACCCGGCTGCGGATTGAATTCGTTCAGTTCCTTTAACTGGTATTGCAACAATTCCGCCCGGGCTGCGCGTTCCAGGCTTTGTTGCTGATGATGCGCCAGGTCACGGCAACTTTGGTGCCATAGTTGGTAGCGCGCAGCCATTTCCTGGGTCAGAGACGCTTCATTGGCGTAACCATCAAGCAGGGATTTTTGGTGTTCTGATTTTGTCAGGAGCTGATGCGCATGCTGGCCATGGATTTGAATAAGTAACTGGCCCAGCTCGCGCAACTGCGATAACGGAACGGCGGTTCCGTTAATAAATCCACGGGAGCGGCCATCGCTGCTGATAACGCGACGCAGCAAACACTCACGGCCTTCCTCAAGCTGGTTCTCTTCCAGCCAGCGCAGGGCTGCGGGGGTATCTTTTAAGGCAAAACGGGCGCAGAGGTCGGCTCGCATGGCGCCTGCACGCACCATGTCTGCGTCTGCGCGTCCGCCCAGACACAAACCGAGAGCATCAATGGCAATGGATTTACCCGCACCGGTCTCACCGGTGATAACGGTCATTCCGTTCTGGAAATCGATCTCAAGTTCACGAACGATAGCAAAATTGCTGATGGTCAGTTGTGCCAACATAGCTGTTTTCCTGTATGAAAAACCATAACTGTGATTCCATACAGTATAAACTGGTTTTTTATACAGTAAAGAGGTTGGCGTTAAATTAGAATAATTTTTTTGACCAACCAAGCTTAGTGCTTAATGTGTTGAAATAGCTGTAATCTTTTGGATGTATCAGGTTCAGATGATAATCACAGCGGCGAATCAATACGTCTTCACCTTCCTGTATAGGTAGGGCGATTTGGCTGTCACAGCTGATCTCCAGATCGTTACGGCGATGGGAAAAGCGCAGGCGAATGGTGCTGCTACTGTTGATCACCAGCGGTCGCGCGGAAAGCGTATGCGGAAACATGGGTACCAGCGTAATGGCATCCAGAGAAGGCGTCAGAATTGGGCCTCCGGCAGAGAGCGAGTAGGCGGTAGAGCCGGTCGGCGTGGAGATAATCAGCCCATCTGAACGTTGGGAGAAGGCAAAAATTTCATCGATATAGACTTCAAATTCAATCATGTGCGCCACTTTCCCGGGGTGCAGCACAACTTCATTGATGGCAGTGCTAATGCGCTTCTGGCAATCCTGTTGACACACCTGAGCTTCGAGTAAAAAGCGCTTTTCGCTGATGTAGTGGCCTTCCAGCACGTCAGCTAACTGTTGTTGGGCATTGTCTGGGTCAAGGTCGGTCAAAAAACCGAGGTTGCCGCGGTTAATGCCAATAACCTTGATGTCATAACGTGCCAGGGTGCGTGCGGCGCCCAGCATATTGCCGTCGCCGCCGACTACCACGGCGAGGTCTGCCTGTTGGCCAATTTCTGCGAGCGTGCCGGTTTTCACATTTTTCAGCTGCAGTTCGTGGGCGATTTGTTGCTCAACGATAACCTCATAACCTTTGGTGCACAGCCAACGGTAGAGCATTTCATGTGTGGTCAGTGCAGTGGGGTGACGTGGATGCCCCACAATGCCAATACACTTGAAATGTTTGTTCATTTTCTCGAGGTCCTTGTAACGAAGATTAGTGACAATGTGAGTACTTCCCTTGAATCCCTGAATCTGATCCCCATAATAAGCCAAGTTAGCGAGATGAATGCGAAAAAAACGCGGAGAAATTCATGAGTAGTAAAGAACAGAAAACGCCTGAGGGGCAAGCCCCGGAAGAAATTATCATGGATCAGCACGAAGAAGTTGAGGCGGTTGAATCAGACGCTTCTGCTGAGCAGGTGGATCCGCGCGATGAAAAAATTGCGAATCTGGAAGCTCAGCTTGCTGAGGCCGAAACTCGCGAGCGCGACAGTGTGTTGCGTATCAAAGCGGAAATGGAAAACCTGCGTCGTCGTACCGAACTGGACGTAGAAAAAGCGCATAAGTTTGCGCTGGAAAAATTCGTCAACGAACTGCTGCCGGTGCTGGATAGCCTGGACCGCGCGCTGGAAGTTGCGGATAAAGATAATGACGCTATGGCGGCGATGGTTGAAGGTATTGAGCTGACCCGTAAGTCAATGCTGGATGTCGTGGCGAAGTTTGGTGTACAGGTGGTTGCGGATATCGATGTGCCGATGGACCCGAACGTGCACCAGGCAATTGCAATGGTAGAGTCTGACGACGTTGCTGCCGGTAATGTGCTGATGGTAATGCAGAAAGGCTATACGCTGAACGGACGTACCATCCGCGCCGCGATGGTCTCTGTGGCGAAAGCCAAAGGCTAATCAGCCTTCAGGCCGGGTAATGCTCACGCGCTACCCGGCCTGAATTACTCTCACTGGTCCGACACGCTTTCCCGTAGCGGTTTGACCGGCAATACCTGCACCTGTTTAATCATATTGTCCTGCACGTCGAGAATATCGATATCGTACTGTCCAATGCGCACACGCGTGCCGGCAACCGGGATCTCTTCCAGCGCTTCAAGAATAATACCATTCACGGTACGTGCGTCATCTTCCGGCAGGTGCCAGTTAAACGCCTTATTGATTTCACGAACGTTGGCGCTGCCGTCAATGATCACCGAGCCATCATTCTGCGGCGTTACCTCTTCGGCAAGCGTGGGTGACATTGAAGTGGTGAAGTCGCCGACAATCTCTTCCAGAATATCTTCGACCGTGACCAGCCCCTGAATATCGCCATATTCATTAACAACCAGACCCACTTTCTTCTTGTTTCGCTGAAACTTAATGAGCTGGGTGCTGAGAGGCGTACCTTCCGGGACGTAATAAATTTCGTCGGCGGCACGTAACATGGTCTCTTTGGTGAACTCTTTTTTCTCTGCCATCAATCGCCAGGCTTCACGTACGCGCAGCATACTGATGGCGTCGTCCAGCGAGTCGCGGTACAGCACAATACGGCCGTGTGGAGAGTGCGAAAGCTGACGCACGATTGACTTCCAGTCATCGTTAATATCAATGCCGATGATTTCGTTACGCGGGATCATGATGTCATCGACGCTGACTTTTTCCAGATCCAGCACTGACAGCAGCATATCCTGGTTACGGCGTGAAATTTGCGAGCGCGATTCATTCACCAGCGTTCGCAGTTCATCTTTACTCAGCGAACCGCTCACCACGATATCCGTTTTGATGCCCATCATGCGCATAAGTAGCCGCGTGATGGTGTTGAGTAGCCACACCAACGGCATCATCAGAATCTGCAGTGGAGCCAGCAGTACACTGCTCGGATAGGCGACTTTTTCTGGATACAGCGCAGCAATAGTCTTGGGCAGTACTTCGGCAAAAACCAGCACGACAAACGTCAGTACCCCAGTGGCAATGGCGACACCCGCATCGCCATACAGGCGCATACCGACAATGGTGCCGAGCGCGGAGGCCAGAATATTCACCAGATTATTACCGATGAGCACCAGGCTTATCAGGCGGTCCGGCTTACGAAGTAGCTTTTCAACGCGTTTTGCCTGACGATTCCCCTGCTTGGCCCGATGACGTAGACGATAGCGATTCAGGGTCATCATTCCGGTTTCAGAACCGGAAAAATAGGCGGAAATGACCACCATGATGAGAAGTGTGACAATGAGCGTGGTGGTGGAGATGTGTTCCACGTAGGGTTCCTTAAAGATTTAACTCACGAACTGCTGCAGGATACGACTGCCGAAATAGGCCAGCGTTAGAATGCCTGCGCCTGCGACGTTAAACCATACGACGCGACGTCCGCGCCAGCCTTCATGGTAATGCCCCCACAACAGAACGATATAGACAAACCATGCCACGATAGAGAGAACGGCTTTATCAATGTTCTCGGTACTGAACAGGTTATGCATGTAAAACAGGCCTGTGCACAGGGTGAGCGTCAGCAGAACCACGCCAATTTGGGTGATATGAAACATTTTCCGCTCAATACTCATTAGCGGCGGCATCTCATTGCTGAAGGCCAGTTTTTTGTTTTTCAACTGGTAGTCGATCCATGCCAGTTGCAGCGCATAGAGTGCGGCGATAATCAGCGTGGCGTAAGCGAATAGCGATAGCCCGATGTGAATCATCATGCCCGGCGTAGCTTCGAGATGGGTGATGAACTCGTTCGGCATAAACGTGGCGAAGGCCAGGTTGATTAGCGCAAAGGCGTAGACAATGGGCAGCAATAGCCAGCCACGATTGCGGGAAGCGACAATAGTCATTACCGTACAGATCATCAGGCTAACCAGCGAGCCGACGTTCAACAGACTCAGGTTTTGTCCGCTTTCACCGCCGGGCAGAATTCGCGCTTCCAGGGCGATAGCATGACTTACCAGCGCGACGACCGCAGAGAGAATAGCCATACGCCGCCAGCCGCTGTTTTTTTGCAGCAGAGCGGGAATAATCAGCGCAAGGCTGACTGAGTAGGCGACAAGGGCGAGCAGAGCAAAAACGGGCATATAGGTGTCGACAGTTGGCCAGTGATAAAGAAAAGCAGTATAGCGTTACGTGACCGCTGCTCCAACCGTTGCATAACAACAAAGGCGGCTTCATGTTATACTGCGACAAATTTCTGTTGATGTGTCGCTGTCGCGACCGACCGTTTCCACCCCAGGCGAGAGACAATGTTTGATAATTTAACCGATCGTTTGTCGCGCACGCTGCGCAATATCAGTGGCCGTGGACGCCTTACTGAAGACAACGTTAAAGAGACGCTGCGCGAAGTGCGCATGGCGCTGCTGGAGGCTGACGTAGCGCTGCCGGTAGTGCGTGAGTTTATCAATCGCGTAAAAGAGAAAGCGGTTGGTCATGAAGTTAACAAAAGCCTGACGCCGGGTCAGGAGTTCGTCAAGATTGTCCGTAACGAACTGGTTGCGGCAATGGGCGAAGAAAACCAGACCCTGAATCTGGCTGCACAGCCGCCAGCCGTTGTGCTGATGGCTGGTCTGCAGGGGGCGGGTAAAACGACCAGCGTCGGTAAGCTGGGGAAATTCCTGCGTGAGAAGCACAAGAAGAAAGTGCTGGTGGTCTCCGCGGACGTTTATCGCCCGGCGGCGATAAAACAGCTGGAAACGCTGGCCGAGCAGGTCGGTGTGGACTTCTTCCCGTCGGATGTCGGCCAGAAGCCGGTCGATATCGTTAACGCCGCGCTGAAAGAAGCCAAACTCAAATTCTACGACGTGCTGCTGGTGGATACCGCCGGTCGCCTGCACGTTGATGAAGCGATGATGGACGAAATCAAACAGGTCCACGCTTCTATTAAGCCGGTTGAAACGCTGTTTGTGGTCGATGCCATGACCGGTCAGGATGCCGCGAATACCGCAAAAGCCTTCAACGAAGCGCTGCCGTTAACCGGTGTCGTGCTGACCAAAGTTGATGGTGATGCTCGTGGTGGTGCGGCGCTCTCTATTCGTCATATCACCGGCAAGCCGATTAAATTCCTCGGCGTCGGCGAGAAAACCGAAGCGCTGGAGCCGTTCCACCCGGATCGTATTGCTTCGCGTATTCTCGGCATGGGTGACGTGCTGTCGCTGATCGAAGATATCGAAAGCAAGGTTGACCGCGCGCAGGCAGAGAAATTAGCCAGCAAGCTGAAAAAAGGCGACGGCTTCGATCTCAACGATTTCCTTGAGCAGCTCAACCAGATGAAAAACATGGGCGGCATGGCAAGCCTGATGGGCAAGCTGCCGGGCATGGGGCAGATCCCAGACAACGTGAAATCGCAGATGGACGATAAAGTGCTGGTGCGTATGGAAGCCATCATCAACTCGATGACGATGAAAGAACGCGCTAAGCCGGAAATCATCAAAGGTTCCCGTAAACGCCGTATTGCTGCCGGCTGCGGTATGCAGGTACAGGACGTAAACCGCCTTCTGAAACAGTTCGACGACATGCAGCGCATGATGAAGAAAATGAAGAAAGGCGGTATGGCGAAGATGATGCGTGGCATGAAGGGTATGATGCCGCCAGGCTTCCCTGGTAGATAAATATATCGGGCTACCTAATTTGCCTTTTTGACGCCGGGGTGGGCTCGAAATGCTCACGTACTGCATGTACGTTCCGCTTTCTGCGCACACACCGACGCCAAACTGGCTGCAATGGTAATGCCCAAGTATAAAGCCTCATCACATGTTGATTGCTTTTTTCCCAGAAATCAGTAAAATTTTCGGGCTTTTAATATGACACCCGGGCTCCGTTCCTCGATGGGGCCTGGGTGTTTTATTCACACAAGAGGATGTTATGGTTACTATTCGTTTAGCTCGTCACGGCGCTAAAAAGCGTCCGTTCTACCAGGTTGTTGTTACCGACAGCCGTAATGCACGCAACGGTCGCTTCATCGAGCGCGTTGGCTTCTTTAACCCAATCGCTAGCGAAAAAGAAGAAGGCACTCGCCTGGATCTGGATCGCATCGCTCACTGGGTTGGCCAGGGCGCGACTATTTCTGATCGCGTAGCTACGCTGATCAAAGCAGCAAACAAAGCAGCTTAATCTGTCACGGTGGTCATGATGAGCAAGCAACTCGCCGCGCAGGCTCCTGTGGAACCCATCGTTTTGGGGAAAATGGGGTCTTCTTACGGTATCCGTGGTTGGCTCAGAGTGTTTTCTTCCACTGAAGACGCCGAAAGCATTTTTGACTATCAGCCCTGGTTTATCCAGAAGGCGGGTCAGTGGCAGCAAGTACAGCTGGAAAGCTGGAAGCACCACAATCAGGATCTGATCATCAAGCTGAAAGGCGTTGACGATCGTGATTCGGCGAATCTACTGACTAATTGCGAAATTGTCGTGGATTCCTCGCAGTTGCCAGCGCTGGAAGATGGTTCCTACTACTGGAAAGACCTTATGGGCTGCCAGGTAGTGACCACTGAAGGTTACGATCTCGGTAAAGTCGTCGATATGATGGAAACCGGTTCGAATGACGTCATTGTCATTAAGGCAAACCTGAAAGATGCGTTTGGTATCAAGGAACGTCTTGTACCGTTCCTCGATGGGCAGGTTATCAAGAAAGTCGATCTCGCTACTCGTACTATCGAAGTAGATTGGGATCCTGGTTTTTAAACCACCGGATAAACGGTAAAAGTCGGCGTTATGGGGATTGGCTTGTGTTTATAGGTATCGTTAGCCTGTTTCCAGAAATGTTCCGCGCAATTACCGATTACGGGGTAACTGGCCGGGCAGTAAAAAATGGCCTGCTGAACATCCAGAGCTGGAGTCCTCGTGACTTTACTCATGACCGGCACCGTACCGTGGACGATCGTCCTTACGGCGGCGGACCGGGGATGCTAATGATGGTGCAACCTTTACGGGACGCCATTCATGCAGCAAAAGCTGCGGCTGGTGAAGGCGCAAAGGTGATTTATCTGTCACCTCAGGGACGCAAGCTTGATCAAGCGGGCGTTAGCGAACTGGCCACGAATCAAAAGCTGATTCTGGTGTGTGGTCGCTATGAAGGAATAGATGAGCGCGTGATTCAAACCGAAATTGACGAAGAATGGTCAATCGGCGATTACGTTCTCAGCGGTGGTGAGTTACCGGCAATGACGCTGATCGACTCCGTTTCTCGGTTTATTCCGGGAGTTCTGGGTCATGAAGCTTCGGCAATCGAAGATTCGTTTGCTGACGGGTTGCTGGATTGCCCGCACTATACCCGACCTGAAGTGTTAGAACAGATGGAAGTACCGGCAGTGTTACTGTCGGGGAACCACGCTGAGATACGTCGCTGGCGTTTAAAACAGTCGCTGGGCCGGACCTGGCTTAGAAGACCTGAACTTCTGGAAAACCTGGCTCTGACTGAAGAGCAAGCAAGGTTGCTGGCGGAGTTCAAAACGGAACACGCACAACAGCAGCATAAACATGATGGGCTGGTCTGAGACCCCCAAATATCAGTTTACCCAGGATAAGAGATTAAATTATGAGCAACATTATTAAGCAACTTGAACAAGAGCAGATGAAGCAGGACGTACCTTCCTTCCGTCCGGGTGATACCGTGGAAGTGAAAGTATGGGTTGTTGAAGGTTCCAAAAAACGTCTGCAGGCATTCGAGGGCGTGGTTATCGCTATTCGTAACCGCGGTCTGCACTCTGCATTCACTGTTCGTAAAATTTCCAACGGCGAAGGCGTTGAGCGTGTCTTCCAGACTCACTCTCCGGTAGTTGACAGCATTGCTGTTAAACGTCGTGGTGCTGTTCGTAAAGCTAAACTGTACTACCTGCGTGAGCGCACTGGTAAGTCTGCTCGTATCAAAGAGCGTCTTAACTAAGATTCGCGCAAGCGACATCCTGTTAGAAAAGGGCTGGCCGAAAGGCTGGCCCTTTTTTTATTCCGACCTTACTCTTTTGTTTTATTGCAATTGGATGACTGCGCGGCGCGCAGCCAGTTGAAGACTTTTACGGCGTAGCGATCACGACTGCAACCCGGCGGTTTTCAGCACGACCTTTTGACGTCTGATTACTGGCGATCGGGTATTTTTTCCCGAGTCCCTGCGTTGTCAGATTAGTGCGGGGAATGTTGGCGCCCTGTGCCCACGCATCGGCAACCACATTCGCGCGTTTGAGCGACAGCGCTTCGTTGTAGCTGTCTTCGCCGTAGTTATCGGTATGACCATCCATACGCGCATGGTTTAGCCCGGTAGCTGCCAGTTTGGATGCCATTTCCTGGATCTGCTTTTCACTTTCAGGGCGGAGCTTATAGTCGTTTTTGTCAAACAGGATGTTGTCAGACAGACCAAGAGACCAGTCTCCGGAAGCTTCGGTAAATCCGTACGATTTCATGGCTGCAATTTGCTCCGGGGTAAATTTTCCCTGAGGTGCCTGACAGCCTGCCAAAATCAGTAAAAGCAGAAGGAAAGGGGATGATAGACGTTTTAGCATGTGTAAGTCCTTATTTTTTAATAATGCGTTCAGAACGCAAATTTTTGGCCTGATACATATTTTTATCGGCAAGTTCTTGTAATTTCTCGGCAGAGGCATGTTCCCACGTCAGCGCAAAACCAATGCTGAGAGTCATGCTTGCCTGATGACCGTTATGCAGGTCAAAAGGTCGGTTAAACTCGTGTGACAGTGCCGCACATATCCGCTGAACTTCGTATTCAGAGTGAACGCTGTACAGCACCATAGCGAACTCATCGCCGCCAAGTCTGTAGGGGTGATGTCGATTACCACCAAACTCGGACAGCCTGTTTGCAACTTCAATCAGGACCCGATCCCCCGCTGCGTGGCCCCAGGTATCATTAATAAATTTAAAATTATCACCATCAAGGAATAACAGTGCGGAGCTGCTGTGGGCGGCATGGTCATTCATCAGGGCGTTAATGCTGCTGCGAAATGCGGCGCGATTCGCCAGGCCGGTCAGCGGATCGTGTAGCGCCGTACGCAAAAGCTGGGCGTTCTTTGCCTGCAGTTTAAGTTGCCACTCCTCCATCTCGTCCAGCAGACTATTAAAATCCTGGGCAAAAAGGTGAAACTCTTCAATGCGCTCTTCTGAAACGCGCCGTGAAAAGTTACGGTTGGTACGAACATCATGTACCACCTCGGTTATATTTTGCAGGGCTTCCACGACGCCATTATGTAAATAACGAGTGAGCATTAATGCAATGCCAGAGGCCAACAGAATGCACCCGGTAAGGACAGCCAGCGATAAATAGATGAAATGGCTGATAACACTATCGCGCGCAGTCAATCGCACTTCGCCGATGACGTTGCCATTATGCAAAATAGGTTGAGTGACCGGTTGTGGGAACAGCCAGTGGCTGATAAGTCCGCTGATTTTTTCAGTGGTATCCTGCGCGTTATAGCGCCAGGTGGCGATCACCTTCTGGTTTTTATTACGAACTTCTGCAACGGAAAATTGCCCCTGCTGGCCTAGTGCTGCCAGCGTTTCAGTTGCTGCGACGCCATCAGAAAAAACTAATGCTGCTTCAAGCGTGCGGGTCATGGTTGCAGCGGTCAGATCCAGGTTCTTTTGCGCATACTGTCTCAATGCCAGCACCGAAGAAATGCTGAGCAGCAGCCAGATCAGCGTCATAGTTACCAGAACGCTGATTATGCTGATACGCCGTAATGTCCGCTTAAACGTCGGGCGTGTTATGGGAGAATGGCCCTTATCCATGCTTCTGATTCCGTGCAAGCATTAATACGTCCGGACTGACCCTTACGCCACTGCGTGAAAGGGAATCCATATTTACGGAAAATCTCACATCTTCATCTTTAATTATGAGGCAAAAGGCGCTGCCAATAACGCATTCGGGGTTCTGTTCGGCAATTAATAGCAATGCCTTAGACGGATATTTATTCTTTAATTCCACCTGATAAGTAGGGGATTCTTTTCCAAAATAAAAACCGTCACACTGCGAAACTAATATTTCTTGTTCCGTACGAATGATGACGGGAAGATAGGGTAATGCTCCGGCACTGGTATCTCCCAGGACACTGGAAAAACGCGATGAAGAGAAAATACACAGTTTGGGGGGCCCGGACAGTGCAGGCCAGCGCGTATAACTGACGATGCCGGAAACCATAGCGCGTACAGATTTTGCTTCTTCCGTAACGCTTTGGGCGTACAGCGGTAATCCGGTCAGGAGCAGTGCCAGTAGAAGTATGAGTCGGTAAGAATAGCTCATGAATAGTTACCTACCAGCGTTTGCCGTAAAACGTCGAAATACATTCAAGATTATTTAGGACAAAATAACATTATTTTCCTAAGCCGTCATTATGCCAGGTGGAAAGCTATTAGTGATTTAAGTTAAATCTTAGTAATTTATAAAATATAAGCTATTGTTTAATTTAATCTTATTGAGGTGGCACCTTCGTTTGCTCCTTTTTGCCAGGCACTGTGTAACTGGTCAATATTTTCGACCGTATCACAACTTGGGGGAAAGGTTTTCCCGGTCAAACCTCTGGCGTAAACAAAATCCGGCTGGCAGATTTTACGTTGTCCCTCGGCATAACCCTTAAGATATTCCGTACGATCGACTTCGGGGTCATTGTAGTTGTCGGCAAGAGTTTCATTATCTTTAACGGCATACCCCGAAATGGCATCTTGTATTCCGGCGTCGTACCAGGCGGTTCCCGTCCATGTGGGGGCGTGGGTATAAGGATCTATCTGACACCCGCTAAGAAGTAATAGAAATAGGGTGCTGATGAGTTGCTTCATTGCCTGTACTCCCTCGTTTTTTTAAGCATAGTGGATCTTAATACCGGATGGTGTAAATTTTAATGTACGAAATGGAGGGCGTATTCTGTCATTAAAGTGTTTGTTGTAAATTAAAATTTACGGTTTGTGGATTGAAATCTTTACCTGTTGTGTTATCGTTATCACCTCCTCGCTGAGGATCAACTATCGCAAACGAGCTAAACAGGATCACCACCATGCAAAAAGACGCGCTGAACAACGTACATATTACCGACGAACAGGTTCTGATGACTCCGGAGCAACTGAAAGCTGAATTCCCGCTGAGCCAGGCGCAAGAAGCGCAAATCTCCCAGTCGCGTAAAACCATTTCAGATATTATCTCTGGTCGCGATCCGCGCCTGCTGGTGGTATGTGGCCCGTGTTCCATTCACGATCCTGAAATGGCTATTGAGTACGCTCGTCGGTTTAAAGCCCTTGCCGCAGAGGTCAGCGATAGCCTCTACCTGGTGATGCGCGTCTATTTTGAAAAACCCCGTACCACCGTCGGCTGGAAAGGGTTAATTAACGATCCTCATATGGATGGCTCTTTTGATGTTGAAGCCGGCCTGAAAATTGCGCGTCAGCTGCTGCTTGAACTGGTGAATATGGGACTACCGCTGGCAACTGAAGCGCTGGATCCCAATAGCCCGCAATACCTTGGCGATCTGTTTAGCTGGTCTGCAATCGGTGCGCGTACCACGGAATCGCAGACTCACCGCGAAATGGCTTCCGGTCTTTCGATGCCGGTCGGCTTTAAGAACGGTACTGACGGTAGCCTGGCGACCGCCATTAACGCGATGCGCGCGGCGGCACAGTCGCACCGCTTTGTTGGTATTAACCAGGCTGGACAGGTTGCACTGCTGCAAACTCAGGGTAACCCGGACGGTCACGTGATCCTGCGCGGTGGTAAAGCGCCGAACTACAGCCCGGCAGATGTCGCCCAGTGCGAAAAAGAGATGGAGCAGGCGGGACTACGACCTTCTCTGATGGTAGATTGCAGTCATGGTAACTCCAATAAAGATTACCGCCGCCAGCCTGCCGTGGCTGAATCCGTGATTGCACAAATCAAAGATGGCAATCGCTCGATCATTGGCTTGATGATTGAAAGTAATATTCACGAAGGCAACCAGTCTTCTGAACAGCCGCGTAGCGAAATGAAATACGGCGTGTCTGTAACTGATGCCTGCATTAGCTGGGAAATGACGGATGCGCTACTGCGTGAAATTAGCCAGGATTTAAACGGCCAGCTGTCGGCGCGTGTAGCATAAGAGGTTGGTTATGGTTGCTGAATTGACCGCATTACGCGATCAAATTGATGAAGTCGACAAGGCGCTGCTGGGTTTACTGGCACGTCGCCTGGAGCTGGTGGCCGAAGTCGGTGAAGTAAAAAGCCGCTTTGGGCTGCCTATCTACGTGCCGGAACGGGAAGCCTCTATGCTGGCCTCCCGCCGGGCGGAAGCGGAAGCCCTTGGCGTGCCGCCGGACCTGATTGAAGATGTGCTGCGCCGGGTTATGCGCGAGTCTTACTCCAGTGAGAACGACAAAGGATTTAAAACGCTTTGTCCTTCTCTGCGACCGGTGGTGATTGTCGGCGGCGGCGGTCAGATGGGACGTCTGTTCGAAAAAATGCTCACCCTGTCAGGTTATCAGGTACGGATCCTGGAACAGCAGGACTGGGATCGTGCGCCGGAGATCGTCTCTGATGCTGGCATGGTGATCGTCAGCGTGCCGATCCACGTCACTGAGCAGGTAATCGCCAAATTACCGCGTCTGCCGTCCGACTGCATCCTGGTGGATCTGGCTTCGGTGAAAAATGATCCTTTGCAGGCGATGCTGGCGGCGCACGACGGCCCGGTGGTGGGATTACACCCCATGTTTGGCCCGGACAGCGGCAGTCTGGCAAAGCAGGTCGTCGTCTGGTGTGACGGACGCCAGCCGGAAGCTTATCAGTGGTTTCTGGAACAGATTCAGGTATGGGGCGCGCGACTGCATCGGATCAGTGCTGTTGAACACGACCAGAACATGGCATTTATTCAGGCATTGCGTCACTTTGCGACCTTTGCTTACGGTCTGCATTTAGCGGAAGAGAATGTTCAACTGGAGCAGTTACTGGCACTCTCTTCGCCAATTTATCGCCTTGAACTGGCGATGGTCGGACGTCTGTTTGCCCAGGATCCGCAGCTCTATGCCGATATCATTATGTCGTCTGAGAGTAACCTTGCGCTGATCAAACGCTACTACCAACGTTTTGGTGAGGCGATCGGTTTACTGGAGCAGGGCGATAAGCAAGCGTTCATCGACAGCTTCCGTAAGGTGGAGCACTGGTTTGGTGATTATGCGAAACGCTTCCAGAACGAAAGCCGTACTTTGTTGCGTCAGGCTAACGATAGTCGCCAATAAATACGATGCTGGATGGCAACGCTGATGCGTTGTATCAGTCATACAAGGATCGGCTAAATAGAATGCCGGATAAGCGTAGCGCCATCCGGCATTGTCAAACGTTAGCTTGGATCGACCGGCACCACATTCTCACTTGGATAGCAGCCAAGTACTTTCATCGAGCGCGTAATCTCACCTAACTCCTTCAATGCTTTTTGCATCTGGGGTGATTCCAGGTTGGCCTGGATATCAAGATAAAACATTTCCTCCCAGGGATTGCCGTGAATCGGGCGTGACTCCAGTTTAGTCATAATCAGATTATGGTTGCGCAGTACCAGCAGCGCTTCTACCAGCGCACCGGCTTGTTGTCCTGTCGCCATCAGCAACGTGGTTTTTGCTGGCACCTGATCGGAAACATTGATTGCCTTGCGCGCCAGTACCACGAAGCGGGTGATGTTTTGCGTCTGATTAGCTTCGATATGCTCGAGAACCTGCAAACCGTATAGTACGCCTCCGGCTTCGCTCCCCAGAGCCGCCACGCGCGGTGAGTTAGCCTGCGCAACTTTTTCCATCGCCGCCGAGGTGCTTTCGGTGTACTCAATCTTCCAGTGCGGGTAACGACTCAGGAATTTGCTGCACTGCTGGAATGGCTGCGGATGGCTATATACCGTTTCAATGGTCTCGAGATCTGTCGTGCCGGACACCAGTAGGCAGTGGTCAATCGTGATAGTCATCTCGCCAACGATAGACAGGCTGGTGTGCTGTAGCAGGTCGTAAACGTCGTTAATCCCACCGGAACTGGTGTTTTCAATCGGAACCACTGCGTAGTCAGCTTGTCCGGTTTCGACCTGATTAAAGATATCGGCAAATTTCGCGCAGCCGCTTTCTATAAATTGTTCAAAATGGCGGGCAGCATACTGGCGTGCGGCAAGATGAGAATATGACCCTTTTGGCCCAAGGAAAGCAACGCGTGCTGAGTGCGGGTTAATTTTGTTCAGATGCTGCTGGAGCAGTGCCTGCTGAGTCAGGACGGAGTCTTCGATTATGAGCTGGAACAGGCGAGTGATGTAGTGAGCATCAAGATGATGTGCTTTGCCAAGCTGAATCAGTCGGTCCAACAGATCGCGCTCACGGTCGATATCACGAACTGGACGATGTGAAAGGAGCTTAGCTTTGCCAACTTCTACGGCCAGTCCACGTCGCTCAGCCAGCAGGGCCAGTAATTTTTCATCCAGCGTGCTGATCTTATCGCGCAGCGCCAGCAATGGGTTTTCCGATGTCATAGTGTTGCCTTTCTTGTTATCAATAAAAAAGGCCCCCCGTTGTGGGAGGCCTTATTGTTCGTCTTCGCATTCTTTATCACACGACGAAACGCCTCCCATTCAGGGGAAGGTAAAAAAGAATGCGAAGAAGAACGGGACAAGTTTCATGTAATTTTCCTTTGGCTACGTCAGTAAAGTACCCGTACTGTTTTCACCCTGTCAACAAAAAACGCGCCCGGAGGCGCGTTGGCGATACACTCAATGTAAGGGACTACTCTTCTTCTGCTTCGACGAAGTTGGCGTCTTTGACTGAAGTTGTTGCACGACGGGCTTCGCCTTTGTGCTGCACTTTATTGAGCTGCCGTTCCAGCTTGTTGATCAAATCGTTAATTGCGGTGTACATATCCTCGTGTTTTGCGCTGGCGACCAGATGTCCGTTCGGTGTATTGATGGTGGCATCAGCAATGAAACCCTGCGGCTCCTTAGACAGAATGATATGTGGATTAATCAGATGAGTTTGCCATTTTTCGAGTTTGGCGAGACGGTCTGCGACATGCTGGCGAATTGCCGGAGTAATTTCCATTTGTTTACTGGTAATGTTCATTGTCATAAATTTTACCTCTTGTCTTTCCCGTCTTGGTGATTCCAGCATACCGTTCCTAATGTCAAAATGTGTGATGTTAATCACATTTTTTTGTCGCTTTTTGTCAAGAAAACCTTTTTGTGAGGCACCGCAGGAACAAGCGATTTTTTACTTGAGGAATACCTGAAAGCAGGCCATATTTGATGAGATGCGTTGCAGCTAAACCGCTTCAGTTGTGGCGTTTACGGATAAAAAAACGGCAGCCTTTGGGCTGCCGTTTGCATTCTGAGATAAATCAGGTATTGCTGCTGTTGGCGGCAATGATTTTCGCTACTTTTTCTGCCTGCGCATTCATCTGCATCTGGCGATAAGCATTTTCCATTAACGGCAGGGCATTGCGTGTTGCCTGGGTATCCGGGAAGTCGCGCAGCATGCCTTCCACACGGTTTACCACGGCAACCCATGCACCGCGGGCAGTGTAGTATTCCACAACGGAATATTCATACTTCGCCAGACGGTCTTTCAGGAATACCAGACGTTTGGTGGCGTCAGTGGTGTACTGGCTGTTCGGATAGCCACGTACCAGTTTGGAAAAGTCATTAAACGCAGCTCGGGCATGTTGCGGATCGCGATCGCTGCGATCAACACCAAAGAATCCTTGCAGTGCGCTATCATCCAGCGCCATATTGGTCAGGCCACGCATATACATGACATAATCAATGTTAGGGTGTGTCGGGTTAAGACGAATAAAACGATCGATGGCAGCCTGAGCAAGTGGCAGATCGGCGTTTTTGTAGTAGGCGTAGATGAGATCTAATTGCACCTGCTGAGAATACGGTCCAAATGGATAACGGTTATCCAACGCTTCTAATTGCGTTATTGCCTGTTTCCAGTTACCGTCCTGCAGCTTTTGCTGAGCAGTCGCGTAGATTTCATTTGGCGGATTATCGGGCACCTCTTCCTTTGAACCAGAGCAACCCGCCAAAAACAGGCTCAACGTGGCTGCTGCCACCAGATATTTCATGCGCGTCATGACGTTTTGACTTTCCTCAAAATGTTTTACGGGAGATTCTCTGTTCCTGCTCCCGGTTAAGACCAGCTACAATAGCACACTATATTAAACGGCAAAGCCGTAAAACCCAACGTTAAACGAAGAAGCAGTTTATGGCACAACGAGTAGAACTCACCGCAACAGTCTCCGAAAATCAGCTCGGTCAACGCTTAGATCAGGCTTTGGCCGAATTGTTCCCTGATTATTCGCGATCGCGCATAAAAGAATGGATCCTTGACCAGCGCGTACTGGTAAATGGCAATCTTTGCGATAAACCGAAAGAAAAAGTGTTGGGTGGAGAGCGCGTCTCCATCACTGCAGAAATTGATGAAGAGGTTCGTTTTGAACCTCAGGATATCCCACTGGATATCGTTTATGAAGATGATGATATTCTTGTCATCAACAAACCCCGTGACCTCGTAGTGCATCCGGGCGCCGGTAATCCTGATGGCACGGTATTGAATGCATTACTGCATTACTACCCGCCAATCGCGGATGTTCCACGTGCTGGTATCGTGCACCGTCTGGATAAAGACACGACCGGATTAATGGTGGTGGCAAAAACCGTTCCGGCGCAAACGCGTCTGGTGGAGTCGCTGCAGCTGCGTGAAATTACCCGTGAGTACGAAGCCGTGGCGATTGGTCATATGACGGCAGGCGGAACCGTTGAGGAACCGATTAGCCGCCACCCGACTAAGCGTACGCACATGGCGGTACACCCGATGGGGAAACCGGCGGTGACGCACTATCGCATTATGGAACACTTCCGTGTGCACACGCGTCTGCGGCTGCGTCTGGAAACCGGACGTACGCACCAGATCCGCGTGCACATGGCGCATATCACCCATCCGCTGGTGGGCGATCAGGTCTACGGCGGTCGTCCGCGTCCACCGAAAGGCGCTTCTGACGAATTTATCTCCGTGCTGCGTAAGTTCGATCGTCAGGCGCTGCACGCGACTATGCTGCGTTTATATCACCCAATTTCAGGTATCGAAATGGAATGGCACGCACCGATTCCACAAGATATGGTGCAATTGATTGAAGTGATGCGCGCTGATTTCGAAGAACATAAGGATGATATTGCCTGGCTATGAGTAAGCTAATTGTCCCGCAGTGGCCGATACCGCAAGGTGTTGTGGCGTGTAGTTCTACCCGTATTGGCGGTGTTAGCATGCCGCCTTATGATTCGCTGAATCTGGGCGCCCATTGCGGCGACAACCCGGAGCATGTTGAAGAGAACCGCAAGCGGCTGTTTGCTGCGGGCAATCTGCCGTCAAAGCCAGTCTGGCTGGAGCAGGTCCACGGTAAGGATGTCCTGAAACTGACCGGCGAGCCTTATGCCTCCAAACGTGCGGATGCTTCTTACAGCAATACGCCTGGCACCGTGTGTGCAGTGATGACGGCCGACTGTCTGCCGGTGCTGTTTTGCAATCGCGCTGGAACGGAAGTCGCGGCGGCACATGCGGGTTGGCGCGGATTATGCGCAGGCGTGCTGGAAGAGACGGTGGCGTGTTTTGCCGACAAACCTGAAAACATTATTGCCTGGCTAGGCCCGGCGATTGGCCCGAACGCGTTTGAAGTGGGAGCAGAAGTTCGCGCAGCGTTCATGGCGAAAGATCCGCAAGCGGACCTCGCATTTGTACCGCATGGTGATAAATATCTGGCGAATATTTACCAGCTTGCGCGTCAGTGTCTGGCAAATATCGGAGTAGAGAACATCTACGGTGGCGACCGTTGCACCTTCAGCGAAAGTGAGACGTTCTTCTCTTATCGTCGCGACAATACCACGGGTCGTATGGCAAGTTTTATTTGGCTGATATAACCTAAAGAATCAAGACGATCCGGTACGTGTAATTTTCTTTTCACATAATTCAGGTCATTCACCTTGAATAATTGAGGGATGACCTCATTTAATCTCCAGTAGCAATTTTGACCTGTTATGGGAGGAGTTATGCGTCTGGATCGTCTTACTAATAAATTCCAGCTTGCTCTTGCCGATGCCCAGTCACTCGCATTGGGGCACGACAATCAATTCATCGAACCACTTCATCTAATGAGCGCCTTGCTGAATCAGGAAGGGGGATCGGTACGTCCTTTATTAACGTCTGCTGGCATTAATGCTGGCCAGTTACGTACAGCCATTGACCAGGCGTTGAGCCGGTTGCCGCAGGTAGAAGGTACCGGCGGTGATGTGCAGCCTTCTCAGGATCTGGTGCGTGTACTGAATCTTTGCGACAAGCTGGCGCAAAAACGTGGGGACAACTTTATTTCGTCAGAACTGTTCGTACTGGCGGCGCTTGAGTCACGCGGTACGCTGACCGATTTACTAAAATCAGCAGGTGCGACGACCGCGAATATCACTCAGGCAATTGAACAAATGCGTGGAGGTGAAAGCGTGAATGACCAGGGGGCTGAAGACCAACGTCAGGCCTTGAAAAAATATACCGTCGACCTGACCGAACGTGCCGAGCAGGGCAAACTCGATCCGGTTATCGGGCGTGATGAAGAAATTCGCCGTACCATTCAGGTACTGCAGCGTCGTACTAAAAATAACCCGGTGTTAATCGGCGAACCAGGTGTTGGTAAAACGGCCATCGTTGAAGGGCTGGCCCAACGAATTATCAATGGTGAAGTGCCGGAAGGCTTAAAAGGTCGCCGTGTGCTGGCGCTGGATATGGGCGCGCTGGTGGCTGGGGCCAAATATCGTGGTGAGTTTGAAGAACGCTTAAAAGGCGTGCTGAACGATCTCTCGAAACAGGAAGGCAATGTCATCCTGTTTATTGATGAGCTGCATACCATGGTTGGGGCGGGTAAAGCCGATGGCGCAATGGACGCCGGGAACATGCTGAAACCTGCGCTGGCACGCGGGGAACTGCACTGTGTAGGCGCAACAACGCTTGATGAATATCGCCAGTACATCGAAAAAGATGCGGCACTGGAACGTCGTTTCCAGAAAGTATTTGTAGCCGAACCTTCAGTAGAAGACACCATCGCGATTCTGCGTGGCCTGAAAGAACGTTATGAGCTGCACCACCATGTGCAGATCACTGACCCGGCGATTGTTGCGGCAGCTACGCTGTCTCACCGCTATATTGCCGATCGTCAGTTGCCGGACAAAGCTATCGACCTTATCGATGAGGCGGCATCCAGCATTCGTATGCAGATTGACTCCAAGCCGGAGGAACTCGACAGACTCGACCGCCGTATTATCCAGCTCAAACTGGAACAGCAGGCATTAATGAAAGAGTCTGATGAGGCGAGTAAAAAACGTCTCGATATGCTCAACGAAGAGCTGGACGATAAAGAGCGCCAGTATTCTGAATTAGAAGAAGAGTGGAAAGCTGAAAAAGCATCCCTTTCGGGAACGCAAACTATCAAGGCTGAGCTGGAGCAGGCGAAAATCGCCATCGAACAGGCGCGTCGTGTCGGCGACCTGGCGCGGATGTCTGAACTGCAGTACGGCAAAATTCCTGAACTGGAAAAACAGCTGGAAGCAGCCACCCAGTCTGAAGGCAAAACCATGCGTCTGCTGCGTAATAAAGTCACGGATGCAGAAATTGCAGAAGTGCTGGCGCGCTGGACCGGGATCCCGGTTGCTCGCATGCTGGAAGGCGAACGGGAAAAACTGTTGCGTATGGAGCAGCAGTTGCACAGCCGCGTGATTGGCCAGAACGAAGCGGTGGAAGCCGTTTCTAACGCCATCCGTCGTAGCCGTGCTGGCTTGTCCGATCCGAATCGCCCGATTGGTTCGTTCTTGTTCCTCGGCCCAACCGGTGTCGGTAAAACTGAACTGTGCAAAGCGCTGGCAAACTTTATGTTCGACAGTGATGATGCCATGGTGCGTATCGATATGTCCGAGTTTATGGAGAAACACTCGGTGTCTCGTCTGGTCGGGGCGCCTCCGGGATATGTCGGCTATGAGGAAGGTGGATATCTGACAGAAGCGGTACGTCGTCGTCCTTACTCTGTCATCCTGCTGGATGAAGTGGAGAAAGCGCACCCGGATGTGTTCAATATTCTGTTGCAGGTGCTTGATGATGGTCGTCTGACTGACGGGCAGGGGAGAACGGTCGACTTCCGTAATACGGTTGTCATCATGACCTCGAACCTGGGGTCCGATCTGATTCAGGAACGCTTCGGTGAGCTGGATTACGGCCACATGAAGGATATGGTCTTGGGCGTCGTGAGCCATAATTTCCGCCCGGAATTCATCAACCGTATAGATGAAGTTGTTGTATTCCATCCGTTGGGTGAGCAGCACATTGCTTCTATTGCACAGATCCAACTGCAACGTCTGTACAAACGTCTGGAAGAGCGTGGCTATGAAATCCATATCTCTGACGAGGCGCTTAAACTGCTGAGTGCGAATGGTTACGATCCGGTGTATGGCGCACGTCCACTCAAACGTGCTATCCAGCAACAGATCGAAAACCCGCTGGCGCAGCAAATTCTGTCTGGTGAGCTGATTCCTGGCAAAACGATTCGGCTGGAAGTGAATGACGATCGCATTGTGGCAGTGCAGTAAGTCACAAAACGACAATAAACGAGCCCTGTGGGGCTCGTTTTTGTTTAAAAACAAAGCAAAAATCAATGTAATGGTTGAAAAGTAGTCGCTTGATAAGTTTTTTGTATTTTTAACTTGTCAGCCTGAAATAACTCCCTATAATGCGCCTCCACTGACACGGAACAACGGATTACAAACCGCCGGGTCAGCGGAGAAAAGCGAAAATAAACGCTTGACTCTGCAGCGGGATGGCGTAATATGCACACCCCGCGCCGCTGAGAAAAAGCGAAGCGGCACTGCTCTTTAACAATTTATCAGACAATCTGTGTGGGCACTCGAAGATACGGATTCTTAACGTCGCAAGACGAAAAATGAATACCAAGTCTCTGAGTGAACACGTAATTCATTACGAAGTTTAATTCACGAGCATCAAACTTAAATTGAAGAGTTTGATCATGGCTCAGATTGAACGCTGGCGGCAGGCCTAACACATGCAAGTCGAACGGTAGCACAGAGGAGCTTGCTCCTTGGGTGACGAGTGGCGGACGGGTGAGTAATGTCTGGGAAACTGCCCGATGGAGGGGGATAACTACTGGAAACGGTAGCTAATACCGCATAACGTCGCAAGACCAAAGAGGGGGACCTTCGGGCCTCTTGCCATCGGATGTGCCCAGATGGGATTAGCTAGTAGGTGGGGTAACGGCTCACCTAGGCGACGATCCCTAGCTGGTCTGAGAGGATGACCAGCCACACTGGAACTGAGACACGGTCCAGACTCCTACGGGAGGCAGCAGTGGGGAATATTGCACAATGGGCGCAAGCCTGATGCAGCCATGCCGCGTGTATGAAGAAGGCCTTCGGGTTGTAAAGTACTTTCAGCGAGGAGGAAGGTGTTGTGGTTAATAACCACAGCAATTGACGTTACTCGCAGAAGAAGCACCGGCTAACTCCGTGCCAGCAGCCGCGGTAATACGGAGGGTGCAAGCGTTAATCGGAATTACTGGGCGTAAAGCGCACGCAGGCGGTCTGTCAAGTCGGATGTGAAATCCCCGGGCTCAACCTGGGAACTGCATCCGAAACTGGCAGGCTAGAGTCTTGTAGAGGGGGGTAGAATTCCAGGTGTAGCGGTGAAATGCGTAGAGATCTGGAGGAATACCGGTGGCGAAGGCGGCCCCCTGGACAAAGACTGACGCTCAGGTGCGAAAGCGTGGGGAGCAAACAGGATTAGATACCCTGGTAGTCCACGCCGTAAACGATGTCGACTTGGAGGTTGTGCCCTTGAGGCGTGGCTTCCGGAGCTAACGCGTTAAGTCGACCGCCTGGGGAGTACGGCCGCAAGGTTAAAACTCAAATGAATTGACGGGGGCCCGCACAAGCGGTGGAGCATGTGGTTTAATTCGATGCAACGCGAAGAACCTTACCTACTCTTGACATCCAGAGAACTTAGCAGAGATGCTTTGGTGCCTTCGGGAACTCTGAGACAGGTGCTGCATGGCTGTCGTCAGCTCGTGTTGTGAAATGTTGGGTTAAGTCCCGCAACGAGCGCAACCCTTATCCTTTGTTGCCAGCGGTCCGGCCGGGAACTCAAAGGAGACTGCCAGTGATAAACTGGAGGAAGGTGGGGATGACGTCAAGTCATCATGGCCCTTACGAGTAGGGCTACACACGTGCTACAATGGCATATACAAAGAGAAGCGACCTCGCGAGAGCAAGCGGACCTCATAAAGTATGTCGTAGTCCGGATTGGAGTCTGCAACTCGACTCCATGAAGTCGGAATCGCTAGTAATCGTGGATCAGAATGCCACGGTGAATACGTTCCCGGGCCTTGTACACACCGCCCGTCACACCATGGGAGTGGGTTGCAAAAGAAGTAGGTAGCTTAACCTTCGGGAGGGCGCTTACCACTTTGTGATTCATGACTGGGGTGAAGTCGTAACAAGGTAACCGTAGGGGAACCTGCGGTTGGATCACCTCCTTACCTTAAAGAA
>NZ_JAOWDA010000001.1:0-142600 GCF_030336725.1 Citrobacter sp. Cb031
TGGGGTCTCCCCATGCGAGAGTAGGGAACTGCCAGGCATCAAATAAGTGAAGAAGCCCATCCTGCCGGATGGGCTTTTTTGCGTCTGCAGGGAGTGAGAACTGCCGGAGGTGACCTCCCGCCTTATCCGGCCTACAAAGGCGTATCACGACACAGCAGCTATCTACTTATCCATTGCGTAACAAAATCGGCAACTTGCTGTATATCGTTGATATCTAACAATGGAACATCCACCGCAAGCGGAATATCACTGGCAACCGCGATAACATAGTTGTCTATCGCCAGGTCCTCTGGACTGTGCCCGCAACCGTCGCGAAAAAGAACGATCTTAGCAACAGGTTCATGCTTAAAGCCCTCAACCAACACCATATCCAGTGTAGAAGCATCCATCCTGCTTACCAGGTACGCTAAATCCAGTTCAGGCTCTTCCGGGGTTTCTACCATTAATGCCCAACGCTGCTGGCTGGCGACCAGGGTTTGCGCTGCACCGGCTTTGCGTAGCTCATAGCTATCTTTGCCGGGCTTATCAACATCCATATTGTGATGAGTATGCTTAATCAATCCGGGACGAATGCCTCTGGCACGTAGCTCCGGGATCAATTTTTTAAGCAGCGTAGTTTTTCCCGTTCCGCTCCATGCTGCTATAGCGAGTAATGGGATCATGATTTGTCCTGCCATTTTGCAAGTTCTTCAGGGGTGTTCACGTTCACGAACGCATCTTTATGATCGCTGAAATCGACAGCATGACCGCCAGCCTGGCGCATAAAGACCATAACGCGTCTTTCACCGGACTGAAGATAATCTTGTAGCAAGGGTTGCATGGTGCGGTGCATTAGCGCAATGGTCGGATGATCTCTTTCCCCATCATGCACCCAGACAACCGGTGCAGCTTTGCGCTGTTCCTTCAAACGTTTGACCAGATCGTGAGGAATATAGGGCATATCGCACGGGCAGAACAGAAACCACTCCCCCGCTTGCTGCAGGAATACCGATAGCATCCCGGCCAGTGGGCCAGGGAAATCGGCCAATGAATCAGGGATAACTTTCAGGCCGCTTTGTTGGTAAATATCCCGGTGGCGATTGGCATTAACCACCACGGTTTCGACCTGTAAAGCGAGGGTATCGGCCACATGCCGCCAAAGAGGTTTACCATCCAGCTCAAGCAGACCTTTATCGGTTCCGCCCATCCGTCTGGCCTTACCGCCTGCCAGCACAACCCCTGTTATTGCACTATCCAGAATCACTGATATCGCCTCTTTTAATGTGGGATTGACCCTGCTAACGTATCTGTATTGAGCCTAAGGAGCACAACCATGAAATGTAAACGTCTGAATGAAGTTATTGAACTCCTCCAGCCGGCCTGGCAGAAGGAACCCGATCTTAACCTGATGCAATTTTTACAGAAACTGGCGCAAGAGTCAGGTTTTGACGGCGAACTGGCGGATTTAACTGATGACATTCTGATCTATCACCTGAAAATGCGTGACTCGGCGAAAGACGCCGTCATCCCAGGTATTCAGAAAGATTATGAGGAAGATTTTAAAACCGCACTACTCCGCGCACGTGGCGTAATTAAAGAGTAAAAGCTTGTAATCGCCACCACCGAAAGCGCTGCGAAATGATATCCTGAATCATTCGTAGTATTTTCCGGATGATGGGATGAACGACAACGCTTTTAATTTCCAGACGCTACACCCGGATACCATCATGGATGCACTGTTTGAGCAGGGGATCCGGGTGGACTCCGGGCTTACCCCGCTTAACAGCTATGAAAACCGTGTCTATCAATTCCAGGACGAAGACCGTCGACGCTTTGTCGTTAAGTTTTATCGCCCTGAACGTTGGTCTGTCGAGCAGATCCAGGAAGAGCACCAGTTTGCTCTGGAACTGGTAAGCGATGAAGTCCCGGTAGCTGCACCGCTGGTACTAAGCGGCCAAACGCTGTTAAGCCATCAGGGTTTCCATTATGCGATCTTCCCCAGCGTCGGCGGGCGGCAGTTTGAGGCCGACAATATCGATCAGATGGAGGCGGTGGGGCGCTATCTGGGGCGTATGCATCAGACCGGATGCAAGCGTACTTTTGCCTTTCGCCCGACGATTGGCCTTGAAGAATACCTGACTGAGCCGCGTAAGCTTTTTGAACACGCACAGTTGATCCCATCAGGGCAAAAAGCGGCTTTCCTGAAGGCAACGGATGCGCTTATCGCGGTCGTTACCGAACGCTGGCATGCACGTTTTACCACGTTACGTCTGCACGGTGATTGTCATGCCGGTAATATTCTGTGGCGCGATGGTCCGATGTTTGTCGATTTAGATGATGCCCGCAATGGCCCGGCTGTTCAGGATTTATGGATGCTCCTCAATGGCGATAAAGCTGAACAACGCATGCAGCTTGAAACCATTATCGAGGCTTATGAAGAGTTTAGTGAGTTCGACACCTCTGAAATCGGACTGATAGAACCTTTACGCGCTATGCGTTTAGTTTATTATCTTGCCTGGCTAATTCGACGTTGGGCTGACCCTGCGTTTCCAAAAAACTTCCCGTGGTTAACCGGGGAAGATTACTGGCATCGTCAGACCGCGACCTTTATTGAGCAGGCAAAAATTCTGCAAGAGCCCCCCTTACAATTAACGCCAATGTATTAATCGGAGAAATTTGAACATGAAAAAATTATGGCTGGCGCTGGCTGGTATGGTTTTAGCTTTTAGCGCATCTGCAGCGCAGTTCCAGGATGGCAAACAATACATCACTCTGGAAAAGCCTGTTGCGGGTGAACCGCAAGTGTTGGAGTTCTTCTCCTTCTACTGCCCGCACTGCTATCAGTTTGAAGAAGTTCTTCACGTATCTGATAACGTGAAGAAAAAACTGCCGGAAGGCACCAAGATGACTAAGTACCACGTCGAGTTTCTGGGGCCGTTGGGCAAAGATCTGACGCAAGCTTGGGCCGTTGCTATGGCGCTGGGCGTTGAAGATCAAGTAACCGTTCCGTTGTTTGAAGGTGTTCAGAAAACCCAGACCGTTCAGTCTGTAGCTGATATCCGTAAAGTGTTTGTCGACGCGGGTATTAAAGGTGAAGACTATGATGCGGCATGGAACAGCTTCGTGGTGAAATCACTCGTGGCGCAGCAGGAAAAAGCGGCGGCTGATTTACAGCTGCAGGGCGTTCCGGCAATGTTCGTGAATGGCAAATATCAGGTAAATCCGCAGGGCATGGATACCAGCAGCATGGATATCTTTGTACAACAGTATGCGGATACCGTGAAGTATCTGGTTGGTCAGAAGTAAAAGCAAAAGCCGGTCACTTGTGCTGACCGGCTTTTTCATTTGAAGCTTTAATCGCGTCGAGCTGCGCGTCTTTCTCACTCCACAGCGTATTAAGCCATAGCTGAAACCGACGCTTGAATCCCTTATCGTTGACGTAATCACCGTGCAACCCTTCATGAATTGGCTCCAGATTTACCCGCACGACAATACGCGTTAGCTTACCGCTCAGCATATCGTAGAACGGTCGGCTGCTATTTTCCGGATAGCACAACGTGACGTTCAACATTTTATCGAACTGTGACCCCAGTACGTTCAATGCCATCGCAATACCGGCCGCCTTTGGAGGGAGCAAGTTTTGATAAGGAGAGCGGGTTTGCTCACGTTTCTCTTTGGTAAAGCGTGAACCTTCGACAAAATTCACAATAGTTGTCGGGTGTACGCGAAACTTCTCGCAGGAACGACGCGTTGTTTCGACATCTTTACCGCGCCGTTCTGGATGACGGAGCAGGTAGCCACGCGAATAGCGTTTCATAAACGGCATATCCAGCGCCCAGCAGGCCAGGCCAATAAAGGGCACCCAGGCCAGTTGTTGCTTGAGGAAATATTTATTCATGGGGATGTGCTTACGAAACAGCACGCAAAGCACAACGATGTCAGCCCAGCTGTAATGGTTACAAATGAGCAGATACCAGTTTTTCTTGCTAAGACCTTCCAGTCCCTCGACATCCCACTTCAGTCGCGGATTGAGGTGTAGTAGTAGCGCCAGACCTTCACACCAGCAGTACATCATGAAATTACAGAAGACAGAAACCTTGCGCCAGACAACGGGAACGGGCAAAAGGAGTTTTACAACCCCGGCAAGGATGATCGGCACAGAACAAAAAATCGTGACCAATATGGTCAATACGATACTCAGCAACAGCGTTATCGCAGCGAGTATTCTCGTCATAATTAAATTATTCAAAAGGTTAGCCATAGATAGTGCGCTAAAGAGGCGCAAGGGGCTGATTTTATCAGAAAACGAACCAAATGATGGATCTTCCCTGAATAGAAAAAAAGGGAATATCTATCCACATCAGGATATAAGCTGTATAAATGGAATAAAATGCTACGCATTTATTTAAGCTTCTGAAATATATGTACAAAATAAATGATGTGTTAATTTTATTGCTATATTTAAAGAGCTGAAAATTATTTATTCACAAAGTTATCCACAGTCTTCTTTGCGAGCAAAGCAGAAGATCTACAAAAGTTTTTCGACAAATGCGGCGAAAAACTCATGTTTTCATCCTGTCTGTGGCATCCTTTACCCATAATCTGATAAACAGGCACGGACATTATGGTTCAGATCCCAGAAAACCCACTTATCCTTGTAGATGGCTCCTCTTACCTGTATCGCGCATACCATGCGTTCCCGCCGCTGACTAACAGTGCAGGAGAACCTACTGGCGCGATGTATGGTGTCCTCAACATGCTGCGTAGCTTGATTCTGCAATATCAGCCGACCCATGCTGCGGTGGTATTCGACGCTAAGGGTAAAACCTTCCGTGATGAGTTATTCGAACACTACAAGTCACACCGCCCACCCATGCCGGACGATCTGCGTGCGCAGATTGAGCCTCTGCATGCGATGGTAAAAGCGATGGGGTTGCCACTGCTGGCCGTTTCGGGCGTGGAAGCAGACGATGTCATTGGTACGCTGGCGCGGGAAGCAGAGAAGGTGGGTCGTCCGGTGCTGATTAGTACCGGTGATAAAGATATGGCTCAGTTGGTGACGCCGAATATCACCCTGATCAACACCATGACCAATACGATCCTCGGCCCGGATGAAGTGGTGAATAAATATGGTGTTCCACCAGAACTGATCATCGATTTCCTGGCGCTGATGGGGGATTCCTCAGATAACATCCCTGGCGTTCCTGGCGTAGGTGAAAAAACAGCGCAGGCTCTGCTGCAGGGGCTGGGGGGGCTGGATACCCTCTATGCTGAATCAGACAAAATCGCGGGGCTGACTTTCCGTGGTGCGAAAACTATGGCGGGCAAACTTGAGCAGAATAAAGAGGTAGCGTACCTCTCTTATCAATTAGCTACCATTAAAACGGATGTTGAACTGGAGTTGACCTGCGAGCAGTTGGAAGTACGTCAGCCGGCAGCGGATGAACTGCTTGGCCTGTTTAAACAGTACGAATTCAAGCGTTGGGTTACTGACGTTGAAGCGGGTAAATGGCTACAGGCGAAAGGAACGAAGCCGGCGGCAAAACCACAGGAAACTATCGGCGTCGATGAAACGCCTGAGGGGCCGGCCACGGTTCTCTCGTATGATAACTATGTGACAATTCTGGATGAAGCGACGCTGGAAGAGTGGATTGCGAAGCTGAAAAAAGCGCCTGTCTTTGCCTTCGATACTGAAACTGACAGCCTGGACAACATCTCCGCGAATCTGGTTGGCCTGTCTTTTGCCATTGAACCGGGTGTGGCTGCATATGTTCCTGTTGCCCACGATTACCTGGACGCCCCCGATCAGATCGCTCGCGACCGCGCGCTGGCATTGCTGAAGCCGCTGCTGGAAGATGAGAACGCGCATAAAGTCGGGCAAAACCTGAAGTACGATCGCGGTATCCTGGCGAACTATGGCATCGAACTGCGTGGTATCACCTTTGACACCATGCTCGAATCCTACATTCTTAACAGCGTCGCTGGCCGACACGATATGGACAGCCTGTCGGACCGCTGGCTGAAACATAAAACCATCACCTTTGAAGAGATCGCCGGAAAGGGCAAAAACCAGCTGACCTTTAACCAGATAGCGCTGGAAGAAGCCGGACGTTATGCTGCGGAAGACGCCGACGTTACGCTACAGCTCCATCTCAAAATGTGGCCAGAATTGCAGCAGCATAAAGGACCGCTGAACGTCTTTGAAAATATCGATATGCCGCTGGTTCCTGTTTTGTCTCGCGTTGAGCGCAATGGTGTGAAAATCGATCCGGCTGTTCTGCACAAACATTCAGAAGAGCTGACGCTGCGTTTGAACGAGCTGGAGCAAAAAGCGCACGAGATCGCCGGAGAAGCGTTTAACCTCTCTTCCACCAAACAATTGCAAACTATCCTGTTTGAAAAGCAGGGTATTAAGCCGCTGAAGAAAACCCCTGGCGGCGCGCCATCAACGTCGGAAGAGGTACTGGAAGAGCTCGCGCTCGATTACCCATTGCCGAAAGTGATCCTGGAATATCGCGGCTTAGCAAAACTGAAGTCGACCTATACGGATAAGCTTCCGTTGATGATTAACAAGAAAACCGGGCGCGTTCACACCTCCTATCACCAGGCGGTGACCGCTACCGGGCGCTTATCATCCACGGATCCAAACCTGCAGAACATCCCGGTACGTAATGACGAAGGTCGTCGTATTCGTCAGGCGTTTATTGCGCCAGAAGACTACGTGATTGTCTCCGCAGACTACTCACAGATTGAACTGCGTATCATGGCGCATCTCTCGCGTGATAAAGGTCTGCTTACCGCATTTGCCGAAGGGAAAGATATTCACCGCGCAACGGCGGCGGAAGTCTTTGGCTTACCGCTGGATTCCGTGACTGGTGAACAACGCCGCAGCGCGAAAGCCATCAACTTCGGTCTGATCTACGGGATGAGTGCCTTTGGTTTGGCGCGCCAGTTGAATATTCCGCGTAAAGAAGCACAGAAGTACATGGACCTCTACTTCGAACGCTACCCTGGTGTGCTGGAATATATGGAACGCACCCGTGCACAGGCAAAAGAGCAAGGTTATGTCGAAACGCTGGAAGGGCGTCGTCTCTATTTACCGGATATTAAATCCAGTAATGGCGCTCGTCGCGCTGGTGCAGAGCGCGCGGCAATTAACGCCCCGATGCAGGGTACTGCCGCAGACATTATCAAACGCGCCATGATTGCGGTGGACGGATGGCTGCAAACCGAGCAACCACGTGTGCGCATGATCATGCAGGTACACGATGAACTGGTGTTTGAAGTGCATAAAGATGACCTCGAAAGCGTCTCTAAAAAGATCCATCAACTGATGGAAAACGAGACCCAGATTGATGTGCCGTTGCTGGTGGAAGTCGGTAGTGGCGAAAACTGGGATCAGGCGCACTAAGGGTTTACTGAATAACGCCCCTTTTTCGTAACTAAGCAACATAAGATAGAACTTTTTGTGATGTCCATTAGAATTCCCTATGTAAGGAATGAAAAAAAATTACAAAAAGTGCTTTCTGAGCTGCTCAAAAAAGAGTAAAGTTATTCACGTAGGGTACAGAGGTAAGATGTTCTATCTTTCAGACCTTTTACTTCACGTAATCGGATTTGGCTGAATATTTTAGCCGCCCCAGTCAGTAATGACTGGGGCGTTTTTTATTGTGCGAAAGAAAAGTTTCGTACAGGCTGTAGGCCGGATAAGACGCGCAGCGGCGCTATCCGGCATATCGGTGGGTTACTCCCCGTCCTGCATCTCTTCAATCGGCGCCAGTTCACTAAACCAGCTATCCAGCTTCTGCCGAAGTTTGTCCACGCCCAGTTTTTTCAGTGATGAAAATGCTTCTACCTGTACATCACCGTTAAATGCCAGTACGGCTTCACGTACCATATTCAACTGGGCTTTGCGCGCACCGCTGGCCAGCTTGTCTGCTTTAGTCAGCAGTACCAGAACCTGAACGTTGCTCTCAACCGCCCACAGGATCATTTGCTGGTCGAGGTCTTTTAGCGGGTGACGAATATCCATCAATACCACCAGACCTTGCAGGCTCTGACGTTTTTCCAGATATTCAGCCAGCGCGCGCTGCCATTTGCGCTTCATCTCTTCCGGAACTTCGGCATAACCGTATCCTGGCAAATCGACCAGGCGTTTGCCGTCAACGACTTCAAACAAGTTGATGAGCTGAGTACGACCCGGCGTTTTAGATGTACGCGCCAGACTCTTTTGATTCGTCAGGGTATTTAGCGCACTGGATTTGCCTGCGTTGGAACGGCCAGCAAAAGCCACTTCGATACCGGTATCGGAAGGTAAGTGGCGAATATCAGGCGCACTCATCACAAAGTGCGTCTGTTGATAATTCAAGTTAGTCAAAGCAGTCCTCTCCATCAATCAGGGCTTTGCAGCGATTATACCTGAACCCCAGCAAAAGGCTGGTTTTTCGACGCGTAGGCTATGTAAGTAAAAACCTCGCACTTTGTGAGACATTGCCGATAGTTTCTATACGAGATGACAGAGTAAAAAATGACGTAACTAAAATAAATCATATAGTTAAGATAAGGCACTATTCTTAAAGTCCGAAATTGTTACCCAGGTTACTTGTACGTTTAAACCAAAGCGGTAAAGTAGCGCCCATAGCGAGGAAGCTGACAGGATAGTCGACTCAGGATGAGGGTCAGGAGCGCCAGGAGGCGAAGACACAGGATTGTCAGGGAGACAAACGTCCGGAGACGTTAGTAAAAGGAAATGGAAACAACACGGAATGTTTCAGGCTAAGGGAAAAACAGGGTGTGTTGATAGCCAACAAGGATTGTAGAGCCCGTAAGGGTTGAGAGTCAGGAAAAAAGGCGACAGATTACTCTGTCGCCTTTTTTCTTTATTTCTGCTAGATTCCGGCGCAATTATATACTGAATAAAACAGCCAAAGACGAATCATGATGAAACCAACTTCTACACCACGCGGTAAAGGTCCTGCAAAAGCGCGTCGTAAAACACGCGAAGAAATTAATCAGGAAGCTCGCGACCGTAAGCGCCAGAAAAAACACCGTGGTCATGCGGCGGGTAGCCGTGCGTCCGGTAGCGAAGGCGCATCTGGTGGCGGAAACCAAAATAAGCAAAAAGATCCTCGTATTGGCAGCAAAAACCCCATTCCATTGGGCGTGACCGAAAAAGTCACCAAACAGCACAAACCGAAGAGTGAGAAACCTATGCTTTCACCACAGGCTGAGTTGGATTTACTGGAAACGGATGAGCGCCTGGATGCGCTGCTGGAGCGTCTTGAAGCAGGAGAAACCCTGAGCGCGGAAGATCAGACCTGGGTTGATGCCAAGCTGGACCGCATCGATGAGCTGATGCAAAAGCTGGGTCTTTCTTACGATGACGAGGAAGAAGAGGAAGAGGAAGAAAAGCAGGAAGACATGATGCGTCTGCTGAAAGGCGGCAACTAACGGTTTTACACCGTGGGTCTTCCCGTCCTGCTTATAACCCTTCCGGTTATATGTTATCTGATGTGGTTATTCGTTAAACTACAGCGGTTGTCGCGGCGACAGAAGTGGCTGCGCAACCGGTTTATTACCCGCACTGGGGTTAAGCCGGTACGCCGTACCCGCCAGAGACGCCATCGGAAGGAGTGAGTATGTCAGAGCAGTTAATAGACTGGGACCTGGCCCTGATCCAGAAATATAACTATTCCGGGCCACGATATACCTCGTACCCGACCGCGCTGGAGTTTTCTGAAGACTACGGCACAGAAGCATTTCTAAAGGCCGTGGCGCGTTATCCTGAGCGTCCGCTCTCGCTGTACGTTCACATCCCGTTCTGCCACAAACTGTGCTACTTCTGTGGCTGCAACAAGATTGTGACTCGCCAGCAGCATAAAGCAGATCAATATCTCGATGCCCTGGAACAAGAAATTATCCATCGCGCACCGCTGTTCGCCGGACGCCATGTCAGCCAGCTGCACTGGGGCGGCGGCACGCCAACGTATCTGAATAAAGCGCAAATCAGCCGTTTGATGTCACTGCTGCGTGGCAATTTCAACTTTAACGACGATGCCGAAATCTCGATCGAAGTGGATCCGCGTGAAATCGAGCTGGATGTCCTTGATCATTTACGCGCTGAAGGTTTTAACCGTTTGAGCATGGGAGTGCAGGACTTCAACAAAGAAGTCCAGCGCCTGGTGAACCGTGAGCAGGATGAGGAGTTTATCTTTGCGCTGCTGAATCATGCGCGGGAGATTGGCTTTACCTCAACGAATATCGATCTGATTTATGGCCTGCCAAAACAGACGCCAGAGAGCTTCGCCTTTACCCTGAAACGCGTGGCTGAGCTGAATCCAGACCGTCTGAGCGTCTTTAACTACGCGCACCTGCCGACGCTGTTTGCTGCCCAGCGCAAGATTAAAGATGCCGACCTGCCCAGCGCGCAGCAGAAGCTGGATATCCTGCAGGAGACCATCTCTTCACTGACCGAAACTGGCTATCAGTTCATTGGCATGGATCACTTTGCCCGCCCGGATGACGAACTGGCCATTGCTCAACGCGAGGGCGTTTTGCATCGCAATTTCCAGGGCTATACCACCCAGGGGGATACCGATCTGCTGGGGATGGGCGTATCGGCCATCAGTATGATTGGCGACAACTACGCGCAGAATCAGAAAGAGTTGAAGCACTATTACCAGCAGGTAGACGAGCAGGGGAATGCGCTGTGGCGCGGAATTGCCCTGACCCGCGACGACTGCATTCGTCGGGATGTTATTAAGCTCCTGATCTGCAATTTCCGCCTCGACTATGCTGCCGTGGAACAACAATGGGATCTGAACTTCGCTGACTATTTTGCCGAAGACCTGAAACTGCTGGCGCCGCTGGCGAAAGATGGGCTGGTGGATGTGGATGAGAAGGGGATTCAGGTTACGCCGAAGGGGCGTCTGCTGATTCGTAATATTTGCATGTGCTTCGATGCATATCTGCGCCAAAAAGCGCGTTTGCAGCAGTTCTCGCGCGTTATTTAGCCGGGTTGCCCGGTGGCGCTTCGCTTACCGGGCCTACGAAATCTCAATACGTAGGTCGGGTAAGCGAAGCGCCACCCGACAAACCCGCTAGCTGAACAGCCCAACCAGCGCCGCACACAGCACGGCGGCAACCGCAGTTTGTGGCGTATGGCTTTCAACCGCACCGCTCGATAGCAGATTTATCATTGATTCCAGCATGATGACTTCCCCCCGTTTGCCGGGCACGATCATACTTAACTCATCGGAACAGTAAAGCGCAAAATAGCAGCAATTTGCGCTCAATTATCAATCTTTACACAGTGACCGATCGTCACTCCATTCCGAGTTCTTTTAACTTTCGCGTCAAGGTATTACGGCCCCAACCGAGCAGCCGTGCCGCTTCCTGTTTATGCCCCTGGGTATGACGTAGCGCGGTGGTCAGCAGCGTGCGCTCCATCTCCGGTTGAGCCTCTGAAAGCAGGTTTTGATGACCGGAACGTAATGCCCGATCCGCCCACTGTGCCAACAGGGTTGCCCAACTGTCTGGCTGCATATGGGACGGTGCGTCAGGCACGGTGGTTTCAAACAGTTCGGTCGGTAAGTCCTGAATGAGTACTTCCTGTCCGGCGGCCATTACGGTTAACCAGCGACAGGTATTCTCAAGCTGACGCACGTTTCCCGGCCATGACAGACGGGTGAGCGCCGCCTCTGTTTCAGTGTGTAATTGCTTGGCTTCTACTCCCAGTTCGCGGGCGGCCTCCTGCAGGAAATGACGCGCCAGGCGTGGGATATCTTCCCGACGTTCGCGCAGTGGCGGCAGATGCACCCGGATGACGTTCAGGCGATGGAATAAGTCCTCACGGAATTTGCCTTCCTGCACCCGCAGTTCCAGGTTCTGGTGCGTAGCGGCGATAATACGTACGTCCACCTTCACAGGCGCATAACCGCCAACGCGGTAAAACTGTCCATCGGCTAATACGCGCAATAAACGCGTCTGCACGTCCAGCGGCATATCGCCAATTTCATCGAGGAACAGCGTGCCGCCGTCTGCCTGTTCAAAGCGCCCCTGACGAATCGTATTTGCCCCGGTAAACGCCCCTTTTTCATGGCCAAACAGCTCAGACTCGATCAAATCTTTCGGAATAGCAGCCATGTTCAGCGCGATAAACGGTGCTTTGACGCGCGGACTATGACGGTGCAACGCATGGGCGACCAGCTCTTTACCGGTCCCGGACTCTCCGTTAATCAATACGCTGATTGAAGAACGGGACAGGCGACCAATAATGCGAAAGACGTCTTGCATTGCCGGTGCTTCGCCGATGATGTCGGTTGTTGGGCCGTTGATTTGAATATTACGCGGCTGCTGCTGTTCCTGATAATGGCTGATGGCGCGTTCGACCAGCGCCACGGCTTCATCAATATCAAAAGGTTTGGGCAGATAATCAAACGCCCCTTGCTGGTAGGCGCTGACGGCAGCATCCAGATCGGAGTGTGCGGTCATTATGATGACCGGAAGCATCGGATGCCGCTGTTTGATCTGTTTTAACAGCGTCAGGCCGTCCATGCCCGGCATACGGATATCCGACAGCAGTACGTCTGGCGTTTTGCTGGCCAGCGCGTCCAGTACCTCTTTACCACTCTCAAATGTAGTGCAGCTTAGTCCTGCCCCTGCGAGCGCACGTTCAAGCACCCAACGGATGGAACTATCGTCATCAACTACCCAGACTATTCCTCGTTGCATAAACGTCACCTTTATTTCCTGATAGGCAGGTAAACCGAGAACTCGGTATGACCCGGCCAACTGGTAAATTCAATTTTGCCGGAATGTTGATCAATCAAATTACGGGCGATGGATAATCCAAGGCCGGTACCGCCTTCGCGACCGCTGACCATTGGGTAGAACAGCGTGTCCTGCAAATGCGAGGGAATTCCCGGGCCGTTATCCTCAACATCGATCCGCGCCGCCAGACGATAACGCATACCGTGCAGCGTGAGCTGAAACGCGGTGCGGGTACGCAGAATAATCTCGCCGCCTTCCGGTCCCAGCGCCTGCAAAGCATTGCGCACGATGTTCAGCAAAACCTGCTCGATCTGGTCCGGGTCGTGCAGTAATTCAGGCAAACTCGGGTCGTAATCACGAATCAGCGTGACGTTTTCCGGCAGCTCCATCGAGACCAGCGCCACCACGCGCTCCGCCACTTTGTGAATACTTTCTGTGACGTGCATTCCCGGCTGTTGTGGTCCCAGCAGACGGTCGACCAGATTACGCAGGCGGTCGGCCTGCTCAATAATGACTTTGGTATATTCGGTCAGCGCCGGGTCCGGAAGCGCTTTACTGAGCAGTTGCGCCGCGCCGCGTAATCCACCCAGCGGGTTTTTAATTTCGTGCGCCAGGCCGCGCACCAGATCGCGGGCAGCGATCTGCTGGGCGTGCTGGAGCTGTTCCTGGCTCAGACGGCGCTGGTTATCCATTGGCGCCATCTCCAGCAGGATAAGGCCATCAGGCAGCCTCTGAGCGGTCACAGAGAGGATGTGTGAGTGGCTATCTATCACCAGCGTCACTTCGTTATCCGTAAAGCCCTGGCCTGCTTCCAGGCTCTCTCGCATCAGCCCGATGTTTAAGGAGAAATAACTCAACAGATCGGGAAGTGGGGTACCAAACAGTTTGCGGGAGCTTTGGGCGAGCAACTGTTGTGCCGCTGGGTTGGCGTAATGTACCGCCAGCTCATCGTCGACGAGTAAGATGCTGTTGATTAAAGAATTGAGGATCTGCCCAGCATCGGGCAGCGTGCCGGTTGCCATTCAGCAGTCTCCTGAAAAGTGTTGCACCAATTTAGTGCATTATAGCTTTTTACATCAAAAAAGCGCGAGGAAGCAGGTTGTTAGTGGAGAAAAAAGCCCATCCTGGGATGGGCTAAAAGTTCCACGGCAACTTAAAGACTCTATATTTTTCTTGCTACAGCCGCGTGGGTCGCAACAAGAAATCTACGGAGTATTGGTACTAATTAAACGCTGTAGTACAGCTCAAACTCTACCGGGTGCGGAGTCATGCGCACGCGGTCATCTTCTTCGCGACGCAGCGTAATGTACGCATCGATCGCTTCATTGGTGAACACGCCGCCTGCAGTCAGGAACTCACGGTCCAGATCCAGTTCTTTCAGTGCTTCTTCCAGAGAACCAGCAACCTGTGGGATCTCTTTCGCTTCTTCCGGCGGCAGGTCGTACAGGTTTTTGTCCATGGCTTCGCCCGGGTGGATCTTGTTCTTAATACCGTCAAGACCCGCCATCAGCAGTGCTGCGAAGCACAGGTACGGGTTAGCAGCCGGGTCCGGGAAACGCACTTCGATACGACGCGCTTTCGGAGAAGCCACTACCGGAATACGGATAGAAGCAGAACGGTTACGGGCAGAGTAAGCCAGCATTACCGGCGCTTCGTAGCCTGGGACCAGACGCTTGTAAGAGTTGGTGGTTGGGTTAGCCAGGGCGTTGATCGCTTTAGCGTGTTTGATTACGCCGCCAATGTAGAACAGCGCCTGCTCAGACAGACCCGCATATTTGTCGCCAGAGAACAGGTTTACGCCGTTCTTGGACAGAGACATGTGGCAGTGCATACCGGAACCGTTATCGCCAAACATAGGTTTTGGCATAAAGGTCGCGGTTTTACCGAAACGGTGAGCGACGTTGTGAACCACATATTTGTAGATCTGAATTTCGTCCGCTTTTTTGGTCATGGTGTTAAAGCGGGTCGCGATTTCGTTCTGACCTGCGGTCGCCACTTCGTGGTGATGTGCTTCAACAACCAGGCCCATTTCTTCCATGATCAGACACATGGTAGAACGGATGTCCTGAGAAGAATCTACCGGAGGAACCGGGAAGTAACCGCCTTTCACGCCAGGACGGTGACCTTTGTTACCACCTTCGTATTTGGTGGAGGAGTTCCATGCGCCTTCGATGTCATCGATAGCCACGTGGGAACCGGAAATGGACGCGCCGAAACGGATGTCGTCAAACAGGAAGAACTCTGGCTCAGGCCCGAACAGAACGGTGTCTGCAATGCCGGTAGAACGCAGATACTCTTCAGCGCGTTTAGCGATGGAGCGCGGGTCGCGGTCGTAGCCCTGCAGCGTACCTGGTTCCAGGATATCGCAACGGATGATCAGGGTGGACTCTTCATAGAACGGGTCGATAAGTGCAGTAGACGCATCTGGCATCAGAACCATGTCTGATTCGTTAATGCCTTTCCAGCCACCGATTGAGGAGCCGTCAAACATTTTGCCTTCTTCAAAGAATTCGGCATTTACCTGATGAGCAGGAATAGTGACGTGCTGTTCTTTACCTTTGGTATCAGTGAAGCGTAAATCAACAAACTTCACTTCGTGTTCGTTCAGCATCGTCAAAACGTGTTCAGCGGACATACTTACTCTCCCGGATTGGTCATGGTCGTCGTGGTAACGAAGTCTTCAATTCTGCAAAAAATTGGCCGTGTCGCCGTAAAAAATATAAAGCGAAATCTGTGCCAACTTTTAAATTGCCCCTAAAAGGCGTTATCATGCGCACTATCGTGCAAAGGGGCTGCACCATGAAGGTTGTATTGCACCATTATAGTGCTTTAATGTGAACATTAAGCACCATATTGGTGCAAAGCATGTCAGGTTACCCCTTTTAACGCTCCGTGAATGTGATCACAAAGAAACTCTGCAATACTTGTTTGCGGAGGATGTTTGTGATCCTGTTTTGTACTGCGATTAATCCGTGTACAATAACGCGCTATTTCTAAAATGCCTGAGGCAAAGTTGTGATCGAAAATTTGCGTAACATCGCCATCATCGCGCACGTAGACCATGGTAAAACGACCCTGGTAGACAAGCTGCTCCAACAATCCGGTACGTTCGATGCACGTGCTGAAACCCAAGAGCGCGTGATGGACTCCAACGATTTGGAGAAAGAGCGTGGGATTACCATCCTCGCTAAAAACACCGCTATCAAATGGAATGACTACCGTATCAACATCGTTGATACCCCAGGGCACGCCGACTTCGGTGGTGAAGTTGAACGTGTAATGTCCATGGTCGACTCCGTGCTGCTGGTGGTGGATGCAATGGATGGTCCGATGCCGCAGACGCGCTTCGTGACCAAAAAAGCCTTTGCCCATGGCCTGAAGCCAATTGTTGTTATCAACAAAGTTGACCGCCCTGGCGCGCGTCCTGACTGGGTTGTTGATCAGGTATTTGACCTGTTCGTTAACCTCGACGCTACCGACGAGCAGCTGGACTTCCCGATCGTTTACGCTTCCGCGCTGAACGGTATCGCAGGTCTGGATCACGAAGATATGGCTGAAGACATGACTCCGCTGTATCAGACCATCGTTGATCGTGTTCCGGCTCCAAGCGTAGACCTTGATGGCCCGCTGCAGATGCAAATCTCTCAGCTGGACTACAACAACTACGTTGGCGTAATCGGCATTGGCCGTATCAAACGCGGTAAAGTTAAACCGAACCAGCAGATCACTATCATTGATAGCGAAGGCAAAACCCGTAACGGTAAAGTCGGTAAAGTTCTGACCCATCTGGGTCTGGAACGTATCGAGAGTGATATTGCCGAAGCGGGCGATATCATCGCGATCACCGGTCTGGGCGAACTGAACATCTCCGACACCATCTGCGACCCGCAGAACGTCGAAGCGCTGCCGGCTCTGTCCGTTGATGAACCGACCGTAACCATGTTCTTCTGCGTAAACACCTCCCCGTTCTGTGGTAAAGAAGGTAAATATGTTACCTCTCGTCAGATCCTTGACCGCCTGAACAAAGAGCTGGTGCACAACGTTGCGCTGCGCGTCGAAGAAACCGAAGATGCGGATGCGTTCCGTGTATCCGGTCGTGGTGAGCTGCACCTGTCTGTTCTGATCGAGAACATGCGTCGTGAAGGTTTCGAAATGGCGGTTTCCCGTCCGAAAGTAATCTTCCGCGAAATCGACGGCCGTAAACAAGAGCCGTTCGAAAACGTAACGCTGGACGTAGAAGAGCAGCATCAGGGTTCTGTCATGCAGGCTCTGGGTGAGCGTAAAGGCGACCTGAAAAACATGAATCCAGATGGCAAAGGCCGCGTACGTCTTGACTACGTGATCCCAAGCCGCGGTCTGATCGGCTTCCGTTCAGAATTCATGACCATGACCTCCGGTACCGGTCTGCTGTACTCCACCTTCAGCCACTACGACGATGTTCGTGCGGGTGATGTGGGTCAGCGTCAGAACGGCGTACTGATCTCCAATGGCCAGGGTAAAGCAGTTGCGTTCGCACTGTTCAGCCTGCAGGACCGCGGTAAGCTGTTCCTGGGTCACGGTGCTGAAGTTTACGAAGGCCAGATCATCGGTATTCACAGCCGCTCTAACGACCTGACTGTAAACTGCCTGACCGGTAAGAAACTGACCAACATGCGTGCGTCCGGTACTGACGAAGCAACGGTTCTGGTTCCGCCGGTTAAGATGACTCTGGAGCAGGCTCTGGAATTCATCGATGACGACGAACTGGTAGAAGTTACCCCAACCTCTATCCGTATCCGTAAGCGTCACCTGACTGAAAACGATCGTCGCCGTGCAATGCGTGGCGCGAAAGAAGAGTAATTAACGCTCTTTCTCAGGTAAGCATAAAAAAGCCGCTGATTTCAGCGGCTTTTTTTATCTAAAAGATCAGGTTGTTTCCTGCTCTGCAATGACTAGCTCAATATTTTCTAAATCAAGCAATTGCTTGAATGAATTTGGTGGTTGGGAATCGGTAAAAAATGCCCGAATTTTACGCATATTACCGATGGATACAGCGGCTGAGGCGGTAAACTTAGTATGATCAGCAACTAACAGCGTATTACGTGCATGCTTAATCATCGTTTTGGCGACAAGCGCTTCGTTAACGTCAAATTCCAATAGTGTGCCGTCTTCCTCAATGGCACCAATACTGGTAATCAAATAGTCGGCTCTGAATCCTTCAATAAAGTTCACTGCTCCTGGACCAACAATACCGCCATTATGAGCACGTAACGTTCCACCGGGCACCATGACCTCAAGATCTTGATTCTTATATAAGATCTGCGCAACACGAAGACTGTTAGTAATTATGCGTAGGTCCCGGCGGTTCAGCAAAGCTCGTGCGACGGCTTCTACCGTAGTACCAATGGTAATAAAAACCGTGCAGCGTTCAGGAAGATAATCAGCAACAGCCTCCGCTATCGCTTCTTTTTCCTGAATGAGGGACAACTCTCGCTGTTCGAAGGCGGTATTCATGATGCTGGATACACGTCCGGCTCCACCATGGTGTCGGGTGATCAGACCCTGTTCACTCAACTTACGAATATCTCGGCGCACGGTTTGTGTGGAAACATCCAGCAATTGTGCGAGCTCTTCAATATTCATATAGCCGCGTTCTGAAATGTAATGAACAAGTTGATCGTGACGCGGATTACCGGTGACTTCAATGATGCTCATGAATACTCCTGGACCTCTTCCCCGTAATTGTCGGCTATTTTACGCATAAAGTGACAAAAATGATTCGGTTTGCGCACGATTAGGAATTCCGGCTCGTCCGCCTGCCTGAGTGCATTTCATCGCCGCCACAGCACTTGCGAAACGGATAGCTTGATCAGTAGACATTTTCTCTGCGAGAGCTGCCGCCATAGCACCGTGGAAAACATCGCCTGCCCCAGTTGTATCCACAACATTGACAGAAAATGCAGTTTGTTGGCACGTTTGCCCATTTTCAATCCATAGTGATCCTTCACTACCAAGCGTAACGTACACTTTACCATTGGTATGCTTAGAGGCCAGTTTAAGTGCCAGTTGTGCATCATTCTGCCCTGTCATTCTCTTCAGACCTGGGGTTGAAAAAACTGCATGGTCGGCAAGTGCTACCAATGGGGTTATGTCTTGTGGAGTCATATCGGCATCCAGCAGTGTTGGGACACCTGCGGCACGTGCCAGCTCGAAGGATTTCAACGTCCCTTCATGCCAACGTACATCGGCCAGAACGATGTCATATCGAGAAAAATCAATCGACTCCAACCACTGAGCATCTGTACCAAGATCTGGGCTTGGATAGTTCACGATGATGCGTTCTCCGTGCTGATCGACCAATATTGCGGACTGAGATGAACGGGAATTCGGGTATTGCCGACAAAACTCGGTATTAACCCCCCAGACCTGAAGTTCGTTAAGCAAAGTATTCCCGCAACTGTCATCGCCTACGCGACCTATAAAATCAACGTCAATACCGAGCCGGGCAATGGCGACAGCCGCTGTTGCGGCTGGGCCGCCACCTGTTTCAAGGTATTGATTAGATTGATATTTACCCCCGCCATTGGGCAGGTCGTTTAAAGAATAAATACGGTCCTGAACGGTGATTCCAATACAAGCAATTCTGGTCATATTTGTTTATTCCTGTGTGATCTTGTCTTCTTTTGTTCATTTTAATGACATAAATGATCAAATTAGTGACATGTGTCTTGTTTTTAGTCATAAATTACAAATATGCTCAAAAACAGACGAAAACGAATTTTTAATTGTAATTATTTTGTCAACCTGAGACAGGAGAGCATTCATGACAACCGTTGCATTTTTGGGCTTGGGCCAGATGGGCAGCCCAATGGCTAATAATCTATTGCAAAAGGGACATGCTTTGCGTGTGTTCGACGTAAACCAACAGGCAGTCAATGAATTAGTACAAAAAGGTGCGACTGCTGCTCAAACCCCTGCTGAAGCCGCTAAAGATGCTGAATTCATTATCACTATGCTGCCAAATGGCGACATCGTTCGGCAAGTTCTGCTGGGTAAAGATGGCGTCAGCGAAGGCCTGTCCCCCAATGCATTGGTTATTGACATGTCCACGATTCATCCATTGCAGACCGATGCATTGATTCATGAGATGAGAGAGAAAGGCATCAGCATGATGGATGCCCCCGTGGGCAGAACGTCAGTTAACGCGATTGACGGCACGCTGCTGATTCTTGCTGGTGGAACGCCTGAACAGGTTGAACGCGCTCGCCCTGTGCTGATGTGTATGGGAAATGAACTGGTGGAAGCTGGCGGTCCCGGTATGGGGATCCGTGTAAAGCTCATCAATAACTATATGAGTATTGCGCTGAACGCCTTGTCAGCGGAAGCCGCTGTACTTTGCGAATCATTGGGTTTGAGCCTTGATGTGGCCATTAAGGTCATGAGCGGTACTGCCGCAGGTAAGGGGCACTTTACGACAACCTGGCCTGGCAAGGTACTTAAAGGAGATCTTTCTCCGGCATTCATGGTAGACCTCGCGTTGAAAGACCTGCGTATTGCCGTCGATGTCGCTAGTCAGATCGGTGCGCCGCTCAATATGGGCATTGCAGCAGAAACCTATTACACCCGTGCCAGCGAGAACGGTCGAGGCCGTCAGGACTGGAGTGCGTTGTTATCTCAGGTTCGTCAGCAGGCTGGCCGACCAGATTCACTATAAATTTTAAATAGTTACAGGAGTTATTATGTCTTCCCACAATACCCCATACACGCTGAAAGATATTTCTCGCCCTGGCGGTGGATTTGCCATGCTGGCCGTTGATCAGCGTGAAGCAATGCGCCTGATGTTTGCAGCGTCTGGATATCCTAAACCGGTTGCCGACAGCGTATTGACTGATTTTAAAGTTGCAGCAACACAAATTCTGTCTCCCTACGCTTCAGCGGTTCTGGCAGATAAACAATTTTGTCTCGATCAGATTGTCTCTCAAGGTGCAGTCGCTGATTCATGTGGACTGATTGTGGCGGCTGACCATTTTGTTCCGGGTAATGGTATTCCAGTTGATAGTGTCGAAATTGATAGAGCGATTGATCCGCATAAAGCCCGCGAAATGGGTGCGAAAGCCATGAAGTTGTTGGTGCTGTGGCGTGAAGATGAACCTGCAGAAGAACGTTTGGCTATGGTGGCTGAGTTTGTTCAACGCTGCCGTAGCGCAGGGTTGGTCAGCATCATTGAGCCGGTTGTCCGACCTCCTCGTCGTGGTTGGGAATTTGACCGGGAAAGCGCCATCGTTGCCGCAGCGGCTGAACTCGGCTGCACCGATGCTGACCTCTATAAAGCTGAAATGCCATTAGGCGGCAAAGGTGATGAACAGACCCTACTTGCTGCGTGTCAAAAGTTGCATGAACAAATGAAAATGCCGTGGGTCATTCTCTCTTCTGGTGTTGATGCGGATATTTTTGGCCGCGCGGTCCGTATCGCCATGAAGGGGGGAGCTTCCGGATTCCTGGCAGGGCGTGCCGTTTGGGCATCGGTTGTTGGTGCTCAAGATCCGCAAACAATGTTGCGTGATGTGTCGGTTCCACGCTTACAACGCCTGGCAGAAATCGTCGATGAAGGGATTTCTCAGCGTTAATCACCCATTTTAACGAATCTGGAGAAGAACCATGGATAAGATTACCCAAGTTCTATTTTCTGATATTGGGAAGGTGACCACCCAATATGTTGAGCTGCCGCACCAGGAACTTAAACCGCAAGAAGTCCGCATTGCTCCGGTGTTTTACGGAATATGTGGCTCTGATCTGCATGTACTGAAGGGAGGGCACCCATTTGCAAAACCTCCGGTTGTGCCTGGACATGAAATTGCGGCACGCGTAACTGAAGTGGGCAGTGAAGTGACGAATGTTAAGCTGGGCGATCATGTCGTAGTCGACCCAATAATGGCCTGCATGGAGTGCCGTGCTTGTAAAGCGGGTCGCTTTAATCTGTGTGAGCCGCCACAGGTTGCTGGCTTTCGGGCGCCGGGTTTTGCCCGCTCGCAGCACATTGTACCTGCACGAAACTGCCATGTTGCACCTGCTTCGTTACCACTAAAAGCACTGGCTTTCGCTGAGCCCGCAGCCTGCGCGCGTCATTGCGTGAGCCGTATGCCGAAAGCGTCATTGGAAAGTGTACTAGTGATTGGTGCAGGGACAATTGGCTTATCCATCGTTCAAGCATTGCGCATCATGGGCGCGGGAAAGATCACCGTCATCGAACCTGATGCCGCTAAGCGCGCGTTGTCGTTAAAGCTAGGTGCCACGGAAGTCTGGGCTCCGGGGGAATTGGATGCACAGGTCCGTTTTACGGGGGCAATTGATGTTGTTGCTGCCCAGACCACGCTGAATGATGCATTTACCCACGTTTATGCTGGCGGAACGGTAGTGTGCATGGGGGTACCGAGTGGCCCACGTGAAATTCCTCTTCCGATGATGCAGCGCTTCGAACGCGATTTGTTGAATTCCGGCATGTATATCCCGGAAGACTTCGATGCCGTGATTGAATGGCTTGCGGATGGGCGGTTTGACACCAGCGAACTGGTGACCGATCTCTTCCCTGTCGAAGATGCGGATAAGGCGTTTGAACGTGCGCAGCAAAATGACTCTATAAAAGTCATGCTGCAATTTGCTGAGGTTTGATGCTGTAACCCTCTGTCTGGCGCTGCTTAAGGGTAGCGCCATCCTACAACAATGAAAAAGGATGCTGCGATGAGTCACATCACCAGTCCTACACCTTACTCGATCGGTCGTCCCCAGGACGTGATTGATATTGTTAATAAACATTCAGCAGTAAACACCAGTGTCGGCGTCATTTTTATCGCTCTTGGCGGCATTCTAATTGATGCCTATCAGGCGGCGATGGTGGGGTTTGGTAATAAATATATTGCATTGCAATTTGGTATTTCGCCGGGGCTGGCGGCGACGGTTAACGCCTCTGTTTTAGTTGCCGCTCTGATTGGTGGATTGCTGGCGAACCGTGTGATTAACCGCTTTGGTCAAAAGCGTGCATTTATCATCGGAATGGGCCTGTGCACAATAGGTGCCGCAGCTGTCGCGATAGCCCCGAACATCTGGTGGGTGCTGGTGTGTCGCGTAATCATGGGATTTGGCTTGGGTATTGATTTCCCGCTGGCAACAAATGCGGTGGCAGAACTACGCGGCTCAACATCTAAGAAAACCGGTTCATCGGTTAATCTCTGGCAAATGGCCTGGTATGTATCAACTACGGTCGTCTATCTTGTGCTGCTTCCACTGCTGTTGTCGGGTATCGCAGAAGAGCAATTATGGCGCTATGGTATTTTCATTGGTGCTATTTTTGCCATCATTATCATGATCCTACGCTATTTCTTCATTGGCGAATCCGCAATGTGGGCCGCACGAGTCGGACGTTATGATAAAGCCTGCGATATTCTGGCTAAACGCTATGGTGTTCATGCTCGCGTTGCTGCCAAGTCAAAAAGCGATGATATTTCTGCTGAAAAAACAGAAAGTAAGTTTCATGGCGGGTATGGGATTTTATTTAACTCACGTTATCGCAAACGTACCATTCTCGGCTGCGTTGTGGCGACGATGCAAGCCTGGCAATATAACGCCGTGGGCGTTTATTTACCGCTGACTTTGGCGGGAATACTGAGCGGTGGATTAACCGGGGCACTTAGCGGTTCTGCGGTAGTGAATGCCCTGTGTGGCATTACAGGTGGATTGATTGGTTCACTTATCCTCCAGCGTTTGGGAACTCGCCTTCAGTCGATGTATGGTTTCGCCGTCGTAACGGTTGCATTACTGGCTTTAGGTGCATTAGCAACCACCAACCCATGGCTTTCTTTAGGTTTGTTGGGCGCGATCATTTTCTTCCATTCAGCGGGCCCGGGCGGCCTGGGAATGACCATTGCCACACTTTCTTATCCGCCATCTATTCGCCCGACAGGCGTAGGATTTGCTCGTGCAATTATGCGTACTGGGGCGATTGCCGGACTTATTTTCTGGCCAATGTTGTGGGGTGCATTAAAGACAGAAGCGTTCTATTGGCTGGCAATTGTTCCTTTTCTCGGCTTCTTGACATGCGTGTTGATTAAGTGGGAACCACTTGGTGCAAACGTTGACGCTGAAGACGCTGAGGTACTGGCTGAGCTGGATAAATAACAAGCAAGCGCGTCGCAACATGTCGACGCGCTTTTTCGTATATCCGCCGCTTTTTTAGTGATTTTATTGCGCAGATTTCTCGCCGACCCGGAGAGGAAAATTATGGCTGAAATAGAACATGTACCAGGGAAAGAGCTATCCGGCAAAGCCATGAGACGCGTTGTCATGGGCAGTTTCGCTGGCGCGTTGATGGAATGGTACGATTTTTTTATTTTCGGAACGGCAGCAGGGCTAGTCTTTGCTCCCCTGTTTTTCCCTGATAGCGATCCTTTTATTGGTTTAATCGCCGCATTCGCGACCTTTGGTGTGGGTTTTCTATCACGTCCGCTAGGGGGCATTGTTTTTGGCCATTTTGGCGATAAAGTCGGTCGCAAAATAACGTTGATTTGGACGTTAGCGATAGTTGGTTCCTCAACGTTTTTAATCGGCTTCATACCAACATACAAGGACATTGGTATCTGGGCCCCGATTATATTGATGGTTCTTCGTCTGGTGCAGGGGTTTGGTCTGGGTGGGGAATATGGCGGGGCTGCATTGATGACTATTGAATCTGCGCCTGAGGCGAAGCGTGGGTTTTTAGGTTCGCTCCCACAAACGGCAGCCTCGGTTGGGATTATGCTGGCGACAGGGGTGTTTGCATTATGCAATCACTTCCTGACCCAGGAAGAGTTTCTGGCCTGGGGATGGCGTATCCCTTTTTGGCTCTCTGCCATCATGTTAATTGTTGGGATGTTCATACGGTTACATACTGAAGAAACACTGGATTTTAAAAAACAAAAAACGGCTGTCTCACAGGAACAATCAGCACCACCGTTGATTGAACTTTTCCGTAAGCATCCGCGTAACATTCTGTTGGCGCTAGGGGCCAGGCTGGCAGAGAGCGTTTCGTCGAACATCATTAATGCCTTTGGTATTGTCTATATTTCCAGCCAGTTGGCATTATCAAGGGATATTCCACTCAACGGCATGCTAATCGCCTCAGCAATTGGCATTGTATGTTGTCCATTAATTGGTTGGATCTCTGACCGCGTTGGGCAACGGAAGATGTATTTATTTGGCGCTGGTTTTTGCATCCTTTTTGCATTCCCATTCTTCCTGCTGCTGGATACGAAAAGCACACTTATCATCTGGTGCTGCATGATTCTTGGCTATAACCTGGGGCCAACGATGATGTTTGCAGTACAGCCCACCTTATTTACTCGTATGTTCGGAACACGAGTGCGTTATACGGGTCTTTCATTTGCCTATCAGTTCTCCGCAATTCTGGGTGGGTTAAGCCCGCTAATTGCCTCCAGCTTGTTGGCGCTGGGAGGCGGGAAACCGTGGTATGTAGCACTGTTTCTGTTTGTTATCTCAATACTTTCATTCATTTGCGTCTGGCTTATTGAGCCACATTCAGACAATAAAAATGACGCTAATAACATTTAACTTCTTACCGAAATATCAGAGAGCAATAACATGAACAATGAGTTGAATACTGAGCATTATCAAGCATTACAGCGTGCTTTTGATGCCGCCTGGCCGGGACCGATCGGTCAACCTATTTTGCTGGAAAAAGGACATTTACGTCTGCAAGTTTTTCCGCGTGATGGTGCCAGAATCACCTCGCTACAGGCATTTGGTTTTGAAGTGTTACGTCAATGGGAGCCACAGCGTAAAGCATTTCAGTATGGCTGCTTTCCTATGGTTCCTTGGGCAGGCCGCCTTGGCGATGCAACGTTGACAGTGGGGAAGAAACAGTACGCATTACCTGCTAACAAACCGCCTCATGCTCTACATGGTATGGCCTGTTATTCATCATGGGAAATTGTCGAACATAAAGCGGATACCTTGAAACTGAGCATGCCACTGGGCGCTCCATGGCCATGGCAAGGAGAGGTCCTGCAAACGCTGACCATTGAAGACGATGCGCTAATTCTACGCTTAGAAATTCATACTTTGTCTGAAACATTCCCTGCATCAGCTGGATGGCACCCTTGGTTTGCAAAACGACTCGACCAGCAGAATGAACAAGAACAATTACAGGTACTTTTTGATGCTGATTGGCAGGAAGAGGCTGGAAACAATGAGCTACCAACCGGTAAAAAAATCCCTCCACAATCAGGTCCGTGGGATGACTGCTTTGGTTTTAATAACGGTCTCAATGTCAGATTACAGTGGCCTGGTAAGCTGGGTATGACAATGACATCGAGTGCGCAAAGTCTGGTTGTCTTTGATAAACAGCCCGATGCAACTTGTGCCAATCCGCTTACTCAGGCGCCAAATGCGATAAATAGGACACCGCAGTTTGTCAGTGCAGGTCTTCCGTTGGTGATTGAGTCACGCTGGCAATTTGCACAGGAATTCTGATGGCTTAGCCAATAATCCCAACAGGGACGCATAGTCAAACTTCTCCTTTCCCGCTACAGTTATTCATCCACGGCGAATAAGGAGAAGGGCATGCTCTATATCTTTGATTTAGGTAATGTGATTGTCGATATCGACTTCAACCGCGTGTTGGGCACATGGAGCGATCTGAGCCGTGTACCGCTGGCCTCGCTGAAGCAAAGTTTCACCATGGGGGAGGCTTTTCACCAGCACGAGCGAGGTGAAATAACGGATGAAGCCTTTGCCGAGGCGCTATGTCATGACATGGCGCTGCCGCTAAGTTACGAGCAGTTCTCTCACGGCTGGCAGGCCGTTTTTGTGGCATTGCGCCCTGAAGTCATCGACATCATGCATAAGCTGCGTGAGCAGGGGCATCGGGTGGTCGTCTTGTCGAATACTAACCGTCTGCACACAACATTTTGGCCGGATGAATATCCTGAAATTCGTCAGGCTGCTGACCATATTTATCTTTCCCAGGATCTGGGCATGCGAAAACCGGAAGCGCGGATTTACCAGCATGTCCTGCAGTCTGAAGGTTTTTCTGCGGAAGATGCGGTCTTTTTTGACGACAACGCCGATAATATTGAAGGAGCTAACCGGTTAGGGATTACCAGTATCCAGGTCGTCGATAAAACGACCATTCCTGACTATTTCGCGAAGTTGTTATGTTAAAAAATGTTCAGCAACAAGCCAGGCATCATACGCGTCCTGTACGGGCCTGGCTGAAGCTACTATGGCAGCGGATTGATGAGGACAACATGACGACGCTGGCAGGGAATCTTGCCTACGTTTCACTGCTCTCATTAGTGCCGCTTATCGCCGTTGTGTTTGCTCTTTTCGCCGCATTTCCGATGTTTTCCGACGTCAGTGCCCAGCTACGTCATTTTATTTTTGCAAACTTTATCCCGGCGACGGGAGACGTCATCCAGCGTTATATCGAACAGTTTGTCGCCAACTCGAACAAAATGACGGCCGTTGGGGCATGTGGGCTGATTGTCACGGCGTTATTGCTGATGTATGCCATTGATAATGCTCTGAATACTATCTGGCGCAGTAAGCGCACTCGTCCCAAAGTTTACTCTTTCGCCGTCTACTGGATGATTTTAACGCTGGGGCCGCTGCTGGCGGGGGCTAGTCTGGCGATCAGCTCTTATTTGTTGTCATTGCGCTGGGCCAGCGATCTCAACTCGGTGATTGATGACGTCTTGCGTATTTTCCCTCTGGTGCTTTCCTGGCTCTCGTTCTGGCTGCTTTACAGCATTGTACCGACTACGCGTGTGCCCAATCGTGATGCGGTTATTGGCGCCTTTGTGGCCGCCGTGTTGTTCGAGGCCGGAAAGAAAGGATTTGCGCTCTACATCACGATGTTCCCGTCGTATCAGCTCATTTACGGTGTCCTGGCGGTGATCCCCATTTTATTTGTCTGGGTATACTGGACGTGGTGTATCGTCTTGCTAGGCGCGGAAATAACTGTCACTCTCGGGGAATACCGCAAACTTAAACAAGCCGCAGAACAAGAAGAAGCAGATCAACCATGATTGCATTAATTCAGCGCGTAACCCGTGCCAGCGTCACCGTGGAGGGCGAGGTGACGGGTGAAATTGGCCCAGGACTTTTGGTCTTGTTAGGTGTCGAAAGGGATGATGACGAACAGAAAGCGAACCGTCTGTGCGAGCGCGTACTCGGCTATCGAATCTTTAGCGATGCCGAAGGAAAAATGAACCTCAACGTGCAGCAATCAGGTGGCAGTGTGCTGGTGGTTTCACAGTTCACGCTGGCGGCAGATACCGAACGTGGCATGCGCCCGGGGTTTTCGAAAGGCGCTTCGCCCGAGCGGGCAGAAGCGCTGTATGAATACTTTGTTGAGCGTTGCCGCCAACAGGAAATGAATACGCAAACCGGTCGATTCGCTGCGGATATGCAGGTTTCACTGGTTAATGATGGCCCCGTGACGTTCTGGTTACAAGTATGAACCAGCTACCGGTGTGGCCGCGGGCAACAAGAGAGAATACGACTATGTATCACCTTCGAGTACCGCAAACAGAAGAAGAGTTGGAGCGTTACTACCAGTTTCGCTGGGAGATGTTGCGTAAACCGTTGCACCAGCCCAAAGGCTCCGAACGGGATGCCTGGGACGCGATGGCGCATCACCAGATGGTGGTGGACGAAGAGGGAAATCTGGTCGCGGTTGGGCGTCTGTATATCAATGCGGATAACGAAGCCTCCATACGCTTTATGGCCGTTGACCCCTCTGTGCAGGAGAAAGGGTTGGGCACGCTGATGGCGATGACCCTGGAGTCTGTGGCGCGTCAGGAAGGGGTAAAGCGCGTAACCTGTAGCGCCCGTGAAGATGCGGTCGAATTTTTCGCCAAACTGGGGTTTGTGAGCCAGGGCGAAATTACCACGCCGCAAACTACGCCGGTGCGCCATTTTTTGATGATTAAACCCATCGCAACGCTGGACGACATTCTCCATCGCGGGGACTGGTGCGGACAGCTACAGCAAGCCTGGTACGAACATATTCCATTGAGTGAGAAAATGGGCGTGCGCATTCAGCAGTACACCGGGCAGAAATTTATTACGACGATGCCAGAGACAGGCAATCAGAACCCGCACCATACGCTGTTTGCCGGAAGCCTGTTTTCACTGGCGACGTTAACGGGCTGGGGGCTTATCTGGCTGATGCTGCGCGAGCGTCATCTGGGGGGGACGATAATCCTCGCCGACGCGCATATCCGATATAGCAGGCCAATTACCGGGAAACCTACCGCTATTGCCGATCTGGGCTCGCTGAGCGGTGACCTGGACCGTCTGGCAAGAGGCCGCAAGGCGCGCGTTCAGATGCAGGTCGGGGTGTTTGGCGATGACACGCCGGGCGTCGTGTTTGAAGGTACCTACATTGTGCTACCCGCGAAACCGTTTGGCGCATATGAAGAGGGCGGGAATGAGGAAGAGTAGGTCAGAGGGGATCCTCTTTACTCGATGAATGCGTCTGCCGGAAGGTTAAAGCGTTCTGCGAGCATTTTAATATGACTTACAGTCAGTGCTCTGCGACCATTCAAGATGTTGCTGACATTGGATTTTGAACCAAGTTCGTTGGCAAGATCTGCTGCTTTGAGACCATATTGATCCATGAGCGTACGCAGTAACGCAACGCCATGAGGAGTATGTTCCAGTTGTTGGTTGAGGGCACTGAACTCAGGCGCATGTTTTTCGTAGTCGCGGATCCGAGCTGAAAGCAGCTCAAACAACGGGTTTTCCAGGTCGTTACGATCAACCAGAAACTCCACCAAAGCGAGTGCTTTTCGGTACTCTGCCTCATTTTGTTCTTTGCCTAACAGGGGGATTTTTTTCACTGCATCGGTAAAGGTATCGATCATCAATTTTACACTGGCTGTGTCTATCTGATGGCTTTCATGCGTTCTCATTCTTTGTGACCCCGATAGTATGTGGTTAGTCTGTCATACTCGGCATGGTGAACGATATGCTTCACAAATACCTTTTGCAGTTTGAAATCAATATAGGCAATAAGTCTCAAGCAGTTACCTGAAACATTAATCACCCACCATTTATTTCTGTATTTAAAATTATCCAGTGAAGGTATGTACTGCTTCATCTCTTCAGGAGTGTGGAACATTTTTTTCTCTAAAATATTCAGCAAATCAACGAGTGCTGCCATGTGGTTTGGAAAACGGAGTATTGCCTCGTTGAAAGGTTTTCGGCTGATAACATGCATGGTGTAGTTCCATTACAAGGTTTTCAACCTGAAAACAAAATAACGCAAGGTAATTAAGTTTTCAAGATGAAAGCAAAATATTAATCAAGCATGTCTTCCTGATACAGGATTTACGACGCGCCAGGCCACATCTCGCATAACATTTCGTGCCGCCTGGCTCACTCCTGCCAGCTGGAAAAATCCGTGGATAACGCCAAGATAGCGTTGGCAGGTACACTCCACGCCCTGCTCCTGGAACCGTTGATACAGGGCTTCGCCCTCATCGCGCAGTGGGTCGAATTCGGCTGTAATGATGTGCGTGGGCGGCAGACCGTTGAAGTCTTCACGCCAGACAGGGCTGGCTTCGGGATGCCGCAGGTCGGTTTGCGGCAAATACATCTCGTAACCCGAAAGCAACGTGTCACGTGTGATAATGTAATCCTGCCCATTTCGGTCGTAGCTCTCAAACTTGGCGGTCGCGTCCAGCATCGGGTAAATCAGCATTAGCTGCGCAGGTTGCCATTGATTGGCAGCTTTCAGGCGCAGTGCAGTGATCAGCGCCAGATGCCCGCCCGCACTGTCGCCAGCAAGCGTAATCCTGCCGCGGTCGACACCCAGTTTCTGGGCATACTTCCAGATAATATTGGCTCCCGTTTCAGCGTCGTTATGTGCAGCCGGGAAAGTATGCTCTGGTGCAAGGCGATACTGCACCGCAATGACTCGACAGCCGCTGTACCAGGCGAGCTGCCTTAGCTGGTTATCATGCGTCGCGAATCCGCCACTGACAAAGCAGCCGCCGTGATAATAGATAACGCAGGGTAGATTTCCCGTGGCGCCCCGCGGCGAAACAACGCGAAATGTCATTTCATCGAGTTCAATATCTTCAACCTGTACGCGGGTTTCAGTTTCTCCTGCCAGTACCGTGCTGACAATGTAGCCTGCTCTCCGGTCATCAATATTTTGCTCGCGCGAAGAAGGGCGTCCCGCCGCGATAAATGCCTCAACCAACTGTGCAATCCCGATTTCCAGTGCCATTTATTATTTTCCTTATCTGTATGGATATACAGTTTTATAACCTGGATAACCGCGAATGAGAATGGGAAAAGTGGTGGGGTGTACGATTCTGGAAAGCGGCTCGCAAAAGTAAAAATCGTTCGCGTGAAGGCTATTTTCTCGCTTTTCTCGGGTGTATGTTGTGTGGGAATTAATCGCCAATGATATACTGGAGGTATATGTGAGTATGATGGCTGGGATGGATATGGGCAGAATTTTACTCGATTTATCAGACGAAGTGATCAAACGTCTTGATGATCTCAAGGTGCAGCGTAATCTGCCGCGGGCCGAGCTTTTGCGGGAGGCTGTTGAACAGTATCTTGAGAGGCAGGATCAAGCTGAAACGACAATTTCACGTGCTCTTGGGCTATGGCAAGGTTGTGAGGAAGATGGCGTTGATTATCAGCGTAAACTCCGTGAGGAATGGTAATGGTCACAGGATCTGCGCTTTTTGATACCAACATCCTCATCGACCTGTTTAGCGGGCGAAGTGAAGCAAAACTAGCGATAGAAACATGGCCGCCGCAGAACGCAATCAGCCTCATTACATGGATGGAGTTGATGGTGGGCGCAAAAAAATATCATCAGGAATCTCGCACACGCGTTGCGCTAGGCGCTTTTAATGTGATCGGTGTTTCACAGGATATTGCTGAACGAAGCGTGAGTATCAGGCAGGAATATGGGATGAAATTGCCGGATGCCATCATTTTGGCCACTGCGCAGATTCATCGTCTTACACTGGTTACGCGTAATACCAAGGATTTTGCAGGCATATCCGGCGTGGTCACACCGTATACGTTATAACCCGGGCGACCTGCGCCGCCCGGTAGTGCGAAGAACTTACTCCCCTTCACCCGGGAACAGGAACGGGTTGATGGAGCTGCGGGCAAAGCCCTCTTGCTCCATGTGTGCGTCCAGCATCAGTGAAGCGAGATCGTCGGCTACGGCCTCGACTTTCGGGTCTTTTTCCTGATAGAGAATCTTCAGGTAAGTCCCGCAATCGCCGCAGCTTTCAGCTTTAATTGCCGCCTGTTCGTTATCCAGCGACCAGTAGTTCAAATCACGGCTCTGCTCACAGTTGCTGCACTTCACGCGCACCACGTGCCACTCGGTTTCGCACAGGTTGCAGTGCAAATAGCGCAGCCCCTGAGTGGTACCGATTTGCACCATGCTGGAGACCGGCATTGAACCACACACCGGGCAGTACTGACGCTGTTCGCCGTATTCCGCACGGGCTTTGCCGGGGATCAGGCTCGCCATCTGCGCCCAGTAGAGCGACAGGGCAGCCCAAATGAACGGTGCTTTGTCGCTGCTGACGGAGGCGAAATCGGAGGCAAACAGCGCGCTGGCCATCAGTTCCAGCTCCTGCTCCGAGGCTTTTTCCAGATTCTCGATTACGGCCAGCGCAGGGCCGCTCATTTCCGGCTTCAGCTCAGCAATTAGCGATTGCAGCAGTTTTTGCCAGTGCTTGTCGCGTGGCAGAACGTGGATATCCAGTGGCGGTTTGCCCTGATCGTTCGCTTCTTTGATGCGAGCGGTCAGATCCATCTGCAGCGGATGGTCGTACAACACCACTTCCTGCGCGTGAGCGATCAGCGCGGCAAAACGCAGGTAATCACCCAGCGGGTTGTTCTCGGCCAGCTCGCGCAGACGTTCAGCGCGGCGGTTATACAAATTTTTGAGTCTGGGGAATAATAACGGCGGAATCATATCCGCCGTGCGTTTCTCGCTCTTCTCCAGCTCATCTTGCGGGATTATGCGAATACTCATTCAGATGACTTTTCCTGTTTCTGGCGGACTTCACGGTACCAGCGCGGGTGATGTTTCTTCGCCCATGAGCTGGTAACCCATCCTTCCACCATCGCGGTAATGGTGCCTTTCACCCAAAGGGCGGCGTAAATGTGCACCATGATAACCACAATTAACGCTACTGCGGCAAATGAATGCAGCATTAACGCGAATCGGATCACCGGGATTGAGAAAGCAGGCGCAAAATACGGACGCCAGATGACCACTCCGCTCACCAGCAACAGGACCAGGAAGATAATCGCCGCCCAGAATACGCATTTCTGGCCGAAGTTATAACGTCCCGTGTCACCTACTTCCTCGTTGACGACAATCTTACGAATATTCTTCGCCCAAAAGATATCATCCCGATTGATTAGATTGTGGTGCCAGTAACGGAAAAACATGATGATAAACGAGGCAAACATGATCACGCCGACAAACGGGTGCACAATTCGCGCCAGTTGCGGCGTGCCCATGATGTGCATCAGCCAGTTAAAAGACGGGAAGAGAAAACCCATCCCGCTCACTGCCGCCAGAATGAAACAGAAGGCGGTGATCCAGTGGTTGATGCGTTCCGGCGCCGTGTAGCGCACGATGGTGTCACGTCGTTTCATTTGCGCACCTCGTCTTTTTCTTCATGCAGATTGTCTTCTTCCTCTTCCGCACGGTTCGGGCCTACGCCGACGTAGTGGAAGATACTGGCCGCAAATGTCGCTGCAAAGCCGACGGCTGCGAGAGGTTTCCAGATGCCTTTCCAGAACTTCACGGTGGCGCTGATTTCCGGGTTCTCCGGCAGACCGTGGTACAGATTCGGCTTGTCCGCATGGTGCAATACGTACATCACGTGCGTACCGCCAACGCCTGCCGGATCGTACAGACCCGCGTTTTCGTAACCACGCGTTTTCAGCTCCGCCACGCGCTCACCGGCCAGCGTTTTCATCGACTCTTTAGTGCCGAAATGAATAGCGCCGGTTGGACACGTTTTCACGCAGGCTGGTTCTTGTCCGACCACTACACGGTCAACGCACAGCGTACATTTGTAAACGCGGTTGTCTTCCGGGTTGAGGCGCGGCACGTCGAACGGGCAGCCCGCGATACAGTAGCCACAGCCGATGCACTGCTCGGACTGGAAGTCGACGATACCGTTGGCATACTGAATGATTGCTCCTTCGGCCGGACACGCCTTCAGGCAGCCCGGATCGGCGCAGTGCATACAGCCATCCTTGCGGATTAGCCACTCCAGTTTGTCGTTTTGTTCCACTTCCGAGAAGCGCATTACCGTCCAGGATTTAGCGGTCAAATCAGCCGGGTTGTCGTACACCCCAACGTTGTTGCCCACTTCATCACGGATGTCGTTCCATTCTGAACACGCCACCTGACACGCTTTACAGCCGATACAGGTGGTGACGTCGATAAGCTTCGCCACCTCTTCCTGATGGTCCCGCGCCTGAGGCGCGGGGGTGAAACCGTTAGTGGCGGAACGACGAATGATGTCTTGCGATTGATAAGCCATAGGTCGTCTCCGTTACACCTTTTCCACGTTCACGAGGAAGGACTTAAATTCCGGCGTCTGCGTGTTTGCATCACCGACGAATGGCGTTAACGTGTTAGCGATAAAGCCTTTTTTCGCCACACCTTCGTAGCCCCAGTGAATCGGGATTCCGATAGTGTCGATATCCTGACCGTTGGCCTTCAACGTGCGAATACGTTTAGTCACCACCGCTTTGGCTTTAATGTAGCCACGGTTAGAGGAGACTTTGACGGTATCGCCATGAGAGATACCGAGCTTATTCGCCAGCTTCTCGCCAATTTCCACAAACTGCTCCGGCTGGGCGATAGCGTTAAGCAGCGCATGCTTAGTCCAGTAGTGGAAGTGCTCGGTCAGACGGTAGGTCGTACCGACGTACGGGAACTTATCCGCTTTACCCAGTGCTTCCGCGTCACCTTTAAAGATACGTGCGGCAGGGTTAGAGATAACGTTCGGGTGCAGCGGGTTAGTCCCCAGCGGCGTTTCAAACGGCTCGTAGTGTTCCGGGAACGGACCTTCTGCCATCTTATCGATAGCAAACAGGCGTCCCATCCCTTCCGGCTGCATGATGAACGGCCCAACGTTGCTGCCCGGCGCGGCGGCACTGTAGTCTGGAATATCCATCCCGCTCCATTTCGCCCCGTCCCATTTCAGGATCTGACGTTTTGGATCCCACGGATTCCCCTGCGGGTCAGCGGAGGCGCGGTTATACAGAATGCGGCGGTTGAGCGGCCACGCCCATGCCCAGCCCAGCGTATTGCCAAGGCCTGACGGATCGGCGTTATCGCGACGTGCCATTTGGTTGCCTTCCGGCGTCCAGCTACCGGCAAAAATCCAGCAGCCGCTGGAGGTGGTACCGTCGTCACGCAGTTGGGCGAACGAGCTAAGCTGTTGGCCTTTCTTGACGATAACGGCACCGGTGGCCGGGTCGATAATGTCGGCCAGGGCTTTTCCGTTGCTCTCCATCGCCACTTCTTCCGAAGCCGGTTCGTGTGGGGTGGAGTAGTTCCAGGTCATGCTCAGTACCTGTTCCGGGTTCGCGCCACCCTGCTCGGCATACATCTTGCGCAGACGCAGGAAGATACCGGCGAGGATTTCACCATCGGTAACGGCAATCCCCGGGGCATCCGCACCTTTCCAGTGCCACTGCAGCCAGCGACCGGAGTTGACGATAGAACCGTTCTCTTCGGCGAAGCAGGTGGACGGCAGACGGAATACTTCAGTCTGGATTTTCGACGGGTCAACATCGTTCGACTCACCGTGGTTCTGCCAGAAGGTGGAGGTCTCTGTGTTGAGCGGGTCGATGGTGACCAGGAACTTCAGTTTGGACAGTGAAGCCACAACCTTGTTTTTATTCGGGAATGATGCGACCGGGTTAAAGCCCTGGCAGATATAGCCATTCACTTTGCCCTGGTTCATCATCTCGAAGTACTGCAGGACGTCGTACCCTTTATCCCACTTCGGCAGCCAGTCGAAGCCCCAGCTGTTTTCCGCTGTCGCTTTATCGCCAAAGAAGGCTTTCATCATCGAAACGAAGAATTTCGGGTAGTTGCCCCAGTAGTTCACCTGGCCTTCCAGCAACGGTTTTGGCGTGTTGGCGGCAAGGTAAGTTTGCAGGTCAGTTTGCTTCTCGCTTGGCAGCGTCATGTAGCCCGGCAGGCTTTGTGACAGCAGACCTAAGTCGGTCAGACCCTGAATGTTAGAGTGTCCGCGCAGAGCGTTAACGCCGCCGCCTGCCATCCCCATATTGCCCAGCAGCAACTGGATCATCGCCATGGTACGGATGTTCTGCGCACCAACGGAGTGTTGCGTCCAGCCCAGTGCGTACAGGAACGACGCGGTTTTATCTGGGCGGCTTGTTTCTGCGATGTACTCACAGACCTTCAGGAAGTCGGCCTTTGGCGTACCGCAGATATTTTCTACGACGTCCGGCGTGTAGCGGGAGACGTGCTGTTTCAGCAGGTTCCATACGCAGCGCGGGTGTTGCAGGGTGACATCGCGTTTGGCGAAGCCTTTTTCATCCAGTTCGTAGTTCCAACTGGTTTTGTCATACTTGCGTTTGTCCGCGTCGTAGCCGGTAAACAGGCCATCTTCGAAACCGTAATCCTCACGCACGATCAGGCTGGCGTTGGTATAGGCTTCAGTGTATTCGCGGTTGAATTTTTCGTTGTTCAGCAGGTACAGCAAAACGCCTGACAGGAAAGCAATGTCAGTACCGGAACGAATCGGAGCATAGAAATCAGCCACCGCCGCGGTTCGCGTAAAGCGCGGATCGATAACAATCAGCTTCGCGCCGTTGTGAATTTTGGCTTCCATCGCCCAGCGGAACCCGACCGGGTGAGCTTCAGCGGCGTTACCGCCCATCACCACAACGAGGTTGGCGTTTTTAATGTCGACCCAGTGGTTGGTCATCGCACCGCGACCAAATGTTGGAGCAAGACTTGCTACCGTTGGTCCGTGTCAGACGCGTGCCTGGTTGTCGACCGCGAGCATACCAAGCGCGCGGGAGAATTTTTGTGTTAAATAGCCGGTTTCGTTACTGGAAGCGGAAGCACACAGCATCCCGGTGGAAAGCCAGCGGTTAACGGTTACGCCTTCGGCGTTTTGTGCAACGTAGTTAGCGTCGCGATCTTCTTTCATCAGCTTAGCGATGCGGTCAAATGCCTCATCCCAGCTAATCTGTTGCCACTTATCAGAGCCAGGTGCGCGGTATTCCGGGAATTTCAGGCGGCTTTCAGAGTGGATGAAGTCCACAAGTCCTGCCCCTTTCGGGCACAGTGCGCCACGGTTCACCGGGTGATCCGGGTCCCCTTCGATATGGAAGATGGATGCTTTGGCGTTTTTTGCTCCGTCACCGAGACTGTACATTAACAGTCCACAGCCAACGGAACAGTAAGTGCAGGTGTTACGGGTTTCGCGGGTGCGCAGCAATTTATACTGCCGTGTTTCCGCTAGCGCTACGCCGGGTGCAAAGCCCAGTGCCGCTGCCGTGGTGCCTGCCATACCGCCAGCGCAGATCTTAAAGAACTGCCTTCTGCTGACCTGCATGGTTCGCTCCTTGTTTCGACATTGTCACGTTCCCTTCGTTTTCCTATAACGCGAACGCGAGGGAAGTGGTTGTTATTTTTCTTTGCGGACGGGACCGCAAAGGTCCAGAATTGGGTGAATTTCCCTCCGTCCAGGAGGGGTTTGTAAAGAATACCACAATGTTGGTATGCGTGTTCCAATACGGTTAAAAGAAAGTGAATAAGATTATTCAAGAAAACATCAAGAATGTGACATCTCCGACAGGATCTCGTCAGTTGACCCTCTGGAAGCGCGAGGACTTGCAACATCCTCAGCCAGATGAGGTAGCTGAGGAAGTGCCTGTGGCACTGGTATACAACGGGATTTCACACGTGGTGATGATGGCATCACCGAAAGATCTTGAGCACTTCGCGATGGGTTTTTCACTTTCTGAAGGCATTATTGAGTCCTCGCAAGATATTTACGGGATGGACGTGGTGCCTTCCTGCAACGGATTAGAAGTGCAGGTTGAGCTGTCCAGCCGGCGCTTTATGGGGCTGAAAGAGCGTCGTCGCGCACTGGCCGGTCGGACTGGCTGCGGTGTTTGTGGCGTGGAACAACTTAATGATATTGGCAAACCGGTCCAGCCGCTGCCGTTTACCCAGACATTCAATCTGGCGCATCTCGATAACGCCTTAAGGCATCTCCCTGATTTCCAGCCTGTTGGGCAACTGACAGGCTGCACGCACGCGGCTGCCTGGGTACAGCCGTCAGGTCATCTGGCGGGCGGACATGAAGATGTTGGACGTCATGTTGCGCTGGATAAACTGCTGGGACGACGTGCGATCGAAGGGGAAACCTGGCAGCAGGGCGCGGTATTAGTCTCCAGCCGCGCCAGCTACGAGATGGTGCAGAAGTCGGCAATGTGCGGCGTGGAAATCCTGTTTGCTGTTTCTGCGGCGACAACGCTCGCTGTTGAAGTTGCCGAACGCTGTAACCTGACGCTGGTGGGTTTTTGCAAACCGGGCCGGGCGACGATTTATACACATCCCGAGCGTCTGATAACTGAGTAACCAGTATTCAATTAATTTGAATAAGACTGGCAAATCCTTCCGCTTTTAGTTGTGCGATGAGATGGCTATTATTTATCACATCAAGGCACGGTGCCTTAATCAAACAACTAAGTTAAAGGGTTTATATCATGAAAAGCATCAAAACTTTTGTCGCAGTTATCGCTCTGGCTACTTCTTTCGGTTCTTTCGCTGCTCAGACAGTTACCGCAACTGGTTCTACACTGGAAAGCGCTGAAGCAAAAATTGCCGCTCAGGCTGAACGTGCAGGTGCCAGCGATTATAAAATCACTCAGGCATACACCGGCAACCGCGTGCACATGACCGCTGAACTGCTGAAATAAGATACCTCAGTACTGTCGAAAGAGCGCCCTTGAGGCGCTTTTTTCATTTCCGGCATTCACTGCCTGAGCAATGCGATAAACGCGTTATAGTCTTTCAATCCCGCAATAGTTTCTGCCGGATGGCTGCTCAGCACGCTGGATAAATAACTGAAGATTTTTAGCTCATGCCGCGCCTCGGCGGCGGCACAGGCGATTAGGACATGGCTGACCGGTTCGTTATTCACCAGAATAGGGTGTGCGAGGGTAATAAAGAAACCACGAAAGCGGCGCTCCTGTTCGCTCCAGCAATGAGGAATCGCCAGGCGATTCACGATCAGGTTTTCACCTTCATGCTCCCGGGCGCAAATGCGCAGCGCTTCGTCCTCGGTGATATGGCTCTGTGCCACAAGCTGGCCGCAGATCCGGCCGATGATACTCTGCCACCTTTCGGCCTTCATATTGGCGTAATGGAAGCTGCCCGGCTGTAAAAAGAAACGTTCGGGCTGCTGGCGGATAAAGGCCGTCGCGAGGAAGTGTTTAATCTGCTCGGTACCCGCAGAGGTGATGATATTCTTGATGGTTAAGGTATTTTTTATAGATTCATCAAGTAAATAGTGACTATTGTTGATGATTAACACTGGGGTGATTTCTTCACTGATGGCGCTGACTTCACTCGTATTTCGCGCAATGATCACCCGACAATTCAGAACATCTCGCTCAATGGCCTGTTGGTTGATGGTGGCGATAGCATTCTGGTCGGATAACAAAATGACCGGCTGGCGCTCGTTTTGATGGCGCTCCAGGGCGCAGGCGAAGTAAAGCCCGATGAGGTCGCTATCGAACAGTGGGATATCCAGTTTTTCACGCAACAGGGCAATAAAACGCAGACTCAAATCGAAGGCGGCAGGCCAGGTCGACTTCAGGTTGTGCATACTGCTCTGGCGATGTTCCGGTACCCAAACCGGGGCAGAGACGCATCTCAGCAGGTGGCCGGTAATATTATCAACCAGTTGGGTATCGATAACGTGCAACGCAGCGATGCCGGGAACGCTTTTTAACAACAAGGTCACCGCATCGGCAGAGATTGTCATTGCCTGCCGTTGTCTGATTTCCAGAAGGCCGATCAGTGTTCTGAAGGCGTTCTCGCCCATGTAGACTCCTCCTTGTTCCACCGCATTTTTCAGTGAAACATACCGACACTCCGGCCATGATCCGGAGAGCTGGTTACGCAGGGCATAGACGGCCAGCACCAGACTTGCCAGGTACTCTCCCGAGATGAGCGGGAATTCATTAAGTTTTTCACATGCTGCATTGAGCCTGTCGATGTTGTCCCGGGTAATACCCGGCAGTGGAATTAAGAGGGGATCTTTTTTAAGCAGATTCGCCAACAGGATAATGCGCTTTTCTTCTGGTTCATCAATGAAATGACCGACGCCCGGGCGACTGGCAAGACAAAAGGCCCGCTCATAGCGCTGCTTCAACCGTGGGAGACGATCGGCCACCCAGGTTTCAGGTAAATTGAGCGCCGAAGCCAGCTGTACACGCGGTGTAAAGGTATTGAGCAGAAGAAAGGCCAGCAACCGGTCATCATTATCATGGCGTTGCAGAAGCTGAAAATAACCGCGTCTGTCGACAATTTCCAACTGATAGCCCGCACTGCCGCCGGGCTGAATGCGGGCCTTACCGCTGAGGGTAAAATTGAGGTAGTCAATATCGCGCAGGATGGTTCTGCCTGAAACGCCAGTTTGCCGCGCCAGGTCGCCCAGCAAACACGGCTGCTGTTCAAGAAGATCCACCAATTTTAACTGGCGTTCCGAAAGCATTAACTCTCCCGGCGAAAGTCAGTAAACGCGCGGACCTTTTCGGTCGACAGCGAGGTGAGCAGTTCGTGCACCAGCGTAAACAGCGCGTCGTAATCCGATGCGGAAATCATGCCGCTGTTGGCGTGGAGATAGCGAGTCGGCAGGCATAGCGCCGCCACCGGACGACCGCCGCCCATAACGTTATAGCGTCCACCGTCCGTCGCCCCGGTTTTCATGGTGCAAAACTGCAATGACGCACCGCTGTTTTCTGCACACGCTTTTAATGTGGCAACCAACTGCTGATTAGGGAAATAGCGCTTATCGAACAGCATCAGCCCTGGGCCCTCGCCAAGCTTGAGTGGGTATTTAATGCTGTCGATTCCGGGCACATCGCCCGCAACCGCAGTATCCAGCACGATAACCACATCGGGCTTGATATGCTCCGCTGAGGTTTGCGCCCCGCGTAGACCCACTTCTTCTTCCACACTGCCCACGCCGTACAGGGTAATTTCAGGGTTATTCACGGTTTGTAAAAGCTCGGCCATTAGGGCGCAGCCGACGCGATTATCCAGCGCTTTGCCGACGATCTTATCTTCGCCCCAGCGAGCGAAATTGGCTTCCGGGCTAACGAAATCACCGATCGCAATTCCGCGGTTTTCTACTTCTTCGCGGCTGTTGGCACCAATATCGATGAACATTTCGTCAAATGTCAGAGGTTGCTGTTTCTGCTTTTCCGTTAAGGCGTGCGGTGCTACGGAGCCGATTATGCCAGGGATTTTAACGCCCTTGCGGGTACGGATGGCGACCCGGTGGTTCAGCATCGACTGGCTCCACCAACCGCCAATGGTGGTGAAGCGCAAAAAGCCGCTTTCGTCGATATGCGTGACCATAAAGCCCACTTCATCCATGTGACCGACGATGGCAACCTTCGGCCCACGGTTGCCCTTGCGTGCGACAAAGCTGCCGAGGCCGTCAAAAGTGATTTCATCGACGCTGGAATCCAGCGCATTAATGAGAAGAGTGCGAACTTCCTGCTCATCACCGCTGACGGCGCTGGCTTCGCATAACTGCTGAAGTAACTCAATGTTCATGGGCAAGCTCCTGCTGTGCGGCTTTACGTTTCAGCCACAATCCTTTCAGGATGATAATTAACGAAATGTTCAGCGCCAGACCGATAGCCAGCACCAGGTAAAATGCCCCCACCGGAGACATCAGGCCAATCAGCGGATCAAAGATACCTAAACCCGGCGCGAGACGTTTGATTCCAAAGGCGATGACCAGCATGCCGGTAATACCACCGGAGAGCGTATTGGCGGTAATCATCGGCAGCGGCGCGGCCAGCGCATAGGGGATTGCCGGTTCGGTGGCGACGGTGGCACCCACCACAATCGCACTGCTGGCGGCGGCCTTCTCCTGCTGGGTAAACAGTTTCGGCGCTAAATAGGTAGCGATACCTGCCGCGACGGGCGGCATCAGCGCCACCACGCCGACGATGGCGTACCAGTCATAGATATGTTTTTCCAGCAGTGAGAAGCAGAAGAACCAGGCCGTTTTATTGATTGGCCCGCCCATATCAAATGCCAGCATTGCGCCAACGAGGAAGGCTGCGCCCATTTTCATTGATGGTGGAATGGTGTTCAGGAAGTGCAGCAGCCCCCCCATGATGTCGGACATCACCGGGCCGATGACGTAATAAGTCAGTACGCCAAACACCAACAAAGTGACAAACGGGATCAGCATGGAGCCGAGCAGCGGCTGCAACGCTTTGCCGAGCCGAACCTTGCGAAACCAAAGCACAAAGTAGCCAATTGCCAGCCCGAGTACGACCGCGCCGAGAAACCCCGCGCCGGACTGGGTGCCGAGTAGGCCTTTATCGTTCGCCAGGTAACACACCAGAAACGCCGGGGCAAAAGCGGGCTTATCGGCAATCGACCACGCGATGTATGCCCCCATAATGGGGATCATAAAGGTGAAGCCCAGATAGCCGATGGATTCAACAACCCAGGTGAACGACGGCGCACCTTTCGACATATCGGCATAGGGCAAACCGAACTGCACCAGCATATTAGCGATGGCAACCAGAATACCGCCGCCAATAACAAACGGCAGCGCGGCGGAAACGCCAGCCATCAGGTGGCTCATCACGCTACCGTGCTGGACCTCCTGTTTTCCCAGCTTCACACTGCTATCAGTGGCAAAAAGTTGTGAATGAGTCGGTAACTGCGTAAAAATCAGGTCGATATTTTTCAGCGCCTGGGAAATGGCTATTTCATAGACTTTTTTCCCGGCGAAACGCGCCCGGTCTTCGCCGCTCAGGCCGCGACCTGTAGCCAGAATAACGTAATCGGCAGCGGCAATTTCTTCACTGGTCAGTCGGTTTTCGACGCCGCTTGAGCCCTGGGTTTCGACTTTAATCGTATGGCCGAGCGAGCGCGCTTTTTGCTTCAGCGCTTCTGCCACCATATAAGTGTGGGCGATACCCGCCGGACAGTTGGTAATCGCCACTAAACGCAAGGATGACTCCATAGCCGCTTCCTTATGAGGTTAAGGTCTGATTGAGCAGGGCGAGCACCTGGTCGGTGTCGCCTTGCTTCAGTTGGTTGATGAAATCTTGATGGATAATTTTGCGGCACAGGGTGCCGATAATTTTGACCTGATCGTCCTCGCCCGTTTGTGGCACGCCGAGGCAGATCCAGCAGTTAACGTCCTCGCCGTCGCTGGCTTTCCAGTCCACTTTTTCTGATTTGCGCGCGAACAAGACGAAGGGGCGTGTGATACAGGCGCTTTTACCGTGTGGGACGGCAATGCCCGAACCAAAGCCGGTGGAATGCAGCTTTTCGCGTATCAGCAACGTTTGTAGGAAGGCGCTGCGGTCAGAGACGTAGCCATTTTGAAGCGCCATATTCGCCAGTTGCTTGAGGATGGCATAAACGCTATTCCCCTGAATATTCAGGTCAATGCAGTTAGCTGTAAGGGCTGTCATGGTGGGACTCCGTTAAAAACTGTTTGATTTGATTTTAACGGTGAGATGGTGAAGAGATGAGCAGCAATATGTCAGCGGGAAGTGACAATTTGAGGCAGAGTTAGCGCCTGGTTTTGTGGGGTAAAACACATAACGCTACAGGTGATTACCCTGATGAATATTTCGCCAGGGTAATTATATGGTTAGTGTATACCCAGCATTCGTAACAGCGCGGTTACCACCGCGGCGGCAACGATCACCACGATCAGCGGCATCTTGCGCCAGGCGAGAAATACCGCAAAAACCACGCCGAGTACGCGCGCCATTCCGGCAAAGTGTTCGCCCTCGTAAAAGGTGGTCGCCAGCGCAACGGAGAACAGTAATACCGTTGCGGCGTCGGAAAGCAGCGCCTGCGAGCGTTCTGAGAACGCTAAACGGCTTCCAAGCTTGGCTCCCCCTAAACGCATTAAATATGTTCCCAGAGATAACATGGCGATACCGACGATAAACAGCGTCATGTTGCCCATTATTTTTTCCTCGTCAGTAAGCCAAAGAGTGAGAGCAAAACCGGTAAACCGACCGGCGCAAAGGGAATGGCGGCAAGCGACAACGTGGCGCCGCTACAGGCACGAATCAGCGTAGTGCGGTTTTTGAATGCCGGGACGACCAGAGCCAGCAGAATGGCAGGGAAGACGGCATCCAGACCGATGGTTTCCGGGGCAGGGAGCAGTTTGCCGACGCCTGCGCCGATCAGGGTGCCAACAGGCCAGAAAATTGCGACGCCCAGACCGCACAGCCAGTAGGCGGCTTTACGCTGCTCTGGCGTTTTTTGCGACAGACCGAACACCACGCTTTCGTCGTTCATAATATGACAGCCGAGGAAACTGGCAGCTCGGGTGCCCACCAGATCGCGCACGGTGACGCCGAACGGCACGTGTCGGGCGTTAACCAGTAAACCGGCAGCCGCAGCCGCCAGTGGATTACCACCGCTGGCGATAATGCCGATAAACATAAACTCGGACGCGCCCGCCAGCACAGTAATAGAGAGTACAAACGGTACCCACAGCGGGAAGCCGTAGGCCATCGCCAGCGAGCCGTATGACATGCCGACTACACCGACGGCCAGACAGACTAAAAATATTGCTTTTATCGTGTCGCCTTTGAGACTGGAAAAATAATGTTTCATACCGTTTTAGCCATATCGAACGAGTTTCCATTATAATGAACGCGACCAATTGGCTTTACAAGTCGAACAATTCGTTCGATATAAAAAACATGGAGTCGTGAATGACCCAGCCCATCAGTATGATCGCGAAAAGTCTGGTGCGTGAACGTCAGCGCACCGGTTTGTCGCTGGCGGAGATTGCCCGTCGCGCGGGGATTGCAAAATCGACACTCTCGCAATTGGAAGCGGGCAATGGGAATCCTAGCCTGGAAACGCTCTGGTCGCTGTGTGTGGCGTTAGATATTCCCTTTGCGCGCTTGCTGGAACCGCAGGAGCAAAAAACGCAGGTGATTCGCCGCGGCGAAGGGACAAAAGTCGTGGCTGAGCAGGCCCACTATCAGGCCATTTTACTGGCCGCCTGCCCACCAGGCGCGCGGCGGGATATCTATCTGCTGCTGACGCAGCCGGGCGCGGATCGTATTTCACAACCGCATCCACCGGGATCGGTTGAACATATTATCGTAACGCAGGGTAAGGCGATGGTGGGATTGACGGAAGCGCCGGAGGAGTTAGGTGAGGGCGATTATATTTGTTACCCTGCCGATCAAGCGCATATCTTTAAAGCACTGGAGCCTGACACTCAGGCGATTCTGGTTTCTGAGCAGAGTTAATTGAACGCTTATTAAATAAAGGCGCGGCGATTGTCGTTCGCGCCTTTATTATTTTTAATTATATTTTATTGTTATTCATATAAAATTGTTTTTATTATTTTTCGTTAATTTCAGCACTATTGTTATATCCCTCACATTCTTAATTATATCTACGTTACACATAATAAAATCAGTATGATAATAAATATTAGCCTGCACTGGTGCCACGCTTTAATGTTCTGAATTTATTTCAGTCATCGGTATCGTATTACCTATAAAAATATTTTTTGGATTTGCATGTTGCGCGTCTTCCGGTCGGAAGACGTTGGACGATCTTTATTTCAAGGAAAGCAAATAATGAAGAAATCGACGTTAGCTTTAGCAATAGGTCTATTATTAGTGGCAAATAATGGCTTTGCTAAAACGCAAAAAATGACTCTGGAACAGCGGCTCGAACAGTTGGAGGCTCGGCTGGAAGCTGCGGAAAACCGCGCGGCAAAAGCAGAAAATCAGGTGCAGCAATTGCAGGTACAGCAGGCTGCGGAGATCCAGGAAATTAAAGTTGCTCAGGGGAATACGCCAGTCAACGGCACTACGCCCGCACAAGAGACCAAAAAGAACGCCACTACCCCTAATCTGGTGCTCTCCGGCTATGGCGATCTGAAAATCTACGGCGACGTGGAATTCAACATGGATGCGGAAAGCAACAAAGGCGTGCTGGCGGCAACCAATTCGAATGTGGGCGACCCAACCAATGAACGCTGGGATCTGAACGGACGTATCCTGCTGGGCTTTGACGGTATGCGTAAGCTGGATAACGGCTATTTCGCCGGTTTTTCAGCGCAACCGCTGGCTGACATGACGGGTTCGGTCAATCTTGATGACGCCGCTTTCTTCTTCGGTCAGGAAAATGACTGGAAAGTAAAAGTCGGTCGTTTCGAAGCTTACGATATGTTCCCGCTGAATCAGGATACCTTTGTTGAGCATTCAGGGCATACCGCCAACGATTTGTATGATGACGGTAGCGGCTATATCTACATGATGAAAGAAGGTCGTGGCCGTTCAGATTCCGGCGGCAGCTTCCTGATGAGCAAACAGCTCGATAACTGGTATTTCGAGTTAAATACCCTGCTGGAAGATGGTACCTCGCTTTATCAGGATAGCCGCTATCATGGTCGTGAAATGTCGCAGGAGAAAAACGTGGCTTATCTGCGCCCGGTCGTCGCCTGGACACCGGTGGATGCGCTGACGATTTCTGCGGCCATGGAATCGAACGTTATCAATAACGCCTATGGATATACCGATCCGCTATCAGGCAAGTTTGTCGATCAGTCTGATCGTACCGGTTACGGTATGACGATGACCTGGAACGGTCTGAAAGCCGATCCGGAAAATGGCCTGGTGTTTAACCTGAACACCGCTTATCTCGATGCGGATAACGAAAAAGATTTTACGGCGGCGGCCAACGTTCTGTGGAAGCGCTTTGAACTGGGCTATATCTATGCTCATAACAAGATCGACGAATTTAACGGTCTGATCGATCACGATGATAATGACTGGTTCTACAATGAGGGCACTTACGATATTCATACCATTCACGCGTCTTATTTAATTCCGAATGTGATGGATATGCAGAACTTTAATATTTATCTCGGTGCTTATTATTCGATGATTAACAGCGATAACAGCAATCCGGAGAATTATACCGACGACGACGACCGTTACGGCGCGCGTCTCCGTTTCAAATACTTCTTCTGATTTTCCGTTCTCAGGCGCCTGGATTCAGGCGCTTTTTTCTTAGAGCCTGGTCATCAGGCTTTTATTTTCCCACCCAGTTATTTTTGATTTTGAACTTGTCGGCGCGGTTGTAGCTACACGAGTAGTTAAATGCCGTCCCGTCTTCCAGTTTGGTGACGCCCGGAGACTTTCAGCATCGGTATGCCTGAGCAGGTGCCGGGTTGTGGGGAAAAGGCGTGGATGACAAAACGAACGCAATGCTGCTGACGGGAGAAAAAGGTTTCCTCCCCCGTCAGGGGAGGAAACAGAGCGGTTAAGGCAGATAAAACACTTCTTTTAGCTCAGCGCTGACCGGACTGTTGTCCGGGTTTGCCGGCATTACATCACGCATATGCTTCCACCAACGCTGGCAAACATCGGTGCTGGCAACGGCGTTCCAGCGCTCTTCTGACTCAATCTCGACGGTGGCGAACAGCAGGTTGCGTTCCTGATCGAGATAAATCGCGTAGTGATGGGCACCGTGCTCTTTCAGCACCGCTTCCAGTTCTGGCCAGATGGGATTGTGCCGACGTTGATACTCAACGTGCGCGTCGGCATTCACCTGCATCACAAAGGCCTTGCGGATCATAACGCCTCCAGATACAGCTCGCGGACCTCATCGCGGCTGGCAGTGCGCGGGTTACACGGCGCGCATGGATCGGCCAACGCTTTATCCAGCCAGCCTTCAATATCCTCTTTCGTCACGCCAAGGGAACTAAAACCAGCCGGGATACCTACACGCTTGCTCAGGGCACGAATCGCGGTGATGGCCTCCATGCTTGCCGCTTCGTCGCTCATCCCGCGGGTGTCCACTCCCATCGCCTGCGCCACTCGGGCAAAACGCGCCACGGCGTTAGGGCGGTTAAAGTTTTCGATAATCGGCAGCAGAATGGCATTGCAGACGCCGTGCGGCAGATTGTGGGTCGCGCCTGGCTGGTGTGCCAGCGCATGAACCAGTCCAAGACCGGCGCTGTTAAACGCCATCCCTGCGAGGTACTGACCAAACGCCATTTGTTCCCGGGCCTCGAGGTTATGACCATCGTCGACCGCTTTCGGTAGCCACAGGTTGATCAGGCGAATTGCTTCCAGGGCGTTGGCGTCGGTGAGCGGATGCGCGCCAACGGAAACATAGGCTTCCACCGCGTGAGTCAGGGCATCCATACCGGTTGCGGCGGTAACGGAGGCTGGGATTTCCAGCATCACGCTGGCGTCATCCACGGCGATATCTGGGATGATGTTCGGGTCGATGATCACTTCTTTGACCTTGCGGACAGAGTCGATAATGACCGCGTTGCTGGTCATCTCTGCTGCTGTACCAGCAGTGGTATTGATGGCAACCAGCGGCACGCCCGCATTTTTCACTTTGCCCACGCCGGAGTAAGCGGTAGAAGGGCCAGGGTTGGCGGTCAGGATCTTCACCGCTTTGGCGGTATCGATCGGGCTGCCGCCGCCGAAGGCGATAATGTAATCACATTCTGCCCCCTGATATACCGTAAAACCTTTCTGTACCAGCTCTTCTGTCGGATTCGGGAACACCTCATCAAACAGGTGGTAAGACATTTGATGTTCATCCAGTGCGGCAAACAGGCTATCCAGCAGGCCCAGCTTCACCAGCTGACCATCGGTGACGATCAGCGCTTTGCCCCATTGTTTATTCGCCACGAGATTCACCATATCGGCAATCGCGCCGGCGCCATGCAGGCTAATTTTTGGCAGTGCCAACATAAAGCTCATCACTATTCTCCTTAAAAAAAATCCCTGGTGCCCGATGGCATTACGCTTATCGGGCCGACGGTGAAACGTGCATCGTCATGTAGGCCGGATAAAGCGAAGCCGCATCCGGCGTTGAGTTGGCAGGTATCAGTACAGCTCTACGGCGCTGGCCAGCGGGGTCACGCCAAAGCGTTTAGCCAGTGCTACCAGCTCTTCACGTGTGATGGTCTGCTTCATACCGCCCATCGAATAGATTTTGACTAAAACTTCGGCGGATTTTTCTGCGGTATCTATCAAGCCAAATGCTTCGTCGAGGGAGGGACCGCTGCCGAACACGCCGTGGAACGGCCACAGTACCAGCGAGTGTTTCTGCATTTCCTCGGCGGTTGCCTGGCCGATTTCATCCGTACCCGGCACCATCCACGGCAGAATGCCGACGCCATCTGGGAACACCACCAGACACTCGGTGCTGCCTTCCCACAGTTTGCGGGTAATCAGCGGGGTATTGTTTTCCAGCACGTAGGTCAGGGCGATCAGGTTGGTAGCATGGCAGTGCATGATCACGCGGTCTTTACCGTTCGTCGCTTTAATACGCTCGCAATGGGAGAGGAAGTGAGCCGGCAACTCGGAGGTTGGCACCGCTTCGTGGGTCAGGCCCCAGAGGATGTGGTAGCCCGCGCCGTCGCTGTCTACTTTCACCACGCCCAAATTTGCCGCGGGATCGAGCTGAACGTTACGGAAAAATTTACCGGAACCGGTGACGATAAACGGCGTGTTCGCCAGCAAAGGCATTGGCTGACTTAGCGCGATATAGCGCGGTTTTTCGTGGAAATCAGCGCTAAATGGCGCAATGTCAGCCTCATCCAGACGCAGCGTCAGGTTGCCGCCGTTACGTTCGTCCCAGCCTTTCAGCCACGCGTCGGAAGTGGCTTTGATCATCCCCTGGACGAACCAGGAATTAGTCATGTTTTGCATATTCGGTGATCCTGTTGATTGCCCGATCGTTATCGGGTCTTACGTAGGCCGGATAAGCGAAGATCCATCCGGCAATCGTCTTTCATTCATTGCCGGATAGCGACGTGGGGCGTCTTATCCGGCCTGTAAGCCTGGTGTCACGGTTAGCTACGTTTGCTCAAAATCTCTTTCTCATAGGCGCGCACGCTGTCCAGCCACTGACTTCCTGCTGGCGTGTCGTGACGCTGGCAGTACATCTCCCAGACGGCCTGCCACGGCAGCGATTTTTGCTCTTCCAGCAAGGCCAGACGTGCGGTGTAGTCGCCGCTGGCTTCAAGCTGACGCAGTTGTTCGGTCGGTTCTAACAGCGCGCGCAGCAGGGCTTTTTTCATATTGCGAGTGCCGATAACCCACGCGGCGATGCGGTTAATAGAGGCGTCGAAGAAGTCGAGGCCGATGTGTACGCGGTCAAACAGGTTGTGGCGGACGATCTCGCTGGCAATCGCCTGCGTTTCGTCATCCAGCAGCACCACGTGATCGCTGTCCCAGCGCACCGGACGGCTGACGTGCAGCAGCAGACGCGGTACGTACAGCATGGCGGCGGAGATTTTGTCGGAAATCACTTCAGTCGGATGGAAGTGACCCGCATCCAGGCACAGCGCGGTTTGACGGCTGGTGGCGTAACCCATATAGAACTCGTTGGAGCCCACGGTGTAGCTTTCGGCGCCGATGCCAAACAGCTTGCTCTCGACGGCGTCGATATGGTGCGCCGGGTCGAGTTTTTCGCTGATCACTTCATCCAGTGCTTCAAGCAGACGTTGGCGCGGTGCTAACCGGTCAACGGTAATGTCTTTCATGCCATCCGGGATCCAGATATTCATCACCGATGGCGTACCCAACTGCTCGCCAAAATACGCTGAGACGCGACGGCTGGCTTTGCAGTGGTCAATCCAAAACTGGCGAATGGTGTCATCGGCGTGGGCCAGCGTGAAGCCGTCGGCGCTCAGCGGGTGAGAGAAGCAGGAGGGGTTGAAATCCAGCCCTAACTGGTTTGCTTTCGCCCACTCGACCCAGTTTTTAAAATGTTCAGGTTTGATTTGGTCGCGGGCAACCGGCGTATCGGACTCCAGATAGATCGCGTGCAAATTCAGACGTTTTGGACCTGGGATCAGGCTCAGCGCCTGCTCCAGATCGGCGCGCAGTTCGGTGGCGTTACGCGCTTTGCCCGGATAGTTGCCGGTAGCCTGAATACCGCCTGTGAGCGAGCCTTCCGGATTCTCGAAACCGGCGACATCATCGCCTTGCCAGCAGTGCATGGAGACCGGCAGACGATCGAGCTGGCGTAAGGCCGCCTCGACATCAATGCCTACCGCGGCGAAACGCAGTTTTGCCAGTTCCCAGGCTTGTTCAAGTTGAGTGGTCATGCGCAAAGCTCCTTTGTCTGTCGTAGTGATGGAAACTGCGCCTGGTAGCGGGCAATTTCACTTTCAGGATTTGGAATGAAGGTGGTCAGGTCGTAGTTGGCACGCACCACCTGACGGAAATCATCGACGTTGTTAAGCTCGTCCAGCGTCATCAACTGGATGCCGATATTGCCGAGCGTGGAGGCCTCAATCGGCCCGGACATCACGCGAATGCCGCAGGCATCCGCGCACAGCTGGTTCAGTAGGGCGTTCTGGCAGCCGCCGCCAACGATGTGCAGTTGGCTAAATGCTGCACCACGCAGTTGTGCCAGTTCTTGCAGAATGTCAGCGTATAGCAATGCCAGGCTGTCGAAGATACAGCGCGCCAGTTCGGCATTTTGCTGGGGAACGGGTTGACCCGATTCACGACAGGCCGCCTGAATTTCCGCGCTCATATCGTCGGGGTTGATAAAGCGATCGTCGTTCGGGTTTATCAGGAATTGGCAGGCCGGCAGCGCTTGCGTTTGGGCAATAAGCGTTGGCAGGTCGGTAATCTGGCGCTCTTTTAAAACGCGCTGGAGCAGCCACAGTCCCATGATGTTTTTCAGTACGCGGTAGCGCCCTTCCGCGCCCCCTTCGTTGGTGATGTTCGCCGCCAGCGCCGCATCGTTGGTATACGGCGTTCTGCTCTCAAAGCCCATCAGCGACCAGGTACCGGAAGAGAGATACGCACTATTTTTATCGGCCAGCGGTGAAGCGATGACCGCGCTGGCGGTGTCGTGACTGGCGACGGCCACAACCGGAATTTGGTTTTTCTGCGGGCAAATCCAGTGACCAATGACGTTCCCCGGATGCGTCGGGCGACCAAACCAGGCTTTGTCTGCCCCGGTCCACGCCAGCAGCGTGTCATCCCAGTCGTCGGTGTTGATATTGACTAACTGGGTGGTGGTGGCGTTGGTGTATTCCCAGTTCAATTTGCCGGTCAGGCGAAAGCTGAAGTAGTCGGGGATCAGCAGGGCATGTGCCACCTGCGCAAGCAGTTCTGGCTGCTGTTCAACCAGCGCACGTAGCTGATACAAGGTGTTAAACGGCAGAAACTGAATGCCGCTACGGCGGTAGATTTCACCTTTACCTGGCTGCGCCATCGCCTGTGACATAATGCCGGTCGTGCGGCTGTCACGGTAAGAGACCGGCAGACCAACACGTTGGCCGGCGTTATCGATCAATACGTAATCCACGCCCCAGGTATCAATGCCAATGCTGTCTATCCGAATGCCTTCATCACAGACTTTTTTCAGTCCAAGGCGAATGTCGTTTTCCAGGCTGTCGATGTCCCAGGTGTCAAAACCGTCCGTTTTTTGCAGACAGTTAACGAAGCGGTGGATTTCACGCAGCGTCAGGGTGCGGTGTTTACTGTCGTAACGTGCGAGCATTACGCGCCCACTGGATGCGCCGAGATCGACAGCGACACAATGGCGAAAAGTCATGGCGAGGTCCTTCTGAGTTTTATTGCACTCAGTCTAAGAACCCCGAATAAAGCGTACCTTCTTGACAGTGACAGCCCCAATTAGCGGCTGGCAACATGGCAAAGGTGAACGTGATGTTGTTCACAGTTTCCACTAATAGCGCGGATTTTGGCGGATGTGACGCCTTCCGCATTTCCCGATCTTTCCTGTCATTTCTTGAAGAATTAACCGTGTTTACGCACTTTGGCGTCAAAAAATTAAGGTGAGGGTAGGAACCCTTAATTACTATTCAGCCATATTCGTTAATCAGGGGGAGCCGTCATGACCGTACTGCATTGCGTGGATTTTTTTCCGACAGGTAAAGCGCCTGTGGCTATTGAACCGCGGCTTCCTCAGCCCGCGTTTCCTGAACATCATCATGATTTTCATGAAATTGTGGTGGTCGAACATGGAACGGGGATCCATGTGTTCAACGGACAGCCTTACACCATCAGCGGTGGTACGGTGTGTTTCGTCCGCGATCATGACAGGCATTTATATGAACATACTGACAATCTGTGTCTGACCAATGTTTTGTATCGCTCTCCGGATGCGTTTCAATTTCTGGCCGGGCTGAATCAGCTTTTGCCTCAGGAACAAAATGGGCAGTATCCCTCCCACTGGCGCGTAAACCAGGGCGTACTGCAGCAGGTTCGTCACCTGGTGGGGCAGATGGAGACGCTCGGCGAGGAGATGGATACGCCCACGGCGGCAAATCGCGAGATCTTGTTTATGCAGTTGCTGGTACTGCTGCGTAAAAGCAGCCTGATGGAAGCGGCGACCGATAACGATGCGCGGCTTAACCTTTTGATGGCATGGCTGGAGGATAACTTTGCCGAAGAGGTGTGTTGGGAGGCGCTGGCCGAGAAGTTTTCGCTCTCTTTACGCACTCTGCATCGCCAGCTTAAACAGCAAACAGGATTGACGCCGCAGCGCTACCTTAACCGTCTGCGACTGATTAAAGCCCGACATCTGCTCCGCCACAGTGATGACAGCGTGACTGATATCGCTTATCTCTGCGGTTTCGGTGACAGTAACCACTTTTCGACGCTTTTTCGCCGTGAGTTCGAGTGGTCGCCACGCGATATTCGTCAGGGGCGTGACCTTATAGCGGGAAGCAGCCTTCAGTAACGCGAAAGCTATCAACGTTTTTTACCGTCCGTTTGCTGATAATCATACCCTTTCATGCCGGATGCGCTGCGCTTATCCGGCAAGCGTACAGGTTGAGGTGATGTGATGGCGAATCATCTGGTTCTTTCGAAATCAGACTTTTTTGCGCATGAGCAGCAGGCTGTCGCCGTGGCCGATCGTTATCCGCAGGATGTCTTTGCTGAGCATACCCACGAGTTTTGCGAGCTGGTTCTGGTCTGGCGCGGCAATGGTCTGCATGTCCTTAACGATCGTCCGTACCGGATAACCCGCGGCGATCTGTTTTACATTCGCGCCGAAGATAAACACTCCTACACCTCCGTTAACGACCTTGTGTTGCAAAATATCATCTACTGCCCAGAGCGGTTAACGCTGAATGTTGACTGGCAAGGGGCGATCCCCGGATTTGACGGTACGCCAAGGCAGCCGCACTGGCGACTTGGCAGCGTTGGCATGACCCAGGCCAGACAGGTGATAAGCCAGCTTGAGCATGAAAGTAATCAGCGCGATGCGCAGGCCTTTACCATGGCTGAGCTGCTGTTTGGTCAACTGGTAACTCACCTTAAACGTCATCGTTATGCCACGGATACGCTCCCGGCGACGTCAAGTGAAACGCTGCTGGATAAACTGATCACCGCGTTAGCCGGTAGCCATGAGCATGCGTTCGAACTGGATACGTTTTGCGAGCGTGAACGGTGCAGCGAACGCGTTTTGCGCCAGCAGTTCCGCAGCCAGACCGGGATGACGATCAACCATTACCTGCGGCAACTGCGCATTTGCCATGCTCAGTACCTGTTATCGCATACTGAAAAGCTGATTGGTGAAGTTGCTATGCAGTGCGGTTTTGAAGACAGTAACTATTTTTCGGTGGTATTTAACCGCGAAGTCGGGATGACGCCAGGGCAATGGCGCCATCGTAGTCGGGTGACACCATAATATATAAATGTGGTTTATATATTGCAGTGGCGTTTTGATACATATTCAGACTAAATCAGACATAATGAGTGAATGCTCTGTGCAATAAATCACAGTTGCTCTTTTATTTTTGTTTTATTCTCAGCAAACTTATTTATCGGAGTAACGTTTGTGTTGACCAACTCAATAATCATCAAAAGTCTGCTTTTAATTTTGCTATCTTGCGATCGCAAAATTAAACGTATGCTTGATTATTTTTGCTGGTTTAATTCCGTTAACGATCTGGCTGAAAATGATATCGCCGAGCAGGAGTGTATGGATACGCAAATGGCGCGCGAATGGTCCAGCCTGTGGGACTGCGCCAGCGAAGCTATCGGCGCGAGCGTACGTCAACGCTGTCATCGTCCTGCCCGTTTTGGCCTGCATTTCCCGCAGGCGCTGCTGTGCCGTCGCAAACGTGATGAGCTGGCCTTCAGTTTCCGTATCTCCAGCCTGCACCAACTGTTAGTTTGCCGCCATGCCAGCGGCGCTGACGGTGAAAGCCAGGTTTATCAATTTGTTAGTCCTACACAAAGCACAATGCGCACTTTCGCCATTGTGCTTTTTTTATTGCCTGAATCTATGAGGAATCATTATGTACATTGTTTGTGTTGCAGCTTGTCCGACCGGCGTTGCTCATACCTACATGGCTGCGGAATCGCTTGAAATCACGGGAAAAAGCCGTGGGCATGAAGTTAAAGTGGAAACGCAGGGGAGCATTGGCGCTGAGAATGAAATTACGCCAGAGGATCTGGCGCGCGCTGACGCGGTCATCATTGCTGCCGACGTTGCGATTAGCGGGAAAGAGCGTTTCGATGGCATGGTGAAGCTCGAATGCAGCGTCTCTGATCCCATCAAATTTGGCGATGCGGTGTTTGAAGCAGTTGAGCAGGAGGTTGCAAATGGCTAAGTTTCAGGGGGGAGACAAACCGTCTACCGGGATAGAGGTCAAGAACGCCATTATGACCGGCGTTTCATGGATGCTGCCGTTTGTCATTGCTGGAGCGGTGCTAATGGGGATCGCCCGTATCGGCGCTTCTCTCTACGGTATTGATAACATCTGGGATGCCAGCTACGAGCAGGCCGGCATGGTGGTGCAGTTGCTGCACAAATTTGATGGTTTCGGCGGGCTGGCGCTGTCCCTGATGTTGCCGGTGGTGGCCGGCTATATCAGCTTTGCGCTGGCGAACAAACCGGGTCTTGCGCCGGGGATGATTGGCGGACTGCTGGCGAGTAACCTGGGAACGGGTTTTCTCGGCGCGCTGGCGGCCGGTTTTGTCGCGGGCTATATCGTTCGCGCCCTGAACCGCTACATCAAATTGCCGAAGGCGCTCTCCTCTGCTGTGCCTATTTTCATTCTGCCAGTCGGCGGTACGCTGCTGACATGCGTGGTGATGGCATTTATTATCGGTACGCCGCTGGCGGCGTTGAATCACGGCATGGAAAGCTGGCTGTTATCCATGTCCGGCACGAACAAAGTGCTGCTGGCGGCGGTCATTGGCGGCATGGTTGGGTTTGATCTCGGCGGCCCGATTAACAAGGCGGCGGTGACGACGGCAATGGCGTTACTGGCCTCCGGTATTTATGACCCAAACACCGCCGCGCAGGTGGCGATTATCGTGCCGCCAATTGGTCTGGGTGTCGCTACGCTGCTGTGGTCGTCACGTTTCCCGGAATCCCTGCGTGAGGCGGGTAAAGCCTCTACGTTGATGGGGCTGATTGGTGTTTCTGAAGGCGCCATTCCGTTTGCGCTGTCAAATCCAAGAATTATTGTCGTCAACGTGATTGGCTCGGCGGTGGGGGCGGCGATGGCGGTAGGATTAGGGGCGGTAAACCATGCGCCGATCTCCGGTTTTTACGGCTGGCTGGCGGTAGAAAAATGGCCGATTTATGTGCTCTCAATTGTCTGCGGCTCGGCGATTATCGCCTGCGGCTCACTGTTGATATTCCGTGGCCCGACAGCCACGCCTGAGGTGAGAAAAGAGACGGTGGCGCCGAAATTTAAAGCCAGCCGTTAGACGTACTACTGAATTAATATTTCCCTATGTTTAGCGCGGGTAAATATCCGTGCGGGTTACCTACGCCTTAAAACAGGAATAAACGAAATGAAAACGGTTCATTTAATTCAGCATACGCACTGGGATCGTGAATGGTATTTTACGGAGAATGATTCCCAGGCTCTGCTTTATTATTTTATGGCGGATCTTATTCAACATCTTGAAGCGGATGAATCATTAGGTCCATTTATGCTTGATGGCCAAACGGTGGTGCTGGAGGATTATTTCCAACTGGCACCAGAAAACCGCGAACGCGTGCAGGCGCTGGTGAAAGCCGGACGTTTGTTAATCGGTCCCTGGTATACACAGACCGATTTTTTGGTGGTTGGCGCTGAGTCCATCACCCGCAATCTGCTGCTGGGGCAGGCTGACTGTGACGAGATAGGGCCGAGAATGGCGGTCGGTTATGTGCCGGACTCGTTTGGCCAGAGCGCACAGTTGCCCATGTTCCTTAATCAGTTTGCCATCGACCACGCGATTATCTGGCGCGGCTGGAGCGAGTACGACACGCCGTTTACCGAGTTCCGCTGGCGAAGCCAGGGGGGCAGCGTTGTGACGACGGCAGTATTACCGCAGGGTTATGGGTGCGCTAAGTGGCTGCCGACGGATGCCAACCAGGCCTGGCCGCGCCTCTCTGCGGTTATGGAAAAGCAGGCGGCATTTAGCCGCAGTACGCAGCTACTACTGCCGAACGGTAACGATCAGTCACCGTTTGAGTACGGCGTTCCGGCAATGCTCGACACGCTGAATCAGGAACAAACGGCGTACCGCTTTATTCGCAGCGACTTTAGCCGTTACTTTGCCGCGCTGGCGGATACGCCGCTGGCGATCTTTGAGGGCGAACTGCTAAGCCCGAAATATATGCGTATCCATCGCGGTATTTTTTCTACCCGCATGGATATTAAACAGGCCAACGTCCGGCTGGAGAACTTCGTCAGCCGTCAGCTAGAACCGTTGCTGAGTATGGCCTGGACGCTGGGGTTGCCCTATCCGCAGCGTGCCATTGAGACAATATGGCGCGAGGCGATGAAATCCCACGCTCACGATAGTATCGGTGGGTGTAACGCCGATCGCGTGAATGCAATGGTTAAGGCGCGTTTGCTCTCGGGTCAGGAAAAAGCCGAGCGCCTGTACGAGCTGAATATGCAGATGTTGGCAAACGGCATTACGGCGCAGCAACAGGGTAAAAAAATCATCGTCTTTAACGCGCTGCCGTCGGTGCGCGATGGCCTGGTGGCGCTGACGCTCTACCTACCCGGTGAGGCGTTCCGCATTGTTGACGAGCAGGGACAACCCTGTCGCTGGCAGATTATGCGTGAGACATCGCAAGATATGTCCGTCATTGTTCAGGAACTGTCCAATAGCCCCGATCCCGTCTTCTATCGGCGGTGCGATATTTTACTGGAGGTCGCATCGCTCCCCGCCTGCGGCTATACCACCCTGTATCTGCAAGATGAGTGCGCCCCCGGATTTGCTGTGCCGTCCTCGACAGAAGAGGCGCTGGAGAACCCGTGGTTACGCCTGACGCTGGAAGGCGAACAGGTTGTTCTGGTCGATAAGCGCAGCGGTAAGCGCTGGGAGAACCTTATTCAACTGGTGGACGGCGGCGATGCCGGTGACACCTATAACTATTCTCCACCAGAGGATGACTGGCGCGTTACCGGCGCAGGGGCGCTGCTTCACGCCGACTGGCAGCGCGGCGCGCTGGTGGACACGTTGTCGCTAAGCTGGTCTATCGCAGCACCGCACACGCTGGCCGACAGGCAGGAGCACCGTTGTAATGCACGACTGGATGTCAGCATGGTGGTCATGCTGGATCACCAGCGCCCGACGCTGGACCTCCAGGTTAGCGTCAACAACACCTTGCACGATCATCGTTTACAGGTGGAAATTCCTGCTGATGTCTTTACCGATGTCCATTTTGCCGATCAACCGTTTGGTCTCATTCGTCGCGCCAACCGACCGGCCACGCTGGATGTCTGGCAGCAGGAAAATTGGGGTGAAGCCCCGGCATCGCTGTGGCCAATGCAAAGTCTGGTAATGATGCATGATGGCAAGCAGGGCATCAGTGTGGTGACGGATGGGCTGCGAGAATATGAAATTCCCGCAGAACGCCCATCGGTTATCGCCATTACGCTACTGCGTAGCGTGGGTTGGCTGGGACGTGCCGGTATGCCGTGGCGTCCGGGACGCGCATCCGGTATGGCGTTGCCTTCCCCAGACTCACAGATCCCAGGCGAATTTAGCGCCCGCTTCGCGCTCATCCCGTTGTGCGATGGTGAAAGCCCGAACTTCTGGCGTGAAGTCGAAGCCTGGCGCACACCGCCAGTTGGCTGGCTGGATTCCGGCTGGGCGCGTTTTAAAACCAATCCACACGCGCTGACATTCCCGACAGCCTACAGCCTGCTGCACTGGGAGACACCACTCCATTTCAGCACCTTGAAAAAAGCGCAACGTGAAGATGCGCTGATTTTACGCGGCTGGAACCCCGGCTCGCAGCCGCAGATCAGCTCAACGCCGGTCGCTGATGCGACAGTGTGCGAAGTTACGCTGGCGGAAAAATCGCTGAACTCATCGTATGAAACGATACCGGCCTGCACGCCGATCTCATGGCGTATTACGCCCGCAGCCAGAGGATAATATTGTGTTAAACATTCGTTTTACCTGCCCGTTGCCTAATGGTCTACATGCCCGCCCCGCCAGTGCGTTAGAGCAGCGCGTCAGCGCATTTCAGGCTCGCGTTCAAATAGGCAATCTGCGTAACCAGCGTCAGGCCGATGCCCGTAGCGTGTTGGCGATGATTGGGACCGATATTTTGTATCAGGACCCGTGTGAACTGGTGATTGAGGGCGAGGATGAATCTGCCGCGCATCAGGCGCTGACTCAGTTTGTGAGGCAAGAGTTTGCCGCGTGTGACGAACCCGTTGCCCGGACGCCGGAACGGGTGGAGCAACCTCTGCCGGTTTTTCTGGCGCAGACCCGTGCGGAGTGGGTGCGCGGTAACGGCGTGAGCGCTGGGCTGGCGCAAGGGATGGCAATGCATCTGGGCGTGCCGGATCTGTATCAATTGGCAGAACAAGAGGCGGTGGCGGCGCCGGCTGTACAGCGAGCCGCGCTGACGGCGGCACTTGAGCAAGTACGCCGCGAGCTTCACGACGCATTACCGCATACACAGGGAGAAGCCGCGTCTGTGCTACAGGCTCATGTCAAACTGCTGGACGATGCGCTCTTCGAAACCTCGCTACTTACCGACCGTACAGCGCGCAATGCGCTGGCAGCATTGGCGATGGCGCTGGATGAACTGAGCGCGCCGCTGCGCGAAAGTCGCAGCGTTTACCTACAACAGCGGGTGCTGGATTTACAGGATTTGGGCCTGCGTCTGGCGGCGCATCTCACCGCGCAGCCGCTGATGCCGCAAACGGCATTGTCGCAAGACACCATCGTTATCAGTCCGTTTCCCATAACGCCAGGCCAGTTTCTGGCGCTGCGCGGTCCGCATCTGAAAGGTGTGGTGATGGGCGCGGGCGGGGAAACATCACATACCGTCATTCTGGCGCGATCGTTTGGGGTTCCGCTGCTGAGCGTAGAGGCGGCGGAAGCGGGGCGTATTCGCGGTGGTGAAGCGCTGCTGCTCGACACTCGCCACGGGGTGGTGGTGGTGTCGCCGGATGAGCAGGCTCTGCGGTGGTATCAACTGGAAGAGGACAAACGTCAGCGCCTTGAAGCGCGTTTACAGCCGCTTATTCAATGCCCTGGGGCGACGCAGGAGGGCGAACGGGTGACGGTACTGGCGAATATCGCGCTGGCGGCGGAAGCGGAAGCGGCATTTGCCGCCGGGGCGGAGGGGATTGGTCTGTTCCGCACTGAAATGCTGTTCTGTGAGCGAGCCGCGCCGCCTGACGAGGAGGAGCAGTACCAGGCCTATCGTCACGTGCTGGAACAGGCGCGGGGGCGTAAAGTGGTGATCCGTACGCTGGATATTGGTGGTGATAAACCCTGTGACTATCTGGCGATGCCGCTGGAGGAAAACCCGTTTCTTGGCTGGCGTGGCATCCGCCTGTATCCCGAATTTATGTCGATTTTCCGTCCTCAGATACGTGCGCTACTGCGTGCCAGCGCCGCCGGACCGTTGCACATTATGGCGCCGATGTTGACTACGCTTGCTGAGGTGAAGTGGCTGCGTGAACAGTTCCAGCAAACAGCGGCGCAACTGCTGGCCGAGGGGGCGGCGGTTGGGCAGTGGTCGCTGGGTATTATGGCGGAAGTGCCATCGGTGCTTTATCTGCTGGAGAAAGCCGCCGCGTATATCGACTTTGTTTCGATTGGCAGCAACGACCTGACGCAATACTTCCTGGCCTGCGACCGGGGCAACGCGCAGGTTCGACATCTCTACAATTATTTTGACCCCGCGTTTTTACAGTTACTGAAGGAGATGACGGCGCGCGCGCAGCGGGCCGGTATTGAGATCAGCCTGTGCGGCGAGATGGGCGGCGACCCGTCGGCGCTGGCGCTACTGTTGGGCGTTGGTTTACGACAGATCAGCATGTCCTCAAGCCGTATTGCGCCAGCAAAGGCGCGCTTAATGACCTTAACCCTCGCGCACAGCGAGCAGACGCTGGAACGGGCATTAGCCTGTGAAAGTGGTCAGGACGTGGCGGTACTACTTTCGCAACAGGTGGCGGCGCAAGCAAAACCCGTGTTTGATCCCGCCCTGATCCTGCTCGATCAGGCGATTACCCGTAAAGCGGAAGCGATTAAGGTGCTCACCGATAATCTGGAGGTCGAACAGCGGGTCTTTTCCGGCTCAGCCGTTGAAGAGGCTATTTGGCAGCGTGAAGCGATTTTCTCTACCGCATTAGGATTTGCAATTGCGCTTCCGCACTGCAAATCGGCGGCGGTCGCGCACAGTAGCGTGTCGGTGATGCGTTTGAGTGAGCCGCTGGCGTGGAGCGACGAGGTGGATGTCTCGCTGGTTATCATGCTGACGGTGAGTGAGCAGGAGAAGGGCGATCATATGAAAATCTTCTCCCGTCTGGCGCGTCAGTTGATGCATGTGGAGTTCCGTGAGCAGTTGCTTGGCAGCATGTCGCCGCAGGATGTCGCCGTGCATCTGGCACAGGAAATGGCGGGATAAATCATGGTACAGAATCCTCGCCGGGCGTTCATTATGCTGTCGTCTGTCTTTTTTTACTGGGGCGTCCTGACGGCAATTAATAGCGCCACGATTCCCTTTTTCCGGCAAGTTTTTTCGCTTTCATGGCGAGACTCGATGTTGGTAAATGTGGCGTTTTATCTCGCACCGTTTGTGATTTGTTTACCGTGTTCAGGCTGGATGGCGCGTTTAGGGTATCGCAGCGCACTCTTACTGGCGTTGATACTTGCCGCAAGTGGTTCGGTGGTGATTGCCGTATCGCTCTGGCTGGCATCATTTGCCGGTTGCCTGGTGGGGATTTTCATTGTGGCGATGGGGGTTGCGGCGATGCAGGTGGTCGCAAACCCTTATGTTAATCGGCTTGGCGAGGCGCAAAGTGCGGCTGGACGCCTCAGTCTGGCGTCGTCCATCAACTCCCTCGGGGCGGCGCTGGCGCCTGTCGTCCTGGCGGTTGTTCTGGCTGGCTCTGTCATTTCAGTTCCAGGGATGTATCTCGGTTTGATGCTGGTGGGAGGCATTCTGCTGGTTGCGTTATACCGTTTTTCAATTGCTGATTTTCGTGACGCGCACGAGAATATTTTTTCTGCGATTCGTGCGCTCAGGCGCTATGCGCAGTTTCGTACTGGGGTGAGTGGCATTCTTGTTTACGTTGGCGTGGAAGTCAGCATGGGTACTACGGCTCTCAGCTATCTACACGACCCGTCTTTGGGCGGGTTTTCGCTTGCACAAGCGACCTCCTTTATCGCGTTGTATTGGGGCGGTGCATTAGCGGGTCGGTTTTTGTATGGCTTGCTGGCTCACTGTTGCCGACCTCAGTTGTTGTTTTGCCTGTGTTCTTCGGGAGCGGTACTACTAACCGTTGCCGCGATAGTTTTCGCTAACCGTTTTGGCGGCTATTGCCTGCTGGCGACGGGGCTCATGAACTCGGTGATGTATCCCATTATTTTCTCTCGCACGCTCTCCGGCCTTGATCGCTATGCGGCATCTATTTCTGCTTGCTTGATTATGGCGGGCATTGGCGGCGGGGTGCTGCCCTTTATCCAGGGGATGGTTATTGATGCTTTTGGCCTGCGTTTGAGCTTTTGGGTGCCGGTTATCGGGTATCTGTTTTTATTGCTGAACGGATTTAAGCTATACGCTCGAACGGAGGTATTTTGTGAGTAACGCCATCATTATTTGGTTAATTTAAGGTAGTACAACGAAAACTGATTTTCGGTGGTATTTAACCGTAAAATTGGGATGACGCCAGCGCAGTGGCGTCATCGTCGTCGGGAGTTGTGTCGTTAGCTGGCCATTCCCAGACCAACAATGTTTGCCGCGACAATGATCACTACGCAGCCAAGACTTAGCACGCTGACCGGACGTCTCCCTGCATTGCTCCACTCTTTCATGATCAGGCCCACGATACCGCCGCACAGGACGTAGAAGCTCATGTGCAGCATCCAGCTCATGTAGTCATACTGTGCTGGAATTTTGGCATGGCCCCAGGCGTAAAAGAAGAACTGGAGATACCACATCAGGCCAGCAAGCGCAGAAAACAGGATATTGCTGATAATCAGCGGTTTTGCTAAAGAGAAGTCGGCCTTTACTGACAGGTTTTTCATTTTTGCCAGACGAATGAAGCAGTATCCCAGATTGATCACCGCACCACCGCCCATGATGACTACGTAGCTTGGCAGGGCGACATACAGCGGATCGATACCGAGTGTTGCAGCGGCTTCGTGCATTGGTTTAGCCGCATCCATGGCAAAGGACATCCCCGCGGAGAAAAAGCCGCACATCACCGCCAGTATCAGACCTTTTTTCAGATTGAACTCTTCGGCTTTGATGCCCATCTTGCGCTCTTTTAACTGTCCGGCGCGGGTGACAATCGCCACTCCGATCAGGGCAACCAGCACGCCGAGCAGGGTCATACGTCCGCCTGGTGTGCCAATGAGCACGTCAAATTTACCGGCAATGATTGGCGTCATTAAGGTACCAACAATTAGCGTAATGCCGATAGCGATCCCGATCCCCATCGACATACCGAGATAGCGCATAGTCAGGCCATAGTTGATATTACCAATCCCCCACATGGCACCGAATAAAAATACCGGCAGCAGGGTGGACGCACTGAATGAACTGTAATAGGCCCAGAAGTCCGGCAGAAGGATCGCGCTGACGAGCCAGGGAAGGATCAGCCATGAAACAAAACCACCTATAGACCACATGGTTTCCCAGGACCAGTGTTGTACCTTTTTAAAAGGGGCATAGAAACAAGCGGCACTAGCGGCACCGATTAGATGCCATATTATCCCCATCGTAATTGCGTTACCCATTCTGTTTCCTTTTGAATTATCGATTTGGCAGGATGAAAACACCCGTTTTGATGTTCAAAAGTCTAAAGAGTGAGCAATAGATTAACCTTCAGCATGCTGCCGTGTGATCAGTAATGCTGGCAAAATTCAGGGGATGAAAGGGATATTGATCACAAATGCGGCTCCGCCCCTCTTTTTTGAGAAGGGCGGAAATATAGAGGATTAGCAAATTCTTACTGCCTGAATACCCAGTAGCCAGGCGAGTTTTTCCAGTGCCTCGCCATGGTGTCCCAGGCCAATGCTGCAATGATGAGCTGGGCCGCCCATGCACCATTGCGTGGTGAACTCGCGAGCTGATAACGGGAAGCGATAGCGGCTATTGGTGTTGCCAATATCCAGGACTTCACCTGGCACAGCTTCACCTTCGGCATACTGTAAACGCACCCCGTTTTCGGCATCTTCAATTACCGAAAGAAAGGTCACCGGACCTGATTTTACGGTCATCTGGATAGATACACCTTTACCGGGTTTACCATGATAAACCGGCAGCGGCACCAGACTCACCGGACCATCCGCCATCAGCGGGTGTGCCGGACCGTCATGTCCCCACAAAACAGCATCATCATTAAATTCAATGCCATATGGTTCTGAGAATGAACCGCCAGCCCCCAGAAGTTGCTGAATTTTCATCGCCAGCACATTTTTGATTTCATATTCTCCCGCTACGGGAATACCACGGTGGGTAAGCAGCGTGTTGCCGAGAATGATTGAGGTGATGATGTTCTCGTAAGCGTTGCCGTTACGGCCTTCATAATAATAGGCTAGTGCACCGAGTTTATTCTGGGCAATTAGTTTATCCATGGCGCAGGCAGTGGTGAGTGCGCGGTTGAGCTCTGCAGGTTCGCATGCCGCATCCAACTGAAGTACACGGTGCATTTCCTGTCGTTTGGCATTGAGGTCTGCCTCGCTGACCTGCTCGCGATATTCCGCCAACTCACACATTTCCAATGGCTTAAAGCGTACGCCCATTTTGGCGGACAAGTTCGTCATATTGCTGTAAACGTCTACCATGCCGTCATAATAGTGCCCGAGGACGCCGACCTGACAATTTGCCAGCATTTGACGAGCGTTAAGTGCCTGTAGCCACTGCGCCGTTTGTTGCCAGACATACTCATCGCCCTGTAATGCGCCAACAATTAACTGAAAGCGGATATTCGCACGGTTAAACACGTTTGCCAGTTCGGGGGCGCTGCAGGCCTGACAGTGCGCCAGCCACTCTCCAGTACGACCTCCCCGATCGGGAATTTGACGGATTGTTGAATAAGGCAGCCCTGGCTCTGGCTGTAGGGCCAGAATAATGACCGGTTTATTGATACTCTGCACAAGCGGTAGCACCGTTGAGCTGAGCGCATAGGTGCTGATGTAAAGACAGACAGCATCGACCGGCTGTTGCTGCAACCGTCTGATAAGGGCATCGGCTTTATCGACGTTATCAATCAGACCGCCATTAATCACGCTGGCTTGTTGCGCCGTCAGGCGCTCATCAATTGATTGCAGATAGCCCTGAAGACGTGACTCCAGGCCTGTAAACTGGGGCCAGTATGTGTCGAGGCCGATACCAAAAAGGGCGATGTTGACAGACATAGCAATATTTCCTTGTGAGATAATCTTCAGACTATGTCGTGCTTTATCTCCCATGTCCTTCATGTCGCTGCCTATTTTCTACTCAGATTGGCAAAATCAGCCTGATTTTCCCAGTGATGCTCACACTTTTACCTCATAATAGCCATGTAAAAAGTACGGCATTGATAATCATTTTCAATATCATTTAATTAACTATAATGACCCAACTGCTTACGCGGCGTTAACACTGGCCGCCCGACAATACTGGAGATGATTATGAGTTATACACTGCCATCCCTGCCGTACGCTTATGATGCCCTTGAACCGCACTTTGATAAGCAGACGATGGAAATCCACCATACCAAACACCACCAGGCTTACGTAAACAACGCTAACGCTGCGCTGGAAAGCTTGCCTGAATTCGCGAGCCTGCCTGTTGAAGAGCTGATCACCAAACTGGATCAACTGCCAGCAGACAAGAAAACCGTACTGCGTAACAACGCGGGCGGCCACGCTAACCACAGCCTGTTCTGGAAAGGTCTGAAAACCGGTACTACGCTGCAGGGCGACCTGAAAGCGGCTATCGAACGTGACTTCGGCTCCGTGGACAACTTCAAAGCTGAATTTGAAAAAGCTGCGGCAACCCGTTTTGGTTCCGGCTGGGCGTGGCTGGTTCTGAAAGGTGACAAACTGGCTGTTGTTTCCACTGCTAACCAGGATTCCCCGCTGATGGGTGAAGCTATCTCTGGCGCTTCCGGCTTCCCGATCGTGGGCCTGGACGTTTGGGAACACGCTTACTACCTGAAATTCCAGAACCGCCGCCCGGACTACATCAAAGAGTTCTGGAACGTGGTGAACTGGGACGAAGCTGCCGCGCGTTTCGCAGCGAAAAAATAAGTTCTATGCTTTAGTAAGCCCCTGCAAGCGATGCTTGTGGGGGTTTTTTTGTGATCAAAATCAATATAAAAACAATGATCCACTTAAATTGAAACAAGGTTTTATTATGCGAGTGGGATCACTTTTATAGTCTCTATGAATGTCTATCTTCGTTTCATCAAGACGGGCGCATCTCATAAGCAAGATGCAATCGCCCATAAAAATTGCCCCATTTTTATGTCTACAGGTGATGGAAATGCAGATCAAACGAACGATAGAGAAAATCCCAGGCGGCATGATGCTGGTGCCGCTTTTTTTGGGCGCGTTGTGTCACACCTTTTCCCCCGGCGCCGGGAAATACTTCGGCTCCTTTACCAACGGTATGATCACCGGTACGGTGCCTATTCTGGCGGTCTGGTTCTTTTGTATGGGGGCGTCGATCAAGCTAAGCGCCACCGGTACCGTGCTGCGTAAATCAGGCACGCTGGTCATAACCAAGATCCTGGTAGCGTGGGTGGTCGCGGCGATTGCTTCACGTATTCTGCCGGAACATGGTGTAGAAGTTGGTTTCTTCGCCGGCTTGTCTACGCTGGCGCTGGTGGCCGCCATGGATATGACCAACGGCGGGCTGTATGCCTCGATTATGCAGCAGTACGGCACCAAAGAAGAGGCCGGGGCGTTTGTCCTGATGTCGCTGGAGTCTGGCCCGCTGATGACTATGGTGATTCTGGGAACCGCCGGGATCGCTTCGTTTGAACCACACGTGTTTGTGGGGGCCGTATTACCGTTCCTGATTGGCTTTGCGCTGGGAAATCTGGACCCTGAGCTGCGGGAGTTCTTCAGCAAAGCGGTGCAGACATTGATTCCTTTCTTTGCCTTCGCGCTTGGTAACACCATTGATTTGAGCGTGATTGCGCAGACCGGTGTACTGGGTATTTTGCTGGGCGTGGCGGTAATTATTATTACCGGTATTCCATTGATTATCGCCGATAAACTGATTGGAGGCGGCGATGGCACAGCGGGGATTGCGGCCTCCAGCTCAGCTGGTGCGGCGGTCGCTACGCCAGTGCTGATTGCTGAAATGGTTCCGGCATTTAAACCGATGGCGCCGGCAGCAACTTCCCTTGTCGCCACGTCGGTGATTGTGACCTCCATTCTGGTGCCGATTATCACTTCCATCTGGTCGAAAAGAGTTAAAGCCAGGGCGGCGGAAATTGATATTCGTAGCGCCGTGAAGTAAGCCTCTTTTGCCGGATGGTCTGTTCCATCCGGCTTAACGATTTACGCTTTGACGACAAATACCTCATCGATGGTCCGACACTCACCCTCGTTCAACTCTCCGCCGGCATTTCGTGACACGCCGGTGCAATAGCCAAACTTACGCGATACCACGGTTTTGATGGTGGTGACGAAATCTTCGCCGATGGCGTAGATGGACATGTAGGTGCCAATCTGGTCCTGAATGTCGCGAAGTGCTGTCAGGTCGCCCTGTTTAAATGCTTCCCGTGCGCTGACAAACAGTTCAGGCATGACGTTGTTTAATCCTGAAATTACCCCCGCGCCGCCTGCCAGCAGGTTAGGAATGTAGTATTCGTCATAGCCGGACAACACGGCAAAATCCTCCCGTACGGCGCGGGTGGTCTGGATCATACTGCGAGTATGGGACTGGCAGTCGACGGTATCTTTAATGCCTGCGAAGTTGGGGAACTCGGCGGCGAGGGTGGCAACCAGTTCAGGTGTTAAATCGCAGCCAGTGCGCGCCGGAAAGTTATAGGCAAACCATTTACCGCTGAGCTTCTGCCCCAACTGACGGAAGTAGCTCAGCAGCTGTTTTGCCGTTTGCCCATAGTAGTAAGGCGGCAGGATCATCACGGCATCGTAATCGGCGCGATACGCTTCCTGCGCCATCAACAGCACATCATTCTGGCAGGTGGATGAGACGTTGGCGACCATCTTCAGCGAGCTCATAGCGCGGGCCTCGCGGATTAGTAACAGCTTTTCTTCGAGCGTAAAGGAGGCAAATTCCCCGATGCTACCCATCAGCAAAATCACGTCGATTTTGGCCTCGGTAAGGCGTTTGAGATGCTGGCTTAGACCGTTAAGATCGATCTTGCCGTCATTATCCATTGGCGTAATGGAAGGACACCAGACGCCAGCAAATTGCGATTGACCAGTCACGTTGTTGACTCCTTATTTGAAATGATGTTTCAAAACCAGATTACATTGATAGCATGTGTCCCTAAGTTTCATGTGAACCGTGCTCTCATTTTGAGCGACTGGGGTAAAATAAATGTGGTGTAATGGGGGAAATTTATCGGGAGAGGGAACAGATGCGATATCCGGTCGATGTTTTTACAGGCAAGGTTCGGGACTACACGGGAAGCCGTCCCAGCGCGATTGCTAAGGTCCAGGTTGACGGCGAGCTGATGCTGACCGAACTGGGGCTGACGGGTGATGAACAGGCGGAAACGAAAATTCACGGTGGGCCGGATCGCGCGCTGTGCCACTATCCGCGTGAACACTATCAGCACTGGAGACAAGAGTTTCCGGAGCAGGCAGAGCTCTTTGTCGCGCCCGCGTTTGGCGAGAATCTCTCTACTCAGGGGCTAACGGAAGAGAATGTATTTATTGGCGACATTTTCCAGTGGGGAGATGCGCTGATTCAGGTCACGCAGCCGCGCTCGCCGTGCTTTAAGCTGAATTTCCATTTTGGCATCAGCGATATGGCTAGCCAGATGCAGGATGCAGGCAAGACGGGCTGGTTGTGCAGCGTCATCGCTCCAGGCCAGGTGTCGGCGGACGCGCCGTTGATCCTGGCTTCACGCGTCAGCGACGTCAGCGTGCGGGAGGCGATTGCCATTGCCTGGCATATGCCGTTTGATGACTCACAATATCACCGTTTACTCTCGGCTGCCGGGTTATCGAAAAGCTGGACCAGAACGATGCAAAAGCGTCGTTTAAGCGGCAAGATCGAAGACAATTCCTGCCGTTTGTGGGGAAAATAAAGCCATTCTGGCCATGCAATTAAATCAGGTGGTAACACCTGATTTGCCTTTCTCGTGGTTCTTATCTCTGCATACTAAGGCGGGTTAAAAAACCTGCTTGTCACGCCATGTTTTCAGTCCATTCTTGATACCTGGCCCACAAAAAGAAACTCTGCGTTGAAAAAAAACTTGAGTATTTCCTGCACTCAAATATCTTAGCTTTAAATTGGTTTAAACCAGATGAGCAAGATGAAAAAGAAAAACAATGTTGATGTGCTTAGAGAGCGCTTTGAAAGCTGGTTAAACGAGAATAATTTGCCAGCGGGCTCTAAATTGCCTTCGGAGAGAGAGTTATGTGAGTTGCTGGATGCGAAGCGCATGACCTTACGTCAGGTTCTGATTGAGCTTGAGATCGATGCGCGTATCTTCCGAAAGAACCGCAGTGGTTGGTTTATTTCATCGAAGCGATTTATTTATAATCCCAAATCACTTTCCAGCTTTAATGCTGAAGCCTGTGCTCAGGGGCGCAAGCCTTTTTGGGGGTATTTAACCAAAGAAACGATTGCGACGGTTCCGCACCATGTTGATGATGTTTTTCTCTCCTCCGGTGATCGCTATTTAGTTACCGGTTGGTGTGGTCTTGATTCGCATAAAGTGTTTTACCATGAGTCCTATATTGATGCTGATGTTGCGCCAGGATTCATTAACAAATTGGGCAATCAGTCTTTTGCCAGCGTCTGGGAAGATGCGTTTGGTCATGCTTTAAATATCAAAGAAATGATTTTTAAACCGGTCAATATGCCAGAAGTGGCCTGCAAAGAGTTGGGCGTTGCGCCTAATACTTATGGAATTTTAGTAGAAAAACATCGGGCTACCCGAGATAAAAAAGTGGTTCAGGTTGATTTTGAATACTGGCGACTTGAATCTGTGGAACTTGTTATTCGTGATGAATGAGAAAAATAATGGGAAAATGCAACCAAGAACTTCTCGCTGAACGTGCGAGAAATATACCACTGTACCTACATGCTTATGCCTTTCATCTGAATATGCGCTATGAGAGAGTCCTTCCGGGCGATCTTCTGGATATTGCGCATCAGCAACAATTAAAGGGAGTGAAAATACATGTTGAGGATGGTGAGTCCCAATCGCTGCAGAAACTAAACGATCGGCAGTTGCACGATTTTAAAGAAAAGGCCAAAAAATATAACCTCGATGTACATATTGAAACGAGCGCATCGGACAAGGTGACATTGACGGATGCGATCCGTATTGCTGTGGCAACTGGCGCAACTTCAGTACGTTTCTACCCCCGCTATGAAGGACATCTCAACGATGTCATGGCAAAGATTGCCAATGATATTGCGTGGTTGTCTCAGTATGACGATTGCGGACTAAGCTTTACTATCGAACAGCATGAAGATCTGCAAGGCCATGAACTGGTGACGCTGGTTAATAATAGTGGAATGAAGAATCTCTCTATTCTTTTTGATTTTGGCAACATGATTAACGCCAATGAGCAGCCGCTTTCTGCGTTAGAAGTTATGTCCCCTCTAATCACTCAGGTGCATATCAAAGACGCAAAAATTATTAAAGAAGGTAAAGGCTGGGGGCATGAGGCTTGTCGTTCAGGATACGGTGATTTACCAATGGAAGAGATGCTTAAGGCATTATTACTTTTAGGTGAGGACAAGCCGCAAGTAAATGCTTTTGGTCTGGAAGAGGAAGTTGAATATTATGCTCCGGCATTTCGTTTTGATGATGAAGGTGATAATCCCTGGATCCCATGGCGCGATGCAAGCTATACGCCGCTGCCCGACAGTAACATGATTGATGCGCGACTGGCGCAGGAAAAAGAACATGCTCTTGCTCAAATAAAGTATATCCGTGATTTATGCGACAAGTTTACAAGTAATAAATAAACTTCTTTTAATATTATTAAATGCGAAAAGGGTTATGAAAATAACTCTCTTAATTTATTAGTTATATGATTTAATTTAAATATTTCTCTCAACAAGCAATGAGGGTTTAATTATGTTCATGAACAAATGGGCAAGGCTCTGTTTTTTAATTTTAGGCGGCGGCACAATATTCAAACTTTCAAGTATGAAAGACGTTTTCTATGTGCCAATGCAAAGTGACTGGGGTTTAACCAATACGCAAATTGGTTTAAGTTTTACTGTTTATACGATTGTTCAGACAACCGGGCTTTTTCTGTCGCTCTATATCGCAGACCGTTATTCCAAGAAAATATTATTACCATTTGGTCTGATCGGCGTTGGGCTATGCGGTTTATATTTGGCGACGCTACCGTCATTTACCGGTTATCTTATTTGCTTTGCCGCAATGGCGTTCTTTGCCGATGTGGTTTATTGGCCGGTGTTATTGAAAGCTGTGCGTCTGCTAGGTACGCAAGAAGAACAAGGGCGCATGTTTGGCTTTTTAGAAGCCGGACGTGGCGTGGTGGATGTTATCGTCGCTTCTGGCGCTCTGTTTGTTTTCGTCCAGTTTGGTGAAGGTAAAGCGGGGATGCAGGCGGGTCTGTTGTTTTATACGGTCATTACGCTTGCGGCAGGTATTGTGACGTACTTTATTGTCGATGATGACAAAGTGAAAGGCGGCGAGAAAACCAGTGCCAACATGGAAGTCTTAAAGGGTATCAAACATGTGTTGTCCTGCCCTAACGTCTGGCTGGCTTCTTTAGGGATTTTCTTTGTTTATGCCGCGTACTGTGGCCTGACTTACTTCATCCCATTCTTAAAAGATATCTACATGCTGCCGGTAGCGCTCGTCGGCGCGTACGGCATCATCAACCAGTATGCATTGAAAATGGTGGGAGGGCCGATTGGTGGGCTGCTGGCGGATAAGGTTGCTAAATCACCTACGATTTACCTGAAGTGGACGTTTCTGATCTCTGCTGCTGCTATGGTTGTTTTTATGCTGTTGCCACATCAAACGATGAATGTGTATATCGGTATGGCGGCGACGCTTGGATTTGGGGCGATTATTTTCTCACAGCGCGCCATTTTCTTTGCACCAATGGATGAGATTGGTACCCCGCGTGAATATGCCGGTTCGGCGATGGCATTTGGCTGTATCATCGGTTATATGCCCGCCATGTTTGCGTATACGTTATACGGTTATTTACTGGATACCAATAGCGGCATCACGGGCTATAACTATGTCTTTAGCGTGATGATTGCGTTCAGCTTAATGGGCTTTATCTGTTCGACCATTCTGGTGAAGCGGATTAAAAAGCAAAAGCTAGCGGCTGCGACTGTGGCAGCATAATGTGAGAACTTCCCCGGCATTACGTTACCGGGGAAGCCTGTTAAGCGCGTTTATACAGCGGCAACCAAATTACCAGCCGTAAACCACCCAGCGGGCTGTCTTCGGCTTTCACCCAGCCACGATGCTGTTGGATTGCGGTTTCAACAATCGCCAGACCCAGACCTGTTCCGCCAGACTCGCGATCGCGCGCCTCATCGGTACGATAGAACGGACGGAAAATCTGTTCTCGGTCTTCAGGGCTAACGCCCGGGCCATCGTCGTCGACGGTGATGGTAATCCCATCGATATCCACCGCGAAGCCAACTTCAATCTGCGTGTGTGAATAACGCAGGGCATTGCGCACAATGTTTTCCAGCGCGCTTTCCAGCGCATTTGGGTTGCCGTACAGTGGCCACGGACCCGGCGGGAAATTCACCGTGAGTGATTTACCCATCTGCTCGGCTTCAAAGGCGGCGTTATCCAGCACTTCGCCCCACAGCTGATTGGCTTTCACCGTTTCACTGACCAGCGCGTTTTTCTGCTGATTGCGTGACATCACCAGCAGGTCGTTGATCATGCTGTCCAGTCGATGAGCTTCTGTTTCAATACGCTCCAGCTCTTTGCTTTCACCGCTACGACGGCGCAGCAGCGCGGTGCCCAACTGCAGACGCGTCAACGGCGTTCTCAACTCGTGAGAGATGTCCGACAGCAGGCGTTGCTGCGAGGTCATCATTCGCTCCAGCGCCGTCACCATCTGGTTAAAGCTGGCGCCTGCCGCCAGAAATTCCTGCGGACCGGCTTCCAGTTCCGGATGCTGGCGCAGGTTGCCCTGGGCCACCTCATCCGCCGCGTTTTTCAACTTACGCGCCGGTTTCGCCAGACTCCAGGCAAGCCAGAGCAATAGCGGAGAGCTGACTAACATGGTGACAATCAGCAACAACAGCGGTCGGTCGAACAGCAGATTGATAAAGTCAGATTGTGAGCTGCTGGCAGGTCGAATGAGATACAGCTGGTAGTTATCTTCGCCGTCTCTGACGGAGAAAGGCCCGACCATCTCAACGCGACCGTATTTTTTCTTTTGCGGATGGTCGGCGTTATCGGCCTGACCAATAAAGTTACGAATGATCTGCATTTCGTTGCGTTCTGCGCCGATCACGCGTCCTTCCGTCGTAACAAGCAATAACCGCTGTCCTGGCGGCGCCCACTTGTCTATCGCCCGAAACAAGCGACGCCACCACATCAAATCGTTGGGTGGATCGTTCGCCAGTTCAGCTTCAACGTGTTGCTCAATCATCAACCCCTGGCGCTGCTCGCTGTCCAGTAGCTCGGTCATCTGGCGTGAATCAAGCTTGGGTAACATCAGTACCAACATCAACACCAGTGCCAGCGTCAACCAGAAGATGGCAAAGATGCGCGCGGTTAAGCTCCCTATCATGAAGCGGAGACCATCAGGTAGCCGCGACCGCGCAGGGTTTTAAACCACGGGTGTCCGTCTTTACGTTCTGGCAGCTTACGACGCAGGTTCGAGATATGCATGTCGATCGCGCGATCGAAAGGTGTCAGGCGTTTGCCCAGCACTTCCTGGCTCAGGTGTTCACGCGAAACCACCTGACCGAGATGCTGTGCCAGCAAATAGAGCAGGGTGAATTCGGTGCCGGTTAATTCCAGGGTTTGCCCGTCAAAGCTGGCTTCCTGGCGACCCGGATTAAGGCTTAACGCATCCACTTCCAGAGTCGGCGAACCGTTGTCGCTGTTCTGCTGCTGTTCGCTCCAGTGTGAGCGACGCAAAATAGCGCGGATGCGCGCGACCAGTTCACGGTCGTTAAACGGTTTGGGTAAATAGTCGTCCGCGCCCAGCTCAAGGCCAAGTACGCGATCCAATTCGCTGCCGCGAGCGGTCAGCATGATTACGGGTGTCTGGTGTGTCTGACGAAGTGCTTTCAGCGTATCAATGCCATTTTTCTTCGGCATCATGACGTCGAGCAAAAGTAAATCGATGCTGTCATCCAGAAGCTCAAGCGCCTGTTCCCCATCATAGGCAACCAGCACATCGAAACCTTCCATTTCGAGCAACTCCTTTAACAGGGAAGTCAGCTCTCGGTCATCATCAACTAACAGGATTTTATTCATTGTTTACGTACCTCCGAGGCAGAAATTACGTCATCAGGCGTCGCTAATCTATGACTTTACGTTGTTTTACACCCCCTGACGCATGTTTGCAGCCCGAATCGTAAACTGTCTCTCGTTGAATCGCGACAGAAAAGATTTTGGGAGCAAGTGATGGGCAAAGTTACCGCTGCCGTCATGGCCTCAACGCTGGCACTGAGTACTTTAAGCCATGCAGCTGAAGTCGTCACAGGCGATCACTGGCACCTGGGTGAAGGCTCCGCGCAACGCAGCGTTCAGAGCCACATGTTCGACGGTATCAGTTTAACCGAACATCAACGTCAACAGATGCGAGATTTAATGCAGCAGGCAAGACACGAACAGCCTCCTGTTAATGTTAGTGAAATGGAGACAATGCATCGCCTTGTCACCGCAGAGAAATTTGATGAACGCGCTGTGCGCGCTCAGGCAGAAAGAATGGCGCAAGAACAGGTTGCCCGCCAGGTTGAAATAGCCAAGGTTCGCAACCAGATGTATCGCCTGTTAACGCCCGAGCAGCAAGCGGTTTTAAATGAGAGACATGAACAACGAATGGAGCAACTGCGCGACGTAGCGCACTGGAAAAAAAGCTCATCGTTGAATTTATTGAGTAGTAGCAACTCACGTTCCCAGTAGTAACCCTGTTTTCCTTGCCATAGACACCATCCCTGTCTTCCCCCACATGATGTGGGGGTTTTTTTTGCCCAAAATTTGTCACTCGGTTATTGCCTGACTGTTTTACTTCATCCGTTATACTAGCGGCATATCCTGGCAGGAGTGTTTATGAATCAAACCTATGGGCGGCTGGTTAGCCGGGCGGCAATCGCGGCGACCGTAATGGCATCGCTGTTACTTTTGATCAAGATTTTTGCGTGGTGGTACACCGGATCGGTCAGTATTCTGGCTGCGCTGGTGGATTCTTTGGTGGACATCGCCGCGTCGTTAACCAACCTGTTGGTGGTGCGCTATTCTTTGCAACCGGCCGATGATGAACATACGTTCGGACACGGAAAAGCGGAATCGCTGGCGGCGCTGGCGCAAAGCATGTTTATTTCCGGTTCGGCGCTGTTTTTATTCCTGACCGGGATTCAGCATCTCATCCAACCCACGCCAATGAAAGATCCTGGCGTCGGGGTGGTTGTCACCATCATCGCGTTAGTGTGTACAATCATTCTGGTCTCGTTTCAGCGCTGGGTGGTGAAGCGCACGCAAAGTCAGGCCGTTAGGGCGGATATGCTTCATTATCAGTCTGATGTTATGATGAACGGTGCGATTCTCGTGGCGCTTGGGCTGGCATGGTACGGCTGGCATCGCGCAGATGCCTTGTTTGCGCTCGGGATTGGCATCTATATTTTATATAGTGCATTACGCATGGGTTATGAGGCGGTACAGTCTTTGCTGGATCGCGCTTTACCCGATGAAGAACGTCAGGAAATTATTGATATTGTGACGTCATGGCCTGGAGTCAGCGGCGCTCACGATCTTCGCACGCGGCAGTCAGGGCCGACCCGCTTTATTCAGATTCATTTGGAAATGGAAGATAATCTGCCGCTCGTTCAGGCGCATTTAGTGGCTGAACAGGTAGAGCAGGCAATTTTACGGCGTTTCCCGGGATCGGATGTCATCATTCATCAGGATCCCTGTTCGGTCGTACCCAAGGAAGGCAAGATGTTTGAGCTTTTATAATTCGTTGTAAAAAAAGTGAACCGGGCCAGCATTTTGTGTATAAATTACCACCATTTGGCCTGACCTGAATCAATTCAGCAGGAAGTGATTGTTATACTATCTGCATATTCGTTGGATCGTTTCGATATGCGGAATCGACTTCCGGCAGCAGATTTCATTTTGCATTCCAAAGTTCAGAGGTAGTCATGATTAAGAAAATCGGTGTGTTGACAAGCGGCGGTGATGCGCCGGGCATGAACGCAGCAATCCGTGGTGTTGTACGTGCAGCGTTGACGGAAGGGCTGGAAGTCATGGGGATCCATGATGGCTACCTGGGTTTGTATGAAGACCGTATGGTTCAACTTGACCGCTACAGCGTGTCCGACATGATCAACCGTGGCGGTACATTCCTCGGTTCTGCCCGCTTCCCGGAATTCCGCGACGAAAACGTGCGTGCCGTGGCTATCGAAAACCTGAAAAAGCGTGGCATTGACGCGCTGGTTGTTATCGGTGGTGACGGTTCATACATGGGGGCAAAACGCCTGACTGAAATGGGCTTCCCATGCATCGGTCTGCCGGGCACTATCGACAACGATATCAAAGGCACCGACTACACCATCGGTTATTTCACCGCTCTGGGTACCGTAGTCGAAGCGATTGACCGTCTGCGTGATACCTCTTCTTCTCACCAGCGTATTTCCATCGTTGAAGTGATGGGCCGCTACTGTGGCGATCTGACTCTGGCGGCTGCCATTGCTGGTGGCTGTGAGTTCGTGGTGGTTCCGGAAGTGGAATTCAGCCGTGACGATCTGGTTGCTGAAATCAAAGCAGGCATCGCGAAAGGTAAAAAACACGCGATTGTGGCGATCACTGAGCACATGTGTGACGTTGACGAACTGGCGCATTACATCGAGAAAGAAACGGGTCGTGAAACGCGCTCAACCGTACTGGGTCACATCCAGCGTGGTGGTTCTCCGGTGCCTTACGACCGTATCCTGGCGTCCCGTATGGGCGCATATGCCATTGAACTGCTGTTGGCAGGTCACGGCGGTCGCTGTGTAGGTATTCAGAACGAGCAACTGGTTCACCACGACATCATCGACGCGATTGAAAACATGAAGCGTCCGTTCAAAGGTGACTGGCTGGACTGCGCGAAAAAACTGTACTGATTGTTTTTTCCGCGCCTGATGGCGCTAAGCGCATCAGGCCTACAGGTTGTAAAGACTTGTAGGCCTGATGAGCCGCTAACCACCATTCGGCACTATTCCCCGCATTTATTCCCCCAAGTTATAGCAAATCTTTTTTTATTCTTTAATGTTTGGATACCTTTCTGGCACGCTTTGCTCATCACAACACCACATAAGAGAGCTGGGCGATGAACAAATGGGGCGTAGGGTTAACATTATTGCTGGCATCGACCAGCGTTCTGGCAAAGGATATTCAGTTACTTAACGTATCGTACGATCCAACGCGTGAATTGTACGAGCAGTACAATAAGGCCTTTAGCGCGCACTGGAAGCAGGAAACGGGCGACAACGTCGTGATCCGCCAGTCGCATGGCGGTTCGGGTAAACAAGCGACCTCCGTCATTAACGGTATTGAAGCCGATGTCGTGACGCTGGCGCTGGCTTACGACGTGGATGCCATTGCTGAACGTGGTCGTATCGATAAAAACTGGATTAAGCGTCTGCCGGATAACTCCGCGCCATACACCTCCACCATCGTTTTCCTGGTCCGCAAAGGCAACCCCAAACAAATTCATGACTGGAACGATCTGATCAAACCAGGCGTGTCGGTCATTACGCCAAACCCGAAAAGCTCAGGCGGCGCACGCTGGAACTATCTGGCGGCATGGGGCTACGCCTTGCACCACAACAACAACGATCAGGCCAAGGCACAAGACTTCGTGAAGGCCCTGTATAAGAATGTTGAAGTGCTGGACTCCGGTGCGCGTGGCTCAACCAATACCTTCGTTGAACGCGGTATCGGTGATGTGCTGATCGCCTGGGAAAACGAAGCCCTGCTGGCGACAAACGAGCTGGGCAAAGACAAATTCGAGATAGTGACGCCGAGTGAATCTATCCTCGCGGAACCAACCGTTTCTGTGGTCGATAAAGTCGTGGAAAAGAAAGACACCAAAACGGTGGCGGAAGCCTACCTGAAATATCTCTACTCACCGGAAGGTCAGGAAATTGCAGCGAAAAACTACTATCGTCCGCGTGATGCAGACGTTGCGAAGAAATACGAAAATGCATTTCCGAAGCTGAAACTGTTCACCATCGACGAAGAGTTTGGCGGCTGGACGAAAGCGCAGAAAGAGCACTTCTCTAACGGTGGTACGTTTGACCAGATCAGCAAGCGCTAAATAAGTCTGTGATTTACCGACCCGGTGGCATAACGCGACCGGGTTTTTTATTTGTCATGGTTTTGCGTTACTCTTGCCCTTCAATGAGATACAGGGAACGCGTAATGAAAAAAGCAGGCTATCTTTTACTGGCGGTGATTGTAGTCGCCGCTGCTGCAGGTATCGGGTACTGGAAATTCACCGGTAACCCGGACGCATTACGCCAGATTGTTCTTCAGCAATGCCTGCCGCACCAGTTGCAGCAGCAGGATCCCACGCCGTGCGCCGAAGTGAAGCCGGATGCCGGATATGTGGTGTTCAAAGATCGTAACGGCCCACTGCAATACCTGTTGATGCCGACCTGGCGTATCAACGGAACGGAAAGCCCGTTGCTGCTGAAATCAGGTACGCCGAACTTTTTCTGGCTGGCCTGGCAGGCGCGCAGCTTTATGAGCCAAAAATACGGTCAGGAAATCCCTGACAAAGCGGTATCGCTGACCATTAACTCGCGTAGCGGGCGTACGCAAAATCATCTGCATATTCATATCTCCTGCCTGCGAACCGATGTCAGAAAACAGCTGGATGACAATCTGGCGAAAATCAGCACTCGTTGGCTGCCATTACCGGGTGGGCTGCGCGGTCATGAATATCTGGCGCGTCGCGTCACGGAAAATGAACTGGCGCAACGCAGCCCGTTTATGATGCTGGCAGAAGAGGTGCCGGATGCGCGTGAGCACATGGGCAGCTATGCGCTGGCGATGGTGCGTCAGAGCGATGAGTCCTTTGTCCTGCTGGCGACCCAGCGCAATCTGTTGTCGCTCAATCTCGCCTCCGCTGAGGAAATTCAGGATCATCAATGTGATATTCTGCGTTAACCCCACCTAATCTGGCATTTACTCCGCATGTCTGTCCCCGTATTCTTGTTGAAAAAAACAACAGGAGACAGGCATGTCGCTCTGGCTTACACACCCTCTGTTTATCCCCTCTCTGGTGGTTGGCATTACTATCCTGCTCTGGGCGACGTCGCTACTGCCGGAGTTTATAACGGCGCTGCTGTTCTTTGCCGTAGCAATGGTCGCCAAAATCGCACCTGCGGATGTGATCTTTGGCGGATTTGCGTCTTCGGCATTCTGGCTGGTCTTTAGTGGTTTTGTGCTGGGTATCGCGATTCGCAAAACGGGGCTGGCGGACAGGGCGGCGAGAGCGCTGTCATCGCGATTGACCGATTCCTGGCCTTTAATGGTAGCGAGCGTGGTGCTGCTCAGTTACGCGCTGGCGTTTGTGATGCCGTCCAATATGGGGCGTATTGCGCTGCTGATGCCGATTGTTGCCGCAATGGCGAAGCGTGCCGGAATTAACGAGGGTACGCGCGCCTGGTATGGTCTGGCGCTGGCCGTCGGGTTTGGGACGTTCCAGCTTTCCGCGACCATTTTACCCGCGAACGTGCCAAATCTGGTAATGAGCGGCGCGGCGGAAGGCTCTTACGGCATCCACCTCAATTATCTTCCCTATTTGCTGCTGCATACGCCGGTTCTGGGCTGGCTTAAAGGCGCGGTGCTCATCATGCTTATCTGCTGGCTGTTCCCTGGCAAGCCCCACGCACCGCGCGATCTCACGCCAGCGGAACCAATGAGCCGGGATGAAAAACGCCTGGCCTGGATGCTAGCAGTGGTGCTGCTGCTGTGGGTAAGTGAAAGCTGGCACGGTATAGGGCCTGCGTGGACCGGGCTGGCGGCGGCGGTTATCACGCTGCTACCACGGGTTGGTTTTATCAATGGCGACGAGTTTTCCTCCGGGGTAAATATCAGGACCTGCATTTACGTGGCGGGGATTCTGGGGTTGGCAATTACCGTTACCCAGACCGGCATTGGCAATGCAGTGGGCGAGGCGCTGTTACAGGTGATGCCGCTGGATGCGGAAAAACCATTTACCAGCTTTCTCGCGCTGACCGGCATTACCACCGCACTCAATTTTATTATGACGGCGAACGGCGTTCCGGCGCTGTATACCACTCTGGCGCAAAGTTTTGCCGATGCGACTGGGTTCCCGCTGCTGTCGGTGATTATGATTCAGGTATTGGGGTATTCCACACCGCTACTGCCGTATCAGGCTTCGCCGATTGTGGTGGCGATGGCGCTTGGGAAAGTGCCTGCGAGGGCGGGGATGCTGCTGTGTATCGCGCTGGCGACGGCAACATATCTGCTTCTTCTGCCGCTGGATTATCTGTGGTTTAGCGTGTTGGGTAAGTTGTAAAAAAAGCCCGGTAGCGCTAACGCTTACCGGGCCTACAGTCTTGGAGGACGGGTCAGCGAAGCGCTACCCGCCTCAACAGCATTACGCCTGTTTAGCCGCTTCTGCTGCTTTAACGATGACCGCGAAGGCATCTGCTTTCAGAGAAGCACCGCCAACCAGCGCGCCATCGATATCCGGCTGAGCGAACAGTTCTGCTGCATTAGCTGCGTTTACGGAACCGCCGTACTGGATGATAACTTGTTCAGCGATTTTCGCGTCAGCTTTAGCAATGTGGTCACGAATGAATTTGTGAACAGCCTGAGCCTGAGCAGGAGTTGCAGATTTACCGGTACCGATAGCCCATACTGGTTCGTAAGCGATAACGACGCCTTCGAATGCTGCCGCGCCCTGAGTTTTCAGAACGGCGTCGATCTGACGTGCACAGACTTCTTCAGTTTTGCCCGCTTCGTTTTCTGCTTCGGTTTCACCGATGCACAGAACCGGAGTCAGACCTTGTTCTTTCAGTACGGCGAATTTTTTAGCGATCAGCTCGTCAGACTCTTTGTGGTAAGTACGACGCTCAGAGTGACCGATAATGATGTACTGCGCGCCGATATCTTTCAGCATTTCAGCACTTGTTTCACCGGTAAATGCGCCAGACAGGTTCAGGTCAACGTTCTGCGCGCCCAGGATAATGTGGCTACCGGCAGCGGCGTGTTTCGCCAGGTCGATATACATTTCCGGCGGAGCGATTGCTACTGCACAGCCAGCAACGCCAGCCAGTTCTTTACGCAGATTAGCAACCAGTTCGTTTACCATGTGGCGGCTGCCGTTCAGTTTCCAGTTACCCATCACTAAAGGATGTCGCATTTCATTTCTCCACGCTTGTCAGCGAATTAAGGAATATGGCCGCCCGTCAGGGCAGCATGGTCTGTGAAACAGTATAGAGATTCGTCTGCGGAAAGGCTTTGCTTTTTGTCATCAATTCGCCTTCTCAAGACTTTCTGATAGTGCCAGCTTAATCGGTTCAACAGCGAAGGTCAGCCCTTTTTCACCGTTATCTGCCACAACATAGCGAATTGCGCCTTCTGTTTCGGCGTAATAGTGTTTACCTTTGCCGGCAGCGAGCAGTTTTTGCAGCTTTTTCTGGCTCTGCTCTTTCGTCAGTAGCGGGGCGACGGTACGAATGACGGCGGTCATGTATTCCAGCGCTTTCGCTTTGGCCGCCTTTTGTTCTGGTCCCTGAATCGGCAACCAGGTTATCTGCATACTTTTGATTTTTAGCGTGCCGCGCTCAAGGGCGGAGGACGCATACAGGTTTTCATTGATTTTACTGGCCGCGCGGGTGAGGTTTGCCCGATCGCGGCTGCTGTCGATGGCGCGGAACTCATTCAGGATAAGCTTCGGATTCTGCGTATTAAAGTTTTCGCGAAACTGGCTAATCGACAGGTCAAAGGTCGGCGCACCCGCCAGTAAATAGGGGGCCGTGGTTGCCGTCGATGGCTCTTCCGCCCGTGCCGCAACGCTCGCGGTGAAGGCTGAAAACAATAATAAAAACAGTGTAAATCCTTGCTTCATCAATCGTACCTTTCGTTATGACTGCTCACGATTAAAACGGTAACTGTCGGGCTTGTCAAAAGGGTAAACTGTTCTGGAAGGTAATAATAAAGGAACTTACATGACCATACAGCAGTGGTTATTCTCATTTAAAGGGCGCATCGGGCGCCGTGATTTCTGGATTTGGATAGGTCTGTGGATCGTCGGAATGCTGGTTCTGTTCTCGCTGGCGAGCAAGCAATTACTCGATATTCAGACTGCGGCATTTTGTCTGGTTTGTCTGCTATGGCCGACGGCGGCAGTGACGGTAAAACGCCTGCACGATCGGGGACGTTCTGGAGCGTGGGCGCTGCTGATGATTTTGGCGTGGATGCTGCTGGCCGGAAATTGGACGATGTTACCCGGCGTCTGGCAATGGGCGGTTGGTCGCTTTGTTCCGACGCTCATTCTGGTCGGTATGCTTATCGATCTGGGCGCGTTCGTTGGCACCCAGGACGAAAATAAATATGGTAAGGATACGCAGGACGTAAAGTACAAAGCCGAGCGCCAGTAGTTGTCGACCGGAGAAGCGCAAGCGCCGCCCGGCAACCCTCACCAGTAGTGCTCAGCAGTCATATGGCCCGGTCGACGGCGCAGGTGTTTGGTCATCTGCCGGGTCTCTTTCAGCAGTTGCTGCGTGTCGCGTACCATTTGTGGATTTCCGCATAGCATCACATGGCTGGTTTCTTTATCCATTGGCAGCCCTACCGCCTTTTCCAGTTCACCGCTGTCAATCAGCGCCGGTACACGCCCGGTCAGCGAATCTACGGCTGTCTCACGGCTAACAACCGTCTGGATGCGTAATTTACCTTCGTAGCGCTTTTCCAGCGCCTGCATCAATGGCAGGTAGCTCAAATCGGCGGCATAGCGTGCGGCGTGGACCAGCACCAGATTTTTAAAGCGACCCAGATCTTTGCCTAGTTGCAGAATCGACAAATACGGGCCGATAGCCGTGCCGGTTGCCAGCATCCATAGCGTTTCGCAATCAGGGACTTCATCCAGCACGAAGAATCCAGCGGCCTCACTCACCACCTGAACTTCATCGCCAGGCTTTAGCGCCGCCAGTTGAGGGCTGAGTTTGCCGTCGGGAACCGTCACCAGATAAAATTCTAAGTCGGGGTTATCGGGCGCATTCACGTAGGAATAGGCGCGCTGGACGCGCTCACCGTCGATCTCAAGGCCAAGCTTGGTGAACTGACCTGCAGTGAAAGGAAGAACCGGAGCTTGCACGGTCAAACTAAACAGGGCATCGGTCCAGTTCTGCACCTTTGTGACTTTGCCTGTTACCCAATCTGCCATGGTTTTCTCCTGTCTGCTTTGATTGCCTTATCTTCGTTCGTTGGACGAAAGATTTCCAGCCCGGATGGGCTGGAAGGCTCTATTGATCAAATCAATTACAGGATGTGCGCCTGCACATCGGGATCTTTGCGATCGAGGTAGTGAATCGACTGAATGCGGCGGATCGTGCGTGATTTGCCGCGGATCAACAGCGTTTCGGTGGTTGCGATATTGCCTTTACGGCTAATCCCTTCCAGCAGATCGCCTTTGGTGATGCCGGTAGCGGAGAAAATGACGTTGTCGCTGCGCGCCATTTCATCCAGACGCAGCGCTTTGCCCGCTTCAATGCCCATCGCGGTGCAGCGGGCCAGTTCCTGTTCGCCAATACGACGGTTCTCTTCGCTGTCGCCTTTGACGTCATGGCGCGCCAGCAGGCGGCCCTGCATGTCGCCGTCCAGCGCGCGGATGACGGCCGCGGAAACCACGCCTTCCGGAGCGCCGCCAATACCGTACAGCACGTCAACTTCGCTGTCTGGCATACAGGTCAGAATCGAGGCCGCAACGTCGCCGTCAGGAATGGCGAAGACGCGCACGCCCAGTTTCGCCATCTCTGCAATAACCTCGTCATGGCGTGGTTTTGCCAGGATGGTGACGGTCAGGTCACTCAGTGGTTTGTTCAGCGCGGCTGCAATGTTTCGTAGGTTGGTTTCCAGTGACAGGTTCAGGTCGATGGACCCTTTTGCGCCAGGGCCGACAATCAGCTTTTCCATGTACATGTCTGGCGCGTTCAGGAAACAGCCTTTATCGCCTACAGCCAGCACCGCCAGCGCATTCGCCTGGCCCATTGCCGTCATACGCGTGCCTTCGATAGGATCGACGGCGATGTCGACCGCATCACCGTGGCCGGTTCCGACTTTCTCGCCGATAAACAGCATCGGCGCTTCATCAATCTCACCCTCGCCAATCACGATGGTGCCGTCGATGTTGACCTGGTTGAGCATAATACGCATGGCGTTCACCGCCGCGCCATCAGCGGTATTTTTATCGCCGCGGCCCAGCCATTTATAGCCAGCCAGCGCGGCCGCTTCGGTCACGCGTGAAAATTCAATGGCAAGTTCTCGTCTCATTGCAAACTCGTAGCTGAAAGGAATGGCGCGAAGTGTAGCACAGGGGAGGGGACTAGATTATTGATGTGTGTGCGGGGTTGCCCCCGCACGAAGATATTGCCGGACAAGGTAACGTCTCCATCCGGCAATGACGAATTACTCGTCGTGATCTTCCCACGCCATGGCGCGTTTGACCGCTTTTTTCCAGCCGCTGTAACGGAAATTACGCTCGGTGGTTTCGATGCCAGGGCGGAATTCACGCTCGATGACCGCTTTCTCCTGCAGTTCATCCAGATTCTGCCAGAAACCTACTGCCAGACCGGCAAGGTAAGCCGCACCCAATGCGGTGACTTCGCGGACTTCCGGGCGCTCAACGCGCGTGCCGAGAATATCGGACTGGAACTGCATCAGGAAGTTGTTGGCGACCGCACCGCCATCAACGCGCAGGGCGTGCAGGCGAATACCGGAGTCAGCCTGCATCGCTTCCAGTACGTCACGGGTCTGGTAAGCGATAGACTCAAGCGTTGCGCGGATGATGTGGTTGGAGTTTACGCCACGGGTCAGGCCGAAGATGGCTCCGCGTGCATACGGGTCCCAGTACGGTGCGCCAAGGCCTGTGAATGCCGGAACGACGTATACGCCGTTGGTGTCTTTCACTTTGGTGGCGAAATATTCAGAGTCGAATGCATCGCTGATGAGTTTCATTTCATCGCGCAGCCACTGGATGGATGCGCCAGCCATAAATACCGCACCTTCCAGCGCGTAGTTCACTTCCCCGGTCGGTCCACAGGCGATGGTGGTCAGTAGTCCATTTTCGGACTTAACGGCTTTCTCGCCAGTGTTCATCAGCATGAAGCAGCCGGTACCGTAAGTGTTTTTCGCCATCCCTTCCTTCACGCACAGCTGGCCAAACAGAGCGGCCTGCTGGTCACCGGCAATACCGGAGATAGGAATACGAATGCCGCCTTTACCACCGATGTTGGTCTGGCCGTACACTTCAGAAGAACGACGCACTTCTGGCAGCATTGCACGCGGAATATCCAGCGCATCCAGCATCGTGTCATCCCAGTCCAGGGAGTGGATGTTGAACAGCATGGTACGAGAGGCGTTGGTGTAATCCGTTACGTGTACGCGTCCCTGCGTCATTTTCCAGATAAGCCAGGTGTCTACCGTACCGAACAGCAGTTCGCCGCGACGAGCGCGCTCACGTGAGCCTTCCACGTGGTCGAGGATCCACTTCACTTTAGTGCCGGAAAAGTACGGGTCAATTACCAGACCCGTGTTATTACGGATGTACTCTTCCATACCGTCGCGCTTGAGCTTTTCGCAGATATCCGCGGTACGACGACACTGCCACACAATTGCGTTATAGATAGGTTTACCGGTCTCACGCTCCCAGACGATGGTGGTTTCACGCTGGTTGGTAATACCGATCGCTGCAATTTCATCGGAACTGATATCGGCTTTCGCCAGAACTTCTACCAGCGTGGAGCTTTGGGTCGCCCAAATTTCCATTGGGTCATGTTCTACCCAACCTGCTTTCGGGTAGATTTGCTCGAATTCGCGCTGTGAAACGCTAACGATATTCGCATCGTGGTCCATTACGACCGCGCGGGAGCTGGTGGTGCCCTGGTCGAGCGCAACGATATATTTTTTTTCAGTCATGATTATTTGTCCCGTAGTCACATTACTGCGAAGCTTTTTGTTGAGTGTTGGTCGCTACGTCTTTCTCTTCAATCGCGCAGACATCGCACGGTAAATGGCGACCAATCAGTTTGCGATATGCCCATGCGCCTAAAATCGCGCCGGTAATCGGGCCAAACACCGGGACCAGGAAGTAAGGGATATCACGACCACCCGTGAAGGCAATCTCACCCCATCCGGCCATCCAGGCGAAGAGTTTCGGTCCGAAGTCACGTGCCGGGTTCATCGCAAAACCTGTTAGCGGACCCATGGAAGCACCAATAACGGCAATCAACAAGCCGATCAGCAGTGGTGCCAGCGGACCACGAGGTACACCGTTACCATCGTCGGTCAGAGCCAGAATCAGCCCCATTAGAATAGCGGTAATGACCATTTCAACCGCGAAGGCCTGCACAAAATTGATATGCGGGTTCGGATAGGTCGAGAAAGTACCTGCCAGACCCAAGCTTTCGGTACTGCCGCGCACGATATGGTTAGTTTGTTCGAAATCGATGAAAAGATTGTAATAAAGCCCGTAAACCAGTGCCGCTGCGCAAAAGGCGCCGGCAATTTGCGAAATAATAAAAGGAGCAACTTTGCGTTTATCAAAACAGGCGAACAGCCAGAGTGCGATGGTTACCGCTGGATTCAGGTGTGCACCAGAAACGCCTGCGGTCAGATAGATAGCCATCGCTACCCCCAGACCCCAGATGATACTGATTTCCCACTGACCAAAAGTAGCCCCAGCAACTTTGAGTGCAGCGACACATCCCACACCGAAGAAAATCAACAACCCGGTACCGAGGAATTCAGCAATGCACTGGCCTTTTAAGGTTGATGTTTGACTCATAATCGGATCCTGAAGAGAGTTTAATGTTTATTGTATGCGAGAAGGTCACTGACATCCCCGGAGCCGGTAGGCACACTGTTAATTTATCGTTAACGCTCAAAAACGAGAAATATCGAAATTGAAATGTGTGTACTCCATCAACAAAATGAGCGTTATCGCGCCATTTCGCGGTATTTGTTATACAAAAATAGTGTGAGCTGAATCATTTCAATGATCAATTCGTTAACACTTAAGAGTTATGATAGTAATGTCACCAGGAGAAAGACGAAAAGTGTTGCAAACCGCAATCTGCGCGGGATGCCGCTGGACAGGGATGACGCGGCTTCATACAATCGGTGTTAAGTAGAGTGCGCTCGTTTTTATTAAGGCGTCGCCGGTTATCGGGACGAGGATTTTTATCCATCAACGCCTTGCAATTCAGGAGAGGTATGACGATGTCATTAGAAGTGTTTGAGAAACTGGAAGCAAAAGTACAGCAGGCGATTGATACCATCACGCTGTTGCAGATGGAAATCGAAGAGCTGAAAGAAAAGAACAACTCACTGTCGCAGGAAGTTCAGTCTGCACAGCAGCAGCGTGAAGAGCTGGAGCGTGAGAACAACAACCTGAAAGAACAGCAGAACGGCTGGCAGGATCGTCTGCATGCCCTGTTGGGGCGTATGGAAGAAGTCTAATCCTCGTCATATTTCACGTTATGGCGGCGTTGGCTGCGTACATTCACCCCAGTCACATAGTGGCCTATGCTCCTGGGGATTCACTTACTTGCCGCCTTGCCCTGACGCGAAATCTATAGAGGATGTAGAATGCGAGTGCCTGTAGGCCGGATAAGGCGTAAGCCGCCAACCGGCAATCAGTGACAACGCATAAAAAAGGCACCTTGCGGTGCCTTTTTCACTTACTCGATATCGAGCGGGTCTTCGGAGAGGATTATCCCGGTGTTGTCGGCGTACAGGTGGTCGCCGGAGAAGAATGTCACGCCGCCAAAGTTGACGCGCACATCGCTTTCCCCAATCCCCTCTCCTGAAGCACCTACCGGAATTGCGGCAATCGCCTGAATGCCGATATCCAGTTCTTCCAGATCGTCTACCTGGCGGACTGAGCCGTAGATGACCAGACCTTCCCATTCATTCTGTACGGCCAGTCGTGCCAGTTCGGCATCGACCAGCGCACGACGGACAGAACCGCCGCCATCGACCAGCAGAATGCGACCACGGCCATTTTGTTCGAGCAGATCGTACAGCAACCCGTTGTCCTCGAAACATTTTACCGTGATGATTTGTCCGCCAAACGACGACCGTCCTCCAAAGTTAGAGAACAGCGGTTCCACGACGTTGACATCTTCCTGATAGATGTCACAAAGCTCGGATGTATCGTATTTCATAGGCTTAACGTTCAGTTGCTGCGAGAATTTTTAGTATATCGCGCTATGTGTACTGTTGGCAAAATCATCAATTGTTAATTGATATTTGTCAGTTAAAGAGACCACTGACTTAAGAAAATTCCAACGACAAACAGCAAGTTAGTTAATAGTGCCGCTTTTACGGTGCGTTCCAGCATCGGACGCATTGCCGCAGGATCCATTTCGCGCATCACGTAACGCGCCTGTTTGAAAAGCAGCGGAGCGGCAAGGATAAACAGCCATCCCCACAGACTTTGTAGCGAAAACAGGTTAAACAGCGCCAGGCAGACCAGCGTACCCATCAGCAGGCAGGCATGGTAGCGGCGGGCATTGACGGCACCTAAACGTACTACCAGCGTGTTCTTGCCGTTCTCTCTGTCGCTGTTGATATCGCGCAGGTTGTTGACGTTGAGCACGGCAGTTGCCAGCAGGCCACAGGCGGTGGCAGGCAGAATCAGCGCCGGAATCAGCGTATGCGCCTGCAGATACCAGCTTCCCATCACGCTAAGCCAGCCAAAGAATACCAGCACGGAAATATCGCCCAGACCGATATATCCGTAAGGGCGATTACCCACGGTGTAGGTGATCGCCGCGATAATCGACAGGCCACCAAGTACCAGGAAACCGACAAAATCCGCCAGCGTGTGACAGGCCACAGCAACCAGGGCCAGACCCGACAGACAGATCAACACCACGGTAACGATCAGCGCACGCTTCATCTGCTGTTGGGTGATAACCCCTTTTTGCATACCGCGCAGTGGTCCAATGCGGTCGGGCTTGTCGCTGCCTTTGACGGCATCGCCATAGTCGTTAGCGAGGTTGGACAGAATTTGCAGCAGTCCTGCCGTAATCAATGCCAACAGAGCAACCAGCGGATCGAAGTATCCTTGCCACCATGCTAATGCCGTACCGACGATGATCGCCGCGAAGGCGAGCGGTAAGGTCTTAGGTCGTAAACTTTCCAGCCAGGCTTGTGAGCGGCTAATTTTTTGTTGTTCAGTCATATTTAGCGCCAATAAAAATGGGGCTTTATCAGCCCCATCAACAGTGATGAAAATGCATTGAACGCGATTATAGGATAAAACGGCTCAGATCTTCATCTGCGACCAGCGCATCCAGATGTTTGCTCACATATTCGGCATCAATTGTGATGCTTTGGCCGTTTAAATCGCTCGCATCATAGGAAATATCTTCCATCAGACGCTCGAGAACGGTATGCAGACGACGTGCACCGATGTTTTCGGTGGTTTCATTGACCTGCCAGGCCGCTTCGGCAATGCGTTTAATGCCCGATTCGGTGAAGTTGATGTCCACACCTTCGGTCGCCATCAGCGCTTTGTACTGGACGGTGATGGAGGCATTCGGTTCGGTAAGGATACGCTCAAAATCGCTGGTGGTCAGCGCCTGCAGCTCGACACGAATCGGCAGACGACCCTGCAGTTCCGGGATCAGGTCAGACGGTTTCGCTACCTGGAATGCGCCAGAGGCAATAAACAGAATGTGGTCTGTTTTCACCATACCGTGTTTAGTGGAGACCGTGCAGCCTTCAACCAGCGGCAGCAGGTCGCGCTGTACGCCTTCACGGGACACGTCCGGGCCGGAGGATTCGCCGCGCTTACAGATTTTGTCGATTTCGTCGATAAACACGATTCCGTGTTGCTCAACGGCGTCGATAGCTTCCTGTTTCAGCTCTTCCGGATTCACCAGTTTGGCCGCTTCTTCTTCAATCAGCAGCTTCATCGCGTCTTTGATTTTCAGCTTACGCGGTTTTTGCTTCTGACCGCCCAGGTTCTGGAACATGGACTGTAGCTGGCTGGTCATCTCTTCCATTCCCGGAGGCGCCATGATTTCAACGCCCATCGGTGCGGCCGCGAGATCGATTTCGATCTCTTTATCATCCAGTTGGCCTTCACGCAGTTTTTTACGGAACGCCTGACGCGCTGCAGAAGGTTCCTGCGGCTGCTCTGACTGTCCCCAGTTATTTTTAGCCGGTGGGATCAGCACGTCGAGAATGCGCTCTTCCGCCATCTCTTCGGCACGGAAGCGGTTTTTCTCGATGGCCTGAACGCGGACCATTTTGATGGCAGCATCGGTCAGATCGCGGATGATAGAGTCAACTTCTTTACCAACATAGCCGACTTCGGTGAATTTCGTTGCTTCAACTTTGATGAACGGCGCGTTGGCCAGTTTTGCCAGACGACGGGCGATTTCGGTTTTACCGACGCCGGTTGGGCCAATCATCAGAATGTTTTTCGGCGTAACTTCATGGCGCAGCTCTTCGTTGAGCTGCATGCGGCGCCAGCGGTTACGCAGGGCAATCGCCACGGAACGCTTAGCGTTGTCCTGGCCGATGATGTGTTTGTTCAGTTCGCTGACAATTTCGCGTGGGGTCATTTCAGACATGGGGGATCCTTACGCTTTGGAGTTCAATTCTTCGATGGTATGGAAGTGGTTGGTATAAATGCAGATATCCCCTGCAATATCCAACGCTTTCTCAGCAATCTCGCGTGCGCCAAGCTCGGTGTTTTCCAGCAAAGCGCGTGCAGCAGCCTGGGCGTAGGGACCGCCGGAGCCGATGGCAATCAGATCGTTTTCTGGCTGGATGACGTCGCCGTTACCGGTGATGATGAGTGATGCAGTTTCATCCGCAACGGCCAGCAGCGCTTCGAGTTTGCGCAGCATACGGTCGGTACGCCAGTCTTTTGCCAGTTCAACGGCAGCTTTCACCAGGTGACCCTGGTGCATTTCCAGCTTGCGTTCAAACAGTTCAAACAGCGTGAATGCATCCGCAGTACCGCCCGCAAAGCCCGCGATGACTTTGTCGTTGTACAGACGGCGGACTTTCTTCACGTTGCCTTTCATTACGGTGTTACCCAGTGTGGCCTGACCATCACCGGCGATTACCACATGGCCGTTACGGCGTACGCTTACTATTGTTGTCACGAGCAGACCCCTTGGTTACAAATGCAAAACACAGGCCCCGCGCAGTATGCGGGGCGTAATGCAAGTATAGATGGGGGGGATTTTGGGGGTTTCAACCCCCAGTGGCGAGTCGAATGCAGTTTGTGTGACCAGCAACTTTCAGGCGGCTGATGGTGTTGTCGGCATTCTCTTTGCCTTTGACCGGGCCAATGACCACGCGATTCCAGCCGTTATTGGTGGTAATACGTGAGTTGAAGCCTTCAAAGGCCAACTGCGCGCGCACGGTTTCTGCCTGCTCAGCGCCTTTAAATGAGCCGCACTGTACCATCCAGCGGCGTTCATCTTTTTTCTCCGCCGTCTGTTTTGGCGGCTGCGTTTCATTTGTTATCGGCGCGGCCGGCTGCGTTTTCGGCTGAGCGGCGGTGGTATGCGCAGGTGTTTGCAGGAGATCCTGATACGGCTGTTGGGCCGCCGGTTTTGGCTGCGCCTTCGGCTGCTGTACCGGTGCGGCTTGCGCAGTACGCGTTTGCTGCTGCTGGTACGGCTGTTCTGTTACCCGTTGGCGCGGCTGTTGAGCCTGCTGTTGGGTGTTATTCCACTGCTGCTGTTGCACCTGACGTTGACGCTGCAGCGTTTGCTGGCGTTGTTCAGCAGTTTGTTCGTTCCACGGTACTTCGTTGAGCTGCGTTGGCTGTTGGCGCATATCGGCCTGCATTTGCGCCAACAACTGGCGCTGCTCATTGGTAAGCTGATCGGCGTTCAGTACCTCGCCGCCTGCAGACGGTTCGGTAGGCGCACGTACGCCAGGCTGACGGCTTTCCAGCTCTTTGATGTATCGCCAGCGCTCTTCCGGTTTTGGCGGGATGCCATTACCGGTGACTTTCTGGTTTTGCAGCGTTTCGGACTCTTCTTTCTTGTGATGCGTAATGAAGTACAGACCACCGATAAAGGTCACGAGTACGGCTGCAGCAATAGCAACCATAGCGGGCGATACCGCAGGCGTATTGCGTTGTTTTTTCCGTGATGTGCTCTTCTTGCGCCGCGAAGGTGCCGGTTGGCCGCGACGTACATAATCTCGTTGTGCCACTATCGTTTCGCTGTATTTATTCGTTCGTCAGCCCGCCATGTTACTTAAGCGGCGGGCCTTTGACCAGACAGGGGAGTCCGAAAGCACTTTACTTTACGTCAGTGCCCGGGTAGTGCCCCGAATAATAAGCTCGCAGTCCAGTAAACGTGAGCCACTGCTGACGTTCTGACCTTGTAATTGATCGAGCAGTAACAGCATAGCTTCACGTCCGATATCGAAACGCGGCTGTGCGACGGTTGTCAGGGGTGGATCACAAAATTCCGTGAGCGAAATATTATCAAAGCCAATGATGGATAAATCGTCAGGTACCTTCAGACCCTGACGTTTGGCGTAAGAGAGTGCCCCCAGCGCCATGACATCGCTGTGGCAAAAGACCGCAGTAGGTGGCTGTGGAAGCTCAAGGAGTTGCTTAAGCGCATTGGCTCCCGCTTCATAGGTAAAGTCACCACGCGCGATGAAATGCGGATCGACCGTAATTCCACTGCGGCGCAATGCCTGAACGTAACCTTGCAGACGGTAATGGCACAGCGGCATATCCTCTGGTCCGGCGATACAGCCAATGCGTTTATGCCCCAGTTCCAGCAGATAGTTCATCGCGTTGAAGGCGGCGGTGAGATTATCAATGTGCACGGTGGGGAGTTCCAGCTCTGGCGCGAACTCGTTGGACATGACCATCGGCGGCAAGTTGCGCTGCTCTTCCACGCTGGCATCAAACGGCAGGCGCGAACTGAGCAGCACCATGCCATCAATCTGCTTGGTGATAATGAGGTTGAGGAAGGTCTTTTCCTGCTGATTCTGGTGGGCGCAGTCGCCGATAAGCACCAGATATCCCTGCTCAGCGGCGGTCACTTCTATGCCGCGAATCACTTCGCTAAAAAACGGATCGCAGATATCCGGCACAATCACCAGAATGGTACGTGATTCATTACGCTTAACGTTGCGTCCCATTGATTGGGGTAAATATCCCACTTCCAGCGCTGCCTGTTCAACCTTGTTACGGGTTGACTGCGAGACTTTGTCCGGGTTCATTAATGCGCGGGATACGGTTGCCGTTGAGACTTTCGCCTTCAGAGCAACATCTTTCATCGTAGCGGCGGCAACCTGCTTATTCGGTTTCACTCTTTCTCCTCGCCAGAGAGCTGCTGGCACAGACTCGTCCTTGAATAGCCTTCATCTGAAACATTTTTATCAGATAGTTAATGGAAGCGGTTACAGAATTTTCATAAAAAGTGTGATGGATCTTTAATTTTACGATCCGCCTCGCATCGTGAGGGATTATCCCTCGATGGGATCGACATCCAGCACCCATTTAACCTTACGTGCATCGGGTAACGTATTGATCAGCGCCAGCGTACCGCTGACGATATGCTGCAGGCGAATTCGCGACGGATGTTGCAACAAAATTTGCCAGCGATAGCGACCGCCGCGCTTGGGGGCCAGGGCGGGAACCGGGCCGAGCACCCACAGTTTGTCATCGGCAAGCGGACTGGCCTGGATCAGATTTCGCAACTGTTGTAAGAACATTGGCGCATGCTGGTTGTTATGATCTTCTGCCCGCACGATCACATGGCTGGTCCACGGTGGAAGCTGGAGCGTTTGTCGCTCGGCCAGCGCCTGCTCGGCAAACGCGTCATAACCTTTGTACAGCAAAGTTTGCAGCAGCGGATGCTCAGGATGGTGCGTTTGTAGCACCACTTCGCCCTGTTTCCCGGCGCGTCCTGCTCGCCCGGAGACCTGCGTGTAAAGCTGGGCGAAGCGTTCTGCCGACCGGAAATCTGCAGAGAACAGCGCGCCGTCAACGTCCAGAAGCGCCACCAGGGTGACGTCCGGGAAGTGGTGGCCCTTGGCCAGCATTTGCGTGCCGATCAGAATTCGTGCGCCGCCGCGATGTACTTCCGCCAGATGCTGCTCCAGCGACCCTTTACGGCTGGTGGTGTCGCGATCGATGCGTGAGATTGGCACGCCGGGGAAAAAAGGGGCCAGAGCCTGCTCAAGCTGTTCGGTGCCGAGTCCAACCGGAACCATATGCGTTGAGCCGCAGGAAGGGCACTGACGTGGTATTGGGCGCTGGCTGTCGCAGTGGTGGCAGCGTAAATGGTGCTGTGCCTGATGCAGCGTGTAGTAGTGATCGCAGCGCGGACATTCGGCAATCCAGCCGCAGTCATGGCACAGCAGTGCAGGAGCAAAGCCCCGGCGGTTCAAAAACAGAATCACCTGGTTATCCGCCTGCAGGTGCTGACGCATACGGCTGATAAGCGCAGGGGCGAGTCCGGCCTGCACCTGCTGACCTTTGAGATCCAGCACGTGCTGAGTGGCGGGGCGCGCATTTCCGGCACGGCGCGTCAGGCGCAGCATGCGATATTTTTTCTGTCGCACGTTGCACAGCGTTTCCAGAGCCGGAGTGGCTGAGCCGAGAATAATCGGGATTTGCTCGCTGTGGGCGCGATAAACCGCGAGATCGCGCGCATGATAGCGCCAGCCTTCCTGCTGTTTATAAGAGCTGTCGTGCTCTTCGTCGATGACAATCACGCCGAGATTTTTAAACGGTGTAAACAGCGACGAGCGCGTGCCGATAACAATCGCCGCTTCGCCATTTTTTGCTTTCAGCCAGGCCGAAAGACGTTCGCTGTCGTTCAAACCGGAGTGCAGGACTTCGACTGGCGCATTGAAGCGTTCGCGAAAACGGGCAATAGTTTGCGGCGTCAGGCCAATCTCCGGCACCATCACCAGCGCCTGTTTGCCCTGGGCCAGGACATTTTCCAGTACGCTTAGATAGACCTCTGTTTTGCCTGAGCCCGTCACGCCCGCTAATAGCCAGGCGCTAAAACTGTCCGCGGCGCTGTGAATCGCCCCGACGGCGGTGGCTTGCTCGGTGTTCAGTCGAAGACGCTCACCGGAAACCGCGTAGTGGGTACGCCAGTCGCTAAAACCAGGCGTTTCGCTCGCCAGATCGCACAGCCCTTTTTTCCGCAGCGCCTGTAATGCGGCGTCATTAAATTCGAGCTCAGCCACCTGGTCGCGCCAGATTTTTCCCTGGCGTAGCGCAGCCAGCGCCTGCTGTTGCTTGGGAGAGCGCTTGAGGCTGTTGAGATCAATAACCTGACCTTCTTCAGTGGCAAACCAGTACCATATGGGCGCGTTTGTCGCCGGGCGTCCCTGGCGCAGCAGAATCGGCAGGGCGTGAAACAGTACGTCGCCGATAGGATGGTGATAATAGTCAGCCGCCCACAGCAGCAGACGCCAGACGGAGGTCGAATAAACCGGCTCGCTGTCCAGCACTTCGAGAACGGCTTTCAATTCGCTCAGCGGCAGTTCGCTGTGCTCGCTGACGGATAAAACGATGCCCACGCGCTCCTGTTGCTTGCCAAAGGGCACGCGTACACGACACCCGGCTTTGGCGCTCATGCCTTCCGGCAGCAGGTAGTCAAAGGTGCGAGGTAGCGGAACGGGTAAGGCAACGTGCGCAACGGGCATTGAATCATCCTGACTTGAAATCTGGCGGGTTAGTATACACATTAGTGAAGGGTAGAATGCGGATCAGTTTGCATGAGCAGGTTAATTTCTGTATGATTCGCCGCCTTTGATGCAAATTGATTGCGTCAAACAATGACCATTACCCGAGAGTTTCAGGCTGTTGATGCAGCGTGAAAGGTGACGGGGAATAATTAACATCGCGTGGTGTCTGGCGTTAGGGCTGGAAGAGCGACGCGGCCTTAAACCGAGGTTTTCCCATGAAAAAAGATATTCACCCGAAATACGAAGAAATTACTGCAAACTGCTCTTGCGGTAACGTCATGAAAATCCGCTCTACCGTCGGTCACGATCTGAACCTGGACGTGTGCGGTCAGTGCCACCCGTTCTATACTGGCAAGCAGCGTGATGTTGCTACCGGTGGCCGTGTTGATCGCTTCAACAAGCGTTTCAGCATCCCAGGCAGCAAGTAAGTTTCAGCTGTCAGAAAAAAGCGCCTTATGGCGCTTTTTTTGTATCTGCGCCTGCAGACTGAAATTCGTATTGATGTATTGAATGATGTCTTTTATTTAATAAATAAAACAGCGTTTTTATTTTTACGATAAAATGTTTCAACTGGTGATCTGCGTCCTTTTTATCTTCTTGTTTTTGCCACTTATGCCAATCTTTGGCAAAATACCAAAGGTTTCTTCCTTCTTTCTAAAATACACTTTCGTGGAAATATAAAATTATTCTTATTCCTTCATCGTTTCTTCATTTATGGACGGAGCGAGATGGGCAATTTCCTAGATTTAGTGTGAAGAGGGATGGTCATGAAATTTAAATCCGCGTTATTACTAATTTCATTATTCTCTGCGGCCGCGCAAGCGGGTTATGTTGATTATCGACATGAATATTATGATGATGGTCGTAATTACGACCGTGTTTATATGTCGCATCGTTTTGCTACTGGTTTTGGTGTGGCAGTCGAGGCCATTTCACGTTCCGAAAATACGCAATCTAATGATGCGTGGAATAATATGGAAAGTAATGGCAACGAGTATACGGCGAGCTACCAGTTCACCTGGAATGACCTTGTCTGGCAGCCGGGTATTGCGATCGAAACGGGCGATAACATCGCGATTTATAAGCCTTATATTCGCGTGCAGTATAACATCAATGACCATTGGTGGACCGCGTTCCGCTATCGTCAGGAGTACATGCGCAGAAACACTGACGGCAAGGATGACCGCATGGTCTATCGTCCGGAAGCATGGCTCGGTTATAACATCAATGACTGGATGTTTGAGCTAAATGGCATTTATAAAATTGCCGATAGCGAAGATTTATATAACAACCGAAAAGACGATTACGAATATAACTTCCGTGTGGCATATAAATTAGGCTCATGGGTTCCATTTGTTGAGGTAGGTAACGTTTCCTCGGGGTATAACACCACAACCACAGACGATCGTCAGACCCGCTATCGCGTTGGTCTCGGTTATAACTTCTGACCGTTAATACACTTCGTATCGATTTATTACGCTGAGCATCGGTATACGCATAGTTTGCGTGAATAATGTGTCTAAGGAGTTAACATCATGTCTAATGATGGAACAATGATCGGAAGCAATCAAAATATTGCCGTCAGGCCTTTCGGATTAAGAGATAAATTCGGTTATTTATGTGGTGACCTCGGAACCTGTTTTATTCTTGGACTGGTAAATAGTTTTTTAATGATTTATTACACCAACGTACTCGGTATTTCCGGTGTTATTGTTGGTTCACTCTATTTTGTGACCAAACTCTTTGATGCGTTTGTCGACGTTGGCGTAGGGCGCTTATGTGATACGTCTAAACTGACGGCTCATGGACGATTTAACCCCTGGGTGCGCCGCATGAAGTACCCGTTTTGCATCATTGCGGTCGTTCTGTTCCTGCCGTTTGTGCATGATTTTTCTTATACGGCGAAAATTATCTACATCTGCTGTTCCTATTTTATTTACGGTTCGCTGTTATCGACAGTGAGTATTCCGTATGGCGCCATGTCTGCGGCGATTAGCTCGAATCCGGAAGATCGCGTATCGCTGTCAACCTGGCGCAGCGTAGGGTCCGCCATCGGTGGCGGGACAACCGGCTTTTTTATTCCGATCCTGATGTACACCACTCTGGTGGACGGAAGCCAGGTGATCTCTGGGCAGCATTTCTTCTGGATTGCCATTGGTTGTTCTGTGCTGGGGTTTATCTTTTTAACGTTGACCTGTCAGTTAACGACGGAACGCGTGCGGGTGGAAAGAAAAGAGAGCATGCCGGTTTCTGTGCTGCTGAAGGGGTTGATACGCAATAAAGCGCTGATTGTTTTAGTGGTTGTGGATCTGCTGATTGTGATTAATCAGGGGTTGTCTGGTACCAACATGACTTACCTGTTTAATGACTATTTCCATAACAAAGAGGCCATGTCCGTTGCATTGCTCTTCACCTTTGGCTCTCTGGTTTTGCTGGCACCCTCAGCATCCTGGCTCACGAAGCGCTTTGGTAAGAAAGAAGCCAGCGTAGGCGCGCTGCTCTTTGCGGTAGCCATGTATGTGATTATGTACTTCACTCACATTACCGACGCGAAGGTTTATTTGGTTTTCCTGTTCCTGGCGACGCTGGGGGCCGGGTTATTCAACCTGATGATTTGGGCGTTTATGACCGATGTGTGTGATTATCACCAGTATGTCACCGGCGATCGTGAAGATGGGACCGTCTATGGCGTGAACTTCTTCGCCCGCAAGGTTGGCCAGGCGTGCGCAGGGGCTATTGGCGGCTTTATGCTGGCCATCATTGGTTATCAATCTTCGTCAACGGGCGGCGCTGTGCAAACCAGCATTGTGCAGGAAAACATCTATACGATGGCAAATCTGTTACCAGCTTTATGCCTGTTCTTGGCAGCGGTCATTCTGATTTATTTCTATCCATTGAACCGTAAAGAGACGCTCAAAATGGAAGAAACATTGAATAAGATTAATGGTATCAGTAAGTAACGTAGTGAGAAGCGGCGGGAGTAATCCCGCCTTTTCTTATCTGTCTTGAAAAATCAGTATTCCCACGTTTCCGGGTTGATACCCAGTTCACGCATGATTACCTTTGCTTCTTCCGGGATTTCATCGCTGCGCTCTTTACGCAGGTCGTCATCGTTGGGTAATGGTTGCCCGGTAAAAGCATGCAGAAACGCTTCACACAGCAGTTCGCTGTTGGTGGCGTGACGCAGGTTGTTAACCTGACGACGCGTGCGTTCATCGGTAAGGATTTTTAACACCTTCAGAGGAATGGAAACCGTAATTTTTTTGACTTGCTCACTCTTCTTACCGTGCTCAGCGTATGGGCTGATATATTCGCCGCTCCATTCAGCCATGAGATACCTAATCCTCTTTGTCATTAATATTGAGGCCAGAACCTGAGCCCGGACCATAATTGCGCGTAGTTTATCGTAGTGGCGTGGCCCTGACACGAAGTAAGCCGACGCAGAAGTACGCTAATGCATATAATTTTAACGGCTATTTCCGGTTTGCTCAATCTATACGCAAAGAAGTTTAGATGTCCAGATGTATTGACGGCTATCCTAACTATGATTACTCTGGTGTCTGACTTTTCACCGACTCAGCCAGGATCTCCTCAATATGACGCGTAAACAGGCCACCATCGCAGTGCGTAGCGGGTTAAATGACGACGAACAGTACGGTTGCGTTGTCCCGCCGATCCACCTCTCCAGCACCTATAACTTTACCGGTTTTAATGAGCCTCGCGCCCATGACTATTCGCGCCGCGGTAACCCAACGCGTGATGTCGTTCAGCGTGCGCTGGCGGAACTGGAAGGTGGGGCGGGGGCAGTACTGACCAACACCGGCATGTCGGCGATTCATCTGGTGACCACGGTATTCCTCAAGCCTGGCGATCTGCTGGTCGCACCACACGACTGCTACGGCGGGAGCTATCGTCTGTTTGACAGCCTGGCAAAGCGTGGCTGTTATCGCGTACTGTTTGTCGATCAAGGAGATGAGCAGGCGTTGCAGGCGGCACTGGCGGAAAAACCGAAGCTGGTGCTGGTAGAAAGCCCAAGCAACCCGCTGCTGCGCGTGGTGGATATCGCGAAAATCTGCCAGCTGGCGCGCGAGGCTGGTGCGGTCAGCGTGGTGGACAACACTTTTTTAAGCCCGGCACTGCAAAATCCACTGGCATTAGGCGCCGATCTGGTGTTGCATTCATGCACGAAATATTTAAACGGTCACTCCGACGTAGTGGCTGGTGTGGTGATAGCAAAAGATCCGGAAATGGTCACTGAACTGGCATGGTGGGCGAATAATATTGGTGTGACCGGCGGCGCGTTTGATAGTTATCTGCTGTTGCGCGGCCTGCGTACTCTGTCACCTCGTATGGAGGTGGCGCAACGTAATGCTCAGGCGATTGTGGATTATCTGCAAACTCAGCCGCTGGTGAAAAAATTGTATCACCCGTCATTGCCGGATAATCAGGGTCATGAGATTGCCGCGCGTCAGCAAAAAGGGTTTGGCGCGATGTTGAGTTTTGAGCTGGATGGCGATGAGCAAACGCTGCGTCGCTTCCTCGGCGGGTTGTCATTGTTTACGCTGGCGGAATCGTTAGGGGGCGTTGAAAGTCTGATCTCCCATGCCGCAACCATGACACACGCGGGAATGGCACCAGAAGCGCGTGCTGCTGCCGGAATTTCGGAAACGCTGTTGCGTATCTCCACCGGTATTGAAGATGGCGAAGATTTAATTGCCGACCTGGAAAATGGCTTCCGGGCTGCAAACAAGGGGTAAACATGAGTGTGATTGCGCAGGCAGGGACGAAGGGTCGTCAACTGCACAAATTTGGTGGTAGTAGTCTGGCTGATGTGAAATGTTATCTGCGTGTCGCAGGCATTATGGCGGAGTACTCGCAGCCTGATGACATGATGGTTGTTTCAGCCGCAGGCAGTACCACTAACCAGTTGATTAGCTGGCTAAAATTAAGCCAGACCGATCGTCTGTCTGCGCATCAGGTTCAACAGGCGTTACGTCGCTATCAGAGTGAGCTTATCAGCGGTTTGTTACCTCCTGAGGTGGCGGATGGGCTGATCGGCGCGTTTATTCACGATCTGGAGCGTCTGGCCGGGTTACTCGACAGCGGCGTGAATGATGCCGTCTATGCTGAAGTCGTCGGGCATGGCGAGGTGTGGTCGGCGCGTTTGATGTCTGCCGTCCTTAACCAACAGGGGCTGGAGTCAGCCTGGCTGGATGCGCGCGATTTTTTACGTGCCGAGCGCGGCGCTCAGCCGCAGGTGGATGAAGGTCTTTCTTACCCATTGCTGCAACAACTGCTGGCGCAGCATCCGGGCAAACGCCTGGTCGTTACCGGTTTCATTAGCCGCAGCAACGCCGGTGAGACGGTACTGCTGGGGCGTAACGGCTCCGACTACTCGGCGACGCAGGTTGGCGCGTTGGCGGGGGTTTCCCGCGTAACCATCTGGAGCGATGTGGCCGGGGTTTACAGCGCGGATCCGCGTAAAGTAAAAGATGCCTGTCTGCTGCCGCTGCTGCGTCTGGATGAAGCCAGCGAGCTGGCGCGTCTGGCGGCTCCGGTTCTCCATGCCCGCACCCTCCAGCCGGTTTCCGGCAGCGATATCGATCTCCAGTTGCGTTGTAGCTATACGCCGGAGCAGGGATCAACGCGTATTGAACGCGTGCTGGCTTCCGGTACCGGGGCACGTATTGTGACCAGCCATGACGACGTTTGCCTGATTGAGTTTCAGGTTCCCACTGGCCAGGACTTTAAACTGGCCTATAAAGAGATTGATCAGATTTTAAAACGCACCCAGGTGCGTCCGCTGGCAGTGGGTGTGCATCCTGACCGCCAGTTGCTGCAATTTTGCTATACCTCCGAAGTCGCTGATGGCGCACTGAAAATTCTGGATGAAGCTGGCCTGCCGGGCGAGCTGCGTCTGCGCCAGGGGCTGGCGCTGGTGGCGATGGTTGGGGCGGGCGTCACCCGTAACCCGCTGCACTGCCATCGCTTTTGGCAACAGCTGAAAGGTCAGCCGGTCGAATTCACCTGGCAGTCGGAAGAGGGCATCAGCCTGGTCGCCGTATTGCGTACCGGGCCAACGGAGAGTCTGATTCAGGGTCTGCACCAGTCAATCTTCCGCGCGGAAAAACGCATTGGTCTGGTGCTGTTCGGCAAAGGTAACATTGGGTCGCGCTGGCTGGAGCTGTTTGCCCGCGAGCAGAGCACGCTCTCGGCGCGTACCGGATTAGAGTTCGTGCTGGCAGGAGTGGTTGATAGCCGCCGTAGCCTGCTGAATTACGAAGGGCTGGATGCCAGCCGCGCATTGGCCTTCTTCGATGACGAGGCGGTAGAACAGGATGAAGAGTCATTGTTCCTGTGGATGCGCGCTCACCCGTATGATGATTTAGTGGTGCTGGACGTCACTGCCAGCGAGCAGTTGGCGGAGCAGTATCTGGATTTCGCCAGTCATGGCTTCCATGTTATCAGCGCCAACAAGCTGGCGGGGGCGAGCAGCAGTAATAATTACCGCCAGATTCATGACGCCTTTGAAAAAACCGGTCGCCACTGGCTGTATAACGCCACCGTCGGCGCAGGCTTGCCGATCAACCATACCGTGCGCGATCTGATTGATAGCGGAGATACTATTCTGTCGATCAGCGGGATCTTCTCCGGCACGTTGTCGTGGTTGTTCCTGCAATTTGATGGCACGGTCCCGTTCACCGATCTGGTGGATCAGGCGTGGCAGCAGGGTCTGACTGAACCTGATCCGCGCGTGGATCTTTCCGGCAAAGATGTGATGCGCAAGCTGGTGATTCTGGCGCGTGAAGCGGGTTACGACATCGAACCGGACCAGGTACGCGTAGAATCTCTGGTGCCTGCGCACTGTGAAGCAGGTTCTATTGACCATTTCTTTGAAAATGGCGATGAGCTGAACGAGCAGATGGTGCAACGCCTGGAAGCGGCACGTGAAATGGGATTGGTGCTACGCTATGTGGCGCGTTTTGACGCTAACGGTAAGGCACGCGTTGGCGTTGAAGCGGTACGCCCTGAGCACCCGCTGGCGGCGCTGCTGCCGTGCGATAACGTGTTCGCCATTGAAAGCCGTTGGTATCGTGATAACCCGCTGGTCATTCGCGGACCGGGGGCGGGCCGCGATGTGACCGCCGGGGCGATTCAGTCAGACATCAACCGTTTGGCGCAACTGCTGTAGTTTTTGTTGCCGGATAACATGTGTAAACATCGCCCTCAATGAGGGCGTTGTATTTATCTGCCAGCGATCTTATCGCCTGAAACACCGAATGGGCAGAGTAACGGGTACTTTGCTCAAATTCCGTCTGTTGCCGCAACCAGGCGAGAAAACGATGGCTTGCCGCCAGGGTTATTGACGCGCTTTCTTCAACCCGCCCCTGCGTTAACAAACACACCATTTTACGCATATCGCCTCGTTGCCAGATTTGCCACTGATTTCGCCACCATCCCTGATACGTTTTACCCAGCAATTGCCAGGGCAGCGTGCGCTTATCGCTATTCATTTCTTCATCAATAAACCACAGCGAGGCGCGATGATGGCGAAACTGTTCCGCCCATGCGGTTATCGCTGCGCCGCGCAGGAAGCATTCGTGGGCAATAATATGGGTTTTTACCTCTGGCCACAGATGGCTCAGCAGGCGGAAATGCCCATGGGCAGTAATGACCGGGCGTAAAATCGCGCCGCTGGCGTTCCGTTTGAGTATGGCGCTGCCGTACTGGATTTCATCAAACTGGCTGCGGCGTAAAAACTGGGTTTCCCGCTGACTCACTCGCTCAATGATATCGTCGTGAATGACTGTTGGCTCAGCAGTGCCACGCCAGCGGTAAAGCAATGATATGCCGGCAGTGTGCGGCGTGAAGTTGCTGGAAATATGCAGAACATTGCCGCGAATAGCGTCAAAAGAGAGTAATACATAGAGTTGCTGGCCTGCACTAACGCCCTGAAAAGGGACGAGCAAGGGAATCGTCGCTATTTGTTCTGGCAAAACGATGCCGGTGGGAGGCGCCTGCTTTGGTGTCCACACTTTTTTGCAGTTTCGGCACTGGACGCGCTGGCTGCCCTGCGGATTATGCCCATAGCGGATGATTTCTCGTTGGTAGCAACATGGGCAAAACTGACCACGATTAGCGGCGAAATCCGCTAAATATGCCGACAACCAGCAACGGAACTGTTCCTCATCAAACAGCGGTGGAAGGCTGCCGCATGCCCGGCAATGCAGTGCGGCATAACCCAGCCGATATTCTGGCCAGCTGTAATCAGCTGAGCTCGCCAGCCCCAGATTTTTGCAGCCAAAGGATTTGCAGCAATTGATAGTGAACAGTGACGTCATCCTGTTACCAACGATTTTTAATGGTCGTTGATTTTGGCCTGCAACTATCACCGATGGATGTGAGTTTTCTCACATAAAAAAACCTTTCAGAACGTAACGTAGCGAATCTTTATATGACTGAAAGGGATTGGTTATGAAGCTAAAAATGCTTGCTGTCGGTGTTCTGGTATCTTTACCGCTCTGGGCGAGTGCCAAAGATGTCACGATTATTTATACCAACGATCTCCATGCCCATGTCGAACCTTATAAAGTGCCATGGATTGCCAATGGCACACGAGATATTGGCGGTTGGGCCAATATCTCGGCGATGGTGAAGCAGGAGAAAGCGAAAAATAGCGCCACCTGGTTTTTGGATGCTGGCGACTATTTCACCGGGCCATATATCAGCAGCCTGACCAAGGGGAAGGCGATTATCGATATCATGAACACCATGAATTTTGACGCTGTCACCATGGGTAATCATGAATTCGATCACGGTTGGGACAATACGCTGCTGCAACTGAGCCAGGCAAAGTTTCCGATCGTGCAGGGCAACATCTTTTACCAAAACAGCAGCAAAATGTTCTGGGATAAGCCTTACACCATTATTGAAAAAGATGGCGTAAAGATAGGCGTGATTGGCCTGCACGGCGTGTTTGCTTTTGATGATACGGTTTCCGCTGCGACACGTGTCGGGATCGAGGCGCGGGATGAAGTGAAGTGGTTGCAACGCTATATCGATGAGCTGAAAGGCAAAGTCGATCTCACCGTGGCGCTGATCCATGAAGGCACGCCAGCGCGTCAGTCCAGTCTGGGGGGCACCGATGTACGCCGTGCGCTGGATAAAGACATCCAGACCGCAGGCCAGGTGCAGGGGTTGGACATCCTGATCACCGGTCATGCGCATGTGGGCACGCCGGAGCCGATTAAAGTAGGTAACACCCTGATTCTGTCTACCGACAGCGGCGGCATTGATGTGGGTAAACTGGTGCTGGATTACCAGCAAAAACCGCATCAATTTACCGTGAAGAACTTCGAGCTGAAAACCATTTTTGCTGATGAGTGGCAGCCAGACCCGCAGACGAAACAGGTCATTGATGGCTGGAATAAAAAGCTCGATAAAGTGGTGCAGCAGACGGTTGCCAACGCGCCGGTTGAGCTGACGCGTGCTTACGGTGAATCTTCTTCGCTGGGAAATCTGGCGGCAGATGCGTTGCTGGTTGCGGCGGGTAAAGATACCCAGTTAGCGCTCACTAACTCGGGCGGCATCCGGAATGAAATCCCTGCTGGAGTCATCACCATGGGCGCAGTCATTAGCACCTTCCCGTTCCCGAATGAGCTGGCAACCATGGATCTCACCGGGAAGCAGTTACGTAGCCTGATGGAGCACGGCGCGGGTTTAAGCAACGGTGTATTGCAGGTGTCCAAAGGACTGGAGATGAAGTATGACAGCAGTAAACCGGTTGGTCAGCGGGTTAGCGTATTGACGTTAAACGGCAAACCCATTGAGGATGCCACGGTTTATAACATTGCCACCAATAGCTTCCTGGCGGACGGCGGTGATGGTTTCACGACATTTACTGAAGGTAAAGCGCGTAACACATCCGGCGGTTACTATGTCTCTAATGCGGTCGTGGATTATTTCAAAGCGGGAAATACGCTGACGGATGAACAACTCAAAGGCATGCGTGTGGAAGATGTGAAACCGTAGTGAGGTCAGGCCAGCAGATATTCCGCTGGCCTTTGTTTTAACCTCTGTGGGAGGCAAACACCTCTTTTGCAGCGAACAGGCCGTTTAGTGCTGCCGGGAATCCCGCATAAACAGCCATCTGCATCATCACTTCAATAATCTCTTCCTGCGTTAAGCCAACGTGCAGCGCGGCGGCGATGTGTACCTTAAGCTGCGGTGCGGCGTTACCCATGGCGGTGAGCGCGGCGACGGTGGCAATTTCTCTACTGCGTAAATCCAGCCCCGGCCTTGAATAGATGTCGCCAAAAGGAAATTCAATCAGGTATTGGGCGAAGTCTGGCGCAATATCCTGCAGACTTTCGACTACCGCATCTCCGCCTTTTCCATCAACCTGTTGCAGCATTCTCTGACCGGTTAAATAGCGTTCTGAATCCATGATAATCACCTCGTGAGTTAGTGTATGGCATGAGGATAGAGCGTGCGGAATGATTGGGGTAATACCGTTTCCGTGATACCTTTTCGGTATGACAACTTCGCCTTTGCACTCTCTGGACATCCGCCTTCTACGCTATTTTTCCGTGGTGGCGGAAGAGAACAACATGAGTCGAGCGGCGCAGCGTTTATTTATGTCGCAGCCGCCGCTGAGTCGCCACATTCGCCAGCTTGAAGAGCGCCTGGGGGTGACGCTTTTTGTCCGTCATACCCGTGGACTTACGCTGACGGAGGACGGCCAGCGCGTACTTGAAATCGTGCGCCCGCTATTGGCGCTACAGGATAAAACCTGGGCGGCGTTGAGTCAGATAGCGAAAACGGGAGAGCAATCTCTGCGCTTAGGGCTAAGTACAGCGTTTGAGCAGGGTGTTTTTGCGGCGCTTGAGTCGCAGCTTGCTACGCGTGTACAGAAGCTACATATTGTCCGTCATGGTTCGCCTGAACTGGCGCGTCAGGTGCGTCGGGGAAAACTGGATGCAGCGCTGGTGGCGCTACCGCTTGAGAATTCGGGTCTTAGCGTCATGCCGCTCGGCTGGCAAGAATCGATGATCGCCGCCTTACCCGCGCTCTGGCCAGAGGCGGCTCTGCCTTCGCTCTCGTTAACGTCGCTGAACCACCGACCGCTGTTCTGGTTCAAACGTGAACGTAACCCTGCTTTTTTTGATTACACTCGACACATTTTTCGTCGTGCTGGTTACTCTCCTGCACTTATTGAGGAGCCAATGGAACATGACGTGCTGCTGGCACGGATCGCGCAGGGTGACGGTCTGAGCCTGGTTCCGGCCTCCTTTTCCGCTATCCAGCGTCAGGGCGTGATCTTCCTTCCGCTTACTGATACAGAATTGCGGCTTAGCATGGGGTTAGCGACTCTGCCTGAGAACGTAATAAAAGTAGAGTGGCTACAGACGGTCGTGACGCAATCCCTCACCATTTCAAGCTGATGTGAATTTTTTTCACGTTGGCTGAGTATTCCTCACCTTTAACGATGATTTTTGTGTTGACGCCAGCATGCTTTTCCGTCATTTTTACATCTAGACGTCTAAACGTATAGCAGTTCACAACACAACATATAACGACAAAAGATTGATGAGGTAAGGTATGAGCTTTTTTCACGCCAACCAGCGGGAAGCCCTGAATCAGAGCCTGGCAGAAGTGCAGGGTCAGATTAACGTTTCGTTTGAGTTTTTCCCGCCGCGCACCAGTGAAATGGAGCAAACCCTGTGGAACTCCATCGATCGCCTGAGCAGCCTGAAGCCGAAGTTTGTTTCAGTTACTTACGGAGCAAACTCTGGTGAGCGCGACCGTACGCACAGCATTATTAAAGGCATTAAGGATCGCACAGGTCTTGAAGCGGTCCCGCACCTGACATGCATTGATGCGACCCGTGATGAGCTGCGTACCATTGCTCAGGACTACTGGCATAACGGTATTCGTCATATTGTTGCCCTGCGCGGCGACCTGCCGCCGGGAAGCGGTAAACCGGATATGTATGCTTCCGACCTGGTGACTCTGCTGAAAGACGTTGCAGACTTCGATATCTCCGTTGCGGCTTACCCGGAAGTGCACCCGGAAGCGAAAAGCGCTCAGGCCGATTTGCTGAACCTGAAGCGTAAGGTTGATGCCGGTGCAAACCGCGCGATCACCCAGTTTTTCTTCGATGTAGAAAGCTATCTGCGCTTTCGCGATCGCTGCGTGTCTGCGGGAATCGATGTGGAAATTATTCCGGGCATCCTGCCGGTATCTAACTTTAAGCAGGCGAAAAAATTTGCTGACATGACCAACGTCCGCATTCCTGCGTGGATGTCGACCATGTTTGATGGTCTTGATGATGACGCGGAAACCCGCAAGCTGGTGGGCGCAAATATCGCCATGGATATGGTGAAAATTCTCAGTCGCGAAGGGGTGAAGGATTTTCACTTCTATACCCTCAACCGTGCCGAGATGAGCTACGCTATTTGTCACACACTGGGTGTAAGACCTAACTAAACAGATGCCCCAGCCCTCTACGGAGGGCTTTTTGTTGATCATTTTGATCTACATCTCTGTAACTTAAAATATAAAAGGAATTAGCTATCGAATCTGTGGGTTATTTCGACTATATCTTATCTCTGGTGGTGTATATCGTAGTCAGAACACTGTAAAGGGAGCATATAGATGAGCATGTCCGACGATAGCCAAAACGCATCAACTGCCGGTAAGTGTCCTTTTCATCAAGGCGGTCACGATCAGAGCGCGGGAGCAGGAACGAATAACCGCGACTGGTGGCCAAATCAACTCCGCGTTGATCTTTTAAACCAACATTCCAACCGTTCGAACCCGCTGGGTGAGGACTTCGACTACCGCAAAGAGTTTAGTAAACTCGACTATTCTGCCCTGAAAGGGGATCTCAGAGCCCTTCTGTCCGAATCTCAACCGTGGTGGCCCGCTGACTGGGGAACCTATGCCGGATTGTTTATCCGCATGGCATGGCACGGCGCGGGAACCTATCGCTCTATCGATGGACGCGGTGGAGCGGGTCGCGGACAGCAGCGTTTTGCACCACTGAACTCCTGGCCGGACAACGTCAGCCTTGATAAAGCACGTCGTCTGCTGTGGCCAATCAAGCAGAAATATGGTCAGAAAATTTCCTGGGCCGACCTGTTTATCCTCGCGGGTAACGTGGCGCTGGAAAACTCAGGTTTCCGTACCTTTGGCTTTGGTGCCGGTCGTGAAGATGTCTGGGAACCGGATCTCGACGTAAACTGGGGTGATGAAAAAGCCTGGCTGACTCACCGTCACCCGGAAGAGCTGGCAAAAGCGCCGCTGGGCGCCACCGAAATGGGCCTTATTTATGTGAACCCGGAAGGGCCGGACCATAGCGGCGAACCGCTTTCTGCGGCAGCGGCTATTCGCGCGACCTTCGGTAACATGGGGATGAACGACGAAGAAACCGTGGCGCTGATTGGCGGCGGTCATACGTTGGGCAAAACCCACGGCGCAGCAGCGGCATCGCACGTTGGCGCCGATCCAGAATCCGCACCGATTGAAGCGCAGGGCCTGGGTTGGGCCAGCAGCTACGGTAGTGGCGCGGGCGCGGATGCAATTACTTCTGGTCTGGAAGTGGTGTGGACGCAGACGCCTACCCAATGGAGCAATTATTTCTTCGAGAACCTGTTCAAATATGAGTGGGTGCAGACTCGCAGTCCGGCAGGCGCGATTCAGTTTGAAGCGGTTGACGCGCCAGAAATTATTCCCGATCCGTTTGATCCGTCGAAAAAACGCAAGCCGACGATGCTGGTTACCGACCTGACGCTGCGTTTCGATCCTGAGTTCGAGAAGATCTCTCGCCGTTTCCTGAACGATCCGCAAGCGTTCAACGAAGCGTTTGCCCGTGCGTGGTTTAAACTGACGCACCGCGATATGGGGCCAAAATCGCGTTACATTGGACCGGAAGTGCCAAAAGAAGATCTGATTTGGCAAGACCCGCTGCCGCATGCGTTCTTCAACCCAAGCGAAGAAGATATCCTGAAGCTGAAGGCGACCATCGCTGCTTCCGGACTGTCCGTGGGCGAACTGGTATCGGTAGCGTGGGCTTCGGCATCGACTTTCCGTGGCGGGGATAAACGTGGCGGCGCTAACGGTGCGCGTCTGGCGCTGGACCCACAACGTGGCTGGGATGTGAATGCCACTGCGGCACGCGTTCTGCCTGTGCTGGAAGGTATTTATAAGTCTGCCCATACTGCCTCGTTGGCCGATATTATCGTGCTGGCCGGTGTTGTCGGTATCGAGCAGGCGGCTAGCGCTGCGGGCGTCAGCATCAAGGTACCTTTTGCGCCGGGTCGTGTGGATGCGCGTCAGGATCAAACGGATATTGAGATGTTTGAACTGCTTGAGCCGATTGCCGATGGTTTCCGTAACTACCGCGCTCGTCCTGACGTATCGACCACCGAGTCGCTGCTGATCGACAAAGCGCAGCAGTTGACGCTAACCGCACCGGAAATGACCGTGCTGGTGGGCGGTATGCGCGTACTGGGCACCAACTTTGATGGTAGCCAGCACGGCGTCTTTACCGATCGCCCTGGCGTACTCAGCACTGACTTCTTCGTCAATCTGCTGGATATGCGTCATGAGTGGAAGGCGGTTGATGAGTCACAAGAGCTGTTTGAAGGTCGTGACCGTTCGAGCGGCGAAGTAAAATACACCGCAACTCGCGCCGATCTGGTGTTTGGTTCTAACTCTGTACTGCGCGCAGTGGCTGAAGTTTATGCCTGCAGCGATGCTCACGAGAAGTTCGTGAGAGATTTCGTTGCCGCATGGGTGAAAGTGATGAACCTGGATCGTTTCGATCTGCTGTAACAGACCATGCCGGATGTCGCTTGCGCGGGTCCGGCATAGTATGAACAAAAAAATCCCCGCAATTGCGGGGATTTTTATTGGTCGGTTATTCCCACTCTTGCAGGTAACGTTGACCGTACTGGTCAGCCACCAGCAGGGCGGCATATACCTGGTCCGGCGTTGCGCCGCCAGGCATGTTGTGGATGGTTTCGCCTTCGGCACAGGCAGCTTCAGCCACAATGCGCATTTTCGCCGGAATATCCTGTTTGATGTCCAGTTGCGCCAGGGTAATCGGCAGGCCAACGGAATGACACAGCGCGGCAACAGTTTCAATTTCATCGATCGGCGCGTTTTCCAGTACCAGTTGCGTCAGCGTGCCGAAAGCCACTTTCTCGCCGTGGTAATAGTGATGCGCATCCGGGATTGCCGTCAGACCGTTATGGATGGCGTGCGCCGCCGCCAGACCGCCGCTTTCAAAACCGACGCCGCTCAGATAGGTGTTGGCTTCAATAACGCGCTCCAGCGCAGGCGTTACCACGTGCTGCTCGGCAGCCAGCATCGCTTTTTCACCTTCTTCTATCAGCGTATTAAAGCACAGCTCAGCCAGCGCCAGCGCCGCCTGAGTGCACTGACCGCCCGCCATGGTGGTTGCGCCGCTGCGTGAACAGGCGCGCGCTTCGAACCAGGTCGCCAACGCATCGCCGATGCCCGCGGCTAACAGACGCGCCGGTGCGCCCGCGACAATTTTGGTATCAACAATCACCCTGTCCGGGTTATTGGGCAGCAGCAAATAGCGATCGAATTCACCGGCATCGGTGTAAATAACGGACAGCGCGCTGCACGGTGCATCGGTAGAGGCGATGGTTGGCGCAATGGCGACAGGCACGCCCATAAAGTGCGCCAGCGCTTTGGCAGTATCCAGCGTTTTACCGCCGCCAATACCAAGTACTGCGCCACATTGCGCTTTTTCTGCCACGCCGCGCAGACGGTCGATTTCGTTTTGTGAACACTCGCCGCCAAACGGTGCAATCTCCAGCGCCAGTCCGGCATCCTGGAAGCTTTTTTCCAGTGCGCCCTGGGCAAAGCCTAAGACAAACTTGTCCCCAACTACCAGCCAGCGCTCTGCCAGTGGTTTGAGGTAGTTGCCAAGACGGGTAATAACATCGGCACCCTGGATGTACTTACCAGGTGATTGAATAATGCGATCCATACTTTATTTCCCTCACAGGTTGATGTGACCAAATGTATTGTTCCAGTCATGTTCAAACTTCTCTATTGCTGACTCTACCGCAGGGGTATTGAGCATTTGTTGCGCTACGTCTAATGGCAGGGTGATTGCTTCGCATCCTGCCAGTAAGCAATCCAGCGCCTGACGAGGGGTTTTAAAGCTGGCTGCCAGTACCATGCTGTTTGGCGCATGCAATTCCAGTAACGTTTGCAGTTCTTGTACCGTGCGAATTCCGTCGCCGCCCTGCGCGTCAATACGGTTAACGTAAGGTGCGATATATTTCGCCCCCGCCAGCGCTGCCAGCAGCCCCTGAGAGGCACTGTACACGGCGGTTCCCAGCGTGGTGATACCCTCTTTTTTCAGCATCTTGATCGCGACCAGACCTTCGGATGTCACCGGGATTTTTACCACCAGACCGGGGACCGCGTTGCTCAGACGTTTGGCTTCCTCCACCATGCCTTGTGCGTCGCGTCTCATGGTTTGGGCAAACAGAATGCCCTCTTCGCCAATGGCGTTTTGCAGGCGCGGCAGCACATCCCAGATGGATTCTTTGTTTGCTGCCACAATGCTTGGGTTGGTGGTGACACCCGCGATAGGGAAGATGCGTGCCAGACGTTCGACTTCCGCGACGTTGGCGGTATCAAGGTAAAGTTCCATACAAAAACACCCTCTTTAAAGTTCAAGTTCATGTTGCAGCAGGCTGGCGATAGCGTCGGCAGAGGCGGCGTTAACCAGCGCGTTACGGAATTCTTCATGCATAATGCGCCGTGCCAGACGCGAGAAAATACGCATATGCTGGTCGCCAGCGGCGTGTTTGTTGAGCGTCAGCATAATAATGAATTGCGCATCATCATCACCCCAACGTACCGGCGCTTGCAGGCGCGCTACGCTGATAGTGGACTGCTCAATATGTTCTGATTTGCTGTGTGGAATGGCGAAGCTAAAACCTAATCCGGTAGAGAAGACCGCTTCGCGCGCCCACAGATCGGCTTCCAGTTTACGCGGATAGCGGCAACGACCTGCCAGCAGGAGGTTGTCGGTCATCCCTTTGATGACCTCCTCTTTACTACGCCAGTCGCTATCCAGCGTGATGCACTCGGCGGTAACCAGAGGGGTATCCTGTTGAGTCATGCGGAACTGAGCCAGCAGATGTTCGACCTCCAGCGACGTTCGACACGCCATTGCTTGATTCAGCAACTGACGGCAGGCGCGGCTGTCAAGTTGCGCCATCCGCGCTTTGGCGGCGGGAATGGAGGGAGCGCTCATGCTGATCTCATCCAGACCCAGTCCCACAAGCAGCGGTAGCACTGAACCTTTAGCGCCAAGTTCGCCGCACAGGCCAATCCATTTCCCCTGACGATGTACCGCCTGTACGGCGTAATCCAGTGCACGCAAGAAGGCTGGATTCAGGCTGTTGTAATGGCGGGTAACTTTGGCGTTGTCGCGGTCGACCGCCAGCAGGTATTGCGTCAGGTCATTACTGCCAATACTAAAGAAATCAATTTCTTCGCAGCATTGATCGATGATGAACATCACTGACGGAACCTCCAGCATGATACCGAGCGGGATCTTCTCATCAAACGGGATGTGTTCAGTACGCAGTTGCTGTTTGGCTTCGGCCAGCTTCTCTTTGACCCACAGGATCTCTTCCATAGAGGAGATCATTGGGATCATGATTTTCAGGCTACCGTGCGCTGATGCGCGCAGGATCGATCGCAGTTGTGTGGTAAACAAAGCAGCGTATTCTTCATAGATACGCACCGCGCGATAACCGAGGAACGGGTTGGCTTCGGCAGGAATATTCAGGTAATCAACGGGTTTATCACCACCGATATCCATGGTGCGCACAATGATGCTGCGTCCCTGCGCGGGCTCCAGCGCCTGGCAGAAAATGTTGTATAGCTCGTTCTCATCCGGGGCGCAGGTGCGGTCCATATACAGCATTTCCGTGCGGAACAGGCCAACCGCTTCCGCACCGTTGCCAAAGGCTGCTTGCGCTTCCACGGAATGGGCGATGTTGGCGGCGACCTCCATGCGGATGCCATCCCCCGTGCGCGCCTCTTGGGTCAGCCAGATACGTTGTTGTTCTCGAATGGCATCCTGGATACGGGCTTCCTGCTGGTAGTAACGTACGACGGATTCATCAGGGGCAACAATGACCGCTCCTGCGTTACCATCGATATAAACCGTTTGCTGCAGCCATGGCATTAAGGGTTCAATATCCACGCCAACCAGCGTAGGAATGTTGAATGACCGGGCGAGAATCACCGTGTGTGAAGTGGTACCGCCGCTTTTTAACAGCAAGCCTTTCAGCAATGTTTTGTCCAGTTCGAGGAATTGGCTCGGTGTGAGCTCGTCCGCCATACAGACCGTAGGCTGGGTTAGTTTTCCCGGCGCAGGAAAACGCTGCTCTCCATAAATTTGCTGCAGAAGCTGGAAGCAGACATCGCGCACATCCAGCGCACGTTCCTGTAAATAACTGCTGCTGGAGCGGGCGAATTCATCACAAAAATGTCCGGCACTTTCGACAATCGCCTGGGCGCAGCTTAACCCGCGAGATACTCCAGCGAGCAGGTGCTGACGCAGTGAGAGGTCGCTTGCCAGCGAGCGGTGTGCTTCCAGAATCGCACTGGTTGCGCCGTCGCTGTCGAGTAACCGAAACGCAATATTCTTCATCAGCAGCGTTAAGCCGTTATCCAGTGCCGCCTGCTCGGTTTCAATATCTTTAGCGGATGGGAGATTGTTAAGGGCGTTGAGATCCAGCGAAGAGAGCAGACTCAGAATGCCTCCCGCACTGCCGCTGCAGACGGTGCGAGCGCGAAAAAGCTGTGGGTTTAGATTGGTGAGGGATGCAGGAAGTGGCTCCAGCTCGTTGCTTTTGGCTTCCGCTAGCGGTGCATCGCAGTGTGGAAATTCATTACGTAACCATTGGGTTAAATGCTGGTGGGCTGCCTGTTCATCAGCACCGGAAATCAGCAACTGGCAGCTATCACCTGCCAGAGTATCGGTGCCAATCAGCGCCAATGCGCTCTTGGCGTTACCCCTACGTTCGGTACGCAGGTTGTGCCACTCAATGTGCGAAGTAAAGGTGTTGCACTGCGTTTCTATTTGACTTGCCGGGCGCGCATGTACGCCATTGGGCAGCTCACAGGTAAATTCCACAATCAGGGCCATAGCCTCATCTCCCATAACGATTTCTCGCTACAGGATAAAAGGGCAACGCCTGAGCCTGCCATCTGACAAATCTGCCAAAAACTGGATAAATGTAATGTAACCATCAAAGTGAGATATCCCTCACAAGTCAGCATGTCCTCTATAAATTCCGAGAAACTACAAGTTATGAGGCGGATCGCATTTTTGCGCTGACATTACAAAAGTCCAGCAAATGGCCTTTTTATCCACTGTTTGCGCCGCGTCGGATTGCCTATTGTTTTCCGCAACAAGTTTATGGATATGGGCTTTAGGCAGCCTGGGAGCGACTTATGAAAGAGTTGGTACAAATCCTGAAAAATACCCGTCAGCATCTGATGACGGGTGTTTCGCATATGATCCCCTTCGTAGTCGCGGGTGGAATTTTGCTGGCGGTCTCCGTCATGTTGTATGGCAAGGGCGCGGTACCGGATGCGGCGACCGATCCTAATCTCAAGAAACTGTTTGATATTGGCGTCGCAGGGCTGACGTTGATGGTGCCATTCCTTGCCGCTTACATTGGTTATTCCATTGCTGAACGTTCTGCTCTCGCCCCTTGTGCGATTGGCGCATGGGTGGGAAACAGCTTCGGCGCAGGTTTTTTCGGCGCGCTAATTGCCGGGATTATTGGCGGTATCGTCGTCCATTATCTGAAGAAGATCCCCGTACATAAGGTGTTGCGATCGGTAATGCCTATCTTCGTTATTCCTATTGTCGGCACCTTTATCACCGCAGGCATCATGATGTGGGGCCTGGGAGAACCCGTTGGCGCGTTAACCACTAGCCTGACCGAGTGGCTGCAGGGTATGCAGCAGGGCAGCATCGTGCTGCTGGCGGTAATTATGGGACTGATGTTGGCCTTCGATATGGGTGGGCCGATTAACAAAGTTGCCTACGCCTTCATGCTGATTTGCGTGGCACAGGGTGTTTATACCGTGGTGGCAATCGCCGCGGTAGGGATCTGCGTGCCGCCGCTGGGCTTAGGTTTGGCGACGCTGATTGGTCGTAAGAATTTCTCTTCTGAAGAACGTGAAGCCGGTAAAGCCGCGCTGGTGATGGGCTGCGTTGGCGTAACGGAAGGCGCAATTCCTTTTGCTGCCGCCGATCCGCTGCGCGTTATCCCATCCATTATGGTGGGTTCCGCCTGCGGCACGGTAACCGCCGCGCTGTTTGGTGCGCAGTGTTATGCCGGCTGGGGCGGGCTGATTGTTCTGCCGGTCGTGGAAGGAAAATTGGGTTATATCGCGGCGGTTGCCGTGGGGGCTGTAGTGACCGCAGTGTGCGTTAATGTACTGAAAAGTCTGGCGCGGAAAAAAGTGTCTCAGGTCGACCAGAAAGAAGACGACCTGGATTTAGATTTTGAAATGAATTAAGCGAGGAATGAGTCATGACCAAGATTATCGCAGTAACTGCATGTCCTTCTGGCGTTGCCCACACCTATATGGCCGCCGAAGCGCTGGAAAGCGCCGCTAAAGCCAAGGGGTGGGAAGTAAAGGTTGAGACTCAGGGGTCGATCGGTCTGGAAAACGAACTGACCGCGGCGGATGTGGCAGAAGCCGACATGGTGATTCTGACCAAAGACATTGGTATTAAGTTTGAAGAGCGTTTTGCGGGCAAAACTATCGTTCGTGTCAACATCAGCGATGCAGTGAAACGTGCCGACGCCATCATGAACAAGATTGGCGCACACCTTGCGCAAACCGCATAACGGTTTGTTTGCCGGAGGGTGGTTTCGACTTATCCGGCCTACTGATACGTAGGCCAGATAAGCACAGCGCCATCTGGCATCAGTTTTTCTACAGGAGTTCCTCATGACTAACCGTATCCAACGTTTAAAAAACGCTCTGTTTCAGAATAACCGCGAAATTTCGCTTGAGCGTGCGCTGCTATATACCGCCAGCCACCAGCAGACGGAGGGAGAGCCGGTTATTCTGCGGCGGGCGAAAGCCACCGCATATATTCTTGAGCACGTTGAAATATCGATTCGTGATGAGGAACTGATAGCCGGGAACCGTACCGTTAAACCGCGGGCGGGCATAATGTCACCGGAAATGGATCCTTACTGGCTGCTCAACGAGCTGGAGCAGTTTCCAACCCGTCCGCAGGACCGTTTTGACATCAGCGAAGAGGATAAACATCTTTATCGCGATGTGCTGTATCCGTACTGGGAAAAGCGGTCGATGAAAGATTTCATCAACGGTCAGATGACCGATGAGGTAAAAGCCGCTGTCCGTACGCAGATTTTTAGCGTTAACCAGACGGATAAAGGTCAGGGGCATATCATTATTGATTATCCACGCCTGTTGAATCTCGGGCTTGGCGAACTGGTAGCGCAGATGCGGGCGCATTGTCTGCAGCAGCCGGATAACCACTTTTATCAGGCTGCTCTGTTGCTGCTTGAGGCTTCGCAAAGCCACATTCTGCGTTACGCCCTGCTGGCAGAAAAAATGGCGGAAAACTGCCCGGATGCGCAGCGACGTCAGGAATTGCTGACGATTGCAGAAAACTCCCGCCATAACGCCCAGCATAAGCCACAAACCTTCTGGCAAGCATGTCAGCTGTTCTGGTACATGAACATTATTTTGCAATATGAGTCCAACGCCAGTTCGCTCTCACTCGGACGCTTCGACCAGTATATGCTGCCGTTTTATCAGACCTCGCTGACGCAGGGAGAAGATCCTGCATTCTTAAAAGAAATCCTTGAATCGCTATGGGTGAAATGCAATGACATTGTACTGCTGCGATCCACCAGCAGCGCGCGTTATTTCGCTGGCTTCCCAACGGGTTACACCGCACTGCTTGGGGGATTGACGGAAAATGGTCGTAGTGCGGTAAACGTACTGTCGTTTCTCTGCCTTGATGCTTATCAGAGCGTACAACTGCCGCAACCAAATCTCGGTGTGCGCACGAACGCGTTGATCGATACGCCGTTCCTGATGAAAACGGCACAGACCATTCGCCTCGGGACCGGCATCCCGCAAATCTTTAATGATGAAGTGGTGGTGCCTGCATTTCTTAACCGTGGCGTCTCGCTGGAAGATGCGCGAGATTACGCGGTAGTCGGCTGTGTCGAGCTGTCTATTCCAGGCAGAACATACGGTTTGCACGACATCGCCATGTTTAATCTGCTGAAAGTAATGGAAATCTGCCTGCATGAGAACGAAGGCAATCGCGCGCTGACGTACGAAGACCTGTTGAAGCATATTCGTGCCAAAATCAGCCACTACATTACGTTGATGGTCGAAGGCAGTAATATCTGCGATATCGGTCATCGCGACTGGGCGCCGGTGCCGCTGCTCTCCTCGTTTATTAGCGATTGCCTGGATAAAGGGTGTGATATTACCGACGGCGGCGCGCGTTATAACTTCTCCGGCGTACAGGGAATCGGCATTGCGAACCTGAGCGATTCGCTGCATGCGCTCAATGGACTGGTATTTGAACAACAGCGCTTAACTTTTGACGAACTTTTGTCGGTGCTAAAAGACAACTTTGCTACCCCGGAAGGCGAGAAAATTCGCGCCAGGCTGATTAACCGCTTCGAAAAATACGGCAACGATATTGATGATGTAGATAACATCAGCGCCGAACTGCTGCGTCATTACTGCAAAGAGGTAGAGAAATACCAGAATCCACGCGGCGGGCAATTTACGCCGGGTTCATATACTGTCTCTGCGCACGTGCCGCTGGGTTCGGTCGTCGGAGCGACACCAGATGGTCGCTTCGCCGGGGAACAGTTGGCGGACGGAGGGCTGTCGCCGATGCTGGGGCAGGATATGCAAGGGCCGACGGCGGTATTGAAATCGGTCAGCAAGCTGGATAACACATTGCTTTCCAATGGGACTTTGCTGAACGTGAAGTTTACGCCAGCCACACTGGAAGGTGAGGCTGGTTTACGCAAGCTGGCGGATTTTCTGCGGGCATTTACCCAGCTCAAGCTCCAGCATATCCAGTTTAACGTGGTGAATGCCGACACATTGCGAGAAGCGCAGCTGCGCCCACAAGATTTCGCCGGGCTGGTGGTGCGCGTGGCGGGTTACAGCGCCTTCTTTGTCGAGCTGTCGAAGGAGATCCAGGATGACATCATTCGCCGCACCGCGCATCAGCTGTGAGGTTATTGACCCACGTGGCGAGGACGTCGCGCGTATATTTAATATTCAGCGTTACTCACTGAATGATGGACGGGGTATTCGTACGGTAGTCTTTTTTAAAGGTTGTCCGCATACCTGCCCGTGGTGCGCCAACCCTGAATCTCTCTCCCCACGTATTGAAACAGTACGGCGGGAGAGTAAATGCCTGCACTGTACACCCTGTCTACGTGATGCTGATGAGTGTCCCTCCGGGGCGTTTGAACGTATCGGTCGTGATATCTCGCTGGACGAGCTGGAACGTGAAGTGATGAAAGATGATATTTTCTTTCGCACCTCTGGCGGGGGGGTGACGCTTTCCGGTGGTGAAGTGCTGATGCAAGCGCCCTTTGCCGTACGATTCCTGCAACGTCTGCGGCGCTGGGATGTTCGCTGCGCGATTGAAACGGCTGGCGATGCGCCAGCCAGTCGTTTGTTATCGCTGGCAAGAGAGTGCGATGAGGTGCTGTTTGACCTCAAAATTATGGATGTCCATTTGGCGCGTGAGACCATTAATATGAACCTGCCGCGCGTGCTGGCGAATTTACGACTAATGGTCGCTGAAGGGGTTAATGTCATTCCTCGCCTGCCGCTGATTCCGGGCTTTACGATGAATGTAGAGAACACGCAGCAGGCGTTGACGCTGTTGTCATCATTAGGCATAAAGCAGGTACACCTGCTACCGTTTCATCAATATGGCGAACCGAAATACAACCTGCTCGGATTACCCTGGTCGATGAAAGAAGTGCCCGTCCCGTCGGCGCAAGAGATAGGTTTTATACGTAAGATGGCAGAATGCGCCGGATTTCAGGTAACAGTAGGAGGATAGTATGGCCATCGCACCTGTACGATATCTGGTTGCTGTCACCGCGTGCGTAAGCGGCGTTGCCCATACTTATATGGCTGCTGAACGGCTGGAGAAACTCTGCCAGCAGGAGAAATGGAGCATCAAGATTGAAACTCAGGGCGCGTTGGGTACTGAAAATCGCCTGACGGAAGAGGATATTAACCGCGCTGATGCGGTGTTGCTCATTACCGATATTGAACTGGCAGGAGCAGAGCGATTTACGCAGAGCCGATACGTCCAGTCGGGCATTAGCGCATTTCTGCGTGAGCCGCAGCGGGTGATGAGTGCCGTGCGAAAGCTGCTTTCTGCGCCACAGCACACACATCTTACTTTGGATTAGCTTTTATCTCCGTCAGTTGGCTGTGGTATTGCCGACGATATTCTGACGGCGAACGTTCGGTATTTTTGCGAAACAGGCGGCAGAAATAGTTGCTGTCAACAAACCCACAGGTATGCGCCACTTCTTTGATCTTCAGCTCATAACCCTTCAGCAGCGTTTTCGCGTGTTCCAGTCGCGTGTGATTCAGGTATTCGTTAAACCCGATAGCGCCCGTTTTTTGAAACAGGTGGGAGAGGTAATTGGGTGAGATGTAAAACGCCTGCGCGACGGATTCTCGGGTGAGCGGCGAAGCGTAGCGTTCATCAATATAGTCGCGAATGGCTTCGAAAAGCGCCTGACTGCGTGATGCGGTCTGGATCTGGCTGCCCAGCAGATCGCGGCAGTGGCTCAGTAAGCTCGCAACGATTAGCCTGGCGGTTTGTTGCTCCTGCGGTTGCATCTGCATTTCATTGAGCGTTTGCAGCAGGAAAGAGCCAATTCGTGGCCCACGCCGCGCGACGTGCTGGCGGGTAAGATTATGATATTGCTTGCCGTCCCACTGGACGATGCTGAAACCCAGTTGCTGTTTGCCGAACAGAATGCTGAGCGTGGTGACCGGTGTGAGCCACTGCGGAAAGTTCCAGCCGCCAGCCGGAACGAATATCACATCGCAAGGCAGTAACGTCGCGGATGCGCCAGCAACTCCGTTATCGGTGAACTCACCTTCCAGCACAATTTCCAGCCGGGGAAAATCGACCTGATACGCCAGCTCCGGCGTTGAGCTACTGGTGCTGGCAAAATAAACCTGGCGCAGCGGCGTGGGGCCGTTAATCAGGCGGGAGAGAAGATGGCTGACGTCGTGATACATGTTAATCCCTTGCAGGCAGCAGACAGGGGAAACAGTAACCGCCATCATAAAAAAAGGCCACTCTTTAAGAGTGGCCGATACGAGTATTACTGATTACCGATTTGATCGCCGTACGGCAGGCTATCGTAATCAATCAGGGCATTCTTTTTGTACGGATTGCCAATCCAGCGGGTCGTCTCTTTGAACTGCGGGCTGGTAATGGATCGGGTCGGATCGAAACCGTCGTAGGTGAATCCCGCTAAATCAGACCAGGTGTGGATAAGCTCTGAGCTGCTGTATTTACGATTCACATCCTGTGAGAAGTCACGCGGGTGTGCAGCCTGCCATTTTTCAGAGGTCCACAGCAGGAACGGTACCGTATACATATGGCGCGTCGGGTTGTCTTCATTACGACCCTGCGTTTTATGCGGTGGCGTATCGTATACCTCCTCCCCGTGATCGGAGAAGTAGAGCAGGAAACCGTTCGGATCTGTCGCTTTATAGTCTTTGATCAGACTGGCAATGATATGGTCATTGTAGACATTCGCGCTGTCGTAATCGTTGTATGCTTCCAGCTCATCATCATCCAGGCCGGGGGGAACGTTGTCGACATTGTTATCGAATTTACCCTGACCATCCGGATAGCGGAATTTGTACTTAATATGCGTACCCAGCAGGTGCACGATGATGAACTTTTTCGGTGCCGGGTCGGCCAATACTTCTTTAAATGGCGCCAGCACGTTGCTGTCATATTCGCGCGCACTTTGCGTACGCTGCTGATTCATATAAAACTGCTTATCCGTCTGCTTAGAGAACACGGTCAGCATGGTGTTGCGAGCCGTCATCGTCTGCTGATTGGTGATCCAGAAGGTTTTATAACCTGCCTGTTTCATCATATTCATCAGAGACGGTTGAGTCAGGTACAGGTCCGGATTCTTCTCGTTGGCGAAGGTCAGTGCCTGCTGCAGGATTTCAATGGTGTACGGACGTGACGTCACGACATTATTGAATACGGTGAAGTTAGGATCGGATTTATGCAATGCATCCAGTTCTGGCGTCGTTTCGCGCGGGTAACCATACAGGCTCATGCGACCACGCTGCGTTGACTCGCCAATGACCAGCACCAGCGTACGTGGGGCATCGCCGGAGTTATCTTTGAAGTTAGCCAGCGGCGGCAGGGCATTGTTCTCATTCAGCAGGCTATTGAGTGAGGTCAACTGCTGACGGTACTGATAATACCCGGAGATGAATTGCCACGGTGCGGCGGGCTCCATACGTGAGGCGAGACCATTCAACGTTTTTTCAAACGGCTTGTGTTTGATGAAAGTGTTAACGGCTATCGGATGCAGCATCAAACCGTATAACAACGCAAACGACACCAGATAGCGCCAGGGCGATGGAATATGAACAGGGCGCAGACGCGTCCACAGCAGAATAGCGATAGCTGTATAGGCCAGGGCGATAAGAACAATTTTTAGGCTGAAATACTGGCTGAGATATTCGCTGGCTTCGTTCGCATTGGTTTCAAACATCACATACAGAACGCTTTGCGAGAACTCTTGCCCGTAGATGACGTAATAGCTCAGAGCAGCCAGCGAGGCCGCCCATAGCACCATGCCAATGACGGCAGCAATAATACGGATACGGTTTGGAAATAAAAATACCGGGATCAACCACAGCGAACTGAATAGCAAGGAGTCGCGTAATCCATTAGTTCCGCTATATCCGGTTAAACAAATAACGACCTGGAGTAAAGTGGAAAAAAACCAAAAATAGAGGAGCGCCCAACCCAGGGCTTTCCAGCTAAATTTAGGTTTAGACTGGAGTTGTAAGGATTGCATAATGTGAGCCTGTCTTTAATCGTAGCGCCAAGAGTAGCGACTTAATATTAAGAGGAACTTAAGCATCACGATCTTAGGATCGTGTTTTGCTGTTGATATATTCACAATGTGAATATATTCAGGCGGGAATATATTGAAAAAGAAGCGGTTATGACAGCAGTTTTTGTTGTCGCCTTCATACAATAGCACGAAGGCGACGAGGGAGGACGTTAGCCTGTATTACGCATGCCGGCTGCGACACCAGCGATTGTCACCATCAGCGCTTGTTCAACGCGCGGATCCGGTGCATTGCCTTGCTCTTCTGCCAGGCGTGAGCGGTGTAACAGCTCAGCCTGTAAGACATTCAGCGGGTCAGTATAAATATTTCTTAACTGAATGGACTCGGCAATCCACGGCAGGTCGGCCATCAAATGTGAGTCGTTGGCAATCGCCAGCACGACATCGATATCGGCTTCCAGGCGCTGACGCAGCTCTTCACCCAGCGGCCACAGCTCTTTTTTGACCAGGCGCTGATCGTAGTATTCTGCCAGCCACAGATCTGCTTTGGCGAAAACCATTTCCAGCATGCCAAGACGTGTGGAGAAGAATGGCCAGTCGCGGCACATTGCTTCGAGTTCGCTTTGCTTACCGTCTTCAACCACTTTTTGCAGTGCGGTGCCTGCACCCAGCCACGCCGGGAGCATCAGGCGGTTCTGCGTCCAGGCAAAAATCCACGGAATTGCGCGCAGAGACTCTACCCCGCCGGTTGGGCGACGTTTTGCCGGACGTGAGCCGAGCGGTAATTTACCCAGTTCCTGCTCTGGCGTTGCGGAGCGGAAGTAGGGGACGAAGTCTTTGTTTTCACGTACATATCCACGATAGAGCTCACAGGAAATATCGGAAAGCTCATCCATAATGTGACGCCAGTTATCTTCCGGCTCTGGCGGCGGTAACAGGTTGGCTTCCAGAATTGCTGCGGTATACAGCGACAGGCTGCTGATGGTCACTTCCGGCAGGCCGTACTTAAAGCGGATCATCTCCCCTTGTTCTGTCACGCGCAGACCGCCTTTCAGGCTGCCTGGTGGTTGAGAAAGCAGCGCCGCATGCGCAGGCGCGCCACCGCGACCAATGGAGCCACCGCGACCGTGGAACAGCGTCAGTTCGATACCGGCTTTTTCGCAGGTTTTGATCAACGCGTCCTGCGCCTGATATTGCGCCCAGGAGGCCGCCATCACGCCTGCATCTTTTGCGGAGTCAGAGTAGCCAATCATGACCATCTGTTTGCCCTGAATAAAGCCACGGTACCAGTCAATGTTCAGGAGCTGAGACATGACGTCATCGGCGTTGTTGAGGTCGTCCAGCGTTTCAAACAGCGGGGCAACCGGCATAGCAAAACCGATACCGGCTTCTTTCAGTAGCAGATGTACGGCCAGTACATCCGATGGTGTTTTCGCCATTGAGATAACATAGGCGGCAATGGAGCCATACGGGGCTTCGGCAATGACCCGGCAGGTGTCGAGCACTTCGCGGGTGTCGTTGCTCGGCTCCCAGTTACGTGGGAGCAGCGGACGCTTGGAGTTCAGCTCGCGGATCAGGAAAGCCTGTTTATCCGCTTCCGACCAGTTTTCGTAGTCGCCAATGCCCAGATAACGGGTCAGTTCGCCAAGGGCTTCAGTGTGACGGGTGCTTTCCTGACGAATATCAATACGTACCAGCGGTACGCCGAAACATTTCACGCGGCGTAGGGTGTCGAGCAATTCGCCATTGGCGATAATGCCCATGCCACAGGCCTGCAGAGACTGATAGCACGCATATAGCGGGTCCCAGAGCTGTTCATTTTGGGTGAGAAGTCCCGCAGGTTTCGGCAATTTCTCGCCTTTCAGACGGGCTTCCAGCCAGGCCTGGGTTGCCATCAGACGTGAACGCAGGGTTTTCATCAGATAACGGTAAGGTTCTGCTGCGCCTTCTTCGCCCACCAGCGCCAACAGTTCCGGTGTGGCATCCACCATCGACAGCTCAGAAATCAGAAACTGAATGTCTTTCAGGAACAGATCGGTCGCTTTCCAGCGGCTGAGTAGCAGCACGTGACGGGTGATATCCGCCGTTACGTTCGGGTTGCCATCGCGGTCGCCGCCCATCCAGGAGGTAAAGCGAACCGGGACAAAATCAACGGGCAGCTTATAGCCCAGATGCTCTTCCAGTTGTTCGTTCAGCTCGCGCAGATAATTTGGTACGCCTTCCCACAGGCTATTTTCAACCACCGCGAAGCCCCATTTGGCTTCATCAACCGGGCTTGGGCGCAGCTTGCGGATTTCATCCGTATGCCAGGACTGGGCAATCAACTGGCGCAGACGGCGCATCAGCTGATGGCGCTCGTAATCGACGAGGTCTTTGTTATCAAGTTGCTTGAGACAGGCGTTCACTTCACCCATTTTATGGATCAGCGTACGGCGGGTGATCTCGGTCGGGTGGGCGGTGAGAACCAGCTCCAGGGAGAGAGATTCGACGGCTTTTTTGATGGTGGCTTCATCGAGGTTGGGCTGCTCTTTCAGTTTACGCAGAGTGCGAGCAATCACTTCCGGGTTGCTGGCTGCTTCGCCTTTTGGCGAAATGCTGTGGTACTGCTCGGCGGTGTTGGCCAGGTTCAGAAACTGGCTAAACGCGCGGGCAACCGGCAGCAGCTCGTCGTTAGACAGGTTTTGCAGCGTAGTGAGCAGCTCCTGGCGATTGACTTCATTGCCGGCGCGGGATGATTTGGACAACTTACGGATTGTTTCTACGCGGTCAAGAATGTTCTCTCCCAGCGCATCCTTGATGGTCTCCCCCAGCACTTTGCCGAGCATACTGACATTACTACGCAACGCGGAATATTGTTCGTTCATATTAACCCAGACACCCCATCTTTAATTTATGCGTCCTGTATCTTTCGCGCGACATCGGCGTTGGCTGCGCTTGCCCACCCGGTCACTTACTTATGTAAGCTCCTGGTATGAGCTCGCTTGCCGCCTTGCTGTGACACGAAATCTCTCGGACTTTGTTTGTTAGCCGTCTTTTATAAAGCCACGTAAAAGTCGTGACGTCAATTGCTGCGAAATCGGTTCAGCAAACGAAAAAATGACGGGAATTTACGTTATTTAATTCACATCGAATCAAATAAGCTTTGCTTATGGAAATGTTAATAAATTACCTCGCTTACCACTAAAGGGTTAGCGAGGCGATAAGCGGTTAATGCCAGCAGAAATGATGCACAACCTGGGTGATCAATTCGCGGGTTGGCTTAATAAAACGAGTTTCCAGATACTCATCCGGCTGATGCGCCTGATTAATGGAGCCAGGCCCCAACACCAGCGTCGGGCAAAGCGTCTGGATAAACGGCGCTTCGGTGCAGTAGTTCACCACCTCAGTCTGTGCGCCCAGCAGTTTCTCAACCACTTGTACCAGTTGATGATCCGGTGGGCACTCATAGCCTGGAATTGGCGGGTGCAGCTCCGACACCGTCAGGCGACCCGGCCAGCGCTCGCTGACCGGGGTCAGCGCGTCGTTAAGTAAGCCATTGAGATCGTTAAGCGTCATGCCGGGCAGTGGGCGAATATCCATATGCAGCTCGCAGCAGGCGCAGATTCGGTTAGCAGCGTCGCCGCCGTGGATGTGACCCAAATTTAACGTCGGATACGGGACGGTAAAAGCATCATGGTGATAGCGCTCTTTCAGATCATCGCGCAGATTCATGATATGGCCGATGGCATCATGCATCAATTCAATGGCATTCACGCCACGAGCCGGATCGCTCGAGTGACCCGATTGTCCCAAAATGCGAATCGCATTAGAGATATGACCTTTGTGCGCGCGGACAGGTTGCAAAGAAGTGGGTTCGCCAATGATCGCGCAGTCCGGGCGTAAAGCGGTGGTTTCAGAGAAATAACGCGCTCCCGCCATGCTGGTCTCTTCATCGGCAGTAGCCAGAATGTACAGGGGCTTTTTCAGTTGAGTGACGTCGACGTCACGCAGCGCGTCGAGGATAAAGGCGAAGAAGCCTTTCATATCTGCCGTACCCAAACCGTAGAGCTTATTGTCATGCTCGGTCAGGGTGAACGGATCGCGCGTCCAGCGTCCGTCGTCAAAGGGGACGGTATCGGTATGGCCCGCCAACAACAAACCACCGGCTCCCTGTCCAATGCTTGCCAGCATATTGAATTTATTGCGCGTGTCGGGAACCGGCTGGACCTCCACATTAAAGCCTAAATCTTTGAACCAGCCCGCCAGCAGAGTGATTAAACCTGCATTACTTTGGTCGAGCGCTTCTTCGGTGGCGCTAATCGACGGCATGGCAATCAGAGCGCGGTATATCTCGATAAATGGCGGTAAATTGTTTTTCATTGTTGACACACCTCGGGTCATGATAGTATCAATATTCATGCAGTATTTGTGAATAAAAATACATTAACGTTGAGCGTAATAAAACCCACCAAGTGTAAGGTGAGGTGATAAAGGCTTATATCTGGCAACAGAATCTAAGAAGGTGAGCAGCCCCGATGTTGAATACGCTGATTGTGGGCGCCAGTGGCTATGCCGGCGCAGAGCTTGTGACCTATGTAAATCGCCATCCTGATATGACCATAACCGCTTTGACCGTCTCAGCGCAAAGCAATGATGCAGGAAAATTAATCTCCGATTTGCATCCGCAGTTGAAAGGCATTGTCGATTTACCGTTACAGCCAATGTCAGATATCAGCGAGTTTAGCGCAGGGGTGGACGTTGTGTTCCTCGCAACGGCACATGAGGTGAGCCATGACCTGGCCCCGCAGTTTTTGCAGGCCGGATGCGTGGTGTTTGACCTCTCGGGCGCGTTTCGCGTAAACGACGGCGCGTTCTATGAAAAATATTACGGCTTTACCCATCAGCATCCCGACCTGCTGGAGCAGGCGGTTTATGGACTGGCGGAGTGGAGCGCAGACCAACTGAAAGACGCGAATCTGATTGCCGTGCCGGGTTGCTACCCGACGGCGGCGCAGCTGTCGCTGAAACCACTGATTGATGCCGGGCTGCTGGATCTCAGCCAGTGGCCGGTAATTAACGCCACCAGCGGCGTGAGCGGCGCGGGACGTAAGGCGGCTATTTCCAACAGCTTTTGTGAGGTGAGCCTGCAGCCGTATGGCGTGTTTACCCATCGCCATCAGCCGGAAATCGCTACTCACCTCGGTGCGGAGGTGATCTTCACCCCGCATCTGGGCAACTTCCCGCGCGGAATTCTGGAAACCATCACCTGCCGTTTGCAAGCGGGCGTAACCCATGCGCAGGTGGCTCAAACGTTGCAACAGGCGTATGGCGATAAGCCACTGGTGCGTCTGTATGACAAAGGCGTTCCGGCGCTGAAGAACGTGGTTGGCTTACCGTTCTGTGATATCGGGTTTGCCGTACAGGGTGAGCACCTGATCGTGGTGGCAACTGAAGACAACTTATTGAAAGGCGCGGCGGCACAGGCGATGCAGTGCGCAAATATTCGTTTTGGCTTTGCTGAAACGCAGTCTCTTATTTAAGGGTGCAACGATGAATCCATTAATTATCAAGCTGGGCGGCGTTTTACTGGATAGCGAAGAGGCGCTGGAGCGTCTGTTTACCGCACTGGTGAATTATCGTGAGTCACATCAGCGACCGCTGGTCATTGTGCACGGTGGCGGCTGCGTGGTTGACGATCTTATGAAGCAGCTGAACCTGCCGGTGAAAAAGAAAAATGGTCTGCGCGTCACGCCAGCCGATCAAATTGACATTATTACCGGTGCCCTGGCGGGAACAGCGAATAAAACCTTACTGGCCTGGGCGAAAAAGCACCACATCGCATCCGTGGGTCTGTATCTTGGTGATGGCGATAGCGTAAAAGTGACGCCGCTCGATAAAGCGCTGGGTCATGTTGGACTGGCGCAGCCGGGTTCGCCTAAGCTGATTAACACACTGCTGGAAGGCGGTTTTCTGCCGGTAGTTAGCTCCATTGGTGTTACTGAAGACGGACTGCTGATGAACGTTAATGCCGATCAGGCGGCAACGGCGCTGGCGGCAACGTTGGGTGCGGATCTGATCCTGCTCTCTGACGTAAGCGGTATTCTGGATGGTAAAGGCCAGCGTATTGCCGAAATGACCGCCGCGAAAGCGGAACAACTGATTGAACAAGGTATTATTACTGACGGCATGATCGTGAAGGTCAATGCGGCGCTGGATGCCGCGCGCACGCTGGGTCGCCCTGTGGATATTGCCTCCTGGCGTCATGCCGAGCAACTGCCGGCGCTGTTTAACGGCATGCCAATTGGCACGCGGATTTTAGCGTAAACTATTTTGTACCCGATGGCGGTTATGCCTTATCGGGCCTACGTGAACCGAACCTGTACGCCGGATAAGCTAAGCGCCATCCGGCGTTGAAATTCAAGATATTAAGGAAGCAAGTTATGGCACTTTGGGGTGGGCGTTTTACACAGGCAGCAGATCAGCGGTTCAAACAGTTCAACGACTCGTTGCGTTTTGACTACCGCCTGGCAGAACAGGATATTGTCGGCTCTGTGGCCTGGTCTAAAGCGCTGGTAACGGTCGGCGTACTGACTGCCGATGAACAACTGCAATTGGAAGAGGCGCTGAACACTCTGCTGGAAGAGGTTCGCGTTAATCCGCAGCAGATCCTGCAAAGCGATGCCGAAGATATTCATAGCTGGGTGGAAGGTAAGCTGATTGATAAAGTCGGCCAGCTTGGTAAAAAACTGCATACCGGACGTAGCCGTAATGACCAGGTCGCGACCGATCTTAAACTGTGGTGTAAAGACACGGTTATTGAATTACTGTCGGCCAACCGTCAGCTGCAAAGTGCGCTGGTGGTGACGGCAGAGAATAACCAGGACGCCGTTATGCCGGGTTACACCCACCTGCAACGTGCGCAGCCGGTGACGTTTGCTCATTGGTGTCTGGCCTATGTCGAAATGTTGGCGCGTGACGAGAGCCGTCTGCAGGATTCGCTCAAGCGCCTGGACGTCAGTCCACTGGGCTGCGGCGCGCTGGCGGGTACGGCATATGAAATCGATCGCGAGCAGCTGGCCGGTTGGCTGGGCTTTGCCTCGGCGACGCGTAACAGTCTGGACAGTGTTTCTGACCGTGACCACGTGTTGGAGTTACTCTCCAACGCTTCTATCGGCATGGTGCACCTGTCGCGTTTTGCTGAAGACCTGATTTTCTTTAATACCGGCGAAGCGGGCTTTGTCGAGCTGTCCGATCGTGTAACTTCGGGTTCATCTCTGATGCCGCAGAAGAAAAACCCGGATGCGCTGGAGCTGATCCGTGGCAAATGCGGTCGCGTGCAGGGTGCGCTGACCGGCATGATGATGACCTTAAAAGGTCTCCCGTTGGCATACAATAAAGATATGCAGGAAGACAAAGAAGGGCTGTTCGATGCGCTCGACACTTGGCTGGACTGTCTGCATATGGCTGCGCTGGTACTGGATGGCATTCAGGTGAAACGTCCGCGTTGTCAGGAAGCGGCGCAGCAGGGTTATGCTAACGCCACCGAGTTGGCGGATTATCTGGTAGCAAAAGGCGTCCCGTTCCGCGAAGCACACCATATTGTGGGTGAGACGGTGGTCGAGGCGATTCGTCAGGGCAAACCGCTGGAAGCGCTGTCGCTTGCCGACTTACAAAAGTTCAGTCAGGTGATTGGCGATGACGTTTATCCGATCCTCTCGTTGCAATCGTGCCTGGATAAACGTGCGGCGAAAGGCGGCGTGTCGCCACAGCAGGTGGCGCAGGCGATCGACTACGCGAAGGCGCGGCTGGTGTAAAAAAAAAGAACCCCGTCGCTGTGAGCAGACGGGGTTCTGACTTTATGCGAAAAGGATTATTTCAGCATATCTTTCGTAACAACCAGTTTGGCGACGGTTGCCGGATTCGGTGTAACACGTTCAACGACAATGGTTTCACCTTCGGAGATGTCTCTTTCACCAGACGTTACCGTGGTGATATCTCCCGCTGTTTTGACAGAGCTGTAATAGCAGTTACCGTTGTCACAACTGAAGATGTAGTTACCGTTTTTCGCGTCACCCATCACTTTCACGACCCACGCAGAACCGTTCGCTGCTTTCCAGCCCAGCGCTTTGGCGTCAAAATCAACAACCACATTCGGTACGCCGTTGATTTTTTTAACCGTCAACGATTTCACTTCACCGGCATCCTTGACCGGATTGTTACCTTCCTGCATATCCCTCGTCACAGTGAGCTGTGCCAGGATTTCAGGATTCGGATTGGTACGTTTAACGGTGATCACTTTTCCTGGCGCTAACATGTAGGACATGCCACCGGTCCGTACCGTGCTTTGCGTGCCGTAGTTAGAACGGTAGCTGTAGTAGACACTGTTGCCGGAGGTAGAGAAGGCATATTTACCATCCACATCTACCGAGTAACTGTTACTGCCGCTCAGCTTGCTGGTATCGAAATTTACATTGATGCGCTGCTGCCCATCAAAAACATCGACATAAACCGCTTTCACATCACCGGCAAGATCGGTAGACGCTTCATCTGCGGAATTGTCATGCGTAAACGGCGCAAATACCTGGCTGTATGCGTACATCGGTGCCTGCTGTGCGGTCATGCCGCTGTGCTCCGGGCTGACCTGCTTCGCCACGCCCGGCTGATCGCGCGTCATCGACCACGCGCCAATCATGCCGAGGTTGCGTTTTTTCGCGTCGTCCATCACCAGTTTCGCATCGGACAGATAGAACACTTCGCCCTGTACATCGTTGTAACCGATCATCGGGGTGGTGCCCATCATGGCGTTGATCTCTTTGTCAGATTTCTCTGGCCAGATTTTCTTCAACTGGGTGAACATGTTGTCGATAGCGGATGTGGCGCATTTACCGTGGATGTTCTGCCCTTCGGTACCGTCTGACTGACAGACGGCATTACCGTAGTCCATGGTCATTACGTTAATACCAGCCAGCTCAACGCCGACATGGCGCGCATTTTCCAGCACATACAGACCTTCAGCCGTCAGACCGGTCGGCAGAATCGGCAGGGTGTACCAGATACCGACTTTGCGACCTTCCTCTTTCCACTGAGCCTGAACCTCTTTTACTGCCTGGTTGCGGCGATCGATGGAATCCTGATCGGCCACCCATGTGCCTTCGATGTCAAAATCCAGCACGTTCAGGTTCAGGTTATCAACAATGTCGTAGTAGAGTTTTTGCAGATCTTTCACATTCTTACAGGCAGCCGCCAGCGGGGAGTTATTCGCTCCGCCAATGGAAACCATCACATCGCCACCGGCTTCACGCAGCGCTTTTATTTTACTGTACTGTGAGTAATCCTGCAGATTATAGGCCGTACCCCAGGTTGGGATGCACTGCTCGCCACTTTTCGCGACGACAAACGCCATGGTGAAGTGGGTAATGTTTTGCTCTTTCGCCAGTTTCGCCAGATCCGGAATGCTGTTCAGGCTAAAGTCGACGTATGGTGCATAAACGTGGGCAGGCCACGGATTCTTCGGCGTCCCTACGCGCTCTTTGGTGCCAGTCCAGTTGGTATAAATTGCCCATGGGTTTTTATCATACGGCATAACGCCTTTGACTTTCGTCTGAGCGACAAAAGGCGTTCCTTTGTACACCGCCAGTTTGCCGGGTTCGTAAAACGCAATGGAATTGATCTGTGGGGCATTCTTAAATTGTTCCTGGGTGAATTCGACCGTTGGGCCTAACGGTTTCCACGGACGGCCATTGGTGCCGGTCGGGTTCTGGTTACCTGCAATAGAAGGGTTTTCGCCAACGGTATAGTACAGTGCTTCATAAGACTGGCCGTCAACTTTGACCTCGTCCCCTTTGTTGTAAACCTGGCTGGAACGCCAGTCGGGTACTGGCGTATAGAGTTTCCACGGATTGTCGGCACCTGGGGTGAAGGAATAAGCCGGAATGGGCCTGGACGCTTCATATGTCACATCCTGATAAGCGACAATATCATCTTTGGCATAATCTTTTTCGGCGCTGAATGCGTCGTGGGCAACAGGCGTGGCGCTCCCGGATTCACAAGTGGTTGGGTTGCCATATTGATCGATTTCCGCTTTTGTGGCATCGCGCACATAACTCCACGGATTATCCCAGTTTTCAGCTGACGCGCCCTGTGGGCAATTATCGGCATTTACATACCAGCGGTTACTATAAACTTTACTGTCAAAAATAACTTCAATGGTGTTTCCACCTGCCTGACCGCTCCAGGCTTCCAGAGCGAATGCGTTTGCGGCGCACGACATCAGGCCTGCCGCGAGAAAATATCGCGAAATAGTATTGAGTTTCATAAAAGATTCCATTCGATAAATATTAGAAAAATATGGGTGAATGTACTCTAAATAATTAGAGTGGCGAAGAAACGAGTGTTCTTGCGATTTGCCATATATTGAATATCGCGCGGTTATTATTTATGAACCTGACAGGGCGTCAAATATATAAATGATACAAAATGTTTTTGATTATTTTAATTTAATATGGTTTTAATTTAAATAATCGGATGAGAATATGTAATTTATATTTTGTATATATTTTTTTGAATGTATTCGCGCCGGGCGCAAAAAAAATGCGGACTCAAGGTCCGCAAAAGTTCACGTTGGCTTTAGTTATTTCGAGTATGAGAGAAACTCTCAAAACGGACAGTAGCTTCAAGGGTTAAAGGGGTACCGTTCCGTTTCTGTGGTGCATTATTAAACAGAAAGCTTGATAGGGATAATCGTTCGTTGCTATTCTACCTATCGCTACGAACTATCGTGGCGATGGAGGATGAATAATGAATATTCGTGATCTTGAATACCTGGTGGCGCTAGCCGAACATCGTCACTTCCGACGAGCGGCAGACTCCTGTCACGTTAGTCAGCCAACGCTGAGCGGACAGATCCGCAAGCTGGAAGATGAGCTTGGCGTCATGCTGCTGGAGCGTACGAGTCGCAAAGTGCTGTTCACTCAGGCAGGTTTACTGCTGGTGGATCAGGCGCGCACCGTGCTGCGCGAGGTCAAAGTGCTCAAGGAGATGGCAAGCCAACAAGGCGAGACAATGTCTGGACCGCTGCATATTGGTTTGATCCCAACGGTGGGGCCATACCTGCTGCCGCATATTATTCCTATGTTGCACCAGACCTTCCCAAAACTGGAAATGTATCTCCATGAGGCGCAGACGCATCAGCTGTTGGCGCAACTGGATAGCGGTAAGCTCGACTGCGTCATTCTGGCGCTGGTGAAAGAGAGTGAGGCGTTCATCGAAGTACCGTTATTTGATGAGCCTATGCTGCTGGCGATCTATGAAGATCACCCATGGGCAAACCGCGACTGTGTGCCGATGTCCGATCTGGCGGGTGAGAAACTGCTGATGCTAGAGGATGGCCACTGCCTGCGCGATCAGGCGATGGGCTTCTGCTTTGAAGCGGGTGCTGATGAGGATACCCATTTCCGGGCGACCAGTCTGGAAACGCTGCGTAACATGGTGGCGGCAGGCAGCGGTATTACCTTACTGCCTGCGCTGGCCGTGCCGCCGGAGCGTAAGCGTGATGGCGTTGTCTATCTGCCCTGCATCAAGCCTGAACCGCGCCGTACGATTGGCCTGGTGTATCGTCCAGGTTCGCCGCTGCGCAGCCGTTATGAACAGCTGGCAGAGGCCATCCGTGGGTCAATGGATGGCCATTTCGACAGTGCGTTAAAACAGGCGGTTTAAGCCATTTAGCGCTGCTACCCGATAGGCTTCCGCCATGGTTGGGTAGTTAAAGGTGGTGTTAACGAAGTATTCGATGGTGTTACCACCACCTTTTTGCTCCATTATCGCCTGACCGATGTGAATAATTTCGGCCGCGCGTTCCCCAAAGCAGTGGATCCCCAGAATCTCTTTCGTTTCGCGATGGAACAGGATCTTCAGCGTTCCGACACTCATACCCACGATTTGCGCACGTGCCAGATGTTTAAACTGGGCGCGGCCAACCTCGTATGGAACTTTCATGGCCGTGAGCTGCTGCTCGGTTTTCCCGACGGAGCTGATTTCCGGAATGGTATAAATCCCGGTCGGGATATCTTCGATCAGATGCGCGGTAGCTTCGCCTTTTACCAATGCCTGGGCGGCAATGCGTCCCTGATCGTAGGCCGCCGATGCCAGACTCGGATAGCCGATCACATCTCCTACGGCATACACGTGCGGCAGCGCCGTCTGGTACATGCTGTTGACCTTCAACTGTCCGCGGCTGTCGGTTTTTAGCCCAATATTTTCCAGCGCCAGCGAATCGGTATTACCGGTACGGCCATTGGCGTACAACAGGCAGTCGGCTTTCAGTTTCTTACCGGATTTCAGATGCATGATGACGCCGTCATCGCAACCTTCAATCTTCTCGTACTCTTCGTTGTGGCGAATGACCACTCCGCTGTTCCAGAAGTGGTAAGAGAGCGAGTCGGACATCTCTTGATCGAGGAACGCAAGCAGACGATCGCGGGTGTTGATTAAATCGACTTTGACGTCCATTCCACGGAAGATCGACGCATATTCGCAGCCAATTACTCCCGCGCCATAAATCAAAACATGGCGGGGTTCATGGTGCAGGCTCAGGATAGAGTCGCTGTCATAAACCCGGGGATGGGAAAAGTCGACATCCACCGGATGATAGGGGCGTGAACCACAGGCGATGATGAACTTATCCGCGGTCAGCGTTTCCACCGTGCCGTCGTGGCATTCAAGGGCGAGTGTGTGTTCATCAACAAAACGGGCATTTCCCTGCAAAATTTCACAGTGGTTGCGCTCGTAAAATCCTTGCCGCATACGCGTTTGCTGATTAATAACGTTATCAGCGTGGTTGAGAATATCGGCGAAAGAAGAACGAAGGAGTCGGGAGTGGTCGCTGTAAAGTGGGTTCTGATTGAATTCAATAATACGGCTGACGGCGTGGCGGAGGGCTTTCGACGGGATGGTCCCCCAGTGGGTACAGCCTCCGCCGACGTTATGATAGCGCTCAATCACCGCGACGCGCGCTCCTTGCTTAACCAGACCCATTGCAGCGCCTTCGCCGCCGGGACCGGAACCTATTACTATTGCATCGTAATCGTAGGAATGTGACATGGTCAGGCTTACCTGTTCTTATACATAAAAGCAACAGAATAGTAACATCGTTGTCGGGATAACCCAATTATCGTTGTGCTTTTTTGCGAACTCGAAGCACAAACTGCGCGTAAACAATCATTCACAAAGCCATGCCAACCGCCTAATCTCTGGTATAGTGCCAGCAAGGTATGTGGAAGGATTCAGACATCGTGATGGGCGTTAGAGCGCAACAAAAAGAAAAAACCCGGCGTTCGCTGGTAGAAGCCGCATTTAGTCAACTCAGCGCTGAGCGTAGTTTTGCCAGCCTCAGTTTACGCGAAGTCGCTCGTGAAGCGGGCATTGCGCCAACCTCGTTTTATCGCCATTTCCGCGATGTGGATGAACTCGGCCTGACGATGGTGGATGAGAGTGGTTTGATGCTGCGTCAGTTGATGCGTCAGGCGCGTCAGCGTATCGCGAAGGGCGGGAGTGTGATCCGCACCTCGGTCTCAACATTTATGGAGTTCATCGGCAACAATCCCAACGCCTTCCGTTTATTATTGCGCGAGCGTTCGGGAACCTCCGCAGCGTTTCGCGCAGCGGTCGCTCGTGAAATTCAGCACTTCATTGCGGAACTTGCGGACTATCTCGAACTCGAAAACCATATGCCTCGTGCGTTTACTGAAGCGCAGGCCGAAGCCATGGTCACCATTGTGTTCAGCGCCGGGGCAGAAGCACTGGATGTTGGCGCCGAGCAGCGTCGACAACTGGAAGAACGGCTGGTATTGCAACTGCGCATGATCGCGAAGGGCGCATTTTATTGGTACCGCCGTGAACAAGAGAAGATGACGCATCACTCCGAGTAACGAGAAGGACGAGCAATGAAACAGTCAGGTCAAGATAAAGGTACGCTGCTGCTGGCGCTGGTTGCTGGCTTATCGATCAATGGCACATTTGCGGCGCTGTTTAGCTCCATTGTGCCATTCTCAGTATTCCCAATTATTTCGCTGGTGCTGACGGTTTATTGTCTGCATCAACGCTATCAAAACCGCACCATGCCTGTGGGATTACCGGGCCTGGCCGCCGCCTGTTTTATTCTCGGCGTTCTGTTGTACAGCACTGTGGTACGCGCTGAATATCCGGATATTGGCTCTAACTTCTTCCCGGCGGTTCTGTCAGTGATTCTGGTGTTCTGGATCGGCTTTAAAGTGCGGAACCGTAGACAGGAAATCGTGGAGTAATATTTGTAGGCCGGGCAAGCGAAGCGCCCCCGGCCAGGACATCATTTACTTGGCGGTCAGTAATACTCCGCACTCCATATGGTGCGTATACGGGAACTGATCGAACAGAGCCAGGCGTGAAACATTGTGCGTCTGGCTTAACGTTTCCAGGTTCTTACACAATGTCTCCGGGTTACAGGAGATGTACAGAATTCGCGGGTACGCCTGCACCATTTTCTCTGTTTCGCTGTCCAGACCGCTGCGCGGTGGGTCAACGAAAATGGTTTCACACTGGTAACTCTTCAGATCGATTCCCTGCAAACGGTTGAACTCACGAACCCCGTTCATCGCCTGAGTAAACTCTTCAGCCGCCATGCGGATAATTTGTACGTTATCAATATGGTTAGCCGCAATGTTGTATTGCGCAGCAGCCACGGACGGTTTAGCGATTTCAGTGGCCAGCACGCGGTTGAAGTTTTGTGCGAGGGCTAACGAGAAATTGCCATTGCCGCAGTACAGCTCAAGCAGGTCGCCTTTTGATCCCCTGGTGACATCAATCGCCCATTCCAGCATCTGAATATTCATGGCGGCATTCGGCTGGGTGAAGCTGTTCTCAACCTGGCGGTAGATAATCTCTTTACCCGCAACCGGCAAGCGTTCGTCAATGTAATCCTGGTCCAGCTCGATTTTGGTTTTGGTTGCCCGGCCAATCAGATGCACGTTCAGGTTTTGCGCCCGTAACGCATCCCGCAGCGCTTCAGCTTCCTGACGCCATTCATCATCCAGCTTTTTATGGTACAGCATCGATACCACCGCCTGATCGCTCAGGGTAGTGAGGTAATCAATCTGGAACAGTTTGTGGCGCAGGACGTGGTTGTTGCGAACGCCGTCGATCATTGCCGTCATCAGCGTGTTGATAAGCTCGCTGGCCGCCGGGAAACTGTCGACGCGGATACGGCTTTTGGTCTGGCTGTCGAACATGATGTGGTACAGATCATCCCCGTCATGCCACAGACGAAATTCCGCGCGCATACGGTAGTGGCTGACCGGCGAGCGAAACACTTCCGGAGCCTGTGCATAAAATGGCGTCATTAAGCTCTGCAGACGCACTACTTTTTCAGCTAACTGGGCGTCGTACTGTTCTGTCGGAAGGTGTTCGGGGGTCATGATGCGTCCTGAAAAATAAAAGTACGCGGGGATTGTAGGGATTGCTCAACAGATGTCCAGTCATTGATGATTTCCGATATTGTGATGCGCGGTCTGGACACCAGGTTGTAACAAACTGTAGCATCCGTTTTCCGGTCCTGTGAGTTAAAAGGGAATCCAGTGTGAATCTGGAGCTGACGCGCAGCGGTAAGGAAGGTAGGAGATGAGCGCACCTGGTGCAGACACTGCGGCTTGCCGTGGGAAGTCATCATCTCTTTAAGTTGCCTCCAAGCCCGAAGACCTGCCGGCTAACGTCGCATCTGGCTTTCATCATCGCGTACTATCGGTGGGACCTGCGGCATCCTTCTTATATTGTGGATGCTTTACAATGATTAAAAAATCGTTGCTGTGCACGGCGCTGTCCGTCACAGCATTTTCGGGTTGGGCGCAGGACACTAGCCCAGATACTCTCGTCGTCACTGCCAACCGTTTTCAGCAGCCTCGTAGCGCTGTACTTGCCCCTATCACCGTTGTTACACGTCAGGATATCGATCGCTGGCAATCCACTTCCGTCAATGATGTGCTTCGTCGCCTGCCGGGCGTGGATATCGCCCAATACGGTGGTATGGGACAAAATTCGTCTATTTCTATTCGCGGCACCAACGCCAGCCATGTGCTGGTGTTGATTGACGGCGTGCGTCTGAACTTGGCAGGGGTTAGCGGCGCAGCCGATCTTAGCCAGTTCCCCGTCTCGTTAGTGCAACGTATCGAATACATTCGTGGGCCGCGTTCGGCGGTTTATGGTTCTGATGCGATTGGCGGTGTGGTGAATATCATTACTACGCGTGAAAAGCCGGGGACGGAACTCACTGCCGGTGTGGGGAGCAATGGGTATCAGAATTACGATGTCTCAACCCAACAACAGCTTGGCGAAAATACGCGCGTCACACTAATGGGCGATTATGCCTATACCAAAGGTTTTGATGTTGTCGCATACGGTAGCACTGGCTCTCAGGCTCAGCCCGACAAAGACGGTTTCTTAAGTAAGACGCTGTATGGCGCGCTGGAACATAACTTTTCCGATACATGGAGCGGGTTTGTTCGCGGCTACGGCTATGATAACCGAACAGATTATGACGCGTATTATTATCCTGGGACGCCGTTAGTGGATACCCGTCAGCTCTATAGCCAAAGCTGGGATGCCGGGCTGCGCTTTAATGGCGAGCTTATCCAGTCGCAACTGGTTTCCAGCTATAGCCATAGTAAAGATTACAACTATGATCCGGATTATGGTCGCTATGACTCCTCGGCCACACTGGATGATATGAAGCAATATAATGTTCAGTGGTCCAACAGTATGGTGCTTGGTCACGGTAACGTAGGCGCAGGCGTTGACTGGCAAAAGCAAACCACGACGCCTGGCACCGGGTATGTCACGGACGGTTACGATCAGCGTAATACGGGTCTCTACCTGACCGGGTTGCAGCAACTGGGCGACTTTACCTTTGAAGGTGCGGCGCGCAGTGATGATAACTCCGAGTTTGGCCGTCATGGCACATGGCAGACCAGCGCCGGATGGGAGTTTATTGAAGGCTATCGCTTTATTGCGTCCTACGGTACATCTTACAAAGCGCCTAATCTCGGACAGTTGCATGGTTATTACGGCAATTCGAACCTGGATCCTGAACAAAGTAAGCAATGGGAAGGGGCGTTTGAAGGCTTAACGGCGGGCGTGAACTGGCGTGTATCCGGATATCGTAATGATATTGACGACATGATCGATTACGACCCGCATACCGAGAAATACTTTAACGAAGGTAAAGTTCGTATTAAAGGTGTGGAAGCGACCGCAAACTTTGATACCGGGCCGTTGGCACATACGCTGAGCTACGATTATGTCGATTCGCGCAATGCGATTACGGACAAGCCGCTCGCACGGCGTTCTAAGAACCAGGTGAAGTACCAGCTCGACTGGCAGGTTTATGATTTTGACTGGGGCCTGACGTATCATTACCTGGGAACGCGTTATGACACTGACTACGTAACCTACCAGCCGGTAAAAATGGGTGGGGTTAGCCTGTGGGATCTTGGCGTGTCATATCCAATCACCTCACAGCTGACAGTTCGTGGTAAAATCGCCAACCTGTTCGATAAAGATTACGAGACAGTTTATGGCTACGCAACTGCAGGACGGGAATACACCTTGTCTGGCAGCTACACTTTCTGATCCGCGTCCCACCGTGCTGGTGTTTGATTCCGGCGTCGGTGGGTTGTCGGTCTATGACGAGATCCGGCGTCTTCTGCCGGATCTCCACTATATATACGCTTTCGACAACGTCGCCTTTCCTTATGGAGAGAAGAGCGAGGAGTTTATCGTCGAACGTGTTGTTGAGATTGTGACTGCGGTCCAGCAGCGCTATCCCCTCTCTCTTGCGGTCATCGCGTGTAATACAGCAAGCACGGTATCGCTCCCTGCATTACGTGAGAAATTTGCCTTTCCGGTTGTGGGCGTGGTGCCTGCTATTAAACCGGCGGCGCGACTCACGGCGAATGGTGTGGTGGGACTGCTGGCTACGCGTGCAACGGTGAAGCGTTCATATACCCATGAGTTGATTGCACGGTTTGCTAACGAATGTCAGATAGCGATGCTGGGTTCCGCTGAACTGGTGGAACTGGCGGAAGCGAAGCTGCACGGTGAAACCGTTTCTCTGGAAGAACTGCGTCGTGTCCTGCGCCCTTGGCTGCGGATGTCGGAACCACCTGACACGGTGGTGCTCGGATGCACCCATTTCCCTCTATTACGGGAAGAACTTTTACAGGTCCTGCCTGAGGGGACGCGGCTAGTAGATTCTGGTGCCGCGATTGCGCGTCGTACGGCCTGGTTATTAGAACATGAAGCGCCAGACGCGAAATCAACTGATGAGAATGTCGCATTCTGCATGGCAATGACGGCAGAAGCCGAACAATTATTGCCCGTGCTGCAGCGTTATGGCTTTAAGACGCTCGAAAAACTGGCTGTTTAGGCTGTTTTGGTGGAAAAGTAGGCACTCGGAAGATTATTTTAAATTTCCCCTTGTCAGCCTGAAATAACTCCCTATAATGCGCCTCCACTGACACGGAACAA
>NZ_JAOWDA010000002.1:0-211 GCF_030336725.1 Citrobacter sp. Cb031
CTCAGAAGTGAAACGCCGTAGCGCCGATGGTAGTGTGGGGTCTCCCCATGCGAGAGTAGGGAACTGCCAGGCATCAAATTGCAGTAAACCGGGATGAATAATCCGGGTAGTGACAAAGAAATTCGGTGGAGCGGTAGTTCAGTTGGTTAGAATACCTGCCTGTCACGCAGGGGGTCGCGGGTTCGAGTCCCGTCCGTTCCGCCACTTATTA
>NZ_JAOWDA010000003.1:0-265 GCF_030336725.1 Citrobacter sp. Cb031
TGTCTGACTGATTCCATTTCATATTATTGCGCCTTAACCAGGGTAATGAGCATATTGTCGATAACATCAGATGAGTTCAGTGACGTCGCGCCCGACGAATCTGGCACACCTGCTTTTTATATGTATAAAAACGATCGTTACGTGTTCTTTCCCTGTACTGTAATCTACAAAAATATATTTATGCCTTATTTACAACTCTGTAAGCGGGTAACTTACGTTGCTCTGTATTAAACTCATCAACAACAGTATCCCGGCCAATTAAATC
>NZ_JAOWDA010000004.1:0-281 GCF_030336725.1 Citrobacter sp. Cb031
CTCAGAAGTGAAACGCCGTAGCGCCGATGGTAGTGTGGGGTCTCCCCATGCGAGAGTAGGGAACTGCCAGGCATCAAATTTAGTGTGCTGATATGGCTCAGTTGGTAGAGCGCACCCTTGGTAAGGGTGAGGTCCCCAGTTCGACTCTGGGTATCAGCACCAGTTTTTCGGTTAAAGTTTGGCACTTAGAAAAGAATTTGTCTGGCGGCTGTAGCGCGGTGGTCCCACCTGACCCCATGCCGAACTCAGAAGTGAAACGCCGTAGCGCCGATGGTAGTGTG
>NZ_JAOWDA010000005.1:0-237 GCF_030336725.1 Citrobacter sp. Cb031
GAGAAAGAGCTCGTACGTAAGTACGGGCTTTTTTTTCGCATGTTGCACGCCTGCGGGGGGATGAGAAGCCCCGACCGGGGTTCGACAACTGGCGCAGCCAGTTGGACAGACTGAGAGCGCAGCGAACAGGCTGCCCGAAGGGCGAGCGAAGCGAGTCAATCCCCCCCTCACCGCCATATTTGAGAAAGAGCTCGTACGTAAGTACGGGCTTTTTTTTCGCATGTTGCACGCCTGCGG
>NZ_JAOWDA010000006.1:0-235 GCF_030336725.1 Citrobacter sp. Cb031
CCCTTGTCAGCCTGAAATAACTCCCTATAATGCGCCTCCACTGACACGGAACAACGGATTACAAACCGCCGGGTCAGCGGGGTTCCACTGAGAATCTCGCAGAGAAAAGCAAAAATAAATGCTTGACTCTGAATGAGGAAAACGTAATATACGGGACCTCGCGACAGAGCGCTAAAGCGCGTCGCAACTGCTCTTTAACAATTTATCAGACAATCTGTGTGGGCACTCGAAGATA